>JADJRU010000012.1 GCA_016712105.1 Ahniella sp.
TTCTCGAAAAACCAGTTCACGCCAAATGCCAGATTGTTGGTGAGATCAACCTGAAGAATCTTTGCTTCGATGTGGACCTGCAAGGGCACGATATCGAGGCGCTTGATGGCACCGAGAATGGAGTCGTATTCGCCGGGCGTGGCGCGGATCATCAACGCGTTGCTTTCCTCGATCGAGGAGATCCGGATGTTCTCGCTCTCGACAATGCCGATGCCGTCACCGCCGGCCGGGGAAGGGGTCGGAGTCGGCGAAGCCTGCTCGCTGGCGGCCTTTTCGTCATTGCGGTCGGACAGGCTCTTGACCTCGACCGGCTGCAAACCGGGTGCCACGCCACCCACGCCCTTGGGCTTGTTGCTGGCGCTCTTGCCGGCGGACCCGGTGAAGACTTCGCTCAGCTTTTCGGCGAGATCGTCGGCCTTGACGTTCTTGACGTAATAGACGAACAACTGCGCGCCCGAATCGCTGCCGCCGCGATCGAGCTTGTAGACCCATTCCTGGGCACGATCGAGGTAATCGGGTTGCGGCGTGATCACCATCACCGCGTTGATTCGGTCGATCGGCATGAACCGGAACAGGCCGGCGAGCGGCGTCGGGCCACCTTCGCCGAAGATCTTCTCGAGTTCCGGCACGACCGTGCTGGCTTCGACACGTTCCAGCGGGTACACCCCCACCGACATGCCGGTGAGCCAGTCGACGTCGAAGATTTCGATGGTCTGCAGATAAAGATCGAGGTCACGCCGCGTGCCACCGATGATGATCATGGCGCGCGAGTTGTCGGCCTTGACGATGGAACCCTGGCGCGCGTAGGGCTGCAGCAGTTTTTCCATTTCAGTGGCCGAGATGTACTTGAGCGGGACGACCCGAAGCTCGTAGCCCTTGGCGTCTTCGGTCGGGCCAATACGCGGCAGCAGGTTACCCTGCACGGCCTGGGCAGTCGGCAGCACGGTGTAACGACCGTCGCGGAACACCAGCGTCGCGTTGTTCCAGGCCAGCAACATCTCCAGGACAGCCATCGCCTGTTCGGGCGTGATGGCTTTTGCCGTCGAAAAGGTCACCTGTCCGCCAACACCGGGCGCGATCACGTAGTTCTCGTTGAAAATTTCGCCAAGGATGGCCTTGACGACCGACTGAACCGACTCGGCTTCAAAGTTGAACCAGATGTCGCCCGAGTAGGATCGTTCGTCACGACGTGCCGCGGCTTCCTCGTTGAAGAACTTGCCGGTCCCCCGCTCGACCTTGAACCGTTTGCGAGCGGCGGCAGCCGCCGCATCAATCTTTTCGTCACCAGGGTTGCCGGACTGGTCGTTGTCGCGCGGATCCGTGGCCACAGCCTCGGCCGACTCGGCCCGAGTTGATGACGTCACCTCGACAGCCGGAGCGGTATCGACGACAACCGGCTCGATCACGGCAGGCGTGGCAGCCGGTTCGGCGATCGCTGTTCCGGGCGCGCCGGCAGCAGCCATACCTGTCGTCTCACCGTTTCCGGTCGCTGCAGGGGCAGCAGGAGCAGCGACTGGCGCCGCTTCAACCGCAACCGGCTCGGGTGGCACGGGTGGTGGAACCGGTGCGCTGACCTGCCCGGCGGCGTCCACCTCGGGGTTGGCCATGCCGCCATCGGCAAGGGCCAGTCCGGGGCCGGCCAGAAACAGGCCAAGCGCCAGCGGGATCAGGAAAACTTGAATGGGGTTGGGCACGAGGTCACTCCGTTACTGACTCGATTCTTGGGCACGCATGCGTTCGGCTTCTTCACGCAGTTGCCTTCTTCGCTCTTCGATCCGCCGCCGGATTTCTTCGGCTTTGGCCTGGTTGGCCGCATCACTCTCCGCCTGGTTGGCGGCGACCGCTGGCGGCGCACTGTTGTTCATGTTGGCTTGCGCCTGTACATCAGCTGCCGGCGGAGCACCTTCGGGACGGCTGATGGCCGATTCGTTGACTGATAACTCGAGTTCCTTGCGTCCGCTGCCCTCTCCCTCGAACACCACTTTGCGAGGATCCACTTCGACCAGCTTCCAGCCACTTTGTTCCCCTTCCAGCGGCATCCCGAGTGTCACCACCATCGACAGGTTCGACTTGTTGTCGCGAACGATCGCGAGCTTCTTGTCGGCGGTGTGGATGATGCTGGTCAGCGTGACGTCGAGATCGGGGACGGCCGAGACCTGCGCTGCACCGTCTGCGGGCTTTTCCTCGATCGGTGTCGGCTGGCGGTCCTCATTGAACACGGGCCGGGTGACCAGCTCCTGGAACTTGTCGAAACCCTCAAGCCGAAACCCATCCTTGTTCAGGCCACCGAGATAATCACGCGGCGGGGCCCGGCCCTCGCTCGCCGCGAGCGAGTAACCGGAACCCAGGCCAAGTTGCTGGCCGATGAACAGCCCGCCAAGCATCACGGCGAGCGCAATCAGCACGATGCCAAGTCGTCGAGCCGGGCTCATGCCGTCTTCTCCTTGTCCGGGGTCTTGGGTGCCGCACGGATGTAGCCGAACACGTTGAACCGGATATCGAGGTAGTTCTGGATCTTGTTGCTGCCCGGCGTCAGGTAACCCTGCTGGCGATAGACCTGCAGGTCATCGATGAACAGCAGCGGGCTCGACGATTCGAGTTCGTGCAGGATCGCCGCGAACGGCTCCAGATCACAGCGCAAGCGCATCTGGATGGTCACGCGCTCGAACCGCTCCGGCTCGGTTGGCCGGGCATATTGGTTCATCACGATCTGACAGCGATCGGGATTGGCTTTCGGCGCGTGTTTGCTGACGATCTGCTTGATTTGCTGTGTGAGCGTGGCGGCAGCGGAGTCGAAATCGGTTTCGGCCAGGAACGCCGGATTGTTCGCCTCGTGAGTCCGCACGGCCGCATGGGCTTCTTCAACTTCCTTGCGCGTGGCGGCGATTTCGCGGAAGCGCAACTCCTGCTCCTTGAGATCGGCGATTTCGTCGGCGTACTGGAGATGACGCGCCGTGAACCACCAATGCACGCCCAAAAAGTAAACGAGCACGATCGTGATCAGCAGCAGCACAACGGCCAGAAACCGACCATTTTCGGCCTTAGGCGTCACGTCCATTGCCGCCTCCTTTTTTGCCCTTCTCGCGTTTCTTGTTTCTTTCGCGAGTGTCTTTGGCGACCGCTTCGGGGTCGAGTTTGGCGCGCGCCTGAATGAGGAACATCTCTTTCTTGTTCTGGCTACCCGGCGTGATCGCACCCTGAATGGCCGGCGCTTCGATCAACGACGACTTCTGCAGCACCGGAACCAGCCCGGCAGCATTGTCACTCTGACCCTGCAACTGGACCTCGCCGCGCGTGACCTGGAACCGCGACAAGGAGGTGTCATCGGGCAAACGGATGGTGACATCGCGCAGAATGTCGACGGTGACCGGCATGGCACGTTTGCGCGTGTCCAGGAAATTTGCCCCGTCGACGGCATCTTCAAGCTCATCACGCAGTTTGTCGGTGGCCTGTGCCTCCAGACGAACCGCATCCACCTTGGCCTGCAGGTCGTCGAGTGCCGCCTGCCGGTTCGACAACGAGGCCTGCATGACCGCCCACAACATCCCCAGACAGACCAGCGCCAGCAGCGCATTGATCCACTGTTCGGTGCGCGAGCGGCGAGCGCGACGATCGGGCGGGAGGAGGTTGAAGCCCAGTCGACTGCTATCGCCGCGCACACCATCGGCGGCGGCGAACCGCAAATCGGCCGCACTGAAGGGCGCAATCAGTTGCTCACAGATGGCCTTCGGTGCCATCAGCACCTCGACCAGCAACTGCTTCGCGGCGGTGTCGCGTTTGATCGTGCGATGGTCGAGCCAGACCTGGTCGGCCTTGAACGGGGTCTGGCGATCCAGCTCGAATCCGAGCACCTGATCGAGATTCTCTTCGGCCGCCAGCGGCAGCGTGACACGCCGCGACAGCAGCTGCCGCTCGGGCAAGCCCAACACCAGATCAGCCTTGCCTTCGGCCCGCGCCACGAAACCGCGCAGCAGATCGAGCGTGGACTGCTGGTCGGCGTCGGCGGGGACATCGAGTGCATCGCGGATTTCGCCGCGGTGCAGTCGCTCGATGCGCCACATGCCATCACGCTGGAACAAGCGCATCTCGTCGCGCTGCTCGGACAGAAAACCCAGCAGCCGCGCCGGAACGAGCGCAAGCAGCTCCCTGCCCCACCAGTCGAGGAACCGGTACAGCGTGCTGCTGCGATAGGCCGATCGCAGTTTTGCGAAGCGCTTTGTAATGATCGAATCAGACATCAACGGGCGCTCCCTTCGCGCCACTTCAAAATGGAATAGGCCCGTGCGCCAGGCGCACCTCCGAGGCGAATCGTCGCATCAAGCGTCGTTTTTGCCCCATTCTTGAGCCGGGCTTCGGACCGCACAGTATACGTTCCGCCGCCTCCGCCTGCCAAAAGACTGGTGCCATCGGGCATGCTGAGGCCGGAAGCGCCGCCGTCGGCCGGGTTCAGCAGACGGCGCTGTTGCACCAATTGCTGGGCCAGTTGCGGGTTCATGTTGGGATAAAGCATCAGGCCAAACTCCGTGGCATAGGCCGGGCTGGGGCGACCAGCGCCACCATAGATGGTGATTTCCGGCTCGAGTTTCTCGAACAGCTCGTAGGTCATGCCCAGCACCTGCTGGAGCTCGCCCACCGTGGTGAAGGGCACATCGGCCGAGCCATAGGGCAAGTCGGCCGCTTCGTAATCGTCATCCTCGGCCCCCATGGGCCGGACCAGCTCATCCACATCACGCCAGTCGATGATGGCATCGGCCAGCCGCTGCGCTTCGATCGGATCGAGCCCGAGCTGCTGGAACATCGGCACCAACACGGTCTCGTCGGCCTGGTTGATGTCGATCTTGCCGGACTCGTCCTGGATTTCGACGCGCACCTTGGCGCCTTCGAAATCGAACTCGTAGACGCGACCGTCCGGCACCCAGCGGGTTTGAACGTCCGGATTCAACATTTCGCGCACGACCCGGCTGAGCCCTGCCTCGGCGGCATACCGCGCCGTCGCACCGTCAAACAGATGGCGGGCCTGCAGCATCTCGGTGCGGGCGATCACGATAAAACCGGACAACATGACGGTCAGCAGCACGAGCACCCAGATGACGACGATGAAGGCGACACCTCGGCGCTGGTTTCCCGATGGCAAAAACCGCCGCATCATTGCGCTGTCCTGCCGTAAAACGAATCCCAGCCCGACACCGCCGATGCGTTGACCAGCACGGCACATCCATGGTGGGCCAGCTGTAGCGTGTGCCCTCTTCCATGCGGAACTTGATGCGGACGGCCAGAGGCAGCACGCCGGTGTTTTCCATTCATCGGACCAATCGCCGAGTTTGCCGGTCTCGTCCATGCCGATGAACTCGAACCCGCCGCCATCGATGCCCTCGATCAGGACCACCGGGTCCCGCTCACTTTCGGATTGTCGGCATCAAAGCCGTTCAGCAGTTGGTGGCGAAACACCAGGCGATTGCCGTCCGGGCCGTCCTCGACACTCAGCTCCTGAACATAGGCACCACCGCGGCTCATGTGACCTGGCATGGTCGAGACAAACCGAAGGTAATCACGCCCGCCTTCTAACATCCGCACTTCGCCGGTGGTTTCCTCGACCTGGAAATTGAGCGCCAGTGCGCCGCGCAATTGCCGGCGCAGGAATTCCTGTGCAACCCGCACACGATTCGTGCGGTCAATCAGCTCCTCGCCACTGACCGAAGCCTTGCGCGCCGCCGAAATGCCGCTGTACGCACCGGCCATCAGCAGGGCCAGCAACATGGTCGCGAGCAGCAGTTCGACGAGCGTGAAGCCTTGGGCCTTGCGCTGCATGGTCATGGCGTGAGTCCCGGCTGGATGGCGCGTACGGTGACAAAACGGGCACTGCGCTCGCCTCGTCCCTGACCCCAGATGACAATGAGCTCGATCCGGTACAGATCAACCAGATTCGTGGTCTCGAACACCGAGGCGTCGGCCGGCGGCTCCCATTCAGTGATCGCCAGTTCCCAACGGTACTTCTTGTCGAATTCGCCGGAATCACTGCCTTCCTTGACCGGCTCTTCAATACCGATGGTGTCCATCTTGCTTTGTGCCCACAGTGCCGCGTCGGTCAGTTCCGCACTCGTGCGCGCCTGGCGCAGACCGGAAGCGGCCAGCTCCATCATCACCGCGAACCCGACGGCAAAGACGAGAAACGCAGCCAGCAGTTCGATCAGGGCAAAACCACGGCGGCTCATTTGTCCTCCTCGAGGCGCACTTCACCGGTCAGCCAGGCCACTTCCACACGCCATTCCTTGGTGTCACGCAGAATCGTCACGCGACCGCCGGTGGACGAGCCGTCCGGATAGAACCGGATCCTGCCCTTCCCGTCTTCGGTGAGTTCGCTCTGCGCCGTAAGCAGTTTCATGTCGAGCCCTTCGGGCAAGGTCACCGGATTTTTGCCCGGTGCCTGGTAGGTCCGTGCCTCGACATCCACTTCCAGCGCCTTTTCTTCGCCCTTCACGATGGCTTGGCCACGTGTGTAACGAAGCGCTGCCACCACATCTTTCACCGACGAGCGGATCTTCGCGCCACCCAGACTCTTGTTGAACGAGAACGCGACGCTGCCGACCACGATGGCGATCAGTGCCAGCACCGCGATGACCTCGATCAGGGTGAATCCATGCTGGCGGGTGTGGATGCGCATGGCGCCCCGGAATCCGGGATCAGTCGGCGTTGCTGATGTCGCGTTTCCACTTCTCTCCGCCCGGCTGCTTGTCGGCGCCATAGGAGATCAGGTCGTAATCGCTACCGGTTTCACCCGGCATGCGATACATGAATGGTTGGTCCCAGCCGTCCTTCAATTCGCTCGGACGGGCGTAAGGGCCATTCCAGTTTTCGGCATTGCCGGGCTTTTTGGTCAGGTTTTCCAGGCTTTCCGGAAGCGAGCCCACGTCCATGGCATACGACTCGATCTTCGTGCCCAGTGACTTGACACTCGACTTCGTGGCATTCCAGCGCCCTTGGTCAACCTTGCCGAACACGGCAGGCGCAACAAAGCCGGCAATGATGCCGAGCAGCAGGATGACCGCGATCATTTCGACCAGGCTGAAACCGGATTGTGTGCTTTTCATTGTTCTACCTCGGGTTACTGGATCAAATCACTCATGTTCAGGATCGGCAGGATGATGGCGATCATGATCGCACCCACCACTACAGCCATGATGGCAGTAATGGCTGGGACCATGGCCGACAGCAAACGTTCCGTAGTGTGCGAGACATCGTCGTCGAACGTGTCGGCGGTGCGGACGAGCATGCCGTCCAGATCACCCGCTTCTTCACCGACGGCGATCATCTGGACCGCCAGTTTCGGGAATACCTTGCGCGCACCCAGCGAGTAGGCCAGACCGCCACCGGTCTTCACCTCACTCGCCGCATGTTCAACCGCCTGCACCAGCACGGTGTTGCTGAGCACGTTCTTGGAAATCGACAACGCCGTCAGCAGTGGCACGCCGTTGCGTACCAAGGTGCCGAGCGTCCGGGCGAGCCGCGCGGTTTCGATCTTGGTGATCAGCGGGCCAATGAACCGCATGCGCAGCAATTGCCGGTCCCAAGGCCCGCGCTTCTCCTGGCTCGCGAACTGGGCTCGGATCCACAAAGAACCGCCGCCAACGGCCAGCGCCAGGATCAACCAGAACTTCTGCAGGATGCCGGCGACGAACAACACAATCACGGTGATCCACGGCAGGTCATCGCCCATGGCTTCGAAGATCGGCTCGAATTTCGGCACCACGTAGATCATCAGGATGATCAGCGCGACGATGACCATCGCCACCAGCATGGCCGGATAAACCAGCGCATTGATGACCTTGGACTTGAGCTGGCGCGAGCGCTCCAGATATTCGGCGAGGCGCTTCAGCGTGTCATTGAGCGAGCCGGATACTTCGCCGGCACGAACCATGTTGATGTAAAGGCGCGTGAACACACCATGCTGCTGTTCCAGCGCCGACGACAGGCTGCCACCTTCACGCACGACATCGCGAATCCGTTCGATCAAACGCTGGCCTTCTTCGCTGTCGGGCTGTTCGGCCAGCATCTGCAGCGCGCGATCGAGTGGCTGACCGGCGCTCAGCAAGGTGCCGAGTTGCTGCGTGAACATGGCGATCTGCACTTCCGACATCGGCGCGCGCCGAAGCAGGCTGCCCAGCGCCAAACCTCCGGCCGAGCCCGCTTCCCGCGCCTCGATCGGCACATTGCCGGCGTCCTGCAGACGCATGACCACTTCTTCGCGGGTAGCCGCCTCCATCTCGCCGACGAGGGTTTCGCCGGTGGCACTGACTGCCTTGAATCGGAACAGGGGCATCGTTTACTCCTGCACCACGCGAAGCACTTCCTCGATCGTGGTCACACCCTGCATCGACTTGAACAGGCCGTCCTCGTACATCGTGCGCATGCCTTCGTCGCGCGCCGCCTGTTCGATCACGCCCATGTCGGCATGCTGCATGACCAGGCGTCGCAGTGGGTCGGTCATCACCAGGAATTCCATGATCGTCGTCCGTCCGTGGTAACCGCTCGGCATCAGTGGCGTGCCAGTGGGTCGATACAGGCGAATCGGGCCTTCCGCCTGGAACCGGCGGAGCTTGAACTCATCGACCACTTCCGGCAACGGCTCGTACGGCACGGCATTGGCGATATCCAGGCGACGCACCAGACGCTGCGCGAGGATGCCGTTCACGGTTGACGTGAGCAGGTAATCCTCGACACCCATGTCGAGCAGTCGCGTGATGCCACCTGCGGCGTTGTTGGTATGCAACGTCGACAACACCAGATGTCCGGTCAGCGCGGACTGGATGGCGATCTTTGCCGTTTCCAGATCGCGCATTTCGCCGATCATGATGATGTCCGGATCCTGGCGCACGATCGATCGCAGCGCATGCGAGAAGTCGAGACCGATCTGCGGCTTGGCCTGGATCTGGTTGACGCCTTCGATCTGGTATTCGACCGGATCCTCGACCGTGATGATCTTCACGTCCGGGGTATTGAGCTTGCTGAGCGCGGTGTACAGCGTGGTGGTCTTGCCCGAGCCGGTCGGGCCGGTGACCAGCATGATGCCGTGCGGCAGTTGCAGCACTTCCATGAAACGCGGCAGGAATTCGTCGGTGAAACCGAGCGTGTGGAAATCCAGCACGACCGACTCACGATCCAGGATACGCATGACCACCGATTCGCCGAACGAGGTCGGCACGCTGGAGACACGCAGATCGAGTTCCTTGCCCTGAACCCGCAACATGATGCGGCCGTCCTGCGGCAAGCGGCGTTCGGCGATATTGAGCTTCGCCATGATCTTGATGCGCGAAATCACGGCCGCCGTGGAACTGGCCGGCGGTGATTCGACTTCCTCGAGCACACCGTCGATGCGATAACGCACCTTCAGGCGGTTCTCGAACGGTTCGATGTGGATATCGGATGCCCGCGCCTCGACGGCCCGCTGGATGACCAGGTTGACGAGGCGGATGACCGGCGCTTCCGACGCCAGATCACGCAAATGCTCCACGTCGTCTTCGGAACGGGTGGCTTCATCACTGAGATTCTCGACGATCGCGCCCATCGCCGAACGACCGGAGCCGTAGTACCGCTCGATCAGGTCGTCGATTTCGGATCGGATGCCAATGCGCAGCGACACTTCCTTGCCGGTGGCCAGGGACACGGCCTGCGCCGGATAGTCGTCCTGAGGCTCGGCGACGAGCAGGTCGACACCGGTTTCCGATTCGCCGATCGGCACCACATGGAACTGCTTGAGGAATCGCACCGACAGCGCCACGCCGGACGGCGGTGCATCCGGGCAATCCTTGGCCGACAGCAGTGGCAGGTGCAGCACATCACTCAGGGCTTCGGCTGCATCCTTCTCGCTGACCAGTCCAAGCCGCGTGAGCAGCGAAATGAAATCGCCACCCGGGGTTTCCTCATGCAGGCGGCGGGCACGCTGGAGATCGGGATCCCGCAAGCGGCCCCGTTCCAGCAGGTTCTGGCAGATCCGATCTTCCAGACTGGCTTCCTGGGCCGGGTGTTCAGCAAGGGCCAGGGCTTCGGTTTCGCTCATGGTTCACCTTCAGGTCTGGGCTTTGGACCCGTCGTACCGTCATTAGTTTCAAGCCACTGGTCACCTTGCAGGTCGCGCAGGAAATGACGCTGCATCACACCCCAGACAATCACGCCCGACAGGGTCGGCATGACAAGCGAGGAAAATTGCCAGAAATACGCCACCAGCGTGGGGTTCACGCCCATTTCGGCAGCGTAGGCCGAGCCGGTGTCTCCCAGCACGACAAATACGTCTTTGGCGACATGCAGCGCGCAGCCCATGGCATGCAGCGGCAACATGATCAGCCAGCCGATGAAGGAATCGCGAATCTTGTGCAGCAGCGAAAACTCTTCCGATGGCGACGCAAAAATCAGCCCCCAGTAGACAGCCAGCCCGTAGGTATAGAGCAGGACATTGACGTCGATATCCATCACCGGCCGACCGGCATCGACCGGCACGCCGGGTGGCAAGGGGATGAAGGCCGCAACATTCCAATGAAAGACGTTCTGCGAGGTCGACTCGACCAGACCCGGCAACCAGACCGACAGGATCAACTCGGCCAGTTCACGTGTCGCGTAGGTAATGGGCGAACGCATCGCGAACCAGAAGAAGAACGCCATCGGCAGCCACAGCAGGCACAACAGGAGAAACGTGCGCAGCGACACCGGCTCGCGTGGCGCCGCCAGATCGGGTTTGCCGAAGTCAGGAACCAGATTAGTCATATCAACCCACGAACACCCTTGCGTTGCGGAACAGACGCATCCACGGCGAATGTTCGCCCCAGTGGTTGGGACGCCAGCTCATCTGGACGGACCGGAACACCCGCTCGGGATGCGGCATCATGATGGTGACACGGCCATCGGCATTGCTGAACGCCGTGGCGCCGCCGACGGATCCGTTCGGATTCGCCGGATAAAGGTCTGCCGGTTCGCCCGAGGCTTCGACGAAGCGCGCTGCCAGACCTGCCGCAGCCGCATGCGCCGGGTCACGGAACTGCACCTGCCCCTCGCCATGGGACACCACCACCGGCAACCGTGCGCCAGCCATGCCACGCAACAGGACGGACGGCGAATCCAGGACTTCGACCAGACTCAGGCGCGCCTCGAACTGTTCGGAACGATTGCGCAGGAAGCGCGGCCAATGTTCGGCGCCCGGCACCAGATCGTGGAGTTGGCTCAGCATCTGGCAACCATTGCAGACCCCGAGCGCAAACTTGCCCGTGTCGGCAAAAAATGTCGCGAATTGATCACGCAGATCGCCGTGGTACCGGATCGAACTGGCCCAGCCTCGCCCGGCACCGAGCACGTCGCCATAGGAGAAACCACCGCAAGCGGCGAGGCCCTGGAAGCGTTCCAGCCGTTCGCGCCCGGTGATCAGATCGCTCATGTGGACATCAAAGGCGTCGAAACCGGCACGCCGGAAGGCTGCCGCCATTTCAACCTGACCATTCACGCCCTGCTCGCGCAGGATGGCCACTTTCGGACGAGCACCCCGACGGATGTACGGCGCTGCGATGTCGTCCTCGGGATCAAAGCCGCACTGCGGTTCGAGTGCATGCCGCGCCGACAGGCACGATGCCAGTTCCTCGTCGGCACATTCCGGGTTGTCACGGCGACGCTGCATGGCGTGGCTGGTTTCGAGCCAGGTCCGGTACAGGGTGTCGAGGTCGGTTTGCAGCAAACGGGCATCCGCTTGCAGGACTTCCACGCGGCCGTCCATCCGAAGACCGGCGAACGGGAACACGCGGTCGCCCAAACCTGCCGCCGCGAAGACTTGCCGCACGGTCGCCAGATCGCTGCGACGGATCTGAATCACCGCACCCAATTCTTCGTTGAACAGCACCGCGTGCGGATCACGTGCGCCGAACGCATCGAGATGGATCGCCAGACCGACACCACTCGTGAACGCCATTTCGAGCGCGGTCACGATCGCACCACCATCGGAACGGTCATGGTAGGAGAGCAGGTGCCCGTCGCGGCTCAGCGCCTGCACGGTTTCGAAGAAGGCACGGAACCGTTTTGTGTCATCCAGGTCGGGCACGGCACCCAAACTGGCCTGGCAGACTTCCGCAAGGATCGATCGTCCCAGCCGGTCGCGACCCAGGTCGATCAGCAGCAATTCGGTGTCTTCGTCGACCACCAGTTCGGGCGTGAGTGCCGAACGGACGTCGGCCACGCGCACGAACGCCGTCACGATCAAGGATACCGGTGAGACACTCTTGCAGGCCTGGCCGTCAACCGACCAACTGGCCTGCATCGACAGGGAATCCTTGCCGACCGGAATTCCGAGATCAAGCGCCGGACAGAGTTCCATGCCGACCGCTCGCACGGCGTCGAACAACGCCGCATCTTCACCGGGGTGATTGGCGGCTGCCATCCAGTTGGCGCTGAGCTTGATGTCTGCCAATCGCGCAACCGGCGCCGCGGCCAGGTTCGTCAGCGCCTCGCCGATCGCCATTCGCGCACTCGCAGCGGCATCCACCAACGCCAGCGGCGTGCGCTCGCCAAGAGCCATCGCTTCGCCGGCATAACCATCGAAATCGAGTAGCGTGACTGCACAGTCGGCTACAGGCACCTGGCGCGGACCCACCATCTGGTCGCGCGTGACCAAACCACCCACAGTGCGGTCGCCGATCGTGATGAGAAAACTCTTGGCGGCGACGGTTGGATGCTGCAGCACACGCTGGAGCGCCTCGGACAGGCCGATGTCCGGCGCTTCCGTGGCTGGCGTTACCGTTATCCGCCGGGTATCGCGAGACATCTTGGGCGGCTTGCCGAGCAACACACCGAGCGGCATGTCGACCACCACTTCGCCGCGCAACGAGTCGACCAGTTTCAGCACACGCGATTGCGTGGCCTGACCGACCACGGCATACGGGCAGCGCTCGCGTTGGCACATCGCCTCGAATTCGGCCAGACGCTCAGGCCGCACGCCGAGCACGTAACGCTCCTGCGCCTCGTTGCACCAGATCTGCATCGGGCTGAGACCCGGTTCGTCATTGGGAATCCGGCGCAGATCGATCTCGCCACCCACCTCGGAATCGTTCAAGAGTTCGGGCAGGGCATTCGACAGGCCACCGGCACCGACATCGTGCACGCTGACGATCGGATTCTCGGCACCCATCGACCAGCAGCGGTCGATGACTTCCTGACAGCGTCGTTCCATTTCCGGGTTGTCGCGCTGCACCGAGGCAAAATCCAGCGCCTCGGTGTTCGTGCCGGAACTGACGGACGAAGCCGCACCGCCGCCCAAGCCGATCAGCATGGCCGGGCCACCGAGCACGATGACGGCATCACCGTCGGCAAGCACGCCCTTCTCGACCTGATCGGCACGCATGTTGGCGAGCCCGCCCGCGAGCATGATCGGCTTGTCGTAGGCGCGCACCAGCCCTGGTGCGGCCGCAGCCTCGAAACTGCGGAAGTATCCAGTGATGGCCGGACGCCCGAATTCGTTGTTGAACGCGGCGCCGCCAAGCGGCCCTTCGCGCATGATGTCGAACGCGGAAGCCATTCTGGGCGGCAGCGCACGCGGCGTTTCCCAGGCCCGCGCGAGGCCGGGAATACGCAGATACGACACGCTGAAGCCAGTCAGGCCGGCTTTCGGCTTGGCGCCGCGACCGGTGGCGCCTTCATCGCGGATTTCGCCGCCGGAACCGGTACTGGCGCCCGGAAACGGCGCAATCGCGGTCGGGTGATTGTGGGTCTCGCATTTGATCGCAAACGCGATGTCCTGGTCCTCGCTCCGCCACTGGCGCGTCTGGGCGTCAGCGAGCAAGCGCTGACCGCGCCCGTTGGCCACGACCGCGGCATTGTCGCGGTATGCCGACAGGGTGCCCTGCGGGCTGTGCTTGTGCGTGTTCTTGATCATGGCGAACAGCGACAGGGGCTGGTCGACCCCGTCGATGCGCCAGTCGGCATTGAAGATCTTGTGCCGGCAGTGTTCGGAATTGGCCTGCGCGAACATCATCAGTTCGGCATCCGTGGGATCCCGACCGAGTTCGCCATAGGCTTGGGCGAGGTAGTCGATCTCGTCATCGGACAAGGCCAGCCCCAGCTCCCGATTGGCTTGCGCCAGCGCGACGCTGGCCTGCTCACCCAGTGCGATATGCACCAGAGGTGCCGGTGCGGTCTGCTGGAACAGCGCGGCGATGGCCTCCAGATCGGTGAACGCGGACTGGGTCATCGGGTCGGACAAGACGCGCAGGACCGCAAGACGCATCGAAGCATCCAGCGCTGCCAACCCGCTCAGCTGAAAACGCCAGCCGCGTTCGACGCGCAGCACAGGCAACCCGGCACCCCGGAGGATCTCGCCGGCCTTGCTGGCCCAGGGCGACAGGGTTCCGACACGCGGCGTGACGAACACGGTTTCATGGTCGGCACCATCCAGCGTGCCCACGCCATCCAGCAGTTCGACCAAACGCGCCTGATCGAGCGGCCGCGAGGGCTCGGTCGTCAACGCATAAAAGACCTGTGCCGCCCGGACTTGCACCTGAAAAGGTGCCAACCTGCGGTTCGATTCCTGGCGCCGAAACGGCGACAGAGTCTCGCGACCCAGCAACAAGTTCATCCGTAAGCCCTTGGACCCGGTCAGGAAAAGAGGGGAAGGATAGCCGATGCGCATGAACGCGGAAATTTACGATTCCCCCGGACGGCACCGGGAACGCGTTCAAAAACGGGGCAATTTCGCGAAAAATCAATCTGTTGAGCCAATTGGTCCTGCACACTGCAGGTGACACACCCGGTCCCAGCCGGTACTTTTGCGTTTTTGCTGTCGGTGAAACCACCATGGCTGCTGCCAAACCCGTCCTGCTGTTGATCCTCGATGGTTTTGGCCATCGTGTTGATCCAAAAGACAATGCCATTGCCCATGCGAACGCGCCGAATTGGCGGGCGCTGCAGGCTGAATGTCCGCATACCCTGATCCAGACGCACGGCCTGTTTGTCGGCCTGCCGGACGGGCAAATGGGCAATTCCGAGGTGGGGCACATGAACATCGGTGCCGGCCGCGTGGTCTATCAGGACCTGACACGCATCGAGGAAGACATCAGACACGGCCGCTTTGCCACCAATGCCGGGATCCAGCTGGCGCTGACCCGTGTCGGCCCGGAACGGACGTTGCACGTGCTGGCGTTGCTGTCGCCAGGCGGTGTGCATAGCCACGAGGAGCACGTGTTCGCGCTGCTGCGTGAGGCGGCGGGGCTTGGCCTGAAGCACCTCGCTGTCCACGCGTTCCTGGATGGTCGCGATACGCCTCCGAAAAGTGCCGGCGACTCTCTGGCGCGCCTTGAACAGGTGTGCGCCGAGACAGGCGCGCGGATCGCGACGATCTGTGGCCGTTATTGGGCCATGGACCGCGACCAGCGCTGGGACCGCATGACCGGCGCCTGGTCGATGCTGGTCGACGCCGACGCCGAACACCATGCCGACACGGCCGAAGCTGGACTGGCCGAGGCATATGCCCGTGGCGAAACCGATGAATTCGTCAAGCCGACGGTAGTCGGGACGGGCGCGCGGATCGAAGACGGCGACAGTGTGTTGTTCCTCAATTTTCGCGCCGATCGGGCACGCCAACTGGCGCGCGCGTTGGCTGATCCCGGCTTCGATGGCTTCGTCCGGCCGCGGCGACCCGCATTGGCCGCATTCGTGACACTGACCGAATACGCCGCCGGCCTGCCGGTCAGCGCGGTCTGTTATGCCCCACAAAGCATGCGCAACACCTTGCCGGAGATGCTGGCGAACCGCGGGCTGAAACAGTTGCGGATTGCCGAGACCGAGAAGTACGCACACGTCACGTTCTTCTTCAACGGCGGTCGCGAGGAACCTTTTGACGGCGAAGAGCGGATTCTGGTGCAAAGCCCCGCCGTTGCGACCTATGACCTCCAGCCGGAGATGAGCTTGCCGGAGTTGACCGACCGACTGTGCGAGGCCATTCGCAGCCGTCGTTTTGATGCGATTTTCTGCAATATCGCGAACCCCGACATGGTCGGCCATACCGGGGTGTTCGCGGCAGCCGTGAAGGCGGTCGAAGCGGTGGATGTCGCGCTGGGCCGAATCCGCTCGGCACTGTCCGAGGTCGGCGGCGCCATGCTGATCACGGCCGATCATGGCAACCTCGAAATGATGCGGGACCCGGAGACCGGTGAACCCCACACGCAACATACCGTCGGCCCTGTACCCCTCGTGGGTGTTGGCATCCCCGGACGCCTGCGCGACGGCGGCTCCCTGTGTGACCTCGCCCCCACGGTGCTCGACCTGCTCGGCATCGACGCCCCGGCGGAAATGGACGGGCGAAGCCTGTTGCAGCGCTGAATGGGCGCCTGGCTTCGCTTCCGTCCCGGTTGGTTGGCGGCAGCGCTGCTGGCGCTCTACCTGCCGATCGCGGCTGCGGCCGCGCCGAATGAGCAGGCGCTGACCGAAGCCAAACTCAAGGAACTGCGGGCACAAATCGCCGAGGCAGCCGCAGCGCTGCAAGCGGTCGAAGCCGGTCGCCAGAGCGAACTCGACGCCCTCAAGCTGCTCGACCAAACCCAGGCACTCGTGGCTGCTGCAGCCAAAGCCCGAGACCGCGAGGCAGCCGACGTGGCCGCCGTTCGAACCCACATCATCGCCCAGCAGAAAGCCATGGCCGAGCAGGTCGAACGCCAGCGCCAAAGGCTGACCGGACTGGTCCGGCAGGCCCATGCCGGGGGCCGCGGCGAAGGAGTGCGCGCGCTGTTCGATCGCGAAGGATCCGATCGCAGCCTCCGCCAACTTGGCTACCTGCGTGTGTTCAAGCGGGAGCGGGAGCAACGCATCCGGCGGCTGCTTGCCGATGCTCGCCGGCTCGCGCACTTGAACGAGGCCAGCCGAGCGGCCGACAAGGCGCATGCGGTGGCGTCCCGCCTCGACGCCTTGCAGTCGGCCGAACTCGAAGTCCGGCGCGGACAGCACGATGTGGCGCTGGCGGCACTGAAGGAACGACTGAGCGCACAGCGGGGCGTACTCGGCGAACTGGCGCGGGATGAACGCGCCTTGATGGAACTGCTCGAACGCCTCACCGATGTCCTGGCCGATGTCCGCTCGGACCTGGCCCGTCAGGAGGCGCCGATCAAAGGCCGCCGGGGCCGCTTGCCATGGCCGGTTCGTGGTCAGGTGATACAGAAATTCGGGGTGACGGTGGCACCCGGACGGGTCAGCGATGGCATTTTGATCACCGCCGAACCCGGCACACCGGTCCATGCCGTCGCACACGGCCGCATTGCGTTTGCCGAATGGCTGAAAGGTTATGGCCTGCTGACCATCATCGACCACGGTGACGGGGTGATGAGCCTCTATGCCCAGAACGAAACGCTGTCGCGTGAATTGGGCGATTGGGTCGAAGCCGGTGACGCCATTGCCACGGTGGGCAACAGCGGCGGCAATGATCGTGTCGGCCTGTATTTTGAGTTGCGCCAGAACTCCCAGCCACAGAACCCATTGGCTTGGCTGGTGCGGGAGTGACCCCGTCGTTTCCGGCCAGCGGGAACCAAAACGGCGCTCGTCGGGTCCGATCAGGATTCGTTTCGCTCGCCATTCGGGCTACGCTTCAACCATGATCCTCGATTACTACGGCCTGAAAGAAGCGCCGTTCTCGATCACGCCCGACCCACGCTTCGTGTTTCTGAGCGAACGTCACCGCGATGCGCTGGCGCATCTCCTCTATGGCATCGGCAAAGGCGGCTCGGGCGGGTTTGTGCTGCTGACTGGCGAAGTCGGCACCGGCAAGACGACGATTTGCCGGCTCTTGCTGGAGCAGTTGCCTGACCACACCCAGGTCGCGATGGTGCTGAACCCGAAAGTGTCGGCGGTGGAATTGCTGGAAACCATCTCCGAAGAACTGAAGCTGGACATCGAAGGCGCCCGCGGCTCGACGAAGATGCTGATCGACCGCCTGACACATTATCTCCTGGATGCTTATGCCCAGGGCCTGCGTGTGGTGCTGATCATTGACGAGGCCCAGAACCCGTCGATCGACGCGCTCGAACAGGTGCGCCTGCTGACCAACCTGGAAACGCCCACTCAAAAGCTGCTGCAGATTCTGCTGCTTGGACAGCCGGAACTGCGGGTGCTGCTGGCGAAACCGGAATTGCGCCAGCTCACGCAACGAATCACTGCGCGGTATCACCTCACCCCGCTGTCGGCGCCGGAAAGTGAGGCGTATTTGCGCCATCGCCTTGCCGTCGCCGGTTGCAAGCGCCTTCCGTTCTCATCCAGTGCGGTCAAGACCCTGCATCGCCGTGCCCAGGGTGTGCCGCGTCTGCTGAACGTGATTGGTGATCGGGCCCTGACGGCTGGTTACGCCCGTGAGCAGGAACCCATCGGTGCGGCCCTGGTGAACGAAGCTGCCGACGAAGTGTTGGGCCAGCATCAGCACCAACGCCGCTGGCTGGCCCTGTTTGTCGGTACCGCAGCACTCGCGGCGCTGGCGATGGCGCTGCCGCAGTGGTGGCCGGCACCAGTGTCGACCGCGAGGTTGTCGAACGCCCGCCCACACCGAACCTGCGGCTGGCCGATGTCCTCGTTCAGGAAAGGGGGCGAGTCGACGAATTGCACAGCAAACTCGCCCGGCGCTGGCTGAAGGACTGGTCGGGGGATCTTGCCCTGATCCCGCGTGTGCTGGAATGCCCCGAACGACTCGACAACCGGCTGCGCTGCTGGCGCGGCAAGAGCACACTGAGCCAACTCGGCCAGATCGGTCGGCCGGTGTTCCTGTTGCTGCGCGACGGCGGCGGAAACCGCTGGATCCGTCTGCGCGGGGTTGAGGCGGAACGCGTCGAGATCGATCTCGGCAGTCGACGCATGCTGCTTGACCGGAGTGAACTCGAGGAATTCTGGAACGGCGATTTCATCAGCCTCTTTGCACCGGCGGTGCCGATCGCCGAACCACTGGGCCTGCAGTCGAGTGGCCCCGGCGTGACATGGCTGCACCTTCGGCTGCGTGACTTCGACAAGGTCACCCTGCCCCCACAAGCGCTGTTCGACGACACCACACGCGTACGTGTTCTCGAACTGCAGCACCGGTATGGCCTGATCTCGGACGGCGTGGTCGGCAACGAAACGCTTTGGCTGCTGGCCAGCCGCGATCCCGGTGGCCCCAGGCTCGCCGCCCCGGCACATACTCCATAATGACCCCATGAGCCTGATTCTCGAAGCCCTCAAGAAATCCGAAGCCGAACGACGCGCTGGCGAAGTGCCGGTGTTACTCGGTGAACGCACCTGGACGCCGCAGCGCCAACGCCCCTTGTGGCCGGTGTTTGTCGCCTTTGTGCTGTGTGTGGGCCTGGCCGCGCTGTTTGCGAACCGCAAACTGCTGTGGCCGGAACGTTTTGGCGCCGAGCCGGCCGAACCCGGCATCGCGGCGACAGGGCCGGCGCCCGAGGGCAGTTTGACGATGGCCGAAGACGAAGAGCCGGCCGCCGCCAGCGCCCAGAAGCCCGAGTATCTGGCAGAAACGCCGGCCACAGAGCCTGATCCTGCTTTTTTGCCCGAACCGCCGGCGACCTACTCGCCACCGCCTGCCGCTCGACCGGCGCCAGTCGCGGTGGCACCGGCAGAACCGGATCTGCAGCCCGCTGCCGATTCGGTGCCTTCGATCCAGTCGGAACCCGCACCGGCTCAGCCCATGGCCAACGTGTCCGATCCACCGGCCACGTTCCAGACTCCGCCACCCAATGCGGACACCCCGCCACCCGCCGAGATTGCTTCCGCTCCGGATGTACCCACTCAGGCACCTGTCGAAGCGCCACCGCCGGAGGCGTCCGTGCCCTTGTTCAGCGACTTGCCGTACGCAACGCGTGAAGCCATGCCGGCCATCAAGATGAGCATGCACGTGTTTCATCAGGATCCGAGCCGCCGATTCATCATCGTCAACGGCTCACGCCTGCAGGAAGGAGGTGTGGTCGGCGAGGAAACGCATCTGCGCGGGATCCATCCGAACGGGGCTGTATTCGAGTTTCGCGGCCAGCAATTCATGCTCCAGCGGCAGGGCCGCTGATGTTTGTGCACGTGCCTTCGCGTCGGCGCGAGAAACGCGCCTGGTGGACGGCCGTGCTGGTCTTGGCCTGCGTGGTCATGTTCTTCTGGGAAATGAGTGTGCCGGAAGCCGCGCGCACCGCTTGGCTCTATCAGTTCGGCACGGTGCCGAGTCGGCTGCTGCAGACCCTGGCGAGCGCGAGCCCCGGCGCAATCGGGGTCGAACTGGCGCGTCTGTTGAGTGGCATTTTTGTCCATGTCGACTTTCCGCACCTGCTCGGCAACATGGTGTTCGTGCTGATTTTCGGCCTGTCCGCGGAACGGCTGATGGGCGCGCGGCGATTCCTGGCGCTGTATCTGCTGTGTGGCGCGATGGCGAACATCTGCGGCGCACTCGTCTACCAGGCCAGTGGTGCCGTGATCGTTGGTTCGTCCGGGGCCGTTTCGGCGATCGTCGGGGCCTACATCACGCTGTTCCCCAATGCTCGCCTGGGCCTCGTCATACCGCTTGGCCTGTTCATGGAGTGGGTCCGCATGCCGGCCTCGGTGCTGATCGGCATCTGGGTGCTGATCCAGGTTCTGTTTGCACTGGCCGGTCCGGCCAGCGCCGTTTGGCCTGGCCCGTCCATCTGGCCGGCTTTGTCTGTGGTGTGCTGTTTGCGCTGATGTCGCGACCCGCCATCGCAAAACGCCTTCGAAACAGTTGAGGAGTGGGGCCATGGCAGGTATCGAACGTGAAGTGACTTTCCGCTTTCTGGCCGAACCCGGCGACGTCAATTTCGGCGGCAAAGTACATGGTGGTGCCGTCATGCGCTGGATCGACCAGGCGGGTTATGCGTGTGCCTCGGCGTGGTCCGGGCGCTACTGCGTCACGGTCTACGTGGGCGGCATCCAGTTCCAGCGGCCCATTTCGATCGGTCAACTCGTCGAAGTCCGGGCGCGGATCGTCAAGACTGGCAGCAGCAGCATGCATGTCGCGGTGGACGTCCAGGCCCGGGATGTCACCGGCGACCGGTATGAACGCACGACCCATTGCCTGATGGTTTTTGTCGCTGTCGACACCGACCGGCAACCGGTGACGGTACCGGCATTTGTGGCCGCAACGGCTTCCGAACGACATTTGCAGGATTATGCAGAGCGCATCATGGTGATGCGGTCTGAAATCGAGGCCGAGCGCCAGCGGATGCTTGCGGAACTGTCCTGATCGTCCCGCGGTGCCTGGACGGGTGCATCTCTGCATCGTGCTACCCGGTATATAGTCAGCGCGCGCCTTGCAAGGCGAAATTCTGTGACCCAGTCGACAGATTGGCAGAAACCTTGCTTGTTGATCGTCCTCTGAATAGTTTCTCACCTTCACCAATCGAATCTGCGGACGCTGGAGCCTGAATGGAATCCCCGAACAACCGAACCCACCGAAGTGGCGAACACCGGCACAACTTGCGCGAGCGCAATCTGCCGGCCCGTCCTCGGGCAGCGTTGGAAGGCATTCTGGGGATGTTGTCGGTCGAACTGGAGCGTTTGGTCCGGACCAGCCTGAATGAATTCGAACAGGCCCTGTTCAAACGCGCCGAGCAGGCGCGCAGCAATCTGGAGCAACAACGGTGTTTTGAAGCGCTGCGCGAGGTTCGCCGCGGCCGTGCCGACATCGCGCCAAAGTTCTTCCTGCATCTTGAAGGCGCGTTGGCGTGTATCGCTGACGAGCGTCATGCCCCGGCCTTCAGCAAGGCCAAAGGCAACGTGCGTGAACTCAGCCTGGTCGCCGCCGATGACCTGGACGAATCGCTGGCTTTGATGGAAGCCGCCAGCAAGGCCGAGATCCGCAACTCCCAGGCCTTGTTCTCGCTGGGCCAGCGGTTTGCCGTACTGGCCGAGGGTCCGGCATTCGAGGCCGACGAATTGCCGGTCGGGCCGCACCAGCTTTGTGAATGTATCCGGCTTGCCGCGGAGGCACTGGAGCTCTCTTCCGAGTTCCGCGTCATGTTTTTCCGGCAGTTCGACCGCTGCGTACTCGGCGAGTACGCGCAACTGCTGGAGCAGATCAACCGGTTCCTGATCGAAAGCCGCGTATTGCCGAACCTCATCGTGTCCGTGCCACGCGCCCGTCGACCCGAAGGCGACGGCCACGGTGAGGCCGCCTCGCCCCAAAACGAGCGAGCCCCGGAACCTGCCGCACCATCGGGTCGTTCGACGGCCGGTGAACCCGTGCCCGGCTTGGCCCGTTCACGCGCTGCCGCCGGACAAATGCCCCCGTCCTGGCCCGGCACTGCGAATCTGGCGCCGCCCGGTGCGATCGGCCCGATCATGCCGCCGAGTCCAACGACTGGTGGCGGCCCGAACTTCCCACCCCCGCTACCGGCCGCAGCGCCGCCGGCACAAGCTTCACCACGCGGGGCTCAGGACAACAACCGCCGCGCGGCCACACCGTGGAATGTGGGTGAGCAAGCCAGCGACGAACTGTTGTTGCCGGGCTTTTCGCGTCCAATGACCGGTTGGCCGGGGGTTGCGCAGAAAGTCCCTACCGAAGCCGCGAACGACGGCCAAGGCCAGGTAGTGTTCGACGACATGCGCGAACTGCTTGCCGGCCGCCGCAAGGCGCTTGGCCTGACACCGACGATCTCGCCGGAAGTTGCCTATCCGATTCGTCACGATGACATCGAGTCGGTCCTGGTCGGTCTGCAGTCCAAACCGACGGCACCGATGTATGTGGGCGGCAAACCCGTCCCCCGAACGGTCAGCCACATCAAGCAGGACATGCTGAATCACCTTCGCCAGTTGGCGCCGGAAGGCAAACTGCCGAGCCTGGAAGGCGAAGATGCGGACACATTCGACCTGGTCGGGCTGTTGTTCGACAGCCTGTTGAAGGAAGGCCGGACGACCGCGCCGATGACGAACCTGATGAGTCGGCTGCAAGTGCCGCTGCTGCGCGTGGCACTGCGCGACAAGAGTTTTTTCACGAAGCGCTCGCACCCGGCGCGGCAATTCCTCAATGCCGTTGCCGAAACCGGCATGTACTGGATGGACGGCAGCGACGACGACCGATACCTGGTCGACAAGATGCAAGTGGTCGTCGATCGTGTGGTCCACGAGTATCAGGACAGTTCCGATGTGTTCGAGGATCTGCTCGGTGATCTCGCCCGGCACATGCAGACCGTCGTGCGGAAATCCGATGTGGCCGAGCGCCGCCAGGTCGATGCGCTGAAAGGCCGCGAGAAGCTGGAGCATGCTCGGGAGATCGCCCAAAAAGCCATTCAGGAACGGCTTGCGGGACGCAAGACCAAGACCCTGATCAAGACCTTGTTGGAACAGGCATGGACCGATGTGCTGGCGCTCACGGTACTGCGCCATGGCGAGGATTCCGACGCGTTCCGGCGCCGGATCGATCTGGTCGACCGCCTGATCGCAGCGGGCGGGCCGGGGCATGAGGCCGATTTCGACAACGCGAACACGCGCGTCGAACTGCGTCAGGAGGTCGAGACCGGCCTGGCCCAGGTGGGTGTGCACCATGAAGATGTGCAGGCGGTCGTCGATCGACTGTTTGCGCACGCCGACGAACCCGCGGGCCCGATCAACGAAGACGGCGCATCGCTGACCGAAGTGGCGGCGCGACTGAAATCGCGCAGCAAACTCGGTGAGGAAGGGGATCATCCGGTTTCGACCCACCTGCCGGTGCGGCCAAAACTGAATCCACCTCTGGAAGCCGCCGAATTGGCGATCCTGGACAAACTCAAGGCATTGCCATTCGGTACCTGGTTCGAACTCACGACCGTCGGCGGCGATCGTCTCAAGCGCAAGTTGTCGTGGTTCAGCCCGTTGACCGGTCGCTGCCTGTTCGTGAACCAGCGCGGCGTCAAGGTCGAAGAGACCGACATCGAGCATCTGGCACGTGATATCCACAAGGGCCGGATCAGTGTGATCGAAGAGAAGCCGGAGAATCTGCTGGATCGGGCTTTCGGCGCCATCATGCGAACCCTGAAAGGGTTTTCCGGACAAGGAGCGACCTGATGGAACATCGTCGATCCAAACGCCGTGCGGTCGAAACCAATATCCCGGTGACCAACACGATGACGGGCCAGATCATCGGCCAGATCGGCAACCTGTCGGTCGATGGCATCATGTTGCTGGCCAATCGCCCGCTTAAAGGCAACGCGCTCTACCAATTCAGCTTCCACATCGAGGATGCGCGCGGGACACCGGTGCAACTTGAGATCGGTTGCCATGAACAGTGGAGCGAAACGGCTCAGACGGGCCAGTACTGGGCTGGATTCAGACTGATCGACATTGCGGCACGAGATCTCGATCTGCTTGCCGCGTGGGTGGACAACGATCGTTGAACCGTGGACGCAGAGCCGCGGACCGCGGTTATTGCGGTTCGGGATCCGAATCGTCTGCCAACCCAACCGGACTCCCGCGTGATGACGCGTCGGCTTCGGCAGCTTCGCGAAGCAAACGGAACAGCTTTCGGGCGGCAGCGGGGGGTTGTCCGCGCTCCGCTTCGAGCTTGGCCTGACGCACGAGTTGGCGAAGTGTTTGCCGCTCAACCTGCGGGAATTCCTGGAGGGCTGCGTTCTGGTCGTCGTCGTCACCCCTGACGAGGCGATCACGCCATTGCTCCAGACGGTGCAGTACGGCCGCTTCCTGGCGCCCACTCTGTTTGGTGGCCTCCACGGCGGCGCGGATGGCGGGCAACTCATCCTCGGCTTTGCGCAGGTGTTTTGCGAGGAACTGCATTTCGCGCTTGCGTGCGATGTGCGCCGTGATGCTGCGTGCGAAGTCGACCTGCGTCCGCAGCGATTCACTGAGCGGCACCCGGGACAGCTCACCTTCGGTCAGATCCATCAGGGAGCCGGCCAATGCCAACACATCCAGCGCCTCGCGGCGTTGCTGGCTGCGGCTGGGGCCGCCGTAGAATTCGTCAGGGTTGAAATCGTCGCGCATGGCCGTCATTGTGGCGAGTTCAAGGCGTAATTGTCGACCAGATTGCCGAACCATGACTCAAGATTCCAGCTCGCAAGAACTCGCCAGCCTCAGGCAAGTCGCTGAAGACGTGATCCGTCGCGCGGTGGCGCGCGGTGCCAGCGCAGCGGAGGTCGGCGTCAACATCGATGCCGGTCTGAACGTCAATGTCCGTATGGGCGAAGTCGAAACCGTCGAACACACACGGGATCGCGGTGTCTCGGTCACGGTCTATTTCGGACACCGCAAGGGCTCGGCCAGCACGGCCGACTTGCGGACCGACAGTATCGAAACGACGATTGAACAGGCCTGTGCCATTGCCCGGTACACCGAAGAAGACCCCTGCTCGGGCCTCGCCGATGCCGATCGAATGGCCAGGGTCGAGCGCGATTTCGACATGTGGCACCCCTGGGGGATCACGGCGGAAGAGGCGATCGAGTTGGGCTTGCGCTGCGAACAGGCCGGGCGCGACCTCGATCCACGCATCAGCAATTCCGACGGCGCGTCCGTCGGCAGCGGCAGCAGCGTATCGGTCTACGCCAACAGCCATGGGTTTGTCGGCGCCAGTCGCGACACACGCCACTCCGTATCGTGTGCCCTGCTTGCCGAAGACGACACCGGCATGCAACGCGACTACTGGTACTCCACGTCATCCGACGCCCGCACGCTGGAAGCTGCCGAGGCCATTGGCCGGCGCGCCGCCGAACGGACGTTGGCGCGTTTGAGCCCGCGCAAATTGGCCACTTCCAACGCACCGGTGCTCTTTGTGCCGGAACTGGCTCGCAGTTTGATTGGCGGGCTCGTGAATGCCGTCAGTGGCGGCGCCCTGTACCGGCGCGCCAGTTTCCTCGTCGATTCGATCGGCACCGTCGTGTTGCCGCCGGGGCTGAGCCTGCGCGAAGACCCGTGGCTCCAACGCGGCTTTGGCTCCAGCTGGTTCGATGCCGAGGGCGTCGCTACCGAACCGAACACATTGGTGGCCGATGGCGTGCTGCAGCGATACGTGCTGGGCAGTTATTCGGCGCGAAAGCTGGGCCTGACCAGCACCGGCAATGCCGGCGGGATTCATAACCTGCTGCTGGAGGCGCCCGAACGCCTGCCGTTCGATCAACTCGTTCGTCAGATGGGTCGAGGCCTGATGGTCACCGAACTGATGGGCCAGGGCCTGAATCTGGTCACCGGCGATTACTCACGCGGTGCCGCCGGTTTCTGGGTGGAACACGGCGAAATCCAGTATCCGGTGGACGAAATCACGATTGCCGGCAATCTTCGCCGGATGCTCATGGGCATCGTTGCGGTCGGCGACGACATCGATCACCGTTCGCACTTGCTGACCGGCTCGCTGCTGGTCGACCAGATGACCATCGCCGGCGCCGGCTGAACTTCAGGAGGCTCACATGATCTACGCACAAGTCCACCTGACGCTGCCGGCCTGGATCTTTCAGGAAGTCGATGCGAATCGTACTTATCGGACTGACGAAGAGCGCATGGCGTTGGCCGCACAACTGGCGCGACGGAATGTCGAGATGGAAACCGGTGGCCCGTTTGGTGCCGCCATCTTCGATGGCGAAGGCAATCTGGTATCGGTTGGTGTGAACCGCGTGGTGCCGCAGAACACCTCACTCGCACACGCGGAGATCATGGCGTTCTTGACGGCACAACAGCGCCTGCAGCGTTTCCGGCTGAATGCCGATGGCGGCCGTTTTAGCCTGTTCACGTCCGCACAACCGTGTTGCCAGTGTTACGGCGCGAGTTTCTGGGCTGGTATCGACGAACTCGTCATCGGCGCACGCGCAGACGACGTGCACGAACTCACCGAATTCGACGAAGGCCCGCTGCCCACAGACTGGATCGGCGAACTCGAAAAACGCGGGGTCAGCGTTCGCACCGATGTGCTGCGCCAAACCTGTCGCGAAGTGCTGGCTGCATACCAGCGGGGCGCTGGCGCCCGCTATTGAACGGTGCTGTGGGGGCTGGGCTGACGAAGGAAGCCCAGCTACTACTTGCGACAGAGCAGGACAGGAATCCTGTCTTCGTTCGTCAACACCAGCGCAGGAAATCGTCTGCAGCAATGCCTGCCTGTTTCAAGATGCCCGACAAGGTACCCACCTTCAATTCACGATGCATCGGAACAACGCAGCCAATGCTCCCTTTGCGCATGACGACATGGCTGCCTCGTTGGCGGACCGCAACAAATCCCAGCTTTTCAAGCGCCCGCACCGCATCGGCTCCGGAAATGTGCGGAAGGCTAGGCGGCACTAGCCGATACTTCAAAAGTAGTCAGTAATGCCTAGCCGTAGGAAGTCACCGGAAACTCTTCAAGATAGAGCTCTGTGGCTTCCCGAAGATTGCTCAACGCTTCTTCGATCGAATCACCTTGCGTGGTTGTTCCCGTCTCAGGGTTCAACGCAACGAAGCCCCCCTCCTGGGCCGGAATCAGAACAGCAGTCAGTTGCACGGCGAGCTCCTTGGAAGTTCGCGGACATTGTATTCCTCCCTGCGAGGAAGCGCTCACCCTGAGCGGCGCACCCACCGGTTCCAGTTGAAATCCCCGGATTCAAGGATCATCGGGAATACCCTGTCGACTGGCACTGGGCGCAAGCCAAACCCCGCTCACAGCGAGACAGCTGGGCAGGCAACCGGGCTCCGTTCCTCAGCCCACCCATTGCGGGGGTGGAGGCGGCATTACAACGAGTCCATACTGATCGGGCCCCCACCTGTTCGGAGTCGCCGATGCGTCGTCTGTTGCCCTTGCTGCTTACCCTCCTGTTGCCGATCGCCGCCATCGCCGACGAGCCGATCCGTCTGGCGCCGCCCGAGGCGATGTTCAAGGACAGCATCAAGCTCCAGCAGTTCGTGCGCGGAACCTTGCGCTTTGTGCTGCTGCACGAAACCGGCCATGGGTTTGTCGATCTGTATGGCATCCCGGTGCTCGGTCGCGAGGAAGATGCGGCGGATCGTTTTGCCACGTGGTGGTTGTCACCGGATGGTCAGCAGGATGGAAGCGACGCGATTGCGGCGGTCGAGTGGTGGCTGGCGCTGAGTGAGCAGAGTGAACTGACGCGCACCCAATTGGCGTGGTGGGGCGAACACGGCATCGACGAGCAGCGCGGGTACCAGATCATCTGTCTGCTGTATGGCTCCGACCCGGAAACGATGGGCCCGCTCGCCGGTCGCCACGGGCTGCCCGAGTCGCGGCGCGCTTCGTGTATTCCGGAAGCGCAGCAGAATGAAGCGTCCTGGCGGGCTTATCTCGGGGAGCAAGGTGCCCGGTTCCCCTTGCAACTCGATGGGTTCATCGCGCCGGTCAATCTGCACCCGGTGACGAACGAGGCGAACCAGGCTGCGGCACAACTGGTGCGCGATTGGGGCCTCCTGACCGAGTTGTCCGATCTGCTGAAACAGTTCCGCTTTCCGGAGGGCAAGGGCCTGGTTCGGCTGCACGCACAGGAGTGCGGCAGCCCCAATGCCTATTGGAATCCCCAGGAACAGTCGATTGTCTTGTGTTATGAACTGGTCAATCTGGTAGCCGAAGTGGGTGTTGCCGCGGGATTCAAGCAAGACACGGCACCTTGAATCACTTTTGTTTGTTGCCATGCGAATCAATCACTTGCAGGTGAATTCGCGGGAATTCCCGGCGATTCACGAAATTTCCTTGACGAACTTTTTGCATTCCGGCGCAGAGCTGACTATGATGCGCGCCCCTTCCGCAGGTAATGCCTGCGGGTTATTGTTTTTGGAGCCCACATGCCAACCGTGAAAGTCCGCGAAAACGAGCCGTTTGAGTTTGCCCTGCGCCGCTTCAAGCGCTCGTGCGAAAAGGCCGGCATTCTTGCCGAGACCCGCAAGCGCGAGTTCTATGAAAAGCCGACGCAAGAGCGCAAGCGCAAGGCTGCTGCCGCGGTCAAGCGCAATTCACGTCGCGTCTCGCGCGATGTGACCAAGCGCAAGCGCCTGTACTGATCGCTGGTTTCGACATCAAGAGCCGACGCCACGAAAGTGCCGTCGGCTTTTTGTGTTCCTGGCGATCCGCCCATTGACCCATTGATCGAGGAAATTTCAGATGAGCCTCAAGGCCCAGCTGGTTGAAGACATGAAAGCCGCCATGAAAAGCGGCGAAAAAGAAAAGCTGGGTGTGATCCGGCTGATCAACGCTGCGATCAAACAACGCGAAGTCGATGAGCGGATCATGCTCGACGACACGCAGGTGCTGGCCGCGCTGGAGAAAATGCAGAAACAGCGTAAGGACTCGATCGAACAATACGTCGCCGCCGGCCGCGAGGATCTCGCAACGGTCGAACGCAACGAAATGGCGATCATCCAGACTTACCTGCCGGCACAACTCGATGCCACGGAACTCGCCAACATGGTGGCAGTGACAATTGCCGAAGTGGGCGCTGCAGGACCGAAGGACATGGGCAAGGTCATTGCCGCGCTGCGCCCGAAAGTGGCGGGGCGCGCCGACATGGGCCAACTGTCCGAACAGATCAAGGCAAGACTCGCCGCACTGTAAGGATCGGCGACGACCCCCACCGTTCGAACTCAGGACGGTGGGGGTTCATCGCCAGACCTGGAGCCAGGCGCGCCGACAATGACGCGCGCATGCCTTTGGTAGGTGATGTAACTCACTGCCCACTGGAACAACACGATCACTCGATTCCTGAATCCGATCAGGAACAACAGGTGTGCAAACAGCCAGAACAACCAGGCGACTGCACCGGAGAATCGCACCCCACGCAGGTCGACCACGGCAGCCAGGCGCCCGATCGTCGCCAGATTGCCGAAATCCCGATAACGGAACGCAGCGGCGCTGTCGCTCTTGCCTTGAAGTCGCCGACGGATCCGCTCGGCAACAAATCGCCCCATCTGTTTTGCAGCGGGTGCCACACCGGGCACGGGCTTGCCGCCATCGGTCACTGACGCCAGATCACCGATCACGAACACTTCAGGATGTGCCGGCACACTCAGATCGGGCGCGACACGGACACGCCCGGCACGATCCCGCTCGACGGGCAAACAAGCACCCAAGGGTGAGGCGGCAACACCGGCGGCCCACAGCACGGTGGCTGAATCGATTCGCTGTGTCCCAAGCAGGATGCCGTCGGCGTCCATCGCCGATACCGGTTGCCCGACATGCACCAACACACCCAATCGTTCCAGCTGATGTTTGGCGCTGGCAGACAGCGATTCCGGCATCGCCGACAAGACCCGCGGACCTGCCTCGATCAAGTGGATTTCGGCGCGGCCCGGATCGATCCGGCGAAACTCGCGCGGCAAGGTGTGCCGGGCAATTTCCGCCAAGGTTCCGGCCAGTTCGACCCCGGTCGGACCCGCGCCGATCACCACGAATCGAAGCAGTCGTGCCTGCTCGACCGGGTCCGTGCTCGCCTCGGCGTGTTCAAACGCCGACAACATGCGTGACCGAATCAGGAAGGCGTCATCAAGTGTCTTCAGACCCGGTGCGTAGTCGCGCCAGGCATCGTTGCCAAAGTAGGCATGGGTGGCCCCTGCTGCCACCACGAGGTAGTCGTAGTTCCAATGCTGCGCACCGGCATGGACAGATCGTGCGCCCGTATCGATGCGATCAACTTCAGCCATCAACACCGTAACGTTTCGCTGTCCCCGCAGAATATGCCGCAAGGGCGCAGCGATATCCGGCGCCGACAGGCCAGCCGTGGCGACTTGGTACAGCAGGGGCTGGAACAGATGATGGTTCGTGCGATCGATCAGGGTGATGTCGACCGGGGCACGCGCCAACGCCCGCGTGGCCCACAATCCACCGAACCCACCGCCGATGATCACCACCCGGGCTCGTTTCGCCGAGCCCGGGTCGTGATCCTTGTCAGTAGCGCCCGTAGACATCGACTCGGGCACGGTCCAGCGAGCGTTCGGTGTCGCCGATCACACCCACCTCGACGACCCAGCGTTTCCCGCCATTGAGATCGACCCAGCGGGACTCACCGCCTTGCTTGATGCGATCACGGATGTGCAGGGTATCGGTCGACCCGTCGCCGAAGCGGACCCACAGGCTTTCGACTTCGACCTGCCCCTTCTTCGCCTTCAACTTGATCGCGTTGATGCGCGGCTTGCAGCGCGTGCGGATCACATCGAGGTCGTTTTCATGGTGCGCGAGTTTGGTACTGCCCAGATATCGGGTGCCGTCGGCGGCAGGAGCGACGCCTGCGAATCCGGCGACAAACAGGGCAACGGCAAAAGTCAGCGCGGACGGGAACACGATCGGGCGATTCATGAGTGACTCCGGTTTGGAAACATCGATATCGCTGACAACGTCGGCATTCGATTTTCGTTGACACAAAGTGTAGCGACTCGCCCGCAAAACCACTCAGAGCATGCCGGTTTCGAGCTTGGCCACGTCCGACATCATCGATTGGTTCCAGGGTGGATCAAAGACCAGCTCGACATCGGCCTCGGCGACTTTCGGCAGCAATTCGATCTTGTCGCGGACATCGGTGACCAGAATGTCGCCCATGCCGCAACCCGGTGCAGTCAGCGTCATCTTCACCTCGACCCGGCGCTGGCCGTCGTCCTGTCGCTCGATTTCGCAGGTGTAGACCAGACCGAGATCGACGATGTTGACCGGGATCTCCGGATCAAAGCAGGTGCGCAACTGCGACCACACCGCTTTTTCGAAGTCCTCGTCCGTGGCGTTGTCGGGCAACTCCGGCAGGGGCATGGGCTCTTTGCCGATGGCGTCTGCATCCTGGTTCCTGATCCGGAACAGATTACCCTCGACGAATACCGTAAAACTGCCGCCGAGCGCTTGTGTGATGTAGCCCACCTGACCGGCAGGCAGGTTGACCACGTCGCCGGACGGCACCATGACGACTTCGCAATCGCGCTCGAATCGGATGGGTTCGGAGGTTTGGCTGTAACGGCTCATGGAAACGGCAGTCGCTGGGGGTCCGATAGTGTAGCGAGTCCGGGTCGTCAAGCCGTCAACAGGCGACTCATCACTGCCATACGCATGGCGACGCCGTTGCCCACTTGCTCGAGGATCACGGACTGCGGCCCGTCGGCGACCTCACTGGCGATCTCCACCTCGCGGTTCATCGGACCTGGATGCATGACGATCGCGTCGGGGCGGGCCCGCGCGAGCCGCTCGGGCGTCAGTCCCCACTCCGCATAGTACGCGGCGTCGGACGCAATCAGCGCCTGATCCATGCGCTCTTTCTGGAGGCGCAGCATCATGACCACGTCGGCCCCCTCGATGGCCTCGTCGATATTGTCGAATACCTGTCCCACTGAACGGAGCTCCGGCACCAGCAGTTGGGCCGGTGCGGCAAGACGCAGATCGCGCACCCCCAAGGTCTTGAGGGCATGGATGTCCGATCGCGCCACGCGCGAATGCAGGATGTCACCGACGATCGCCACACTGAGTCGGCTGAAGTCGTCGCCCTTGTGCCGATGAATCGTGAAGGCATCCAGCAGGCCCTGGGTCGGATGTGCATGATTGCCGTCGCCGCCATTGACGATCGCCACGCCCGCCTGCGCATGTTCGGCCAACAGAGCCGGCGTACCGTTTTCCTTGTGGCGCACCACAAACAGGTCGCAGCGCATCGCTTCGAGTGTCCGCAGTGTGTCGATCAGCGTCTCGCCTTTTTTGGTCGACGATTGCCCGACATCAAAATTGATGACGTCGGCACTGAGGCGCACTGCGGCAAGTTCAAAGCTGGTGCGCGTGCGCGTCGACGGTTCGAAGAACAGGTTCACCACCGTCCGCCCGCGCAACGTCGGCAACTTGTTGACTGGTCGCAAGGCGGTCTGCCGAAGTGCCGCGGCGGTCTCGATCAGTGCCTCCAGTTCGGCACGCGGCACACCCTCCAGCGTGATCAGGTGGCGGAGACGGCCGTCGGCGGAAAACTGGACAGCGCTCATGCCGAACCCCCCAGGCGAATGGTTTCCAGATGCAAATCGGGGTGACCACGCAATTTGATGTGCTGGTCAAGCGGCAAGGTTGGGCGCAAGGCCACGAAGTCCGCTTCGATCGGCAATTGCCGACCATTTCGCGACACCAGCACCGCCAGCAACACCTGCGCCGGCCGACCCCAGTCGAAAATTTCGTTCAATGCTGCACGAATCGTCCGTCCGCTGAACAAGACATCGTCGACCAGCAGCACATTCTCGCCTTCGATCGACCACGGCAAACTCGATGGCATCACGCGCGGATGCAGCGCGTTCTGGCCATGATCGTCGCGGTAGAAACTGATATCGAGCCGGCCGATCGGCTGATCCGGCACCAGTTCGTGCGCAATCCGTTCGGCGAGCAACACACCACCGGTCTGGATGCCGATGATACGAGGCGCCATGACGCCACGAGCCTCAAGGCCGCTGGCAATCGACGCGATCCACGGGGACAACAGGCTGGGCACATCCGGCAAGGAGGACATCGCGGCACCGGCAATCGAGGGGGCGGAGAGTTTAGCAAGGTGTGGTGCCCGCACCGGGCGATACTTTCACGCTGCGCTTTGGCACAATGAGGGAATGACCACATCGGGTTTCTGCATTGGCTGCCTTTGAATACCTCGCACTGGACAGCAAGGGCCAGAACACGCGCGGCGTGATCGAGGCGGATACGCCGCGCTCGGCGCGCAGCCTGCTGCGCGAGCGCGGCCTGAACGCACTGGAACTCAACGAGGTCACCGAGAAGTCGAAAGGTGGCGGCAACCTGGAGTTCGGCGGGCGTGGCAATCGCCTGCGCAGCAAACAACTGGTCATCCTCACCGAACAGTTGTCGACCCTGGTGCACGCCGGCTTGCCGATCGACGAAGCCCTTTCGGCATTGTCCGACGAGACCGACGACGCCCGCCTCAAAAGGGTGGTGGCGGCCTTGCGTGCCCGAGTCATGGAAGGCCGGACCCTGGCCGACGCGTTTCGAGAATTCCCCGACAGTTTTCCGGAACTGTTTCCGGCCACGACCGCCGCCGGCGAACAAACCGGTCGATTGGGCGAGGCACTCGGTCGCCTTGCCGAATACACGCAGAACCGCGACTCACTGCAGCGCGACATGATTGCGGCGCTGGCGTATCCCCTGCTGTTGCTTGCGGTCGCGCTCGCGGTCGTGACCGGGCTGATGACCACGGTGGTCCCCAAGATCGTTGCCGTGTTCGAGAACATCAAGGCGGAGTTGCCGCTGCTGACGAGAGTCCTGATTGCCACCAGCGAATTCCTCACCACCTACGGCTGGCTGCTGCTGGGGGCTGTGGTGATTCTGGGCGTGGCTGGAGCGCTGGCACTTCGCCAGGAATCGGTGCGGTTATGGCTCGACCGGGTTGCGCTCAAGCTGCCGGTCTTCGGCCGACTGTTGCGCGCTGCCGATACCGCTCGTGCCGCGCGCACGCTCGCCGTTCTGATCGGCAGTGGCGTACCGGTGCTCGACGCATTGAAGCTGGCTGCACCCACATTGAAGCGATTGCCACTGCGCGAAGGCATGAAACGCGCGGCAACGCGCGTACGCGAAGGCGCCACACTCGCCCGCGGCTTGACCGAAGCTCGTGTTTTTCCGGCGGTCGCACTGCGGCTCGTCGGCAGTGGCGAAAAGAGCGGACGCCTGCCGGAAATGCTCGATGCCGCAGCGGACCATCTGGCGCGTGACGTACGACAGGCCATGGCGGTGACGAACGCCATTCTGTCGCCGATCCTGATTCTGCTGGTCGGTGCCATCGTGTTGGCGATCGTCCTGGCGATCCTGCTGCCGATTTTCGAACTGAACACGTTGATCGGCAAATGAGCACGGCACCGATGATCGAATTCGAAGGGGTGCACAAACGGTATGCCGGTGGCCAGAACGGCTTGCTCGACATCAACTTTGTCATCCAGCGTGGCGAGATGGTGTTTGTGACCGGCCACTCCGGCGCCGGCAAATCGACCTTGATCAAGCTGATCGCGCTGCTCGAAGGTACCTCCCGCGGCCAAGTGCGCGTGGATGGCCAAGTGCTCGGTTCGTTGCGCCGCAGTGCCGCGCAGCAGCATCGCCGGACACTCGGCATGGTGTTCCAGGATTACCGGCTGCTGCATCGACAGAGCATTTTCGACAACGTGGCTTTGCCGCTGCGAATCGCCGGCTGGACCCAGGCCGACATCGACAAGCGCGTGCGCGCGGTGCTCGATCTCGTCGGACTGGGCGCAAGAGCGTTCGATACGCCGCTCATGCTGTCCGGCGGTGAACAACAACGCGTCGGCATCGCCCGCGCCTTGGCACCGCGCCCGGCGCTGATCATTGCCGATGAACCCACCGGCAACCTTGACCCGAAACTGGCCACCGACATCATGCAGCTGTTCATTTCATTGATGCAGGCGGGCACCACGGTGGTCGTGGCCTCGCATGACCTGCACTTGATCCAGCGCGTGAAAAAGCGTGTGCTGGTGCTCGACAAGGGCCGACTGATCGACGACTTCCGACCGGAGCCTGCCGCATGAGCATGGAGCCTGAATCCGATCGTGGCGCCGTACGTATCCGTGCTGGCGGCAGCTTCTGGCAGAACCTGACGCAACGGCACCGGGATGCTGCCGGCAAAGCCTGGGCACGGCTGCGCCAGGCGCCACTGAGCGCCGCATTCGGTGTGTTGTTGATCGCGTTCGCCTGGCTGCTGCCCTTGATGGTGCATTGGCTCGAACGGAATCTCGCTGGAGCAGCCGGCGACCTGGCGGGTAGCCATGGTGCTCATGTTTTCCTGAAGGTGGAACAGGATGAAGCGGCGGCAACGGCCATCGCTGAACGCTGGCGGGTCGCTGAAGCTGACCTGGAAACACGAGTCATCAGTCGTGACGAGGGCTTGCGCGAACTCGCCGAACTGCCGGGCTTCCGTGGCATCGACGCGGTCGTTGGCGACAATCCGCTGCCGGTCGTGGTCAGCATCGACCTGGCCGACCCGGCAAGACTGGAGGCACTGCTGGATGACTGGCGAAAGGACCCGGCGGTCGATTTTGTCCAGAGTGATGCCCGACTCAAACGCAAACTTCGCCATGTGCAAGAGTTTGTGGCAGCCGCTGCCTGGGTTGCCTGGCTACTGGCATTGGCCGGCGCCCTGCTGATCAGCATTCATTTGAGCCGGTTGGCGGTGAATGCCGACCGCGACGAAATCAGTGTCAGCTTCTGGCTTGGCGCCGACGATGCCCATATCCGTCGCCCCCTGCTGTACGGCGGCATGCTGCAGGGGTTCATTGGCGCCTCACTCGCCGCTATCCTTGTACTTGCCCTGGTCGCCGCCACGCACCGTGCCCTGGTCGAGTTCAGCCAGCAGTTCGCCTCCCGCATCGAACTGCTTGGACCGGATCCGCGCACTTTGTTGGCAGTGGTGGTTGCCGCGGTCGTGCTAGGCTGGCTTGGTGCATTCGTGTGCACAAGCGTTGACCTGGGCCAACTTGGACAAACCCGCGAAGATATCGAATGACGGCCGTTCTCACTTCCCACATTGCCAGTGATGAACCTCGCGTCCTCGTGATCGACGGTTCCAAGGTCGCCCGCAAAATGATCGAGCAGGTGCTGAAGGCCGAGTTGCCGAACGCCGTGATCATGAGTTGCGAATCCGGCGAACAGGCCAAACCGCATCTGGAAGGCGTGGTCGACCTGATCACCACGTCCTTGTCCCTGCCCGACATGGATGGCCTCGAACTGGCCCGATACGTGCGCGAACACGCGCCGCAGGCATACATCCCGATCATCGTCGTGTCCGGTGCCGTCACCGAACGCCTGGAAAACCGCGGCTTGTCCGAGGACGTCACTGATTACTTCGACAAGTCGCTGGGGTTCGCCGCATTGGGCGAATTCATCCGCGGTTATGTCACGACGCAGGAACGCGCCTCCGGGCGTGTGTTGTACGTCGAGGACAGCAAAGTCGTGGCGCTGGCGACCCGGCGCATGCTCGAAAAATACGGCCTCACCGTCACGCACGTGACCAGCGTCGAGGATGCCCTCGCACTGATCGACACGGCGAAGGCTCAGGGCCAAGGCCCAGGCTGCGACATCGTGCTGACCGACGTCTATCTGAAGGGCGGCCTGACCGGCAAGGAACTGCTTGAGACCGTCCGCGGCCCGTATGGCATGTCGCGGGGCCAGCTGCCCATCCTGGTGATGACCGCCGATGACAATCCGGCGAATCAGGCAGCTTTGTTGCGTGTTGGTGCGAACGATCTGGTACACAAGCCGGTCGAAGAACGACTGCTGATCACCAAGCTGCTGTTTCAGTTGCGTGTCGGTCAGAACCTGCGCGCCACGCAGGCCAAACTGCTGAAACCGGCGCGTGTCGCGCTGGTCTTGTGCGATGACCCTACTCCGATGACGGAACGTCATGGCGATCGGATCCAGCTTGATCCGAGTTGGAAAACGCGTCTGCACGAGCAGTTCGAATCGGACTACATGGCCCATCTGCGGGCATTCCTGATAGCCGAGAAGCAGGCGGGCAAGACTCTGTACCCTCCAAGCCGGCAGATTTTTGCGGCGCTCGATGCCACACCGTTCGAACAGGTCAAGGTCGTCATCCTTGGACAAGACCCGTATCACGGACCCGGCCAGGCACATGGACTCTGCTTCTCGGTCCAGGAAGGCACCGATGTGCCGCCCTCGTTACGGAACATCCAGGCGGAATTGACACGAGACCTCGGCTTACCCAAACCATCTCATGGGCACCTGATGTCCTGGGCACAACAAGGTGTGCTGCTTCTGAATGCCGTGCTCACCGTCGAACATGGCTTGGCCGGTTCACATCAGGGCAAGGGCTGGGAACGATTCACCGATGCCATCGTCGATCTGCTGAATCGCGAGGGCGACCATCTCGTGTTCTTGCTGTGGGGCAGCCACGCACAGGCGAAAGGCAGAATGGTCGATGGCCATCGCCACCTGGTCCTGAAGGCCCCTCACCCGAGCCCGCTGTCCGCCCATCGCGGATTCATCGGCTGCGGCCATTTCTCGCGCGCGAACGAGTGGCTGGTCGCGCACGGGAAAACCCCGATCGACTGGCGGGTGGTGTAAGACCCCCCGGCACCGTGATTGCCTCAGACCTGGTCGGAGACATGAGATTGCCACGGCCCGCAAGCGGGCTTCGCTACGACCTCGAAATCCGAGCGCGGCGCGATCAAGCGAGCAGTGGCTGCGACGGGATTCATCGACGAAGAGCCCGTGCCTTGCATTGAGTTGGGTGAACGCCCGCGATGGAATCAGGGCGCAGCCTTCGACAAGACCTCAAGTGATTTCTTGATCTCTTCGCTGCCCGGCTCAAGGCTTGCCGCCTGTTGTGTCGCCGCCAGTGCTTCGGCATGGCGCTTCAGGTGCGACAGAATCTGCCCGCGTCGCCAGTGTGCACCGGCCAGACTCACGCCTTCGGGTGCCGTGGGCAACGCGAGGAGGGCGTCGAGGTGTGCCAGACCTTCGGTCAACTGTTTGCCACTGAGCGCCGCAAACTTGCCGGCCTGATATCGCACCACGGGATGCCCGGGATCTTTCTGCACGGCCGCGACCACAATGGGCTCGAGCTCCGGCAAGCGTTGCTCCTGCGCCAACACACCCACCACCATCGGCAACACATCGGGGTTGGCCGCATCCAGCTTCAGTGCCGCAAGCCATTCGGCGATCGCGCCGGGACGATCCTTCTCGGAGAACTTCAACGATGCCCGGCCACGGTGACCCGCAACCGGATCGATCTTGCCGAGTTCTTCGACAACACGTTTCGCTTCCTCGACATCCCCGCCCATGAAACCGGGCGCCTGGAGGTAGAACTGAACTAGACCAAGTTGCGCTTCGACATGGCGCGGGTCGAGTTCGACGGCTCGCAGGAATTCGGCCTTGACCTTGCGTGCGTAACCCGCGGCCGAGAACATGTTGGCAATCTGGGCCCGGCGACCATAGGCAGCACCCAACCAGTAATGCGCTTCGGCCGAATCCGGAGTCCGCTCGACCTCCGCTTCACCGAGTTCGATTGCCCGGTCGAGCGATGCCTCTTCGCCGGAACCAAGCAATTTGCGGATGGACTGACTGGCCGAAGTTGTTGCGGGCGCAACAGCACTCACCGACGCAGCGATCAGACTCAGCAGGACAACAACGGCGACTTTCCGGATCCACATGCACACTCCTTGTTGATCACGGGAGTTTGCCAAGGATCGTCGGAGGAAGGATGAACGGTATGGGTATGGCCGATCTGCAGCGGCATTGCGGTTCCGGATCCAGGAGCGCCTGATCCGGCAGAGCACCCCCGAAGATTTTCCGGGGCCCCAAATAAATTGACCATCGCACGCCGGGCGTCGTGCGATGGTCTGACCCTACTGGCTAAAAACTTACAGCTTTATTGCGTACAGCTTTTCTTGCTTAGGCTTTCTTTGCAGCGGCTTTCTTTGCAGCAGGCTTCTTGGCAGCAGCCTTCTTCGCTGCCGGCTTCTTGGCAGCAGCCTTCTTGGCGGCAGGCTTCTTGGCAGCCGCCGGCTTCTTGGCAGCGGCAGGCTTCTTGGCAGCAGCCTTCTTCGCTGCCGGCTTCTTCGCAGCAGCCTTCTTGGCCGCTGGCTTCTTGGCTGCCGCTTTCACGGTCGCCACTTTCTTCACTACTTTCTTCGTCGTTGCTGCTTTCATGGGTGTTGCTCCTCTTGGTTGGCAGATTGCCCGGTAAAACTCAAACGCAGATACCGACTGCCTCGGTATCCGAGAAATTTGGGGAAGTGAACTTGGCGCCGCGTGCCGCGCTGAAGAGAACAACGACCGATCGCGAGAGAGGCGATGCCTCACATTCGCGCGATGCTTGGAATTCGATCGATGTGGTGTCTGTCTTGTTGAAATTCATTTTTAATGATGCTTGTCACGCGGGCGCAAAACTAATCGTTGTCTGCTTGACTGTCAACACGTTTCGTGCGTAACGACTCAAAGAAATGCAATTGCGTGGTTTCTTTCGCACAGCTCGATCGCACATCGAACTCATCGCGCGCATCGACAGAGTGGCACATCACGCTTCGTCGTGCAGTCATCGTGCGTGCCGAGCACGCGAATCGCATGGCATCATCGCAGCCATGAAACCAATCTTCAGCCTGCACAACCTGACCTTCGTGCTGATCACCGCATTGAGTTGCGCAACTCAGTCACTGTCCGCACAAGACCGCGACACGAGTCTCTCCCAAGAGCCACCCAAAGCGCGGCGCGCCGACCATGTGGTCGACGCACCCTTCGGCAGTCGCATCGATCCTTACTATTGGATGCGGACGACAGTCGTCGAGCGACGAGGTCTTGTCGCACCTTCAGGCGGAGAACCGCTACGCACGCGGAACATTGGACCACTTGCGACCGAGCATGGGCGAGCTGCTCTTCGAAATGCGTCGGCGCGTTGCCGAGAACGACTGTGGTGTTCCGGTTGCCAAGAACGGCATGTTCTACCAGTCCTGCTTCAATGAAGGGCGCCAGTATCCGGTTCACCTGCGGCGAACGGGCCTGAAGCAGCGCAAGGAACAGGTGCTGCTTGACCTCAACGAACGCGCGAACGGGCTTCGCTACTACGCACTGGGCAGCATGGTGGTCAGCCCGGACAACCGCCTGCTGGCATGGACGGAAGATCGCGTCGGCCAGCGTCGATACGAACTCCACATCAAGGAGATCGCGAGCGGCCAGGAGCTGGTGACGCCAGTGACCGACGTGGACGCGAGTCTCGCGTGGAGTGACGACAGCCTGCTGTACGTCGCCAAGGATCCGCGTACGATGCTCGGCAACCGGGTCATGCGACATCGTCTGGGCGGCGCCGTCGCGGACACCGTGGTCTACACGGAGCCGGACAACCGGTATTTCCTCAACGTCCGGCGCAGTCGGTCCGAGCGGTTTGTCATGATCGGCAGTTCTTCGACCGAGTCGACGGAGTGGCGGTATGCGCGCAGCGACGATCCGTCGCTTGGTTTCCAACTGGTCTATCCGCGGGAGTCCGGCCATGAGTACGAGGCCGAAGATCACGGAAATGAGTGGGTGGTGCTGAGCAACTGGCAGGCCGATAACTTCCGCCTGCTGCGGACACCGATCAGTACATCGACCGACCGCAATACATGGCGGGAATGGCTCGCACACGATCCGGCACATCTGCTGGAATCCATGACCGTGTTGCGCGATGCAGTGATCATCGCCGAGCGCCACAATGGTCTTCGCAGACTGCGCGTGAAATCCTGGGCCGATGGACAGGAGCGAACGATCACGTTTCCGGACAGCAGTTACGTGGCCACCGCGAACGCCAACCCGGTGTTCGCGACCAGCACATTCCGTCTGAGCTACTCATCACTGGCCACACCGACCTCGATCTACGAGTACGACCTGGCGAGCGGTGAACTCGAATTGCTCAAGCGCGAACCGGTACTCGGAAAGTTCAGGCCGACGAACTACGTTTCTGAACTGATCTTCGTCCCGGCACGGGATGGCCAGCGGATTCCGGTTTCACTGCTGTATCGGAAGCGGGTTGGCGCACGCGCCAAGTCACCGATGCTGATCACCGGCTACGGCGCCTACGGCAACTCGAGCGATCCGTATTTCAACAGCAGTCGATTGAGCATGGTGGATCGCGGGGTGCTGATCGCGATCGCCCATGTTCGTGGCGGAGAGGAAATGGGTCGCTCGTGGTACCAGCAGGGCCGGCACCTTTCCAAAATGAATACCTTTACCGACTTCATCGACGCCACCGACCATCTGGTGAGCGAGGGATGGGCGGACCCGACGCGTGTCGTGGCACAAGGTGGCAGTGCCGGTGGCCTGCTTGTGGCGGCGGTGGCCAACATGGCACCCGACCGGTATCGGGCGATCATTGCGCACGCGCCGTTCGTCGATGTGGTCACGAGCATGCTGGACGCCAACCTCCCGCTGACCTCGAATGAATACGGCGAATGGGGCAATCCCGACTACAAGACCGACTACGAGTACATGCTGCGTTACTCGCCCTACGACAATGTGCGAGCGCAGAAGTATCCGGCGATGATGGTCTCGACCGGGATCTTCGATACTCAGGTGCCCTACTGGGAACCGGCCAAATGGGTGGCCAAGTTGCGAACCATGAACCAGTCGGACGCGCCGATCACCCTGATGTCGAATCTGTACGCGGGCCACAGCGGCAGTTCCGGCCGATACCGCCGATTCAAGGAGCAGGCATTGAACCAGGCATACGTACTCGACCAGATGGGCATCAAGGTCCACATCACCCGGAAACGTCACGTCAACTGGCCGAAGCGAACCGTCGATGGCGAGTTCTTTGTCCGCTCCCGATGACCCTTCATCGGCCTCTGCGGCGGCGGTTTCGATGTAGTCTTTGCGTCTGACTTGAGTAAGGAGCCCCCATGCGTCGCCAACCGATTCCCGTGCGCCTGATCCCCTTGATGGCGCTCCTGCTGATGACCGCCACTCTGCTTGTCGGCTGCGGCCAAAAGGGCGACCTGGTTCGACCCGAAGCGCCCAAGGCAGCTCCCGCGGCGACTTGATCCCATGCCGATTCCTTTTACCAAGATGCACGGCATCGGCAACGATTTCGTGATCCTGGATCGACGCGAACACAACACGCCGCTGTCGGCCACCCTGGCGACACAACTCGCCGATCGACACTTCGGTGTTGGCTGCGACCAGGTCATCACGATCGAACGCGCCGATTCCGGTGCTTCAGCGCGCTACCTGATCTTCAATCAGGACGGCAGTCGCGCCGGGCAGTGCGGCAACGGCCTGCGATGTGTTGCGGCATGGCTGTGGCGCGCGTCCCCCGAACTCGGCGATACGCTCGAGCTTGAGGGTGATGCAGGACGTATGGTGTGCGAACGACTGCCTGGCGGATTGATTCGTGCAGCGATCGGCACGCCCCAGTTCGAACCTGCCAAGGTACCGTTTGTCGCCAGCCAGGAATCCGGCCAATACCTGCTGGGTGTCGAGGGCAGGTCGATTGAAATCGGCGTGGTGTCGATGGGTAATCCACATGCATTGGTGGTCGTCCCGAGCATCGATTCGGCCCCGGTCGCAGAACTCGGGCCTCGGATCGAGCGCCACAGCCGATTCCCGGATCGTGTCAACGTCGGCTTTGCCGAACTCGTTGATCGCGGCACGATCAAACTCCGTGTGTTCGAGCGCGGCGTCGGCGAGACCCTGGCCTGCGGCAGCGGCGCCAGCGCTGCGGTCGCCATTCTGCGCCTGCGCGGACTGGTCGATCCACGGGTCACCGTACTCCTGACCGGGGGCACACTGTCTATTGAATGGAATGGACGCGGCGAACCTTTGTCGATGACCGGCCCGACCCGATTTGTCTTTGATGGAACCTGGAACGATGACTGACTTTGCCACCCGCCGTGATCTCGATGTTCTGGATGTCGCCGGCTTTCTGCGCCGCAACCCCGACTTTCTGAGTGAGTTCCCCGACCTCGCACTGACGTTGCGACTGCCTCGCCACGAAGGCGCCAGCACGTCTTTGGCCAGCTACCAATTGGATGTCCTCCGCGACAAGAACCGCGCGTTGACGCGACGACTGCAGGAACTGATCAGCATCGCCCAGGACAACGAACACCTGGTCGCTCGTGTGCATGGATTCACGCTGAGCCTGATGCGCGCCCACTCGGTGGCAGACACCCTGTCGACTGTCGCGGCAACACTGACGGAGGATTTCCACACCGATCTGGTCCGGGCCGTATTGTTTCGGAAACCGGACGGTTTTGCGCCGGACTGGTTGCGTGTCGCATCACGCGACGACGCCGGGCTTGCGCCCTTTGCGGAGTTCCTGGCCAATGACCAGCCGCTTTGTGGTCGCCTCAACGACGACAAGCTTGAGTTCCTGTTTGGGGCCGATGCCACACGCGCTGCGTCCGCCGCACTCTTGCCGATCGAAGGGCATGGTTTTCTGGCGATCGCCAGCAAAGACCAGAATCGGTTTCACCCAGGAATCGGCACGATGTTCCTGAAGCTGATGGCGGAGGCGGTCGGCGCGGCGCTTTCACGATTTGAGCCGGCTGCACCGAAGTCATGAAGCGAGCCTGGCTCTTTGTCGTCCTGCTCCTGCCGCTGCCGGCTTTGGCGCGCCCGGATGAATGGGCGAAACCCATCCCGAACGACACCTTGCCGAACCTGCATCAGGTCAGCCCGACGATCTATCGCAGCGCGCAGCCGGAAGCAGGTTCGCAAGAGGCACTGACCGAACTGGGAATTCGCTCGGTCATCAGCTTGCGCTTCAACCCGGATCGCGCTGAATTGTTGCCCGAGATCACACGGATCCATGCACCGATCGAGTCGTGGGATGTCGATCACGATGAAGTGATGCGGGCGCTGCGGGCGCTCATCGATCCGGAGAACCAACCGGTTCTGCTGCACTGCCGACATGGCGCCGATCGCACCGGCACCGTGATTGCGGCTTATCGGATCGTGGTGGAAGACTGGACGGCGGAAGCAGCCATCGAGGAAATGCGCAACGGCGGTTACAACTACCACGCCATCTGGACCAACATGCTGCGATATCTTCGCAAACTTGACGTGGCCGCAGCGAGAGCGGAGCTGGGCATGGGAACACCCGAGAAATAGGCGCCCAGGTCAGGCCGGGTCGTCCACCGTAAAGGGATCTGACAAGCGCCGCTCGATCGGCCGATTCTCGAATCCAGTCTGACAGGCTGCTTTTCAACAGCCCGCCAGGCACGTGATTGCCGGGTAGACACCTCGGGCCGACCGGATACCGGATCCAGCCCGAGGCTTGTTCGGTCAGGCGCGTTCGTCGCCGTAGTCTTCGCCGCCACCGTCGTCGCTGTAGTCCTCACCGCCGCCGTCGTCGCTGTAGTCCTCACCGCCACCGTCGTCGCTGTAGTCCTCTTCGCCGCCACCGTCGTCGCTGTCGTCCTCCTCGCCGCCACCGTCGTCGCTGTAGTCCTCTTCGCCGCCACCGTCGTCGCTGTAGTCCTCTTCGCCGCCACCGTCGTCGCTGTATTCCTCTTCGCCGCCGCCGTCGTCGCTGTATTCCTCTTCGCCGCCGCCGTCGTCTTCGGTGTACTCCTCGTCGGCAACGTCAGCCTCTTCGTCAGCGTACTCTTCGTCCGATTCTTCGTCCGCATATTCCGCTTCCGCTTCTTCGTCGGCGCTGTCGGCTTCAGCCTCTTCGTCAGCGTACTCTGCGTCCGATTCCTCGTCCGCATACTCCGCTTCCGATTCTTCGTCGGCGCTGTCGGCCTCGGCCTCTTCGTCAGCGTACTCTTCGTCCGATTCCTCGTCCGCATATTCCGCTTCCGATTCTTCGTCGGCGCTGTCGGCTTCAGCCTCTTCGTCAGCGTACTCTTCGTCCGATTCCTCGTCCGCATACTCCGCTTCCGATTCTTCGTCGGCGCTGTCGGCTTCGGCCTCTTCGTCAGCGTACTCTTCGTCCGATTCTTCGTCGACACTTTCGGCTTCGGATTCGTCCTCAACGTAGTCTTCCTCAGCGCTTTCTTCCGTGCTGCTGTCTTCTTCCGAGTACGTCTCGGTGGTTTCTTCCGAATACTCCTCGCTCGTACTTTCAGAGTACGATTCCGATGTGTCCTCGTACTTCTCGTCGTAGGTTTCCTCATAGGATTCCTGCGAGAATTCTTCATAGGAGACGTCGTAGGTTTCTTCGAAATACTCCTCGTAGCTGACCTCTACCGTGGATTCTTCATAAACCTCGGTGTAGTACTCCTCGGTGTATTCCTCGTAGTACTCGTAGAACTCGGTCGACTCGAAGTACGTCTCGTATTCCCAGACTTCCTGATAGGCGACGTTGACGTCGTACGAGACGACATTCACGTTGACATAGATGTCGGTGTAGTACTGAACGTTCGGTACCTGGAAGTATCCGCCGCGGTAATCCCAGTACGAGAAGAAGTACAACAAGTCCCCGAGCCAGCGATTCAGGTCGCCGAGTACATAGACGATGCCGGTGTACGGATCTGCCGTATAGACCCAGCCTGCACGATCAATCGTGTACGCCCAGCCCGTATCCGGGTCCATGAACCACAGTTCCTTGCCTCGGCCGACGGCAAACGCCGACCGGGTTCTGGAATCGGTTTTCCACTTCATTCGTTTGTCGAATCTGATGCCCTTCGCGCGCTTCGCACCTTTCGGCGGTGCTTTGACGGGCGCTGCTTTTCGACTCGGCTTCTTGATCTGTTTCTTTGCTGGTTTCGCCTGGACGTCAGCAATCGGAGCCAGCGAAAAGGCGGCTGTCCCGACCGACATGGCGACAGCCAACAAAACCTTCCTGAACATATTCCGCATGAAATTCCCCTAAGGAGCCTTCTTCAGGCCCGCTCAAAAAACACATCCCCTGGTGCGTCGGCTTCGAGGCTCGTCTGCGGAACGCATTGAACCTCGAACATTCGGACTGGCGACTAACTTGGACTGCTGCGGGTCCGCCGGTCAGATATCGATGATCTGACCGGACAACGTGCGGAATCGAGGCTGTCCGGATCCTCGGGCCGGCCTGATACCAGGCTCGACCCGAGGCGCCCAGAAGTCAGACCCGTTCGTCGCCGTAGTCTTCGTCTCCGCCTTCGTCGCTGTAGTCTTCTTCAGCTTCTTCTTCGTCGGCGTAGTCTTCTTCGGCCTCTTCCTCTTCGCTGTAGTCTTCTTCAGCCTCTTCTTCTGCTTCGGCTTCCTCGGCCTCTGCTTCTGCTTCCTCGGCTTCAGCTTCTGCCTCGGCTGCTTCAGCTTCTGCTTCCTCGGCTTCAGCCTCTGCCTCGGCTGCTTCAGCTTCAGCTTCCGCTTCTGCCGCTTCAGCTTCTGCTTCTGCCTCGGCTGCTTCGGCTTCGGCTTCAGCTTCTGCCGCTTCAGCTTCTGCCGCTTCGGCTTCGGCTTCGGCTTCGGCTTCTGCCTCGGCTGCTTCGGCTTCAGCTTCTGCCGCTTCGGCTTCGGCTTCTGCCTCGGCTGCTTCGGCTTCAGCTTCTGCCGCTTCGGCTTCGGCTTCAGCTGCTTCAGCTTCAGCGTCCGCTGCGTCCGCCTCGGCTTCAGCCGCATCGGCTTCGGCATCGGCTACGCCATCGTCCTCGTATTCCTCGGTGGTCTCTTCGACGTACTCCTCATAGGAAACGTCGTACGTCTCCTCGAAGTAGTCTTCGTAGCTCACCTCGACGGCCGACTCGTCATAAACCTCGACGGAGTACTCCTCGGTGTATTCCTCGTAGTACTCGACGAACTCGGTGGATTCGAAGTACCTCGTACTCCCAGACTTCCGTATAGGCGACATTGACGTCATAGGAGACGATGTTCACGTCGACATAGATGTCGGTGTAGTACTGGACATTCGGCACCGAGAAGGAGCCGCCGCTGTAGTCCCAGAACGAGAAGAAATAGAGCAGATCGCCGACCCAGCTATTCAAGTCACCCAGTGCATAGACGATGCCTGTGTAAGGGTCGGCGGTGTAGACCCAGCCAGCGCGGTCGACGGTATACGCCCAACCGGTATCCGGATCCATGAACCAGATTTCCTGCTTCGGCCCAACAGCGAACGCTGACTTTGTCTTGGCGTCGGTCTTCCACTTCAGACCCTTGTTGAACCGCATGTTCTTGGCGCGTTTCGCACCTTTCGGGGGCGCCTTCACGGGCGCGGCCTTGCGTGCTGGCTTCACAATCTGCTTCTTGGCCGGCTTGGCCTGTGCATCGGCCATCGGCGCCAGCGCAAAACCGGCGGTCCCCGCTCCCATCAACGCTGCCACCAACACCTTGCTCAGCAACTTCTGCATGGTTCTCCCCTTTTGGACCCCCACCGGGTCCGAGAACCGAGCATATCCTTTTGTTTGAGTCGTTCAAGAGATCAAATCACTTCGAGTGGTAAAACATTCAGCAAGGTGAGCCGCAGCCAAATGTCATTCGGCGACATACCGCCAGGGCCGGTCCGGACCGTCCTTTTTCCAGACGGTGAAAAACGGTATTGCTGTCGGTTTGGTCGTGCCAGAAGTGGGCTCATGGAATCGGATGAACCCGAATGTCACGCCAAGATCGCCACTGCTCGCCACGGTGGTCGCCTCATCGGCATCCCAGTGAACCGAACTTCCCTGCACCGGCTCACCCTGCGCCACCAAAGCCGCAATCGCCTCTGCACCGCGAACAAATTCGCCTGTGACCGAGCCACCCAGATTGATTGAATCGCTCCGCCCGAATTCAGTGAAGGCCAGTCTCAGTCCAATTGCCTGTGCGCGATTGGAGAACGCCTTCTCGCTGGCACTGAGCGTGATGCGATGTTCGCTCGTTTCAGCTGGAGTCGGTGCCTTGATCGTGGCCGGCAAGAGATCGGGCAGACGGCGCTCGTCGGGTTTTCCCGATGCAACCGGGACAATCCGATACGCCTTGATCCGCCAGGCATCATCCACGCGGATCCAGTACGCCAGATATTTTGCCCGACGTTTGGTGCCGTCGGTGAGGACATGGCGCTGGAATCCCGCCGTGAATCCGTGCTGGGCATCGGCGGACAATCCGACCAGAACCGGTTGCCACGTCCATTTGCTGACCTTGTTCAACGGGCCTCCCTGCAGAGCCGGGATGGCCTGCTCAAGACCGCGCGCAAAGTCACTTGTCGGCACCAACACCTCATCCGACAACATGGATTCGAGTCGGGCCCCGATCGGCTTCGTTTCGGCGCCCAGACTGCTGTCATGCCGGAACAGATCGTTCGCCAGATCCTTTGCCGTGGATGCCGCCAACGCCGACGACCCCGCACAGACCAGAACAGACAAGATGAGTCTGGTAAGCGAAACAAACCATCGGGCCATGGCGAACACTCCATTGATGGGCATCGGAAACAACATTATGCCCCGTGATGTACCCGTTTCCGCACCACCCGACTTCTCCGGCACATTCACACACGCCGTTGGACATGCGCCTGCCCGCGATGCGGCGTGTCACAGACGCTTCGAGAACACCTCGAATTGCAGGTCGTCACGTTTCGGTTCGCCGAAACGGGCATCACCATAAGGAAACGGTTTGGTTTCCCCGGTTCGCCGATATCCACGGCGCTCGTAGTAGGCAATCAGCTCGGGGCGGATCGAGATGACGGTCATGGTCATCTCGGGCAGATGCCACTGGTCACGCACGATTGCCTCTGCGGCGCGCAACAACAGGTCGCCGATACCCTGCCCTTGCAAGGTTGGCCGCACCGAGAACATGCCGAAATATCCGGCGCCTGCCAGACGCTGCACGTGAATACAGGCAAGCAACTCATTCGACCGTTCGGCCACGAGCACGATGGACCCTTCGCTCTCAATCAAGGGCCGGACGCCCTCGGCGTCGGTGCGCTGCCCATCGAGAAAGTCCGCCTCGGTCGTCCAGCCTGCACGCGACGCATCACCGCGATATGCAGACTCGACCAATGCCACGATCGTTTCGATGTCGGCGGCCACGGCAGGACGGAACTTGACGGAATCAGTCATCACGAACCTTCGGAATCAAGGAGAACAGCGCAGGAACCGGAGCGGTTGTATGGCTGCAAATGGAGGCGAAGCGCCTCCGACACGATCAGTCGGGCAACAGCGCCACAAACAATGACAATCAGCGCATCGCACCCGGCAACAGCGAACGCCAGCGTGATTTGCCCGATTTGCCGAAGCCCGGTCCGCTTGTCTTGCCAGCCGATTTACCGGTGGCGGCATCGGCCTTGCGCGGTGCTTCTTCAGGCATCAAGGCCGCGTCGAGCGCAATGTCGCCGGCCTCTGCTTCAGCATTGGCGCCGGGGCAATCCTGCTGGGCATTGGAAACGACCGTGGTCCGCGCCAGCGCGATCGGCGCGGACAGCAGGAGGATCGTGGCCAACAGCAACTGGTGGGACCGACGCATGGGACACCCGATTCGGGAACTGAACGTGCGCCATCGTGACAGGCCCTTTGTCATGTTCAAGTGACAAATGGCATATGTGCCGGATTATTTGTTGTGCGTAGCAACATGGAATTCCCGACCGGCCTGCATACACTCGAAAGCTCGTCATCTCGGTGGTCCATGGCTGCATCCTTCCCACTCCAAAGGGTTTCCGGTTACGGCACGCGACGTGCGCTGATCGCGGGCATCCATCGTGTCATCGCCCGGCGGGACGAGATCAACAGAATCAATGTCTTTCCTGTCCCCGATGGGGACACCGGCACGAACATGGCGTTCACGCTGGTCGCCGTGCTTCAGGCCATACGCGTCTCGCGCCTGGCCAGCGCGGGCGAAGTCATGCGCCGGGCGGCGGCCGAAGCCATCGACGGTGCACGCGGCAATTCCGGCGCGATCATGGCCCAGTTCTTTCAGGGGGTCAGCGAGTCGCTGGGCCCGAGCAAACGTATCAGCCTGGAGGCCCTGGCGAAAGCCATGAACCAAGGCTCGAACCTTGCGCGCGAGGCCATGGCCGAACCACGCGAAGGCACCATCCTCTCGGTCATCCAGGCGTTTGCGTTGGCGCTGCGGGAGCAGGCCGAGCGCGGCTCACGCGATTTTCGGGTGGGTTTCCAACGGGCCCTCGATGCAGCCCAGGAAGCGCTCCGCCGCACACCCGACCAACTGAGTGTTCTCAAGCAGGCCGGCGTCGTCGACGCCGGCGCCCGCGGATTTGTCGACATGCTCGAAGGCATCGCGGAATTCATCGAACACGGGCGTGACGCGATCGTGCCGATCGATACCGAACAACTTGGTGACGCCGGCATTGAGTCGACGCCGGGCGTTTACACCGCAGACATGCATCGCTACTGCTGTGAATGTGTCCTGAGTGCCGAGCACATCGCCCGCCCGGACCTGAAGTCGGCGCTGCTGGCACTGCCGATCTCAAGCCTGGTGATCGCTGGCACGCGTGAGAAGGCGCGTATCCACGCACATATCGACGACCCCGCGCAGTTGTTCCGCGTCGCCGAGCAGTTTGGGCGACTGAGCGCGCAGAAGGCCGACGACATGCGCTCGCAGGCCGCCAGCGCGCACAGTGCGCGCAGTCAGGTGGCGATTGTCACCGACAGTGCTGCCGACGTACCGCCTGAAGCATTGGAGGAACTCGAGATCCACCTGGTGCCGGTCCGTATTTCGATTGGCGGCCGGGACTACCTCGACCGCATTTCCTTGTCACCGAAGGCCTTTTATCAAGAAGTGCGCGACAGCCCGGTGCCGCCGCGAACGTCGCAGCCACCGCCCGGAGATTTCCGGCGCCTGTTCGAGTTTCTGCTGTCACATCACCAGCACCTTGTTTACGTAGGCCTGTCGCGCGCCTTGTCCGGCACACTGCAGTCGGGCGAAAGTGCCGCACAACGAACCGATCCCGATCGCGCGCTGGTGTTCGATTCGCAATCCGGGACTTGTGGGCAAGGCCTGCTGGTGATCTGGGCAGCCGAAGCGGCGAAAGCCGGCTTTACACCCCCGCAGATTCTCGAGGGCTTGGTGCAGATGCGTCCGCGCACCAGTTACTTCGCGATGATCCGCGATTTGCGATACGGCGTTCGCGGAGGCCGTGCGCCGAAGTTCGCTTTGCCGCTGACCCGTTTCCTTCGACTGACCGCGATCGGCAATGGCCGCAAGGATGGCCGTGTCGGCCTGCGCACCGGCCTGTGGGGAAAGAAGCGTTTGCCCGAACGGTACGCATCCTATGTCCTGAAACAGCTTGACCCGAGCAAGACCTGGCGCATCCTGATCGGTCACTGTGACGTCGAGGACGAGGGCCAGGCAGTCCGCGAAGTGTTCGAGCGCAGCGGCCTTTCGATCGACAGAATCTGGGTCATGGATGCCGGCGCCGGCATTGGTGCGCACACCGGGCCCGGCTCGATCGTGATCGGTGTTCAGGAGTATCAGCCACCTCGGCTTCCGGCATGATGCTGGCGCTGAAAATTCTGATGGCCTATCTGCTTGGCTCCTTGTCGGGATCACTGATGGTGGGTCGCTGGCGCGGCGTAGACATCCGGAACCAGGGCAGCGGTAACGCAGGCGGCACGAATGCATTCCGGACCCAGGGTTTCGGATTTGCATTGGCCACGGTGTTCATTGATGTGGGCAAAGGTGCGCTGGCGGCCTGGTTCGGCGGGCAGCCTTTTGCCGGTGATCCGGGCGGATTGGTCCCGGCTCTGGCATGTTCTGCGGCAGCCATTGCCGGGCATGTCTGGCCGATTTATCACGGCTTTCGCGGCGGCAAAGGCGCGGGCACGATGATTGGCACACTGCTGGTGTTGTGGCCTTTGGCGCTGCTGCCGGTATTGGGCGTTTGGTTGCTGAGCCTCAGCCTGACCGGGTTTGTCGGCCTGTCGACCATGCTTGCCGGCTTGGCCCTGGTGCCTTCCGCCTGGTTCTTGCAACAGGGTGAGATGCGCCTGCCATGGTTGATCAGTGCCGGCGCCATCGCGGCGTTTCTGGTGTTCACTCACCGAAGCAACATCATGAAGATGCGCGCGGGCACCGAGTACCGGTTCACGAAGGCGATGATCTGGAAGCGACTGCGACGCGACGGCTAACCAGGCGTCGTGTTGGCCCCAAGCGCCGTGCGGATGGTGTCGCCGAATCCGGCCTGGTCATAACGCATCAGGATGCGCGCGTTCACCGGCCAACCCATTCGTCCCGACCAGTCCACGACCGTGGCGCCGCGCGTCAGGGCACCGTCGAGTTCAACCCGCAATGCCCGCTCCTGCCAATCGCGAGCCGATTCGGGACGCAACGCAGCCGCCATCGCCAATGCATCGGCTGCAACCCAATGGGTGGGATTCCGCTCGCGACTCATCCATGTGCGTGTCTTGCGTGAAATGGCGCGGTAGAACCGGGCCTCGTCGGTATCGGCCGAAAGCCATCCATCCAGTTCGGCAATCGGCACCCCATGCGCGAGCGTGGCTTCCCAGTCGACCAGATCGAATCGTGGCCAGCGCGAGAACACGATGTGCGCCGCCTCGACATCGAATCCGGTGTTGAATTCGGCCGGCAGTCGCTCGGTGTTGCCGTGGCCTGTCACGGCGCCGCCCATGATCACGAGTCGCTTGACCAGATTCGGCAGGGCCGGCTCGAGGCACAACGCCAGTGCAAGGTTGGTCAGCGGTCCGAGCATGATCATGTTGAGTTCGCCGGCATGCAGACGCGCCAGACGGATCATCGCCTGGACGGCATGCTCGGCTTCTGCGAACCGTTTCGAGGGCGTGTAGCCGATATCGCCAAACCCGTCCAAGCCATGCACGAAGGCCGCGTCATTGGCCGATCGAACGAGCGGCACCGGCGCACCCACGTGCACGGGCGTGTCGACGTTCAGGATGTCCAGCAACTTCAAGGCGTTTGCCGTCGTGTGGTCGATTCCGACATTGCCGGCAGCAAGTGTCAGGGCACAGACGGAAATGCCCGGCAGTCGATGCGCCATCATGATGGCCAAAGCATCGTCCACGCCCGGATCCGTGTCGATCAACCAGCGCTCCATCCTCGTCACTCCTCGAATTTCTTGTCCAGCCAGCGACGGTAACATTCCTGCTGCACCTCGCTGTACAGGGACGGGCAGAACGGATTGTTGCCAAGCCCTGCGTCGTCACACTGTTTCTGTTGGTAGGCCGCAGAGTCGATCATTTCCAGCGGCATCGGCACGCCCTCGCAATATGCGTCGGACTTGCGCGCCGGCTTGACGCAATGCTGCAGAAACACCACGGACTTCAGCCCGCCGCCAAAACCAGCCTCGGCCTTCAGTCGCTTCTGCGCCTCGACCAGGCAAGCAGAATCGGAGGCGGTCGTGCCGTATTGGCGGCCCTCATTGACGACACGCTGCTGATCCTTCATGAACGCGCCGCCATCACGGGTGACAAGGTACACCACCACCGCCAAGCCGATCAGCATGAGCACGCCAACCAGTCCAATGATCACCAGCATGGCTTTTGCTGCCCTGCCCATCCTTGTGCTCCTTGTTTGGCCGGCGGCTCATGTTTCGGTCCGGAAGCCTCGCCGGATTCGCCGATGGGGTCAAGAGCGGAGTGGCAACACCTTCGCAGGATTCAGAATGCCGGATGGATCCAGCCAATCCTTCATTTCGTACATCACTGCCAGCGTATCGGCATCAAACGCGAGCGGCAGGAAATCCCTCTTGTCCAGGCCGATGCCGTGCTCCCCGGACAATGTCCCGCCCAGCGCAATGACCTTCCGAAACAGCGCGTCGAGCACCACCGCCGCACGCGCAGCCTGTTCGGGTTGATCCGGGTCGATCAGCAGGTTGACGTGCAGATTGCCGTTGCCGGCGTGACCAAAACAGACGATTGGAAACCCCGACTCCAGGGCCCAGGCTTCGGCCTGACGAACAAGTTCCGGCAACCGGGAGACCGGCACCACGACGTCTTCGTTGATCTTCTTCGGCGCCAGCGTGCGCAGAGCCGGCGACAACGCGCGCCGGGCGCGCCACAAGGCTTCGATCTGCTCTGGGCTTCGTGCCTCATCAAGCGATTTCAGGCCCGGTCCACGGGCCAGCGCACCAAGGGTTGCCACGGCGCCGGCCAGTGCTTCACCTTCGCCATCCACCTCGATCATCAGCAAGGCCCCGGCGTCCTCGAGTTCGGCACCGCCGACGTCGCGGGCCAGGCGGATGGCCTGCGCATCCATGAATTCCAGTGCGGCCGGCACCAGGGGGGCGCACATCAATCGCGCCACGGCCTTCGCCGCGGATTCAACATCGTCGTAGACGGCCCGCAACAGCGCCCGTCCCGCAGGCAATGGCACCAACTTGAGTGTGGCCTCGGTGATCAAGGCCAAAGTGCCTTCAGAGCCGATCAGCACACGCATAAGGTCGTAGCCGGTCGAGCCCTTGGTGGTACGTGTTCCCAGCCGAAGCACCCGGCCGCGGCCGTCGACCGCTTGAACGGCCAGAACATTGTCGCGGCAGGAACCATACTTGACGGCCCTTGGTCCGCCGGCGTTACACGCCAGATTGCCGCCGATGCTGGCGAACGGCGCACTGGTGGGATCCGGTGCCCACATCAAACCGAATGGACGCAGCGCCGTCTGCAAGGTGCCGTTCAGCACACCTGGCTCGACGACGGCAAGTCGATCATCCGGATTCACTTCGATGATGCGATTCATCCGCTCGAAAGCGAGCACGACGCCGCCCTGAACCGGCACGGTGGCACCCGTCGTATTGGTGCCGCGGCCGCGTGCCACCAGCGGGACGCGGAACTGCCGGCACAAGTTAACGAGGGCCGCCACCTGCGTGGCGGAGCGTGCAAACACAACGGCCTGTGCCGGCACCGAACGACGGGAATTGTCGTACCCATAAACCTGCAGACTCGCGGCATCGAGGCTCAGATCCTCGGGTGCACACATTGCCTGCAGCGAACCCAGGAACTCGGGCGGCAGCGAAGTCCCGGTGGCACGCAGATCAGGTCCGGAAGGCATCGCGGATCCAGTCGAACCGGGGCGCATCGGGTGGCCCGTCGGCCGCAATCACGTCAAACCGCATGGGCGCGAGTGCCACCTCCGGATGGGCGACGATGTAACCCTGCGCGGCCTTGATCACCCGGGCCTGCTTGCGCAGATCGACGGACGCCGGTGCACCACCAAAGCCGGAGTGGGCGCGATACCGCACCTCGACGAACACGATGACATCGTGGTCGCGCATCACCAGATCGATTTCACCGTACCGGTTCGCCACCTGACGCGCGAGCAGTCGAAGGCCAGCCCGTTCCAGCATGGCTTCGGCCGCCCGTTCGACGGCGTCACCCAGTTGGCGGCGCGCCGTGCTCATGGTCGTGCCGGCAGCAACTCCTGGCTGACCGGTGCACCCTCGATGAAGCGGAACCAGACCGGGCTGCGGCGCACGCGACCTTGAGGGTCGATCTGCAATCGACCATTGGCTCCGGGTAGCTGGCTGCCCTGATGGTCCCGCAGATACTCCCGGTAACTGAACAGCAAATACGCATCCATGCCGAACGCAAACAACCGCGGACTCTGAAGTGCACCCGGCAGGAATTCGGCCAGATCCATCCTCGGCGGCTGCATGTCGCCCTGATTGTGCGCCCACGGCGCATCGAGGAAGGACACCCCATTGAGATCACCGTCCAACGCTGGGTTGGCGGTCGTGAACACTTGCGGTGCCGCCACGATCGGCAACGCGTCCAGGCCACGGACCCTGAGTTGCGGAACGAGCAGCCGCGCATCACTGACGCGCACGGCAATGAACACGGCATCGACGCCGTAATCGTGCGGCACGGCGGGATCGACCAGGACCGGAGCCGACGCGATCGCAGAATCCGCCGCTGCGGCAGGCAGGGCCGTCGGCGAAGGCTTGAACACTTCAGCCGCCTTGGCCAGTTCGTTCGCAAAATCGATGGTGCCGCTCTTGATTCGGGCCAGCGCGACCACGGAGCCACCCATCGCTTCGACTTGCACGCGGAACGCATCGGTCGCGCGCATCGACCAATCTTCCTCGGTACCCACCACGATGAATCGCTTGTGCGCCAGATCCATCAGCGCATCGGCTGCGGCTGCGCCGTCGTTTTCGGGGGCCAGTCCGAACCGGAAACTGTCGATACCGGTCAGGCTGCCGGCTGCGGGTTGATTCAGCGCGAGGATCTGATGCTGCGGCTTGGCTGCCAGCAGGACGGCATCCACTTGTTCCCGTTCCAGCGGGCCGACGAACTGCGTGAACCCGGCATCGATGGCTTGTTGAAATGCCGCAAGCGCCGTCTTGCGACTGGCACCGGTGTCGAATACCTGCACCTTGCCGGCATCCTTGCGCGCAAAGTGCGCCGACAGGAAGCCGTCGCGAATCACTTCACCCGCGGCCGCAAATTCACCTCGGGTCGGCACCAGCAAAGCCAACTTCTGAACCGGTCGATACCCCGGCTCACTGCTGTTCGGTGCCGGGTTGATCACCCCGGCCACAGGCAACTTTGCGCGTGGCGGCATGAGCTTCTGCCGCTGCAACATGACCTCGATGTAGGGCCGCATCGTCGCATCGGCCGGCAGTGCCTTGAGCTCGGCGACCAGACTTTCGGCAGGCAACTTGCCCAACTCGGACACCATTTCGTCGATGTTGCCCGAACGTTCCGCAGGATTCAGCAAAACACCCAGTTGCAAGCGGGTTCGCGCGGCATCCAGCGGCCGGTTCAAGCCACTCTCGGCACGCGCACGCAATTCGAGCTGGCGCGATTGTTCGGCCGAGGGCAGCGCCGGCATCACCAGCAGCGCGAGCGCCCGTTCGAAAGCCTGTTCGCTGACCGCCAGTTCGGCGGACAACAAATCGAATTCAAGTCGTTGCGCGGGCACAAGTTTCTTGAGCTTGATCGTGGCGAGCACCCGCCCGAGTTCAGCGAAGTCACCTTCGTCTCGCCAGGTCCGCGCAGCGAGCAGTTGGTAATGCTCACGCAGTTTGCGCTCGGACTTGGCCAGACGTTCGTATTCTCCGGCAGCAGCACGCAAGTCACCGGCAGCAATCCGCTCTGCGACCGGATCCACGGGCGGAGGCCCTTCAGGCGTGCGATGAGCTGGCGCGCAGGCCGCGAGGATCAGGGTCAGTGCCAGCGTCGGCAATGCTCCCGCGCGAGCAAGGGGTCGTGAACGAATCGGCACGAGGAGTTTCCCGCTATTGTGTTGGCCTCCAAGTCTAGCGGAGCCCGATTCAATGCAGGCCAGTCTTTTTGTCGTCGCAACGCCGATCGGCAACCGCGAGGATCTCAGCGATCGCGCCCGGCGCGTGTTGCGGGAGGTCGCCGTGATTGCGTGCGAAGACACCCGGCACAGTGCACCCTTGCTCGGCGACATCGGTAGCCAGGCGCGTCTTCAGGCAGTCCACGAGCACAATGAGGCAGAAGTCGCCGAACGGCTGCTGGACCGCATCGCGGCCGGTGAATCCGTGGCGTTGATCAGCGATGCCGGCACGCCGCTGGTCAGCGACCCCGGCTACCGCCTTGTTCAGGCGGCGATTGCGCGCGGCATTCCGGTCGTACCGATTCCCGGCGCGAGCGCGGTCATGGCCGCCCTGTCGGCAGCTGGCCTGCCCACCGACCGCTTTACCTATGCCGGTTTCCTCCCGGCGAAATCGGGTGAGCGCAAACGTGAGCTGGAAACCCTGCTTCCGCTTCCGCACACGCTGGTGCTGTTCGAAGCGAAACATCGCATCCGCGATCTGCTCGCCGACGCCGAAACGGTTCTGGGCGACCGCCCTGCCGTCATCGCGCGTGAACTGACCAAACGCCATGAGACCTTTCTGCGCGGACGGCTGTCCGAACTCTCCGCCCGAGTGGCCGCCGACACCGACCAGCAACTCGGCGAATTTGTGGTGATGATCGAAGGGTTTCCGAAATCCGCGGTGCAACAGCGGCATCAGGAAGAAGCCGAACGCCTGGCCCGGATTCTTGCCCGCGAGTTGCCGGTGAGTCGCGCAGCAAAACTCGCCGCCGAATTTACCGGTGCCAGCAAGAACCTGCTGTACGACGTGTTGCAGAAAGGCTGATCAGCCGGCGGGGTTTCGCAACTCACGGCGTAACACCTTGCCGACCGCCGACTTCGGCAAACTGTCGCGAAACTCGATCCACCGCGGCTGCTTGTAGCCCGTCAGCTGTGCACGGCAATGGGCGCGCAAGGTGTCCTCGGTCAGTGCCGGATCCCGGCGGACCACAAACAGCTTCACCGCTTCGCCGGTCTTGTCGTCCGGCACGGCGATTGCGGCCGCTTCGAGCACGCCAGGATGTAATGCCACGGTGTCTTCGATTTCATTCGGAAAGACATTGAAGCCCGACACCAGGATCATGTCCTTGCGTCGATCCAGCAGGAACAGATAACCCTGTGCGTCCTGTTTCGCGATATCGCCGGTACGAAACCAGCCGCCATGGAAGAACGCTTTGCGGGTTTCATCCGGATGACCCCAATATTCGAGCAACATGGGTGCGCCGCGGACACACAACTCTCCGGAGTCACCTGCGGCAACCGGCTGCCCTTGCTCGTCGAACAGGCAGACCTGCACGCCCACCAGCGGCTGGCCAATCGTCCCGACCGGATTGTCGGCATCCCAGCGATTTGCCGTGATCCCGCCACAGGTTTCGCTGAGCCCATACATTTCCGCGACACGACACCCCGTGACCTGTTGCCACTGCTCGGCGGTGCGCCGACGCAATGCCGTGCCGCCCTGGACACTGAGCTTGAGGCCGGAATGATCAAGGCTTGCGAATTTCGGATGATTCAGCACGGCGTCGTACAGCGTATTGACGCCCGTGAAGACGGCGGGGCGATGTTGCGCATAGGCGTCGACCAGCGCCGGAATGTCGCGCGCGTTGACGATCAGGATGCCGCGGATGCCATGACTGACCCCGTACAGGAAATTCGAGAATGCGGCGATGTGATAAAGCGGCAACGCGATCAGGCCGGTGTCCTGACCCGGCTTCAGGCAAGTGCCCAACCATTGCTCGATACCGGCAACGTTCGCCATCAGTGCCTGGTGACTGAGCGCTGCGCCCTTGCTGAGGCCAGTGGTGCCGCCGGTGTACTGCAACTGCACGATGGCGGTTGGCTGCGCTTTGGCGTCGACGCGCGGCAAGGATCGTCCGGCGGCCAGCACGGCGGGCCAGTTCAGGGCATCACGGAGCCCGTGCGCCGGAACCATTTTTTTGACGTAGCGCAACATGAAGTTGACGACCATCGACTTCGGCCACGGCAACATGTCGCCAACCTGCGTCAGGATGACGTGTCGAACCGCGGTGCCTGGCAAAGCCTGTTCGACGACCGCCGCAAACTGCTCTAGCACGATCAGCACTTCGGCACCGGAATCCTTGAGTTGGTGCGCAAGTTCGCGAGCGGTGTACAGCGGATTCACCGGCACCAGCACCAGATCGGCGCGCATGACGCCCAACGCGGCAACCGGAAACTGCAGCAGATTCGGCACCATCAACGCGACGCGCGCACCCGGAATCAGGTTCAATCGATGGCGCAGAAAAGCCGCCAGCGCTGCGCTGTCGGCATCCAGCTCTCGATACCGGAAATCGCGCCCCAGGCTGTGCAGCACCACTTCGTCAGCGCGTTCGGCACACGCCGACAGCAGCAACTGCGGCAAGGTTTGGCCGGTGGCGATCGCGTTCGTGGCGCGATTCAGGAAATCCGGCCGACTCAACGGCGAGTGGAACTGCTGTATCGCTTCGGTTGCGCTGATCGTCATGATTGCTGTCTCCGGCTTCACGCGGACTGGTCAGGAGGCTATCACCGGCAAAGCCCGATTTCGCGGCATCCAGACTGGCATCCCCGTGATGACCATGGGAGCATCCGGCAAAACCGGAGGCCTCATGCGCAAGATTCTTGGAACATTGATGCTCGTTTCGCTGGCGTTGACCAGCAGTAGCGTCTTCGCTCAGGCAACTCGCACCTGGGTTTCCGGCGTCGGCGACGATGCCAATCCCTGTTCTCGCACGGCACCTTGCAAGACATTCGCAGGCGCCATCTCCAAGACCGCCGCGCGCGGCAAGATCAACGTGCTGGATCCGGGCGGTTTTGGAGCCGTCACCATCACCAAGTCGATCACGATCGAAGCCGATGGCGCTCCGGCAGGCGTCCTCGTCTCAGGGACCAACGGCATCATCATTAACGCTGCGGCAACCGACATGGTGACGCTGCGCAACATCAAGATCGAAGGGATCGGCACGGGCTTGAACGGCATCCGTATCCTGGCGGCAGGTACCGTCCTGATCGATGGCTGCGTGATCGAGGACTTCGCCGACAACGGCGTTCTGATCGAGAACACTGGCGCCTCGAAGGTGGTGATCCGCAACAGCGTCGTGCGCCGCTCCGGCAACACCGCCGTGAAAGGCTTGATTCGCGCCACTCCGGCTACCGGCGCGTCCTCCGATGTGACGATTGACGGCTCAACCTTGTTCGCGAGTGGCAACGGGCTGGTCATCGGCGGCAACGTTCGATTCCGCCTGCGCGACAGCTCGCTGACCGGCGGCGTCAACGACGGCGTGGTCTTGCTCAACGTTACCGGAACTCGCTCGGGCTTCATCGACAACGCCATGATCAGCGACTTTGACGGGTCTGGCATCGCTGCCTACGGAGCCGGGTCCACCGTGAGGTGACCGGAACCAGCATCAACGGCAATTCCTCAGGCCTGGACAGCGCCGACGGCGGGAGAATCATCACGTTCGGCGACAATCGCCTGCGCGACAATGATGCCGATGGCAGCTTCACCGGTTCCGAAGCCAAGCAGTAATTGCAGAGAGACTTCCCGGCGTCGACACGGCGCCAGTGGCCCCACACAGCCAATCGCCTCTTCAACAGCGGTCGGTGCGACTGGCGATGGTCGACACCACCCGCACCAGCAATTCGTGCTCGAGGGGCAACAATCTGGCCGCCAGGGTTTCCGCCGTGTCCGCGGGTCCAATCGCCAAACGGGCCTGGGCAATGACCGGACCTGCATCAAGGTCGGCCGTCACCCAATGGACCGTCGCGCCATGCTCGGTGTCCCCGGCTTCGAGCGCACGCTGATGCGTGTGCAGGCCGGGATATTTGGGCAGCAGGGATGGGTGGATGTTGATCAGGCGTCCGGGTCGGGCGGCGACCACGTCCGGGCTGAGGATGCGCATGAAGCCGGCCAGGACGATCAGGTCCGGCGCACAGGCATCCACTGCGGCAAACAGGGCGCGGTCAAAACTGGTCCGGTCCGGGAATGACCTCGGCGAAAAACAATGCGCCGGAATGCCAGCCGATCGTGCGATCTCCAGTGCCCCGGCAGACTGTTTGTCGCCGAACACGCCGACCACTTCTGCGGGCAATGTGCCGGCCTGGATCGCATCCAGCAAAGCCTTGAGGTTGCTGCCACGCCCGGAGGCAAGCACGGCCAGCCGGAACGTCGCCATGAGGGTCAACCGATGCGCACGCGCTCGTCGTCGGTGCCGTCGCGGCGCACCACCTGACCGATCGGGCGCGAGGCCAGTCCGCGTGCCGCCAACCATTGACGGGTCGGCTCCACTTCGGCCGCACTGAGCAGCAGCGTGAAGCCGATGCCGCAATTGAACGTGCGCCACATTTCCGAATCCACCACTGAACCGGCGTCCTGAAGCCACTGGAATACCGGCGGCAACTTGAGTGTGCTCGCCTCGATGTCGAGGCCCAGGCCGTCGGGCACGACCCGGATGATGTTTTCCTTGAGTCCGCCGCCGGTGATGTGTGCCAGCGCATGCGCCGGACGTTCCTGCATCAGCGCCAGGATCGGCTTGACGTAAATGGTGGTCGGCTGCATCAGCGCGTCGGCGAGTGTGCCGTCGCCCATGGGCTGAGCCAGATCGGCACCGACGTGTTTGACGATCCGCCGGATCAGCGAATAACCGTTCGAATGCGGACCACTCGATTCGATGCCGAGGATCACGTCGCCCGCCTGGACCCGCTCGCCCGTGAGCAGCTTGGACTTTTCGACCGCGCCCACCGAAAAACCGGCCAGGTCGTATTCACCAGGCGGGTACATGTCGGGCATTTCGGCCGTTTCGCCGCCGATCAGCGCACATCCGGCCAGTTCGCAACCCTTGGCAATGCCGCCGATCACGTTGACGGCGGTATCGACATCGAGTTTGCCGGTGGCGAAATAATCGAGGAAAAACAGGGGCTCGGCGCCCTGAACGAGGACATCGTTGACACACATGGCGACCAGATCGATGCCGATCGTGTCGTGTCGGTTCAAGTGCTGGGCGAGCTTGAGTTTGGTGCCGACGCCGTCGGTGCCCGATACCAGCACCGGATCACGATACCGGCCGCCGAGTTCGAACAAGGCGCCAAAACCGCCCAGCCCGGACATCACTTCCTTGCGGAACGTACGCGCCACCAATGGCTTGATGCGGTCTACAACCGCTTCGCCGGCATCGATGTCGACACCCGCATCCCGATAAGTCAAACCAGTCGTCATGGCCGAAATCCGCGAGGAAAGCGCACAGGATAGCAGGCCGCCGCTTCCGGGCTGTGCGGGACCGGCGGCGCGCCGGGAAACAGCCACCCCTTTGTCGGGCCGAAGGCCCGCTATCATGCGCACTGTTTCTCGCATCGGATGCGCGTATGGACGCTCGATTCTTGTTCCTGCTGGTTCTCACGCTGCTTGTGCCGTCGGTTGCGTCTGCACAGGTCGTCGCGATTTATGAAGCCGACGCGCCGATCCTCAGCGAAGACGCCCGCGACCGTGATCAAGCGGTTCGTACGGCGTTCCGGCGTGTGCTCGTCAAGGCCTCCGGCGACACCACCGTGGCGAGCGCCCCGGAACTGGAAGCGCTGATGTCCGGGGTCGAGGCATTCGTGACGGGCGAGGAGTCCCGGCAGGTGGTGGCGACGAATGCGGTGGGCGTGCCGGAAACGCGTCTCGTGCGCCGAGTCCGGTTCGATGGCGAAGCGATCCGCAAGGTCCTGGCCGATCTGGGCCGCCCTGTATGGCCGGAGCAACGTGCGCCGATGATGGTCTGGCTGGTCGTCGATGACGGTACGCGCAAACAGATTGCGTCCTCGACGCAGGTGCAGGCACTGGATGCCTTGACGGTTCGGGCCGACGAGCGCGGGCTCACCGTGCAGTTGCCCAACATGGATAACGTCGACCAGGGCCGGGTCGATGCAGTGACCTTGTGGGATGCGCCCTTGAAGGCGGTGGTGGGTGCCAGTGGCCGATACGGCATCAGCACCAGCTTGTTGATCCGGCTCCGCCGGGCCGGCACGGAATGGTCGGCCAAATACGCACTGATCCAGGGCGGCCAATTCGAGGAGTGGAGCGCGGTCGACAGCAGTTCCGGACCGCTCCTGAGTCTGGGCATCGACGGCGCTGCCGACCGTCTGGCCCGCCGGTTCGCGTTCGACGATTCCGAGCCGGCGATCGGCACCATCAGTGTGTGGCTGACCCAGGTCAAGGATGGCGCCGACTATGCCCGTGCGCTCGGTTACCTGCGTCGGCTGGACGTGGTGAAACACATTGATGTGATCGGCGCCGAAGGGGATCGCGCTTGGCTCAGCCTCAATGTCCAGGCCGGCCCGAAGCGGTTCAAGCAACTGCTCAAGTTCGACCAGCGCATGAACTTGCTGGAGCTTCCAGTAGCCACCGGCCAACCGCCCGCGTACGCGCTGGAACTCCTGCCCTGACCGGAATTCGCATGAGGCATCTCCCGAACCTGCTGAGTGGGCTGCGACTTCTGTGCACGGTGCCCTTGGCGCTGTGGATCCTCGACGGCCAGGACGCCCGCGCGCTCTACCTGTTGGTGTTTGCCGGGCTCACCGATCTGCTCGATGGTTTTCTGGCCAAACGGTTCGGCTGGCAGAGTGCCGTCGGCGCCTGGCTGGACCCGGCCGCCGACAAACTGCTGGCGCTGGTCGTGCTGGCCTGCCTGTTTGTCGTCGACGCACTGCCACTCTGGTTTGTCCTGGTGGTGGTTGGCCGCGACCTGATCCTGGCGCTGGGTTCGCTGGCGTTTCACTGGTTCGTGCGCACGCTGAAACCCGAACCGAACGTACTCGGACGCAGCGCCGTCTTTGCCCAGACCCTGTTCCTCGCTTTTGTGTTGCTCGACCGGGGGTTGGTGCCGGTCGCCGATCGTTCACTCTGGTGGATGGCGAACATCGCCACGGTGCTGACGCTGGCCAGTGGCGTCGACTATGTGATCCGATTCATTCAGAAGACACGTGCCGCATGGCGCGAGAACGCCACCGAAAATGGGAGAACACCCGATGTTCGCTGAAGAACGCACCTGGTTATGGCTGGCATCCGCGCTGCTGATCGGCGGCCTTTTGTACGTGCTGGCGCCGGTACTGACACCCCTTCGCCGTCTCGGCATTGCTGGCCTACCTCAGCGACCCGCTCGTCGACCGGCTGGAGAAGCGCTTCTCGCGCACCACCTCGGTGGTCATCGTGTTCGCCGGGATGCTGTTGTTCGCGGCCTCGCTGCTCGCGGTCGTGATCCCGACCTTGATCACGCAGGCACGCGATCTGCCGGAGTTGCTGCAAGCATTGGAAATCTGGTTCAACGGCACCGCATTGCCGTATGCGAAGCTGAAACTCGATCTCGATCTGAGTGCGCTCTCGCCCGGCCAGATTTTCGAGACCACGAAGTCCCACCTCAAGGACATTGGGCAGATTGTGCAGACCATTTTTGCCGGCGTCGGCAAAGGCAGCGCGGTGGTCCTCGCCTGGTTTGCCAACCTGCTGCTGATCCCGGTGCTGACGTTCTATCTGCTGCGCGACTGGGACAAACTGGTTGCACGAATCCACGAACTGATTCCCCGGCCTCTGGCACCGACTGTCGAGAAACTCGCCCGCGAATCCGACGAAGTACTCGGCGCATTCCTGCGCGGGCAAGTTTCCGTGATGCTCGTGCTCGGACTGCTGTATGGCTTCGGTCTGCAAATCTGCGGCATTCGTTTTGGCCTGCTCATCGGCTTCGGTGCCGGACTGCTGAGTTTTGTGCCCTATCTGGGCCCAGCCATCGGGATCATCGCCGGCGCCCTGGCCGCATTGGCGAGCCCCGGCGACCCATGGATCAATCTGCTGTTCGTTGGGGTGGTCTTTGGTGTCGGCCAAGTGCTGGAGAGTTTCCTGCTGACCCCGAATCTGGTGGGCGACAAGATCGGCCTGCATCCGGTTGCTGTCGTGTTCGCTGTCATGGCCGGCGGCACCCTGTTCGGGTTCTTCGGCGTACTGCTCGCGCTACCCGCGGCGGCCGTGATCATGGTGGTCATGAAGTACGCACACGAACGGTATCTGGCCAGCAACATGTATGGCGATACGGCAAGGACCACCTGACCCAGGCATCAACACGACTGCCGACGCCCTGCAGGCGCCCGCTTCGAACGAATCGCAAGTATCGTGACGACGCCGCAACTGCCGCTCAATTTCCGGTTTCCGCCGCGGACGCGCTTGGCGCATTTCCTGCCGGGCGACAACGCCGTTGCGCTTGCCAGCGTCCGCCAACTGTTGGTCGACACGGGCGAATTCGCCGGTGTGCTGCTGGCTGGTCCGGCCGGATCCGGGAAGACACATCTGGCCTCATCCGCCGTGCAGGAAGCGAACACCGCTCAATACCTGCCGTTGCGCAGTCTGGGTGCCCAGGCGTTGCCGGCGCTGGAAGCAGCACTCACGACTGGCTTGGTCGTGATCGACGATGTCGACGCCATCGCCGGCCGCCGAGCCGAAGAAATAGCGCTGTTCGACTTGTTCAATCGTGCCAAATCCGATCGCGCCAGGTTGTTGGTCACAAGCGCCGAACTGCCGTCGCGCCTGGCGATCCATTTGCCCGACCTGGTGTCGCGCCTGTCGAGTCTCGTGCAACATCGGCTTCGCCTTTTGCCCGAGTTCGAAGTCCGCGCCGTACTGGTCGATCGCGCGCGCGAACGCGGGCTCGACCTGAGTGGCGAAGTGCTCGACTTTCTGATGCGGCGTTTTCCACGTGATCTCGGCGCCTTGATCAGCATCGTCGATCAACTCGACGTGGCCAGCATGGCTGCACAGCGCCGCCTGACCGTGCCGTTCATCCGCCGCGTCATCGAGAGCGTCAAAACCTGATGCTGCATATTGTCCTGTACCAGCCGGAGATTCCACCGAACACCGGCAACATCATCCGGCTCGCCGCGAATACCGGGTTCGCACTGCATTTGATCGAACCCCTCGGATTCGCGATCGATCATGCGAAGCTGCGGCGGGCCGGCCTCGATTACCACGAGTTCGCCGATCTGCGTCTGCATGCCTCGTTGGAAGCCTTCACCGAAACCACTTCGCCGAATCGACTGTTCGCGTTGTCGACCCGTTCGCACACTCGGTACGACCAGGCCGAGTTCGTCGCTGGGGATGCCCTGGTGTTCGGCCCCGAAACCCGGGGTTTGCCGCAGGATTTCATCGACGCACTGCCGGTCGGACAAACCTTGCGCCTGCCGATGCGGCCGGGAAATCGCAGCCTCAACCTGTCGAATGCCGTGGCCGTGGTGGCCTATGAGGCTTGGCGCCAACTAGGGTTTGCCGGCAGCTGACGCAGGTTTGAGCTTCGCCGTGATGCGCTCACTCATGCCCCGCGCCAGTTCGTGTTCACCCACCAGAACCTCGCCGATGCCGTCGCTGCGCAACAACTCGGCTTCGTCTTCATGGTGTGCCCGGACCAGGATGCTGATTTCCGGATTCAGGGCACGCGCAATCTCGGCCATCTGACGCACATTCAGGGTATCGGGAATGGCGATGACGAGCATGCTGGCGCGCGCGATGTGCGCCTGGATCAAGACCTCTGGCGTGCTCGCATCACCACTCTCGACGATGTCCCGATTCTGCTCTGCCACGACATAGGGAATGTCCTGCTCCTGCAATCGTCGAGCAATTGCCCGCCCGATCCGCCCGTATCCGACCAACACGACCTGACCGGTGAGCTTGGCCTGATCGACCGACATCGGCAGTTGTGCCAACGGATCGTCCCGTAATGCCAGGCGTCGCGACAGGATGCCGTTTTGCTGCACCCAGCGGTGCGTCGGTTCGATCGCACGGAACAACAGGCCGTTGGCGGCGATCGCAACCACTGCAGCGGCCAACACCAGACTCTGGCCTTCGGCCGGCATAACACCGAGTGACAGTCCGAGACCCGCGAGGATGAAGGAGAATTCACCGATCTGCGCCAGACTGGCGCCGATGACCAACGCGCTGCGCAAGGGGTATCGCATCGCCAGTACCAACACGATTGCCGCCAGCGTTTTTCCGATCACGATGATGCCCACGGTGATGGCCAGGCGGATCGGTTCATCAACCACCACGCGCGGATCGAACAACATGCCGACCGAGACGAAGAACAGAACCGAAAAGGCCTCGCGCAGCGGCAACGAGTCGGCCGCCGCACGATGGCTGTACTCGGACTCGCGCATCATCATGCCGGCGAAGAATGCACCGAGCGCAAACGACACATCGAACAACATGGAGGCGCCGAATGCCACGCCAATGGCAACCGCCACGACACAGAGCGTGAACAGTTCACGCGAACCGGTGCGCGCCACCCACCACAACAGCCTTGGAAATACGCGGCGCCCGATCACCAGCATCAGGGCGATGAATGCACTGACCTTGAGCAGGGTAAACAACATGGCCTTGGCCATCAGCTGCCAACCGCCATTACCTTCCGCTGCCTGACTTGCTTCGACCAGTGCCGGCAGCAGCACCAACACCAGCACCATGACCAGATCCTCGACCACCAGCCATCCGACGGCAATCTGGCCATCCACGGTTTTCACCATTTCGCGCGCTTCGAGCGCCCGCAACAGCACAACGGTACTCGCGACCGATAGGCACAAACCGAACACGAGCGCGCCGAGATCGGTCCATCCCCAATAACGTGCTGCGAGGTACCCGGCCAGGGTAGCCAATCCGATCTGCAGCAACGCACCCGGCACGGCGATACGTCGCACTGACATCAGATCATCGAGTGAAAAGTGCAAACCGACACCGAACATCAGCAGCATCACGCCTATTTCTGCCAGTTGCGCGGCAAGCCCGAGGTCGCCGACATATCCAGGCGTGGCCGGACCGATCATCACACCCGCGAGCAGGTAACCGATGATTGGCGGCAATCGTGCCCAGCTTGCGGCCAGGCCGAACACGAGCGCGAGGCCAAAGCCGGCAGCGAGTGTGGTGATCAGACCGATGTCATGGGGCATACGCTGCTCTTTTTTCCGATGAAAGGACCGATTCGTTCAACAGATCCAGTGCGGCATAGTGTTCGGCCTCGTCCGGCCAGCATTACAGGCCAACCATGAACATCGAAGCACCATGCCCGCACCAGCGCTGACCGGCAATTCTAAATGAGGGGTGAATCCCCAACTCTTGGCGCATTGTTGCCCGGCTCGACGGAAGGCTAGGATGTCTCCGCGCCGTGGACGGAATCCGCTGCGCCTTCTGGCCCAAGCAAGCTTGAATGGGCTGTCGAACTCAAAAAACTCAATGGAGCAGAATGATGAAACGAATTCTTTTGGCTGCAGTACTGGCCCTGCCGCTGGCTGCTCAAGCCAGTGAAGACCTCAGCTATTCCTATATCGGCTTCGGCGCCACCTACGTCGATCCCGATGGCTTTTCCGGTGAAAACGGCTTCGGCGCCGAAGCGTCCGGTGCGATCACGGAGAACTGGCACCTGTTCGGCGGCTTCCAGACCGTCGACATCGACAACCAGGCCGATGTGGACAACTGGAATGTCGGTATTGGCTACAACATGGGCATCAACGACCACCTCGACCTGGTTGCGCGCCTGAGCTACGAACAGACGGACGTCAGCTTCTCCGATCCGGACCTGGACGATTTCGACGGCAGCGATGACGGCGTTGGCCTGCGGGTCGGCGTGCGTAATGCCTTCAACGAGAACTTCGAAGGTGGTGTGGGCGTGGCTTACACGAACTACAGCGGCAGCGACAGCACCGCCCTGTTCGCCAACGCGCAGTTCAAGTTCGGCGATTGGGGCATTGTCGCCGAAGCACTCGCCAGCGACGACGGCACGTCGATCTACGTCGGTCCGCGCCTTAGCTTCTGATCGACCTGTACTCCGAAGAAGCCCCGGTTCATGCCGGGGCTTTTTTGTGTCCGTTACTTTCGCCACCCTCTCCTTGCCAAGTTAGGAAAGAATGCTAGTCTCGCCTAAATTGATTAGGTGAGAACATGAGCCTTGCAAGCATTCTTCCCGGAACCCTCGACATGCTCGTGCTGAAGGCTGTCTCGCTTGGTCGCGAGCACGGATACGGGGTTCTGAACCGCATCCAGCGGGCCTCGAGCGATGTCCTGGTGGTCGAACAGGGGGCGTTGTATCCGGCATTGGCCCGCCTGGAGGCACAAGGCCTGATCGAAGCCGAATGGGGCATCTCCGAAAACAATCGACGCGCGAAGTTCTACCAGCTGAGTCGGGACGGACGCGCGCGCCTGAAGGCGGACATCCAGGACTGGCGCCGGTTTTCCGCAGCCCTGGATCAGGTGCTCGCCACCCCCAGCCTGGGAGCGATGGCATGAAGGTCTGGTCCCTCCTGTCACGCTGGTTCCATCGCCGTCGTTACGAACAAGAGTTGACTGAAGAACTTGCATTCCACCTGGACTGCCGTCGCGCCGATCTGATGAAACAAGGCCTCGATGGTGCCAGCGCGGAACGGCAGGCGCGCATCGAACTCGGCATGGTGGAGTTGCACAAGGACGCCGTACGTTCCGCCCATGGTTTCGCGTCGATCGATGCGTGGCTTGGTGATCTGCTGCGTGCTGCCGCGGACTGGCAGCGAGCCCCGCATACGTGATCGGCTCCGTACTGATCCTGGGGATCGCGATCGGCGCCAATCTGCTGCTGCACGCCCTGTGGCAGAACTACATGGCAAACCCGCCTGCCACCGCACAACCCGGCTTGTTGTTCGACCTCGATTTGCGCAGCCCCGAGTCCGGATTCGTTCCGCCTCTGGATGGCGTGGAACTTTCGACGATCGAGGCGTCACTGAAGGACGACACCGTAAACATGGTCTGGTCGCGACAGGTGAATCTGGCGCTGACCGACAACAACCCACGCATGCTGTATGGCGCAGCCATCAGTGAGGGTTATTTCGCCATGCTGGCTGTCCGCGCTACCGAAGGACGCACCTTGCTGCCGACCGACTTCAGCGAGACGTCTCCGAACGTCGTGCTGGGCAGCCGTCTGTGGCGACAACTGTCCGGCCAGGGTCGACAAATCGGCGACAGCATCGTACTCGGCGGCATGTCGCTGACGATCGTTGGGGTATTGCCCGAGGCGTTCGCAGGACTCGAGCCGTTCCCGCCGCAGTTTTTCGTGACCGATGTGACTGACCGGCAAATACGTCGGGCGCAGGGTGACAACGACGCGCCGCGTTTTGCGGCCTCTTTGCTGTTGCGGCCGGACGCAGATGTGGCTGCGTTGACCACTCGGCTCGGTTCGATGCTTGCATCGCTGGAGTCGCGGCGTTCGCCCGAGCTCGCGATTGGCCATGTCCGATTGCTGGAGCGTCGGTCACAACTCAGTGCCAGCGAATCCGAGGGCGTACATGGCGCCTTGTTGCCGGTGTTGGCGCTGACCTTGCTGCTGTTGGTGGCTGCGTGTGCGAATCTCGGTAACCTGATGCTGGCGCGGGCGACCATGCGCCGACAGGAACTGGCGATCCGGGCAAGCCTCGGTGCGTCGCGATGGCGGCTGCTGCGCTTGTTGCTGCTGGAGAGCCTGCTGTTGGCGCTGATGGCTGCAGGCGTCGGCCTGGCCTTCTGCGCACTCTCCGGTCGAACCGTTGCATCGATACGGCATGTCGATGCTGGTCGCCCTGGGGATCGAACCGCTGGTGATGGTCTTCCAGCCCTCCCTGCTTGGCTGGGCACTGTTTCAGGCGCTGGTGGCATGCCTGGCGTTCGGCCTGCTGCCGGCCTTGGCCATCACCGGCAATGACCTCGCCCAAGCAGCCCGCCGGGACAGCGCCCTGTTCAACGGCCGGATCCAGGCTTCGAAACTGCGTGGAGTCCTGATGAGTGCGCAGGTTGCGGTCAGCCTGGTGCTGCTGATCACCTCGGCGTTGATCATCGATGCAACACGTCGGGCCGATTCGGTGGAGATCGGTTATCCGGTGCAGCAGATCATCGATTTGCGGCACCCGTCAGCCGATGCCGACTTGCGCCGGCACATCGGTCAGGTGCCGGGTGTGCTGAACACGACCGCCGTCGCCAATGCACCGCTCTACGGCAGTACATTCCGAACGCCCATGCGAGTCGACGGGCGTGCTGAACAACTCGCCTTGCATCGCGTCGATGAACGTTACTTCGATGTGTTGTCCATACCGCCCCTGCTCGGCCGGAGCTTCCGCCACGACGAGGCCGAACACGGCGCCAATGTTGCAGTGATCAGTCAGGCCACCGCCCGCCTCTTGTGGCCCGATGCCAGCCCGCTGGGTCGATCCATCCATGTACTCGACGCCAACGGCGAGGGCACACCCCGACGCGTCGAGGTCATCGGCGTGGTTCGCGATGTCGTATCCGGCATGTTGATGCAAGGTGTGGATCGCAGTGCGGTCTACCTGCCGGGCGCCCTGGGTCAAGACGGGGTCAGCGAGCTTGTGGTCCGTGTTGACCCGTCACGGATCGATGCGACTCGGCGTGCGCTGGCTGCTGCCTGTCTGGACCACGGCAGCCGGCAGCCCTGCACACCCTGGACGTTGGCAGAGATGACTCGTGTCTATCGTCTGCCACTCGTGGTGGCCAGCACGCTTGCCGCGTCACTCGGCGCAATTGCTTTGCTGATCAGTGCTGCCGGGCTTTTTGGCGTGGTGCGATTCCAGGTCGCCGCGAGGACACGGGAGATCGGCGTCCGGATGGCACTCGGCGCGAACTCGAAGAACGTGCTGTGGCTGGTGCTGAGACAGGCGTTGCATCACATTCGCTCAGGCGTGGTGCTGGGCATGCTCGCCAGCCTCGCGCTGTCGGGTGTTCTGGCCAGCCAGATCGGGCTGGCGCGGGCTTTTCCAGTGATCGGATACGCGGGAGTGCCACTGCTGTTGTTGGCCGTGACGCTTGTGGCCACGGCATTGCCGGCATTACGCGCCACGCGCATCGAGGCGACGGAAGCACTTCGGGAAGGATGATTCGCTCACATCAGTGAACGCCGCTTCACGAACTGCACCATGACAGAAGTCACCACTTTCAGTGAACGTCATCGTGGTGATTTCGCCCGATGTTAGACTGGTTTCGATCGAATGCGAGAAAAGTGTCCATGGCTGCTTCCAGTGATCTGTTGAAGGAACTGAAAATCAACCGCGCCGACGAAAACGAGGGCATGTCGCCGGCGTTGAAGTGGGGCGGACTGGCAGCATTGGTTGCTGCAATCGCTATTGCAGCGTTTCTCTACCTGCGCGAGTCGGCGGTGTCGGTCGAGACGGCGCCGGCCATCAAGTTGGGTGCAGGTTCGGCGACTGCCAACGCGTCGGTGCTGGACGCGACCGGATACGTCGTTGCGCGACGCATGGCCACCGTGTCGTCCAAGATCACCGGGCGCGTGCTCGACGTGATGATCGAGGAAGGGCAGCGCATCGAGCAGGGTGAGGTCATGGCCACGCTCGATCCGACCGATGCCGACGCACAATTGAAGCTGGCCCGCTCACAGTTGGCAGCATCCCGAAGCCAGTCGGGTTCGATCCGGGTGCAGTTGTTGCAGCAAGAGGCCAACGCCAAACGGATCGAGGCATTGTTCGAAAGGAAGCTGGTCGCCCGCGCTCAACTCGACGAAGCCGTTTCACTGCGCGATACGCTGCGTGCGCAACTTCAGGATGCCGAACAGAACGCACGCGTGGCCGCCGATCAACTGGCGATTTACCAGATTGGTTATGACAACACCATTGTGCGCGCACCCTTCTCCGGCGTCGTGATTGCCAAGTCCGCCCAGCCAGGCGAGATCGTTTCGCCGCTGTCTGCCGGTGGCGGCTTCACGCGCACCGGCATCGGCACGATCGTCGACATGGATTCCCTTGAAATCGAGGTCGATGTCGGCGAGGCCTACATTGGCCGCGTGCGCAACAAGATGCCGGTCGAGGCCGTGCTGAACGCGTATCCGGATTGGCGGATTCCGGCCGAGGTCATCGCCACCATCCCCACTGCCGACCGCGGCAAGGCAACCGTCAAGGTGCGCATCGGGTTCAAGGAGCGAGACGCTCGCGTCGTGCCGGACATGGGCGTACGGGTCAGCTTCCTCGACCCGGTCGACGATGCCCCGAAGGCGCTCGTGGACCGCGGGGTTCTGATTCCGGCCAAGGCCGTGATCCAGCGTGACGGCAAGGATCTGGTGTTCCTGGTTCGTGATGGACGCGCGGTGCGCACCGAGATCAAGATCGCGCGCCGGATCGGCGACGATGTGGAAATCGGCGCCGGCTTGATGGGCGGCGAAGCATTGATTCTCTCCCCCACCGAGACCCTTCAGGACGGATCCAAGGTCGCTGTCGGCGCCGGAAAGTCCTGACCCATTCTTTTGCCGCAGAGGTGGCCGGCGCCGCCCTTGCACATTGACCCCATTCAACCTGAGATTCAGGAGCAGTCCATGGACACATTGGTTTCACTTCGCGGCATCAAGAAATCGTACCGACGCGGCTCGCAGGAAATCGAAGTCCTGCATGGCATCGACCTCGATATTCCGAAGGGCGATTTTGTGGCGCTGATGGGCCCATCCGGCTCCGGCAAGACGACCTTGCTGAACTTGATCGGCGGCCTGGACAGTCCAACCACCGGCCAGATCACGGTGGCCGACCAGCGCATCGACAACCTCGGATCAGGCAAGTTGTCCAACTGGCGGAGCCGTCATGTCGGGTTCGTGTTCCAGTTCTACAACCTGTTGCCGACGCTGAGCGCGCAAAAGAACGTCGAGTTGCCGCTGCTGTTGACCAAATTGAACGGCGCACAGCGTCAGCGCAACGCCGAAATCGCCCTGGCGCTGGTTGGTTTGTCCGATCGCAGCAAACATCGGCCTTCTGAACTGTCCGGCGGTCAGCAGCAGCGCGTGTCGATCGCGCGCGCAATCGTCTCGGATCCAACCCTGCTCATCTGCGATGAGCCCACTGGCGATCTGGACCGCCAGTCGGCCGAAGAGATCCTGACGCTGTTGCAAGTGCTGAACCGTGAGCACGGCAAAACGATCGTCATGGTGACGCATGACCCGAAAGCCGCCGAATACGCGAAACGTATCGTCCATCTCGACAAGGGCACCTTGGTCGGAGCGGTCGGCTCGGAGGCCGCATGAAGTACCTGCATCTGGTCTGGGCGTCACTACTCCGGAGCAAGATCCGGACGGTTCTGACGATGCTGTCGGTGATGACCGCGTTCCTGCTGTTCGGCATGCTGGACTCCGTGCGCATCGCATTCAATTCAGGTTCGGAAGTGGCCGGCGCGAACCGCATGGTGGTGTCGTCCCGACTCTCGATCACTCAATCGCTGCCCTACAGCCTGCTGACCCAGATCGAATCCCTGCCGAACGTCGAGAAAGTTTCTTACGCATCGTGGTTCGGCGGTGTGTTCAAGGACAACCGGCAGTTCTTCGCGAACTTTTCGATCGGGCCGGGTTATCTGGACCTGTATCCCGAGTACGAGATGTCCGCGGAAGACCGTGCCCGCTTCGAAGCCGACCGCACAGGCGCCATTGTCGGCGCCTCCCTGGCCAAACGGTACAACCTGAAGGTCGGTGACGTGATTCCGCTGCAGGCAACCATCTTCCCGCAGAAGGGCAGCAACAATTGGCCGATGAAGCTGGCCGGCATCTTCGAGATCAAGGATGAAAAGCGAAAGGCCGAAGAGAACCAGTTGATGTTTCACTGGAAGTACTTCGACGAGGCCAACGACTTCCTGAAGAACCGCGTCGGCTGGATCATCGTCAAGCTTGATTCGCCGGACGCAGCGATGAGTGCTTCGAAGGCCATCGACGGCCTGTCGGAAAACTCCGATCACGAAACCCGCACCCAGACCGAGCAGGCCTTCAACCAGGCTTTTGCCAAACAGTTCGCCGATATCGGTCTGATCGTCACGGCGATCATGGGCGCGGTGTTCTTCACGCTGATGCTGCTGACCGGCAGCACCATGACTCAAGCCGTGCGCGAACGGATTCCGGAACTTGCCGTGCTGAAGACGATCGGCTTTTCGGACCGGACCGTCATGGTGCTGGTCCTGATCGAGTCCTGCCTGATCGTACTGATCGGATGCTGCCTGGGCATGGCACTCGCCAGCGCAATGATGCCGGGCCTCAGTGCAAACAGCGGGGGCATGATCCAGTTGCCGTCGGTTCCGACGGAGACATGGTTGGTCGGTATCGCATTGAGCCTGGTGATTGGCGTGGCGGTTGGCCTTGCGCCTGCCTTGCGCGCACTGCGCCTGAACATCGTTGATGCATTGGCCGGACGCTGAGGAATCGACATGAAACGACTCAAAGAATTCCTGTTCCAGCTGTTGATCCTGATCCTCCTCGCCTTGCTGCTGGCCGGCTGGGTCAAGCTGTCTGCATGGGGCGCCGGAATCGTGGTGATCCTGCTGGCACTCTGGCTGGCGCTGACGCGCACCGGCCGGCAGACGGTTGCGATCACCCACATTGGCCTATCCACATTGCCGCAACGCCTGGGCATTTCATCGGTGATCGTTATCGGTATCGCCGGTGTGGTGGGTGTGCTGGTCGCCATGCTGGCCATGTCCGAAGGATTCAAACGCACCCTCGAACCAAGCGGCTCCGAAGAGGCCGGCATCATTCTGCGCGGTGGTTCCCGCGTAGAGGTCAACTCGGTCATTACGCGTGATCAGGCGGCACTGATCTCGGCTTTGCCAGGTATTGCCCGGGATGCCGAAAATCGAGGCCAAGTCAGTGCCGAGATGTCCCAGATCGTCACGCTGTTGAACCAGAGCGACGGACTGGAATCGAACGCGCAGATTCGCGGCGTGGGTGAGCAGGGGTGGACCATTCGCCCGAACATCCAGTTGACGGCAGGCCGCAAGTTCGAGCCTGGCAAGCGTGAGCTGGTCGTGGGCGAAGCGGCACAAGGTCAGTTTCAAGGACTCGCACTGGGCAGCGTGCTCGAATTGTCGAATCAGGACTGGACCATCGTGGGCTCGTTCAAGGCCGGCAACGCACATGACTCCGAGTTGTGGGCCGATGCCACCACTCTGGCCGCGGCATACAACCGCCAATCGTTCCAGTCGGTCACGGTTCGCCTGGCCGGTGCCGAAGGTTTGGCACAACTGAAGGTTGCACTGGATGATGATCCCCGGCTGAAACTGGATGTCGAGACGACGCGCAACTATTACGTGAAGCAGTCCGAAGGTCTGTCCAACCTGATCTCGGTGCTCGGCACGGTGATCGGCGGCATCATGGCGATCGGTGCCGTGTTCGGCGCCCTGAACACCATGTATGCAGCCGTGGCTGGCCGCGCACGCGAGATCGGCACCATGCGGGCACTGGGATTCAAGGGGTTGCCGGTGGTCGTTGCCGTGATGCTCGAGACGATGTTGCTCGCTGCCATCGGCGGTTTGCTCGGCGCCTTCCTGGCCTGGTTGATCTTCAACGGCTACAGCGTTTCAACCTTGTCCGAGAACTTCAGTCAGGTCGTGTTCCAGTTCCATGTGTCGCCGGGACTGCTGTGGCCGGGCATGAAGTGGGCACTGGCCATTGGCCTGATCGGCGGTTCATTTCCGGCCATTCGGGCGGCAAGGATGCAGATCACCGAAGCCTTGCGCTCGGTTTGATGCGAGCGGACACGAAAGTGTCCGCGGACACCTGGATGAATACTGAAACACCCTAAAATCAAAGACTTGCCCTTGGCACGCGGATTGCAACAGTAGTCCGCAACAAGGAGCAAGTCATGATCAAGGACACTTCGGGACAAGATCGCGCGCTGCAGCCGGCACACACCGGCCTGCTGACCCGGCCGCAATGGATTGGCATTGGCAGCGGCATTGCCGTCGTCGGACTGCTGTTCGGGGCGGTCTATGCGTGGGGCCTCGCGGAACGGTCCGTCGACATCGAGCGGCTGCGGATTGCCAAGGTCCAGCGTGGCACGCTGATCAGCGACGTCGCGGTCGACGGTCGTATCGTTGCCGCGATGAGTCGGACGCTTTACGCGCCGGCCGCAGGCACCGTGAGCCTGCTGACCGAACCCGGCAAGGCAGTCAAGGGCGGTGACTTGTTGGCCACCCTGGATTCGCCGGAACTGCGGTCCGAACTCGATCGCGAACTGGCGATGCTGGAGCAGCAGGAAGCGCTGGTCGCCAAGGGCCGTATCCAGGCCGAGAAGCAACGCTTGTTGGCTGCGAAGAACGCCGACGAGGCCGACCTCACGCTGTCTGCCGCCAAACGGGAACACGAACGCACGATTCGCGCCTGTGAAGTTGGCGCCCTCACGCGTGTCGAATGCATGAAGATCGTCGACGATCTCCGTGCCGCGGAGATCCGCGGCACCCACGCACGTGCCGATGCCGAACTCGAGGGCAAGAACGTTGATTTTGACCTGGCGTCCAGCATCAAGAATCTGGACCGTCAGAAAGTGGTCGTGGCCGAACTTCGCCGGCGCGTCGAGTCGCTGAACCTCCGTGCGCCGATCGACGGACTGGTAGGCACCTTGTCGATCGTCGACCGCGCCCAGGCTTCGCTGAATGCACCGCTGATCACGATCGTCGATTTGAGTCGCCTGGAAGTGGAACTCAGCGTCGCTGAAATCTACGCCGAAGACATCGGACTCGGCATGGCCGCCTCGATTGACCTTGGCAACAACGATGCCGAAGGAACGGTCGTGGCGATCGCCCCCGAAGTGGTCGCGAACCAGGTGCTGGTGCGTGTGCGCTTCGCCGGTGGACAGCCGGACGGACTGCGTCAAAACCAGCGTGTGCGCGGCCGGATCCTGCTGAGCCAGAAAGACGATGTGCTGACGCTGGCGCGTGGCCCCTTCCTCGAGGCGCACGGTGCCCGCTACGTCTACCGGGTCGTCGACGGCATTGCCACGCGCAATCCGGTCGCGATCGGCACAACCAGTGTGACTGCGGTGGAAATCACCGAAGGGCTCAAGGCCGGCGATGAAGTGGTCATCGCGGGATCCGAAAATTTCGAGAACGCCGAACGCGTTCGCATCAACGACTGAAGCACAGAAAAGGAGCAACACATGATCAGGATGAACAAGCTCAGCAAGGTGTACCGCACGCACATGATCGAAACCCATGCGCTGCGCGGCATCGAGATTGATGTGCAACCAGGCGAGTTCGTGGCGGTGACCGGTCCGTCCGGTTCCGGCAAGACCACGTTCCTCAACATCGCCGGATTGCTCGAAGAGCACACGGGTGGCGATTATTTCCTGGACGGCGTGAATGTCACCGGGCTGAACGACAACCAGCGTTCGCGACTGCGGAACGAAAAGCTCGGCTTCATTTTCCAGGGATTCAACCTGATCCCCGATCTCAACCTGTTCGACAATGTCGATGTGCCACTGCGTTATCGCGGCTTCAACGCCGCCGAACGCCGCCGCCGGATCGAAGAAGCGCTGGCGCAAGTCGGCCTGTCGGCTCGCATCAAACATTACCCGTCCGAATTGTCGGGTGGGCAGCAACAGCGTGTGGCGATCGCCCGTGCGCTCGCGGGCTCGCCGAAAGTCCTGCTCGCCGACGAACCCACGGGCAATCTGGATACGCAGATGGCACGTGGCGTCATGGAACTGCTGGAAGAGATCAACGCGCGCGGCACAACCATCCTGATGGTCACGCATGATCCGGAACTGGCTGCGCGCGCCGCGCGCAATGTGCACATCGTCGATGGCCTCGTGACCGACTTCGTGCGTCGCGAAGCACCGTCGCTCGTCGCCGTGGCTTGAGGAGCGAACCATGTTCTTCTATTACCTGAAACTCGGCGCAGTCAACCTGAAGCGCAACCCCATCATCACTGCGTTGATGGTGATCACGCTGGCGGTTGGTGTTGCTGCCGCCATGACCACGCTGACCATCCTGCGCGGCATGTCGGGGGACCCGATCCCCCACAAGAGCGACCGTTTGTTCTATGTGCAGATCGATACCGGACCGGTGGGTCGCGAGAACCCCAACGGCGAACCGGATGCCCAGATGAGTTACACCGATACGATGAATCTTTGGCGTGCAGCCAAGGCACCCAGGCAGACACCGCTGATGGGTACATCGGACACCGTGTCGCCAGAGCGCAAGGATCTGCAACCCTTCATCACGACCGGACTGGCTGTCGGTGCCGATTTTTTCAGCATGTTCGATGTGCCGCTGCTCGAAGGCCGGTTCTGGTCGGCCGAACAGGACAAAGCCGGTTCGGACGTGGTGGTGATCACACGCCAGATGCGTGATCGATTGTTTGGTGAAGGCCAATCGGCTGTCGGCAAACGCCTGATGCTCTCGCAGCGTGAACTCACGATCATCGGCGTACTGGATACATGGAGCCCCTTGCCCAAGTTCTATCGCCTGGTCGGCAGCAACCGCTACGGCAGTCATGAAGACTACTTCTTGCCCATTGAGTACGCGGTTCGCGTCGAGTCCGGCATCGAAGGGCAAGTGAGTTGTACCAGCCGCCCGGATCCCGGGTTCCAGGGTTTCCTTCAGTCCGACTGCACTTGGCTTCAGTACTGGGTGGAATTGGCCGAGGCCGGCGATCGCCAGGGTTTTGCCGATTATCTCGTCGCCTATGTCAACGAGCAGAAGAAGCTGGACCGCTTGCCGCGTACCGTGAACAACCGCCTCCGTGACGTAAACGAGTGGATGGTGCAACAGGGTGTGGTGGACAACGATACCGTGGTCGCCACCTGGCTGGCGTTCGCGTTCCTCGCTGTCTGCCTGGTCAACACCGTCGGTTTGTTGCTGGCGAAATTCAGCGCCCGTCCTGGCGAGATCGGTGTCCGTCGCGCCCTGGGGGCGTCACGTGCCGAGATCTTCTCTCAGTTCCTCACCGAAGCCGGCGTAGTCGGGCTGGTTGGTGCTGCGCTGGGCATTCTGCTGACCCTCGCCGCGCTTGCGTATGTTCGCCAGTACGCCCGCGACATCGCCCTGCTCACCGAGATGGACTGGCTGATGCTGCTGACGACGGTGCTGATCTCGCTGGTTGCGGCGCTCGGCGCCGGACTGCTGCCGACCTGGCGCGCTTGCCAGGTGCTTCCGGCAGCCCAACTGAAATCCCAATAAGGAGGCTGCCATGGAAGTCCGCCCGATCCTGTCTACCCTGTTCCGCAACAAGACCGCGCCGCTGCTGATCGCCGCACAAGTGGCGCTGACGCTCGCAATTGTTGCCAACTCGCTTTACATCATCCGCGAGCGCCTGGCTTCCGCAGCCAGGCCGACCGGTCTCGATGAACCCAACATCGGCTGGATCAATCTTTCTCCGGTCGGCGAAGTGGCTGATCCCAAAACGATGCAGGAAGTGGATCTCAACACCCTGCGCGCCATTCCCGGCGTCCGTTCCGCGACCTGGGCCAACATGATTCCGCTGTCCCAGTCCGGCTGGAACTCCGGCGGCATGAGCCTGAAGGAAGGCGACAACGATTCGGGGATCAATTCGGCGCATTATTTTTCACCCGGCTCGCTGGTCGATACCTTCGGTCTGAACCTCATTGCCGGACGTGACTTCACTGCGGACGATGTGTTCGATCACGATCCGGAACAGGGCTCCGCATTACCCAAGACCGTGATCATTTCGAAGGCTCTTGCCGAGGCGCTGTTGCCCAACGAAGCGGATCTTGGCCAGTTGGTGGGTCAACAACTGTTCAATGCTACTGAAGCCCCGGTCACCATCATCGGCATCGTCGATCGACTGCAGACCCCCTGGTCGAATGAAGGTGCCGACGGTGAGCAGTCCTACATCCTGCCGATCCGCTACCTGGTTGGAAGCTTCCAGTACGCCATCCGAACAGAACCCGGGCAACTGGATCGGGTCATGAAAGAGGCCGCGGACCAGCTCTCCACGCTGCGTTCGGATCGGGTGCTGAATTCGCAGCGGACCTTCGCCGAAATCCGGGCCAGCCGTTATGCCAACGAAACGCTGATGGCCGGGCTGTTGATTGCGGTCACCCTGTTCCTGCTCTTGATCACTGCCAGCGGTATCGTCGGCTTGTCCAGTCTGTGGGTGAACCAGCGACGGAAGCAGATCGGGGTGCGTCGTGCACTGGGCGCGCGCCGGATCGATGTGATTCGATATTTCCTCGTCGAGAACATGTTGATCACGAGCGGCGGTGTGCTGCTTGGGCTGCTGCTGACGCTGGCACTCAACCAGGTACTCGTGCGCCAGATGGAAGTGCCGCGCCTGCCGGCTGAATACGTCGGTTTTGGCATGGTGATCATGTGGCTGCTGGGCGTGGCCTCGGTCCTCGGGCCGGCGTTGCGAGCAGCCCGTGTTCCGCCGGCTGTGGCAACGCGCACGGTCTGACCGGCTTCACTTGGACTATGATCCGGCCATCGGAATCAACGATGGCCGGGCATGCGCAGATTGCACATTGGAGGCGTGGAACGGGGCGAAGGCTGGGAGAACTTCAATGCCGTGCCGTCGGCGGCCGTTGATCATCTTGGGAACGGCCGAGATCTCGGTCGCTTCAGTGATGAAAGCTTCGATCTCATTTATGCATCCCATGTGCTGGAGCATTTCGACTGGCGCCACGAACTGCCGCCAGTTCTGAAGGAATGGCGGCGGGTGCTCAAGCCAGGCGGTGAATTGCACGTTTCGGTTCCCGACCTGGCCATTCTTTGCCGCCTGTTCCTCGACCGTGAGCGACTGGCATTACATCAGCGTTATCTTATCGGCCGGAATGACCTGTGCCCCTGCGGGAGCGGGCAACGCTACAAACACTGCCATGGAACAAACCCGTGATGACGGACCAACTCAGGTCAACGCAAAGATGATCGCGAACTGCACGAATCGGTAAATCAGTACATTGCCGATGAGCAGTCCGGCCAGCACCATCAAGGCGGTCGCGATCGCAGCAAGCCAGCCCAGATCGAAACTCCTGCGGAACGTGATGGCGGAGTACCCGACGATCAAGGCCGGAAACACGAGCTTGAACATGCCTGACTCGATCGGCCAACCGGTCCATCGGACCAGGTACTCGATGGGCAACAGCACCGTCATGGTCACCATCAACACGAATGCGAACAGGTGCAGCGACACCACCATGTGTTCGGCGAAGTATCTCCGGCGAAACCACAGCACGAGCATCGACATCAGCGCCATCATCGGCACATGCATGATGATCAGCAACTTGCTGACATCGGCAGATCGGGCGTCATAGGCGCGCGCATAATCGGCGACGCTGTAGCCACTGGAAGGGTCTTCGGAACGCGCTGCGGCATCCCGCTCGGCAACCCGGCGAGTCACCCAGTTGGCGGTCCACGAACTATGGATCTGACCGGAGTTCTGTCGCATGCGCTCGCGTCGTGGTTCATCCAGAGACTGCAGCGCCGGATTCGCCGCCAATGCCATGGCGCCGGGAACCTGGTCTCCGAACGGCAACTCGAAATCGTTGATGGCCGGCGCGAAGAAGTACAGGACGTTCGCGAGCAGGAACAGGGAAACCGGTGCCATCCATCGTTGGCGACGGCCGTCCAGATAGTCGCGTGTCAGGAGTCCCGGCCGGAACATCAGCCCGAGCAGACTTCGCCAGAACCGACTGTCGAGGCTGGTCAGGTTGTCGAAGAACTGACGGACGAGATGACTCATCCTGCGATCGGCCTCGACGAATCTCGCTTGACCACACTGGGCACAGCTTGGGCCGGTGAGTATCGCGAGGCAGTTCCGGCATTGGTTGTCTCGCGTCTCGGCGCCGCGCTGCAACTCGATGAGTGCCGCAAGTGCCTTGTCTGCTTGCTCCGCAGGCACCAGCAAGTGATCGTGATAGGTCCCCGCGAGCACGTTGCATGAAACCCCGGCATCCGCGAGCACGCGTGAGAATGCTGCGGTCAACCCGCAGGCGGCCAGATCCGAATGAACGTTCAACGTGATCCATGCGGCGCGAAGGTGGATCGGCAAACCGAGTGCCTCGGCATCGGCGGCACGGAGGACCAGAGTCTCGCCTTCAGCTTCGCGGACAGTCGCCAGAATCGGCACATCCGGTCTTGGCTTCGTTTCAGGCCACGTCACGTAGACGAATTCACCCGGCAGTCGTTCGGGCTGCAGTGTCCGCAACATGTCTGCCAGATCCGAGACGGGCGCCGTCACCAGGTTTCCGCTCGGCATCGGTCGATCCACCATCACGTCACCGCAGATCGGAACGGGTGCTGCGGCAGCCCTCAGGGCGCGCCACAAGGCCGATCCCGCGGGCTGACCGCAAGCTGCCGAACTGTGCGGCACGACAAAACATGAACGGGCTCCCGAGCAGATGGATCGCCGGATCATAGATCAGTGCCGATCGTTGGAGCAGGTGCTGTCGAAGTCGACAGCACCTGCCTTTTGCCGATCACGCCGTTGTCATTCCCAGGCGGTCGAGCAGCCGCCAGAGCGTGATCAGATCCTGCCGATGGTGTGCAATCGCCCGTTTCAGTTTGCCTTCTCGGCCCGAACGAAGCCATTCGTGCCAAGCGGATGGGACTTCGCTGCTGGGCAAATCGTGGTGGCGAATGATGCCCAACCACTCACGCTCGACGGTGCCGAGTTTGCAGTTGGTCAGCTGTTCGCGCAGCTGCCTGCGCACCACGGGCAAGAAAATCCAGATGAGCCAAACCTTCAAATGGAGCGCTTTGTCCGAACAGGGGATATCGGCTGTTCATCATCGGCACGTCGAAGCTTTTGCCGTTGTAACTCATCAGCACACGTTTGCTGGCGAGCCACTCGGACAGCGTCGCCAGTTGTGCGGATTCTCCCGCTGGGGATTCCAGCAACAGCTGGCGGACACGCAGTCGGTCGCCACACCAGTCGGCGACACCCACCAGAAACGCACGTACGCCCACTCCAGCATTCAGCCCCGTGGTTTCGATGTCGAACGCGGCAAGATCGGCACGCGCCACGCCCGCCAGTTTCAGCCACGGCAGGTCAATACTGGCCGGCTGCAGGTCTTCGTAGTCGACTTCGAGCAATCGAACACCCGCCGCGATCCGGGTCCCGAGATCGAGGTCAGGCACAACATCGGGTACGGGCGCAGGCAGACGACTCATGGCCTGATGGTAGGTGCGGCGTGCGATCGCTGCACGCAATCTGGCGACCAGCAATTCGGCTTCTGCTGATGGCTCCACGGTTTCTGCAGGCACCGGCGCACAACGGATGGACAGCGCACTGGCCCCAGCCTGAGCCCGCAGACGTTGCAACAGTGCGATCGAGCTCATGGCGTGGTGGTCAGCAACAGGCCCAGTGTGCGCAGTGCCAGATCCTTTCGGCTGGGCTGCTGACGCTCCACTGCGCTGGCAACCGGGCCGACACAAGCCGGGCAACCCGATGCACAGGCACACGCACCTACCAATTGCCGTGCCTCGGAGATGACGTGCCGGGCATCGGCGAACAAGGGGTCACTGAGGCCGATCCCGCCGGGATAGTTGTCATACAGGTACAAAGTCGGTGCGAATTGCTCTCCGGCACGTGTGACACCCACCCAGTCTCCGGGGTTTCCGGTTTCATCGCGGTGGCCGACGGCACGTGCCAGATCGCGTCCCTCGGCCATCATCCGGAACGTGGCGACAATCCGCGTGGCAAAGGCTGCGCTCAGAAAACCGTCGAGCGCTTGCTCGCGCGACGCGAACTGTTGTTGCAGCACGTCTGCAGGCAACCGCCACCAGACCGCCGTTGTGTGCATTTCCTGATCGGGCAGGTTGATCGGCCCGTAGCCGATGTTCTCGTGTGTGTAGTAACGGATCGTCTTGTATTCGGTGACCCGGCGCACGACATGCACTTCGCCATGACCACACAAGCCGGCGCCGGAAGGCCGCGCGTCGAACTCGGCCAGCACTTTCAGTTTGCTGTAGTCGATGGCGTCCGTGTAGTAGTCCACGGTCGTGCGCTGGACAAATGCCTTCCGACCCACCCAATCCAGGCGCTCCACCTGGAATGGTTCGGACTGCACCAGATAGATTGCGCCCTCGTACAAGGTCAGCGCAGCTGCGGAGTAGTCGACTTCGGCGATGATGTTCTGTCGACCACCGGTGATGTCGACGACCACGAAGTTGCCGTCGGCGACCGCTCGCAGATTGACGGCCTGGGCGGGATAGTCTTCGCTGATCCAATGGAAACTACCTGCTTCGCGATGCAGCACACCACATTCGGTCAGCACTTCCAGGAACGGCGCGGTGGCCTGATCGCCAAAGCGGTCGTCGGTCTGGAAGGGCAATTCGAATGCAGCACAACGAATGTGGTCGAGCAGGATCAGCGCATGATTCGGCGCAATCCGCGCTTGTTCGGGACTGGCATCGCGAAAGAACTCGGGCTTTCTCATCAGGTACTGATCGAGTGCATCGCTGCCGGCAACCAGGACAGCCAACGACTTCTGTTGCCGCCGGCCGGCACGACCGATCCGTTGCCAGGTGCCGGCGATCGATCCCGGATAGGCGTTGAGTACGGTGGCATCCAGCGCTCCGATATCTACACCGAGCTCGAGCGCCGAAGTGGACACAAGGCCGTCGATTTCTCCGGTACGCATTGCCCGTTCGATCTCACGTCGTTCGGTCGGGAGGTAGCCACCGCGGTAAGCGCGGATCCGCGGCGCGCGGCGCGGATCGGCATCAAACTCGTCCTTCAGGTACTTCGTGATCACTTCCACCAGCAGGCGCGAGTTCGCGAATACCAAGGTCTTGAATCCAGACTGGACCAGCAGTTTGGCAATGGCCTGTGACTCGGACTGTGCCGGTGCGCGAATCCCCAGATCGGGATTCACGACCGGCGGATTCCAGAACAGCACCTCGCGTGCACCCCGCGGTGCACCGGATCGTGTGATGGCCGTAACGGGCGCTCCGATCAAGGCTTCGGCGTGGGCTTTCGGGTTCGCAATCGTCGCCGAGCACAGGATGAACTGCGGCGTGGCCCCGTAAAATCCAGAACACGCTGCAACCGGCGCAGCAGGTTGGCGACATGCGCACCGAACACCCCGCGATAAGTGTGGACTTCGTCGATGACGATGTAACGCAGGTTCTCGAAGAACTGCGCCCATTTGGTGTGATGCGGCAGGATCGCCTGATGCAGCATGTCCGGATTGCTGACGACGATGTCGGCTTCGGTGCGTACCGCCTTCCGTGCATCGGACGGCGTATCCCCATCGAAGGTAAAGGCGCGCACACCCAGGTTTCCGGCTCGATTGAGCTCCAGCAGCTCCGCGACCTGGTCCTGCGCCAGCGCCTTGGTCGGGAACAGGTAGAGCGCCTTGCAGCGCGTCTTCAGCACCGCATCGACAACCGGCAGGTTGTAACAAAGCGTCTTGCCCGAGGCAGTGGGCGTCAGGACGACCACGTGCTCACCTGCCGCCACGGCATCGAATGCCTCGCGTTGATGGGTGTACACCTGTGAGATCCCGCGTGCCGCCAGCGCTTCGCGCAAACCCGGCTGCAAGTCTGGAACATCGGCGAAGTGTGCAGGTTCAGCCGGGATCGTCCAGTGCGCCGCGATCTGCGCACCGGCTTTGGCCTTCAGTCTCGCGATCGCCTGATCCAGATCAACCGGCTGCTCGCTGGCAAGAGGTTCAAAACGTTTTGCAGTCAGCGAACGGGCCGAGGCAACGGGCATGTGGAGGCTCCTTCAAGGAACCCGCACCATCACCGTCTGTTGTCTCACCACGTGAGACGCGGCGTGTAGGCTGGGCTGAGCGCAACGTGTAGGCTGGGCTGACGAAGGAAGCCCAGCTGCTGGCCTCAAACTAGAATCGCGACCGCAGGACATGCCCACACCGAGTTTCCTGATGTGTTTTGTAGGCTGGGCTGACGAAGGAAGCCCAGCTGCTGGCCTCAAACTTGAATCGCGACCGCAGGACATGCCCACACCCAGTGTTTTGTAGCTGGCTGACGAAGGAAGCCCAGCTGCTGGCCTCAAACTTGAATCGCGACCGCAGGACATGCCCACACCGAGTTTCCTGATGTTTTGTCGCAAGTAGCTGGGCTTCGCTGCGCTCAGCCCAGCCTACACACCCGCCAACCACCGCTCGAGAATCCGCTTCGCCGCTGCGGCATCGAGCATCGCCGCGTCTTTCTTGCGAGCCATCCCCGTCTGTCGCAGCCGCTTGAATTCGGCTTCCGATTCGCGTGAGGAGAATCGCTCGTCCTGGTGATGTACGGGCAATTGATAGCGGGCGCCCAGCTCAACCCCGAACGCACGACTGGCGCGAGTCATGGGTTGGTCCTCACCGGTTTCGGTGATGGGCAAGCCGACGACCAGCGCCTTTGGCATCCACGATTTGACGAGTTTGTCGATTTCGACCCAGTTCGGGCCTTGCGGACCATTGCTGACCACGGCCAAGGGCGTCGCGGTACCGGTAATGGCTTGTCCGACCGCAACGCCAATCCGGCGACCACCGTAGTCAAACGCCAGGGCGACGCCGTCGAGCGCCATCGTGACGACGCTCAGGCGCGTCCGGCAATGCCGGCGAGCTTGCTCAGGTTGATGCCACTCAGCCGCGCCGCTTCCTGCCAGCGCTGCTCCGCGGGCGTTTCGAACACCACGGTCCCAGCCGTTTTCTCGGCGGGCAGTGCCAACCAGGCGTTGTCGCGCATTTCCTGCTCCAACTGGCCCTTGTCCCATCCGGCATAACCCAGCGCCACAACGATCGGGTTCGGCCCGCCGCCTTCAGCCAAGTCCTTCAGGATGTCGCGGGACGTCGTGATGGCGATTTCGTCCGACACACGGAACGTCGACTCGTAGTTGTGGGCGCCGGAATGCACGATGAACCCACGCTCGGTCTGAACCGGCCCACCGAGCAGGACTTCGGTATTGCGCACGTGTTCGTTTCCACCCTGGTATTTCATCTGGTCGAGAATGTCGCCAACGGTCAGGCTGGACTTGCGCGACAGCGTGATGCCCATCGCACCTTCATCGTTGTGCTGGCAGATCAGCGTGACAGAACGTGCGAAGTTCGGATCGTCCAGACTCGGCATGGCGATCAGAAAATGGTTGTTCAGGTAGGTGGCTTCGGTCATGGTGGCATTCTAGCGGGCCCGAAGGCTTGCCGCTGAAGCCCTGCTTTCCGGTTCGCCGGGACATTGCCAGATCCGACCAAAACCCGTTCCAATACTGCCCGACTGCCTCCGGAGGCCCTGGATGTCCACCGAATTACCCGCCCTGTCCGCGATCGAAGCCCGCGTACTCGGTTGCCTGATCGAAAAACAGGCCGCCACGCCGGAGCAGTATCCGTTGACCGTCAATTCACTGGTGCTGGCCTGCAACCAGAAAACCAGCCGCGAGCCGGTCATGAACCTCGACCCGGGTACGGTTCTTCATTGCCTGCGTGAACTTGAAGGCCGCGACCTCGTCGCCCGAGCATTCGGCGGTCGTGTCGAACGGTTTGAACATCGTTTTGATCGAGCTTACAAAGTCACGCTTCGCCAGCAGGCGCTGCTCGCCCTGCTCTTGCTGCGTGGCCCGCAAACGATCAATGAACTCTTTACCCGGACGGATCGCCTGGCCGATTTCGCCAGCGTCGACGACATTCGCCATACCCTCGATCGTCTCGCCGAACACGAACTCTGTCTCGTGAAGAATATCGGTCGGGGCAGCGGGCAACGCGAAGATCGCTACACGCACCTGCTCAGCGGCGCCGTCGAAGCGTTCAGCGCACCGAGTGACGACGAACCCTTCCATGGCACAACCGCCGGAACGTCCAGCGGCTGGCGTGATGAAGTCGCACAACTCAAGACGCGCGTAGAAACCCTCGAAGCCGAATTGGCCAAGCTGAAGGAAGCTTTAGGAGTGTAGGCTGGGCTCAGCCCTCGGCATCCAGACGATCGAGCAAGCGGAATTCCGCATTCGTCGACGAGCCGTCAGAGTTCACAGAGCCCAACTTCCCGGCCTCGATTTCCGCCGTCCAAGGTTCCTTGGCGAACTGCACCGGGTACGATTGCCGCCATACCGTCGGGCGTCCGATCGTGAACAAGACGGGGACTTCGGCAAAGTGTTTGCCTTGTGCAGCGAGTTCCGGGAACTGCCATTGGCTCACGGCTTTGTCCGTCGCTTCGATGAACGCCTTCATTGCCGCATCCTGACGCGTCGCACTCAAGGAACCTTTGCGACCGTTCAGCCAACTGTTCTGTCCGGACAGTTCGACCACCTTGCCGGTCTCATCGATCTTGACCAGAACGATAAGCTCTGCGCCCAAGCGGGCTTTGAGTGCTTCAACGGGGTAACGCGGCGGAACAACCACTGTACGCGACTCGACCTTGCCCTCAACGGGCGGATCAACAAAATCCGCCCGAACGATCCGAAGTTCGCCCGTGCTCTTGTCGCCAAAATCGGCTTGCAAGGTCAACTGGAAGTGAGCCTTTGCATTAACCGGTTTGCCCTCTTTCGTGATCGGCTCGAAACGCCAGGCCTGAACCCGATCGCGCAGAATCGGATCAATTTCCTTACCGAAGCTCTGATCGAACTGAAGCTCCGAAACGGCGCCATTCGGATCAATCACCAAGTGACCGCTGCCATTGGCACGGAGAATTTCGTGGTCTGCCGCCCACACCATGCTGGTGGACAGGATCAACATCGTAGTCGTCAGGAATCGCATCAGTTGTCACCCCAAGGAAAGATCGGGGCAATGATAACGCCCCCATCACCGCGGTCAACGCGCGACAAAGGACACTGACCGGACGCTCGCCTCCTGCCCTATCCTCCGGCCTGCAGCAGTCCAACCCACAACCAGGAGCGAATCATGGCAAAGATCACCGGAATCGGCGGCATATTCTTCAAATGTAAGGGTGATCGTGCCGCACTGGCCGCCTGGTATGAAAAACACCTCGGCCTGAAGCTCGAGAGTTTTGGCGGTGCGGTGCTCCGATGGCCGGACGATCCTTCCGAGGACAAGGGCATGACCGTGTGGCATCTGGCAGACCACGACAGCAAGTGGTTCAGCCCAAGCGAGTCGTCGTTCATGATCAACTACCGCGTCGATCATCTCGACGAAATGCTGACCGATCTGCGCGCCGCCGGCGTGACGATCGTCAGTGGTCCCGAATCACACGAGAACGGGAAGTTCGCGTGGATCATGGACCCGGACGGAAACAAGGTGGAACTCTGGGAACCCATGCCCTGGGATGAGCGGAACAAGATTGCCTGAACCCCACGATGGGATTCGGTTTGCCGACGGCGGTGACCGACGATCCGGCGCAGTGGGCGAAGTTGCCCACTGACCTGAGGCATCGCGACCTTATTCGAAGCCATCCACGAGGAGCTCATCAAGCCGGAAGGCCTGAACGTCATCGACGAACCAATCCAGACCCTCGGTGCTGGCCGGATCGGTTCCGATGATGAGGGAACCGATTCCCCGGTCCGTGATGCCGTGCGCACGATCGGTCGCCAACGGCACGCCGTTGAGGAAAATGGAGTAACGGCCGGTGTCCATCTTGAATCGGAATTCGAACGCCATCAGCGCGCCTGCCGTGTAGGTTCCGATACTGGCGCTGTTGCCGGATTGGTCACTGACGGCGATGGATCCACTCGACAGCAAGGTCATCGACAGGAAATCCCGCCCAGCAGAGCCTTGCTCGCGGACGTATACCAATCTGCGATCCAATTGACCGGCTTTCAGCAGAAAGTTGATCGTCAGCAACCCGTCCGTCACTTCTGCGGAATCAACGAACTCGAAGCTGACGAATCTTGCGGCGCCACTGGCCAGGGGACGCACACGCAAGGATGCGGTCGGCAGCACGCCGGACGGTACGACGAACGCCTGCAATCCGGCCGAAATACTCACTGGCTGACCCAAGCTGGCGCCCCCGGTGCCAATCTGGGCATTGAGCGGTTGGTCGTTGAACCGGGCGTCGAGCAGAACAGTATTGGGTTCGACCCCTGCGTTGGCCAGGCAGGGCAACCAAGAGATCAGACAGCAGAAAAACCATCGGTTCGGGAACATTCTCATTCACTCCTCAGCATGAAGGGCCGCTGGGCCGCACTCGCGGCTCAGGTTCCCCAGGAGTCTGTTCCCGTGCTCGTCAAAAGACTTCGACCTGCCCTGCAGCAACCCTCAGCAAATCGTCAAGCTGCCTGAAACGCTGACCTCGATTCATCAAGAAAGAATCAAATCATTGATTGGGATAGACTTTTCCTTGCGATCCGCGGCGGCCAACGGGGCCTGCACGGTTGATCAAAACGGGCTCAGCGGCGAACGCAGCAATCCTCCGAGACCATCTCGTTCGAGCTCTGCCTGCTGCACCGACCGCTCCGGACTGTCGCTCGGCAATCGCTCATAGCGAACCCGCCGGACCAACAGCCCGAATCCGGCCTTCGCCGCATCCGATTCAAGTGCCTCGAGGCGAGCCAATCGGGTTTCCTCGGCAGAAGTTAATGCCAGCAGCCAATCGAGTTGCAGCTGCTGTGCCCGGTTACCTCGGGTCTGGACAGGAGTGCGCAAGGCGTCAGCCCGTGTCCTGGCCGCATCGATCCGACCTTGAAGGAGCGAGGCCTCAACCATCGCAATAGCCGCCGAGAGCGCATATTTGGGCTCGCCCAAGCGCTGGAACTCGGCTTCGATTCGCTCGAATCTGAGCAAGTCCACCGGCTCCCCTCGCACCAGTGCGAGTCGCAAGGTCCGGAGTTCCAGATCCACTTCCGCCGCCCGGATTCCGGATTGTTGGCGAAGTTGCCGAGCCTGCGCCAACAGATCCCCTGCGCCTGTCGGATTTCCCGCCAGTTCTTCGCATCGCGCCGATGCACTGAGCCAGTTGGATTGTGCGAGGGGAGGAACGGACGCCCGGCGAAGCTCGGTGTTCGCCAACACTGTTCGCGCGCGGGCGACTGCTCCTTGCTGCACCGCCAGGTCGGCACGCGCGGAAGCCACCCGCAGCACACCCTCAACCATGCCAGTCTGCTCGAAAGCGGCCATGGCTTCATCAAATCTTGCTGCCGCAGTACCGAGATCACCGAGTTCCCGCTCATTGACGCCAACGTTGAACGCGATTCGTCCGAGCTCGTGCGGCACCTCAAGCTCGCGCACGCGAGCCAGTGCCACCTGATACGCGGCGCGTGCGTCCAGCAAACGTCCATGACGCTCGGCCATCAAAGCGAGGTTTGCAAGCGCCTTGACTTCCAGAAGGTCTTCGCGCAGGAGGCGGAACGAATCAGCCGCCAGTCGGTAGGCCTGCTCCGCCTCTTCTGGCTGCCTGCGTTCCTGAGCGTAAACATTGCCCAAGTGGTAACGGGCAAGTGCTTCGGCCCTGGCATTACCTTGGTTGCGTGCGCTTTCAATCGTCTGGTTCAGCTGCTCGCGTGCCGCATCAAAGGCACCGAGGCTGGTGTGGGCGCGACCGAGTACATCCCGTGCCTGCAGGACCAACGCATCATCACCTTCAGCCTGAGCCCGATTGATCAGCGGATTGGCCAGATCGGCCGCGACCTGGGCCTCACATGCCCTGAGCGCCACTTCAATCAGCCCGAGTTGTGCATACCGTGCAGTGCCAAGACGGCCTTGTTGTTGTCCGTTGGCTTCAGCCGACTGATAGTCCTGACGCGCCTTGTCGATGTCACCACGAGCCAGGGCCAGGCGCGCACGGAACAACAAGGTATCAACCTGGTCCGGTGGCATGTCGTCGATCACTTTGGCCGCACGATCCAGATGGTTCCGCGCCAAGAGCCAGCGAAGGTACGCATGACGCGCTTGCTCGAGTTGGTCAGGTTCGTTGTTGGACGAAACCAGAGAGATGGCGTCACGAAATGCCTGATCGGCCTCACTCGGTTCCATCACCGACAACCATTGGGCACGTCGCCAGACAAGGGCAGGCGCCGCATCACCCAGCAGGGCCGCCAATCCGTTCATGCTGTCTGTCGCGGCAGTCCATTGCGCCTGAGCGAGTTGTGCATCGAGCAGTTCGAGTCGAAGTCCAATTGCCTCGGGAACGAGGAGTGTGTAGGCACGCAAGGCCGCAAGGGCCTCGTTTGGACGTCCCGATAGTCGAGCGTGCTGGAATTCCGCCAGAAGTTCGAGGGTTTGATCTTTTGATGTTCTCAGGGGATCCAATACCCCCATGGCGCGAATACCTGACCCTGCTTCGGCCAAAGCCAGTGCGTAAAAGTACCGAGGCCATCCTTGGTCCGTATCGGCACGCTCGAACCCAGCCAATGCGTCGTTGAGGCGTCCTTGAGTTTGCGCATGCGCCGCTTCAGCCAAGGCGATGCGATCTGAAATGTCGCGGGGCCAACCGATGGGGGCTGCAGCCAAGCCTGTACGTCCGGCAGCGATCTCGATGTACGACATCAATGCCTGCGCGCGGGACGGCAAGTCAGCCGCAGGCAACTGGCCGAGGCTGCGCATCTGATTGTTGTCATCCCACAACTGCCAGGCACCCTGTGCATCAACAACCAGTCGCCATGGCTTCACGCCGGCTCCGGACACGCCGGATCCAAACGGCCAGTGGATCCAGTCGCTGCTGCTGCGAACGCGCAGGTTCAGGTAAGCATCGAGTACCTCGTCGCTGACCTCGGACTGAAGCCACAGACGCCCGCTGGTCAGGGCAGGGCCAGCGCGGCTCTCTGTCCCGGCACTGGCGGGAGAATCTGGACGCAACCAGAAAACCAACAATCCCAGCACGGCGAGACCAACCAGTACGAACTGCCAAAGCGGTTGCGTGATCCAAGGCAATGCGGCCGTTTGGGGGCTAGGAACAACCGCCAACGATTCGGATGGGAACAACTCGGGATCGACCGCAGCCTCTGCCACCCCATCGGGCACTTGCTCCACCTTCGCCACAAAACAATAACCACGCCGATGCCGAGTCTCGATGTAACGAGGCTCCTGCGCGTCGTCGCCCAAGGCCTGGCGCAACTCACTGACGGTTTGAGGCACTACGTTGGGCGAGAGGGCATGATGGCCCCACAGGGCGTCCATCAGTTCATCGCGAGTCACCAGTGCCGGGGCCCGTTCGATCAAATGCCGGAGCATCCGGAACGTACCCGGTCGCAATGCGACCGGCCCATCGGGGCCGGTCAGCAGCTCCCGGTTGGTATCGAGTTCGAACCCGCCAAATTGATATCGCATGGATTGGCAGTCTAAGGGATCGCCATGTCGAAACGACACCCGGCCCGCACCCGGCAATGAGCGCCGGATGGCGAGCCGAAGATCCACCCTTTGCCATCACGAATCCTGAAAGCCCGATTACACGCAACCGCCATCGCCGGGGATCGACCGAAAAAACGATCCGGTATCGATACAGGGATAACGCTCAACTCCTCGCCGGCGAATCAAGTCGAGGTTCGCGACCCAATTGTTTCAAGCACCAATGCTCGATGAGGGCCCGCGAAATGGAGAGTCGCGGCGAGAGGATCAGCTCACCGGAACCGACCTTCGTCTCGAGCTCGGCGGCGGTGAACCAACCTGCTTCGACAATTTCGTCGGACAGCCGGATCGGCTGGTGTTCGGCCTCGGCGATGAATCCGACCATGATCGATGCCGGGAACGGCCAAGGCTGTGACGCGAAGTAGTGGCAAGCGCCCACGCGTACACCCACTTCCTCGAACACTTCTCGGCGCACGGCTTGTTCCAGTGACTCACCCGGTTCCAGGAATCCGGCGAGTGTGGAGTAACGGCGCTCCGGCCAGCCCGGCTGACGCCCGAGCAAGCAACGTTCGCCATCGTGGACGATACTGATGACGGCCGAGTCGGTTCTCGGAAACCATTCCGCTGCGCACTCGGGATTCGCACACAAGGCCCGATGGCCGCTGGCCGACAAGACGGTTCGAGTACCGCATCGAGCACAAAACCGGGCGTTCCGTTGCCAGTGAAGAAGCGCACGCGCGTACGCGGCAGCACCTGCGTCACCGGCTGGCAACAGGCTCGCGGCACTGCGCAGATCGAGCGCTTCCGCATCGAACTGCGCCTGCCAGTGTTGTTCCTGTTCGACCGACAGCGACAGCGCAAACCAGGGCGCGTCGGCAGCGTCGGTGCCAAGGAAGCTGAACTGGTCGAACAGGAAATGATCACGCAACAGCATGACCGGCAGACTGAGCAACCGAGGCTCCTGCCGCGCGACCAGCACACGACCACTTTCAGTCAGCAAGAGCGTGAGTGCACCGCGCGATTCGAACAAGCCGAGCAGGCCACTGGCATCCTGCCGCCAGTGCGCGGCGCGGTCCAGATTGAGTTCGGCGAAAGCGTATCGGGGCGACAAGTGGACCTCAGGCCGAGAACGACGAGCCACAACCACAAGTGGTCTTGGCATTCGGGTTGCGGATCACGAACTGGGCGCCGCTCAGGTTCTCGGTGTAATCAATGTCGGCGCCCATCAGGTATTGGAGACTCAAAGGGTCTACCAGCAGCGTGACGCCATCACGATCGACCGCCAGATCGTCTTCGGCCTGTTCTTCTTCGAAGGCGAATCCGTACTGGAATCCCGAGCAGCCGCCACCCTGAATGTAGACCCGAAGTTTGAGCGCCGGGTTCTTTTCTTCCTCGATCAGCTCACGCACCTTGTGCGCTGCTGCCGCCGTGAAGTTGAGGGCGGTATCGTTCTGCTGGTAACTCGGTGCAACCGATTCGGTGGCAGGGTTCATGGCGGCCTCTGGGTGATTCATTTGTCGCGCTTGTGCCGGCCTTCCCTGACCGGAGTGGGCGTAACAGCGATATTGGATTCGTTGCCGGTTTCGACCTTCATCGTCGATTTCGGTTCCTGCGTGGATTCGATCTGCAGCGGCTCGGCCACTGTTGCCGTCGCCGGAGCGGGCGTCACCAGCGCCGGGGCCGATACCTGGGCACGGGCATCGATGACCGTCCCTTCCTCGACGCGACGGATCTGACCGTTGACCTGGGCACCGGCAGCCATCTCAAGCACCTTGTAGAACAGATTGCCGTGGATCCGCGCTTTCGACAGCAGACTGACTCGCTCGGTCGACACGATGTTTCCGTGCACCTGTCCATCAATGACGATCATCGGGCCATGCACTTCGCCCTCAACGGCCCCCTTCGTGCAGATTTCGATGCTGGCGCCTGCGCCGGCTTCGGCCACGACACTCCCCACAACCCGCCCTTCGATACGCACCTGCCCGCCGGTGAAACGCAGGTCGCCTTTGAATGTCGACTGCTCGGAGATCAAGGTGATGCCGCCCGGGATTGCGGCATTCATCGATTTTTTGTCACTGCCAAACATGTTCGGGCTCTCCGGCGGCCAAGGCCTGTTGCCAGCTGTAGGATTCTTCCGCGCGTTCGCCCTGTTCGGACTCGGCATTCAGGAAGACACGATTGGGGCTGAATCCCTCGGGCAACACGAAGCTGCCATCGAGTGCTTCAAAGTATTTGAACGTGAACGGCAACTGATCACCCTCCGGACTGTGATCCGGCAGGGCCGACAGGTCCAGTGTCGCCATCTTGTTGTCCTGGATGCCCTCCAGGCGAAAACGCAGTTTGCCACGGGTGGTTTCGCCACGACGAAGTGTTTGTGTCAGCGTGGAGCGGAACGCATACCCGCGCGATCCTTCAATCGGACGAAGCACGAGCCCCTGGATGCGCAAACCCTTCTTCGGCTCGCGACCGCCGACCAGTCGCTGGAAGAACGCCAGATCAGCCTGCAAGGCAGCGACTTCTTCTTCGCGTTCGCGCAGGGTGTCCTTCAATGTGTCATTCGCCGCGGACGACACTTGGTCCCCCCTCTGCGAAATCGACAATTGTTGTTCGGCTTTTTCAAGCTGGGTCTTGAGCTTCTTGATTTCCTTTCGTGCGCCACTGAGATCCGACTGCAATTCAGCCATCCTCGGTGCCGCATGGTTTGCCGACCACCACCAGGTTCCACCCAGCACAGCCAGCCCGAGGAACACCCAAACCCAGACCGGCATGCGCAGGCCGCGGCGCTGGTCGGAGCGCACGAACAACCTGGGCAAGCGGGCATTGGGATCGGGAAACTTGCTCATGCCGCGATCAACTCGAAATCGGCCTTGCTGACACCACAATCCGGGCAAGACCAGGTATCGGGAATGTCCTCGAAGCGGGTACCCGGGGCGATGCCGTCCTCGGGCAGACCCTTGGCCTCGTCATAGACGAAACCACAGACGACGCAGACGTATGATTTGAAGGCATTGGCATCGGACACGAATTCAGTTCCTGAACAGGGGGCAAGACCGATATTCTGGCATTGCCTACGTTAAGTCGAACACCCATGCCCCGCACAAATGTGAAAGGTTTGTATCTGTTGACCGAAGATGGCGCCGATGACGTGCGCCTGGGCGCCGTCGTGCGCCAGGCTCTGGGCGCAGGCCTGAAATGGCTCCAGTACCGGGACAAATCAAGGGATGCGGCCCGGCGCCTGCGCCAGGCAGGCCTGTTGGCGCAGTGGTGCCGGGACGCGGATGCCCACTTGTTGATCAACGACGATGTCGCGCTGGCCAAGATGGTGAATGCGGCGGGGGTCCATTTGGGCCAGCACGACGGTGATCTGGCCGCGGCCCGGGCCATGCTGGGCCCGAATGCCGTCATCGGGGCGTCCTGTTACAACGATCTGGAACTCGCCCGGTCGGCTATCGAGGCCGGAGCCAGTTATCTGGCGTTCGGCGCCATGTATGCGTCCGGCACCAAACCCCTGGCACGCTCCTGTCCCCATGAGGTGCTCACTGCCGCGCGCGGGTTCGGGCTGCCGATCGTCGCCATCGGCGGCATCACGCCCGACAATGCGGGTTCCGTATACACCGCCGGCGCTGATGCCATTGCCGTACTGGGTTGCGTGTGGCAGGCAGACGATGCCGTCTCAGTGATCAAGCGCTTCAGCGCGATGGAGCCAAAATGAATCCAGCTTCCGGATTGTTCGTCACCGGCACCGATACCGGCATCGGCAAGACGCTCGTGAGTTGTGGCCTGCTTCTGGCGGCACGCCAGGCCGGGCTTCGTCCGGTCGGCATGAAACCGGTGGCCAGCGGGGCCGAACAGAATGCGGAGGGCGAGTGGCGCAATGAAGACGCCGAGGCCCTTCGCCAGTGGTCTGCCACACCCCAACCGGACTACGCACTGATCAACCCTTGTGTGTTTCCGGCACCGATTGCGCCGCAACTCGCAGCGGCCGACCTCGGACGGACCATTGAACTCGCACCCATCCGGGCTGCCTACGAAGCCCTGCAGTTCGGTGCCAGCGCGGTACTGGTGGAAGGGGTCGGTGGCTGGTGTGTCCCGCTGTCCGATCACCTGATGCAAGCCGACCTGGTTCGCGCCTTGCGTGTGCCGGTCGTGCTGGTCGTCGGCATCCGGCTTGGATGTATCAGCCACGCCATTCTCAGCGAGCGCGCGATTGTTGCCGACGGCCTGCCCCTGTTGGGCTGGATCGCGAACCGGGTCGACCCGCACTGTCTCGTGCCCGATCGGGTGATCGCGTCGCTCGACGAGGAAATGGATTGCCCGCGCCTGGCGGACATCCCGTTCGGCGCCAGTGTCCATGCTGCCGCAAGGGCACTTCAGGGTTCGGTGCCTAAGCTTTTTGCCAATGCCTGAATCGGAAGCACCGCTTGGTACCATGTAAGACTTGAACAGCGAAGCGGCCCACCATGAACGTTGATCTCAGCAAGTTCGACCTCGTCATCAACACTTACCTGATTCCGCTCGGCCTGAAGCTGCTCGCGGCACTGGCGATCTGGTTCGTCGGCGGGTTCATCATCCGGGCGGTCATCGCCGGCGCCGAACGCGCCATGAAAGCGAAGCAACTGGAGCCGACGTTGACACGGTACCTCGGCTCGTTCCTGAGGGTCGTGCTGCGCATTGCACTGGTGCTGATCATCCTTGGCATGGTGGGATTCGAGACCACCAGCTTCGCCGCCCTGCTTGCCGCCGCCGGTGTGGCCATCGGTGCGGCCTGGGCTGGTTTGCTGGCGAATTTTGCAGCCGGCGTGTTCCTGGTCGTGTTGCGTCCCTTCAAGGTGGGCGATTCCATCATGGTGGCGACCGTCAGTGGTGTCGTTCGCGAGATCGGCCTGTTCGGCTGCATCCTTGAGACCGGCGACGGTGTCCGCGTCACGATCGGCAACAACAAGATCTTCAGCGACAACATTTTCAATTACAGCGTGCATCCAACCCGGCGCGTCGACCTGAGCTGCCAACTGGCGCATCAGGTGGATGCTGCCCGAGCGATGGAATTGCTGCGCGCAGCGATTGCGACTGTGCCGCATGTTGCGACCGAACCGGCACCGCAGGTGGAAATTCTTGGCTTCAACGCAAACGGAACGCTGCTGGCCGTGCGGCCCTATTGCGCAAACGAGCATTACTGGCAGGTCTTCTTCGAGGGCAATCGGCGGATTGCCGAAGTGGCCAATCGCGAAGCCTGGCCGATTCCCGAACAGCACAGTTTCGTCCGTCAGGTCGGCGCATGAGCAGTCAACGTATTGCGGGGCCCGCAGGTGATCTCGAGATGGCAGTGTCGGGGCCCGAAACACCCCGTGCGATCGCGGTCATCTGCCATCCGCATCCCCTGGCTGGCGGCACCATGACGAACAAGGTGGTGACCAGCACCGAACGGGCATTGGTGGAACTCGATATCCGCTGTCTGCGGTTCAATTTCCGGGGCGTTGGGCATAGCGGGGGCACTCATGACCACGGAGTCGGCGAGTTGGACGACACACGTGCTGCCATCGACTACCTACGCACACAGCACCCGGGTTTGCCGCTCGTTCTCGCTGGCTTCTCATTCGGTGCTTTTGTCTCGGCACATCTTGCGGTCGACGTGGCACCCGCACAGTTGTTGTCGATCGCGCCGCCAGTCGGTCGCTGGGACTTCTCGAAGTTTCGGCACCCGCATAACGAGTGGTCAGTGTTGCAGCCGGACGCCGATGAAGTGGTGTCACCCGCCGCAGTTTATGACTGGGTCGCGCACCTGGACCCGATGCCGCGGCTGCATCGATTCGAGGGCTGCTCGCATTTTTTCCATGGCCAGTTGAACGCGCTGCGTGACGTCGTGCAGGCGCATGTCAGGGAATCAGCCTGGTGGTGATGACCCCTGGCGAGCGTTATCGGCAAGGTGTTCAGGCCAGTACGTGGTCGGAGGATCCGGCGCAACTCGCGGTGATCCACATTCTCGATCGCCTTCACGCCGATCTTCAGGCTGCCGAACAGCAGGGATTGGTGTCGCGCTGGCTCGATCGGCTCCGCGGGCCGGTTCCGGTGCGCGGCCTGTATGTCTGGGGTGGTGTTGGCCGCGGCAAAACGTTCCTGGTCGATCTGTTGCACGATGCGCTGCCCGGCACACGAAAGTTGCGGCTGCATTTCCACCGGTTCATGGGGCGCGTGCATGCCGAACTGCGTGAGCGCGCGGGCGAGCGGGACCCGCTCGCCGCCATTGCGCGCCGATATGCGAGCGAAATCGATCTGTTCTGTCTGGACGAGTTTGTGGTCAGTGACATTGGCGACGCGATGATCCTGGCCGAGTTCCTGAAACATCTGTTCGATGCCGGCGCGACGCTCGTCACGACCTCGAACCTGCCGCCACATCGGCTCTACGAACACGGTCTCCAGCGCGACCGGTTTCGGCCAGCCATCGCGCTGATCGAGCGGCATTGCCAGGTTCACGAACTGGTCAGTGCCACCGACTACCGCCTGCGCGCGCTGACCCAGGAAAAGGTGTACTTGTTCCCGAACGGCGCCGACGCAGAGCGCAAGCTTGCCGAGGCGTTCGACCGTGTGAATCCCGGCTCCGAGCGCCCCGAGGCCACCATGGTCATCCATGATCGGCCGATCCCCCTGAAGCGGCGGGGCGACGGGATTGCGTGGTTTGAGTTCTCGGCGTTGTGCGAAGGGCCCCGGGCAGTCGCCGACTACATTGAACTGGCACGAAGCTTCAATACGGTCCTGATCAGTAACGTCCCGCGTTTCGGGAGCCGGCAAGCAGACGAAGATGCGGCCAAACGATTCATCCATCTGATCGACGAGTTCTACGATCGACGGGTGAACGTGGTTTTGTCTGCCGCGGTGGAGCCGATGCAGTTGTATTCCGGTGAACGCCATCAGCATGAATTCCAGCGCACGATCAGTCGCCTGATCGAAATGCAATCGACTGCCTATCTGAGTGAAGAACACAAACCATGACGCAGCGCGCGGGCGATCCGCCATCCGTTCGCGTTCGCCTGCCGCCGCAAGTGTGGGCACTGGGTTTTGTGAGCCTGCTGACCGATGTCTCCTCGGAACTGGTGCACGCGTTGTTGCCGCTTCTGCTGGTTGGCACTTTGGGCGTGAGCATGTTGATGCTGGGCCTGATCGAAGGTCTGGCAGAGGGCACGGCGTCGATCGTCAAGTTGTTTTCCGGCGCGATCTCGGATCGGTTCCACCGTCGGAAGCCGCTGATCCTGCTGGGTTACGGCTTGTCCGCGATCACGAAGCTGGTGTTTCCTCTTGCAGGATCGGCGGGTTCCGTCCTTGCGGCGCGCGTCGCGGACCGGGTCGGCAAAGGCATCCGTGGCGCGCCCAGAGACGCCCTGATTGCCGACGTCACGCCGGTGGCGCAGCGCGGGGCGGCCTATGGGCTTCGGCAGAGTCTCGATACGGTCGGCGCAGTGCTGGGTCCTTTGCTGGCGCTGGGTCTGATGGCCTGGCTCGGCGTGGTGCAGCACGCGCTGTGGTTTGCAGCGATTCCCGGTCTGGCTGCAGTGTGTGTGTTGTGGTGGTTCGTCCGCGAACCGGAAACGCAACTTGCCTCGGACGGCAAAAAGTTCAGCCTGCGTGACTGGCGTTTACTGGACGCGGCACTGTGGCGCGTTCTGGCACTGTGTGCCGTACTGGGCCTGGCCCGTTTCGGCGAAGGGTTCCTGATCATCCATGGCCGTGACCTCGGCTTGGGTGACCAGTACGCGCCACTGACCCTGGTCCTGATGAGCTTCGTGTTTACGTTGCTGGCGTATCCGGTTGGTCTGCTCGCTGACCGCTGGCCTCGCCGGCACCTGCTGGCGTTTGCCATCGTGATGTTGCTGGTCGCAGACCTGGCGCTGGCGACCGCCAGCAATCTGTATGTGTTTGCGCTCGGTGTGGCGCTCTGGGGCGCCCATCTGGGATTCAGCCAGGGGGTCTTGTCCGCGATGCTGGCCGATGCCGCTCCGAAGGCCCTGCGTGGCACGGCCTTCGGCGTATTTCATTTGATCAGTGGCATTGCCGCGATTATTGCCAGCCTGTTGGCGGGCTGGATCTGGCAATACCACGGAGCACCGGCGATGTTCCTTGCGGCCGCGGGCCTTGCTGGCATCGCGGCATTGTTGACGTGGCGGGTAGGTTAAGCCGCCGCGAGGTCCTCTGCTTCCGCTGGCGCCGCCTGAAGTTGCGCGCGCTCAAGCCCGGCAAACAGATCGCGCCACAGGTCTTCATAGGCTTCGATCCCGACCGAGAGTCGCAGCAGGCCTTCGCCGATGCCGGCGCGCTGGCGGGCTTCGGCACTCATCGACGCATGGGTCATCGTAGCCGGGTGCGCGATGAGGCTCTCCACGCCACCGAGTGATTCGGCGAGCGTGATGTATTCGAGGCCCTCGACGAATGCCTGCACGGCGGCCACACCACCCCGCAACTCGAAACTCAGCATCGCGCCGTAACCCGTCTGTTGTCGCGCAGCAATCGCGTGACCGGGATGGCTGGTCAGGCCGGGGAAATAGACGCGCGAGACGGCCGAGTGGCGCACGAGGCGCGCGGCGATTTCGTTGGCGTTTTCCTGATGGACACGCAGTCGGGCGTCGAGTGTCCGCAGGCCCCGAAGGGTGAGGAAGCTGTCGAATGGACTGCCGGTCAAGCCCAAAGCATTCGCCCACCAGACGAGTTCGCGATAACGCTCGATATCGGCGGCCACCACCGCACCCCCGACCACATCACTGTGCCCGTTGATGTACTTGGTCGTCGAATGGACGACAAAGTCGGCACCGAATCGGATCGGCTGTTGCAGTGCCGGGGAGAGGAAGGTGTTGTCCACCACCACCAGTGCACCGGCAGCGCGTGCAGCCGGCACCACATCAGCCAGTGACGTGAGTCGCAGCAGGGGATTCGACGGCGTTTCGAGCCAGACGAGTTTCGGGCGTTCGTCCAGCGCTTCGCGCCAGGCCTGGGCATTGCTGAAGTCGATGGAGCGCAGGCGGAACTGTTGCTTGCGGGCCAGCGCGTCAAACAAGCGCCAGCTACCGCCATAACAATCGTGCGGCACGATGAGCAGATCCCCCGGCGCAAGATGGGCTTGCAGCAACAGTGTGATCGCAGCCATGCCGGTAGCCGTGATCACGGCGCCGGCGCCGCCTTCGAGTTCACTGAGGGCTTCTGCCAACAGGTCGCGCGTGGGATTGCCGCTCCGCGTGTAGTCGTACGCACGCTTTTGATTGAAGCCGGCAAAACTGAAATTGCTCGACAACACGATCGGCGGGACAACCGCGCCAAACGCGGTGTCGCGATCGATGCCGGCGCGGACTGCCTGGGTGGCGGGGCTGGTTTGGCTGGATGGCGTGCTCATGGACAGGAACCCTGGCAGTCGTTGAGAAATTCACGCAGGACTCGGGCGACCTGGACGTGTTCGGTGAGAAACGCGTCGTGCCCGAAGCGCGAGCGCAGGTGATGCAGTTTTGAGGTCACGCCCAAGCCTTCTGCGAGGGCGTAGAGGTCGCCGATCGGCACCAGCCGGTCTTCGGCAATGGCGAGGATGCTGGTCGGCACGCGGATCTGCGCCGGGTCGACACGATGCGCATCGATCGATTCGTTCAGGCGCAGGAAAGCGGTTTGGGTCCATTGGCGGACGTACCGTTGGCCGCAGGCTTCGAGGTAGGCATCGGCAGGTGTCACCAGCGTGTCGTCAACGAACGTGGGCGCCTCGGCAAATCGTTCGGCGAATTCTTCCGGCGTCCGGTAACTGAGCATGGCCAGTTGCCGGGCCAGCGCGAGCGCACGATCGGGCTCGGCGATGCCACTGCGCACGATGCGGCGTTGCAGTCCGCGCCAGGCGCTGGCAAACGGATGGCTGCGATGGGCCCCGCTGATGACCAACAAGTGGCCGATACGTGTCGGGAACAGGGCTGCGAACTTGAGTGCCACCATCGCGCCATACGACGCGCCGATCAGCGCTTCGGCACGAGGCAGGCCGAGGAAGTCGAGCACTTTCGCAACCACCTGCGCCTGGTCTGCGGTATCCAGCGGGACGTCGAGGTCGCCGCGTGCGCCGAGCCACTCGATACCGATCAACTGGTGCCGGGCGGGATCGAGCGTACGGCCGGTGCCAACCTGGGTTTCCCACCAGCCCGGGCTGGCGTCGAGGGTGTTCGCACAGAGGTGCTGTCCGGCGGAGATACCGCCGAGCACCACAACTGCTGGCGCATCCGGTGCACCCAGAATCTCGGCTGACAGGCCGAGGCGCATGCGACCGGCGTGCACCAGATCGAGATCCACTTCGAAGCGGATACGCCGGGCATACGGCAAGTCGATGCGGGCTTCGGCGGTTTCGCTCGAGGCCTGCTGCAGTTCTTCACTTCGGGTGACCAGACTCATGACACGCTCCTTCGCCAATACAAGTCATCCGCTTGCGTGAAGGAGGTGATCGCGATGGGATCGCGATCCCATCTTTCGGAGGTCGATCGCCGTTTCGGCATCGACCCGCGCAAGAGTTGGCACCTTCAGTCCTGCGTGTGCAGGTCTGGGTTGCCCCGGCGTCGTTGGGCTTGTCCCTCGGCCGGTCTGGATGGGTGACGAGACTTTACGCCTGCTTTCGGCATAAATCAATCTCTCCATCGCGATATAAAGATATCTTATGTCGCCGATCCGTGCCGAAAGACATTGTCCGGTTGATCCAGCAATCCCGTTTCTCCGAGACAAGCCCCAAGGAGAAACCTCATGTCCATGATTCGCGCCCTGCTTGCCCTCGTCGTCGCCGTTGCCGCAACCGAAGCCTCCGCCGCCACGTTTTGCGTGGGCGACTCGACGCAACTGGTGAACGCGCTGAGCGCCGCTTCCAGCAATGGTCAGAGTGACAACATCCGGATTCGGGTCGGCACGTTTCAGCTGATCAATGGCGCCCGGTTGAGCTGCCGAAACGGCACGACGACCAGCCGGCGGCTGGCTCAGCCCCGCTTCCGCGCCGGGGGGGGCGGGGTGGGGGCGGCCGGGGGGGCGGGGCCGGCTCTACACGCGACAATGGACTGCAGAACCAACCGGAAGTCAGTCTGGTCAATGACGGCACGTCGATGTTCTCGACAGTGTTGTCCGAGCCGTTGTCGGGAACGCCGCTGCTGAGCGGGGGCATACAAGTCACGAGCAACGTGGCGGCTGTCGCGCCCGACCGACCGTCACCTGTGAGCGGTCCGACCCGGGCGGCGGTTCCGAATGGCAGCGCGTCCAAGGTCCTCGTATCGATATCGGCGCGTACGAGTTCGAGACCCTGTTTCGTCATGGTTTCGAATGATGGACCGAATCAATCGACCTGGTATCGACCTGATCGGACGCGCACGGCAGGTGGTATCCGATCCCGTTCGAAAGCGACATAACCCGCTTCCAGTTGACGCCAGAAATCCCGGTGCGGGCTGGCCGCCATGACGACCTCTTGTTTGGGGCCGAACCGGAAACGGGAACACGTGGACCGGCACCTTGGATTGGCCGGCTTTCAGCGCGGCCTCGACCAGTCCGTAAATCTCCTCGATGCCGTCGTCGGTCATCGCATAACACCCGATCGAGACGCAGTTGCCGTGCACCATCAGGTAACTGCCGGTCCAACCCTGCGCGCGCTCGTAGGCGTTCGGATACCCCAGATTAAAAGACAGGTGATAGCTGCTGTGCGGGTTCAATTGCCCGGTTCCGACCTGATAGAAGCCCTCGGGGGCCTGGCCATCACCTTCGCGGGTCTTCGGGCCCAACTCGCCGGAGTAGCTGCAGATCGGGTAAGTCTTGAACAGACGAAACGTGTTCTCGCCCGAAGCACGAAGCCAGAGTTCCAGTTCCGATTCCTGCTTGAAGATCCGGATGAACACCGGATCACCCTGGCGCAAACCGGCATCGGCCAACTGGGGTTGCAGTCGATCGAAACCCTCGCGCACTTTCTGCACCGGCCCCATTTGTGCACTGGGCGCTCCGGCCAACACCAGCAGTCCGACCAGCAGACCGAACACGCTGCGCTTCATGCGAACAAGGCCTCCATTCGGGTGCGCGTGCCCGGGTCCATTCGCTCCAGCACCGCCAACGCACCGAGGTTTTCCAACAACTGGGCAGTACGCGTGGCACCCAGGATGACGGTGCTGACCCGTGGATTCCCGAGACACCATGCCAACGCCAACTGCGCGCTGGTTGCATCCATGGATGCCGCGATTTCGGCGAGGCCACGAACCGCGGCAACCCGTCGGGCTCGATCAGTGAGCACCGGCTTCTGCAGCCAACGGTACGCCTCGTGCGCGAGCCGTGAATCAGCCGGGATGCCATCGTTGTACTTGCCGGTCAGAAGCCCTGATGCGAGTGGCGACCAGACTGTGGTGCCCAGACCGAAATCCTCGAACAGCGATGTGTATTCCTGCTCCACGCGGCCCCGCGCCAGCAGGTTGTATTGCGGCTGCTCCATCCGCGGCGGCTCCAGGCCATTGGCGCGTGCGAACTCGGCTGCTTCACGGATCAGTTCAGCCGGCCATTCGCTCGTACCCCAGTACAGCACTTTCCCCTGACGGATCAGCAAGTCCATCGTGCTGACGATTTCGGCGATGGACACTTCCGGATCGGGCCGATGACAGAAATAGAGGTCAAGGTATTCCAGACGCAGTCGGCGCAGGGCCTGATCACAGGCATCACGCAAATGTTTGCGGCTCAAGCCATGTTGCGTCGGCCGCGGCGTATCGACCGATCCGAAGAACACCTTGCTCGAAACGACCAAAGCATCGCGAGGCAGGCGCAGGTCGACCATCACGTCACCGAGCAGACGCTCGGCCTCGCCATTCGCATAGGTCTCGGCAGCGTCGAAGAAGTTGATGCCCTGATCATAGGCACAGGCAACCAGATCCCTGGCCGTACCGCGCTCCACACCCACCCCGAACGTGGCCCAGGTACCGAACGACAAGGCCGACAACTGCAAGCCGGTACTGCCCATACGACGATAAAGCATCCGAAATTCCTTGGTGATGGGGGTATGGCCGGCATTGGACGGGGCCGGATGTGAGCCAAAGGTAAAGGCTATCGGGATTCCGGTTTTCCTTGCTCGACAGGCGATAAATATACGGCGTATACTTTTATACGACGTATCGTTTGGTGCCGCCATGCAAAATCCCACCTCCCCCGTCGGTCGCCGACAGCGCAAACGGGTGCTGACCACGAGCCACCTTTCGGCAACGGCGTTTCGCCTGTTCGAAACCCATGGTTACGACGCTGTCGGCATGGAACAGATCGCCGCAGAAGCCGATGTCGCAAAAGCCACGCTCTACAAGTATTTCCCGGTCAAGGAAGCGCTGTTGGCGCATCGTTTCCGGGAGGACATCGCCATTGGCATGGTGGAACGGGCAGGCGCGCTGAGTGCCTTCAAGACCTTCGAAGCACGCATGCAGTGGTTGCTTCGCGAATCCGCCGCCTGGCACACAGCCCGCAAGGGCTACTTGCCGCATTACATTCGATATCTGACCAGCCAGGCCCGCTACGGCGAGACAACATCCTGCGACGCAAGTGCTGACAAAGGATCCCGCCAGATCCTGACGCTGATGTTCGAAGCGGCGCAACAGTCCGGCGAGGTCGACACGCGACAAACCGCCGCACAGATCGCCTGGAGCTTCGAGTACCTGCTGTTCGGTGCCGTCACCGCCTGGCTCACGGACCCGGGTGTGGATCTGACCACCCGATTTCTGGCCGCGTTCGACATGGCCATGTTTGGCCTGGCCAGCAGACCGGAACAACGACCGAAACCACGTGCCACCGGAGCCAAGCCGTGACTGCTCATCAGCCAAATGATGCAGCGCTGCTCAAGACCTTCCCACTGGGTCTGCCGCTGCTCGACATGATCCAGAGGGACCCATTGGGCGCAGCCAACCGCCTTCAGCGCCACTTCGGCGACGTCGCAAGGCTCGATATCCTGTTTCGGAGGGTCTACTACTTTTTCGCGCCGGAAGCGGCACGCCAGATTTTGGTCGACCATCAGTCCGACTTCACGCGCGAAGCCCGTCTGCTTCGGATTTTCGAGTCGTTCCAAGGCAAGAATGTCCTGACCACCGAGGGCGCAGACTGGGAGCGCCAACGTCGCATCCTCACGCCCGGATTCTCGCCCAAACGTGTCTCGGGTTATATCGAGCTGATGCGCGCGGCCATCGCCGACAGCGTCCGCGAAGAACTCCCGGTGGAAGCAGGACACAGTGCCCTGATCGACGTCGACTTCCTGACGACACGCATCACCATGGACGTGATTCTGCGTACGCTGTTCTCGTATGCCACAACAAGCGTCGAAGCAAGCGACATTTCGATCGCGATCCGCGCACTGACCCGCCAGAGCATGCGGGAAGTGTTCTGGGCCTTTGTCCCGCCGAAATGGCTGCCTTACCCCGGTCGTGCAGACAAATTGGCGCACATCCAGACACTCAACACCCTGGTCACCACGCAGATCCGCGCCAGAACCAGCAATCCCGGCATCGGCACACAGAACGACGTGCTGGACATGCTGCTGGCCGCTCGTGACGACGCGCCGACCGCCGGCAATAGTTCGCTGACGTCCCAGGAAATTCACGACAACTGCATGCTGCTGTTCAGTGCCGGCTTTGACACCTCATCCTCGGCACTGACGTGGTGGATCGGCCTGATGGCGACCCATCCCGAGATCGCGGGCCGTTTGCGCGATGAAATCGATAGCGCAATGGCCGAGGGCTCGCCCCTGGAACACATCGCGCGCCTCCCCTATCTGAACGCCACGATCAAGGAGGCGATGCGGCTCTATTCACCCTCGACCGCCCTGTTCACGCGTGTCGCCCTGCGTGACGTCGTCATCGGCGATACCCCGGTGTCCAAGGGCACCCTGGTGGCGATTCGGATCTGGAGCCTGCATCACGACGAACGATCCTTCGCCGAGCCAGACCGGTACCGCCCGGAACGGTTCTTGCCGGATGCGCCAGCCATCCCGCGCAGCGCCTACATGCCGTTCGGAGCGGGCCCGCACTTCTGTCTGGGCCAGCACTTCGCCACCATGGAAATGGCCTTGATCGCCGCTCATCTGGCAATGGATTTCGAGTTCTCGCTGGCCGAGGGCACGACCCTTCCGGAACCCTTTGTGGATGTTGCGCTGAAACCAAAGACCACCCTGAAAGTTCAATTCACGCGGCGGCAGAAAACCCGATCGCCCTAGTTCATGAGTGATCGAATGACCTGCCGAAGCATGCGATCCTCGACATCATATGACCGGAGACCAATCCATGCCCCTGATGACGCCCGCCCGCTGGTTCGTGATGGCCCTGCTTTTTACAGTGGCACCCATGGCGGCAGAGGCGTCGATCCACGCCGATTTTGGTGACGCCGGCATTCTGGCGCCGCTGATCTGGATCTGGCAGGCCGTTGGCGTCCTGGGCGGATTGGCGATGCTGACCGCAGGGGTGTTGTTCTGGCGCCGAGGCATGGCATCGGCGGTGCTGGCCTGCCTGGCGATCCAGACCCTGCCGGGTGTGCTGTCGCGAATCCTGATTTGGGCGTACCAGGCAAACTTGGCCCTACCGGGCTCGTCAAGCAAAGGAATCGCGATGGTGTTTTCGATGATCGGCGGAACCGTGACTGTCCTGCAATGGACCGCCCTGGGGGTAGCCCTGGTGATCACATTGCGACGCCAGCCTGCTCCGGACCACCCGAGCGCTCCCTGACGGCCGTGGGTAGGCACCCACCGGGACCTTGTCTATACTCGGGGTATGCCCGGAGACCGGGCCCAAGGTGAGTCATAACCAGTGATCGAGGGCCTACAACACAGCTTCCCGCCTGACACCATCGAAACCATGATGGACGATCCGGCGCGGGCGCGGGCTGAAATCGAGGCTCGCCGACCGGACATCCTGGCCTTGTTCCAGCGCCGTCGGGCGCTGCTGGCCGAAAATTTCGGGACGATGGTGGCGGATGCCTGGGATCGGGCCGAGTCCGCGCTGTGCCTGAGTCTCACGCGCCTGGCGATCCGCCACGGCCGGTTTGGGCAGGACTATCACCACTATCACAACGAAGAACATGCGCTGGAGATTCTGGACCGGCGTATCGAGCGCGTCATGCGGGAGTTGGGCATCAAGGCGCTGACCGGTCTGGATTGGGTAGCGCTCACCCTGTTTGCTACCTGCCATGACCTTCGCCAGCGTGAACTCGTTGACTCCGGCCACCCGGTCGGCAGCAACGAAGCCGCCAGCATCGCCGAGACCGAACGGATCCTCGACCGCTGCGGCTTCGACCGCGTACGTGACCACGAACTGTATCTGGCGCTCGAAATCATGATCGCCGGGTCGACGTTCGATGCGCGTCCCGCACCGATGGATCGCAGCAAATTTAATACGGCCGAAGCCGTGACCACGACCGGCCCGCTCGCGCCGCACCTGGCGCGTGAACTCGATCGCATCAACCCGGCCTGGCGCAGTGAGCCCAGTCTGGACCGTGCCATTCGACTGGCCCTGATCGCATCCGACCTGGATACGGCCAACGTCGGCGAAAGTTTTGTTGAACTGTCGGACAGTGGCGCCCGTCTGGCGGGCGAGCGCGAAATGCGCGCTGGCCGCAGCCTTGAAAGCACTGATGCGGGCCCGCCGCTGCTCGGTTTCCTGACCACCGGCCAGGAACGCTATTTCTTCGAGCTGCACCGCTTCTGCTCGGACGTCGGTGAGCGGGTCTATGGCCCGGGCAAGGCAGCCAATGCCGAGAAGGTGCGGGCCATTTCCGTGCAATTGCGCGAACGTTTCCGCGACCGTGAACCCGGCAGCTACACCGGCGTCGATGTGCTCGACGCCCAACGCGAAATGGTCTGGCAACTGGCCTGAGGCCATCCAGTCGCGACTCACTCCGTTCGCTTATTTGCGGCTACTTCGACGCACGGGTTAGCATCGGTCTTTGCCTAAGCTGGATGCTGCCCGATGAACCTGCTCGAAGACCTGAAATGGCGTGACCTGATTGCCGACTGCACCGATCTCGAAGGCCTCGAGAAGCGCCTTGCCGAAGGCCCGATGGCGCTGGTATTGCGGGTTCGATCCGACAGCGGACAGCTTGCATGTGGGTCACCTGATGGGTCAGCTGACGATGCGCCGGTTTCAGTTGGCCGGGCACCACCCGATGCCGCTGGCTGGCGGCGCGACCGGCATGATCGGCGACCCCAGTGGCAAATCGGCCGAACGGAATCTTCTCGACGCTGAGCAACTGGCGCACAACGTCGCCTGCATCAAGGAGCAGTTGTCCAAACTGCTCGATTTTGATTCGGCAACGAATCCGGCGCGCCTGGTCGACAACGCGACCTGGACGGTGAATGTGCCGTACATCGAATTCCTGCGCGAGATCGGCAAACACTTCTCGGTCAACATGATGGTCAACAAGGACAGCGTGCGTTCGCGCATGGAAAGTGAGTCCGGGCTGTCGTACACCGAGTTCAGCTACATGCTGCTGCAGGCCTTCGACTTCTACCACCTGCGCAAAACCTTCGACTGCGAACTGCAGATCGGTGGCTCGGACCAATGGGGCAACATCGTTGCCGGCACCGACCTGATCCGGAAGAAGCTCAAGGCAAGCTGCTTCGGCATGACGTTCCCGTTGCTCACCAAGGCCGATGGCACCAAGTTCGGCAAGACCGAATCCGGCGCGGTCTGGCTCGACCCGAAGCGCACCAGCCCGTACCGGTTCTACCAGTTCTTCATCAACACCGAAGACAGCATGGTCTCGACCTACCTGCGCAAATTCACGCTGCTGCCGCGCGCCGAGATCGAAGACCTGGAACGCCAGCATGCCGAGAAGCCGGAAGCGCGTGCGGCACACAAGGCGCTTGCTCGTGCCGTGACCGCACTTGTCCATGGCGAGGAAGCACGGGACGACGCCGTGCGTGCCAGCGACATCATGTTCGGTGGTGGGCTCGACGGCATCAGCGAGCGGGTGTTCGAGGAAGTGGTCGGCGAAGTGCCGACGATCGATGTTGAAGCCGACTTCTTTGCCGGTGCCGGCACGAACGTACTCGATGTATTCGTGCGTTCAACGCTGTGTGCCTCGAAGGGCGCGGCGCGGCGCGACCTGGAAGGTGGCGGCTTGTACGTCAACAACCAGAAGGCCGGCGATGTTCAGCAGAACATGACCACCAGCGACCTGTTGTTTGGTCGTTACCTGTTGCTGCGAAAGGGCAAGGGCTCTTACGCGGTATTGCGAGCAGAAGCGTAGGCTGGCGCTGAGCGCAAGCGAAGCCCAGCTACTTGCGAAGCACCATGAGCAAACTCGATGTGGGCATGTCTTCCGAAGCGAAGCCGAGCTACTCGCGGCACAATAGGTCCGGCAAGCTGGGCTTCGCTTGCGCTCAGCACCAGCCTACACGGTCTTCGCAGCCTGAGCGGGCTGCAGAACCCGGATCCCATTCGATACGTTGGTCACCCCGCCATCCGATAGCACGGGAACGATCATCGACCAGAAATCGCGTGGCTCCTTCCTGAATCGAGCGCCCACGGATTTCAGGGAGGATCATCGAACCATCGAGGCTTGCACCTTTGGGCGCGCAGAGACTTCAGCGAGCCGTTTGCAAGGTCCAATTGAATACGCTGCCGCGGAACTGCTGTCACCAACCCTATCGACTCGCTGGCGAGCCTGACAATGGCCACGGCGACCCAGCCGAACATCAGGCGGCACACCCTACGATTTGAATGAACTTCAGTAACGGTCGGGACGTGGCACGGTCAGCGGACCACCGGCATCTCCGGTATTCAGCGTGGACGCAGGCTCGAACAGCAGGACATGAACCTCTTCGTCGGCCACCGGCCGGTGTTCCGTACCTCTGGGCACGATCAGAAACTCACCCTCGCCGATCGAGACAGAGCGATCGCGGAATTCCATGGTAAATGAGCCCTTGATGACCATGAACAGCTCATCTTCGGCCTCATGTTGATGCCAGACAAATGGGCCTTGGAACTTCACCACTTTCACGTGCTGGCCGTTGAGTTCGCCGATGATCTTGGGGTCCCAATGGGTATGAAATCGGGACAGGCAATCCTTGATGTTCACTGCAGACATTGAGTACCTCATTCGAGATCGGTCAGAAGGAAGGAATGACAGCGCTCAAGGATCAAAGGCCTCGTTGGTCCGCGGCGCAAGAGGTGCCTGTTCATCCAGGGACTGCCGATACCGGATGCAACCGCGCAAGAACTCTGGCCAACACGGAACGGTCGGCTGGCACCCGGATTGCTCGGGCAACAAGGACCAAAGCTCCGGCTGATGCCAGCAGAGATCATGACCGCTGCGGTCGCGATGGGCACGGATCGCGTCCCGCAATTTGATGATCTCCGCCAGTAACTGCTCTTTCGACATGTCTTGCAGATCGGTATCCATGTTTGCTCCGATGGCTGCACAGGCGATCAGGCCTGGCCCTTATCGTTCAGTTCCGATCCAGCACCGCTGGGCCATAGGAATTATCGATGATCATTCGCCAGAACCCGTCGGCACCGCGCCTGAACACGCTGGTAGCGTTGGACTCACGTTCGAATGGGACGCCCGAGGAATCGATTCCCTTGAACACCCATCTCGATGTGAACAGCGCAATGTCGCCAGTCTCAAGGACATGCGTATCCAATTGTTTGGCTGTTCCATTCAGCGTGAACAGGTATTCGAATACCCGACGAAGTTGTTCCTTGCCCCGGGCAATCCTTCCGGGCTCCACAACAAGCACCGCATCATCTTCATAGTGGGAAAGTACGGCCTCGAGATCACGGCGCGCGAATGCTTCATCCAGCTCGGTGACGGCCAATTCCGGCGTTGACAGGGACACGTGGCAAGCTCCATAGGTGACTCTCAATTTGACAGGTGAGGCGACAAAATGCGACGCAAGCCGGTGATCCCGACAACAACCCGCCGGCCCCAGTTGGTGCGCTAACGGGCCGATACATCGTTCGGTCGGCGCAGTGTTGTGCCCAATGCACTCGTAGCGTATCTGACAGGGCAGAGCACCACTTTGACATCACATTCAGCCACACCCGACCACTGATAGGTTCCGGTCAGAACAGCATGATCCTGATGCGCCCGACTATTCATCCGGCTGCTGCCTGACAACACGCCAAGCGGCCGCGGACAGGTATGAGGCCAGGAATATCCAGTTCTCTCGCCAAAGATTGCGTGGGTGCATGGGCGACCGACACTGCGATCAGTGACGGTAACTCTCGTCATAGGGATGACGCCCTTTCGCCCCGAGCCATGGCGTCAGCCGTTCGATGTCGCCGAGCGCCGCAGTGCTGAAGACCTTCTTCACTTCAGGCGGGCATGTCCCAGACGCTGCACGAAGCTCCCCGGACACGTCAACGAGGATCGCAGAGCCTTTCTCTTCCAAGCGCACGGTCCCACTCGTGAGCCAACCTGAACATGCCGATTTCGGCCACGCGGCACCGCCGCGCGTATAGACCACCAAGACCGATGGACTGGAAATGTCCAGGACGCTGGCCTCGATCGCCTGTTGATCGGGAAGCCACACGGTCAGCTTTTCGAAACCCTCATCGTCGATGGTGAACACACTGCCAGGCGTGTACCACCGATAGGCCAGAACCAGTCCTGATCCTGCGGTGATCCGGTGCGCATACAAGCCCAGCGCGCCGTCGCCAAGGGTGTCTTGGCGCACGGCAAATTCCTGCAGATAGCTGGGGTCAGCCAACGCCGCTTCCCGGAGGTGAAATGTATCCGTACGTGCGCAGGCCGAAAGAGCCACCAGCGAAAGCACAATCGAGGGTTTGACCAGATGGCAGAACATGTTTCGTTTACCGAGATCGGAATTGATTGGCCCGCGCAGCGCCGATGGCGATTGGACCTGCGCGCTCTGTCGAGAGTTCCCGTGTGTCAATCAACACCATCGCCACGACTGTCCGTTGGCAAACAACACGCTTGCGCAGCAGCCCGAGTGACTTCGACCCTTGCAACTGGCTTTGAGCTCGGCAGTTACTGAGACCAACGGTTTCGCGGCTCACATTTGAACGAAGAAACAGTCATGACTCCGAGCGCGTGAGCTCAAGTACGTGCTCACACCGCTCGATCATCTGTTCTTTCGGAAGTGCCTTGAGTTCCGAGATCAAGGAGTCCCGCTGTCCCGAAAACATGGCATCCACATCAGACCCGCCTGCGTGTCTTCGAGCGATCTTCTTGCCGCGCGAGATGCTTCGTTTGTTTGCCTTTTGCCAATCTGCGAGGAAGTTTCGAAATCGGAAATCCTCTCTGGCATTGCAGTCTTGCAGGTGTCAAATATTGCCGGCGTCAGGTAGGACTGCAAGAACATCCCTGCGTCTCTATCTTCGCGATCAGAAACGGCGACAGAGGCAACCAGCAAGACGAATGTCGAAATCATGGGCACGTTTCCTGATGATGGTTCATGTGAAAAGGAAGGTCCGAAGGTACTGACCATGGGTCAGCGGCAATGATGATAGGAGTCACATCGCGTAAGAGCCCGAGCAGCAGTTTCGTGGATTGGGTTGATTTCGTCGAGCGTCCACTCCCGAAGGATGAGCAGATTGAACTCACCTATGAACTCGCCGCGCCACTCGCCTGTGTTGTGCACCCTCCAACTTTCTGTTCCGTCTTGGTTGCGGGTAACGCGTTGTACGTCACGCAGGGCGAGTCGGGCACACGCGTGTTGTTTCGCGATTGCTCCCGGAAGGTTGCATTTCATGAGCGGAGCTTCATTGAGCTCACAGGCCTCATCCGCCTGAAGAGGTCAGGCGTCAAATGACAAGGTGAGTCGAAGCTCGCCAAGAATGGTTTGCAGTTCCGGAAAAACCTCGAACCCGCAACTGAAGGCCTCGGGAAACAGCCCGTTGAAAAGCTCTGTTCGCCCACGGTTCCCTTCAGTCCATGAAGATGGCAGAGCGGCTCACCAAGGCGCGGCCCGAGGCGGCCTGAAAATATATATCACACGTTATATAACGTGTGATATAGTGCGCTCATGAAATCAGGCCTCGGCACTCAACTGGCGTATTTGCTCGATCTGCTCGACAGCGCGGTCCAGGACAGTTACGTCCAGGCCCAGCTGGCTACCCGGCCGCGTTACACGCCGGTGTTGCGCGCGTTGAGCGAGTGTGAACCTTCCACGCTTGGGCAGATCGCACAAGCGGCGAAAATCTCGCAGCCTTCCGCCACCCAGACCGTCGCGCTGATGATCGAGGACGGGCTGATTTCCTCGACGCCGGGTCCAGGTGATGGGCGCCAACGCTTGATTCGCTTCACCGACAAAGGCCGCGACCTCATGCCGAAGCTGCAAACCTGCTGGTCGGCGACGCGCCTGGCCGCCGACACACTGGATGCCGAACTCGCCGTACCGCTGTCTGCGCTGTTGGCGAAGGCCATCGAGGCGCTGGAACGCAAACCCTTCGCCCAACGTATTGCCGAAGCGCGACAGCATCTGGATTCCATTGCCAAGGCAGAGGCAGAGGCCGCCACCCTGCCGCTAAAGACCGAGCGACGACGTATCAAGGTCTGACACGGCCTGCGGTTCAACCTCAACCGAAATTCCGCGCGCCCGCTGCGGGCGCGCGAAGCTGTACCTGTGCCCGCTGTAGCGGCGTGAACATGCTCCACCCTTGATGCAACAACGACCACGACCCAGGAGTTACCAGTGAAGAAGTCAATCGCGTTCAAAATCGGTGCGGGTCTCGGCGCTGCCGTTCTCCTTACCGGCCTACTGGTCGTGACCGGCGTATTGCCCTCACCCGCTGAACTGCTCAGTCGCAAAGGTCCGCCACAGGCCGACATGGTCGTAGACAAGACTCTGCGTGATGAAGTGCTCGACGGCGTGATCGCCAATCTCAACAGCTATTACGTCTTCCCTGACCAGGCCAAGCAGATTGAAATGGCGCTGCGCAACAAGCTGACCAGCGGCGGTTACGACGCCATTACCAGTGCCGAAGACCTGGCCGCGACCCTGACCGCCGACATCCATCAGGTGAACAATGACCGCCACATCGACGTCGCCTACAGCGAAGCGGTGCTGACTGATGCCGAGTTCGAAGAGTCTGAAGACGAGGCATTAACCGCCGAACAAGTGGCTGAACTGAAGCGCCTGAACTACGGCGTACACGCAGCCAGCCGTCTGCCCGGCAACATCGGCTATCTCGATATCCAGTCTTTTCCGCCGGCCGAAGCAGCGGCACCAAAGTACGCGGCAGCGATGAGCCTGCTGTCCGATACCAAAGCCTTGATCATCGATTTGCGCGCCAACCAGGGCGGCCAACCGGAAGCCGTCGCGCTGCTGGCAAGTTACCTGTTCGACGAACGCACCCACCTCAACGATATCTATCTGCGCGATGGCAACCAGACGATCGAGATGTGGACGCAGGACACCCTGGCCGGCCCCCGTTACGGCGCCCAGCGCAAGGTCTACCTGCTGACCAGCGTAGACACTTTCTCAGCCGGGGAAGACTTCGCCTACGCCCTCAAGAACCTGAAACGCGCAACGCTGATCGGCAAGGCCACTGGCGGCGGCGCCCATCCCGGCAGCCCACGTCGGATCAACGAACACTTCGCCATGATCGTGCCCAGCGGTCGCTCGATCAGCCCGATCACCCAAACCGATTGGGAAGGCACCGGCGTACTGCCCGATATCGAGATGGATCCTGAAGACGCGCTGGTCCAGGCGCAGATTCTGATCCTGAAAGATCAGTTGACCACCGAGAAGGACCCGAGGGTGCACAGACTTCTGGAAGCGCGACTGGATGATTTGGAGTAAGTGGCGGCCAGCTCGAAGACCTTACGGCACATTTTGATCCGGATGGGATGCTGAATCCCGGAGACCTGTTGCCTGCTCCGCAGTTTGGAGTGAGCAAGAGCGAACCCCATGTCTCGCGCGCGGTCCTGCAGAATGTATCGGCTCGTGTGCTGTGCGATTCAAACCTCGGGACTGGGATTCGCCAGCTCACGCCAAGCTGTGTGCTCAGTCCTCAAAGCCGTTCGCGAACAGTTGTTCGGCCCTTACAACCACCGTCTGTCCAGATTGATTGCACACGCTCGACAGCGCTTCGTTGTTGCTGTCGCCATTGAAGTAGGTGCGCCAACGATAGGTTCCGGGCGACAGCGGCGTGTACGAATCGGAGAGTACGACGCCAGCGGCCGGGTAAGGCGTTGCCATTGAGAACAGTGGGGTGTTGGTGCAGGCGGTGTCAGTCGGGCCAAACAACTGAAACGTGATCTGGCCGCCATTGCCGACGGGTGGAAATAGACGGCCCGCCAACGCCGCACTGGTGAAGATGACGTCGCCGATCACGATATCTGACGATGCCACTGCGGTGAGTACGGGCAGGGCTTTGTCGACCACGGCCGTTTGCGGCGCCAGGCCACAGGCTTGAGTGGCCGGACCATTATTGGAGTCACCCGAATAGGTAACGCGCCAGCGGTAGTTGCCGGCTTCGGTTGGGGTGTAGGCGGCAGACAGCACGGCGCCGGGCCCCACCGGATAGGGCACCGACAGGTTCTGGAACACCGGCGTGTTCGTGCAAGACGTGTCGCCTGGTCCATACAGGCGATAGCTGAAGGTGCCACCGGGTTGCTGGAACGCCAGCCCCGATACTTGTGCCTGGTCACGCAATGTCCCCTGGCCCAGTCGGATGGCGCTCGTTGGCGACACCTGGGCCACGATCGTTGTGACGGTACGCGCCACCACGACGCTTTGACTGGCATCACTACAATTGGTGCCTACCTGAACGTTGTTGGCGTCGCCACTGTAAATCGCCCGCCAGACGTAGGTACCGGCAGCGCTCGGGACGTAGGCCTGGGATGTCGCCACGCCTCCGGCGGAAATCGGTCGGTCCAGCGAAGAGAACGCAACGGCGCCGCTGCAGGTGCTGTCATTGGGACCATACAGCAAGAAGTCCACGTTGCCGCCGCTCGGCGCAAAGCGACCCGTGATCGTGACCGCGTCGGTGAGCGAACCGCTGCCCAAGGTGATATCGGCCGACGCCGTGGCCGCCAGCGTGGCCGGGCAAGTGAGGGTGATACTGCGCGTCGTCGAGGCCGCACCGTCGTTGGTAAATCCGTTGTTGCCATCGGCGGCTACCGCTGCGCCGTTGAGGAGAACAACGGAGTTGCAGGTCGCTCCCGGGTTGGCAGTCAAGCGGAAGTCGACGCTGCGCGTATTGGCTGAGAAAGCCAGTGGCGCAGCATGGGTGATCTGTCCGTTCTCGGTACGCAACTCACTGGTGAACTCACTCAGCGTAGCAAAGCCACCGGAGACGATGCGCACATTGACGCCCGCTTGTAACGCCTGGCTAGACATTCGCGTGACGTCAAGGCTGAGCGTCCGGGTGGAACCGATCGGCACGTTCAATGGCCCGGAAAAAGCTGTCAGGGGATTGCTGCCGCCAGTGTGGCAAGCGCTGCATGCGTTGCCACCCGCATAACCCAACGAATAGGCGCGAGTTTCCATCGGCGCGCACAAAACCGTGAAGGCAAGCACCCCGTGCCAGGCCAGCGCTGAACGGTAGCCTCCAAACGAGAATTGTTGTGTGGTCACGATCAGTTCCTCCCCTCTTGTGCGGCCACAGCGACCGCCCATAGTGGGGAGAACGGGAAAACCCCGGGGACGGGGCCATCACCTGCGTGAATGGGTCAGCGCAAGGGAGGTAAGCGCCGTGAATGCCAGGGCGGCGCCGCAATCGCACTGCCTTGACGAAAAATGCTAAGGCTGCCGGCGTTCTGTCACTGCGCTCTCATGGGAATCTCATTCCTGAGGTTTGTTGGCGGTCCGTGGGCTACAGCCCCCGCTCCGCTTCAACGAATGTTTGGACAGAATCGCGAGCGTTAGGAACAGTCGGCACCCTGGCAGTTGAGGGTCACGAATAGCTCGGAGCGGATCTTCCACGACCCGTCAACCTTGCTCCAGTGGGCTGCATATCGACCGAGGGAACGATGCGGACCGTCGGGAGTCGTCCAAGAGCCCACCCAAGTTCCGAATTCGACCGCGCGCTCGCCCGATGAACTGACATCAACTGACTCCGGCGTTCTTACGTACACAAGATCGGCGGCTTGCGCAAATTCTGCACGCCATCCTTCGAGCTCTCCGGCCTTGCCGTGGAACAGCTTTCCACTCCCTACGGTGATCTGGTACTCAGCATCAAGGAAGGAAACCACTGCCTCGACATCGTGCCGTGCGATGGCCGCATTGGATTGCTCGCGGAGGCTGAATGTCGTCTGCCGGCGCCTGGCTTGCTGCCGATTGAACCGCTCCCAAGAGGGCCAAGACGATCAATGCGGGGAATCTCATGGACATAACGTTGCCTTCTGTTGTCGGCTCAACACATTGTCAGGCCGCCGCCGGTCAGCGGCGGTTGGTTTGCAACCCACCGCTGCCGCATCGCGACAGTTTGAGCGAGGGATTAGGCCTCAGTGCGCGGGCTCTGTGGCACGTGAGCCCGTTTGCGCCTGGCCAGCCAAATGCCCGCGACCAAGCCAAGCCAGCTTGCCCATGATGAAGGCAGCTGCCAGAGGTTCTCGAAGTAGATCTGGCGGACCAGATTGAAGAATTGGCCTGCGCTGAGCAACTGGCTCTGGCCGTCTGGCCCGGGGAAGAAAGCCATGTAACCCAACCAGCAAATCACTACCCCGGTCAAGAACGCCACAACCATACTGGTGCGCGTGCCAAGAAGGCGAATGCAGATCCATGCCAGAAGGACTGCGATCAGAAACTGGGGGACGGCAAAGGTGACAAAACTCCAGATACCCAGAGCCGCAAGCAAGTTCTCCTTGCCGAAGTATTCGAAGTACCCGGATGGAGAAGCGATCGCAGCCGAGATGCCGGCGGTGGTGAGGAGCAACTCCTGAACCAGGTAGCCTGCGCACACTGAAATGACATGGCGGAGAGCGGTCATGTTGGTTCTCCTGAGGCCTGACGAATTGGTGTCGCTCGTTGAATGTTGGTCTTCTGGTGCGGTCACTTTTTTAACACTCCGATCAAATTCGGCTGTCAGAGACTTTTGTACAGAGCAACGTCATTGTCAGGCGGCCGCGGGCCCATAGAACAACAGGAAACATCAAGGAATCTCCCAGCAGCCCGCATGAACGCATGGTTGAGCGTCGCCTTCCTACTCGACAACACTGAGGTCAGTGTCGATGTAGACGTGCTGCCCGCGACCATATTCCCAGGATGTGCAATCAAAACCACTCAGCAGCGTCGCCGGAAGTTCGAATCTTCGCGCAACTTCCTTTCGGCCAGCGGCGTTGACTCGACTGAAAGTCGCTTCGCCGGTCAGGTGATTGACGCTGCCTCGAAAAGTATCGTCGATCTCATCGCTCTCACTCGCGTACTCCTCGCCAATGATACGAAAGTCCTTGGCAGCATCGTCATACCGAAATTGCAGCCGATTGGATGTTATCGACGTAGATATCGACGTCACCGCCTCCACAAAGAGCGAGCCGCCTGAGGCGTCTAGGTTGTACCAGTTGCGGGCTGAGCAGTACTGACCGGAGTTGGATATCAGCTCGAATCCGTTGGCTGTCCCGGCGTAAACGGCAAGGATCTCTCGACGATTGCCGTCCGGGCTTCCGCGTTCGAGCACCGCGGCGAAGTCTGGAATGTCGTCGCCGGTCAGTTGGCCCTCAGTTGACGCCCAGATCTTGTAGCCGTCCTCTCCAAAGTCCCGAAGCACCTGCTCACTCGCTGAGACATCAGCGGCCGCAACGACGTTCGATGCCAAGGCGAAGAGCAACATTGCAAACATCACCGATCGGTGCATGGGGACCTCGATTGCGACGCCCAACGCCGCGTGGAGCCGCCGCCGCGCGACGGTGTTTGGATGATAAGCCAAACCTGCTCGGCGGTCGGCTTGAACACTAAGTTAGACCGCGACACCTGCAACTCATGTGTACGCTGTTGCGGAAATGCCAGCAAGCTGCACCTGCTCCCATGTGGCAAGGGTGAACTGCTCATCACCCTCCTGCCCGCACTTTGGGCAACGGGGAGTTTCCAGACGGGAACAGCTTGAAGTCGCGTGCAACTCGGAGAAGAAGGCCCCGGACTCTGAACACTCGACTGCGACATGTGCGCAGTCACGACATGCCACCAGCAGCAATGACACTTGCCCGCAGCAGGGGCATGGACGCTTCAAAGACCAAGTGGACCGATCAAGCTGCATAGCGTTCTAACGAAGCTGTAGAAAAAGTGGCCTCGATCTTGCTTCCTTCCGTGAGTTAGCGCAAGGGAGTCGGCGGTGGCACGTTACAAGTTTGTCGACATGAGTCCGCGGTTTTTGCCGGTGGTGCTGGAAGATCAGCTAGTGCCTGGTTCGTTTGCCCATGCGGCGCACCATCTGGTCGATGCGCTTGATCTGTCTGCATTCGACTCGCACTACCGCAACGATCTGACTGGTGCGACGGCACATGCTCCGTCGATGTTGTTGAAGGCGGTGTTGCTGGCTTACTCGCAAGGAATCATCAGCTCTCGCTCGATTGAGCGGGCTTGCCGCGACAACGTCTTGTTCATGGCAATCACCGGCGACGCGAAGCCGCACTTTACGACCATTGCGGATTTCGTCAGCCGCTCGCGTGATGCGATTGCGCCGGTGTTCGCGCAGGTCCTGTCGATTCTCGGCCAGGAGGGACTGATCGGCCGTGAGATGTTCGCCATCGATGGCGTGAAGTTGCCCTCGAACGCGTCGAAGTATCGCTCGGGCACACGAGCCGAGTTTCTGACCAAGGCCGAGAAGCTTGAACGTGTGGCGAAGCAGATGCTGGACCGGCATCGTCAAAACGATGATTCCGGCCGCGATGGCACGGAAGACAAGGTCGCCGCGCGGATTGAGCGGATGACGCAGGAAGCGACCCGGATTCGCCGTTGGCTGAAGGACAATCCTGCCGATCGGGAAGGAACACGGGGAGCAGCACGAAAGTCCAACCTGACCGACAACGAGTCGGCGAAGATGGCGACCAGCAAAGGTGTCATTCAAGGCTATTGCGCGGTCGCTGTCGTCGATGCGGCGCACCAGATCATCGTCGAAGCTTCGGCGCATGGCACCGGCTCCGAACAGGAACTGCTTATCGACGTCATCGGTGCCTGTGCCGATCAACGCCAGGAAAACACACTGATCACTGCGGACGCGGGCTATCACTCCGAAGCCAATCTGGCCGCGCTCTCTGAGCGGGGCATTGATGCGCTGATCGCCGATGGACAGATGCGGCAACGTGATGAGCGGTTTGCCGATCAAGCCAAGCACACCAGCAAGCCAGATCCACTGCACAACAAGTCGGGCAAGACCAAAGCGAAGAGCGTGTTTGGTTCCGAAGACTTTTTGGTCGCAGCGGATTCTGCTTATGCCACCTGTCCTGCCGGCAAGCGTCTCTATCGCAACGGCCGCGAGTGCAACATCGGTGGTTATGCCGCCATCAAGTTCCGCGCGCCGCTGTCGGCCTGCACCGACTGTGCACTGCGGGCACAGTGTTTACGCAAGCCGAACACTACGAAGGTGCGCCAAGTCGCTGTGCTGACGAGGAAACTGGCGGCGACCCACACGCAGACGATGCGCGCGCGCATCGATAGCGATGAAGGACGGCAGGCATACGGACGACGCTTCGCTACCGTGGAACCGGTGTTCGGCAATCTCCGTTACAACAAGGGGCTTGATCGACTTACCCTGCGTGGCCAGAAGAAAGTCGATGGGCAATGGAAGCTTTACGCCCTGGTACACAACATCGAGAAGTGGGCGAAGTTGAGAAAGGCGGCGTGAGGTCGAATAGAAGACCCTGCAACTGCTGCCTGAGCGCGTGGGGCCGAGTTGGCTCGGTGAGGAATATCCAGCGAATCAGCAACCCATGTGGCGCGCCATATCGCGGCGGCGATTCTCGGCGCCCATTCGAATGTTTGCTGGCTGCGAAAAGGGGTTTTTCTACAGCCTCAACGCCGTGTTAAGCCGCCGCCGCGCGACGGTGTGTGGATGATACGCGAAACTTGTTCGGCGGTCGGCTTGAACACATAGTTAGATGGCATTTGCGGCCTTGGGCAGTAAGAAAAAACCAATTAGGATGATTGTGGCTACGTAGCTGCTGACAAGAAAGTTGATGCCGGCAAGCACCGTAAGCCAGTACAGCCTGTTGTCGCCAGTCATTTCACGGCGACAAACGAGCAACGCCAACAACACTGACGAAACGACTGCCCCGATGCAAACAGCTGCACTGTGGGACATGAGCGCGAGTGCGTAAGAACTAAATGCGGGCAGCCGCGGGCCAAAGGAAGATGGATACGACGGCGAGTAGCTCTCCAGCAGCGCTGAAACAAAACCCTGTAAAGTGAGCAGCGAAATGCAGCTGGCCAGGAACATGGCGCCTGTGATGATTGCCTTGAACGGTCTCATGCCATCTAACGTCGTGTTCAGCGGCGCCGGGCCGCGGTAGTTGGTAGAAACGTAGTACCTCCCCGGCGTCCGCTGCAACACATAGTTAGGTGCGGCCTGCCCGTGCACTGCGACTTGCGCGGCGCCACAGCATGGTGCCGGCAGCGGCGGGAAGCATGAAAGCAAGAGCCAAGACTAGAAACGAGGCTACGGAAGGCGGAGTGCCGAAGGGGGCGCTGTCATTCGCGAGTTGGGCACTGGCAGGATCCATAGCGGCAACGACCGAGAAGAGGGCGCCGACGACACCGAATGCGAACAGCAGCATGGCAACGGTTCTCAGCCCAAGCGTTCGCACTGGAATCACCTAATGCTGTGTTAAGCCGCCGCCGAGCGACGGTGTGTGGATGATACGCGAAACTTGTTCGCCGTCCGCTTGAACGAAAAGTTAGGCGCCTTCATGGGCGCCAAGCAGCTTCAGTTCCGAAATAGGCATCAAAATTCTCTAGTGCCAACCCTGAGAGCGTATCTCTGTAGGTCCAATAGCTAATCTCGATACCCTCACCTACGCCCATTCGCCAGAACAAGTCGGACCGATCGATGTCAGGGTGTGCCACCCAGGGCGGAAGTGCGAGTGCAAGAGGCCATGAAGGAAGCTCGCTTCGAACAAGCTCTAGGAGCCTCCCCAGTCGATTCAATCCTGTCGAGTCTCCCCCGTCTCCCCAGTAGCGGTCGTTCGAGGTTGCTTCCACGAGCTTGGCGCCCCGGGTTGAGGGCGAGAACTTCGGCCAGGCCATGGTGTTGCGAGAACTTTGCGCGAAGAGCCTCGAGCATCACGCCATCTTTAATGTCTTCCCAGTCCGTGCGTAGTGAACGGCTTCTGTCGCGGCCAATTTCCGCAGCCTCCATCGGCGAGCCTGCAGATTGAACAGCTTCAATGTCGTCGAAAGAGTGGAACTTTGATGCTTGGAAAAAATGCTCCGAAGTCTTCCAGTGCTGTCCGCGTGCCGTGATTGGGGCCCGGAAGAAGTTGGAGAAACACCCATAGGGGTCTGATGTTCGATAGAAGTTGATGGTAGCGGGCGGTGACATTTTCGCCTAACACCTGAGTTAAGCCGCGCCGCGAAGCGGCGTCGGCTTGGACGAATTGTTAGGTGCCGCCACGAAGCGATTGAATGGCAGGCACGGAACAAGATAGTAGCCAATAAGAAACGCGCAGCTCAGCGTGAACACGAAGCTGATCATGTGCAGCGTCGCTGACGCGGCAAACTGGAACTGCAACAAGAAAATCTCTCGCTGAGCAGGCGTGCCTATGGCCAGCCACGCTATAGGCGCAATTACGACGCCCCAACCAATAGCGACCGCAACGGGGGTGGCGAGCACGCCACCCGCAAGAGACACGCAGAAGGCCTTTCGTATGCGGCCGATCGGAACCAGCGCCAACGCAAGTGT
>JADJRU010000013.1 GCA_016712105.1 Ahniella sp.
AGCCGATGAACTGCCCGGGCCACGTCCAGGTGTTCAATACCGGCTTGCACAGCTACCGTGAATTGCCGATCCGTTACGGTGAGTTCGGATCCTGCCATCGTAATGAGGCTTCCGGTGCACTGCACGGCATCCTCCGCGTCCGCGGCTTCACGCAGGACGACGGGCACATCTTCTGTACCGAAGACCAGATCGAACCGGAAGTCAGTGCGTTCCACGAGCAGGCTTTGCAGGTCTACGCACAGTTCGGATTCACCGAGCTGCAGGTCAAGATTGCCTTGCGTCCGGAAAAACGACTCGGTGATGACGCCACCTGGGACAAGGCCGGAAGGCGCGCTGCGTGCCGCGTTGGCGAAAGCGGGCGTCGAATGGCAGGAGTTGCCGGGTGAGGGCGCTTTCTACGGTCCGAAGATCGAATACCACCTGAAGGACGCGATCGGCCGCACCTGGCAGCTCGGGACCATGCAAGTCGATTTCATGATGCCCGGTCGCCTGGGCGCCGAATATGTCGCCGAAGATTCCAGCCGCCGGACTCCGGTCATGCTGCATCGGGCGATCGTTGGTTCGATGGAACGGTTCATCGGCATCCTGATCGAAAACTTCGCGGGCGCCCTGCCGCCATGGCTCGCACCGGTCCAGGCAGTAGTGATGAACATCACTGATGCGCAGGGTGATTTTGTCCGTCAGGCGACACAAACGCTGGTTGATGCGGGCTGGCGTGTGGAAGCCGATTTGCGGAACGAAAAGATCGGCTATAAGATCCGTGAACACACCCTTCAGAAAGTCCCGTACTTGCTGGTGGTGGGTGACCGAGAACGCGACAGTCAGTCGGTTTCGGTCCGGTCGATGTCCGGCGAAGATCTCGGTGTCATGACGCTCGATGCGTTCAGCGACCGGCTTCGTTCGGAGTCGTTGAAGGCTTGAGCCGCAGGCTCGCCCTTCTTTTCATTGGGCTTTAGGAGATATTCGAATCAGTACCGAGAAATTGAACCGCCGGAACCACGAAATCCGAGTTCCGCGAGTGCGCCTGATCGGCGCGGATGGTGAGCAGATCGGCGTGGTCCCCCGCGACGAAGCACTGCGTATGGCCATTGATGCCGAAATGGATCTCGTCGAGATCGTGCCGAACTCCGACCCGCCGGTATGCCGGGTCATGGACTTCGGCAAGTTCCGCTTCGAGCAGCAAAAGAAGGCGAATGCCGCCAAGAAGAAGCAGAAGAACGTCGAGATCAAGGAACTGAAGTTCCGTCCGACCACGGACGAGGGCGACTACCAGATCAAACTGCGTAATCTGCGGCGGTTCATCTCCGAGGGTGACAAGGTCAAGGTCAACATCCGGTTCAAGGGGCGCGAACTCGCGCACACTGAACTCGGCATGGCCATGGCCAAGCGCCTCGAGGAAGACCTGAAAGAAGAAGTGACAATCGAGCAGTTCCCACGCCTCGAGGGACGCCAGATGGTCATGATGGTCGCGCCGAAGCGCAAGTAAGGTTCAATTCTCGTGTTTTCGAAACGGTTGGAGTTCACACTCCAGCCGTTTTTTGTTATATTGCCGGGCTCGCTCCAATGGGCGAGCCACTGGTCCGAGTACTGGATGGTCAGGTGGGCAACCACTTATTCGCTTCGACAAGCAGGATGGAAAGTGCAGTTCGCTGCCGCTTGTCCGGGTTCAACAACAAACACAGGTCGTGTCATGCCAAAGACCAAGATCAAAACCAATCGGGCCGCTGCCAAGCGATTCCGTAAAACCGCATCCGGAAAGTTCAAGTGCGGCCATGCGTTCAAGAGTCACATCTTGACCAAGAAGTCGACGAAGCGTAAGCGCAATCTGCGCGGCGCCAACCACGTTCGTGCGGAGGACGCAGGTCGCGTCGCTCGCATGTTGCCTTACCTCTGAGCCGGAGACTGAACTATGGCACGCGTTAAACGTGGTGTGACCGCTCGTCGTCGTCACAAGAAAATCATCGGCCAGGCCAAGGGTTACTACAATGCCCGTCGCAAGGTCTTCCGAGTCGCTACCCAGGCTGTCACCAAGGCGGGTCAATACGCCTACATCGGCCGCAAGCAGCGCAAGCGTCAGTTCCGTGCATTGTGGATCGTGCGTATCAACGCCGGCGCCCGCATGTTCGGCCTGAGCTACAGCCGTCTGATCAATGGCCTCAAGAAGGCCAACATCGACATGGATCGCAAGGTCCTGGCTGACCTCGCAGTGCACGACATCAAGGCGTTCGGCGTTGTCGCCGAGAAGGCCAAGGCAGCTTTGGCAGCCTGAGTCGTCAAACCCTGTCGGCACGGGCGAAAGCCCGGATCAACTGGTTAAACGATGGGGAAAAGGCCTGGCCTTTTCCCCATTCGGTTTTCTGAGGGGCGGATTGGTTTTTTTGAGGGGCGGATAAAGTGGACGAGTTGACCGCACGCGTCGAAGGCGCGATCCAGGAAGTGGGATCGGCAGCCTCGATGGATGTATTGGAATCACTGCGTATTACCTGGCTGGGTAAATCCGGCGTACTGACCGAGCAGCTGAAGCTGCTGGGCAAACTCGACCCCGAGCAGCGCAAGCGCCAGGGCGAGCAGGTGAATCGTGCCAAGGATGCCTTGCTGTCGGCGATCGCCGTCCGCAAACAAACCCTGGAAGACGACGCCTATCGCGCACGGCTGGGTGCCGAACGGGTTGATGTCAGCATGCCCGGGCCGCAACGGCGAGCGCGGCAACGCACCCGATCACGCGCACACTCGACCGGATCGTCGACATCTTTGCGCGGCTGGGCTACTCACAAGCCGACGGTCCCGAGATCGAAGACGATTTCCACAATTTCGAGGCGCTGAATTTCCCGCCGCACCATCCGGCGCGCGCCATGCACGACACGTTCTATTTCCCGGACGGACGCCTGCTGCGTACGCATACCTCGCCGGTCCAGATCCGCGCGATGACGAACCGCGAACCGCCGATCCGCATCATCGCCGCCGGCAAGGTCTACCGCGCCGACAGCGACCAGACACATACCCCGATGTTCCATCAGGTGAAGGCCTGCTGGTTGACGAAACCTCGAGTTTTGCCGACCTGAAGGGCACGCTGAAGCAATTCATCACGGCGTTCTTCGAACGCGATTTCGAAATGCGCTTCCGGCCCAGCTATTTCCCGTTCACCGAACCTTCGGCCGAAGTGGATATCCGCTGGGAACGCGCAGATGGCAGCTTGGGCTGGCTGGAAGTGCTGGGCTGCGGCATGGTCCACCCCAACGTGCTGCGTGCCTGCAAGATCGATCCGGAGCGCTACAGTGGCTTTGCGTTCGGCCTGGGTGTCGAGCGCTTTGCGATGCTCCGCTACGGCATTTCCGATTTGCGCAGCCTGTACGAGAACGACGTGCGCATGTTGCGCCAGTTCGCCTGATCGACCGAGGTCACAAGCATGAAGTTTTCCGAAAATTGGTTGCGCGCGCTGGTCGACATCAACGTTGAACGCGACGTGCTGATGCACCGCCTCACGATGGCCGGGCTGGAAGTGGAAGGTGTCGAGCCCTTGGGCGCCGGACTCGACCATGTGGTCGTCGGCCAGATCATTGCTGCCGAACGCCATCCGAATGCCGACAAGCTGCAAGTCTGCCGTGTCGACACCGGCAGGGTGAGCTGCAGATCGTCTGCGGCGCACCGAACGCGCGAGTGGGCCTCAAGGCGCCTGTCGCGATGTTGGGAGCGAATCTGCCGAACGGTTTGACCATCAAGGCGGCCACGCTGCGCGGCGTGGATTCCTCCGGCATGTTGTGTTCGGCGAAAGAGCTCAAACTCTCCGACGAATCGGCGGGCCTGCTTGAACTGCCGGACGATGCGCCGGTCGGCAAGCCGCTTGCCAGCTATTTCGACCTGCCGGATGCCGCGATCGAAATCAAGCTCACGCCGAACCGCCCGGATTGCCTGGGGCTCGCAGGATTGGCAAGCGAAGTGCGGGCATTGTTTGGCCTCGGCGCAGGCGCCACAGCGAACGACGGTGCCGCTGTTCCGGTGACCATCACCTCGCAGCGAACCGTTCATCTCAAGGCCGGCGCCGATTGCCCGCGTTACCTGGGTCGTGTGATCGAAGGTGTGGATGCGCGTGCGCCGACACCGCTCTGGCTGAAACAGCGACTGGAACGATCGGGCGTACGCTCGATCAGCGCGATTGTCGATGCGACCAACTACGTCATGCTCGAGCTGGGTCAGCCGATGCACGCGTTCGATCACGACCGCTTGAGCGGTGACGTGGTCGTGCGTCATGCACGCGCCGCCGAACGCCTCAAGCTGCTCGACGAACGTGAAGTCGACCTGGATGGCGAGTTCCTCGTCATTGCCGATGATCAGGGCGCTCAAGCCGTGGCCGGTGTCATGGGTGGACATACGACGCGGGTCACCGACGACACCCGCAATATCTATCTTGAAGCCGCGTTCTTTGCGCCGGCCGCCATCATCGGCCGTGCGCGCCGTCTCGGTTTGCACACGGATGCGTCCCATCGTTTCGAGCGCGGTGTCGACCCCGACATGCCGATACGTGCGATCGAACGCCTGAGTCAACTCATCGTGTCCATTTGCGGTGGCGCCGCCGGTCCAGTGCATGGCAACGAGATGGTCGAACTTCTGCCCGTTCGTGCACCGGTCGTTCTGCGACGCGCACGTCTGGCCAGGGTGCTCGGCATGAACATCGCCGATGTCGCCGTTGGAAACCTGTTTCGCGCACTCGACATGCAGGTTGAATCCTTGCCTGATGGCTGGCGAGTGACACCGCCAAGCCGGCGATTCGACATCGAGATCGAGGAAGACCTGATCGAGGAAGTGGCGCGAATCCACGGATACGACAGTGTGCCCACCAACATGCCGCGCGGCGAGTTGTCGCTGAAGGTGGAGCCCGAGGCACGTGTTCGCAACTCGCAACTGCGTCAGGCGATGTTGTCGCGTGGGTACCTCGAAGTGCTCAACTTCAGCTTTCTGGCCACCGAGCAACTGCAAACCTGGGGCCTGGACCGTTCCGCCGTGGCTTTGTCGAACCCGCTGAACAATGAGCTTGCGGTGATGCGCACCAGCTTGTTGCCCGGGTTGCTGGCCAATCTCAAATTTAACCAGGACCGTCAGGCCGAGCGCCTGCGACTGTTCGAACTCGGCAAGGTGTTCCGTGCCGAGGAGCCGCCGGTGGAAACACCGCGTATTGCCGGTGTCGTGTGCGGCAGCGCGCGCAGCGAACAATGGGCCGAACAACGCCGTCCGGTCGACTTCTTCGACCTGAAGGGGGATGTCGAGCATCTGTTGGCATTGGCCGGTCCGGGTGATTACCGTTTCGAAACCGCCGACGTGTCGTACTTGCATGCCGGTCGTGCCGCAGCGCTCTATCGCGGTTCCGAGCGGATCGGTTTCCTCGGTTGCCTGGACCCACGCCTCGCCCGTCAGCTGGATGTGGCCGGAGACTGCTACGTCTTTGAGCTCGATCTTGCGCCGATCGTGACGCGTAAAGTTCCCAAATCCCGCGAAATTGCCCGTTTCCCATCGGTTCGACGTGATCTGGCGGTGGTTGTCCCCCAGGCGATACCGGCGAGCCAGGTGCTGGCCACCATGATTGCCGCCAGCGGTAGTTTCTTGAAGGAATGCTTTGTTTTCGATGAGTTTGTCGGCAAAGGTTTGCCTGAAGGCACAAGAAGTTTGGCTATGGGCTTGATTTTGCAGGACGAATCGCGGACGCTTACGGATGCCGATGTGGAGCCGATGATGGCCTCCATCATCGCGGCACTGGATAAATCACTGGGAGCGAAGTTGCGGGGCTGACATGACGCTAACAAAAGCAGAGCTCTCAGAACGACTGTTCGATCATGTCGGCCTCAACAAGCGTGAGGCCAAAGAGTTTGTCGACGCCTTTTTTGAGGTGTTGCGGGATGGCCTCGAAGGAGGGCACCCGGTCAAACTCTCCGGCTTCGGCAATTTCGATCTTCGACAAAAGAATCAACGTCCGGGACGTAACCCCAAGACTGGCGAGGAGATTCCCATCTCAGCGCGCCGCGTGGTCACGTTTCGTCCCGGTCAAAAGCTAAAGGCGCGAGTCGAGTCCTATGTTGGACCAAGCCAGCAATAACGAACTGCCGGCCATCCCGGCCAAGCGATACTTCACCATCGGTGAAGTGAGCGAGCTCTGTGGCGTAAAGCCGCACGTGCTGCGCTATTGGGAACAGGAATTCGCGAGCCTGAAGCCAGTCAAGCGGCGCGGCAATCGCCGCTATTACCAGCGCCACGACGTGCTGATGATCCGCCAGATCCGCAGCTTGTTGTATGACCAGGGATTCACGATCGGCGGCGCGCGTCAGCGCCTCGAAGGCACGCAGGGCAAGGCTGAGGCAAGCCTGTCCGCGCAGGTCGTGCGTCAGGTGCGCGGGGAACTCGAAGAAGTCCTGCAACTGCTGAAGCGCTGAAGCAACACAGTCCTTGTGGCTTGTGATCGCGGTCGTTTGCGGTCAGAATTGCGCGCTCAATCTGAACGCCTAGTCGGGGCGTAGCGCAGCCTGGTAGCGCACTAGCATGGGGTGCTAGGGGTCGTGAGTTCGAATCTCACCGTCCCGACCAATTTCTCGGCCAGTGATGGCTCGATCCCGCCTGCAACCCCGCCCCAGGGGGGGGGGGGTTGTGCGGGGCAGAATTCAGGAGTCCGAACATGGCCGTCACGCCGATCGCTCATCCATCAGGCGGTGACATCACCTCCGGACACAAAAGAGTCATCTTTGCGTCCAGTCTCGGCACCGTCTTCGAGTGGTACGACTTCTATCTTTATGGCGCGCTGGCGGCTGTCATCGCCAAGCAGTTTTTCTCTGCGCTGGATCCGACCAGCGGCTTCATCTTCGCGCTGCTGGCGTTTGCGGCCGGCTTTGCGGTGCGCCCCTTTGGCGCGCTGGTGTTCGGGCGCCTCGGCGACATGGTTGGTCGCAAGCACACCTTTCTGGTGACGATCGTGATCATGGGCCTGTCGACGTTTTTTGTCGGCCTGTTGCCGTCCTACAATTCGATCGGCGTGGCTGCACCCATCATTCTGATCCTGTTGCGGATGCTTCAAGGTTTGGCGCTCGGCGGAGAATACGGCGGCGCGGCCACCTATGTGGCCGAACACGCGCCCAACGGCAAGCGAGGCCTCTACACCAGCTTCATCCAGACCACGGCCACCCTCGGCCTGTTCCTGTCCTTGCTGGTCATCCTGGGCTGCCGATTGGCATTGGGACCCGAAGCATTTGATGCATGGGGCTGGCGCCTGCCGTTTCTGCTGTCGTTTGTGCTGCTGGGTATGTCGGTCTACATCCGGATGCAGCTGAACGAGTCGCCACTCTTTCAGCAGATGAAGGAAGAGGGGACCCATTCCAAGGCACCCCTGAAGGACAGTTTCGGCAATTGGGCCAACGCGCGAATCGTCATTCTGGCCCTGGTTGGTGCGACGGCGGGCCAGGCGGTGGTCTGGTACGCCGGGCAGTTCTACGCGCTGTTTTTCCTTACGCAGACCCTGAAGGTCGACGGGACCATGGCGAACCTGCTGATGGCCGCCGCGCTGATCATCGCGACGCCGTTTTTTGTCGTGTTCGGCTGGCTTTCGGACCGCATCGGTCGGAAGCCGATCATCATCGCCGGTTGTGTGCTCGCAGCGGCCACGTACTTTCCCTTGTTCGGTGCGCTCACGCACTACGCCAATCCGGCGCTGGAAGCGGCCGTAGCGGCCAATCCCGTGGTCGTGGTCGCCGACCCCGCACAATGTAGTGTCCAGTTCGATCCGATCGGCAAGACCGTCTTCAACAAGAGCTGCGATATCGCGAAGTCGGCGCTGGCCAGAAGTGGTGTCACCTACGCCAATGAGGTGGCCCCAGCGGATTCGATCGCAGTGATCCGGGTAGGGGCCGCGGTCATCCCGGCATTCGATGGCCGCAACATGGCTGAGGCCGAGTTCAAGATCGCGAGTGCCCAGTTCGCAGCCACGAAAACGCACGCACCCGCCCCGAAAACGCCCGGGGTCAACAAAACCATGGTGCTGGTGATCCTCACGATCCTCGTGCTCTACGTGACGATGGTCTACGGCCCGATCGCGGCGTGGCTGGTCGAGTTGTTCCCGACGCGCATCCGCTACACCTCGATGTCGCTGCCGTATCACATCGGCAACGGCTGGTTCGGCGGCTTCCTGCCCACCACGGCGTTTGCGCTGGTCGCGTTCAGTGGCGACATCTACTTTGGCCTCTGGTATCCGATCGCCATCGCGTTGATGACGGCCGTGATTGGTGCGCTGTTCCTGCCGGAAACGAAGAACTCCGACATCAGTTGATGGTTGCGCCAGAGCGACAGGATCCCTGATCGCACCGCTCGACGGGCTGATTCGTGGCATCGAACTGGGTGCCTCGCCCTGCAGGCGTCCGAAACTGCGTGGCATCGCGGCTGAAGCCTCAACGATCGCCGGTTCGGCACGAGACGAGATCGTTCGCCCAAGCCTCAGGAATCGCAGTAGCATCGAAGTTGCCGGAACCCTGCGGAGTCACTCGATGCTCAACCGGTTTTTTGCCATACAGGCTGCTGGAAGCTCGATTCGCACCGAGATCGTCGCCGGAATCACCACGTTCCTGGCGATGGCATACATCATGTTCGTGAATCCGGACATCCTGGCCGCCGCCGGCATGCCGCGTGACTCGGTGTTTGCAGCGACCTGCATCGCGGCGGCAATCGGCTCGATCACGATGGGCCTGTTCGCGAATTATCCGATCGCGCTGGCGCCCGGCATGGGTTTGAACGCCTACTTTGCGTTCGAGGTTTGCGGGCGGCTCGGTTATAGCTGGCAAGCCGCGCTCGCGGCCGTGTTCCTGTCGGGGTGCCTGTTTGTGCTGGTCAGCCTGTTCCGCATCCGCGAATGGCTCGTCAACGCCATTCCTCGGTCGCAGAAGCTCGCCATCTCGGCCGGCATCGGCCTGTTCCTCGCCCTTATCGGCATGAAAAATGCCGGCCTGGTGGTGGCGCATCCGGCCACCTTGCTGACCGTCGGCAACCTGCATCAACCGTCCGTGCTGCTGGCGTTCGCGGGTCTGATGCTGATCATCGCACTCGAGTATCGGCGGGTCACCGGCGGTGTGATTGTCGGGATCTTGCTGGTGACGATTGCGTCGATCCTGCTGGGTTTGAGTTCGTTTGTGGGTGTCGTGGCGATGCCGCCTTCGCTGGCGCCGACGTTTTTGGCCATGGACTTCAACGCTGCTCTGCAATTCGGTTTGTTGTCGGTCGTGATGACGTTTTTTCTTGTCGAGGTATTCGACGCCACCGGCACACTCGTGGGCGTGGCCCATCGAGCCGGCCTGCTTGATGCCGACGGCAAACTCCCGCGTGTCAAACGGGCGCTGCTCGCCGACTCCACGGCGATCATGGCGGGTGCGGCGCTCGGCACCTCGTCGACGACGGCGTATATCGAAAGTGCTGCCGGCACGGCAGTGGGGGGTCGCACCGGCCTCACGGCAGTCGTGGTGGGTCTGCTGTTCCTGCTGGCCTTGTTCCTGTCGCCGCTGGCGGCCAGCGTCCCGGCGTTCGCCACCGCACCGGCGCTGATCTACGTGGCCGTGCTGATGGCACGCGGCCTCGCCGAACTCGACTGGAGTGACCTGACTGAATCGGCCCCCGCCGTTCTGTGCGCGTTATCGATGCCGTTCCTGTTTTCGATCGCACACGGCATCGCGATCGGATTCATCAGTTACGCCGCCATCAAGACCTTGGCTGGCCGCGCGCGCGACGTGTCGCCGGTGGTCTGGTTGGTGGCAGTGGTCTTCATCGCCAAGTTCGCATTCCTGCAGGCCTGACATGACGATCTCTGCGCTCATTCGCGGTCTGCTCGCATCGATGCTGGTGATGTGTGCGGCCATCGCGATGGCCACGCCGCTGGATCGTAACCAGGTGCGTTTCCGTTCGATGGATATCGATCGCGGCCTGTCGAGTTCGACGGCGCGAGACCTCGCGCAAGATGCCACCGGCCAAATCTGGGTCGCCACCCAGGATGGCCTGAATCGTTACGACGGTTATGCCTTTACCGTGTTCTCGAACGATCCCGGCGATCCCCGCTCGATCTCGGCCGATCACGCCACCAGTCTCGCAGCAGCGACCGATGCCACACTATGGGTTGGCACGGGATCCGGTGGCTTGAACCAACTGGATTTGCCGACAGGTCGGTTCACGCATTTCCTGGCCGAGCCGGATGGTCCGCTGTTGACGAACCATGTCGCCGATCTGCTGGTCGACCGGCGCGGCGACTTGTGGGTCGCCACGGTCGATGGCGGATTACAAAAGCGCCTGCGGACGGACGGAACATTTTCGACCGTACGCGGAGACGCGGACTGCTTGAAACGGATCCGCCATGTGCTGGAACTGGCCGCGGGCGATTTGTTGATTGCCTGCAGCGATCGTCTGCTTCGGATCGATGGCACCAGCGGCGCCCTGAGTACCTGGCCGGATCCAGCGCTCGGAAACTGGCCGGATGAACTCACGCCGACAGCACTTGCCGAATTGCCGGACGGTCGGATCATGGTCGGTGACGCGCGGGCCGGTCTGCTTGAGTTTGCCGGTGATGGGCGCTTGATTCGTCGCCACCGGCATCAGCGCGACAATCCAGCGAGCCTGGTGGATGACCAGATCATTCGCCTGCTGGTGACGTCACGTGGAGAATTGTGGATCGGCACGTTCCTGGGGCTCAGTCATTTTCTCGGCGAGGATCGGTTCCTCAACTTCCGTCATGACAGTGCCGACAACGCCAGCTTGCCGGCCAATCGGATTCCGTCCTTGCTCGAAGATCGCGACGGGCTGTTGTGGGTCGGCACGTGGACGGCCGGCATCGCGTTGCACAATCCGTCCACGCGCAGCCTGCGGCTGCTCAGGCATCGCCAGAATGATCCCTTGAGCCTGCCGAGTAATCCCGTTCGTACGCTGATGCGTGATGGGGATGGCACCTTGTGGCTGGGGGTGTCGGAAGGTGGTGGGCTGGTCCATCTGGATGCCGCGCTGAACGTCGTCGAACGATTCCAGCATGATCCAGCCGACGAGGCCTCGCTGCCGGACAACTCAGTTCAGGCGATCCTGCGTCGGCGCAACGGCGAGTTATGGGTCGCGACCGCAAACGGAGGTGTGGCGTACTTGCCGTCTGGCAGTCGCCGGTTCGTGCGGTTGCGCGGAGCCGGCCTGGGTCTTGAATCAGCCGGAGCGCGTGCGTTGGTGGAGCGCACCGATGGCAGTCTCTGGGTAGGGACCGATGACGCGGGTTTGCTCCATCGGTGCAGCAGTTGTGACCAGTTCTCGCGATTCGGTGCCGACCCGGCGTTAACTGCCCAACAGCTCACCGGCAACTTCATCAACACCCTGCATGAAGATCGCAAGCAGCGGCTCTGGGTCGGCTTCAACGGCATTGGTCTCGCGCTCATCGATGAGCAGGACCAAAGGGTCCGCCAATACCGTCACCGTGCGACGCAGTCCGGCAGTTTGCCGAGTGATGTCATTACTGACCTGCTGGAAACCGCGTCAGGGACAGTCTGGATCGCCACGCAAGGCGCGGGTATTGTCCGCATCAACGAGGGAGCCGAAGATGCCGTGTCGTTCGACGTCATCGGCAAACGGGATGGGCTCAGTGCGAACGCCATCGGCAGTCTGATTGAGGATGGCTCCGGCAAACTCTGGATCGCCAGTATCGTCGGCATCGACGAACTGGATCCGGTGACACGACGCGTTCGTAATCTGGAAGCCAGTGACGGCTTCGATCGCTCCGGTTATTTCATTGGTTCCAACGTGATGGACCCGGATGGTCGTATTTACTTCGGCGGCCTGCTTGGTCTGGTTGTGTTTCATCCCAAGGATTTTCGTGAGAGTGGCCGGGCACCCACGGTCACGCTCACCGATATTGTCACCGTGGGTGGCACGTCGGCTCGTGCCGACCGGCGCCAACGTCGGCATGCCGCGTATCTGGATGAACTGGTGCTCGGTCCGCAGGAAAGTGTGTGGTCGGTGAGTTTTTCGACGATGGATTTTCTGGGCCCGGAAAACACGCGTTATCAATTCCGCCTGGAAGGCCTCAACGATCAATGGCTGGACTTGCCGCGCGGCCAGCGTACGGCCAGCTTCACGCACGTGCCATTCGGGCGCTACCAGTTGCTGGTGCGTGCCCAGGCGGCCGCGAGCGTCGATTACGGCCCCGTGAAGGTGCTGCCGGTGTTTCTGGAAGCGCCTTGGTGGCGTCGTCCGATCGCCTGGTTCGCTTACGTCGTGTTGGCCTTGGGGCTGTTCTCGTTGTTCGCATGGCGAGTGCGAAGCAATCTTGCCGAGCGCGCGCGGCAACAAGACGTGATCGCCGCCAATGAACGTCGACTGAGGTTCTCCTTGTGGGGCAGCCGCGACGAACTTTGGGATTACGATGTGCCGTCCCGGTATGTCCGTCGCGATAACGCCCTGGCCAACACGTTTTCGCCCGAGATTCGGGACGGCGGCGATATCGATGCGTTTGCGGAGCTCATTCATCCTGACGATCGTCTGCCGCTGGCGCAGGCACTCGCCGACCACATCGCCGGCAGGAGCGAATACTTCGAAGCCAGTTTCCGCGCACGCAACGACCAGGGTGATTGGGCATGGTTCTTGCAGCGTGGTCAGGCCGTCGAGCGGGATGCAGACGGCAAGGCACTGCACTTGATCGGTACGACGCGCGACATTTCTTCGGTCAAACAGGTCGAAGAGGCTTTGCGGCTGGCCAACGAACAACTGGAAGCGCGTGTGGCGGCGCGAACGCGTGAACTGACCGAAGCCAATGACGGCCTCAAGGAAGCGATGACGCGGCTGCGAGATACCCAGTCTCAGTTGATCGAGTCGGAAAAGCTGGCGTCATTGGGCGGTCTGGTTGCCGGTGTGGCGCACGAGATCAACACGCCCCTCGGTATCTGCATCACGGCTGCGTCGCACCTCAAGCAGTCGACTGAAGAACTGCGCCGACAGCAGGAACGCGGCGCGATGACGCGCTCGAACCTCGAGCAGTACGAACAGGACGCCATCGAAGCCGCGCGACTGATCTTGCAGAACCTCGAGCGTGCGGTTCACCTGGTGCGAAGCTTCAAACAGGTCGCAGTCGATCAAGGCAGCGAAGAACGACGGAGCATCGATCTGGCGCAATATCTGGGAGAAGTCGTGTTTGCGCTGAATCCGATGTTGAAGCGCACGCCACATCGGATCAGTGTGGATTGTCCACCGGGCTTGGTCATCGACACGTTCCCCGGCGCGATCTACCAGATCGTCGTCAACTTCGTCAGCAACTCCATTGCGCACGCGTTTCCCGAGGGTAATGCCGGCCACATGTCGATCCGTGTGCTGCGCCTGCCCGATGGGCAACTGGCACTGGACTATGGCGACGACGGCATCGGTGCCGATGCCGTAGTGCTCAAGCGCATCTTCGAACCCTTCTTCACCACCAAACGCGGTCGCGGTGGCTCAGGCCTCGGCATGCACATCGTCTACAACCTGGTCACCAAACTCCTGCGAGGCACCATCACCGTCCACAACGGCCCAGGCCTGCAGTTCCGGATCGTGTTGCCGGTGGAAGCGCCGTAGGCTGGGCTGAGCGAAGGAGCCCTTCCTGCGACATGACAACAGGCAACACGGTGTGGGCATGTCCAGCCGGAGGCACGAACTGCCGGAGGAAGCCGGCTACTTGGACCGACCGAACACGGCTTGTGGGCGTGTCCTGAGAAAGAAGCGCGCACGGTTTTTGCACTGTCGCAAGCAGCTGGGCTTCCTTCGTCAGCCCAGCCTACGAATCGCCTGCTTCTCAGAAGCTGATGAACATGCCGCCATTAACCGGCAGATTGACGCCAGTGATGAAGCCGGCATGGTCTGCACTCAGGAAATCCACGGCGCGGGCGATGTCTTCGGGTTCGCCGATTCGGCCCACGGGGATCGAGGCGACGATCTGGTTGCGGATGTCTTCCGGGATCGCCATGACCATCGCCGTGCGGCAGTAACCGGGCGAGACACTGTTGACGGTGACACCCTTGCGCGCGACTTCTTTCGCGAGCGCCATGGTGAAGCCATGCAGGCCAGCTTTGATGCGGGAGTTTGGTCTGGCCGAACTGGCCGGTCTGGCCGTTGACCGACGAGATGTTGACGACCCGGCCGAAGCCGCGGTTGCACATGCTGTCGATGACCTGGCGGGTGAGTTGGAACGCGCCATCCAGGTTGACCTTCATCACGTCCATCCATTGCTGCGTGCTCATCTTGCGCAGCGTGGTGTCGCGCGTGATGCCGGCGGCGTTGACGAGAATGTCGACTTCGCCGGCATCGCGGCGGACCTGTTCGATCAATGCGGCGCAGCTGGCTTCGTCACCCACGTTGACGGGCGCAAACGTGATCTGTCCGCCGAACGATGCGACTTCCTGTTCGAACTCGGCTACGCGCTCCGCGCGAACCGCCAGATCGGCTGCGATCACGCGGCGACCAGACTGCGCGAGCTGTTTGCAGATGGCCGTGCCCAGACCGCCGATACCGCCACTCACTACCGCTACGCGCTTGCTCATTCAATCGTCCTTTGCTGGTCAGTCGGGCAGGCATTGCTGCACTGCGGAAACCGTCGATCTTAGGTTCGCGCTGGTGGCCCGTCAACGCGCACGAACGCTGTGTTGCCAGGCTGCGTCAATCCGGTTCTCTCTCCTCATCGCAAGCAGGAGTTTGCCGCGTCGTTGTGCTCCTCGCCATGACAGCTGAAGGGCACCGAGTCGTCATTGCGAGCTTTCGTGGATCCCAAAAACGGCATACTTCGTTCGGGCCTTGACGACACTCCGTGAAACTTTGCTTGAGTAATCTATTCCAGCAGCATTCAAAGAGCCGCGAGTTGCCATGAGGCCAATCCTGTGGGAGCGGCTTCAGCCGCGATGCATCGAATCCCGTCGCATCGCGGCTGAAGCCTGAGGTTTCCCCACATTTTCCTTTTGCCAAGCAGGCACTTACGGAATATTGTCAGGCGAAAACAGAACGCATGGCGTGGTTTTTCCTCTCGAACGCCAATTCTTGAGGGAGACCCCGCCATGCGTGCCGCGTCAGTTTTGCAGAAAATTCTGGGCTCTGCGCTGTCTCGATTGCATACATTTCAGAGCCGATGTTTGCTGTTGGCGGTAGAGGCTCTTTCAAGTGGTCGGCGACTCACACTGATGGATTTGGCGCGGCACTGGCCGGGTGCCGAACAGGTGCGGACGCCTCTGAAGCGGATTGACCGACTTCTAAGCAATCATGCTGTGGCATGGCTCAGGGCAGATTGTACGGTGCGATGGCTTTGTGGTTGCTGAGATCGCAGCCTTTGATTGTTGGTGGACTGGTCAGACCTTGCGTGATCGGCCGATTGTGCCTTCTGAGGCCACGAGTACCGGTTAGGCGGTCGCTGCCTGACACTCCTGGATCAAGTGGTTGCGCAGTCGGAACAGGCGAATGGACGGGTACACAAAGCGTTCCTGAACCGGTTGCAGCAATTGGTCCCGCAGGGAATTCGTCCGATTGTGGTGACCGATGCAGGCTTTCGCAGCGACTGGTTCGCCCAAGTAGAGGAATTGGGCTGGGATTGGGTCGGACGACTGCGCGGAGGAATCAAGGTCCAGTTGAATGGCGAGAGCAATTGGACGCTCTGCACGCAGCTCTACGAGCGGCAAACCCGGCGGGCATGTGATCTTGGTCCAGCGTTGATCGCGAAGACGACATCATTCCCATGCCGTCTCCTGCTCAACGCCACGCCAGTGTTCAAAGGTCGTCATTCGCTCACCCGTGCTGGCAAACCCAGTGCCGATAGACGCCACCTGAAAGCAGCGAGGTCCCATCGCGAGCCATGGCTTCTCGCCTGCTCATTCGGCCTAAAGAATCTCACCGCAAACCAGATCATGAAATGTTATCGACGACGCATGGAAATCGAAGAGAGCTTCCGCGATCTAAAGTCCCACAAATACGGCCAAGGATTCGAAGACAGCCAGAGTCGAAGCGCACTGCGCATCGAAATGCTCTTGCTCATCCACGCCTTAACAACCTTTGCGCCTGGCTCGTCGGCTGCGCAATCATCACCGAAAAGCTCGATCGCTTCATCGCACCAAATAGCTGTCGTTCGCGCAAGTACTCTGCCATTCGAATCGGATGGGAGTGCTGGAGGTACAAACGACCGAAGCTCAGCCTCGAGCTCATAGAGGCGGTGCTCCTATGACCCCAAACCCATCGCTAGCAAGGGAAAATGTGGGGAAACGTCAGGCTGAAGCCGCTCCACAGCTGTTTATTTGGCACGAAGTTCGCGACAAGCCGGCACTGCGGGAGCTGCCACGCGCGTATTGGTTGCCCGAATCGCGGTTGCTGCAAACACCTAAGATGTCATTGTTTAATCACTGACCCTATGTCGTCATTGCGAGGCCCTGTCATTGCGAGCTTTTTGTATTCCCAAAAAACGGCATACTTCGTTCGGGCCTTGACGACACTCCGTGAAACTTTTGCTTGAGTAATCTATTCCAGCAGCATTCAAAGAGCCGCGAGTTGCCATGAGGCCAATCCTGTGGGAGCGGCTTCAGCCGCGATGCCTCGAACCATGTCGCATCGCGGCTGAAGCCGCTCCCACAGCTGTTGCCATTTGGCACGAAGTTCGCGACAAGCCGGCACTGCCGGAGCTGCCACGCGCGTATTGGTTGCCCGAATCGCGGTTGCTGCAAACACCTAAGATGTCATTTTGATCAATGACTTACCCTATGTCGTCATGGAGAGGCCCTGTCATTGCGAGGAGGCGAGGCCCGCCTGCGGGCCGCGGCAACCTCGGGCCGCGGCAACCTCAGACTGGCGGGTAGGTTTGAGGCAAGCAGGGGATTGCCGCGTCGCTGCGCTCCTCGCAATGACGGGCCGCGGCGCTCAGCGAACCTTGTCGGTGCCGCTTTTGCCGGCAGCGGGTGGCGGGGTACCTGGCGCTGCGGGGCCGGGGGTGTTGCGCGCCGTTTCGAAAAACTTGGTCTGCATGGTCTTCCAGACTTCGAGGTTCCGTTCGGTCATGTCGTTCAACACCGACCAGGGCGTTTGACCGAGCAGGTTGTTCATCTGCGATCGCAGTTGCTGCTGCTGTTCCAGGAACGCCTGCATGGAGCGCTCCAGGTAACTGCCCATGAAGCCCTGCATGGAATCGCCATAGAACCGGATGAACTGGCTCAGCAGTTTCGTCGAGAACAGTGGCGCACCACGTTCTTCGTGTTCGGCGATGATCTGCAGAAGCACACCGCGCGTCAGGTCTTCGCTGGTGCGCGCATCGCGGACCTCGAATTCCTCGCCGTCGAGCACCAACTGTCGGACATCTTCGATCGTGATGTAGCTCGAGATCTCGGTGTCGTACAGTCGCCGATTGGGGTACTTCTTGATGATGCGTGGAGCTGCCATGGGCGTGGTTTCGTGTTGTGGGTGCCGCCCGCGACATCCTTGTACGCGTTCGACACTCGACACCGAGGCGCCCCTCACCGAGCGCCCTCCGGTTTCGTTCGACTTGAACTTAGCAAAGCCTTGTGCATCGCACCAGCCACGATTCCGGTGTGCCGGGACACGGCACAAATGTTCGGAATCAAGGCAGTGCGTGAATTTTTTGGCAAGACGGCAAAAGTGCTCTCTTTTTCACCGGAGCAATATGCGTGGACCTGCTTGCCGAAATTCCGGACGCTTGGTTTTTTTACGTGCTTCGTGCTGCGTCATGCACGAAGCCTCGTGAACTCTGGAGCATCGCATTCCCGGAACCGGATGTCCATGGCGGGGCCGTGAACACGGGCGCCGGGAATGTGCAGCTGGGCTGTGTTACCAACCCATGTAGTGACCGCCGTTGATCGACAGGTTGGCGCCGGTGATCCACGCCGCACGGTCATCCACGAGGAACCCGACGGCATAGGCGATTTCTTCCGGCTTGCCGAGTCGGCCCGTGGGAATCTGCGCGACGATTTTGGCGCGCACTTCTTCCGGCACCGCCATGACCATGTCGGTGGCCACGTAGCCCGGCGACACGGTGTTGACCGTCACGCCGAACTTGGCGCTTTCCTGCGCGAGCGAAATCGTGAAGCCGTGCATACCCGCTTTGGCCGCAGCGTAGTTGGCCTGACCGTATTGGCCCTTTTGACCATTGATCGACGAGATCTGCACGATACGGCCGAAGCCGCGGGTGCGCATGCCCTCGATCACGGCACGCGTGACGTTGAAGCAGGAGTTGAGGTTGGTGTTGATGACCTCTTGCCACTGCAGCGCGGTCATCCGATGGAACGTGGTGTCGCGCGTGATGCCGGCGTTGTTGACCAGCACATCGACCGGGCCCAACGCCGCTTCCACGGCTTTGATCATATCGTTGGCCGACTGCGGATCGGACACATCACCGGGCACGATCGTGAAGTCGAAACCCAGCGCCTTCTGTTCGGCCTGCCAGGTTTTGGCTTTGGCTTCGTCGCGGTAGTTGGTGGCGACCCGATGCCCGCTGCGCGCCAGGCCCTGGCAAATGGCGGTGCCGATGCCGCCGGTGCCGCCGGTGACGAGTGCAATACGTGATGTCATGAGTGTGCTCCCAAGGTGAATGAATGACGCGCATCTTAGCCTGCGGGCTGGTCCAGTGCCGCGATCAAACGTGTGTTTGTGGACGGAATTTCTTTGCGGTCGAACCCGGCCAGAGCCTTGTCCAGAACGGTTCGGACATCGAAGGCGGCATCCTGGGTGTCCTGTCCCAGAAAACACAAAGCCGCCCGCAAGGCAGGCATCGGATCGAGCGGGTCAACGGGCCTGGCCGCGTCCGACTTGCTGAGCTTGCGACCTTCCGGATCAAGCGCCAGAGGCAGGTGGACATACTCAGGCTTAGGCAAACCGATCAGTTTCTGCAGCACAATCTGCCGCGGGGTCGAATCCAGCAGATCGGCGCCGCGGACCACTTCGGTGATCCCCTGTTCGGCATCGTCCACAACAACGGCCAACTGGTATGCCGGCCAGTCGTCATGACGCCAGATGACGAAGTCACCGACCTCACGCACCACATCCTGCGTCACGCGACCACATACCCCGTCTTCGAACGTGATGGGTTCCGTGCCCGCCACCCGAACGCGCCAGGCTGGGGTCCGCGTTGGATCCACCGGCGCCGGACACTGGGCCGGGTGAATGCCGGCAAACGCCTGCAACTGTTGCCGCGAACAGGTACAGGGGTATGCCATGTCACGGTGAGCCAGTGCGACGAGCACCTCGCGATACCGTTCGCGGCGAGCGCTCTGGAACCGAACCGGCTCGTCGGAAACCATGCCAAAGCGGGCGAGGGTGGCAAGGATGTGATCACTCGCGCCGGGTTGTTCGCGCAGCGGGTCGATGTCTTCCATCCTGACCAGCCAGCGGCCCTGGGCGGCACGCGCACACAACCAGCTGCCAAGCGCGGCGACCAGCGAACCGAAATGCAGAGGGCCGCTGGGCGAAGGCGCGAAGCGGCCACGATATTGACGAAGAGACGACGGATCTGACGGCAACATGAACGGGTTCAGAAGGTTCCGTGAAATGACGGGAAACCGCACCAGCTTTCCTGCAGCAACTCGATCATAGGGCGTTCTTCATGCTGCGCATCGCACTTTTTGTCGGTACCAACCTGGCCATCATGCTGGTGCTGGGTCTGGTCATGAGTATCACCGGCATCGGCCGGAATGCGGGCATGGGCGGCCTGCTGCTGATCTCGGCCGTGGTTGGCTTTACCGGCTCGATCATCTCGCTGTTGATGTCCAAGTTCATCGCCAAGATGCAGACCGGCGCCAAGGTCATCACCGAGCCGCGGTCACAATCCGAGGCGTGGCTGCTCGACACCGTGCGTCGCCAGTCCCAGCAGGCAGGCATCGGCATGCCCGAAGTGGCGGTGTATGACGCGCCCGAAATGAACGCGTTTGCGACTGGCTGGAATCGCAACAACGCACTGGTAGCGGTATCGACCGGGCTGCTGCAGCAAATGCGCCGCGATGAAGTCGAGGCCGTGCTCGCGCATGAGGTCAGCCACATTGCGAATGGCGACATGGTCACCATGACGCTCGTGCAGGGTGTGCTGAACACCTTCGTGGTGTTCCTGAGCACCATCGTCGCGCGGATTGTCGCGGGCTTCCTGCAGAGCCGAGACGGCGAGTCGAATGGCCTGGCGACCCTCGTGTATCACGTCGTCCATTTTGCTTCGCAGATGCTGTTTGGTGTGCTCGCGTCGATCATCGTCATGTGGTTCTCGCGCCGCCGCGAGTTTCGGGCTGATGCCGGCGCTGCGGGCCTGGCCTCACGCCAGAGCATGATCAACGCGCTGCGCCGCCTGGGTGGCGACAACCACGACAGCACACTGCCGGAAGGAACGCAGGCCATGGGCATTGCCGGCGCGCGCAAGCACATCGCGGCGATGTTCCGGTCCCATCCGCCGATTGCCGAGCGGATTGCTGCACTGGAATCGATGCGGGCTTGATCGCGGCGGGCTGTACTTCGTTCATCAGCTAAACTCGGGGCATCCAAACGGAGCCCCGAAATGCTCGACCAATTCTCCAGCTTGCTTGCCGGATACGGCGTGCCACCTCTGGTCGGGGGCCTGCTGATCGGTGTGGTGTTCGGTTTCTTGCTGCGCGGGTGGCTCCGATCCGGATCGGCTCCGGTCGCCAAATCCTCCGCAGTCATCGTGCGGGATCTGACGAGGGCGCACCCGGGCGCAGCAACGCTGCTGGATTCCCAGAACATCCCGGCAGATGTGCAAGCCGAAATCCTGGACAACCTGCGCAGTGGCCAAAAGATCGAAGCGATCAAGCGACTGCGCGAGCAAACCGGTCTCGGCTTGAAGGAATGCAAGGATCTGGTCGACGCGCTTGATATCGAGCCCGACCGGTGAACCCCAGTATTCCGGCGGAGCACCCGCGCGGCGGGTCGCGACCCATTGTCGCGATGTTGTTCGGCGTGATGATGTTCGCCGTGATGGATACCGGCCTCAAGGAACTGGCGGGCAGTTTGCCGGCCATCCAGGTTGCTGCGCTGCGCGCAGCCAGTTCATTGCCGCTGATCGTGTTGTACGTGGCCTGGCGCGGCCGCCTCAAATCGCTGAAGCCCGGGCACTGGCCATTGCACTTGCTGCGTGCCGTGTTGGGTGTGGTGATGCTCGCCAGTTTTGCGCATGCGCTGCGCACCACGTCGCTGGCGAATGCCTATGCGCTGTTCTTTGTCGCGCCATTGCTGATCACGGTACTCGCGGCATGGTTCCTCAAGGAGCACGTCAACGCCGGGCGATGGCTCGCCATCGCATTCGGGTTCGTGGGCGTCATCGTGATCCTCAGACCCACCGGCGAAGGCTTGTTCGGCACAGCTGGGTTATTGGTGATGCTCGCGGCATTGGCCTACGCCGTATCGTCGATCACCGTACGATTTCTGGGCCGCCACGACAGCATCGAATCCATGATGTTCTGGCTGTGCCTGCTCGTCATGATCATCGGCGGAACCATTGCCGCACCCGGCTGGGTAGCACTCAACACAACCCATGTCCTGCCACTGGTCGTGATCGGCATCACCGGAACCTTCGGCCAATTCGCCTTGACCTATGCCTTCCACCGAGGCGAAGCCTCAGTTGTCGCGCCGTTCGAATACACGGCACTGGTCTGGGCATCGATCATTGACTGGTCGCTTTACGGCGTCTTGCCGGATTTGATCACGTGGACAGGTGCCGCGTTCCTGGTGGCGAGTGGCATCTATCTCGTTCGACATGAGCGCGTGCATACCGAAGATCCGGCGGGGCATCCAAAAGCCCCACGCCCCTTGCGCTTTGCGAGCGCGGGCGAGGTGCTCCCACCCTCCCCTAACATCGAGGGCTTGCGGTCGCGCCCACAAGACTGATCAGGTGGGGGCTGCGACATTCAACCGTGGAGGGCTTTAGCCGCGGGCGGCCGTTCGGCTGAACCAGAAGCCGAATCGACAGATGCTCAAAGCTTCAGAACGATCACGTTGAGCGCACCCTGATTCGGTGACGTGTTGTTGCCGCTTACGGTGGCGTTAACTGCTCCGGCGAGATTGACCCAGCGGCGCACCGCGAAAGTGTGGCTCCCGGCGGCTACTGTCACCACCAGCGACGTACTCCAGCCCGCAATGGCATTGACAACGCCGCCGGTGTTGGCGGCAATGACACGCTGATAACCACCATTGGCGACGAGACTTCCATCCACTGTGAAAACACGTCGACCGCACTGAAGCCTGTCGCGGTTGCGAAGTCGTCTGGATCGCTCCCGAGGTCGACAGATAGACTACCGACGCACTCGGCACGGTGATGGTCTGGTCAACCCGGGGATCAAGGTCTGCGTAACCGTGCCTGGCGCGATCGTTACCGATCCAGTGCCAAAGACCATGGCCCGCCTGTCCGGTCGTGCCCAGGGCCGGCCGGACCAGCGGGACCCGACGGTCCGGCAGGCCCGACGCACCGGAGGCCGGTCGGGCCAATAATGCAGGACACACGCCGTCGGTGTTGATCACCGGATCGCTTCATTGGCAGCACAGGTGTTCAATACTCGTCGCTGGATGGTGCTGGCGTCGACATCGGCTGCGCCGATGCTGCCGTCGCTGATGCTTGCGGAGTCGATGCTGTTCGGTGACACCGAGACCGCCTCGACCGCCATGGCGGAGACCTGTGCTTGTGGCGTCGGTGCAATTCGCGTTGGCGGGACCAAGGCAGTGAATGCACCGGAAGATTCGCCTGACCGCACGCCGATCTGGAGTTGGAAGTCACCGCTGGTAATGGCGGCGCCAAAGTCCAGCAACAGTAAAACCCCTCACCACGGAAACGTTGTCGATCAGAACGGCGTGCCAACCGGAACACCTGCGCTGGTTTGCAGTTCAAACTGCAGGTCATAGTCTCCGGTAGCCGGCTGGCCGGGTCTTCCAGACTCCTTGATAAGTGAACACACGACTGAGTGCAAAAACGGCTGAGGGCGACCCAGAAGCAAGCCAAGCAAGAGTATGTTGGTCGCCAAGATCTGCTTCAGTGAGTTTCTGTCTGATTCATGTCAGTTTTCAACCGTTGGCAAACAGGCCTCCGGCCAGGCCATGGGTCCATGAAAGCCACCCGTGAGTCGGATTGGCGCCATGCCGGGTCGTCGTTGCATCCGATTGGGCGACGGTACCGACCAACACAAAATTCCCGCCGATGGCGCGTTGACCACCGCCAGCGACTACCTGCTTGCGCATCACATAGTTGCCGCCCGCAGACGGCGGAATGTCTTGTGCCCATGCGGCAAGACAGGCAACTGCGAGGGCAATCAGAAGACAGGCCCGGAAGCCTTGGGCTCGATATCGGACTTGATCAACCCTTGGCACGAAGAGCAGTCGCTGCACAATCTTCATCATTGCTAGAACTCCATGGGCCCCATTCGGTGGCGAGCTCACCAAATGTGTCTGATCACGAGTCTACAGTCTCAATTGGCGCAATACCGGGATTGATGGGGCGGATCGATCAGGAAATTGTATCTTGCAGGTCCTTCAGTTCATGCGAGCGCTGTCAACCCTTTCGATCCCTGTACGTTGGCTCAGCAACGAAGATCATGGAGTACGCCATGAAATGGTTATGGTTGATCGCGAGTGCTCTGGCTTGTGCATTGGGTCCGGTCAATGCCCAGGTGATTTCGGGACCGCGCCTACGCGAACGATGTTGGCGTCGATCCGAATCTGCAGCGGCTGGATATCTACGCGCCAACGGGCGCCACGCGTGCACCGGTGATCATCGGGATTCACGGCGGCGGGTGGACGAGCGGCGACAAGCTCAATGCCGGGTTCACGCAGAACAAGGCGATCTGGGCGGTCTCTCGCGGGCATCTGTTCGTGTCGATCAACAATCGGTTGTCGCCGACCTATGTGCATCCGGCACACATCGATGATGTGGCTGCGGCCGTTGCCTGGGTGTATCGGAACATTCACCAATTCGGGGGTGATCCTGAGCGGATGTTTGTGCTGGGCCATTCGGCCGGCGCACATCTGGCTGCGCTGGTCGGCAGTGATGATTCGCGGTTGGGTGCTGAAGGGCTGCCGCTTTCGGTCATCAAGGGGGTGATCACACTGGATACGGGCGCCTACGATCTGGTGAATGGTGACGGTGATGCGGCGAACAATTTCGTGTTCTCGGCGTTTGGCACCGAACCGTCGGTGCTTCGGGATGGTTCGCCGATGACTCATGTGGCGACCGGCAAGAACATCCCGCCGTTCCTGGTGTTGAATGTGCCCCGGGCGGGTGCCAGTGAGGGTTCAGCGGCATTTGCGTCGGCGCTGGTTGCGGCGAATGTGCGTACGACGGCGAGGCAGATTCCCGGCACACACGAGAGTATCAATCAACCTTTTGGTACGGCGGGGCACGAGGCCACGGCGCTTGCTGAAACCTTCATCGATGGCGAGTTGGCGCGACTGGCCAGCACTGGGTTTGGCGCTGGTGGGCTGGACGCGAGTTTTCAGGGGGCGTGGTGGGATCCGGCGCGCAGTGGCGAGGGCATCACACTCGAAACCTCGACGGTCGGTGGGCAACACGTTGTCGGGATCATCTTCTACACCTATGGACTCACTGGGCAACCGATCCATCTGGTTGGTGCCAGCACTTACGCCACGCCGGTGGATTCGGCGACTGTGACTGCGGTGCTCAGTTCCGGTGCCCGGTTCGGCTCTGCGTTCCGGCCTGAAGACGTGCTGCGGGCGACGTGGGGCACACTCGGTGTCACGGTGTTGAGTTGCGATCGGATTCGATTCAGTTGGGCAGCGACTGATCCGGCGTTTGGCAGTGGCAGTCGTGAGCTGGTGCGGGTGCTGCCTCGTGCTGAGGGGGTGGTTTGTCCTTGATGGCCAGGCTTCGCGCCAATCTGGCCCTCATCCGGTCCTGCGGACCACCTTCTCCCGGTGAACCGGGAGAAGGCAGAATCGATGCGACGCAGTTTCGGACTGGCCGAAGCCCTCCCCGATGTTCGGGGAGGGTTGGGAGGGGTTAGGCAAACACTTCGCCCTTGTGCTTCGCGAAGCGAGGCGCAAGGAGCGGTGGTCTCAGCCGGTCGATGCGTTGTGTTGCATCGACCGGATGAGACCACCGCGGCTCAACCGCGAATCTGCTCGAACGCGGTTTCCGACATCGATCGCCAAGTGAGCAGGGATTTCCGGAACGTCCGATAGTCCTCGATCACGCGACGCGCGAATGGATCACTGGCCGCGAGTTCGTCCAGAACCAGTTCGGAAGCGTTCTTCAGGGCCTCTGCGACGGTATCCGGCAGGCGCCGGAATTCGATCCGGAACGTGTTGGTGAGGGCCGTCAGGGCTTTGGCATTGCCGACTACGAATTGCACGCGCGTGCGCTCGTATTCGGCCGCACAACATTGCTGCACGATGGCTTGCAGATCGGCCGGCAAGGCCTTGAACACTTCGGCGTTCACGAGGCACTCGAGCACGGCGCCGGGTTCCTGCCAGCCGGGGTAATAACAATAACGCGCCGCACGCTGGAGGCCGAACGCGAGGTCATTCATCGGTGCCAGCCATTCCGCTGCGTCAATCGCACCGGACTGCAGTGCTTTCAGCAGTTCGGCACCGGGCACGGCGACGGGTTGGGCACCGAGTTTGGCGAGGACCGCGGCACCGAGTCCGGGGATCCGGATCTTCAATCCCATCAGATCATCGAGGCTTGTGATTTCGCGATTCGACCAGGCTGCCGACTGCACGCCGGTATTGCCACACGGGAAGGGCACCACACCCAGTGGCTCGTACAGTTCACGCCACAGGCTCAGGCCATTCCCCGCCTCGAACCAGGCACTGATTTCGTCCGCGACCATGCCGAACGGAACGGTACAAAACAGCGGTGCGGCCGGGAGTTTGTTCTGCCAGTAGTAGGCAGCACTGTGGCCCATCTGCACTTCGCCGCGCGAGACGGCATCCAGTACCCCGAATGCGGGCACGGATTCATTCGCGGGCAGGACTTCGATTCGGATTCTGCCCGCGCTCGCCAGCTCGATCGTGGCAGCGAGGCGTTTCGCCGATTCGCTCAGGCCAGGGCTGTCCGGTGGCCAACTCGTTGCCATGCGCCAGACTTGCGGCGCGAGGATCGTCGTTGGCCCGTTGCCGGTTCCCGAGCAGGCGGCAAGTGCCACGGCACTGGTTCCAGTGAGCAATAACTGTCGTCGTTTCATGGCGAATCGGGCGGGTCGTCCGGGAATCGGTCGGATCACCGCAGGATGGCATTTTTTTGCCGGCCTGTCAGGCCCGGCAATGCTGCTGGATGTAGGCCGCGTGATCCGGCACGACCTCGGCGGCACGGTTCAGTACCGACTGGACACCGCCGACAAACTGCACGAGCTCCCTGGTCACTCAGCAGATCGACCATGGGGTGCCAGCCACGAGGCTGGACGTTCTGACCCAGCAACACCTGGATCCAGCTCACTTCGGTGAACAGTTCTTCGTGCTCGCGGAATACGCGCCCGGCATGCCGGAACAGCTCGATCTTGTGCGCGAGGGAGTCCGGGACATCGTTGTCGCGACAGCGGATCCAGAACGGCGAGTCGGTGCGTTCGTTGGCCTTGTAGTGCAGCAGGATGAAGTCGCGGCTGCGCTCGAACTCGAACTGGACCTGCCGGTTGTATTCGGCAATGTCGACCGGCGAGAAGTGCCGGTCCGGGAAGAAGGCGACCAGTTTGGCGATACTCGACTGGATGAAGTGGATGCTGGTTGATTCAAGGGGCTCAAGGAAGCCGCTGGACAGGCCAATCGCTACGCAGTTCCGGTTCCAGAACTGTTTGCGCATGCCGGTGACAAACCTCAGCGGACGTGGGTCGGCGAGCGCTTCACCATCAATATTCTTGAGCAGCGTGGCGGTGGCCTCGTCATCACTGATGTAGTCACTGCAATAGACATAACCATTGCCGGTGCGATGTTGCAGCGGGATGCGCCATTGCCAGCCGGCACTGCGGGCAGTCGAACGGGTGTAAGGCGTCAACGGGGCCACCGACGCACACGGCACGGCCAGTGCGCGATTACACGGCAACCAATGGCTCCAGTCGTGATAACCGGTCTTGAGTGCCTGTTCGATCAGCAGACCACGGAAGCCCGAGCAATCGATGAACAGGTCGCCGGTGACGCGGTCCCCGCGGTCGAGGCGAACCGCCTCGATAAACCCGTCGCTGCCGCGTAACTCGGTATCCACGATCTTGCCTTCGAGCCGGCGTACGCCGCGCGCTTCGGAAAGCCCGCGCAGATATCGTGCGTAGAGGCTGGCGTCAAAATGGAACGCATAATAGATCTGCGACAGCGGCGAGTTCGGCTTGTTGAGTGGGCGCATGAATGCGTTACGCCGGGACAACAAAGTGTTGAACGTGTAGTCGCCGAGTTCACCCGCCAGGCCCAGGTGCCTGAGCTTCAACCAGTACTGATGGAACTGCACCAGGCCGAGGTCGCGCCCGCCCACCGGCCCGAACGCGTGGCAATACCGATGGCCCAGCCGTGTCCAGTCCACGAACTCGATGCCGAGTTTGAAGCTGCCCTGCGTCTGGCGAATGAAATCGTTTTCATCGATGCCGAGTGTGGCGTTGAACAGCCGGATCTGTGGGATGGTTGCCTCACCCACACCGACCGTGCCGATCTCGTCGGATTCGATCAGAACGATGTCGAGTTTGCTGCCGAACAGTTTCGACAAAGTGGCGGCCGTCATCCAGCCGGCGGTGCCGCCGCCGACAATGACGACACGTTGGATCGCTGATTCGGACATGGTGTGCAGAGGCTGGGCTGTGGTGGTTGATAGCGGGATCGTAACGAGGTGCGGGACGAATGGGCATACATACGAATGCAGCGGAATCCTGGCGCCGGCGAGCCCTGGGTGTTCTGGGTCTCCTGTCGGCGCTCGGCGCATTTTCGGGCCTGCTGCGTGCCGAAGCAGCGAGCCTCGCCGACTGCGACCGATCCGGTCATTTTCTGGTGTTGTCTGCGGCCCAGGCCGGTGCACCGGCAGACGCCAGCGCGGCTTGGCTGAATCAGCGTTTGATCCGCTGGCCCGGCGCTTCGGCGAGCGGGCGGTTCCGGCTGGTATCCAGTTCACGCGCGCAGATCGTGGCGAGTCCGGGGAGCGCGGTCACGGGTGTTGAAGCCAGTGTCGTTCTGAGTGTCAGTACCGAAGTCTTGCCGCCTGAAACCCAGGCGCGTTTTGTCTGGTTGGGCCAGGGCGTCCAACTGGCCGTGGCGGACGCCGACCGCAGCACCCTCGAGACGATGCTCACCAGTCAGGTCGTGCTGGTGCAGGAAGATCAGAACCAGCGGGTGCTCCGAGCCACGAACCTGCAATGGGCCGGCCACTATGACGAGCGTTTTGCCACGGCGGAAACCTCTGCACCCTTGGGCGCAACCCTGACCCGAAACGACACTACGCTCCGGTTGTGGGCACCGAGTGCGCAGGCAGTCGCCTTGTGTCTCCATGATCAGGCAACGGGTCCGGCGACGCGCCTGCTCGACCTGGAACGTTCCGCAGATACCGGCATCTGGCAGACCCGGCTCGATGGCGACCACCACGGCCGTTTCTACACCTACCTCGTGGATGTGCCGGTGCGCGGCACGGGTCTGGTGCGGAATCGTGTGACCGACCCCTATTCGGTCGGACTTTCGGCGAACTCGGTGCGGACGGCGCTGGTTGATCTCGACCGCGCCGATACCAGGCCGGAAGGCTGGCCGGGCCGCGACAAACGACTGCGGGCACGTCACGCCGTCGACATGGTGATTTATGAATTACGTGTCCGCGACTTCTCGGTGAATGACGACTCGGTGCCGGCACCGCATCGAGGAAAGTACCTGGCGTTCACGCATGGACAGACCCACGGCATGCGGCATCTGAAGTCTCTGGCTGACGCGGGTTTGACCGATGTGCATCTGCTACCCGTGTTTGATCTGGCCACGGTGCCGGAGCGGGGTTGTGTGACACCAACGATCACTGGCTCCGGCGACAGCACGGAGCCGCAGGCGATGGTCGCCAGCAACCGCGCGAACGATTGCTTCAACTGGGGTTATGACCCCTTCCACTTCAATGCGCCGGAGGGCAGTTTTGCCACCGATGCCGATGATCCCGTGGCGCGGATCCGCGAGTTCCGCGAGATGGTTCAGTCGCTCAATCGGAGCGGTCTCCGGGTCGGGATGGATGTGGTCTACAACCACACCAGCGCCGCCGGTCAGGACGCGCGCTCCGTGCTCGATCGGGTCGTTCCCGGGTACTACCAAAGGCTGAATGCCCAAGGGGCCGTCGAGACCTCCACCTGTTGCCAGAACACCGCAACGGAACATCGCATGATGGCGCGATTGATGATCGACTCCACGGTGTTGTGGGCGAAAGCGTTCGGCATCGAATCGTTCCGGTTTGATTTGATGGCGCATCAGCCTCGGGCCGTCATGGAGCGGCTGCAATCCACCGTGGATGCCGCGGTCGGGCGCCCCGTGCAATTGCTGGGTGAAGGCTGGAATTTCGGTGAAGTGGCGAACGGGGCACGGTTTGTTCAAGCCTCGCAGTTGTCGTTGAACGGCAGCGGCATCGGCACGTTCTCCGATCGTGCCCGGGATGCCGTGCGCGGCGGCTCGGCGATGGACAACGATGTGCGGCTGGTGTCGTCGCAAGGTTATGTGAACGGGCTTGTCTACGACCGGAATGCGCAGGGCAGTGGGCAACAGGCCGACCTGCTTCGTGCAGCCGATCTCGTCCGGGTCGGGTTGGCCGGGTCGATTCGCAGTTTTGAAATGACCGACTACACCGGGCAGGTGCGCCGGCTGGAACAGATCACCTATTCCGGCAATCAGCCTGCCGGATATGTTCTGGAGCCAGCCGAAGTCGTCAACTACGTCGAGAACCACGACAACCAGACGCTGTTCGACATCAACGCCTTCAAGTTGCCGCTGACCACCAGTCGCCACGATCGGGCGCGGGTGCAGATGCTGGCCGCGGCGATCACCCTGTTCAGCCAGGGCACCTCGTATTTCCATGCCGGCATTGATCTGCTGCGCAGCAAGTCCATGGACCGCAACAGCTACGACTCCGGGGACTGGTTCAACCGCATCGACTGGACTGGCCAGGACAACTACTTCGGAACCGGATTGCCACCACAAGCCGAGAATGGCGGCGTCTGGAGCCTGATGCGACCGCGTCTGGCCTCGGCCGACATCAAACCCGCCGCCGACGACATCACATGGACGCGGAGCACGTTCCAGGATCTGCTGCGTATTCGTGCCAGCACCGGCTTGTTCCGATTGCGCTCGGCCGAGGCGATCAAATCCCGGTTGCGATTCGCCAACACCGGACCGGCACAGGTAGGCACCTTGTTGGTCGGACGTCTCGACGGCACCGGAATTCCCGGTGAGCGTTTTCGTCAGCTCGCGTAGGTCTTTGTTGTGGAGCAAGACCGATGAATCGATGGATTATCTTGTGTGGGCTGTTGTGGTCGATCGGCAATGTGTCCGCAGCCGAGCCACCGAAGCAGGCAACTACGGTCGCGCAGGCCAGTTCCCCAGGGCAGATCTTGACGCTGGAACTCGGTCTTGATGAAGGTCGTGCCAGTTGGCGATTGAGCCGCTTCGGCGAACCCCTGTTCGCACCGTCCCGGCTGGGATTCCTGTTGCGCGAGGGCGGCAAGCTGGAACGAAATCTTGAACTCGTCCAGCACGACCTGAAAACGGTCGACAACACCTGGGAGCAACCCTGGGGTGAATCTCGATTCGTCCGTGACCGACATGTCCAACTGACCGCGCGTTTTCGCGAAACGCTCGGGCTGCGTCGAACATTCGACGTGGTGTTCCGTGTGTTCGATGACGGCATCGGCTTTCGGTACGTGTTTCCGAAACAGGACGGGTTCAAGTTCGCGACGATCGACGATGAGCTCACCGAGTTCGACCTGATTCCGGATGCAACCGCGTGGTGGATTCCGGCAGGCGAGTGGAATCGGTACGAGTATCTCTACAACACCACACCCTTGCGCGAAGTCGGGCAAGTGCATACGCCGATGACGGTTCGCACGCAGAATGGACTGCACTTGTCGTTTCATGAAGCAGCGCTCGTCGACTATTCGTCGATGTGGCTGCGTCGTGTCGAGAACCAGCGTTTGAAGGCACAGTTGTCGCCCGCAGCCGAAGGCTGGAAAGTGCAGCGCACGCTGCCGTTCGAGACGCCATGGCGAACCGTGGTCATTGCCGATCAGGCCGGTGGTCTGTACGAGTCGAACCTGGTGCTCAATCTCAACGAACCCAATCGACTCGGTGACGTGTCGTGGTTCAAACCTGCGAAGTACGTCGGCGTGTGGTGGGAACTGCACCTCGAGAAATCGTCCTGGGCGCGGGGGCCAAAACACGGTGCCACCACGGCCAACACACGCCGATACATCGACTTCGCGGCCGAACACGGTTTTCGGGGTGTGCTCGTGGAGGGTTGGAATCCAGGATGGGACGGCAACTGGTTCGGTGATGGCAACCACTTCGACTTCACGCAAGCGACCGAAGATTTTGATCTGAAGGGGCTGGCGGATTACGCAAAAGAGCACGGTGTCCATCTGGTCGGACATCACGAAACCGGTGGTGCGGTGTCGCACTATGAACAACAGTTGGGGCCGGCGCTGGATCTCTATGCGCGACATGGCATCGATGTGATCAAGACTGGTTATGTCGCGGATGCCGGTCAGATCGAACGGTTCGATCGCAAGGGTGGGCCGGTGTTGCGGGAATGGCATGATGGCCAGTGGATGTCGCGCCATCATCTGCGGGTGGTGACCGAAGCGGCGAAACGCCGGATTGCGATCAACCCTCACGAACCTATCAAGGACACCGGGCTTCGTCGCACCTATCCGAACTGGGTCGCGCGCGAGGGCGCACGCGGAATGGAATACGCGGCCTGGGGTAATCCGCAGAACCCGCCGGAGCACGAGATTGATCTGGTCTTCACGCGCATGTTGTCAGGCCCGATGGATTACACCCCGGGCATCGTGTCCCTGCAGGGACGAACCCATCCGATTCCGTCCACGCTCGCGCGCCAGTTGGCGCTGTATGTGGTGATCTACAGCCCGATCCAGATGGTGGCCGATCTGCCGGAACACTACGCACAGCACAAGGATGCGTTCCAGTTCATCAAGGACGTCGCGGTTGATTGGTCCGAGACGCGTGTGCTGAATGGTGAAGTGGGTGATTACGTGACCATCGCGCGCAAGGTTCGGAACAGCGAGGCGTGGTATCTGGGTGCGTTGACCGACGAGCAGGGACGTGTACTCACGGTGCCGCTGTCGTTCCTCGATCCCGGCAGAACCTACCGCGCCGAAATTTATCGCGATGGCCCCAAAGCGCATTACCGAGACAGGCGTTTCGAATTTGAAGTCGAACAGCGCGAGGTCACCGCCGGTGAAATCCTGACCATTCGCCTGGCGGCCGGTGGCGGGCAGGCAATCCGGTTCGTGCCGATCAGTGCCCAAACACCTCAGGAGCCTTGAGGCTCAGTCGGATCTTCTCCCGCTCGCGGGAGAAGATGCCCGAAGGCTGAGAAAGCCTGCTTTTTGGCAATATTTTCTTCTCCCGTGAACGGGAGAAGCAGATCAGGGGAATCTGCGGCCCGGGACCACCTTCTCCGTTCACGGGGAGGGCCAGTGTGATCACGGCGCCCAGAGATCCCTCACTGGCGCATCTTGCGATGCGCCAGCAAGGTCAGCAGCGTCAGCAGGATCAGCAGGCCGAAGTGATCCAGAGTCGGGATGGTGTTGGGCACCAATACTCCTGCGAAGTCCTGATCATCTTCGTCGTTGTCGCCATTGCTGGTTTCGTCGTCGATCGGTGTACCGTCGTTGCCGCCATTACCATCCGGGGTTGAATCCTTGTCGGGACGTACGACTCCGACCGGATCGGTGGCTTCGACAATTTCCGCGACGTTCAGGATCGGAATGCCGGCCAAGGCGTTCGGCGTCACTTGTACGGTGATCGGAATGTCGATCGATGCTCCGGCAGCCAGGGGCCCGGGAATCGTGATCCGGGCTTCGTTGCCGGCCGATGCGGTCCAGTCGGCATCATTCAGCACGAGACCGTTTGGCAGGTAGTCCACGACCACGATGTTCGACGCAGGAATGGTGCCCTGGTTCAAGACCGTGATCGTGAAGTTCACGTCCTGGCCATAGGTCACCAGATTGCTCTGGTTGGCGGCGCGCCGTTTGACCAAGGCCAGATCGAAGTTGCGGACCAGGCCAAAGTCGACGGTCAGATTGCTGTTGAAGTCGGCATCACCGTCGTTGACTGGCTCATCCTTGGCCCGCAGTTCGATCGCACAACTGGTGATCTCGTTGCTCGACAAGGTGCCGTTGTCGTCGTCGTTCGTGTTGTTGTCGGGATCCGGCGCGGGTTCGAACGGACCGGTCGCGGCCCAGACGCGGCCGGTGCCGGTTGAACCCAGGAACTCCGTGGGTGGCAAGATCCCGACGGCATAGAAGCCGGGAAGCAGATCGATGAATCGATAGTCGCCAGCGCCATCGGTGGCTGTCGTCAACAAGGGGGCTCCGTCCGGGATGCAGTCCTGATTGTCATCGGCATACAGTCGAACGGGCACACTCGCGATGCCCGGTTCGCCGGCACCGCGCAGGCCATTGTTGTCGAGGTCCTCGAACACAAGATTGCCCAATGACAGCGCACCATTGGTGGTGGTGCCAACCAGATAATCCTCGACTTCGCCGTCTGGTGCGTCGCCACCCGGGCTGCATCCTGCTGAGGTCGACAGGCGGAAGCGTGCGTAAAGATTCGCGGGTGCGGACAGGGGCGCGAGTCCGAATTCCAGCGTGAACGCAGTGGCGTTGCTGCCGTCCGGAACCGTCACGGAAGCGGTTTCCGACACATCGGCGAAATCACCGTCGGTGTTCCAGTCCATGAATCCGCACAGCGTCGCGGCTTGTGCGCCCAGGTTCGTCGCCGTTGCAAACGCGCGGGCCGGACTGCCGAGCTCATATCCGCCCGCCGGGAACGAGATGCCGTCTTCATCGTCGTTGCCCGGGCCGGCCGCATCGTCGCCGTCGGCATCAAGCCCCGGATCCCCGTCAAATTCCTGATCCACGGTCGCGCCCAGTCGCAGGGTGTCGACGATCAAGTGTCGTGCGCCGTTGTCCGAGCGAAGCGTCAGATAGTCGTTCGTGGTGGTGCCGGCGCCGAGGTCAGGCAAATCGCCCAGGTCGTATCTGTCAATGAACACGACATAGTCCTCGACTTCACCATCGGGCATTGATCCGGTCGGTGAGCATGCCGCCGACGAAAGCCTGAATCGGGCGTAGGTGGCTTGTACGGCACCCACGGGTACGGTGAACGACAGATTGGTCGTGCCATTGATGGTGTTGTTGGACACGATCCGGCTTGCCGCTTCACCCGCGCCAAACGATCCGTCACCGTTGAAGTCGATGTAGCCGCACAGATTCACGGGCGTTGATGCGGTGTCGTTCGTGTAGGTCACCAGCAAGTCGTTGGCGCCTCCGGCGACCAAGCGGGTGGCGAGGATGCCGCCCGTGGATACCGTCAGCCCGTCCTCATCATCGTTGCCAACGGCGCAGGTGCCTGCGGTACTGGTTCCGGCTGTGGTGTCGTCCCCATCAGCCTCTCCCGTCGGGGCGCCATCACCCTCGGTGTCGACACAGGCGCCGAGGCGGATTCGGTTGTCGATGTCAATGCGATGGAAGGCGCCGTTGCCCGCGTGTTGGGTGCCATACATTGCCGGTGCATCACCAAGATCGTTGCCGAAGATCGGCACTTGATGATCCTCGACTTCGCCGTCGATCGCGGCGCCGGTGTAACTGGCTACGCCAGTGGTCGACAGTCGCAACCGCAGGTTTGTTGTCCCCGGCATGGCCGCACAGGGTACGGCGATCGACAGGGTATTCGGACCAGCCACCAAGGCCGTATTGTTTGCCAATCGTTCGCCGGCATCATCCCAGTCACCATCACGATTGAAGTCGATCCAGGCGTCGAGCCGGCCGACACTATTGGCGAAGACTGGAGCCGGATGTGTCTGGCAAGCCAGCAGCGCGGCTGGCAACACGATGCCATCCTCGTCGTCAGTGCCGAGGCAAGTCCCTACATCGTTGGCGGAATTGGCGAGGTCATCACCGCGTGCATCGGCCGATGGCACGCCATCCCCTTCCGTATCGACACATTCGCCCAGGAACAGCGGTGTGACGGGGTTCACCGAGTGGAACGCGCCGTTGCCGGCGAAGCTGGTCGGGAACGGCGCTGGCGCGTCGCCGAAGTCGGTGCCCAATACACCGAGTGTGTAGTCCTCGACTTCACCGTCGGAGGCGGGACCGTTGAACGGCAGTCCGCCGCTGGTGCTCAAACGGAAACGTGCATGGGTCGTGCCTGCCGAAGCGGAGCACGGTGCCGTGAACGACAGCGAATTGAGACCGGCGACAAGCACCGTGTTGCTGGCGATCCGATCGCCGGCGTCGGTGTAATTGCCGTTGCCGTTGAAGTCGATGAACGCATCGAGGCGGCCGGCCTGACTGGCCGTGACCGAGTAGTTGTTCACATCGCAGGCACGCACGACGGCCGGCAGCACAACACCGTCTTCATCGTCGAAACACAAGCCGCCACCTTGCTGGCCTTGGGACGTATCGTCACCCAGCGCGCCGGCATTCGGCGCCCCGTCGGTTTCGAGGTCGATACAGGCGCCCAGACGCAGCGGGTCTCCGGGCAGCACCGCATGGCGCGCGCCGTTGTTGGCGATGGCGGTCCCGTAACTGTCCGGGTTGTCGCCGAGGTCGATGCCCTGAATGGCGACGCGGTAGTCCTCGACTTCGCCGTTGTCATCGAATCCATTCGGCGTCGTGACGGCACCGGTGCCGCAACGGAAGCGGGCATGGCTGATGCCAGCGACCGCGTTCGCGGGGGCCGTGATGTTCTGATTGAGTGTGCCCGATGCGGCCAGGGCCACGTTGTTGATGACCGCTTCCGGCAGGTTCAAGTTGACCGTTTCGATTGAAGTCGATCCAGCCAAAGACTCTGCACGTGCCATTCGGTCCGGCCGTGACCGAGACCACAGCCGATTGTCCGGGCACCAGACTCGCCGGCAACACGACACCGTCCTCGTCATCACCTGCCGCCGCGCAGGCGCCAAGCGTTGCGGCGGAGGCCGAGACATCGTCAGCATTCGACAGATCACCTTGTGCCTGGCCGTCGTCGGCATCCACACAAGCGCCGAGGAAGAGGCCACCCGCCGGCAGACGATGGACGGCACCGCCATCCAGCGCGACCGTCTGGTAGTTGCCTTGGGAACTGCCCAGTGCCTGATCCGGGTTGTCGCCGAAATCGAACTGGTTTGTCGTGGGCGCCACGCGGAATCCGAAATCCACGGTCATGTTGGTGTTCGCGTCACCGTCATCGGCAATCGGTTCAGCACCTGATGACAGGGTCACTGGACGACTGACCACGAGGCCACCCTGCTCGGTGCCGTTGTCGTCACCGTTGGTATCGTCATCCGGGTCTGGCGCCGGGTCGTTGCCGGTGCTGGTGCTTAATCCCGAGAGTGCGCCCGAACCCGAGAAATTGTTGACTGGAATGACAACCAGATAGTTGCCCGCGGGCAAACCATCGAACCGATAGAGGCCGTCGAATCCTGCAGATGTTTGTGTGGTGGTGGTGCCGCGGTATTCGTCCTGGGTCGCCAGACCATCGTTGTTGGCGTCGACATACAGGTCCATGCGCACGCCGTTGATCCCGGTCTCGCCATTCTGGGGCTCAAAAATTCCATCGTTGTCGGTATCCAGCCAGACCTGGTTGCCCAGGCTCAGGGTGCCGGTGGTCAACACGAAACCGGCATCCAGGGTCGGGTTGTATTCGCTGGGTGCCAGGGTGACGATCTGTGTGGCACCGTTTGCACCGATATCGGAATCGACGGCGTCGTCGCCGCCGGCATTCGCGAGGGTCGGGCTCAATGCCACCGACGGTGTGACGAACTGGACGTAGTAGGGCACTCCGGGTGTGAGTCCGTCAAAGCGGTAATAACCCGGGATGCCGTAGACATCATTGCCGGTGATGGCCAGTGCCACGGGTGCGCCATCGGCGCCGCCCGGTTGGGTGATCCCGTCGCCGTCATCGGCAAACAACCGCACGCTGACACCATTCAAGCCCAGGTCGAGCGGGCCGTCCTGGATGCCGTCGTTGTCGGCATCAAAGAACGCGTAGTTGCCCAGTGCCGCGTCGGCGAGCGGCGGTTGGACCAAGCCGGCATCGATCGTCTGGTTGGATTCATTGGCGGCCAGGGTCACTGGCGGTGCACACGCCGTGGTCGGGTCGGCATCCGAATCGGTGGCGTCGGCGACGGTGTTGGGCGTGGTCAGGTCAAAACCCGGCGGCACATCAAAACACACCCGGTATCCGGCGCCTGGCGCGAGGCCCGGGAACTGGTACCAGCCCGGATTGCCGAGCGCATCGTTCTGCGTGATCGTCGAATCCCGCAGGACATCGTCGAGCGTGCCGGAAATGCCATCCACACCCGGGGTGAACAAACGCACGAACACGCCGTTGCGTCCGGTCTGCCCGTCGTTCTGCTGGCCGTCGCGATTGCTGTCGACCCAGACGAAATCGCCCAGTGCCGCGGCCGGACAATTGCCCAAGGCCACGCCCACTTTCTGCGGTTCGGCGGCAAGACTGCCGAGACCGTCCTGACGGTCGGTTTGATATCCGAACGAGTTGAACGTGGTCAGGCCATTTGCCAGATTCGCCGGGGCAACCTGCGGAAATTGAATGACACAAAATCGAACGGACCAACCTGGCGGTTGCCGAATTCGACTTGAAACTGCGTGTTGCCGAAATCGGCGACGGTGGCACCGTGGACCAGTTGGGCGCATCACAAGCGGTGGTCGGACCGCCCACTTCACCACGACAGGGGTTCCCGGAGGTGCTGTAGAACAAGGTGGTGCCGGGTGGTGGCACGATCGGTGCCACCAGTTGTGGCGTGTATTGCGACAGGCGCGGCGAGGTGTCGCGCACGCCCACGTCGCCCAGTGCCGGCAAGATGTCGATCAGCACAAAATTCTGCATGGTCACCGTGCCGACATTCTGCACGCGCAACTGGTAGTCGAACGAACCACCGGCGAGCACACCCGCCGAGGTGTTGGTGAACCCGGCATCACAGGTGGCGTCGACCCGCTTGCTCGATACCAGTTGGGCGATGGGCGCGACATTGATGGTGCTGGTCGCCGAACACAGGGTTTCCGAACTATTCGCGTCGGCGTCGAGATCCAGCGTGTCGGTTTGAGTCGAACCGCTGCAACGCTGTCCAAGGCCCGGTGCGTCACTGTCGAGTGTGAACGTGTTGGCCAGCGCACCATTCCGTGCGCCACTCCGGATTGTCGCCACGATGTTGATCCAGACTTGCTGGCCGACGCCCAGGTTGCCGCTGCCTGCATTCCAGCGCCAGCGCAACAGATTGCGGCCGCTGCCCTGGAAGTTCGGTACCGAGTCGAACACTTGTGGTGTGGGCAAACCGGTGCCCTGGGCGTCAAACGTCCAGGACTGGAAGACCAGGTCAACCGGCAGCAGATCAGTGGGGATCAGATGCTCCAACGCGACCGGATCACTCGATCGGGCGTCCGACCGCACGCGCAAACGGAAACTCACCTGTTGCCCCGGGTTGAATGGTCCCGCGCCGGCCAGGTTGTCCTTTGCCGGGTTGAGTTGCACAAACGGACCGCTCAGCGTGAAGGTGGTGCAGGCGTTGTCACTGACGTTCGTCGGACCGGCAGTGAAGACACCTGCCAACTGGGCGCAGTTCTGGATGGAATTGCCAATCGCAACCGGTCCACCGCTGTTGTCGGGGTTGGTGATCCGCCCGGTGATCAGCGGGTTCGTTGATGCGCCCATCCCGACATTGGCTGTGCCGAATGACCAGCGTATGCGTGTCAGGTATTCACCGGCGCCGAGTCCTGGTGGCGGCGCCGTCAGCGTCGTGTTCGTCGTCGTGTTCGGAGAGCTGCCCCAGAGCGTGAACACACCCGGTGCGGTGTTCTTCTCATAGGTCACGCGTACGCCTTCGCCGACCGCAAAATCAGTGGCGTTGTTGTAGGCGCCGGTCGTGACCGAGGTGGTCTGGAACGACAGCGGCAACGTGTCCGTCACCTGCAACGAGTCAATGGGTACGTTGCCGTTGTTGGTGATGCCCAACTGATACGAGAACGTCTGGTTCAAGGTCGGCGGATTCGGACTGCTGCCCGGGACGGATTTCGAAACGTCCATCGACGGACTCGGGACAAACGTGGTGACCGGGTGAGTGACGCTGATCGGACCCGTCGATGACGGTGGCTGGCCGAGCGGCGTAAAGGCTGACGTCACCGAATTCGTGACACTGGTGCCACTGGGGAAGGTGACACTGGGGAAGGTCACGTTGACCAGAATGTCGCATTGCCCGCCGGGCGCGATGGGCACCGAACACGGGGCGGTCCAGGTGAGTGTCGCTGGTGTGGTGCCGACACATCCGGGTTGGCAATCCGCGGCCGGCGTGGCGCCATTGAAGACGGTGCCGGGAGGAAGCGTGTCCACAACCGGGCCGACGGACGTGAGGTTCAGTGCCCCATTGGCATTGGAGACGGCGAGCCGCAGCCGATAGGTTTCCGGAAGGTCGAGATTCGCCGGCGCAGTGGTCAGTGTTTTGGTCCCGGTCACTTGGACGCTGGCGACCGCGGTCACCGTCACGGGCGGTGTCGTGAATGTTCCGGGTGTATTGCCCAGGTTGATGGCGTCCGCGGTGTTGACGGCGACGGTGCCATTCGGGGTTATGCCCACCGGAAAACGGACATTGATGATCAGGTCGCCGGAATTGCCGGCTGGCAAGGGGGTGGTCATCACGAAACGGACTCGCGTGCGTCCAGTACCGCCGAAGTTGGGCGTGATCTGGATCAATGCGACGTCGCCGGTCGGTGAGGCGGGAACCGTCGACACCTGCTGCACTTCCGGCGGCAACAGATCAACGACCTCGGCGTTCAGACAGGGGCCGCTCGTGTTGGAGCAGTTGTAACTGAGGCGATATCCGAAGGTTGCGCCAGTGATCTTGGTATTGCCGGGATCAACCGAGATCGCCGACTTGGTCAAGACCTGGGCCTGGGCCGGTAAAGACATTCCAAAGGCCAACAAGGCCAGCACGACAACACGACGAATCAACATACGCTCTCCCGGACGCAGGCCTTGGCCACAGTCCGTGATTGTGCTGGATCGATCTTCGATGCGCGCTCTCTTGGTTACGAACAATCGCAAACAGTTTCAATTTACGACTTCCCGAGAGGGTTACGGGCTGACTCCCGTTCGGAGCGACGGCTGCTACTTGACCCGCTTCAACTTTGCGGTGAACCGTGGTTTCTGATGCCGTTCGAGGTGATACGTGAGTTCATCACCGCTGGCATTCAGCGAGATGGTCCAGACGTTCGTCGCTGCATCGGGAATCAAGCCCGCAGTATACGCATCCGCCGGAAACGACTGACTCAGTGCGGTTCCGGAATCCGAAGCGAAACCACCATACAGCGTGACTTCATCGGGTGTGCCATCGGCATGACGGTGGTCATGTTGCAGGCGCAAGCCTTCGTCCAGATGACTGAATACCCAGGTGCGCGAACGATTGTCGCCAACCACAAACGGGATGCGCATTTCGCGCTCGGCACAACCGGAGAATTCGGCAACCAGAAGTTTGCCGGAGAAATCGTCACTGCCACTCTCCGGAAACGTCATCGCGCCTTCGAATCGCGCGCCGCACAGGGCGCGCAAGCCGGCGAAAAATTCATCCTGCGGCGGCACCGGGCGGGTGGCAGTGCTGCACGCGGCAAGGCCGATCAGGCCGGTCAACAGAACCCGCTTCAGAATGTTCATCGGTGCTCTTCGAGTGTTGGGGCCAAACACGGACTTCGGAACTCAGCCGAAGTCGTAGGCCATGATCTTTTCGGGTTCCTGCAGGAAGTTGCCCTGCACGAAGTTGACGCCACACGAGAACAGGATGGACATGCTCGCGGCATCCTCGACGAACTCGGCGACGGTCACCTTGTCGACACTGCGCGCCATGTCGCAGATCTCGCGGATCTTGGCCTGGTTGTCCTTGTTGCGTGGCAGGTCGGACATGTAGGTGCGATCGATCTTGATGTATTCCGGATCGACCAGTTTCAGTGTCTGCTGCGAGTTCAGGCCACTGCCGTATTGTTCGATCGCGAACGCGCAGTTGATTTGTTGCAGGCCCTTGCGGAACTCGCGGACGCTGGAAATCGATGTGCCGATCTTGCTTTCGGGCATTTCGAACACCAGCGACTGCGCACGCAGGCGGGCGTTCTGGAGCTGGGCGGCGATCCACGGAATCAGGCTGGCGTCTTCGATCGAGCGCGGCGTGATCTTGATGAAGAACGTGCTGCGGCGCTTTTCCTTTTCGCGTTCCATGGCCACGCGGATGGCCTTGGAAATGACCCAGCGGTCGATCGCCGGCATCAGGCCATGGCGATCGGCGATGGGCAGGAAGAAGTTGGGCATGATCTCGCCCTTCGGGCCGTGCAGGCGGATCAGGATTTCGTAGAACTCGCCTTCTTCACCCTGCAGCGAAATGACCGGCTGATAGAACAACACGAAACCATCGTGAGCCAGCGCATCCTTGACCAGGTTCAGCCAGGCGCGATGTTTTTCGGCATCGGCTTTCTGTTGGGCTGCCGGATCATGCACGGTCAGGCGGTTACCGCCTTCGGCCTGCGATGACTTCAGTGCCTGTGCGGCTTCCGACATGATCGTCTCGGCCTTGGCAATTTTCTCGCCAATCAGCACTGCGCCAGCACTCACCAGAACGTTGACGGACTTGTCGTTGAGATCGAAGACATGTTCGACGTACGCCGACAGCAATTTCTTGAATGCGTCTTCGGCGTTGTCATGGGTGATGCGTGTCAGGATGCCGGCGAAGGCATGTTCGCCAATCCGGCCAATGACGGCTTTCGGACCCAGCGCCTCGCGCATGACCTTGGCGGTGTCGGCAAGCAGCAAGTCGCCGTTGGCCACCCCGACGGTTTCCAGAACTTTCCGGTAGTTGTCCGGCTCGATGATGATCAGCGCCAGGTCGCTCTTGCCGGTGGCGGCTTCGGCGGCGACGCGGTCGACCTCGCCGAGGAAATGGGCGCGATTGAAGACACCCGTCGCCATATCGACTTGTTTGAGTCGTGCCAGCTCCGCTGCCTGTTCGGCGCTGCCTTCGTTCAAGCGGAAGGTGATCTGCAGGCACGGCTCACCTTCGAACGTGGCCTTGTCGAACACCATCACGGCGTCGAATTCGCTGCCGTCGTTGTTCTGTGCCTTGATCTCCAGGCGATCGGGTGGTTCCTCGCCTTTCGACAGGCGTTTCAGCAGGGTCTTGAAGCCATCGGCATGCGCGGACGCGATCATGTCGAGGATCGGGTTGCCCTCGATCTCCTCGAATGAGGTGTATCCGAACATTTCCAGATACGCGCGGTTGGCGCGGACATGCATGCCCTCGTGAATGAACGCGATGGGTTCGACCGAAGAATCGAGCAGGGCATCACAGCGCTTTTCCACTTCGCGCAGGGCGATTTCCAGCTTGCGCACGGCACGGCGCATGCTGACGTCCTCGAACTCGCGTTTGACGATTCGTTGCACATGTTCAGGTCGGCTGCGGATGGCGGCCGCACGGGCGCCGGTCTGGAACACGCCCATCATGGTCTGCTCATTCACTTCGGCAAGCAGCGCGATCACCGCGATGTCCTTTCCGGAGCGCACGATTGCCTCGACCGTCGCGGCCAAGGTGGGGCGAGTGTTCGCCGAGCTGCACAGCACCAGGTCCGGCGTGCTGTCGGTGATGATCTGGTTCAGCTGATCCAGATTTTCGGCACGGCTCGGACGCACCGGAATGCCGCCATTCCTCAGCATGCTGACGAGTTGTTCCGCGGTCTCCATGGAGTCTTCGACCATCAGGAGACGAACGACCTGTTCTTTCTGCATACCTGCAAACCTAAGCGTGGACTGCCTTTGTAAACGATTCCGGTGCACTCTGCCAAGCCTGAATTGGCACTGTGCGGAAATTCTCGCGGTTCCCATGGCGTCCGGACGGGGCCCAGGTCGCCCCTGCGTGCAAGTCATTGATTCATGCGGCCTGCCCGAGGGCTAGGGGCCTAGGTCGGCCAGTTCGCCGGGTTCACGGCGAAAAGGCAGGGGTCTTGGACGGTTCTCCGGCGATTTCCCGAACGAAACGGGGCACCAGATAACCCGGCAGTTCAGCACGAAGCGCGGTTTCCAGTGCTTCGGCTTCGGCGTCGGGGACCTCGAAGTGGGCCGCGCCCTGGACCCGGTCCAGCAAGTGCAGGTAATACGGCAACACACCCACTTCGATCAGCCGTTCAGACAAGGCCGACTGGGCCACAACGCTGTCGTTGACCCCCGCGCAGCAGGACCGCCTGGTTCAACAAGTGCACGCCGGCCGTCCGCAAACGAGCCAGGGCCTCGGCGGTCGAGTCGTCCAGTTCCTGTGCGTGATTGGCATGGATGACCAGCACCTGCGGGCGGGTTTGTGCTGCAAACAGCGCGCAGAGGCCCTCATCAATCCGCTCCGGCAAGACCAGCGGCAAGCGGGTATGGACCCGGACCCGCCGCAGGTGGGGAATTTCTGCCAGGCCGGCGAACAGTTCAGCAAGTTTGCCGTTGGTCAGTGACAGCGGATCGCCGCCGGAAAGCAGTACCTCGTGGAGGGTCGGGTCGGCGCGCAGCAAGTCGAGTGCCTCCCGCCATTGACCCCGCGCCGCGGTCTGTTCGGCATAGGGGAAATGCCGCCGGAAACAATAACGGCAATGGATGGCGCAACTGCCGGTGGTGATCAGCAAGGCCCGTCCGGCATATTTGTGCAAGACACCGGCACCGGACCCAGCCGCGAGGTCACCGACGGCGTCCAGACTGAATCCCGGCATCGGGTGATCCTCGTCATCCAGCGGCAAAACCTGTCGGAGCAGCGGATCGGCGGGGTCGCCGCGGCGCATCCGGGCGACATAACCACGCGGCACACGCAGCCCGAACGTGGTCTGGCCGGCGTTGGCCAGGCGTGTCTTGAGGTCCGGCAGGCCGAGCAGATCCAGCAATTCCGGCGGGGTCGGTGATGGCGTCGCGCCACAGGCGGCGCCAGTCGGCGGGCTCGGGCTTCTTCAGATTGGCAGTTGCCGGTATCATTAAAAAGTCTCGCCGGGCTTCCGGCTCGGCATCAAGAATATTCATTTTAGCCGCGCTTTCTGCGGCATTTTCGATTTGGAGCAAACACATGGCCAGTTATGGCATGAATGACGTGAAGAACGGCCAGAAGATCATCGTCGAGAGCCAGCCCTGCGTGATCATCGATACCGCCTACGTCAAGCCCGGCAAGGGCCAGGCGTTCACCCGCGTCAAGTATCGCAACATCAAGAATGGCCGTGTGGTCGAATTGACCATGAAGTCCACCGATAACCTCGAAGCCGCAGACGTGATCGACACCGACATGGAATATCTCTATGCCGATGGCGAGTTCTGGCACTTCATGGACCCGACCTCGCACGAGCAGTTCACCGCCGACGAGGCCGCCATGGCCGATGCCGCAAAGTGGCTGAAGGGCAACGAGACCTGCATCATGACGTTGTGGAACAACGCGCCTTTGGCCGTGACTCCGCCGACGTTCGTGGAGCTCCAGATCGTGGAAACCGATCCGGGCGTGCGCGGTGACACCTCGGGCGGCGGCGGCAAACCGGCGAAGCTGGAAACCGGCGCCACCGTTCGTGTGCCGTTGTTCGTGCAGAACGGCGAAGTCATCAAGTGCGATACCCGCACCGGTGAGTACGTCGGTCGCGTCAAGTAAGCGTCCATGCAACAAACCTGCGACCTGTTGATCGAGGCTGGCCATGTGGTTCCGGTGGAACCTCATGGTGTGGTGCTGGAACAACATGCCGTAGCGGTCGACGGTGGGCGGATCATCGCGATCCTGCCCATCGCCGAGGCTGCCAGCCGGTTCCTGCCGCGTGAGCACATTCGACGCCCGCGGCACGTGTTGTTGCCGGGCTTGGTGAACACCCATTGCCATGCCGCGATGACGGTGATGCGCGGTCTGGCAGACGACCTGCCGTTGATGCGCTGGCTGCAGGAACACATCTGGCCGACCGAAGCCAAGTTTGTCGGCCCCGAACTGGTGCGCGATGGCATCCAGCTGGCGGCGGCCGAAATGCTGCGCGGTGGGGTCACTTGCGTCAACGACATGTATTTTTTTCCGGACGTGGCGGCGCAGGCTTACCGGCAAGCCGGCATGCGCGCCGCGATCGGCCTGATCGTCATCGAGTTTCCTTCGGCGTGGGCGCAGTCCCCGATGAGTATTTCGACAAGGCGCTGGCGGTCCACGACGAATACCGGAACGAGCCCAGGCTCAAGTTCTGTTTTGCACCGCATGCCCCGTACACGGTTTCGGATGCCAGTTTCGAGCGCATCCGCATGCTCAGTGACCAGCTTGACCTGCCAGTGCACGTGCATGTGCATGAAACCGCATTCGAGGTCGACGATGCCATGGCGCGGCACAACGAGCGTCCGCTGGCTCGTCTGAAGCGACTGGGGCTGGTCAATCGCAACCTGATCGCTGTGCACATGACCCAACTCACCGATGCGGAAATCCAGCTCGTCGGCGAACAGGGCGTGAGCATTGCGCATTGCCCAGAGTCGAATCTGAAGCTGGCGAGCGGTTTTGCACCGATCGAAAAATTGCGCCAGGCGGGCGCGAACATCGCCATCGGCACGGACGGTTGTGCCAGCAACAATGATCTCGATCTGCTCGGCGAAACACGGACGGCAGCCTTGCTCGGCAAGGCCGTGGCGCAGGACGCCGCTGCCGTGGACGCCGCGTTTGCATTGCGCATGGCCACGTTGAACGGCGCCCGCGCCATTGGCCTCGATGACCAGATCGGATCGATCGAAGTGGGCAAATTCGCCGACTTCACCTGTATCGACCTCGGCCGCTTCGACGTGTTGCCGGTCTACAACGCCATTTCGCAGCTGATTTACGCCAGCAATCGGCGTGACGTCACGGACGTCTGGGTGGCGGGTGAGGCGCGGGTGCGCGACTCCGTCCTCTGTGGTGTCGACGTCGAAGCACTGGCCGACCTGGCGGAACGCTGGGGTCGTCGGATTGCCGCGCGATGAGCGTCGACGCCGCCGAAATTGCCAAGTTCGATGAACAGGCCGCACGCTGGTGGGATCCTTTGGGCCCATCGCGAGCTCTGCACGATCTGAACCCGGAGCGACTCGCCTTCGTCAGCGAACGCACTGCGCTCGCTGGCAAGCGGGTGCTCGATCTCGGCTGTGGTGGTGGCATCCTCAGTGAAGCCTTGGCCAAGGCGGGCGCCCAGGTGATCGGTATCGACCTGTCGTCCGAACAAGTGTCGGTGGCGCAGTTGCATGCGTTGGAGTCGGGCCTCGACATCACCTATCGCCAGGTCGACAGTGCCACCCTTGCCGTTGAACAACCGGAATCCTTCGACCTGATCGTCTGCATGGAAATGCTCGAGCACGTTCCCGATCCTTCGGCGATCCTGAGGGACTGCGCGCGCCTGCTCAAGCCGGAAGGTGATCTGTTCCTGTCCACCATCAATCGTGGTCTCAGGAGTTTTGCGTTGGCCATTGTCGGTGCCGAGGAAGTATTGCGCCTGTTGCCGCGCGGAACACACCGGTACGCCCAATTCATCAAGCCGCACGAACTCGCGCGCGGTCTGCGCGCTGCCGGATTCGATGTGCGGGCGCTGGCCGGTCTGCACTACGACCCGATCCGCCGACGCGCCTGGCGTAATGCCGATGTGGCCGTGAACTATCTGATGCATGGGAAACGAAGCAGATGAGTGTTTCGGCGTTCAAAGCCGTTCTGTTCGATCTTGATGGCACCTTGCTCGATACCGCCCCGGATTTCCTGCTCGCCGCCCATGCGATCCGCCGGGACTACGGGCTTGGGGACATGGACTTCGAGGTCTTGCGGCCGGTGGTGTCCCGCGGTGGCCGGTACATGGTCGCGGCGGCATTTCCGGGGATCAGTGAAGCGGAGCTGGATGTCCGGCTGCCGCAATACCTGGCGCATTACCGTGCGCGCATCGCCGAAGGAACCCGTTACTTCGACGGCATGGCGGAAGTGGTCGCCACCTTGGCGGCGCGAGGCTTCAAGCTCGGCATCGTCACGAACAAACCGACCTGGCTGGCCGAACCTCTGCTGGCGGAAATGGGCATCGACCGTGACTACGGGGTGCTCGTCTGCGGCGACACGCTACCGGTGCGCAAACCTGATCCGGCGCCGTTCCTGTTGGCCGCCGAGCGCCTTGGTGTGGCACCCGAATCCTGTCTGGTGGTGGGTGACGACCTTCGGGACATCGAAGGCGGGCGACGAGCGGGCATGCGCACGGTGGCTGCGGCCTTCGGCTACATCCAGGCCAACGATCCGGTTCAGGCCTGGGCCGCAGACTGGATCATCGATCGACCTCTGGACCTGCTGCCATTACTGACATGAATCCAGCCGTCGGCGAGATCGGCGAGGCCTGGCAGCAACGCTGGCCGGCGCTGCGATTGGCCCATCTGTATGCGTCGCCGGGCGAACGCGAAGCGGGATTACTCACCGTGGTGCTGGCTCTGGAGTTGGGCGCTGCCCGATTTGCGCTCAGTGATGCGCAGTTGGCCACACGAAAACTCGGGTTCTGGGCCGAGGAGTTCGATGCCGGGGCCGAGGCTCGCCACCCCTTGTCGAAGGCAATCGGGTTGCGGCGCTCCGGCGTGAATCCGGCCGCACTGTTTTTGGCCGACCTCGAAGATGCGCTGCCCGAAGATGTCGATGCGCAATGGCGCCGATGGAAAAAGATGGGCGCGGCCCTGGCATCGGCCACTGGCGGCGGCTCGCAGGAAGCAGCTGTGTACCCGCTGTTGTGGGCGGCTTACGACTGTCTCGCCGTTGCGAAGGCCTGCCGCTGGCGCAGATTCCCCTGTCCGTACTGGCCCGGGGCCGACCCGGACCAGAGGTGGCCTTGCCGCTGTCACGGGAGTATGCACGGGCCCTTCACGAGCCTTGGGCGCTCTTGCCGGACAATGAGTTTTCCGGCCGGCGCGGACAGCGCGTCCTGGCTTTGGAAACCTTGCATGGCCTAGGTCATGCCCAACCCGGCCAAATGGCCGACAGCCTGGTCGCGCGCTTGGCGCGCGGCTGGCGATGCTGGCGTGTTGCCAGTCGATTGACCTGAGGAACCCGATCATGGATCACGACAGCGCGACCAATCCGGCCGCGATGACTCCGCCCGATGGGCCGGACTCGAAGGTGACTTCGGATCCTTCCGCCGTGCGGGTGCTGCCCGATGTCGCCGTGGCTCAAGCCGCGACCCGTGGGCGCTTGTATCGCGTCTGCATGCGCGGCATCAGCACACCGATCCTGCTCGACTTGCCCGACGGGGTCCAACGCTGCGCGGCCAGCGTCGACGTATTGGTCAGTCTGGACGATGCGGCAGCTCGCGGAATCCACATGTCCCGCCTGTATCTGCTGCTTGAACGCCTGAGCACGGAAGCTGTCTCGCCGCAGGTGCTCGGCACCTTGCTGGGTGAATTGGTCGCGTCACAACAGGGCTTGTCCAGTGCCGCTTCGATCACCCTGCGTTTCGACTTGCTGCTGCGCCGGCCGGCGCTGGTGAGTGATCTGTCGGGCTGGAAGGCCTATCCGTGCCGGATCGAAGCGACCAGCCAGAACGGCGTCACCCGCTTGGTTCAGCATCTCGAACTGGCCTATTCGAGTACCTGCCCGATGTCGGCCGCGTTGGCGCGGCAGGCGAACCGCGAAGCATTCGAACATCAGTTTGGTACCCACGGCACGGTAGCGGCCGAAGCAGTCGCCGAGTGGCTGGAGCAGGAGCGTGGTTTGGCCGCCACGCCGCACGCCCAGCGCAGCCGCGCAGAACTGGAGCTGGTCTGGCAGCCGGGTGTCACGATGCTGCCGTTCACGGCAATCGTGGACCGGGTCGAGGCAGCATTGGCCACGCCCGTACAAACGGCCGTCAAACGGGTCGACGAGCAAGCCTTTGCTCGCCTGAATGCCGCCAATTTGATGTTCTGCGAAGACGCCGTGCGGCGAATCGCGTTTGTGCTGGCGGACTGGCCGGACCTGGCGGATTTTGAGGTGCGGGTCGCGCACCTGGAGAGCCTGCATGCCCATGACGCCGTGGCCGTGGCCCGGCGATCGGACATTTCTCAGTCCTGATCAGACGTTTTGGGTCTTTCGGTCGCGGTATTGGGATTTGGGCCCCACCAGAAACAGGCGCCAAACCGCTCGGGCACCGGGTCGAGCCCGCCCTCACACAGGGGTTGGCAGCGGCAAATCCGGGCGCCGGCAGCCAGGCTGCCGCGAACCGGGCCGAATTGTTCGATCGCGGCCATCGCGTAACTCGAACAACTGGGATAAAACCGGCACCGCTGCCCGAGCAACGGGCTCAGGAATCGCTTGTACGCGCGCAGCAAGGCAAGCAGCAAACCACGGAGCATAAGCGGTCGGAACCATCATCAAAGGTAAGCGATTGTTGCCGAGATCGCGACCATGCGATATAAAGCCCGGCCTTTTTCGGGCCGGCACCTGTCACCATTGGCCGGTATTGTTGCGTTGACGCCTGTTATACGGGCACTGAGGAAACTGCAATGGCGAAGCCTGCTGCCAAGTCCAAACCCGCCAAGAAGCCTGCACCGAAGGCCGCCCAGAAGGCGACCGGCAAGCCCAAAAGCATGATGTCCAAAATCGTCGAAGTGCTGAAAGGCAAGCCCAAAGCGCCTGTGAAGGGCAAGGGTGCGGCGAAGCCCGCGGCCAAACCGGCCAAGGCATCGAAGCCTGCACCGAAGCCTGCCAAGGCCACCAAGCCTGCAAAGCCGGCCGCCAAGCCCGTGAAGGCCGTGGGCAAACCTGCGCCCAAGCCGACGAAGCCGGCCGCCAAACCCGTCAAACCGGCTCCGAAGCCCGTCAAGCCGGCAGCGAAGCCGGCCAAACCGGCGCCCAAGCCTGTGGTGAAACCTGCCGCCAAACCGGTCGCCGCACCGGCCAAGCCGGTCGCCAAGGTCGCGCCACCGAAGCCGCAACCTGCAAAGGCCTTACCCCTGAAACCGGAACCCAAACCCACCAAACAGCCGGAAGCGAAAGCCAAGCCGGTTGCCACGCCTGCTCCTGCCAGCAAGTCCGAGCCCAAAGCCAAGGTCATTGCCCCAAGCCCGTTTGCCCCGGTCCAGACCCGGTCGAACGAGCCGGTGATCAAGGCCGTCGCCGTTGCAAAGGACGCCCTGGCGGCAAGCAAAGGCAAGAAGGCCGCGCCAGCGCCCCAGATCATGAGAAAAATCGAACAGCTGCCCCTGGTCGTCAATCTGCCCGTGAACTACAAGCCAACGGCCAAAGAGCCGTACATGAACGTGAACCAGTTGGAGTATTTCCGCCGCAAGCTTCAGACGTGGCGCTCGGAACTGGTGGAAGAGTCGAAGCAGACGATCGACAACCTGCGCGACGAAGTGCGTGACATTGGTGATGAAGCCGAACGGGCCACGCGCGAGACCGAAAACTCGCTCGAACTGCGAACGCGCGATCGTTACCGCAAGCTGATCTCGAAGATCGACGACAGCCTGCAGCGGATCGAACAGGGAGAATACGGCTTCTGTGTCGACACGGGCGACGAAATCGGCCTGGAGCGCCTCGAAGCGCGTGCCACGGCTGAGCGCACGCTCGACGCGCAAGAACGTTGGGAACACCGTCAGCGCCAGATGGGCGACTGATTACTGTCCCACTGATTACAAGAGACCCGCCGATTGGCGGGTTTTTTGTTCAAGGTGCGCGGCTGGTTCTTCGCCCGCGGAGGGTTCAGCCACGAAACGGGTAGAAGGCAAAGTCCTTGCGCTATCGAAGAATTCCTCTCCACAGGCCGGAGAATGGGTAGTCAAATCAACCTGGAGGGTCATTCGGAGTCCTGCAGCGAAACCCCTTCATTCCGGCTTTTTGGCCGCCAGCCGATGTTTCCGGATCGCATCCAGCTTCTCGGCGATCCGCGCTTCGACGCCTTGAGTCGTCGGCTGGTAATACTGCCGCTCGCCGAGTGCGTCGGGAAAACACTGCTGGTCGAATGCGATGCCGCCGGCCACATCCGGGTCGTATTGATATTTGCCGCCGTATCCCAAGTCGCGCATGAGTTTGGTTGGCGCGTTGCGCAAGGCCAGAGGAACCGGCAGTGAGCCGGTTTTTCTGCACATCGGCCAGCGCCGCCTTGTATGCGGCATAAACGGCGTTGCTTTTCGGGGCCATGGCCAGATGTACGGCCAATGCAGCAAGCGCCAGATCACCTTCCGGCGAACCCAGGCGTTCGTACGCAGTCCAGGCGGCCGGATCGCAGCCGCCATCGAGCATGCGCGCGATCCAGTACAGCGCGGCATCGGGATTCGAGTTGCGCACCGACTTGTGCAGCGCCGAGATCTGGTCGTAGAACTGCTCGCCGCCCTTGTCGAAGCGACGCACACGATCGGCCAGGGCCTGACGCAGGATCGAATCATCCACTTGCCGGTCGGTCGCGAGGTCGTCGACCAGTTCCAGCAACGACAGAGCCCGTCGGACATCTCCATCGGCGGCCTCTGCAATCAATCGCAGTTGTTCGGCAGAGATGGCCAGTGGCGACTTGCCGAGGCCGGATTCGACGTCGGCATTCGCGCGGACGAGGGCATCCACCAGATCCTCGGCATCGAGCTGATCGAAGCACGAATACCCGGCAGCCGGAGAGCAGGGGCGCTGTTCAACTCGAAACTCTGGGTTCTCGGTGGTCGCACCGACAAAGACGATATGCCCGGCTTCCGATATGCGGCAGAAAGGCGTCCTGCTGGCCTTTGTTGAATCGATGCACTTCGTCGACGAACAGCACGGTGCGCTCGCCACGCGTGAACCGCTCACGCGCTTCGGCCAGCGTGCTGCGGATCTCGGCAAGATTGGTGAGCACGGCGCTCAGTGCGATGTAGTGGGCACGCGCGTATCGGGCGAGCAGGCGGGCGAGTGATGTCTTGCCACAACCGGGTGGCCCCCAGAACACCATGGACGGCAGTCGCCCCGATTCCACTGTGCGCCGGAACGCGCTGCCCGGCGCGAGCAGCCGCTTCTGTCCCACAAAATCATCGAAGTCCCGTGGCCGCATCCGTTCGGCCAGCGGGACCAGCGAGGGGTTGTTCACACCGCTTCTTGATCCATGTCGCCGCCGACACTCCACAGGCGCTCCAGGCCGTAGAACTCGCGGATGCGCGGCAACATGACGTGCACGACGATGTCGCCGAGATCGACGAGGACCCATTCGGCTTCGCGTTCACCTTCGATGCCCAGCGGCATCATGCCGGCCTTCTTCACGAACTTGACCACTTCGTCGGCCAGTGATTTGACGTGACGCGTCGAGGTGCCGCTGGCGATGACCAGCAGATCGGCAAACGACGCGCGACCACGAATGTCGATTTCCTGGACTTCCTTGGCCTTCAGATCATCCAGGGCGTCCAGCACGAGTTTGCGCAGACGGGCTGTTTCACCGTCAAACGCACCACCGGCTTCCTTCATCGCCTTCGGTGCTTTCGCTTTGGCTGGGGCCTTGGCCGCCGGCTTCAACGAGGCCGAACCTTTTCTGCCCGTGGATGCTTTCCGCGGACCGGCTTTCTTGTCGGCCGCACTCTTGCTGCCAATTTGCCGGTCGCCTTGGCCACTCGCCTTGCCCGCCGACTTGGCGGCAGGCTTGCCCAAGGGCTTGCCTTTGGCAGGTGCCTTGCCCTTCGCAGGTGCCTTGCGGGCTGCAGTCTTGACTGCGGCACTCTTGCTGGCGGGTTTCCGGGCGGTGGCATTCACCGTGCGGGCGGAGGGCTTGGCTTCGGTATCGGTGTTCAAGTGGCGCATTCCTTGGGCAGACGCAGCCGAACGCTGCACGTGAAGTATAGGCCCGATCGGGGCTGGCGACGACCGGCTGTGCGGGTGGACGGATGCCAGCCCTTTCTCGATCGGCGTGCCGCTGCCAAGATCGGCCCTGATTCCCGAGTGAGATGCCATCATGACCCTGACCCTTGCTGCCTTATCCGGGCAACACTGCCGCCCTCTCCGTGGCGCGGAACACCTGCTGCCGGCGTCCGTGGTGGCTGAACGTCTGGCCTTGTTGCCGGACTGGTGCGAGCGTGATGGCGCGATCGAGAAGACGTTCCGGTTCAAGAACTTCCACGAGACCATGGCGTTCGTCAACGCACTCGCTTACATCGCGCACCGCGAAGATCACCATCCCGATCTTGCGGTCGGTTACGGCCAATGTACCGTCCGGTTCAATACTCACGACGTAGGTGGGTTGTCAGACAACGATTTCATCTGCGCGGCAAAAGTGGAGGGTTTGGGTTCGCCGTAGCACTCTGAAACAGAACCTCGACGCCGGGTACGAATGGGCCCCTTGGTTTTAGCGGATGTCACAAACGAGCAAGAAACGGACTTTTCGCGAGTCGCCTCTGGGCCGCGTTCGGTGCGGTGTGGTGCGAGGGGATCCCGATACTTGCGAAAGCCTCCTTTTCTTTGCGCCCGGAATGTCGGAGCATCGGGGCTCGACAACCCCAGTGGAGCTAGACCATGGCAGGCGACAAGAAACCCGGTCTGTTGAAGGAAATCAGCGCAGCCCTGGGAGAGATGTTCTCCAGCAACAAGATCGACGACGCCGAGCGACTGACGCTCGAAGTGCTGTTCGGCGCGCTCGGCGCGCTGGCACGGGCCGACAGTATCGTCACCAGCCATGAAGCCGAACTGGTCAACCAGTTGATGGATGAGCTGCAACTGCCCATCGCCGGGCGGCGCGTGGCGAAAGAAGCGTTCGACCGCGGTCGCCAGAACCAGCTCGACATGAAGTTCGAGATTTCCCGGTTCCTCGCCGCCTATCCGGTGGGTACGCCGGAAGTGGGCAAACTTTACGATGCCCTGTTGCGCCTGGCGGCGGCCGATGGCCGGATCCGGCCGCGTGAAGTTGAATTCCTGGAGCAGGTCACGGTGTCTTTGGGCTTCACGGCCGACACGCTCAAGGCCCGTCTCAAGATCATTGCGCCGAGTACTTGATGGTGGGGTGTGCCTTCCCTGTCCGGCGGCCCATCAGGGCTGCGGGGCGGTCGGCACGTCCCGGTCGGGATTCGTGTCTGATGGCAATTTGATTTCAGTCATCAACGGCTTGCTGCGGCGCGATAACATAGCCCGCTTCGCCGCAATGTAATCATGCCCATGGCTGCCTTTGAAACCGAGCGTGTGCTCGATGTGCGTCACTGGACGCCGAACTACTTCAGTTTCACCACCACCCGCGATGCCGGGTTGAGGTTCGACAACGGTCAGTTCGTGATGATCGGCCTGATGGTCGACGGAAAACCCCTTTTGCGTGCTTACTCCATCGCCAGCGCAAACTGGGAAGAGCACATGGAGTTTTTCTCCATCAAAGTGCCGGATGGCCCGCTCACGTCGCGTTTGCAGCATATCCAGCCGGGTGAGGAGCTTCTGGTCAGTCGCAAACCGACCGGTACCTTGCTCATTACCGACCTGGAGCCAGGCCGAAACCTGTATTTGCTGGCCACCGGAACCGGCCTCGCGCCGTTTCTCGCGATCATCAAGGACCCCGAGACGTACGAGCGTTTCGAGCATGTGATTGTCGCCCACGGTGTGCGCGAAACCGGCGATCTGGCTTATCGCGATTACATCGAACGTGAATTGCCGCAGCATGAGTTTCTCGGCGAGGTCATTCGCCAGAAGCTGGAAATACTTCCCGGCGGTATCGCGTGAGCCGTTTGCAAACCAGGGTCGAATCACCGACCTGCTCGACAATGGCCAGATGGCGTCGAGCCTCGAGGCTCGACCACTGGATGCCCGTCACGACCGTGCCATGATTTGCGGCAGCCCGAAAATGCTCGCCGATTTCCGCGCGCTTCTTGATGCGCGCGGCTTTGTGGTTTCGCCAAAAATCGGTGTGGCCGGGCAGTACGTGTTCGAACGCGCATTCGTCGACAAATAAGGATCGGCCCATGTTCGAGATCGTTCCGCAGTTTGCCGTACCCTTTGTGCATGTGCGCCATCCCGGACCCTGCCGCGCTGAATGCCCGGCTTCGCGCCCTGTTCCTGAACTACGAGCAGGGCGGCGACCGATACGCGAATCCGACGCCCTTCGTGCGCCGCCCCGGACAGTCTGTACGAATCGCGCTTCGACCTGTTTTCCCTGGCCCGGATCCGGAAATCATCGAGTTGCGCGATTTCTGCTGGCAGAATCTGTTCCGTGCCGTCGCCGAGTTGAATGGTCACAGTCGGTTCATGCGCCAGCTCAAGGCTCGGGCCAGTGCGTGGTTCCACATCACGCGCCAGGGCGGATTCTTCGGTGTCCACAATCACCCGATGGCCTCGTGGTCGGGGGTCTATTGTGTCGCCGAGAGCGAGCGCGCCGAACAATGCGGCGTGCTCAGTTTCATCAACCCGAATTCGACGAACACCATGTATGTCGACCATTCGCTGATGCGGCTGCGCAAACCGTTCTCATATGGCAACCAGGACTATCGCCTGAGCCCTGGGGAGCTTGTCCTCTTCCCCTCATGGGTGTTACACGAAGTACTGCCATTTGGCGGCGACGGTGAACGCATCACGGTCGCCTTCAATGCCCAGTTCACACACGACGGCCCCGTGGCCCGCTGAGGAAGTCCTGCACCATGTCGCTTCGCCTGTTCAATTCGATGACCCGCCAGCTGGAACCTTTTGCGCCTGCCCGTGAGGGCGAGGTCAGCATGTACTGCTGCGGTCCGACGGTCTACAACTACATCCACATCGGCAACGCCCGGCCTGCCGTGGTGTTCGGTCTGCTGGCGCGCCTGTTGCGCCGGCTGTACCCGAAGGTCACCTATGCCCGCAACATCACCGACGTCGACGACAAGATCAACAAGGCGGCACTCGATCTGGGTGTGCCGATCGAAACGATCACGAACAAATACGCCGATGCCTATCATCAGGATCTGGCGCGACTCGGAGTCGACCGTCCGGACATCGTGCCGCATGCCACGCACCACATCAGCGACATCATCACGATGTGCGAGGACTTGATCAGGAAGGGCCATGCCTACGAAGCGGAAGGCCATGTGCTGTTCGCGGTGGCCACGTATCCGCAATATGGCGAGTTGTCACGGCGCTCGACCGACGAAATGCTCGCCGGCGCCCGCGTCGAAGTGGCGCCGTACAAACGTGATCCGGGCGACTTCGTGTTGTGGAAACCGTCCACACCGGAATTGCCGGGCTGGGATTCCCCCTGGGGTCGCGGTCGGCCGGGTTGGCATATCGAATGCTCGGCCATGTGCAAGGCACACTTCGGCGAAACGATCGACATCCACGCAGGTGGGATCGACTTGCAGTTCCCGCACCACGAGAACGAAGTCGCGCAGTCCACTTGTGCGCATGATGGCCGGGTGTTCGCGCGGTTCTGGCTGCACAACGGCATGCTGAACATGGACGGGCGAAAGATGTCGAAGTCGCTTGGCAACGTGTTCCTGCTGCACGATCTGCTGGATGCCCATCCGCCCGAAGCCTTGCGTTACGCCTTGTTGTCGGCGCAATACCGCCAGCCGCTGGACTGGTCCGACAACCTGCTCGATCAGGCGGCGCGAACGCTCGACCGTTGGTACGGAGGTTTGCGTGATGTCGCCGACATCGACGTCGTGCCGGGCGAAGAGGATGTTCCGGAGTCGGTGCTGTCGCCGCTGCTGGACGATCTCAATACGCCTGAAGCGCTGGCTGCCATTTCCGAACTGGCAGCACAGTTGCGCAAGGCCGAAAGTGTCGACGAACGGCGTCGAGCGAAGGCGCGTCTGTTGGCTTCGGCGCAGTTCCTGGGTTTGTTGATGCAGTCGCCGGCCGACTGGTTCGCGCGCAGTCTGGACAGCAGCGGGCTCGATGCTTCGGCCATCGACGCGCTGGTGAACGAGCGGACCGATGCGAAGAAAGCTCGCGATTTTGCGCGCGCCGATGGCATCCGCAAACAATTGGCCGATGCCGGCATCGAACTCGAGGACACGCCGCAAGGCACGCGCTGGAAGGCGATCGGCAAGTGAATTTTGTGCGGCCACTCGAGCCCACCGCCGAACTCGCGCAGAAGGCGATTGCCGAAGAATTTGCGTTCTTCGGCGACTGGAGCGAACGGTATCAATACCTGATCGACCTGGGTCGCAAGTTGCCGGTGTTTAAGCGGCTGCCAGTCGCGTGTGTGGGTGCTGGATCGACGAATGGGTGATCATCTGGAATTCGCGGCAGTCAGCGATTCGTCGATCGTCAGTGGCTTGGTGTATCTGGTGCTGCGGGTCTATTCCGGGCGAACACCCGCCGAGATCCTGGCGACCGAGCCCACGTTCATCGACGCCATCGGTCTGAAGAAGCATCTCTCGGTGACTCGGAGCAACGGACTGATGGCGCTGATCCAGCGGATCCGCACGAGTGCTGCAACAAACGCGGCACCGTGAATGACAAGAGTCAGCGATAACGTTTCAAAGCGTTGATCAACGCCGGAAGTGTGGCCGGCTCGCCATGTCCATACCGGTGAGCGATGTAGCCTGCAAACAGGGGCTCCAGTTCGACGGCGCGCTCTGGCCACTTTGCCTTCGCACGCAGTCGAAGATGTTCTGGTCCAAGGTGGTCTTCAATGGTCAGGCCATTGCGTCCGAGCCGATGGCGGAATCGAACCCATGCGCGGCCAAGGTGGTCTGGGCGACGTGAGTTCCGGTGGCGCATGGACCACCACACACCCAGAGCCAGGCCTGCTGCGCCAAGGACCGCCAGAGCCAGCGTTAACCCGGATGTCCCAAGATCGCCCAGTCCCAAGGGCTCCAGCAGCCTGCGTTGCCGGTTCGCATCGAACTCGATGACCAGTTGTCGCCATCGGGACGACACCCAGTCCATGCGCATCCCTAGGTCGCCCAGCCAGCCTTGTTCGTACCAGCGGATCGCTTCCGGCAATGCGCCATCGACGGTCCCCTGATTGATCCGTTCGGGAGCCACCGCGCCGGTTGGATCGACGCGCACCCAGCCTTCTTCTGGTGCCCAGTACTCGGCCCAGGCATGTGCGTCGGAATTGCGCACCAACAAGTAGTCGCCGCTTGAGTTGTAGACACCGCCCAAGTAACCGGTGACCACGCGGGCCGGTATTCCTGCCGAGCGCATGATGAACACATAGGCGGAACTGAAGTGCTCGCAATACCCGCTTTTGGTCTGGAACAGGAAGTCATCGATGGGCCGATCCATCATCAATGGCGGCGGTTCCAAAGTGTAGGTGAAGTCTTGGCGGATCATCGACAGGAACTCTTGCGTGATCGCGGCTGCATCGTTGCCGTTTCGTGTGGCCAGTGCTTCGCCGAGCGCACGAGCCTTGGGATTGCTGTTGTTGCGAGGCAGGCGCAATGCCAGCATTCGATGTAATGGCGGCAACTCGGAACTGAAACGATAGCGAGTCGCGGAGCTGAACGAGATCAGCTTGCCGGTTCGATGACGGGCCGTCGCGCCAAAGTCTGGCCATCACTGATCTGACGCAGATCGATGCCGGAGGCGCGGACGGGCAAGTCGAGAGGAAACAGCCACTGCTGTTCCGTGGGCTCCATCATGACGTCGTAGGCCAGGACGGACGTCTCGTCGTACTCCAGGCTGAACCCATCCTCGTATGCCATCCTGTTGGCGCCGTGCCAGGCACTGCCATCGAAATCCCAGAGGACGGGGCCGCGCCAGTAACGCTGCTGAGGGCTTGGCAACTGACCGCGGAACATGGCGCGCATCACGGGCGTGTCGTCATTCCAGAGTCCACTCATCGCACCGGGTTCCATTCGGTCGCTCAGGCCGGTCTTGCCGGTACGCGCGTCCCAGGGCGCACCCCATAGCGGGCTTGCCAATCTTGGAAACAGGGTGAACGTCAGCAGCGTCAAAGGGATCGCGGCAATCGCCAGGCGACCCGCCAGAGGCATGGCACGACGAACCGCCGCCGACAGTCCTGATGCGCCAGCGCCGAAGCCGGGTGTCACGCCATGCAGGGCGGCAAACAGCACGGCGCCGACAAACAATGCGTAAACGGTTGCGATCATCTGTTGTGAAAACAGGAAGGTGACCATGGTCGTGAAGAACGAAGCGGCAAGTAGCAGCCGGGCATCACGCCGAGTCCGGGTCTCCAGCAGTTTCAGTGCCAGCAGACAGATCAACAGCGCAGAACCGCCTTCGCGACCGATCGGTATGCCGACCTCCCATACGAGCAACGCCAGGATTCCGAAGCTGATGCCACCCCTCAGCAGCAGTGGCACTGGGCCTGGCATCCACGTCGCCCAGGCCAGTCGGATCACCAGCATGCCGATGAACACGATCGACAGCGGCACAGGCAACCAATGCCAGTGCGCAACGACCATGAGAATCAGGGCAAGGGCCAGAAGTCCGATTTCGTTGCGTGTCAACGAATTCGTCATGGCAGAAGTGCCAGTTTGGCCAGGCATTGGGCACAGAATTCATCGCCACTGCCCGGGCCCATTTCGGATTCCGGCAAGATCAACCGGAAGCTCAGTCCTTCGGCCTGCGCAGCCAACACCCAGGCAGTGAGTCGGGAGATGCGCGTTTCGGGATCCAGAAGCGGCAACGCGAACCAATCGAGGCACACAGCGTCGGATACCGGATCGGCAAACTCCTTGACCAACAGCGTTTCGGCATGAGCACTCTGTTTCCATGCGATATGGCGTGGCGGGTCACTGTTGCGATATTCGCGAAGCCCTTGCCATTCCTCGCCAGGCGCGCGCATCCGGCTCCCGTGGTCCTCACGTGCACCCGTCGGCAGACCCGGCGCATTCAATTCCGGTCGGGCATAAACCAGAAAACTGCGATCCGGATTCAGCCAGCTCCAAGCCCAAACGATGCCGAACGGATACTCGGTCCAGAGCCGCAGGCGTCCGGGCTTGAAGTGACCGCGCTTCCCGGTCGGAACTTCGATGGACACTTGGTGTGTCGGCGGCGGGCGACGCGATGAACTCGGACCGCGCCTCGCCCAGTTCCAGGATAAGTCCGCTGCGTTGACGCTCGTCCCGCTCTCGAAACGTGCAGATCAGCCGCAAGGGTGTTCCGGCATGGACAGAATCTGCGCGCAAGGACTGAAGCGACAACCCGCGAAGGTCTCCAACAGTATGGTGGAAACTGACCATCGATAATGACGCCACCAGAAACGCAAACAACAAGGCGGGGTTGTTGTTGAAATTGAGTGCGCCGATCACCATCGCGAGTACGATCAGGCCGAAGAACACCCCGAATCCGGTTGGGAGAATGTAGATCCTGCGTCCGTGCAACGTGATCGGCAGGGATTCCGTCTGACGGTAACGGGTCAGGGCCGGCAGTCGCCGTTCGGCCTGGTTCATGGCCTGTTCCCAGCCGCGCGACCAGAGTGAGCGCAGTGACATCAGCCGGACACCGCCACGCGCTTCTGGATTTGCGCTGCAATGGTCTCGCGACTGGCACCGGCATCCTGCGTCGGCACCATGCGATGGGCGGTGACGGCGACAAACACTTGCTGGACATCTTCCGGCAAGACGAAATCCCTTCCGGCCAGGAAGGCCATGCCGCGGCTTGCGGCCAGCAAGGCCAATCCCGCGCGGGGTGACAGTCCGAGCTTCAGGTTGGATTGGACACGTGATGCCGCCAGCAAACGCTGGACATAATCGACGAGCGCCCCGCTGGCACGCAATTGCCGCACATGTTGCCGAAGTGTCTGCAGGTCACCCGGCGCGAGGATGGGCTTCAGTTGTGCGAGCAGGTCGCGGCGATCGTCACCGGCCAACATTTCGCGTTCCGCTTCGGCGGCCGGGTAGCCGATGTTCAGTCGCATCAGGAAACGGTCGAGCTGGGAGTCCGGCAAAGGGAAGGTCCCTGCCAGATCCACCGGATTCTGCGTCGCTACTACAAAAAACGGTTGCGGCAATGCGCGCGTCTGGCCGTCAATCGTGACTTGTTGTTCGGCCATCGCTTCCAGCAACGCACTTTGGGTCTTGGGCGTGGCACGATTGATTTCGTCGGCCAGGATCAACTGCGAGAAGATGGGCCCCGGATGGAATCGGAACTCGCCATGCTCGCGCTGGTAAACGGAAACACCGAGAATATCGGAGGGCAGCAGGTCACTGGTGAACTGGATACGCTGGTATTGCAGACCCAGACTTGCCGCCAGGGCGTGCGCCAAAGTGGTCTTGCCGACACCCGGAACATCCTCGATCAACAAATGCCCGCCTGCGAGCAGACACGCCAATGCCATACGAACGGTTTCGGATTTGCCCAACAGCACTGAGTCGACCTGTGCCTTTACCGCTTCGATCTGTTCTGCCTTGCCCATGATGGTCCCTGTCTTCCGTTCGTTCGCGATGGACCGGAGCATGCCCGATTTTCTGTCATTTGGGTGTGTGCGGTGAGTCATCGTGCGTTCTGGCTTGCCTTTGGCACGGTGGCGTTCCTTCGACTCATTCTCGCAGCGAACGTTCCGCTGTTCGGCGATGAAGCGTTCTACTGGCAGGAAAGCCGCCGCCTGGCTGCGGGATACAGTGATCTGCCCGCAGGCACCGCCTGGTTGATCGCGATGGGTCAATTTCTGTTCGGGCATTCGCTGCTGGCGCTTCGGTGGCCGTTCGTCTGTGCGGGCTTGTTGACGGTGTTGCTGGTTCGGGTGACGTTGCGCCGGATCACCGATCCGGACACCGCAAACCGGGGCGGCCTGCTCGCGCTGCTGTTGCCCATTGGCCAGGCCGTCGGTGTGCTGGCCATCCCGGACGTGGTCTTGACCTTGTTTCTGGTGCTGGGGTCGATTGCCCTCATTCGTGCCAAGGACGACGATCGCTGGCGATGGTGGTTGCTGTTTGGTGTGGCGCTGGCGTGTGCGTGGGCTGTGCACTGGCGCACGGTCATGATTTACGCTGCGGGCGGTCTCCTGTTGGTGGGTGATCCGTCAGCACGGAGACTCTGGAAATCGCCGAGACACTGGATTGCACAGGGCATCGGACTGACCGGACTTCTGCCGAGCCTGATGTTCAATGCCGCCACGGACTGGCCGGCGTTGCGATTCCAGGCGGTCGATCGCCACGACTGGGGCTTTCATGCCGGCGGTTTGATGATGCCGCTCGAACAGATGGTCGCGGTATCGCCATTGTTCTTTGTGCTGGCCTTGTTGGCCGCCTGCCAATGGGCCCGCTCTGCTGAAGCGAACCCGTCCCGTTCTTACGCGTGGCTGGGGCTCGGCCTGTTTGGTGCGTATTTCCTGATTGGCTGTTTTGCCGATCAGGAGCGAACGCGGATCCACTGGCCGGCGCCGGCGTTCCTGCTGCTGATCCCGGCGTTGCTGTGCTGGATAAAAAGCCCGTCGCGCATGTGGCCCTGGCTTGCCGGAACCGCTGCCTTGGTCAGTGCGATCATGTTCGGTGGTCTGGCGATCCTGTGGCAAAAGCCGGCATGGACCGAGCCGTTCGGCAAACGCTTCGGCGCCAACTTCATTGGCTACGACACGCTGGCCGAAACGGTTCAACCGATGCTGGCGGCCTCCGGGGGCCGCGTACTGATCGCCGACAACTTCCTGCTTGCGGCGCAACTCGACTGGCAACTCGGGCGATCGCCCTATGTGCTGGATGCGGCGCGTAACGCCGAACACGGGCGGGCCGTGCAACTTGAGCTATGGGCGCTTGATGAATCAGCGCTTCAGGCACAAGACTGGCAACGAGCTCTGCTGGTGGTGGACGATTCGGCCTTGTTCGCGGCCGATCGATTCGGCTTTTATGCCTCGTTGTGCCAACGGTTGGGAGGCCTCGAATTTGCGGGTGAACACATGACGGACGATGGGCGACGACGCTTCACGCTCTGGTCTGTCGATCGGCGTGGCGCCAACTGCCGTCAGCCCATTCTCTCCATGTTGTTTCCGATCGAGCATCGGGCCGAGCAGATCATCGTTGGCGGATACGCCGTGCAACATCTGGGGCGGGTGCGCGCTGTCCATCTGGACGTGGAAGGGCAATGGCTTGCCACGGATGTCCTCGGCCCGCAGGGCCCGGTGGTCGACACCCATTGGCCCGAACTGCGAGATGCCAACGGCGAGCATGTCGGATTCCGGTTCGAGCTGGATCGCGCTGCGTTGAGGCCGGGTCCATTGCGTTATCGACTGGTCGCCGAAGCGGATGATGGTCAACGTCGGGAGATCGATCGATTTGTGCTCGATCCCGCCCAGCAATGAATCAGGCAATCAAAAGCTATCGTCCGAACTGAAGCCGCCGCTGTCCCCGCCAATACTTGAATCGGTTGAAAAACCACCGCTATCGCTGTCGGAATTCCCCGAACCACTGGAACCCCCGAACACGCCCCCGAATCCACCGTGGTCGGAACCGCCATAACCACCGGACTGGCCGCGCGGCAACCGGAATCGATGGTTGGTATGGACCCGGTTCCATGCGTCATTCAGCATGATTCCGCCGCGGAGCAATTCGCCGAGCACGGCGCCGATCACGATGCCGTTTCCGAACTCGGAATCGCGTGAGTCGTAAGAATGCGTGCGGAAGCGGCGACGCAGTTCTTCCGCATCGCCGAGTTGCCGGACCAGCGTGGCTTGCTGGGTCCGCAACTGGGCAATCTCGCCATCATGCTGGCTGATCTGCGCGCGTGCGTTGGCCAGTCCGGCCACCAGCGCGTCATCCTTCGGGGTCGATGTCGAGCGCGCGTCGTCGCGAAGGGTCTGGAGGTCTTCGCGGCCCATATGTGTGGTCAAGGTTTGTACGGCCTCGACCGTAAACGGATCGCTGCCATCGGCAAACGCGGCACGCTGCTGCAAGTTCAGTTGATGGCCCTGTTCCTCGAGCGACAGGGCCTGTTCCGCTGCCGCGAGCGCCTGTTCAGCCTTCACTCGACTGGCTTCGAGTTCGCCATAACCGGCGCGGGCCAGAGCCTCCTGTTCGATGCGGGCGAGTTCGGCACGTGCTTCCGGCAGTTTTGCCTTCAGGTTTTCGGCATGGGCACGCAACTGGACCGCCAAGGCGAGCAGCATCCGGTAATTGCGATGGGCACCATCGTATCGACAGAGTCGTGCGACCCAGCCATCCATCGTCCGGATCAGCGGCATGGCATCGTATTCGGGAAAGCCGTATCGACGTTGCCACAGGTACACGAACAGACGGTCAGCCTCATAAGGCTGACGCTTCTGTTCGCGGTCCCCTTCGGCAGTCTGGCACTTGGTCTCCGCTGCGGTGATCTGTTGCTCGAGTGCGCTCACGCGCTCGCTTGCCGCGATCCAGACTGGGTCCAGTCGCGATGTTTCGGCCGTGCGAACAAACAGCGTTCGTTCTTCCGCGAGTGCCTCGTCGCGGTGTTTCACACAATCCAGGCGGACTTGCGCCAGTTCGTTCTGGCGGATCCCTGAACTGGCAATCCGCTGATCGAGCGCCATGAACGCGTCATGGCGTTTCGCCACGAGCGCCAGGACACGCTGATCGGCCAGGTCGAGTTTGTCGCCGGCTTCGCCCTGCTGGAGGAGGTCGAGCCGAAGTCGCGCCAGACGTTCCGTGCTGGCGTGTTCCTCGGAACGCGCGTTTTGCTGGATGGACACCAAAGCGTCCAGTCGACGTGCAATACGGTCGGCTTCGGAGCGCTGCGCATTGATGCGCGTGTCCATGTCCTGAAGGGCTTGTGTACCGGTAGTCATGAATGGCTCCTTACCAGTCCGTGATCGTGCCGCCGGCGATCTCGACGGTGTAACGCGGTTCGAGTTCGCCACGGATCTTGGTGCCGACCACGGCCGCGTCGATCAAGCCGTTGTCCTGTTTGTCGGCGCGCACCTGATCGTAAACGGACTGCGGCACGCGGATCGCAAAACGCGACACCGTCTCCACCTGCTGGGTCTCTTCACTGGTCACCGGAAGCTTCAGGATCTGGCCATCGGCATCAACCGCTTCGACGATCACGTAGTGACTGCGGCCTTCGTCCTGGCCCGCGGCCTTGCGGCGCACGCCGGACTGCACTCCAGGGCGATTGACGATCCGCAGTTCATAGGCCAGATCGACTTGCGCCGCTGCCTGAGTGAACTTGCCGACTGCCGTGCGCGCGCGTTCGGAATCGCCCAATCGCAGCGCCTGCTCCGCCACACCATCGAGTCGCGTCATCTCGGCAGCCACGGTTTCCCCCAGCGCCAAACCCACCAGTTGCGATCGACCTACACGGAACTGCTGTTCGATCGACTGCAGTTCGGTTGCTTCACCAAGTTGGCTGCGGACCTCCGACAGTTGCCCGGATAGTTCGTCCAGGCGTGTCTTGTCGGTGGAAAGCAAACGTGCCGCCGCGTCCGGATCGGCGGCGAACTGATCGGCTGGCATGGGCGACAGGGCCGCGAGCGCCTGCGTTGTCGCGGTCGCTTCAGCCAGCACTTGCGTGGCCTTGGTCTGGCGCTCGGTGACGGCCGCTTCGGTGATGGGTTGGGCTTCCGGATCGAGTTGCTCCAGTCGCCGCTGCTGTGACGTCAGCTCCGACTGTCTGCGCACTGCTTCATCCTGCAGCGCACTCACCTGATCCTCGAATTTCCCGTACGCAAAATGATCGGCGATCTGACCGGGCAGCGTGGCGATGACCCACAGGGTACCGACGCCGATGGAGGTGAATACACTGCGACGGAACCAGCGCCAGCGGTCGATGTAGATTTCCGCCAGGCGCACCGCGAACGTTCGCTTGGGCGGAACGTACGTGAACCGGTCTTGTTTGAGGGCCTCGACACCTTGCCGGATGATCTCGTCGCTGACGGCGATGCCCTGGCCCGCATAAATCTGCCGAACGCGGGCGACAAACGCTGCATCACGTGCATCCGAATGCAACTCGCGCGAAATGACGTCCTGTTCGTGGCGCAGCGTGTCGACGACATCCATGGCGAGCATGACTTCGTCGAGCCCGGGTTCGGGCGGCTGGGCCGCAGCAGGCGTGACTTTGGGTTGCAGTGCGGCAGCGTTCTGGCGGATGTCAGTCATGGCCATATTCGCCTGAAAGCGGGCTCATCGGGAGGTTGCTCGATCATTGAACAGGGCATACCCCACATTGGAACCGACTTGCCGTGGTGATGCAATTGCCACACGGCACGTGGGTGACGCTTGTCAGGATCCGGGGTCGCCGATTGTCGATGGTTTCGCAGACTCGCCCGTGGCCCTGGCAATAGAGTCGCCGGTGAGTGCGGGAGATGGGCATGAGCATCAACAAGGTTGGAATCCGGGCGGGTTGTTGGCTCTTTTTGACCCTGGTGTGGTCGTCCGGCGTCATGGCGGTCACTCCGTACTGGGCGGACCCGGTGCCACAGGGCCAACTCGACGTCAGCCTGGTGGCGAATGCAGGCGTACAGGCCAATGTGCCGGTGATCGCTGCGTTCGGTGTTCCGTTTCCGCGTGGATCGATCAATTCGGCGGGTTTGGCAAACCTGCGAGTGTTCGATCAAGAGCAGGAAATTCCCGCGTACGTGGAAGCGCTGACGCCCTGGCGCCATCGAACGGATGTCCAAATCGACAACCAGTCCGTCCGCGTGGCCCTGGTCCAGGTTGAAGTGGTGTTTCCGAACCCGGCATTGCCGCGTCTGTTGACGGTAAGGTGGGGCGGTCCTGTGCGGACATTGAACCGGCCAAGCCGGGCGACACGTGCGAGTACCTGGACACTGGTCGAGGCCGGAAGTTTTGTCGCTGCAGACGCCGTTCATGAACCGCGGGTGCTTGCCCTGTTGCCCCCGGAATGGCTCAGTCTCGGTGTGCTGAAGGGGAATCGTGCGTTGCCGTTCGCGGCCGGCAATCCAGCGAGTCGCGACAACCCGGCGACCAACGACGCCGTGCTCTCCTGGCCCGCTTTCGAGGAGCAGGAACGGGCGCACAAGAACGACTTCTACACGGTCATCAATGAAGACGATCCGGCCGTATTGCCGGCGAACCTGTGTCCGTACAAGACCGACTTCGAGCCTTGGCTTTATGACCGGGCCGCCACGATGTTTGCGCTGCATTTCCGGTCGGGATCGGCGAAGGCCTTGCGTGAGGCCTTGCGATTCACTGATTTCTATCGCGCACGAATCAATGCCAGCGGCATGTTCACGTTGAAGGCTGATGACAACAAATACGCCTTCAACGAATCACTCGCCTATGCATTCTGGATGACCGGTGACGAAACGTTCTTGCCGGCCATATCGTTGACGGCCGGGGCGCATAACGGCACGCAGCATGTCTGGAGCACGGGCCTCGGATTCTGGACGGAGCGGTCGGCGGCGTTCAAGTTGATGGCGCATACGATCGATTACGAGATCACCGGCAATCAGGTGCGTCGCGACAGCGTCGATGAGATCGTCAACGCCCTGTCCACACATCAGGATGGTGCCAACGGAGTGATTCCGGCGGCGGGCCGCATCGACGGCGGCTTCTATCACACCGGCGCCCAGCACGGAGACTGGGATGCTGCGGCCTATGGCGCATCGACCTGGATGACGGCCTTGCTGACGGACGCTTTGCGACGGGCCTACCTGACCCGCGGCGACACGACGACCGCACACATGATCCGGCGCACCGGAACGTTTCTGAAGACCAGCTTGCGCACGGCGGGCAGTGATTTCGGTACGACCGTCGCGCCCCGGTACGTGATCGAATTCGACGGCACCGATTTTGCCGTGCAATCGCCGTTGCATGAAGTCGAGCATGCGCTGAACGTGGGATCGGCCATCGCCTGGGCTGATTATTTCGGTGCCTTGCTCGCGCAGCGTGATGCCACCCTCGTGGGGCATCGAACTTCGTTGTATGCCACGTATGACCTGGGCGTGAATTTCTGGATCCGTCCAGCCGGTCCGGCAAGTGGGCTGGCTGCGTTTCGGGTCACGCCGTGGCGGAAATGGTCTTGGCAACATCGGACCAGTGACGGCCTGTCGTTTGCGGTGATGGCGGCCGATGCGGTCGCCGGTGAAACGCCGATGTTCATCAACAGCTTCGAAGGTTGATTCGCCTGTTAGAGTCCGGCCGACGATCGATCGAGGGAAGTGACCATGCAGCCGGAGCAGTCGAGCAGCGGTGTGAAACACGTCGAATGGTTGGTGGGTGGACTCGTTGTTGTCGGCATTCTGGTGCTGGTGTTCTTGTTCCGGAGTCAGCAGCCAGCAGAGCCATCGATCAGCGTTGAACCCGGTACCGAACCCGTGGCACTTGCCGTTGCCGGTTTTCCCGAGGCCCCGGGCAGTGCTGTGGTCGAGGAGATTGTCTCGAGAATGGGCATGGTCAAGGTGGCGGTGTCGGAGTATTGGCAGACCATGGGTCAACCACCGACCAACAACGAGATGGCTGGTCTGTCCGATCCGGAGGGTTATTCGGGCCGTTGGGTCCGGCGCGTCGAAGTGCTGTCATCGGGAAACATCATGATCCATGTCGACGACCGCAACGGACAGCGTTTCCGCGTCGAGTTGCGGGCCGATTATCGCCCGGATACCGGCATCATCGATTGGCGTTGTTTCAGCAGTCACCCGCTCATTCGTCGCGATCTGGACCAGTGTACGTACGCCCCGGAATGATCTCGGCCCGATTTGGGCGCGGTTGAACAAGAGGCCACTTCCATCCCCAGTGGGCTGATTTCCGCACTACCCGAGAAAATCACCGTCCACGTAGTACCAGCGACCCTGTTCGCGCACGAATCGACTGAGTTCATGCAGGCGTTGGGCCGACGTACCGCCTCGTCTGCAGCGCGCGACAAATTCGACGGTTGCGGTGTCACCTTGCTGTTCGTGGCGTTTGACGCTGAGGCCCAGCCAAGTCAGCGCCAGTGCGTCGGCGGTCATCAGCTCGGTGTCCGACGGGCGCGTGCTGGAATGCCAGCTGGCCAACAGGAACGGAACCTGATGCATCACGTAGGCGCTGTAACGCGCGCGCATCAATTGTTCGGCGGTACCGGCCAGTGCATCGCCATGGTGAAACGGCGCACAGCAGGTGTCGTAACGCGGACTGCCGCAAGGGCAGGGCAGAGGCGCGGATCGACTCATCGACGATGGAACGTGCCGCGTGCGTCCGGCCACCAGATGGCGCCGTCTTCCGAGCTGGCTTCGAACACGCCCAGGCGGTGGATGCTGGCCTGATCGAACACCAGTTCACGAACGGCCTCTTCGTTTCCACGCGGAAAAACGGCGTGGATCATCTCGCGGCCGATGCTGTACTCGGTGTCGTATTCAGTCTGGCGCTTGACGCCGAGCACGGGGAATCGGGCGCTGACGGCCTTGAACCAGGCCTGCAGCGGCGGCGCGGCGACTTTCGGGTCGCGATAGGAGTGGTCTTCGTCCCATTCCGTCTGGTCGTCGAACCAGTCGAAAAAGTCATCGGGTTCGGTGGGTGCCGAATCCGGCACGAACACCATCAATTCAAGGCTCATCGGCGTACGGCTTCGCTCAAGGCACAGGATGCGCCGGGCAGGCGCATCCATAAAAAGGGATCATCAGAACTCGATGCGCAGACCCAGGTTGAGGTTGTCCTCACTGAAATCGCTGCGGCCGAGGCTGCGTTCGTAGAGCACGAATCCTGACTTGCCGTTTGCGAACACCATCGACAGGCCCAGGCCCAGTCGCATGAAATCGCTGTCGTACGATTCACCCGACACCACGATCGGCGTGCCGGTCGGGTCGTTGATGAACCGGGCTTCGATCACGCCGGGGTCGTCCTTGAACTCGTGCTCCCACTCCAGCGACAGGTTGGGCATGAGAATGCCCCAGTTCGTGCTGTGCGTGAAGCTGACGCGACCGCCGACGACACCCAGGATGGATGTCACGTCACGCGTATCGATGATCATGCCGAGGCCGGCGCCGGACTGCGATTGCAGTGTTTCGACCGCTTCATCGAATCCGAACCGGGACCAGGTCAGCCGACCATAGGGACCAAAACTCCAGGCGTCCCGCTGGAAGTCGCGTCCGATCGTGGCCGAAAGGGACAACATGTCGCCATCACTGCTCGAACGTGCGGTCTGGTCGACCGTGCTGATGCCACCGCCGGCACGCGGCAGCGAATAACGGATGCGACGTTCCATGTCGTAGCTGTTGCGTCCCCAGGTGACCACATTGTCCAGATACCAATTGGTGCCGTAGTAGTAACTGGCGTAACCGGAAACGCTGTAGCCCTGAGTGTCGAGCGTGCCTGTGTCGCCGGCGAGATCGGCATCCTGGCGTGTGTAGCCCAATGCGGCACCGAGGACGAGGCGGTCGGATTTCCGGTAGTCGACACCGACGGTCAGGCCATTGATGTCCATGTCATAGGCAGGATTGACCGAGCTTCCATCGGCCTCGATGCGCCCGAGTTGACCGGATGCAAAGAAACCCCAGCGCGAGAACGCTGCACCTGCTTCGGGGGTGCCGGTGTCGTCGGCATTCAGCAGGTAGCCCAGCAGTTCGCCGAAGCCGAGTTGCCCGCCGGGCCCGGTCATCGTCAGGCCGGACAGGGCATTCGTCGGCATGTTGCCGCGCAGGTTGGTCATCCGCGCCTTGATGTTGCCGAGTTGGGCTTGTGCCGCCAGCAGCGAAGCATTGGATTGTACGAGTGCCACATCCGGGAAGAGCGCTTCCAGTGCTTCGCTGGCTGCATTGGGGTCGATACCGGCCGCATCGACAATTTCCCGGCATCGCTGGAACAGATCATTTTCGGCGGGCGTACGAGTGTTGCCCAGTGCGGCCAGAGCCGGACACGCCGAATCGATGGCATCGGCGATGGCACCTTGTTCCGGCGTGAGGTTGGTGAGTTCGGCGACCGCACCATTCAGCGTAAACACCAGGGGGCCGGCGTTTGGACTCGACGTGCGCGCGGTCGCGCTGGCGGGACCCGGGAGATCCACGCGGACGCGGATACTGCACTCACCCGCTGTATCGGTAGTGCAGGTCTCGGCCGACAGAAGCACGTTGTCGCCGGTCCATTGCACCACGACACCGTCGACGGCGCGGCCACCGCTATCCGCAAGGCGCACTTTCAGTGGTTCGGAGTCCGTGTTGGTCGGCAGCGTCTGCTGGTTGCCGCTCACTGCGCTCAACGCTGCATTCTCGAGCAGGCCGGTGGCCAGGAACTCGAGTGTGCCGCTGCCCGCCACGCTGGCGACCACGCGATTCAGGCCGCGGGCTGATCCCAGGCGCAGTGTCGCAGTGGCTTCACCGGCACTGTCGGTGAGGTTGGTCTGTTGAGTCAGCGTGCCGCCACCGCTGGTGACTGTCCAGGTCACCGGAATGCCTGCACGCGCCTTGGCGTTGCCGGCAACCACGGCGCCCTCGGTGACGCGGAGCCTGAAGGCCACCGGCAACACGGTGGCGACCGGAGCCGACTGATTCTGGCCGGCGACGATACTCAGATTGCCGATCGTGCCATTGGCAGTGAAGAGGGTCTGCAGCAGGCCGTCGAAGGCACTGGCCTCGATCTGGATCGGGCCCGCCGTGGCGCCGTATCGGAACGTCATCGAGGCCTGACCGCTGGCAGCCGTCACGCTGCTTCCGGAGGCCAGCACCGCGGCACCGGACAACACGCGCCATTGAATCAACTGGCCTCCGATCCCGACACTGGCATCGTCGATCAGTGCCAGCACGAGTGGTGCATCTGCCGTCGCATTCAGCGCGCCGACCTGGTTGTTGCCGGAGACCGGCAGCAGGCGGCCTGTGGCGATGGCGATGAACGTGACCGTAGCGCCTGAATCACTGCGCCGGGCGGTGACTTGAACCGGACCGACGGCATTCCCCAAGGTCAGGTTGACGCTTGCCAAACCGGAGCCATCCGTGATCGTGCTCGGTTGCGACAGGGTTGCCGCACCGCTGACGCTCCAATCAATCGTCACACCAGCATTCGGCGTACCCGCACTGTCGGCCAACACCACCAGTGGTTGGGCGAGGGCGCTTCCCGGCAAGCCGGTCTGGCCATCCCCGCTGAACACCGTGAGGTCGAGTGGCGCAGTGGTCACGGTGAAGTCGGCGATCGTGGTGCCGCCAAAGGCGCTGGCGCGCACTGTGGCAACGCCGGGTGTGCTGCCGAAACTGAAACCGAGCGACGCATCGCCGTTCGGATCGGTGATGCTGGGGGTGCCGCCCAGATTGACCGAACCTGCGCCACTGACGACCGACCAGGTCACCGTGGCTCCGGCCACTGGACTGGCACCGGCATTGAGGCGCGCGACCAACGGTTGTGGACCCGGTGCATTCGGTGCACCTTGCTGGCCGTCTCCGGACAGCACTGTCAGCAGACCGTTGCTGCTGATCGTGAAGATGGTCTGGACCCCCGGTGCATCGGCACGGCTGGCGGTGATCTGCGAGGTGCCGCCGTTGATCGGCAGGGTCGGGATGATTGTGGCGAGGCCACTGCCATTCGAGATGGATGACGGGCCGGACAAGGTGGCGCTGCCGCTGCTCACGACCCAATTGATGGTCACACCGGGCGCTGGCACGGTGTTGTTTTCCGGACGGACGACCAAAGGCGCGAGGGTTGCGCCCGGTGCACCGGTCTGGCCATCCCCACTCACGCGAACCAGCGTAGGCAGAAGGCTGGTCAGCGAAAAGTCGGTGAACGCGAGACCGGGGCCGGCGTCGGAGGCGCGGATTACGCTGGCACCGCCGCTGGCGCCATAGTTCGCGAACACGCTGGCGCGGCCGGCGCCGTCGGTCACCGAACTGCCGGCCTGCGGGAATGCCGGGCCGGATTGAGTACCCCAACTGATGGTTTTGCCCGGCAAAGGATTGCTGATGGTTTTGCCGTCACGGAGTTCGACGACCAGTGGCAGCAGTGTGGTGGTGCTCGTCAGGCCAGTCTGGTTGTTGCCGGAAATCAAGGTCACCGTGGGCGCGACGACCGTGATGGAGACCGCATCGGTGGCACTCGGCGCATCGGCGCGAGTCGCGGTGTAGGTCACAACCGACGGTACGGCGGTGCCGACAAGCACCGGGAATGTGGCAATGCCGGCTCCGTTCGTGATCGAGCTGCCATTGGCTGGGGTGGCGGTGCCGGTATTGAGCGTCCAGTTCACGGTCACGCCAGCCGCCGGCAAACCGTCGTTTAATGCCGTGGCCGACAGGACGATGTTCTCGCCGGGGTTGGCTTCGACGTCCGCACCCGCATTCAATGTGGGATTGACCACGTTGACGGTGAAGATTACGGGTGCTGGCGGGCATCCAGGAACCGGTGTGCCGCACGCGCCGTTCGCAGTGACTGTGTAGGTGCCTGTCGAGGCTGACAGGAACGTCGTGGTGGCGTCGCCCGTGCCATTGGGGGGCACTGACGGGGGCGTCAGAATGGGACCTGACGGGCCGACGTTCCAGTTCACGTTGTTTGGATTCGGGGCGCTGTTCAGCAGGTAACGCGCGGTGATCGGAAGCGGCTGATTGACCTGCGCGGTCAAGGTCAGCGGGCTCACGGCGGTGAGCGTGTAGACGTCGTTGATCGCCAGCGGGATATCCACGAACTGCGAGGTGTCGGTGCGCGTGGCTCGCAGCACAACGGTTGTGCCTGGCGAGTTGCCGAGGTTGACCACGGCGCCGGCTTCGCCCGCGCCATCGGTGGTGTTCGTGGTGGCGCCAATCGAGCCATTGCCGGATTGGATGGCCCATGTGATCGGGATGTTGGCCGCTGGGAGGCCGCCATCGAGAGCGACGACCTTGACCGGCGGCAAACTCGTGTTCGCATTGCCGCCCAAGGGGTTGCCTATGGCGGCTTGAAGCGCTGTGCCAACCAGGACAGTGAAACTGGTGCCGACTGGACTGCAATTCTGCGTCAGATCCGGGTTGCAGTAGTCGCCGTCAAGAAGATAGGCGCCTACGGTGTCGGCCGAGAATTGGGTGACCGCATTGCCGCTGCCATCGGAGATCACCGGCAAAGTCGGATTGAACGTGAACAAACCCGGGCCGGTCACGTCATAGTCGACGCTGGCGCCGGCGTAAGGGGCACCATTTCGCAGCGCGCGCGCATTCACCGTCACGGGTACGTTCACCTGTGTCCGCAACACGGGTTGTCCGCCGGGGGTCAGGGTGAAGTTGTTCGTGGTGATCTGGAAGGTGAGCGTGGTGACCGCTGCGCAACCGGCTGTGCACGTCACGGTGGCTTCCATGAAGCCTGGCGTAGCGCCGGCGGTCACCGAAAACGGGATAGTCGCGTTCAGGCCGCCGGAGAACGTCAACGGCGTGATGTTGCCCGGCCCCGTGGTGTTCGTCGTGATGCCGATTGTACCGCTCGCCCCCGTGCAGCCTGAGAATTCAGCGATGGAGGCCGTAAAATTGACGGTGCCATTGGGGGTGGTGGTCGCGATGTCCGGCGACGCAAACTGCAACTGGCAACCACTGACCGCTTGGGCTGTTCCGGGGGCGAGCAGTGCTGCAAACACCAAAACGGCGGGCAGGATCGCAAGTCTGGCCAAGGGCGCCAGTCCGCGATTCAAAATTCGGTGCGCCAGGGTCATGTAGCACTCCTCAAGTAGCTTTAGGGTCGTTGGCGGCTAGTGTCGCACGAACGCAGCAGCCGAATTGTCGTAATCCGGCCTGTATTGGCACTCGCACCCTGCAAACAGAATGTTCGATGTGGGCCGGTTCGTGCGCAAATGGGATACTGCAGTCATGACGCAGACTGCCGCCTTGCCCCGGGATCCCCTCGAACTGCCCGCCCTGACCGGCTTGCGTGGTTTGGCTGCGCTGCTGGTCTTCGGCTTTCATTTGCACCATCTGGTGGCGCCAATGCCGGTGTTTGCCCGCGGGTTCCTCGGGGTTGACGTGTTTTTCGTGCTGTCGGGATTTTTGCTGGCCTGGCTCGCTGGACAAACATCGGCCGTCGATTGGCGCGGGTTTTACCGCCGTCGCGCCCTGCGTATCCTGCCGGCCCTCTACGCGCAGATGCTGGTTCTTGGTGTGCTGGTGGGCGCTGCCGGGTTGACATGGATCTTCCCGTGGCCGGGTTGGAGCGACTATGCCAACCAGTTCAGTCTGGCGTTCCACGTCGGGGGTACTCCACTGCAACCGCTCGTGGGGCCGTGGTGGTCGATACCGGTCGAGCTTGGTTTCTACGTGTTGTTCCCGCTGCTCTGGTGGGGGCTACGCCGAAGCATGCTGACAACCATTCTGGTGGTTTTGGCCATGGTTCTCGCTTATCGCGGCTGGCTGTTGCTGCACGATGGAACCTCGCCCTGGCTATCGGCCTGGCTCAGCTTGCTGCCCGGGCGACTCGAACAGTTTCTGTTCGGTATGGTTGCCGCTGTCGCCTTGTTGAACGGGATCGGGCAGACGCCGGGCCGGCGTCTGCCGATCGCCGCCGTGGGTTTGTTGTTGTGTGCGGGGTGCTGGCCTGGCCGCAGTTGTCGCAGGCCCAGGTGAAGTTTCCGACCGGGATGTTCCTCAATAGCCTGTTTGCAGCTGGATTGGCGATGCTTTTGTTTGCGCTGGCCGGAGGTCCGAATCTGGCCGCTCGATTGCTCCAGAACTGGCCGCTGCGCGCTTTGGGCGTGGTCAGTTACGGCGTTTACCTGTGGCATGTACCGGCGATGATGGCAATCCGGCACTGGGCAGATCCGTCGTGGCCAGGCGTGTTTCGCCAGATGGCCGCGTTCGGCCTGACTATGCTGTTGGCCGGTCTGTCGTGGGTTCTGATCGAACGACCGATTCTGCGCTGGTCGCGGTCAGCGGATCGAGGCCATCAGTCGCCTGCGCGTTCGCCGTAAACATCGCGAAGCAGTTGGTGGTAATGGAATACGGCGTTCTCCCGCTTCGGGTTGATTCGTCCGGGCTGGTAACGACCGCTGGCCAGAGCTTTCTGGACTTGCATGCAGATCTCGGCATCCTCGGCCTGGACTTCTTCGCTGAAACGCTGGTCGGTGGCGCGGCGCTCGAGTTCTGCGGCGGAATCACCTTCCGGATAGTAGTAGTCGAAGTCGACCTGACAGGTGTCCGGACCAGTGGCGATCACGCGGTTCGTCTGCAGACGGTTCGGCAGGATGTTCAACATCGTGTTCGGCCACAGGCAGTAATACAGCGCGTCGCCGTCGCCATAGAAATTGCCCGCGCTGGCGTTCTCCAGCGGGCTCCACTGCAGGCTGTGCCAATGTTCGGCGATGGTGACGTAACTGCGGTAGTCGAGCATGGCATTCAGCGCCGGATGGACATGCGGCACGTGATAGCCCTCGAGGTAATTCTCGACATAGACCTTCCAGTTGCAGGCCACCGGATAACTCACGCGCCGGTCGAATCGATAGTGCGAAAAATCGCGATCGCCCAGACGCGTTTCCGTGCCGCGCATGAGCTCATCGAGCGTGACATGCGGATCGAGTGCGGCGAAAACGAGTCCACGCCAGACCGCGACATGGATGTCACGCAGTCGGATGTCCTGGGTGGCGAAGTCCAGTGCCTCGCCCATTTCCGTTGCCGCACGAAGTTGTCCGGACAAGGTGTATGTCCAGCCGTGGTAGCGGCACCGCAAGGCTTTTGCGCCACGACCTGCACAGGTCGCCAACGGGCCCGCACGATGCCGGCAAATGTTCTCGAAGCCACGCAGGCGACCTTCTTCATCGCGAACGATGAGCACCGGGACATCGCCGATGTCGCCGACGATGTGATCGCCGGTGTCCGCGAGTTGGCTCAGATTGCCGAGTAACTGCCAGCTGCGTCGAAGGATCTGGGCACGATCGAAATCATGCGCGTCGGCGCCGTGGTAAATGCGGCCGGGTAGGGCATGGGCATGCTGAAGATCGGTCATGGCAAGGTTCCGCGCCGCAGACATGCAGCGATCAGGGTGAACGGTTCGATCGGGCCGCTCAACGCGCGGCGCGCGGTGTTGGGCAGGCTCAATAGAACTTTTCAAGGTGGATGTGATTCTGGCCGTTCATGAACTTGTACTGGAACACGTCGGTCAGGTTGCGCACCAGATGGATCCCCAGTCCGCCGATCTGCCTGCTGGTGATCGATTCAGAGAGATCGGGCGCAGGACGGGTCGTCGGATCGAAATTTTCGGCGCGATACAACAATTCGACGATCACGCGTTTGGCCTCGCAAATGACATGCACATCGATCGGGCTGGTTTCCCGATTGCCGTGCATGACCACGTTGGCCAGAAGCTCATCGATACAGACGCACAACGACCGCGCAACCTCGATCGGTGCGCCGGCTTCCGGCAGCCACTCCTCGATGCGTTCATTGAGCCGACCGACTCCGCGGGGCGTTCGCGGCACCAGAAAGCGCTGCGACGGCATCCGAAGCCGATGGGTACTGAGATTGTCGGTGTGCGACACGGATCTCCCCGGTTACAGGTCGATTCTGAACATCACGAGCGAATTTCACAAGCTGCGGTGCGACCCCGGGCGTCAATCTGTGCCACCAACGAGCTTTGGGTGCCGTGGCGCGGCGGTTTTGTTAGGCTCGGCGCAGTCCAGGAATCCGCCCATGTCGCACAGTCAATTCGGCCTGCTCACCGAACGCCGGTTTTTGCCGTTCTTCCTGACCCAGGCGCTGGGAGCGTTCAACGACAACGTCTTCAAGAATGCGCTGATCGTGCTGGTCACGTTTGTCATGGTGGGTTTGAACGACGAGGCCAAACATGGGTTGACCAATCTGGCGGCAGGGCTGTTCATCCTGCCGTTTTTCCTGTTCTCGGCCATTTCCGGGCAGTTGGCGGACAAGTTCGACAAGTCGCGTATTGCGGTGGCCGTCAAGGTGCTGGAACTCGCCATCATGATCGTCGGCGCGATGGCCTTTGTGCGTCAGGACGTGCACCTGCTGCTGGCCCTGTTGTTCCTGATGGGGGTTCACTCGACGCTGTTTGGGCCGCTGAAGTACGGCATCCTCCCGCAGGTGCTGAAGTCCGAAGAACTGGTCGGCGGGAACGGACTGGTCGAAATGGCGACGTTCATCGCCATCCTGCTCGGCACCATCCTCGGGACCAGCCTGATCGCGATGCCCGAAGGCGGGGCGGGTTGGGTGGGGCTCTGCACGATCGTCCTCGCGGCGCTCGGCCTGCTGACGGCCTGGTTGATGCCCAAAACGGCGCCCGTCGATCCCGACCTTCAACTGGACTGGAACGTGTTCCGCGCGACCTGGAGAAATGTCGCGGAGTTGCGGAGCAATCGTACGGTCTTCCTGTCCTGTCTCGGCATTTCCTGGTTCTGGTTCTTCGGTTCGATCTATTTCACGCAGCTGCCGGTCTACACCTCGTCAGTGCTGGGCGGCAGCCCGGCGGTCTACACCGGACTGCTGGCCGTGTTCTCGGTCGGTGTCGCGCTCGGTTCGCTGCTGTGCGAAAAGCTGTCGGGCCACAAGGTCGAGATCGGTCTCGTGCCTTTCGGTGCGATCGGCATGACCCTGTTTGGCGCCGATATCTACTTTGCATGGCCGGAGGCCGTCACCGCACGGGGCCTCGGCATCACCGAATGGTTGGCGATGCCCGGCGCCAAACGGGTGCTCGTCGACCTGGTCGGCATGGCCCTGTTCAGCGGCTTCTTCATCGTGCCGCTGTTCGCGCTCGTCCAGAGCCGATCCGATCCCAAACGACGTTCGCGGGTGTTTGCGGCGAACAATATTCTGAATGCCATCTTCATGGTGATCGCGTCGATCATTTCGGTCGGCCTGCTTGCCAAGATCGGTCTGACGATCCCGCAGTTGTTGCTGGCCACGGCGATCATGAATGCGATCGTGGCGATCTACATCTTTACGCTGGTGCCGGAATTCCTGATGCGGTTCCTGGTCTGGATCTTCATCAACCTGCTGTACCGCATCGACTTGAAGGGCCTCGACAACATTCCCGAAGAGGGCCCGGCGATCGTCGCGTGTAACCACGTGAGTTTCATGGATGCCTTGATCGTCGGTGGCACCGTGCGCCGGCCCATGCGGTTTGTCATGTACTACAAGATCTTCCAGATGCCCGTCGTGAACTGGCTGTTCCGTGCTGCCCGGGCCATTCCGATTGCAGGGGCGAAGGAAGACCCGGAGATGTTGGCTCGCGCCTATGCCGAAATCGAAAAAGCGCTGGATGCAGGCGAGGTCGTGGGCATCTTCCCCGAGGGTCAGCTCACGCGCGATGGCGAGATCAATCCGTTCCGTTCCGGCATTGAACGGATCCTTGCCAGTCGCCCGGTGCCGGTGGTGCCGATGGCTTTGCGCGGCATGTGGGGCAGCATCTTTTCGCGGCGGGATTCGGCGCTGCAGCGGGCGCGCTTGCCGCGACGCTTTTGGTCCCGGATCGGGCTGTCGGTCGATCCGGCCTGGCCGGCAGCGGATGTGACTGCAGCAAAACTCGAGGAACGCGTCCGCGCGCTGCGCGGGGATTGGGCCTGAGCTCTGTCCTGAAGCGCAGATACCCGGTCGGCACATTGCGCCGGGAGAAACGGACGGGATAGATTCGGGATCTTCCCACACTACGGAGTGCCCCATGGTTCATGTTCGACCACATCGTATTGCCATGGCGCTTGCGCTCAGTCTTGGTCTGGCCTTGCCCACGGCACATGCCGCGGTGCGTGCCGACGGGCGAATCCCGTTCCTCACAGGTGCGCAGGAAGGTGAAGCGAAATCCTTGGCCCTGGACTATCTCGGCCAAAACCGTTCGACGCTTGGACTGACTGAAGCGGATGTCGCGGAAATGGAGATCAGGGACGACTACGCCACGCGCCACAACGGTGTGCGCCATATTTACTGGCGCCAGGTTCATGAAGGCATTGAGGTGTGGAATGGTGACATCGCCATCAACGTCGCGCGCGACGGCAGCATCATCAACCTTCACAACGGGTTTGTTCCGAATCTTGCGGCCAAGGCCGATGTCGGGCGTGTGCAACTCATCGACGCCGGCGCAGCCATCGCCGCCGCCGCCGCGGACCTTGGGCTCGAATCGCGCAGTCCGATGACACGGACGACACCCGCTCAAGGTCGGAATGCCCGCCAGGTTTGGGCTTGGGCCGGTATTTCGGCAGACCCGATTCCGGTTCGGTTGGTCTACCAACCCAGTCTCGATCGCCAGAGCGTCCGGCTTGTCTGGGATCTGGTGATTCGCGAGACGGAGGGTTCCGGTTGGTGGTCGATGCGTGTCGATGCCGAAACAGGCGAAGTACTGGACCGAACCAGTTGGGTTGCGCACGTCGAGGCTGGGCACCAGAAAGGCGGCCCTTTTGTTCAGTACCGGGTGTATCCATTCCCGGCCGAAAGCGCGGTCGATACCACCCACCAGTTGGTCTCTGATCCGTCGGACCCGCTTGCCTCGCCGTTTGGCTGGCACGACACCAACGGAGTCGCAGGCGTGGAGTTCACGGATACCCGCGGCAACAATGTGTCCGCACAAGACGATCTGGATGCCAACGACTCTGGTGGCTTCCGGCCGACAGGTTCGGGCGTCTCGCCGTTGGTGTTCGACTTTGCCCATACTCCGGCAGTCGATCCGGCGACCGGCAGCAATCTGTCTGCGTCGATCGTCAGCTTGTTCTACTGGAACAACATCATGCATGACCTCACGTACCAGTACGGATTCGATGAGGCGGGTGGCAATTTCCAGGTCAATAACTATGGTCGTGGTGGTGCTGGATCCGATGGCGTGCAGGCCGACGCGATCGATGGTTCGGGAACCAACAATGCGAATTTCGGGACTCCGCCTGATGGGGCCGCACCGCGAATGCAGATGTTTCGCTGGTCTGCGCCAGCCGAAGTGTTCGTGACCGCGCCGGCAGCATTGGCAGGCAGTTATCTTGGTGTGCCCGCGGCGTTCGGCGCGGTGATCGACGCTGTCGGCGTGACCGGTGACATGCAACTCGTCAATGATGGAGCAGGCGTTTCGAATACCGACATGTGCGAGGCGATGGCGGCCGGCAGCCTTGCCGGCAAAATCGCTTTGGTTGATCGAGGTAATTGCGAATTCGGGTTGAAGGGTCTGAATGCCCAGAATGCCGGTGCCACCGGGATGGTCGTCGTCAACAATACGGCCGCGCCACCGGGATCAATGGGGCCCGGAGCCAATGGTGCAGCGGTAACGACCTTGCGCGCGGTCATGGTGAGCCAGGCGGATGGCAATCTGTTTCGGGCGCAATTACCCAGTCCGGGCGTGAGTCTGTCGCTCCGCAAGGCGGGCGCTGATCGCGATTCCGACTTCGATGCCGGCATCATCGGGCACGAGTATGGCCACGGCATCTCCAATCGCCTGACGGGTGGTCCGTCCAATACCAGCTGTCTCGGCACGAATATCGGGGGTGGCCAGACATCCGAACAAGCGGGCGAAGGGTGGAGTGATTTCTGGGCATTGGTGATGCATGCCAAACCAGGCGATACCGCGCTCACGCCGCGGTTCATCGGCACCTTCTCGGCCTTCCAGCCTGCGGCAACAGGCCCTGGTATCCGGAACTTCCCGTACTCGACGGTGCCGGCCGTCAGTCCGCAGACATACGCCAACGTGTCGGCCACGAATGCGCCGCATGGTGTCGGCGAAATCTGGGCTGGTGCGGTGTGGAACCTCTACTGGCAGCTTGTCAATCAATACGGCTACAGCTCGAATCTCTACACCGGTACGGGCGGCAACAATCTGACCATCCAGTTGGTCATTGATGGCATGAAGTTGCAGCCCTGCCAACCGACCATGGTGCAGGCACGTGATGCCATCATTGCGGCGGATCAGGCCAACAACACCGGCGCCAATGTCTGTTCGATCTGGCGTGCCTTTGCGGCCAAGGGGCTGGGTACCGGTGCCGTGGGCGGTACTTTCGCGCGGGGTGACGAGGTGGCGAGCAGCACGATTCCGCCGCAATGTGAGCTGTCGTTCGTGTTCGCCGACGGCTTCGAGGACTGATCCCTGGCATCAAACCGCGGGTCTCAGACCCGCGGTTTGTCAAGTCCCGGCCCTTCCGCTATCCTGTTGGGCTTGTTTCTTGTCCCAAACTGGGAGTGGATGAATTATGGCCCGCATTACCGTTGAAGACTGCCTGGAAGTTGTCGATAACCGCTTCGAACTCGTGTTGATGGCGACCAAGCGCGCGCGTCAGCTGTCGAAGGGTGCCGAAGCGCTGGTTGTCCACGAGAACGACAAGCCGACCGTCGTTGCGCTGCGCGAGATCGCCAGCCGCAAGATCACGCCCGAGTTGCTGGCCGAAATCGAGCGTCAGGAACGGGAGCGCGCCGAACGCGAAGCCCTGGAATGGGAAGCGCAGGAAGTGGCCGACGACGATCTGTCCAAGGGTAACGACGACCTGTAATCGGGTCGGTCGTGCCTTCCAGAACGGCGAAGCCTTGGGCTTCGCCGTTTTTGTTTGGGCAAGGTGCCCAAGCTGCGAGTTACTCGAAGCTGTCGGTGAGTACGACAGCCGCATCCCTTGCGACGAACAGGTCATCGACTCCGTTGCCGTCGTTGATGCCAGATACGAGCTCCGTACTGGCGCTGGTCATCAGGAACGTGCCGGCGTCGGCTGACATCAAGGTGCTCAACGATGCGCCACTGAATGGCGGTTGTCGGCCGTTTGTTCCGGCCCGGCGCGACATCAGTTTGTTGGTCCGCGAGGGGACATGATGGACGAAGGCGTCCTGCGCACTGTTCAGATCGAAGTCCTGGGCGAGATTGCCTGCCAGGCTGCGCAGCGCGACGAACGATCCATCACTGCTGATGGCGGTCACCACAGAACCGGCACTCGCGGTCTGGTTCTGGTTGGACTGGGAAAGTGACAGCAGAGTGTTCGCCCCGGATGCCGCATCGAAGATCCACGCATCAAAATCGTTGTTGCCGTCGGTAATGCCCGTTCCAAGATTGGTGGCGATACTCGAATAGGCAAGGTAACGGCCATCGGCGGAAACGAACGGAGCACGCGAACCTTGGTTGCCTGTGGTTGTGGCGGCGCCTGCGGCATGGCTGGCAAGCGTCAGCACGGCGAGATTGCGATCAAAGCGATAGACATCCGGTTGCGCATTGGTGTCGGTTACGCCGGCCACGAGATTGGTTCCGAAGGTTTCGAAAACGACCCAATTGCCATCCTCGCTCTGAGCGCCGAACACCGACTCGCCATTGGTTGTTGCGGTACCTGTCGACGCGCGGGAAATCAGCGTCGTTGTGGCTGTGCTGGCATCGAACAGGAACAGGTCGTTGCCGGCGTTGGTATCAGTGATCCCGTTCAGAATGTTGGTCGCCAGAGACGAAAACACCACCCATCGTCCGTCGGCGCTCACTGCATGACCATCCGATCGATTGTTCGCAGTCTGCAGCGGATTGCCAGAAGTGCCCGCGAGATCAGCATGGTCGTGCCCGACTGGGTGTCATGAAGGAAAACGTCGCGTTGACTGTTGGCATCGGTCGCGCCGACCACAAGATTGGTGGCCGCACTCTGGAACAGCACGTAGCGGCCATCGGCACTCAGGGCGCGCGGTGAAGACTCGCCATTGGCAGTGATCTGACTCTGGCCAGCGGCAGGGCTTGCAAGTTGCACGGATTGAGTGGATCGGTCGTAGACGTAGAGGTCAAACGCGTTGTTGTTGTCGGTGATGCCAGCCAATACATCCGTCGATCCGGAGTTGTAAGCGACACGATTGCCGGAGCGAGCCAGTACAGCCGATCCGGCGTTGTTGTCGGTGACGGTGCTACTGCCGTTTCGGCGGCTGACAAGTTGTGTCGCCTGCGTATCGCGATCAAACAGGAACAGGTCTTTGGCGGGTCCGGCATCGGTTGTTCCCACCACATTGGGCGCAAACGATCCAAACAACAGCCAGCGCCCGTCATTGCTGAGGCCCTGCAATTCCATGCTGCCCGAGGGCGTATTGGTGGCAACCTGGGCCGCGCGGGAGAGCAGGGACAGCGTGCCACCCTGAAGATCCTTCAAGAACACATCGAATGCCCCGTTGTAGTCGGTGACACCCGATACGAGTTGCGCCGAAGTGCTGTAGAACAGAGCCCAGCGGCCATCATCGCTCAACGCCGTCGAGAACGAGGCTGGGCTGTCGGTCGGTGTTGTGGTGGGTTCGTTCGCTTTGTGCGACACCAATCGAGTGGATTGGGCGACTCGGTCGAACACGAACACGTCTGCGCCGACTCCGTTTCCGTCATCCACCCCACCGCCGACGTTGTTGGCCTGAGTCGAGAACAGGAAGTATCGGCTATCGCTGGTGACGTCCCACAAGGTGCTCGTCAGAACGGGCGTTTGGGTAGCGATGTCGTCCGCACGCGAGATCAACAGGGTCGTACTTCCGCCGTGATCACGAACGAAGAGGTCGGCGGTGTTGTTTGTGTCGGTCAGTCCAGACACCAGATTCGTGGATGACGAAGACAGGGTCGTCCAGGCGCCGTCGGCACTGATTCGTGAGACGGTCGTGCCGCTGTTGCCTGTGGTCATCGGGTCGGTTGCCGAAGACGATACCAAATCGGTCGCACCACCAACCCGAGCCCACCGGTAAACGTCGGTACTGGCGTTGTTGTCAGTGATCCCGCTGATCACGTTGGTTGCCGATGTTGCATAGGCGACCCAATCACCACTCGATGCCAACGAAGCGAATGACACGGACCCGGAACCCGTGGTCGAAGCAGATGCCGCGCTGCGTGAGATCAATGCGGCAGTCCCGGTATCCCGGGACCAGAGCCAAGCGTCACTGCCCCCATTCGCATCAGTCACCAGGGCACTGATATTGGTTGCAGTACTCAAGTAAAGCACTCGAGCGCCATCTGCACTCAGCCGTCCGATCAGTGCATCACCGTTTGCCGCGGTCGTCGGCGCACCGTCGGCATTCGTGACCAGGCGGACCGATCCGTCCAATCGGTCAAACAAGAACAGGTCGGACAGTGCATTGGCATCGGAGCCCGCGATGTTCGACGCATCGGATTCGAACAGGACATAACGGCCGTCATCACTGATTCCCCGTCCAAACGATGCATTGTTTGCCGACACAGTAGGCGACGCACCCGATCGGGAGACGAGTATGGTGGTAGCGGTGGACCGGTCAAACAGGAACACGTCGGCAGTGCCATTCGTGTCGATGACACCGGGAACGATGTTGTTCGCGGATGACCGGAACACGACCCACCGGCCGTCTGGCGTCATGTCGACGCCGAAGGATTGTCCGCTGGCCGTGGTGGTCGCCTCACCGAGGCGCCGACTGACCAATTGCCAGCTCGTGTTGCTTCGGTCGAGCAAATAGACATCGGTTGTCAGGTTGGTGTCCTGAATGCCGGGCGCAAGGTTCACCCCCTGCGTTTCGATCATCACGAAACGCCCATCCTCGGATATGCCGCGCACCGGTGCGGCCACCGTAGAGGTTCCAGTCGTGTCACCTTGGATGCCACGCGTCGCCAGGATCGGAGCAGGAGTCTGCGCGATGCCGACCTGACTCATGGTGATGAAAGTCGCCAAAAAGGCAAGCCGTATCCAACGATGGATCATGATTCTGCCTCGGGTCACTCGCGTCCCGATGCTAGCCTGAGATTCTCGTGAGGCGCAACGACGGGCCCGGGCTTTGGCGGACCTAGAAATAGGTGTGCAGCGCGCGGCCTTCAACGCCGACCAAATGCGGCAGCGTGTTCCAGTTCTGCAGATGCAGGCTTGCGCCACGCCAGTGGAAGGTGCTCATGCCGGTATTCATCAGCGACAGATTGAAGTCGATCAGTCGCGCGTCGGGTACGGCGAGGGCATGGCCTGCAATCTGCGCGATGACGCCACCGGAACTCACCAGCATCACTCGTTCGCGGCCGGCGTGAGTTTTGAACAGTTCGGCAATCCCTTGGCGCACCCGACGCTGAAAGCCGAACCAGCCTTCGTCGAGTTCATCTTCGAGCAAGCCCTGCGACCAGGCCTGCAAGGCCGACATGATGAATTGGGCGATGCCGCTGCGGTCACTCTTGTCGGGCATCCGGCCGCGATGGCTGGCGGGATGCTCGGGATATTTCTTCAGGAATGCCGACAACACCGCGCCGTGATCGAACTCGTTGAAGGCCGGATCGATGATCGCTTCCGGCAAGGGTCTTGATTGTGCGCCATACGCCTGTTCAATTGCTGCCCAGGTCTGTTGGTGCCGGTTCATTGCACCCACGACGACAACTTCGAATCCGAGTCCGTGATCGGCTGCCAGGAACGCACCCAAACGTGCCGCCTGCAACTCGCCGCGAGTCGACAACTGATCGTAGTCGTCGGCATCGAATGAAGCCTGTGCATGGCGGATGGTCAGCAGTTCAAGCATGGCCGAAGTGTAGGATCAATCGGGCCGGAACGCGCGCAGGAACAGATCGACCACACTCTTCAGATGTTTGTCGCGATCGAACTGGTCGTTGTGGCAACTGCCACCCACCAGGTGGCGCATGTGTTCCATGCCCTTGATCAGCACGAAAAAATGGCCGGCTGCCTGGCGTGTGTCGCGCACCTGCAGGGATCCGGCACGCACCGCTTCGCGAAGGAACTGTTCGAACGCGGTCAGGACCTGCTGGGGGCCGGCCTCGAAGAACAACGCGGCCAGGTGTGGCGAGTGATCGGCGTTGGCGATCATCATGCGATGAAGGCTCAAGGATTCGGCGCTGAACACCAGTTCGTAGAACCCCTGGGCGATGCCCAGCAGTTGTTTGGCAATCGGTGCCTTCGGGTCGACATGGAACAGCGCGTTCGGCATCTGCTCTTCGCATTTGGACTGGACCGCGGCCTTGAACAGGGCGTCCTTGTCGGCGAAGTGGCTGTAGACCGTGAGTTTGGATACGCCAGCCTCGCGGGCCACTGCGTCCATGCTGGTCCCGTCCAGTCCACCTTTCGCAAACAGCAACTTCGCCGCGTCGAGGATGGCCTCGCGTTTGGCGAGGTCCTTCGGTCGGCCGGGTGCGGCGCGTGTTGAAGCAGCGGGTGGGGGTGACGGCTTTTTTCTCACGGATTTCACGAAACAATACTGGACAGTTCAGTTTGGTAATGAATACTATACCGCCCAGTTCAATTAAAGCAAACCCCGGAGTGCTCAACATGCAGGCGCGATCTAGGACTTGGTGGCGGTCTCCTTTGGCACTTCTGGTGCTTTCAGTTTCGATGGGCCTGATCGCTGGTTGTGGCGGCAAGGACAAGGCGGCCGAAGTGGTGCGGCCCGCCATCGTCGCCAATCCGGTCGCGCTCGAAGCGCTGGCGATCGAGAGTTACTCCGGTGATGTCCGTGCGCGCTACCAGAGTTCGTTGGGATTTCGTGTCGCCGGCAAGATCCGCGACCGCCTGGTCGACAATGGCGCGGTGGTGAAGGCCGGGCAGGTGCTCGCTGAGCTGGAGCCCCAGGACATCGATCTGCAGCGCACAGCATCCGAGGCAGCCGTGGCGTCGGCCGAAGCCGACCTCGCGCTGGCCAATTCCGAATTGGAACGCCACCGTCAGTTGCTCGAGAAAAACTACATCAGCCAGGCTCTGTTCGACGCTCGATCGAACCAGCAGAAAGCGGCGAGTGCCCGATTCGAGCAAGCGAAGGCTCAGCTGAATGTCGCGCGGAACCAGAGCAGTTATACGACCCTTTCCGCCGATGCGGATGGCGTGATCACGCAGTGGTTCGCGGAAGTCGGGCAAGTGGTCGCGGCTGGACAACCGATCGTGGGCCTTGCGCGCAGTGGCGAAATGGAAACCCAGATCGATGTGCCGGAGTCGCGGGTGGGCGAGTTCGGCAAGGGGCGGCCGGTGATCGTTCAGTTGTGGGCCGAACGTGGCAGCCGTTATGCCGGCAAGGTGCGCGAGGTCTCGCCATCGGCCGATCAGGCCACCCGAACCTATTCAGTACGGGTGGCCTTCGACGAAGCCGATCAGGCAGTCAAACTCGGCATGAGTACACGGGTGTTCTTCACCGACAGTGCGGCGCCGTCTGCGGTGCTGATTCCCCTGTCGGCGTTGCATGAAAAGGATCGCAAGCCGGCGGTGTGGGTTCTTGATCCCGCGAAGAACGCCGTGCAGTTGCGTGAAGTGCAGGTAGGTCAGTATCGCGAGGATGGGGTCACCATCATTGCCGGTCTCACCACCGAAGATCGTGTCGTCACGGCCGGGGTGCACAAGTTGCGACCGGGTCAGGTGATCAAGCCGGTCGATCTGGCGATGGCGAGGTAGGTCATGCTCGGATTCAATCTTTCGGAATGGGCGCTGCGCAACCGCACCCTGGTGATGTATTTCGCGATCGTGCTGGCCGTGGTCGGCACGTTCTCGTATCAGCGACTCGGGCAGTCCGAGGATCCGCCGTTCACGTTCAAGGTGATGGTGGTGCGGACACTCTGGCCGGGCGCGACGGCCGAGCAGGTGTCGCAGCAGGTCACCGACCGTGTCGAGGCCAAACTGCAGGAGTTGCCCGAGATCGAGTGGATCCGGAGTTATTCGCGTCCGGGCGAATCGCAGGTCTTCATCATGGCGAAGGACTCGCTGGATTCGGCCAAACTGCCGGACCTGTTCTACCAGGTGCGCAAGAAAGTCGGTGATGTTCGGTTCACGCTGCCGCAGGGTGCGGTCGGGCCGTTCTTCAACGACGAGTTCGGCGATACTTTCGGCAATATCTATGCCCTGATCGGCGACGGCTTTGATTATGCCTTGCTGAAGTCCTACGCCGAGCGCGTGCAGTTGCAGCTGCTGCGTGTGCCCGATGTCGCGAAGGTGGAACTGATCGGCTTGCAGGAGGAGCGGATCTACGTCGAAATCTCCAATTCGAAGCTCGCGACGTTCGGCATTTCGTTTGCCGATGCCGTGCAGCAACTGGAAGCGCAGAACGCCGTGGTGCCGGCTGCCAGCTTCGAAACCAGCACCGATCGGGTATATGTGCGCACATCCGGTGCGTTCGACAGCGTCGATGCCATCCGCAATATCAGCATCCGGGCCGGACAACGCGTGTTTCGCTTGGGTGACGTTGCGGAAGTGCGGCGTGACTTCGTAGATCCACCGAGTCCGCGCATGCGCTTCCTTGGGCAGGAGGCGATCGGCATTGCGGTTGCCATGAAGAAAGGTGGCGACATCGTTCGGCTCGGTGAACATCTCGATGAAGCGTCGGCACAGATCGCCAATACCTTGCCGGTTGGTCTCGAGCTGTCGCGCGTAGCCGATCAGCCGACGGCAGTGCGCTCTTCGATCGCCGAGTTCATTCGAACCCTCGCGGAAGCGGTGATCATCGTGTTGGCCGTGAGCTTCTTCTCGCTCGGCTTCCGGACCGGCCTGGTGGTGGCACTCTCGATTCCGCTGGTGCTGGCGATGACTTTTGCGGCAATGAACTACTTCGGCATCGGCTTGCACAAGATTTCGCTCGGCGCGCTGGTGTTGGCGCTTGGCCTGCTGGTGGATGACGCGATCATCGCCGTGGAAATGATGTCGGTGAAACTGGAGCAGGGTTACGACCGGATCCGGGCGGCCGCGTTTGCGTACACCAGTACCGCGTTTCCGATGCTGACCGGCACGCTGGTCACCGCCGCCGGGTTCTTGCCCATTGCCACCGCACAGTCGGGTACGGGCGAGTACACCCGTTCGATCTTCCAGGTCGTGACCATCGCGCTGGTCCTGAGCTGGATCGTCGCTGTGGTGTTCATTCCCTGGCTGGGCTACAAGCTGCTGCCTGAACATGTGCCGGCCGCAACAGGTGTCCACGGCAAGTCACACGATCTGTACCAGGGGCGGTTTTACGCGCGCTTCCGCCAGTGGCTGGAATGGTGTCTGGAGAATCGGCGCACCGTGATTGTTGCGACCATTGCGTTGTTCCTGCTGGCCGGCGTCGGATTCCGTTTTGTGCAACAGCAGTTTTTCCCGGCTTCCACGCGACTGGAGCTGATGGTGGATCTGAAATTGCCGGAAGGATCTTCGATCCATGCCACCGAACGTGCCGTGGCGCGGATGGAAACCTTCCTGTCGAAGCAGAAAGGCGTGCAGAACTATGTGGCCTATGTCGGGACTGGTTCGCCGCGGTTCTACTTGCCGCTCGATCAGCAATTGCCGGCCGCGAGTTTTGCGCAGTTTGTCGTGTTGACCGAGTCGATCGAGGCACGCGAGATCCTGCGTGGATCGCTGATCAAATTGTTCGAGGATGATTTCACGGAGTTGCGGGGTCGGGTCACGCGGCTTGAGAACGGTCCGCCGGTCGGTTTCCCGGTGCAGTTCCGGGTGTCCGGTGAACACGTGCCGACCGTGCGCCGGATCGCGCGGGAAATCCGCGAAGTGATGCAGGCGAACGACCAGGTTGCGAACCCGCATCTGGACTGGGAAGAACCGAGCAAGGTGATCCGCCTGCAGATCGATCAGGATCGGGCGCGGGTCATGGGCATCAGTTCTCAGGATCTGGCCGATTTCCTGCGCAGTTCCGTATCGGGTTCGCGCATCACGCAATACCGGGAAGGCAACGAGTTGATCGATGTGGTGTTGCGGGGACCGAACGACGAACGTGCGCAATTGAGCATGCTCGACTCGCTGTCGATTCCGACTGCATCGGGCAAGAGTGTGTCACTCGCGCAGGTCGCCAAGATCCAGTACGTGATGGAGGAGGGCGTGTTGTGGCGCCGGAATCGTCTGCCGACTGTCACGGTGCGTGGCGACATCTATGGAGCGCTGCAACCCCCGACGGTCACGGCACAGATCAACGAGAAGATTGCTGGTATTCGAGCCGAACTGCCGCCGGGGTACCTGATCGAGGTCGGCGGTACGGTCGAGGACAGCAGCAAGGGTCAGGCGTCGGTCAACGCCGGTGTGCCACTGTTCCTCGTCGTCGTGCTCACGCTGCTGATGCTGCAGACGAAAAGTTTTGCCCGCACGGCGCTGGTGTTTGCGACGGCCCCGCTCGGCATCATCGGCGTGGTGCTGTTCCTGCTGGTGTTCAACGTGCCGTTCGGATTCGTGGCCATGCTCGGCACCATTGCGCTGGCCGGCATGATCATGCGCAATTCGGTGATCCTGGTGGATCAGATCGATCACGACATCGCCGAAGGGGAGCATCCGTGGAATGCGGTCATCGGCGCGACCATCCGGCGCTTCCGGCCGATCGTGTTGACCGCACTCGCCGCCATCCTGGCCATGATCCCGTTGGCCCGTTCGGCGTTCTTCGGGCCGATGGCGGTGGCCATCATGGGCGGCCTGATTGTCGCCACGGCGCTGACCCTGCTGTTCCTGCCGGCGCTGTATGCATGGTGGTTCGGCGTCGACCGGCCGGCTTCCGACCCGGCGGAGCTGGGCGGGGACCCCTGGCCCGGCGACGACATCGAGGCCATGGAATGAGCTGGACGGCGGCCTGGCTGCCTGACTTCCGGCACTTCGGCGACTGCCGGGGGCTTGGCACGATGTCGGCCTCCGGACTGGATGTCCGGAATTCGGACAGCCGGACGCCCTCATGGGATAATCCGGGCAGTCTCCTTTTCGGAATCTGAATGATGAGCATGGACGTCGAACAAACCCGCTTCAATATGGTCGAACAGCAGGTCCGTCCCTGGGATGTCGGTAGTCCTCGGGTCCTGGACGCGTTGACGCGGGTTCCGCGCGAACATTACGTGCCAGACGCCCAGCGGGCCTTGGCGTTCGCGGATGTGGCGCTGCCACTGGCGCACGGCGAATCGATGATGAAGCCGGTGCTTGATGGGCGCATCCTGCAGGCGGTTGATGTGCAGCAAACGGACGTGGTGCTCGAAATCGGGACTGGCAGTGGCTTTTTGACGGCCTGTTTGGCGCATCTGGGTCGCGAAGTCGAAAGCGTCGAAATCCATGCCGATCTGGCCGACGAAGCGCGCCGACGGCTTCTGGACGCCACCGTGGCGAATGTTCACGTTCGCCAGGCGGACGCTCTGGCCGAAGGATTCCGGGTCGATCGCGAGTTCGATGTGATCGTCATCGGCGGTGCGGTAGCCGTTGAATCGCCGGTCTTCCGCCGCATGTTGAAACCGGGTGGCCGCATGTTCGTGGTTCGTGGCAATGGCCCGGCGATGGATGCCGTGCTGGTCACCCGAACCGGCGCATCGGAATATCTCGAGCACAGCTTGTTTGAAACGGAACTACCGTATTTGCATGGGGCCGAGCCAAAGAAGCGGTTCGTACTCTAAGCACGTTTTGAAGGAATACCGCAGCGTCGAACGGTTCGATGCTGCCCACAACAACACAGTCGAGGAATGACATGTTGAAAAAACTGCCCCTGGCCTGCGCCCTGATGGCGTTGTCCGTCAGTGCCAATGCCGCCGATCTCATGGAAGTGTACGAAGCGGCGCGTGCCTCCGATCCGCAGCTGGCCATCGCCGAAGCGAACGCGCGTGGTAGCGCCGCAGGCGTCGGTGTGGCGCGAGCAGCGCTGTTGCCGCAGATCAACGCCAGCTACGGCAAGGACCGCAATTGGCAGGAGTTCACGCAGTTGGGTCCTGATCCCGCGGGTCCACCGCTGTCGAGCACCGAAAGCTCGGGCCGCAGTTCGTCGTTTTCCGCGAACCTGTCGCAGTCGATCTACGATCATTCCGATTACATGCGGCTGCGCGCAGCCAAGGCCTCGCGCAGCAGAGGTGAGCTCGACCGCGACGCTGCGCTGGATCAGCTCTTCGTCCGCGTCTCCGAAGCCTATTTCAACGTGCTGACCGCGCAGACGAATCTCACGTCTGCAGAAGCTCAGGAAAAGGCCGTGGGCCGTCAGCTGGAACAGGCTGAACAGCGGTTTGAAGTGGGCCTGAGCGCCATCACGGAAGTCCATGAGGCACGCGCCCAGTTCGACAGTGCCCGTGCTGCAGTGATCCAGGCGCAGAACGGCCTCGATGACACCTACGAAGCCTTGACCGAACTGACTGGCTCGCCGATCGACTCGGTTGACCCCTTGCAGGACGAGATCCCGCTGCAGAAGCCGACCGATGGTGAGCTCGAAGACTGGGTCCAGAGCGCCCTGGAGATGAGCCCGTCGATCCGCGCGCAACAGCAGGCGCTGGAGTCGGCCGGCTTCAATGCCAAAGCGGCATGGTCTGGCCATCTGCCGACTTTGGGCTTGAGTGCTCGTTATTCCGATACGTCAACCGAAGGTGAGTTGTCACCGTTCGATCGTGTCGATCCGCTGAGCAAATCGTTGAACGTCACGCTGTCGATTCCGATTTTTGCCGGTGGGGCGACTCAGGCCGGTTACAAGCAGGCGGTTGCCAATCGTGATGCCGCGGCCGAGAGTCTGGAGCAGACCAAACGTGCGGTGACGCGCCAGACCCGCAGTGCGTATCGTTCGGTCGTCGCCGGTATCAGCTCCGTCGAAGCCCGCAAGCAGGCCCTCGTGTCGGCGCGCAGTGCACTCGAGGCGACCCAGGCTGGCTTCGAGGTCGGTACCCGGACGATCGTCGACGTGCTGTTGTCGCAACAGCAGTTGTTCAATCAGGAACGTGAGTACGCCCGCTCCCGACATGACTTCATTCTCAGCCAGCTGCGTCTCAAGCAGTCGGCCGGAACGATTGACGTCAGCGACATTCAGGCGGTCAATGCGCTGCTGAAGTAATTCGCAGTGATGTTGTGACCGAACGGCCCCGCTTGCGGGGCCGTTCTGTTTTGGACGCGCAGCGGTGTCGGGCAAGGAGCTCAGTCATTCGCTTCCACCGTGCCCGGCCGGCAATCAGTCCACGCGCCCGGTCATTGAACCGTGACCTGAATCTGGCCGTACCGTCCCTGGTCATCCAGCGCGGTGATGACTTTTTTGCCGGACTGGTCGAACAGCAATTCCAGGCCACCTTCGGCTGCGGCACGTCCGACGAGTTTGCCGTTCAGCAGCCACGCGACGGTGCCGGTGCCGCCTATGACCCTCAGTCTGGCCCGGATCGGCTCATCCGTGCCGGGTGCCGCGCGCAATATGGATGCATCAACGAGTCCTTCGATCCGAAGGTCGGCACTCGGAGTGGGTTGATCCGGGGCGCAGTGCGGTGCCCAGTCCGGCAATCGGTTGTAGCGTCGTTCGACCGCGCCGATCCAAGGTTCAGCCAGCACCGGCCATCGGACTCGGACTTCTTCCGATACTGACCCCTGCGCACAATGGGGCGCGACCCGCAGGCCCGTTTTCGAATCCAGTTGCAGACGCACCTGCAAACTGTCGGATGCCTTGCTGGCCCGATCCAGCGCCGTCGGAGGCGCCACCCCATCAAGCAACATTGCCTCGCGCTTCTTTCGGCAATTGGCGGGAAGCTCATCTGTTTCCCGCCCACCCGATGGCCAGCAGATTTTTTCGAGCGTGACGGACTCGGGCTTCGGATCAGTGAACCGGCTGGCGCCCGGCAGGCGCTCGCTGACATCGATCAACAGGGGCAGGGCGGTGGCGGCACCATACTGGTCGGGCACCGGTGTGCCGTCGGGTCGGCCAATCCAGACGCCGACGACGTGGTCCGGTGTCACACCAATCGCCCAGGCATCACGGAAGCCGTAACTGGTGCCGGTTTTCCAGGCGATCTGTTTGCGCCGACTGGTGTCGATGAGTCCGCCGGGATCACCGGGGCGGCCATGTTCGACGAGCATCTGGCGCACGATGTAGGCCGCTCCGGCGCTCAACAACCGGCGATCCGTTGCCGCCTGACCTGGACGAAGGCGAGGAAGACCTGCGAGGCCGCCGCGCGCCAGCGCGGCATAGGCCCCAACCAGCTGTTCCAATTCGGTCGCGGTGCCGCCCAGGATGATCGACAGATTCGGCTGTGCCGCAACCGGCAGATTGAGATCAAGTCCGGCGTGGGCGAGGCGAGCAGTAAAACGTTCCGGGCCGATCCGGTCCATCAGATCAACCGCCGGTACGTTCAAGGACAGGCGCAAAGCTTCGGCAGCCGACACCGGACCATTGAAGTCATCGCCGAAATTGCCTGGACGGTAGCCGTCGAAATCCTGCGGGACGTCCAGCAGCAGACTCTCGGAATGGATCAGTCCGTGATCGAGCGCCAGGCCGTAGAGGAAGGGCTTGAGGGTGGAACCCGGCGAGCGCCGCGCTTGCACCATGTCGACATGTCCCAGGCGATCGGGATCGCCGTATCGTGCGGAGCCGACATAGACCAGCGTGTCGAGGTCACTATGACGCACCACCATCACCGCGGCTGACGTTTTTTCAGGCAGTCGTCGCATGTACTGCTCGACCTGGGTTTCAATCGCGCGCTGCAAGGTCGCATCGATCGTCGAATCGAGTCGGCGGTCGTTCGGATCCTCTCGACGCAGGCGCTCGGCAAGCAGGGCCGCCTGCATCGGCGGCCGCAGACTTCGCGCCACAACGGGTTCGTCGCGCGCTTCGGTGATCACGCCCGGGGGCCAATCGCCAAATTCGGCGAGTCGGTTGAGCACCTTGTCGCGTGCGCCCCGGGCCCGATCGGGATGACGATCGGGGCGGTTGCGACTGGGCGACTGCGGCAACACGGCCAGCAACGCAGCTTCGGCGTGGGACAACTGCGCCGACGGCTTGCCGAGGTAGGCATAACTGGCTGCCTGCACGCCCTCGATGCCACCACCGAAGGGCGCCAGGTTCACGTACAGCTCCAGAATCTCGGCTTTGCTCAGCCGCATTTCCAGTTGCAGCGCTCGCACGATCTGCCAGAACTTGCCCGGCAATGAATGCGGAATCGGTTCGATCAGGCGGGCGACCTGCATGGTCAAGGTTGATCCGCCGGACACGATCCTTCCGTGAACGGCCGCTTGACCGGCTGCGCGTGCGAAAGCGATCGGATTGATCCCCGGGTGCCAGTCAAACCAGCGGTCTTCGTACCCCTTCAGCGCCTCCAGGTAACGTGGCGACACTTCATCAAGGCCAATGCGGTACCGCCACACGCCCTCAGCGTTCGCGAACGCCCGCAGTGGGGTGCCATCGCGGGCCACCACAACGGTCGCAGCGTCGTCATCAAGATCCGGGATCGGCGGCGGAAACAGACGATCGAGCAAAAACACCGCCACCAGCAGCGCAATCAGGATGCTCCAGCGCGGATGGCGCCGGCGCCAGGCAAACACGCGCTGGACCGGGCTTGCGGACAGCGAGCCGGTGTCGGGTTTCGAATCCATCGTGGAGAGCCTGTGCGGCGCCGCGGGTTGGTTCGCGGCGCCGCACTGGGGATCAGGGTTCTCGGACCGTGATCTTGGCCGGCAGGGCTGCGCCGACGCCACGAAGCTTGGGTCGGTACATGTCCTCGATCAGGGGTGCCGGTACCTTGTATTCGCCCGGTGCCACCGCACGCACGATGTAGAACAGCTTGGATTCCTGGCCGTTGTACAACTGCACGGCCGCGACATAACGATCGTCGCGGAATTCCTGGTACTTGAACTCGGCGCTGCTGCTCGCGTACGTCATGTCCTGGTCGTAGATGGTCACGCCTTCGAACACGCTGCTGTCGACCAGATTGATGTTTTCAATCTCCAGTCCACCCGGGAGCAGGTCGACGATCAGGGCGTCACGCATGTCGGCGTCGGCCTGGACTCGCAGAGCAGCCACGAGCACATCGCCACTGGTCAGCGGTTCACCGTCGTACTTGCGACCGTCCGTGTAGAAGTATTCGCGGTAGATCGACACCCCCTCGAACTTCTGCGCCGGCGCGCTGGCCGGATAACCAACGACGTCTTCGTTCAGATAGAGCTTGCCATCACTTTGCGGGCTGATGCGGACACCGGCTGCGAGGTCGGGTGCCGTAAACGTTCGCGAAACCTGGCGAGTTGCCGCAAAGGGCTCCGCGTTGGCGCCGATGTCGACATCACCGGAAACCGTGGCACCGTTGCCCATACGCAGCGCGCGGCCAAGGCGGAACAGCGCGATCTGTTCCTGCGTACTCAGGTACGACCAATACGCGGAACGACCACCCGAATACTCTGCCGCCAGTTCATACAAACGGGCTTCGTATTCCGGCTTTCCGACTTTCTGTTCCAGCGTCATCGCGATCATCAGAGACAGGTCACGCAGATCCGTGCCGTAGTCGCCGACGTAGTCCGGACGCTCGAACTTCCTGGTGAATGCTTCGTCGATCGCCTTGTCGTCGCGTTCGTCGTCGCCCATCAACTTGAGTGCGATGCCGAGGTGGACCAGTGGCAGAGGCGCCACGAGTTTGCCGCGCTCGTTGTCGTAGAGCACACGCAGCGTGCCCAGCGGCGCACGTTTCAGACGGGCCAGCACATAACCGGCATACGCCATTTCACCGACTCGCAGATGTTCGGAGAAGGTGTACTCGTAATGTGAGTTGCCGCCCGAGAGGAGATCGTCGTTCAATCGCTTCAGAGCACGTTCGATCAGCAGTTCCGGCGGTTCGAAACCGTTCTCGCGCGCGGTCACGAGCATGTCGGCGACATAAGGCGTGAGGTAGGTCGCCTGATAACCGTCGCCCGGCCACATCGAGAAATGTCCGTTCTCGTTCTGCATCGACAGCAGGCGCGAGAACGCGACGTTCATCATCTCGGTGCGTTGGGCCGGGTCCAGCGGCTCGAGGGCAAACAGGTCACGGGTGTCGTCGTCCATGAGCGCAATCGGGAACGCCTTGCTCGTGGTCTGTTCGACACAGCCATAGGGGTAGTTGACGAGGTCCCGGGCGGCGGCGGCAAACGGCAGTGGCGGCAGTGTGCCAAGTGTGATCCGCGACACCACGGAATCCGACACCAGGCCTTCTCGCAGCGCCGGAGCGGGGGTGACGGTGTCGTTGCCGGTCAGTACCAACGCACGGTTGCGACGGTCGACCGGATACGCCGGACGCACCGCAAACTCCAGTTCACGCTGGAACTTGCCGCCGGAGTGTTCGACCGTCACCTGGATCTTCGCGACACCAAATCGTTCGCGCGCGACGATCGGGAACTTGAGTGTCTGTCGAGCCTTGTCGGCCAGCTTGATGGCGCGGGAAGCATCGCCGACCGCCACCATGTCACCACCGTCGAGCAGGATCTTGAGGCTGCTTTCGGCGCCACTGAGATTTTCCACGTCGACGGCCACTTCGGCCTTGTCGCCGGAAGCCATGGCGCGCGGGGCGGCCAGTTCAACCACCAAGGGTGCCTGCACGATCAGTTCGCGCGAAGCACTGCCAAAGCGATCGGCATCGTACGCCACGGCGGCCAGTCGGAGTGTGCCGTTGAAGTCGGGCAAGGTCAGCTCGATCTTGGCTTCACCTTTGGCATCGAACGCCACCGGAGCCTGGTACAGGTCGATGGTCTGCACCTTGACGTTCGGTCGGCGGCCAGCTGGCAGGGCCAGCATCGCGGCGTCGCCGCCGTAGCGCAGACGCGCACGGTTGCCGTCGACCGCTTCGATGATGCGATGGAAGACGTCCCACGATTCAGTTGCAAAACGGCGCGGTGCGAAGAAGAACGACGTCGGATTCGGCAGCGCGAACTGCGTGATGTTGAGGATGCCCAGGTCCACCGCAGTGAGCGCAACCTGCGCTTCCTTGCCAGCCAATGCGGGCGCCAGCACACGTACCGTAGCGGTTTGTTCCGGGCGGGCCTTGTCCGGGGCCTCAATGGTCAGTTCGAGCTTGCGGTCGATTCGCGCGAGCGGCAAATGGGTGACCCCAGCGCGCGGTTCGGCGTGATTTTTTCGGCCGATGAACCAGGGCGGAACACCAGGGCCGTCGCGTAGACGTCGTGGCGTTCCCAGCTGGCGTCGAACGGAATCTCGACGGTGGTTTCGGTGCTCACGTGCAGGCGCTTCTGCCACAGCAAGCGGTCACTCTCGACCATGATCAATGCTTCACCCGGATGCGGCGGCTTGATCGTCAGCTTGACAGTATCGCCGGGTTTGTAGCCTGGCTTGTCGAGCGCGAGTTTCACCTTGTCCGGGCGCGAACCCTTGCTCTGCGGATCGGCGTACCAGTTCCAGCCCGCCTGGAAGGGCAGGCGCATGGTCAGCGCGGTGTCCGGATCGGTGATCTCCAGACGGTAGCCACCCCATTCAACCGGGACGCCCAGTTTGCCGCGTTGACCGGCAGTCAACGTGAGGGTCTGCTCACTGATCGTGCTCCAGGTCGACGTGAAGTCGGACGTCCAGCCGCCGCCGTCGATCCAGCGCCAGTTGTAGTGGCGCTCTTCGCGCAACACCTTGACCTTCAGCGCGCTGGAGGCCAAAGCCTCACCGGCGCTGTCGGCGCGAATGATCTCGAATTCGGCGTTGTTTTCGGGGCTGGCACCCTCGTTCAGGTCGAACAGCGGGCGAGCGCCCACCAGAGCCGGCGCGGGCCAGATGGTGCGCTTCAGCGCACGGGTGACCGCACGTCCGCCGGACTCGTACACCGAACCGGCGACGATCACTTGCACCGGGCCGCTGGGTGCCTTGGCTTCCTCGATTTCGAGTTCGGCACTGAGCTTGCCTTCGGCGTCGAGTTCACCGTCTTCGATCACGTCACGCGGCGCACTCGGGAGCTCCATCAGCGCATCACTGAAGTAGAAATCCTTCAGCGACGCCACCGGATGTTGGTCGATCTGCACACTCAGGCGTGCGGTGAAACGATTGCCGGCAGCAGGTGAGCCATACAGCCATGCCCCCTCGACCGACAGTGGCAGCACGTCGCCCGGTGCCAGCGTTTCCGGTGCATCCAGGTTGAGCTTCAGCCGTTCGGGAATAAACTCCTCGACACGCACCGGATACCGGGTGGGTTTGGCCATGTTCGGATCGGTCGACAGTTCCACGCTCCATCGGCCAGTGGGCGCGTCGGGCGGAATCACCGATTCGTATCGCAGATAATTCAGTGCCGTGGGTTTCACTTCGCGGCGCGACAATTCGCGGCCGTCCGGTTGTTTGAGCGAGACAAATACCGACTGCGCCGGCACCGACTTGCCATCGTCATCACGCAACAGCGCCGACACACCCAGCAGTTCGCCCGGACGGTAGAGGTCGCGGCCGGACCAGGCAAACACTTCGCGCTCGCGGTAGGGCTCGCCGGCCAATGCGAATTCGGACAGGTCCAGCGCCGGCTGGTTGAATGCCAGCAGCGTCAGGTCGTTGCCCCAGCGTGCGACCAGAACCTGATCGGATGCCGTGGCGTGGTCGATCAGCGCGAGGCCGTCATGGTCGGTTTCGGCCGAGGCGATTACGCCGCTGACCGATTTGCGGAACTCCAGTTTGACCGAGGGTTTTGCGGCGCCGGTTTCGAGTGAGGTCGTGACGATCAGAGTACGGTCGGCGTAACGGCGAACATGGACACCGATATCGCTGACGAAGAACATCGCGCTGTCGAATTCATAGTCGAATGCACCGGCGCGTTTCATGACCGCGAAATAGACGCCGGTGTCATTCAGTTCGTCGATGTCGCGCACGGCGATGTGGCTGGTCACGCGTTCCGAACCTTTGGCTTCCAGCGCAAAGCGGTTTGCGTAGACCGAGTCGGCGTACTTCACGATGTTCTGCAGCGTCCAGTAGCTCTTGCGTCCATTCCGTTCGAAGGCTTCGAGGAAACGGTTCAGTTCGCGCTCGCGCACCTTGAAGAACTCAAGGTCGATCTCCTTCAGGTTGACCGACACCACAGGCAGGCCGCGTGTGTCGTGCTGCGGCAGGATCATGCCTTGACTGGCGAAGCCCACCAGCGGTGCCTGCGCACCGGAATCAATCTGTACCGTGACCGCTTTGCCAAGCGCCGGGCCACGAACCGAGGCCAATTCGGCCTTGACCGTCACATCGTATTTGGTGTCGGCCTCGAGCCACGGGAATCGCAGGTATTCGTTTGATTCCAGCATCCATGAGCCGGACGGTACGGCGCCTCCACTGGCGGTGATCGTCAGCAGGCTGTCAAACGCTTGCGAACCGACCACCGGTTCACTGAACTTGAGCACGACGGATGGTCGGCCTTCGTAGAGTTCGCCATATTGTTCGGTGACCGCGAACGCGGTGGGTGCGGCACTTTCGGTTGACTTCACCGCGGCCTGCTGGATTTGAGGCGGGGTGCCTTCCTGTTTGCCTTCGCAGGCCAGCAGGGACAGCACCAACAGGGCAAGCAAGGCACTTCTCAGGGCATGACGCATGACGACTCGCGATCGGTGGACTATGGGTGTCGCAAGTGTGCCTCAGGAAAGGGCGGTTCGGCGCACGAATACGGCGCGAATGAAGATGAAGGCTGCTTTTTTGCGGGCAGCTGTCCGACCGTGGTGTGCACCCTGTGCCTTACGAAACGCCCGTGAAGTGTGCTTGAATCCGACCTGCCGCACTTGGGCGGTTTGGACTGGAGATCGACATGGCGAAGGGCATGGACAAGGGCAAGAAAGAAACGAAGAAGGCGCCGCAGAAGACGCTGAAGGAAAAGCGCTCGGAAAAGGCTGCCAAGAAGAAGTAAGGTCTTTCTGGATTCGCGGCGGGCCAGTGCACTGCGCTGGCCTGACCGGTTGGATCAGAGATCTTGTTTGTAGATGACGTAAGGCGTACGCGCGGTGGCTTCGTCGACCACACGGCCTGCATCACCGCGTTCGTCGCGTTTCAACACCAGATTGTCGGCACCCACGGTCAGTTCGCCCGCCCAGGGTGTGCGCCATGACACACCGATGTCGAGGCCGCCGAAGCTCGTGGTATCAGAGCGCAGTGGATCCTGGATCCGGCCAACCCGACCGCGCACGTTGCCGCCAAACGGCCCGTATCGCATGCCCATGCCAAGCGCCGCCTGATCAACATCCCAGACTGGCCGGGCACTGCCGCTCCAAAGCTTGAGTTGTGTGAGTGCCGCATTCAGTTGCACGGCACTGCGCGATGTCAGGCGCCACTGGGCCTGGGCCCCGAGCGTGCGGGAATCGACATTGCTGGCCAGTGCCGGGAGGCTCGGCTGCAATTCTGTCCGCAGGGGCGCCATGACCGGAGCCACGGTGTCGTTGGGACTGACCTGCCAAGACCAGCCATAGTTCAGACCGAAATCGAGGCGATCACCCTGCCAGGGCCAGGCCGGTTTGCAGGGAATTGACCTGCCCGGGCAATTCAAGCTCCAGACGGCCACTCATCAGGCAGTCGAACCCAGTCGACCAATCCGCAACAGGCCCGACGACTCGGCGCACCAAGGCAGCGTGGGGTTGCCGGAGTCGGCATTCAGGCCGATGACCAGATTGGCGCCCTTCAAGCCGTTGACCGGCAAGGTGGCCAACTGGCCGCGATCTTCGGACAGGCCAAACAAGGACGCCAGCGGACTGCGGTCCGGGACGGTTGCCGTATCCGGGGGCAACAGGGCATAACTGGCTGCCGGGTCCTGCGCTGCGCCCACGGCAGAGACGCAGGCGAGCAGGCAGCCCGCACTCAGTCGTCCGATCGTGGTGAAGCGTTTTGACATGTTGCTCTCTGGTAATCGGGGTGTGCGACCGCGGAAACAGGGTATTGGTTCCCTGAACCTTCTGTTTGGCTTGATCAAGGCAGGTTTTTGCCACCTTGTCGGCCAATTATCGTTCGGCGCAACATTTTATTGGCCTTGAGTTTACAAGAAACGGCTAAGTACCGGAATGTGCTGTAAATCATGGAACGGCCAAAATAGTGGCATCTGATGGATCATTTGCAACGCTGCAAGGGCGGATTGCCGCGTTTGCGGATCGACCCGGCCCCGATGCCCGCCCAAACTGTCGTCACTCCGGAACGTTCCGGTTTTCCGACAAAGGTGTTTCCATGATCCCGCATCGCCCTGAATTTGCCGCCACGTTGCTCCGATTGGCGTTGGGTGTCCTGTTCATCGCCCACGGCCTGCTGAAGGTCCTGGTGTTCACGGTGCCCGGCACGGTTGCGTTCTTCCAGTCCATCGGGCTCCCGGGTGTGTTGGCCTACGTGATCATTGCTGCCGAACTGCTGGGCGGTACCGCACTGATCATCGGCTTCCTGACCCGTTGGGCGGCGCTCGGTCTGGCGATCGTGGCGTTCGGCTCCATCATTCCGCATGCGGCGAACGGCTGGCTGTTCTCCAGCGCCGGCGGCGGTTGGGAGTTTCCGCTGTTCCTGGCCATCACCTGTCTGGTCCAGGCCTTGCTGGGTGGTGGCAAGTTTGCGGTGGATCGTCGGGCCTGACCAAAGGGTGGCTTGGAAGGGTGGCTTGGCTGGGCTGAGCGAAGCTCAGTCCTGCCAACGCTCAGCCCAGGCTGCCAAGCCTCGGGTCGGCGCGGAGCCTGTCGGTCATGAAGTCCATGAAGGCCTTGACGCGACCAACATGACGCAAGTCGGGGTGGGTCAGCAGCCACAGCGTCGATTCGAACCGCGGTTCCATCGGAAACAACACCTGCAGGTTCGAGGACGCCTGATCGCTTGGCAGCAGCGCAAGGCCAAGGCCCTGTTCGGCGAGCGCCACCATGGTGGTCAGGTCCGCGGTACGGACCACAAAAAGCTCATCGGCGTAGTTCCGGTGCAGCCATGCAAATGCCGGTAGCCGCTGGAAACTGCGTTCCGCGCCGATCAGTGCGTGCTGGTGCAAGTCGGCCATCGAGCCGGGACGGCCATGTCGGGCCAGGTACGCCGGACTGCCAGCGACCATCCAGTTGGTCGACAGGACCTTGCGCCCGACCAGATCTTCGGGTGGTCGATTCGTGGCCCGGAGCGCCACATCGGCCTCACGCCGCGTGAGGTCGAAATCGTTGTCGGCGCCCAGGATATCGACGCGGATGCCGGGATACGCGGCCATGAATTCGGGGAGATATTGCGCCAGATAGGCCGTGGCCAGCCCGATGGGTGTGGTCACGCGCAGGTCTCCGCGAAGCGCGTAATCGTTGCCTGCCACCTTGCGCTCGACCGCATGCACGGCCGCCTCGACCGCTTCGGCTTCGGGCCGGATCGCTTCACCTTCCGTGGTCAACCGATACCCTTGCGGCTGTCGATCGAACAAGCGCACCTTCAGCGTTTCCTCCAGTGCGTTCAGTCTCCGGAAGACGGTGCTGTGGTTCAGGCCGGTCTGCCGGGCGGCCGCATTCAGCGAGCCGCCACGTGCAATGGCAAGGAAAACACGCAAGTCATTCCAGTCGAACATCAGTCGCTCAGACGGAACGGCGGCGGAGGAAGTTGAGCAGGTCGATGCGCGTGATCAGGCCGAGGAACACATCGCCGTCGACGACAATCGCCACTTGTCCGCGATCGAACACCGGCAACAGCGCCTCGATCGGGCTGCGCACGTCGAGCTTGTCGAGCTTGCTGACCATGGCGGTGGAGACCGGATCGCGGAATCGCGCCTCGTTGCCGTAGACATGCAGCAGCACGTCCGACTCGTCGATGATGCCGACGATCCGGTCACCTTCCATCACCGGCAGCTGCGACACGTCGTAGAGCTTCATGCGCTGGTAGGCGGTGGTCAGCAGGTCGGTCGGTGCCACCACGACGGTGTCGCGGCGCGAGTAGGGGCGGTTGATCAGGTCGCGCAGGTCGCCGTGCTGCTCGCGCTCGAGGAAGCCGTTGTCGAGCATCCAGTAGTCGTTGTACATCTTCGACAGGTACTTGTTGCCGGTGTCGCAGACGAATGCCACGACCCGCTTCTTCTCTGTCTGTTCATGGCAGTACTTGAGCGCCGAGGCCAGGATGGTGCCGCTCGACGAACCGCCGAGAATGCCTTCCTTGGCCAGCAGTTCGCGACCGGCGATGAAGCTCTCTTTGTCGGTGATGGCGTAGGCCTTGCGCACGCGGCTGAAATCGCTGATCGACGGCAGGAAGTCTTCGCCGATCCCCTCCACCAGCCAGGAGCCGCTCTTGGTCGACAGCACGCCTTCATTGATGTACTGCGCAAGGATCGAACCGACCGGATCGGCAATGACCAGTTCAACGTGGGGCGCCTCACGCTCGAAATAACGCGACAGGCCGGTCATCGTGCCGGAAGAACCGACGCCGAACACAATGGCGTCCATGTTGCGGTCCATTTGCTCGAAAATTTCCGGGCCGGTGGATTCTTCGTGTGCACGCGGATTGTCCGGGTTGCCGAATTGATTGATGAAATACGCGTTCGGCGTGCTGCGTGCGACTTCGGCGGCGAGGTCCTGGTAATACTGCGGATGCCCCTTGGCGACATCGGATCGGGTCAGGACCACTTCGGCGCCCATCGCCTTGAGGTTGAAGATCTTCTCGCGGCTCATCTTGTCCGGCACCACCAGGAATGAGCTTGTAGCCCTTCTGCTGGGCGACCAATGCAAGCCCGATGCCGGTATTGCCGGCGGTGCCTTCAACGAGTGTGTCACCTGGGCGGATGCGCCCGGCTTTTTCGGCCGACTCGATCATGGTCAGGCCGATGCGATCCTTGATCGAACCGCCGGGGTTCATCGACTCCAGTTTCAGGAACAGTTCGCAGAGGCCGGTGTCCATGTTTCCGACCTTGACCATCGGCGTATTGCCGATCAATTGCAGGACGTTGTCGATGACTGGCATGGCAGGCTCGCGGCATTGGGAAGCCGGCAGTGTAGTCGCGGTGTTTTCCGCCCTGCAATGAGCGGGTGAATCCAGATATCGGCGAACTTCGAACAAAAAACGGCCGCGGTTGTCTGGCCGCGGCCGTTGGTTGACTGGGTTTGATCAGGGATCAGGAAGGTCGCGTAGTCCACATTTGCGTGAGCTTGTCCTTGGCCCAGAGTTTTTCCTTCTTCATCTTGACGAGGGTGAAATCATCAATGGGCAGCACGCCGATTTCGGCGTCGCGTACCTGTTTGTCGAGTTCGCGGTGCTTGAGATAAAGCGCACGGAACTCAGTGCTGGATGCCATCATGGCTTCTACTTCGCGCTGTTGGTTCTCGAACATCATTTGACCTCCTCTGGGCGAAAACAAAAAAGCCCACGACTCATGTCGCGGGCTTTGCAAGTGGATGTTGACCAGAACCGTGTGCATCCCCATCCAGCTGCGGCGCACCCTGTTGTGGTGCGGCGGCGGACTGCCGATTGCAATGCGCGACACTCATACCCGTATCCTGCTCCGTATCAGGTTCGAATCCGGTTCCTGTCGCTCCGGCCACGGAGCTGACGAAGCCAACGTACTCCGCTTTCCGGAGCCCTGCAAGCCGGCTTTCGACAGTTTGCAAATGTGTTGTGCGCGGTGGCTGCCGGGGTCTTTTCGGGGGTTCTGGGAAGTTCTCGTAATCTATTGATGTGAAAGCAGATTCACTTCGCGAGCAGGATGATTTCCACGCGCCGGTTGCGGGCTCGGCCTTCGTCGGAGTCGTTGGTCGCAATCGGTACGGCGGAACCCCGGCCAATGGCGGTCAGCCGCTCGGCGGAGACGCCGCGCTGCACCAGTGCTTCACCGACCGCATCGGCGCGGCGTTGCGACAGCACCTGGTTCAGGTTGACGCTGCCGCGGCCATCGGTATGACCCTCCACGCGGATCCGCCGGCTTGGATCCTGATTGACGAATTCGACCACTTTGTCGAGATTCGCCAATGCATCCGGCAGCAACTCCGACTGACCCGCGGCGAACACCGACTCGCCGAGTGTCATCACCGAGCCACGGCTTTCCTCGCGGGCCTTCAGGGATTGCATCTGGATGCGCAGGCTGTCGGCGGCAGCCTGGGCCAATTCGGCCTCGCGTTTTGCCAGCTCGACTTCGGTCGCCTGCGCCTCGGCAAGACGACGCGCCTGCTCGGCTTCGCGCTGGGCGGCGTCCAGGGCTGCTTGGGATTGCTCGGTTTCCGCGCGCGCCGCATCGGCGTCCAGTCTGGCGCGCTCGGCTTCTTCGGCGCGAGCTAACGATTGCACACGCAGTTTCTCGGACTCAAGCCGCGACACCTCGGCCTCGCGACGACTCGCTTCGACCAGGATTCGGTCGTGCTCACGAGCAAGTTCGATGATCTGGGCTTCCATCGATACTGCTTGCGCCGTGGCCTTGGCGATATCAAGCCGGCGTTCGGCGATATACGACAAGTGTTGCCGTACCAGCGGGTCTCGCGTACTCGTTTCGGCCATGCGGCGAAGCGCTTCCCGGACACGTGCCAACTCGCTGCGGGCGAGCGGGGCAAGTATGGTGTCTTCTTCAAACTGGCGCAATTGCGACGCGATGCGGTCGTGTTCCAGATCCCGCTTGGGCGTACTCGCGCAGGCGGCCAGGCCAACGATGAACGCGGCGAGCAAAACGCGGGCAATGAGTCGGGTCATGGTTGTTCCTCCCCGAGCAGGTCACGACGCAGCGTCCGGTTTTCGGCGGTTTCTGTCTCGACCTGCTCCCGTGCCTTCTGCAGCCGGCTGCGAACCCCTGCCAGTTCCGCGTCGACTTCGGCTTCCAGCGCCAGTTGGCGGGCAAGCTTCATGTCTTTCTCCTCGACAGCGGCGCGTGCACGGACCAGTTTGTCTTCGGCAAAGCCGCGTTCGACGGGCGCATAGACTTGCGCGTCACGTTCGTCGGCAATCCGCAATGCGGTTTCAGCATCGGCCAGTTCCTGTTCGGGTGGAAGTGCTTTCGACCACGCCATTGCCGGGAGCAGGCACAAGCAGATCAGGAGATGGATTTTTTTGCTGCTAGCTGTCATAAACTCGCCGAATAGAGTGCTGTCGGGTGGCTATTCTCAAGTCGTCCCGGTGCCAATGCAATCAGGGTAGAACAAGATTGAGGTAAGCATGGATATTGGCTACTTCCTGAAGCTCATGTCGGAAAAGGAGCTTCCGACATGTTCCTGACCACCGGCGCGCCGGTGAACATCAAGGTCGAGGGTAAACTGTACCCGCTCGGCAATACCGGTTTGCCTGGCGGAATGGTGAAAAAGATTGCGTACTCGTTGATGGACGAGGGCATGGTGCCTGCATTCGAGCGTGATCTCGAGGCCAATATGGCCATTGCCATCAAGGATGCCGGTCGTTTCCGAGTCAACGTGTTCAAGCAACGCGGTGAAATCGGCATGGTGATCCGCTCGATCAAGAGCGAGATTCCCAACTTTGATGCGCTGAAGCTCCCCAATGTGCTGCGCGAAATCATCATGGAGCCGCGTGGCCTGGTGCTGGTCGTCGGTGCCACCGGTTCGGGCAAGTCGACTACGTTGGCGGCGATGATCGATTACCGCAACACGAATACGCCGGGCACATTCTCACGATTGAAGACCCGATCGAATTCCTGCATCGCCACAAGAAATCAATCGTCAACCAGCGTGAAGTGGGGCTCGATACACACTCGTATCACAATGCCCTGAAGAACGCGATGCGAGAAGCCCCGGACGTCATCCTGATCGGCGAAATTCGCGATCAGGAAACCATGGAGGCGGCGATCCAGTTCTCCGAAACCGGCCATCTTTGCCTCGCGACGCTGCACTCGAACAATGCCGACCAGACGCTTGAGCGAATCCTCAACTTCTTCCCGGAGTCAGCGCACAAGAACATCCTGATGAACCTGTCGCTGAACCTGAAAGCGGTGGTGTCGCAGCGACTGGTGCTGGGCATGGATGGCAAACGCCTGCCGGCCGTGGAAATCCTGATCAACACGCCGATGATCCGCGACCTGATGCGTCGTGGTCAGGTGCACGAAATCAAGGAAGCCATGGATCGGTCGCTGGAGGAGGGCATGCAAACCTTCGACCAGTCGCTGTTCAAGCTCTACAAGGAAGGCAAGTGCGAGTTGGAAGAGGCGCTCAACAAGGCCGATTCCCGCGACGGCCTGGCCTTGAAGATCCGACTTGCCGAAGGTGGCTCCGGTTCCGCCGAACACGATCCTTACGACCCGAACGCGTTCTGGCGTTTGTGTTTGATGCACCGAAGCAAAGGCGCTTCGGTGCATCAACACCAAAGCAAAGTGTTTGCCTGACCCCTCCCGACCCTCCATCGGGAGGGGATCACGGCTGGATCGCGGCGAAGGCGGGCCTGATTGCCGCCAGATCCAGGCGACACCCCCGATGTTCGGGGAGGGCGTTAACTCAACACCTCGTGTGCTTCGCAAAGCGAAAGCGCAAGGCGCATGGTCCTCAACCGATCGATGCGTTGTGTTGCATCGACCGGTTGAGACCGCCGCGGCTTCAGCCGCATTGCGTGGTGCTCAGGGCAGCCTCTATGCGGGGTTCGGAGATGGTTGGGAGGGGTTAGGCAGTCACTTCGTCTTTGTGCTTTGCGCCCTTCGGGCACAAAGCACAAACGTCAGCGTGGTTTGGCTGGCGGCATCGGGAATGGCGTGACTTTTTCGCCGGATACGGCATCACGAATCTGCGCGCTGCCTCGTTGAGCCACTTCCTCGATCCGCAGGATGGCCTGGATCGGCAGGTGTAATGCGCGGGTGTGCTGGAATTCTTCGCGCAGGCGGTCTTCGGCCGGATCGATGATCAGGCTGTCGCGCGGCTCCTCGAACACCAGGTCGGCAATGGTCGTGAAGCCCCAGAGCTCGCTGGACTGCACGGTACGGGCATAAAGCTCGTAACTTTTGCCGCCGGACAGGAACGTGACCTTGTAGAGCTTCTTCGGACGCACAGGCGACTCCGGCTTGGCAGTGGCGCCGGAAACTCGGCACCCAGGAAACAAAAAGACCCCGGCCAGCGAACTGTAACGGGGTCTCGGAACTGGAGCGGGCGATGGGAATCGAACCCACGGCTCTAGCTTGGGAAGCTAGGGTATTACCATTATACGACGCCCGCCTGAGGGGCCATTATCCGGTGACGCCGATTATCCCGCAACAAAAACGTTGAGCTTGTTGCCGTCGAGGTCGCGAAAGTACGCGGCGTAGAAGCCCTCACCACGCGGACCCGCGGCGCCCTCGTCCATGGCGCCCAGTTCGATCGCTTTCTTGTAGAGCTGGTCGACTTTTTCCCGGCTGTCGACGACGAGTGCAACCATGGTGCCGTTGCCCCAGGTCGCCGGGCGCTTGTCATGTGGTTTGATCACGCCCAGCGAGGGTTTGTCTGGCGCCACGGCCCAGGCAACGAACTGGTCACTTTCCATCCAGCGCTTGGCGCCGATTTCCGCGAGCAACGCGTCGTAAAAAGCGCTGGCGCGCTCGAGGTTGTTCGTGCCAACAGTGACGTAACCGATCATTTGGAGCTCCGAGGTCAAAGGGGTGGAAGGTCAGGCGGATTCGATGATCGGGCTGCCGGCACGGACGCGGTAGGTCTGTGCTGTCTTGATGCCGCTGTCACGGCGCTTTTCGTTGTCCAGCGTCCGCAGGCGAACGTCCATGCCCTCCGGACCGATGTCCATCGAAACGTAGCCGCGCTGCGTCGTATCGGCGAAACAGGACATCGGGATTGGCCGGGACGCGTGCGTTGAACGCCGCGACATCCGACCAACCCTGCGATGCGATCGACGTGCCACAGAATTCCGGTGCCACGATGGGTGACTTGAAATTGTCCGGATCACGTCGGACGTGGGTCACGGCATAGGCGTGAATGTCACCGCCCAGAATCACGGGGTTCGTGGCACGACTGCGTTCCAGGTCCGCCAGCAGTCGCGCACGCGCGAGCGGATAACCGTCCCAGCCATCGGTGAATCGTGTTTGCTTGGGTCCTTCGATGCTGTCGAAGCGGCCGAAAATGGTCTGCTGTGCAATCAGGTTGAAGCGTGCACCCGAATCCTTGAATCGTTCGCGCAGCCATTGCTCCTGCTTGGCGCCCAGCAAGGTCTGTTTCGGATCCAGCGCGCCGATGCAGGATTCGTCGATGTCGTTCGAGCCGCCGCCCTTGATTGGATTGGGGCAGGGCTGAACAGTCCGGTATTGCCGGTTGTCGAGCAGGTAAATGCGCGCGAGCCGACCAAAATCGAGATGCGTGTAGATGTGCATGTCCGGCCCACGCGGCACCATCGAGCGCGGCACCGGCTGGTGCTCGTAGAACGCCTGGTAGGCGGCGGCACGGCGCAGCAGGAATGCCGGGTCCAGATGCTCCGATCGCCAATCGGCATAGTCGTTGTCGACTTCGTGGTCGTCCCAGCAAAACGCGAAGGGCACCAGAGCATGGTGATCCTGCAAGTCGATGTCGGTTTTGTACTGCGCATGGCGCACCCGGTAACCGGCCAATGTGGCGGCTTCGTCGCCGTGATGGCGTCGTACCAGGTCATCACCCCAGTTGCTTTCGTAGATGTAGTCACCCAGGAAAAGCGACAAGTCCGGCTGCTCGGCGATGATGTGACGGTGGGCCGTGAAATACGCCTGTTGGTAGTGCTGGCAGGATCCGAAGGCGATTCGGAGCCTTTGGGTATTGGCGTCGGCGGCTGGCATGGTGCGTGTACGGCCAGAGCGGCTGATTTCATCGCCACAGCGAAAACGATAGAAGTACCAGCGGTCCGGGCGCAGGCCGGTGACATCGACGTGGACGCTGTGCGCGAGTTCAGTCACCGCTCGGGCTTGGCCCTTGGCGACAACTTTGCCGAACTGATCGTCCTCGGCGACTTCCCAATCGACGATCACGAAGTCGTTCCACATGCCGCCGTCCGCGGCCAGAGGCTCTGGCGCCAGGCGTGTCCACAAGGTGAAGCCGTTGGCGTGCGGGTATCCCGAGGCGACACCCAGAGTGAACGGTGAAGCGGTAAAAATCGGTCGAGCCTGGGCAGACACGACGCCGGCCATTGGCGCCAGCAGGCTGCCGATTGCCAGGCCAAGCCCGGCGCGCAAAAGCTGGCGCCGCTCCATGCCGCGGTGTCGGCGCAGGAATTCGTTCAGGGCACGAAGATGGTCACGCTGGTCCATGGCGGGCTCCTCAGGACGCGGGTTGTTCGTCGCGCAATTGTCCTTCCCATTTCGACACCACGGCGGTCGCGACACTGTTGCCGATGACGTTCGTGGCCGATCGCCCCATATCGAGGAAATGGTCCACGCCCAGGAGCAGCAACAAGCCGGCTTCGGGGATATTGAACTGCGCCAGGGTTGCCGCAATGACTACCAGCGACGCACGCGGAACGCCGGCCATGCCCTTCGACGTGACCATCAGGATCAGCAGCATGGTGGCCTGTTGTGACCAGCTCAAGTCAATGCCGTATGCCTGAGCGATGAACACGGTGGCAAACGTGCAATACATCATCGAACCATCGAGATTGAACGAGTAACCCAGCGGCAGCACAAACGACGCGACGCGGTTGCTGCAGCCGAATTTCTCCAGTTGTGCCAGTGTCTTCGGGTACGCCGCTTCGCTCGACGCCGTGGCGAATGCGAGCAAGGTAGGTTCGCGCACGGCCTTGAACAAGGCCACCACCCGGCGCCCCAGGATGGCAAAGCCGGCGATGAACAGGATCAGCCACAACAATGCAATACCGAGGTAGAACTCGGACATGAAAATGCCGTAGGTCTTCATGACGCCCAGGCCCTTGTCGCCGACCACACGCGTGACGGCTGCCAACACCGCAAACGGAGCGAACCACATCACCATCATGGTGACCTTCAGCATGGCGTGGCCGACCCCATCGAGCACGTCGACCAGTGCCTTGGCCTTTTCACCGAGTCCGGCGCAGGCGATTCCGAAGAACACCGAGAACACGACGATCTGCAGGATCTCGTTGCGGGCCATGGCGTCCATCAGGCTGGTCGGCACCAGATGGTTGACGAATTCGACGAGCGTCAGGTTGCCGGCGACGACACCCGAACTGGCGCCCGACTGTGCATCGGCGAGGCTGATGCCGAGGCCGGGCTTGAACAGGTTGACCAGCATCAGGCCGAGCAGCAGCGAGATGAACGAGGCACCGAGGAACCACAGGACAGCCTTGAGGCCGACACGCCCGACCGTGTTCATGTCGCCCATCTTGGCGATGCCGACGACCAATGTGGCGAACACCAGCGGCGCAATGATCATCTTGATCAGGCGCAGGAAAATCGTGGTGACGATGCCAAGGCCTTCGCCGACACCCGGTGTGTAGAGGCCCTGACTGTTGAGCAGCCAGCCGGCGATCACGCCGATGAACAACGCGATCATGATCAGGACAGTCAGCAGACTGCCACGCGAACTCGATTGGGGGGAGGCTTCGGCTTGCATGGGGCATCCTGGACGAAAGCCGGATTATGCCGGGTTTGCAAACGGATCACCGAATTGTGAGCGGGTCCGGGCGTGCCCCCGATTCGCGTCGTTGAAAAACGCCAGGAATGTGTTTTTCAACAGCCTGATCAGCACGGGTCAGGAAATCTCGGCCTCAGGCTGGCTGGCCGGTGGTTTTCGGAGCGTGATCAGCGCGACCCCGAACAGGATCACGGCCATGCCGATCAGGTCGAAGGCATGCAGTATTTCGCCCGCAAACAACACGCCGAACACCACAGCCACGGGCGGATTGACATAGGCATAACTGGTCGCCAGTGCCGGGCGGGTATGGTGCAAGGCATAGGCATACGCGCTGAGTCCGATCACCGATCCGAACACGGCGAGATAAACGAGTGCCGAGATCGACACCCAATCGACGCCCGGTCGAATCCAGGGTTCACCGCGGAGCAATGTGACGGTGGCCATCATCGGGATGGCGCAGACCATCTGCGTCGCGGACGCGGTGACCGGTTCAGGCAAGTCGAGTCGTTTCCCATAGACCGAGCCGAATGCCCAGCCCATCGGCGCGAGGATCAACAGCAGTGCTGCCCAGGGGTTGGCGCTGAGGTCACCGCCGAGGTTCAGCAACAGCACGCCAAGAAATCCGATCGCCAAACCGAGCCAGTCACGACCGTGTGGCCATTTGCCGAACACGCCGGCAAACAACGCCGCGAACAGGGGCATGCTGGCGACGGCGATGGCCGCGACACCGGAGGAAACGCCATGCTCCATGCCCAGTGTGACCAAGCCGTTGCCGATGACCAGCAGGAAAAAAGCAACGATCGCACTGTGCCGCCATTGTCGTGCCGAGGGCCAACGAGCACCGCGATAGACCAGCCAGCCGCCGAGCAGCACAACCGCAATCATCAGGCGGATGGTGGCGAGTGCATAGGGGCTGAAACCGGGCAACGCGAGTTTCATGGCCAGGTACGTCGAACCCCACACCACATAAAGCGTGAACAGCACGAGCGCCAGGCGCCAGCGTTGCCGTGACGCGTCGACGGCATCTTCGAGCAGAACGACGGACAAGTGGATCAGCCGGAGCGGGTCGAATCGAACGGGCGTGGCCAGGTCGGTTCGCTCAGACTGTCGGACGCATTGGGCCTGCGGACCACTTCGAACTCACCCTCGATGATCTGCGGGCCGTGGATCGGCTTCGCTGGCTGGCGGGCGCCGCGGAACAGACGGAACAGGAACCACGCCAGCAGCAAGCCGACCCCGATGAAGCTGGTCAACACGAAGGCGAGCACGACCAAGCCGGCGACGACCACCAGTTTCAGCAAGCGACCAAGGCCTTGGAACAGCGGATTACCGGACGTCATGTGCGTAAGCCCCTTCCCTGTGCTTTGGACAAGCATCACAATGGTCACCATTGTGCGGCTTTCGGACTGTGGAGTGATGAACGGTTTGCAAACGAATGAAGGCGAATCGCAGGCAGGCATCTGCCCGCTGGACATGATTCCGGACGGCGGCGTCCATGGCGTGGTCATCGATTTGAGCTCTGGGCCGGTTTCCCTGGTGCTGACCCGGCTGGGCGACCAGGTCCGGGCGTTCCACAACGAATGCCCGCATGCCGGGCGCCGCATGGACTGGGCGCCCAACCGGTTTCTGATGGAACTGGGTCATCTGGTCTGCGCGGCCCACGGAGCCGCTTTTACGCTGGATACCGGCCTGTGTGTGGGCGGCCCCTGCCGCGGGCAGTCATTGCAGCCGTTCCCGGTTCGTGTCGAGGGTGGATGGGTGCGGCTGGGCGACGTGTTTGCCTAACCCCTCCCAACCCTCCCCGAACATCGGGGAGGGCTTTTCGGCTCTGGGATCTGGCGGCAATCAGGCAACTGTGGGAGCTCCCACAGCTGAAAGTGTGCGGCTTCGCTAAAGCTGTGGGAGCGGCTTCAGCCGCGACGCGAAGTTGCCTGAACCGCGCAAGCCCTCCCCGATGTTCGGGGAGGGTTGGGAGGGGTTAGGCAAACACTTCGCGGCTTCAGCCGCGATGCCTCAAGGCTGGACAGTGGGGCGGCTTTAGCCGTGATGCGGTCTGCCGGGGTTGCTCCCCAGGGCTGCCGGCCAACGTCAAACCGTGACGGATGGCACATCCGGCCTTTCCGGTCGATTCAGCTTCGGCTGCTAGACTCACAGCCACATTTGTTCGCGTTTGGAGCGGAGACGATCATGCGGAGCCAAGTCGGTCACTATGAAGTGGTCTGTGAATTGGGTCGGGGTGGTATGGGCGTGGTCTACAAAGGCTACGAGTCCGCACTGAACCGTTACGTGGCGATCAAGACGCTGTCCGAGTCGCTGTCGCACGACGAAAGCGTCAAGGAGCGATTCCTGCGCGAAGCGCGTTCGATGGCTCAACTCAACGACGCGCACATCATCCAGATCTATTTCATCGGTGAAGATGACGGCCAGCCGTTCTTCGCGATGGAGTTCGTCGAAGGCGAGTCGCTGTCGTCGCTGCTCAAGCGCGACCTCAAGCTCAGCCCGGAGCAAGCCGCCAAGGTGATCCACCAAACGGCCATGGGCCTCGCTGTTGCCCATGACAAGGGTGTGGTCCACCGCGACATCAAGCCGGCGAACCTGATGCTGACCATGCGTGGCCAGATCAAGATTGCCGACTTCGGCATCGCGCTCGCGCAACACGATTTCTCCAAGAAACTCACGGCCACCGGCGAATTCGTCGGGACACCCGGTTACCTGTCGCCGGAAGTCTGTCTCGGCAAAGTGGTCGATCTCCGCTCCGACGTGTTCTCGCTCGGCATCGTGTTCTTCGAGATGCTGACCGGCCGGATGCCGTTCACCGATGAATCGCCTCTGGGCCTGCTGCTCGAAGTGGTGCGTGCCGAAATTCCCGATGTCCGCGCGCTGAATGGCGAGGTCGATCCGGAACTCGCACGGATCCTCACGCGGATGGTCGCCAAGGAACCCGAGAATCGGTACCAGGATTGCCATGAGCTGGTCGAAGACCTGCAGAAACATCCGCTGGTCATGAAGGGTGGCCCAATCACGGCGCGGGCGCGTATTCCCACTTCGGCCTCGACGGTCGTCGCTGGCATGAAGACGCCTGCCGAAGCGATGGCTTTTATGGCGGCGAACAAACCCTCGCCTGTGCCGGCCGCACGGATGACCCCACCGACGAACAACCCGCAGCCCGCCGGTATTCCTGCGGCTGCGGCGCCGATGGCCCCACCGTCGTCCGCAAGGCCGTCGGTGCTGGATCGCCAGACCAAGAGTTCGTCCGGCTGGATTTGGCCCGTTGCTGCCGTGATTACGCTGGGTGTGCTCGGCACCGGCGCCTGGGGCGCCAAGATGGTCTGGGATCGTTTCCAATCGACCGGCACGGAACTCGCGGACACCGGACTGACCGGCACTATGGTGCAGCCGGTGGCGTCGAGCTCCGATACCAAAACAACGGCCGCCGACGCGACCGCCGCCGCGAGCACCGAAGGTCAGGCATCGATTGACCAATTGACCGGGGTATTGAGCTCGAATGACGGGCAAGCAGCGCAGTCGTCCGGCGATTCAATCGGTGAGGATTCCGGTAATGACGAGGCCACTAGTGCCGACGGCCGTCCGGCCTACGCGCAGGCGGCCGGCGACGAGGATGTCGAGGACGGTGACGACACCGCCCCCGGTTTGCAGGCACTGGCCGAACTCGCCGACAAACGGGGCGATCGTCCCATCGGTCTCGGTGACCCGGGCCTGACCATCGCCGCCGAATCAGCTCTGGAACAGGCCTTGACCGAGCGCGGATTCCTGTTGGCCGATGAAGACCTGATCGACGGTGTCGACCGCATCATCGAAAGTGGCCGTCCGGACATGCCGCGTCTTTTGGGCATTCTGGCGCGCGAAAACGGCATCCGTGCCGTGACCGTTGTCCGCGCCGAAGAGCTCGGTTCGACGCCGCTGACCTATTACGGCCAGACCGATACCCTGTATTCCGCAAACCTCACGATCAAGACCATCGACGTGTTCAGCAAACAGCCGGTGGGCCCGCAACTCAACACCAAAGTGGACTTCACCAACCTGACTGCAACCGAGAAGGCGCAGGAAGCCGTTGCCGAGGGAATCGACCGATACATCTCGTCGATGGGTGCCTATCGCCCGTCGGGCACCGGCGGCTGAGGTACGTCGCGTGCGCTTCGGTATGTTGTGTCTGGTGATGGGACTGGCCGGAATGGCCGGTCGGGTCTCGGCGGTCAGTTTCCGCGAATGCACCCTGGCCGATGGCAGCAAGGTGTTCACGGACGGGCAATGCCCGAGTGGATCCAAGCGGCTCGAGCGCGAACTGGCCGATCCAAAGGTGCCGGATCCGCCACCCGCACCCTCGGCACCAGCCGGTGATCCGCCCGCCGACCCCAATGCCGCACCTGCTGCGCCGGTGGTCACTGCCCCCCCACCGGTCAAGCTTCAGAACCGTTATCGCTGTGTACGTCCGGAAGGCGGCGATTACGTCAGCAACTTCGACAACAAGGAAACTCGTTGGGTGCCTTTGTGGACGGTGGAACGGCCGAATCTGGTGCTCGATTCCGGTGGCGCTGAAGTGCGCGTTGGCGGCCCGCCGCCCGGGCGGACGAATGACCCGCGTCGCAAGGCGCAGGCGGAAGTGAGCAGTAATCTGGTGCTGGTCCGCGACCACTGCCTTCCGCTGGCCGGGAAAGAGTTGTGCGGTTACATCCGCAACGAACGGGCGCGGCTGAGCGGTGAAATCGATCGAGCCTTCGAGGATTCCCGTGGCGACCTCGAACGTCAAGCCAACGAACTCGATCAGGAGTACGTGGCGCGTTGTCGCTGAGGCGAGGGCTTTTCAGAACCCCAAGGCCAGAAAACCGCCGTCCACCGGCAGCGTCGTGCCGGTGATGTAACTCGCCGCGGGCAGGCACAGAAACACGACGGCTGCGGCGACTTCGTAAGGTTCGGCCACACGCGCCAGTGGCGTGTGCGCGAGGATCTTCTCGAGATACTCCAGATCATTCAGGGCGCCTTGTGTCCGCTGTGTGCGGGTGTACCAGGGCGATACCGCGTTGACACGAATGCCGTCTTCGCCCCATTCGCAGGCCAGATTGCGGGTCATCTGCACGATCGCCGCCTTGCTCATGCCGTAGGCCACGCCTGTGCGGACATGGGTCATGCCGGAGACCGATGCAAGATTGACGATCGCTGCATCCGGGCTCTCGACCAGCAAGGGATGGCAGAGACGCGACATGGCCAATGCCGATTCGCAGTTGAGGATGAACAGTCGTTCGAACAATTCGTCATCGACATCGATCGCGGCGCGGCGTTCATTGCCACCGACGTTGTTGATCAGGAAATCCAGAACACAGCCCAGATCACCGACCCAGTCGACCACCTCCAATCGCTGCTCAGGTTCGGTCAGGTCGGCGCCAAAGGCCGCCACACGCTGGTCGGGAAAACGGCGCGAAAGCTCCAGCGCGACCTCGGCCAGCACGTCTTCGTCGCGCGCCACGAGCAGCACGTCTGCGCCCAGCGCCAGAAACTCCTCGGCGATCGCTTTGCCGATGCCTTTGCTGGCGCCCGTCACCAGCGCCGTGCGCCCGTCCAGCCGCCAGCGTGCCGCTGCACTCATGGTGTGTCCTCGTTTCGGTAACTGTTGGAATCCTGACGGCGATTCTGCACCGACTGGCGTGCGCTGGAAACCCGTGTAGGATCGGATCGTGTTCACCCAGACCATCGTTCGAGGAGCCGTGATGAACCACCGAACTTTTTACCCGTCGCTGTTGTTGACGTTGCTGCTGACTGCCTGTGCGCCGCCGCCGCCGCCGCCCGCCTCAACGGCTCCGCAAAAAGGCAACCCTCTGGAAAACACCGTACTCGACACCCAAGGTCGGGCGCTGCAGCAAGCGCGCGATGTTCAGAAACAGGTGGAAGATCAGGCCGCCGCCCAGCGCAAGGCCATAGACGAAGCCGAGGGCCAATGAGGCGCAAGCATCAATCGTGCGGTGAAGGCTAACCTTTACCGAATCAAAACAACGATTTGCGTCATTCTTTCGTGTCGTCAAGAAACGCCAGGATGGCGTTTCTTGACGGCCTGTCAGCTGATCCGGTGTTTTTTCGGCAGGTGGCTGACGAGGAACTCCATCTGATCGGCGAGGATGTTGCGGTTCGACAGGATCAGGTGTTCGACCCAGCTTGGCCGGTAAGGCACGGCCAGCAACGGCATGTGCGCCTGCTGAGGCGTCCGGCAGCCTTTGCGCACGTTACAGGGCAGGCAAGCCGTCACGACGTTTTCCCAGTGGTCCCGGCCACCGCGTGAAATCGGCATGACGTGGTCGCGAGTCAGGGCGGCTTTCTGGTGATGCATGCCGCAGTAGAGGCAGACATAACGATCGCGGTTGAACAGTGCCGTATTCGTCAGTGCGGGTGCCGGTTCCTTGACGCCAACCCGGCGCTGCCCTCGGCTGGCCACGATCGGATGCAGCAGCAACAGGCTTTGTTCGCCGCTCAAGCGATTGTTGCCGCCGTGAACCGTCAGGCAAGGTTCACCGATGGTCCACGCGACCGCGTCGCGCACGTAGAGGCAGGCAGCATCCTGCCAGGAAATCCAATCGAGGATCCGTCCGTTCGCGTCCAGCGACAGGATCCGCGTAGAGTGAATATCAGCTGTCATCCTTGGCGTCAGCAACATGACCAACCTCCAAATTCAAGCGATGGCCGGAGCATAGCGTGATCGTCGCTTCAGTCGCGAACGCGTTGCCGCCACGAAGCAAGAAGCATCAGGTTTTGAGCGGCGAAAGCCGCGAGGAGGCCCTCCCCGATGTTCGGGGAGGGGTTGGGGAAGTGGTCAGGCAAACACGTCGCCTTCGAGCCTGGCGCCCTCCGGGCGCCAGGCACAAACGTTCCTTCATTAATGGCCTGATAAGCTAGGCGTCTTTCCAGAGGAGATAACCATGTCTGATCTTCAAGCCCATATCCAGACTGCGCGTGGCACGCTCAAACTGCGCCTGACCGCCGACGAGACGCCAATCACCGTGGCCAATTTCGTCAATCTGGTGCAGCGCAAGTATTACGACGGTCTGACCTTTCACCGGGTCATCCCCGACTTCATGATTCAGGGCGGCTGCCCAAGTGGCACCGGCACCGGTGGCCCGGGTTACACCTTCGACGACGAAATCGTTGGCACGCTGAAACATACGGGGCCGGGTGTGCTGTCGATGGCGAATGCCGGTACCCGTATGGGTCGTGGCACGAATGGCAGCCAGTTCTTCATCACGCATGTCGCCACGCCTTGGCTGGACGGCAAACACACGGTATTCGGCAAGGTGCTCGGTGCCGATGACCAGGCAATCGTGGATGCCATCCGCGGCGGCGAGAAGATCGCGTCGATCACCATTCATGGCGACACCTCGGCACTGCTGGCCAAGACGAAGGCCAAGGTCGACGAGTGGAACAAGATCCTCGACGCCAATGCCCGCCCCTGAGTCCCGTTCGCCGCTGAAGGCGATGGCCGCCGAGGCTTTGTCCTTCGCGCTCAATCGCCTGATCGGACTCGACCCTGATTTGCGTCAGGAATTGGCGCGTCTGGATGGCAAGCGTTTCCAGCTCACTTGGGCAGGCCCCGAGTGGACGCTGGAAGCGCATGTCGCCGGTGGTCACATCCGGCTCGACAAACCGTCGACCGAAGGTGAGCCCGACTTCAGTCTGCGCTCGTCGCTTGCAGGATTGGCTGGATTGCTCAGGCCCGAGGCCAAGGGCGTGTTGCCTGTGGGCAAGGTGCAGATCAGCGGTGACGCCGACCTGCTGCGGGTGCTTGAACAGTTGGGCAAAAAATATCAGCCCGACCTCGAGGTCAAGCTGGCTGAACGTCTGGGCCCGGTGTTTGGGCCGCAGGTCGCGCGACTCCTGCGTTCGGTGCTGGACGGACTGCGAGGGCAGGGGGAGCAACTGGTGGCGTCGAGCGCGGAATATGCGCTGCATGAAGGTGAATTGGTGCCGACACGCGAACTCCTGGAGGACTTCGCCGCCGACATCGATCGATTACGCGACGATGTCGATCGTTTCGAAGCGAAGCTCAACCGGGTGGCGCGTACATGATCCGCATGAGCGGTTCGGTGTTCCGATTGATCGGCATCGGTACCGTGCTGGCCAGATACCGGCTGGATGAACTGCTCGACCTGCTGCCCGGCCTGCGTTGGCTCAAATGGGTGCGGGCGCTGCTGCCGGCGCCGCGTAATGCCGCTGACCTGAGTCGGGGCCATCGTTTACGGTTGGCGCTGGAAGAGCTGGGCCCTGTTCGTCAAATTCGGCCAGATCCTGTCGACCCGGCGGGACTTGTTGCCTGCCGATGTCGCCGAAGCGCTGGCTTTGCTGCAGGATCGGGTTGCGCCATTTTCCGGCGAAGAAGCCCAGGCCTGTATCGAAGCCGAACTCGGCAAGCCGATCCACGAAGTGTTTGCCGAATTCCA
>JADJRU010000014.1 GCA_016712105.1 Ahniella sp.
CCGCGATGCCAGAGTCCATCAGCTGTGGGAGTGGCTCCAGCCGTCATGGCACGCTATTGCGTGCGCGGACGCTTGCTAGACTCGCGGGCTTCACCGAACAGACCCTGACCGCCTGAGCGACCACCGACCATGATTCTCCTGACCCGACGCCCCGGCAACATGGCTGCTGCCGAATTGACCTTCATGCATCGTGATCCGATCGATGCCGCACTGGCTGAGTTGCAGCACACTGCCTATCGCACTGCCTTGGCGGCGGTGACGTTGGCGCAGATCGACTTGCCGGCACTCGATGGCCACGCCGACGCCACGTTTGTCGAAGACACGCTGCTGGCGTTTCCCGAGATCTTTGTCCTGTGTCGTCCCGGTGCGGTGTCGCGCCAGGGCGAGGTGGATTCGATCGCCGCTGCCTTGCCGAAGGATCGCCCGCTGGTTCGTTTGGCGGCACCTGTCACGATTGATGGGGGCGATGTTCTGCGTATCGGAAAGACTGTTTATGTCGGCTTGTCGACCCGCACCAACAGCGCAGCGATCACCGCGCTGACGGAAACACTTCAGCCGAGCGGATATGAGGTCGTTGCTGTCAACGTGCCAGGCGCTTTGCACCTGAAAACCGCTGTCACCTCGCCAGCACCGGGCTTGGTCGTCATCAACCGCAATTGGGTGGATGCCGATGTGTTCGCGGGCTTTGAGCAGATTCACGTTTCGGCCGACGAACCGTTTTCCGGTAATACCTTGCCCGTCGGCGATCGAGTGTTCGTCCAGGGCCTGCATCCACGCACCGCCGAGCAACTCGCGCGGCGCGGCATCGCGGTTCAGTTGCTCGATATCTCGGAGTTCGCGAAGGCTGAAGCGGGACTGACCTGCATGAGTGTGGTGATCCCGGAGTCCTCTGTCAGATAATTGCGAACCGCATCGGGGTCCGTCAGCGGCAACGAGCAGGTCTTGTCGGTACAGACAAACGCGGCCGCCCGTTTGAGCTTTGGATACTGCACATCGTGGTGGATCAACTCACCTTCGGCGCGATCCCACCATTCAATGCGCTTGTAGGGCTCGTCGATGGACTGCAAGGTCCGGAACAGGTCCGCAGCGATCGGATCGGTCTTGCTGCCAACGACCACCACGTGCAGGGGCGGCTTGTTCAGTTCTTCATCGAGCAACAGGATGCCGGCGTCGGTCAGGCGAGACAAGGCCACTTCTCGTTGTGCGAGCCAGCTCAGTGCGTGTCGGGCACCATTCGTGTGCGACGCCTGTCCGCTGTAGTGGCCCAGCAGATTCAGGAACCGCCCGGTGGCAAGCACTTCGTCCAATTGCACGGCGGGGGAAATCGGAGAGCGACCGGGTTGTGCGGAGTAATAACCTGCGGGCGCTCGAAAGTGGTCGATCAGGAAGTCACCGCCAGCCATGGCGCGCTTCAACCACACGCGCTCGCCAGTGGCTCGATACAACGCAACAAACGCGCGGCCCATCGCGAGCGTGTCGGCCAGGAAGGGGCCACCCTGGTCTTTCTCGTCATGACGAAATCCACCGCCGGGGATGGCCCGTTCGGTGATCACCCATTCGGCCGCCTTCCGGGCGTCGGCCAGCGCGTCGGCATCACCCAGCCATTCGGCCCGTAGTGCCAGCGCTTCGATCACCAAGCCGTTTTCGGCAGCGTATCGGTGCTGGTCGACAATCGGGATACCCTGTTCGCGGCGCTTGGCGTCGCCCAGCGAAAAGTAGTCTTCTGCATGTTCACCGCGGACCACGTCGGCGTCCTGGCTCGTGAAGAAAGCACCGTCGTCGCTGCGCATGAAGGTACGCAGATACCGGAGAATGCCGTCGGCGGTTCGGCAATCGGCGGGACGCTTCAGTTGTGCGCAGGCCTGGCTGTAGACGCGCAAATACTCAGCCTGGATGCGCGTCAGTTTCTCGAAATGCGGGTGGTTCCAGTCACCACCCGTGGAATACTGGTAGACCCCGCCCCAAACTGGATCCAGCAGCCAGGACGCGCCAGTCAGGCTCGTTTCGGCCATCTGCGCCTCGACCGGGTCGGTGCGATGGGCGAGGGCGTAGTCGGCCTGGTCGCGGTCGAGATACTTCTGGGCGGTCTTCAGCCCGCCGTGGATCGGATCGAAGCTCTGTTGGTGGCGCTTCGCCAACGTTTCGCGCAAATCAGCGGGCAGCGACGATGCGGCGTCCACGGGTTCGTTGCTGGCTTGTAATCGTGCGCTCGCCTCGGGGCTCGGGTCATCGACAATGGCCTGCAGCAGTCGCGCGAAGTTTTCGGGCGCGACAAAGCCTTGGCGCTTGACGATCTCGCGACCTTCGGCGTCAAAGACAATCGTCGCCGGCCAGCCCCAGTCCCGATAGCGGTTTGCCAGGTCCGGGCGCAGGTCCTGGTCAATCCGGAGCGGCACATAGTGTTGGCCAATCAAAGCCTGGACGCGGGGATCGCCATACGTCTTGTGGTCCATGACATGGCACCAGTGGCACCAGACCGCTTCGAGGTACAGCAGGACAAACCGCTGCTCTTCACGAGCCTGAACAAACGCGGCCTGATCATCCCTCTGCCAGTTGATGCCGCTGGATTCGCCGGCCGATCCCGTCCTGGTCAACGCCATCAGGATCATCATCAGCAAGCCAAGACTCGATTTGCGCATCTGAATGCTCCATGGATAGACGCGGAGACCGGCTCCGGTCGACCGGAATTTCACGGGAGGAAAGGCTGATTCTGAACCGCCGTACCGGAGAGACCCTTGCCTGACTCAACTTTATCGGCAATTTCAGGCACCATTCGGGAAACGCCCCTTAAGCTGGGGGCCACAGTCTGGAGTCCTCCCATGCGCAGCACTTTGCCCCTGATCGCCCTGATCCTTTCCGGAACCAGCCAGGCCCAGTCGCCGGAGCGATGGAACGGGCCGGAACCGCGGGAAAACGTCACAATGGCCTATGCCGATGTGCTCCGTGTCGATCCGATCTACGAAACGTTCTATGTCCGCGAGCCGCGTGAAGAGTGCCGTGAGGTGCCGACCCGTTACTCGGAACGCCGGGGCGGCGATCCGACCGGTGGCACGATCCTGGGTGCGTTGATTGGTGGCGCCATCGGCAATCAGGTCGGCAAGGGTGATGGTCGGCGTGCGGCGACGGTTGCCGGCGCCGTGATCGGTGGTGCCATCGGCCACGACGTCGACAAGAACAACGGTTCCCAGGGCGGCCGGATCGTGGAAGGCACGAGCCAGGATTGCCGAGTGGTCGAAGTCGAGCGTGAGGATCGCCGCGTCGCCGGATACGACGTGGAATACCGCTACCGCGGCGAGGTCTACCTGTCACGGCTGGACTATGACCCGGGTGATCGCCTGCGCGTTCGCGTGTCGGTCGAGCCGGTCGAGTAGTCGACTTGGCAAACAAGCCGGGCCAGCCAGCGCTGGCCCTGTTCGATTTTGACGGCACGATCACCACGCGTGAATTGATGCCGGATTTCATGCGTTTTGCCGTGCCAAAGCACCGGCTGGTGCTGGGCTACATGCTGCTGTGGCCACTGATTGTTGGCTACAAGCTCAAATGGGTCAGCGGCATTCTCGTGCGTCGGGCCATTGTCTGGATGGGTTTCCGCGGCATGGCCGAAACCACGTTCGAGCAATTGGGCCAGCGCTTCGCAACGGAAGTCATTCCTTTGGCACTGCGCCCGGAAATGCTCGCGAAGATTGCGTGGCATCGCGCCCAGGGGCATCGCCTCGTGGTGGTGTCAGGCGCACTGGACGTTTACCTCAAACATTGGTGTGCGGCTCACGGACTGGAGCTGGTCTGCTCGGCACTTGAAGTCAGGGAAGGGCGTCTGACCGGTCGATATCTGGGCGAGCAGTGTGTCCGTGTCGAAAAAGTGCGCCGCCTGGGCCAAATCGTGGCGTTGGACGAATACGGCCCGATTCACGCCTACGGCGATACCGACGAAGATCTCGACCTCCTTGCCCTGGCCGATATTGCGTTTATGCGCGGCGTGCCGTTTGAATCGACCAAGAAACCAGTCCACACGATGTAACGCCGTTTCCTTTGACAATTCCAGAAAACTTCGTGCACACTCGTCGGATGAACCTGCCTTGCCACGCTCAATCTGATGTCTCCCTCGGTGCCGACTTTGCGGCCTCGATGACGTCGCGTGCCCGCCGTACCGTGCCCACATAACGGTCGGCTACCTCGTGCAGTGTGTTTCGCAGAGCCCGGCCCACCAGCCGGGCTTTTTTGTGCTCGTTTTTCTACAAGGACTTGATGATGCGCCACTTCCTCAACACCAATGATCTGAGTCGGGCCGAGATCGACGCCCTGCTGGCCGATGCGCGGCGCTCAAGAAGTCGCCGATCAACGACTCGCTGAAGCACAAGGCGGTGGCATTGGTGTTCTTCAACTCTTCGATGCGGACCCGCTCGTCGTTCGAAATCGGCACCTGGCAAATGGGTGGTCACGCTGTGGTGCTGCAACCCGGCAAGGATGCCTGGGGCATTGCGTTCGAGCCGAATGCGGTGATGGACGGTGAAGAGGAGGAGCATGTCGCCGAAGTCGCGCGCGTGTTGTCGCGTTATTGCGACCTGATCGGCGTGCGTGCGTTCCCGAAGTTCAAGGACTGGTCGATCGACCGCGAAGATCGCATGTTGAAGGCGTTTGCAAAACATTCGGGCAAGCCGGTCATCAACATGGAAACCATCACACATCCTTGCCAGGAGCTCGCGCATGCGATGGCGCTGCAGGAGCGTCTGGGTTCCCTGCAGAACCGCAAGTACGTGCTCACCTGGACGTATCACCCAAAACCTTTGAACACGGCTGTGGCGAACTCGGCCTTGTTGATCGCTACGCGTATGGGCTGTGACGTCACGCTGTTGTGTCCGACACCCGAATACGTGCTCGATGAGCGCTACATGCAGATGGGTCAGGCGAATGCGGCCGAGAGTGGTGGAAGTTTGAAGGTGTCGCACGATCCGGCCGAGGCTTATCGCGGCGCCCACGTGGTCTATGCCAAGAGCTGGGGCGCGATTCCGTACTTCGGGCGTTGGGAAGCCGAGAAGCCGATCCGGGACGCACACCGCCATTTCATGGTCGACGAAGCCAAAATGGCGCTGACGGACAACGGCCTGTTCGGCCATTGCCTGCCGATGCGCCGTAACGTGAAGGCTACCGACGGAGTCGTCGATTCCCCGAATTCCATCGTCATCGACGAGGCCGAAAACCGCCTGCACGTGCAGAAAGCGGTGATGCGCTGGCTGGTCGGTGCGAGCTGAACTCCCTTACTACTTCAAGAGATCAACAACATGAGCGACAAGACGGTAGTACTGGCATTTTCTGGCGGACTGGACACCAGTTTCTGCATTCCGTGGTTGAAGGAACGTGGGTATGCCGTGCACACGGTCTTCGCCGATTCCGGTGGCGTGTCGGCGGCAGAGCGCGCCGAGATCGAAGCGCGCGCGCATGAACTGGGTGCGGCATCCCATGTGACCGTCGACATTGGTGAGGCGATCTGGCGCTCATTCGTGTGCCCGCTGGTTCAAGGCGGCGAGTGGTATCAGGGCCAGTATCCCTTGCTGGTCTCCGACCGTTATCTGATTGTTGATGCGTCCGTCGCGCGTGCGCGGGAACTCGGTACACGCGCAATCGCCCACGGCTGTACCGGCATGGGCAACGACCAGGTTCGGTTCGACCTGACCGTCAAGGCGCTCGGCGACTACCAGATCATCGCGCCGATCCGCGAAATCCAGAAGCAGGTCGGTGAAGTTCGTGCGTACGAACGTGCGTACCTCGAAGAGCGTGGTTACAAGGTGTCCGACAAGGCCAAGAGCTACACGATCAACGAGAACGTTCTCGGCGTGACCTTGTCGGGTGGCGAGATCGACCGTTGGGACGTGCCGGGCCCGGGTGCCCGCCGCTGGTGTGCCCCGAAGGCCGAATGGCCTGCAGAAGCGCTGGAAGTGACGATTGGCTTCAAACATGGCGAAGCCGTGTCGCTGGATGGCCAGGCCATGGCCGGCATCGAGATCCTCAAGGCTCTGAATGCCAAGTTTGCGCCGTATGGCGTGGGTCGTGGGTTCTACACCGGTGATACCACCATCGGTCTCAAGGGTCGCATCGTGTACGAAGCGCCAGGACTCACCGCGCTGCACGTTGCCCATCGGGCACTCGAAGAGACCGTGCTCAGCAAACTGCAGAACCGCTTCAAGCCGGAGCTGGCGCGGAAGTGGGTCGAACTGGTCTACGAAGGTTTTTTCCACGACCCGCTGAAAACCGACGTGGAAGCCTTCATCGCCAGTTCGCAGGGACGCGTGGATGGCGAAGTCACGTTGCGGACCGAAGGCGCGCGTGTCGATGCGGTGAAAATCGTGTCGCCGTTCATCCTGACGAACAAGAACGCCACCTATGCGCAGAGTGCGGACTGGGGCGTAGCCGAAGCGGAAGGTTTCATCAAGCTTTATGGCATGTCCAGCTCCCTGTGGGCGGAAGTGGGTCAACGCCATGCTGGATGAGTTGCTGCGGCACCTCGGTGCGCTGATTGCGTTCGATACGCGGAATCCGCCGCGGTCGATCGGAACGGGCGGCATGTTCGACTATCTGGCGGCGCAGCTTCCGGGCTTCACGCTGGAGCTGATCGATCATGGTGCCGGCGCGGTGAGTCTGTATGCGCGCCGCGGCAACCCGAAGGTGTTGTTCAACGTCCATCTCGACACCGTGCCCACGGCGGATGGCTGGACAAACTCGCCGTTCGAAATGACCGTACGCGATGGTCGCGTGTACGGATTGGGTGCCTGTGACATCAAGGGTGGTGCGGCAGCCATGATCACCGCGGCCCACCACACCGATGCGCCGTGTGCGATCCTGTTTTCGACGGACGAGGAAGCGAACGATCCGCGATGTATCGCGGCATTCCTGGCCCGGCAGGAACCCTTCGATCTGGTGATGGTGGCCGAGCCGACCAAGGGTGAAGCGGTGCTCGCTCATCGCGGCATCAGCTCGGCCCGAATCGCTTTCAAAGGAACGTCGGCACACGCCAGCACGGCGGTACCAGACAGTGCCCTCCATGCGGCGGTTCGATGGGGCAATGCCGCATTGGGGATATCGGAACGCGAACAGCACCAGCGTTTTGGCGGGCTCACGGGTTTGCGATTCAACCTCGGACGGATCGAAGGTGGCATCAAGGCGAATGTCGTGGCGCCCAGCGCCGAAGTCCGCTTCGGCTTCCGCGCGCTGCCGTCGATGTCGGTGCCGGATCTGCACGCCGAATTGGCTGCCCTGGTACCGCCGCACTCCTCGCGCTGCCTACGAAGAAACGTTCCGCGGACCGTCACTGCCGGCCGGTTCGATTGCCGATGCCGAAGATCGTCGACTCGCAGCCCGCGACTTGATCGACGCCTATGGGCTGCCGGTCGGCCAGGCCGTGGATTTCTGGACTGAAGCAAGTCTGTTTTCGCAAGCCGGTTATCTGGCGGTCGTGTTTGGACCGGGCGACATCGCCCAGGCCCACAGTGTTGATGAATGGGTCAGTCTGGACCAGCTTGGACCAGGCCGCCCGCGCTTACCTGAAGGTGATGAACCATGAGCAGTGAAGTCATTCGTCCGGTGATCCTGCGTTTGCTGAGCAACATCGGCAGCGCGAAGGAAATCAGCCAATACCTGCGTCGATTCAGCCAGCTCGACGCCGATCGGTTTGCGGTCGTCAAAGTGGGCGGCGCGATCCTGCGCGATCAGCTGGATGATCTGGCTTCGGCGCTGGCGTTCCTGCAGCAGGTGGGCCTGACGCCGATCGTGTTGCATGGTGCCGGGCCACAGTTGAATGACGAACTCGCGGCGGCCGAAATCGAGACGCCGATCATCGATGGTCTGCGCGTGACACCGCCGGCGGCATTGGCTGTGGTGCGGCGCGTGTTCCATGCCGAAAATCTCAAGTTGGTCGAAGCGCTGCACAGCGTGGGCGCGCGCGCCAGTTCGGTAGTGGGCGGTGTGTTCACGGCTGACTATCTGAACAAGCGCAAGTTCGGCATGGTCGGCAAGGTGACGCAGGTCGACATTGCAGCGATCCATGCCAGCATCAAGGCCGGTTCCATTCCGGTCATCGCCAGTCTCGGTGAAACGATCGGTGGGCAGATCCTCAACATCAATGCCGACATTGCTGCAAATGAGCTGATCACGGTGTTGAAGCCGTACAAGATCGTGTTCCTGACCGGCACCGGTGGCTTGCTCGATGGCGACGGCGAACTGATCACCTCGATCAATCTGTCGACCGACCGTGAATGGCTGCTGGCCTCGCCGTGGCTGCATTCCGGCATGCGCCTGAAGATCGAACAGATCGCCGACCTGCTCGATCGTTTGCCGGGATCGTCTTCGGTGTCCATCACGCGTCCGCAGGATCTGGCGAAGGAACTCTTTACGCATCGTGGGTCCGGCACCCTGATCCGCAAAGGTGAAGCCATCAAGGTGTTCAAGTCCTGGGTCGGCGTGGATACGAAGAAACTGCGTGAGCTGATCGAGTCGGGATTCAAGCGCAAGCTCGCGCCCGACTATTTCAAGCGAACCAAGCTGCATCGTCTGTACGTTAGCCGCAACTATCGGGTGGCGCTGATCGTGACGATGGAGCAGGGTATCCCGTACCTCGACAAGTTCGCCGTTGCCGAAGACGCACAGGGTGATGGCCTCGGTCGTGCAGCCTGGCAGATCATGCGCAACGAGATGCCGCAGTTGTTCTGGCGTTCGCGCAGTGACAACTCGGTCAACGAGTTCTATGTCGACGAGGCCGATGGCGTGATCAAGGGCGAGCGTTGGCATGTGTTCTGGTATGGCCTGGAGTCGTTCGACGACGTGCAGAGAGCCGTTCATCTGTGCCGGGTTCGGCCAGCCACGTTGAAGGGGTAGGGTGATGGCCAAGCGGATTGGATTGATTGGCGCGCGGGGCCATGTCGGTGCGGAACTGGTTCGATGGCTTGAGCGCCATTCGCAGTTCGAACTTGGTTTGGCGGTGTCGCGGTCCGTCGTCGGCCAGCCGGTCTGTGCGCTGATTCCAGAATCGCGTTCGCACCTGCGGTTTGTTGATGACGGTCCGGCAGCAGTGGCGAGTCTTGGGCTCGATGCATTGGTGCTGGCAATGCCGAACGGCGAATCGGCGCCCTGGGTGGCGGCGGTTGATCGCCTTGCGCCGGAGACGGTCGTGCTGGATCTGTCCGCCGACTGGCGATTCGACGCCGGCTGGTACTACGGCCTGCCGGAGCTCACGCGTGACCGTGCCGCAGGACAGAAACGCATCAGCAATCCCGGTTGTTATGCCACCGCAATGCAGTTGGCCATGGCGCCGTTTGCTGACCTCCTCGACGGTGCGACGCAGTGTTTTGGCGTGTCGGGATACAGCGGCGCCGGCACCACACCCTCCGATCGCAATGATCCGCAGAAGCTGCACGACAACCTGATGCCATATGCGTCGATCGGCCACGTGCATGAGCGCGAAGTGACCCATCAGCTGGGTCATCCGGTGGAGTTCATGCCGAATGTCGCCGCTCATTTCCGCGGGATCACGATGACCTGCAACCTGCACTTCCGAAGCCAGCAGACGTTGGCCGGGTTGCAGTCCCTGCTGGTTGCGGCGTATGAACAGGAGCCGCTGGTCGAACTCACACCGAACGCGCCCTGGGTCACCGCGATTGCCCACAAACCTGGCGCACAGGTGGGTGGACTGACCTTGTCTGCCGATGGCCGGCGAGCGGTCGTGGTGTCAGTCCTCGACAACCTGCTCAAAGGCGCGGCATCACAAGCCTTGCAGAATCTCAATCTGGCCTTCGGGTTTGCCGAAACGGAAGGACTGTTGCCATGAGTACAGACGCGACGAAGCCCGGCGCGGCCACCAATGCGCTGTGGCAGAAAGGCGGCTCCGCGATGGATCCGGCGCTGATGAGCTTTCTGGCCGGCGAAGATGTGTTGCTCGATCGCGAACTGTTGCCGTTCGATCTGCAGGCCAGCGCCGCGCATGCGCGCGGACTCGCGCAGATCGGCTTGCTGACGGACGATGAGTGTTCGGCTTTGTGCCGGGAGTTGGTGGCACTCGGTGAGGCCTTTGCATCTGGCGAGTTCGTGCTGGACGCACGCTTCGAAGATGGTCATGCCGCCATCGAGTGGTGGCTCACCGAAAAGCTGGGAGAGCTCGGCAAACGGATCCACACGGCGCGCAGTCGCAACGATCAGGTGTTGGTGGCCCTGCGCCTGTATGAGCGCTCGGCACTCGATCGGATCGCGGAGCAGGTCCGGAACGTGGCCACCCGAATGGTGTCCCGTGCCGAAGCCGAGGCGATGTGGGTCATGCCGGGTTACACCCACCTGCAGCGGGCGATGGTGACGTCGACCGGGCAGTGGTGGGCCGCCTATGCGGAAGGGTTCATCGACAATCTGCAATTGCTGGCTGACACGCGGGCCTGGATCAACGCCAATCCGCTGGGTACGGCCGCCGGGTTCGGTGTGAACCTGCCGCTGCCGCGTGACCAGGTGTCGGCGTCTTTGGGCTTCGACCGCCTGCTGCTGAATCCCATGGCCGCTCAGATGTCGCGGGGCAAATACGAGTGGCAAGTGCTGGCGGCTTTGGCACAGGTCCTCGGGGACGTACGTCGGCTGGCCTGGGACCTGAGCCTGTTCAGCACGGCCGAGTTCGATTTCATCCGTCTGCCGGATACCTTCACCACCGGTTCGAGCCTGATGCCGCAGAAACGCAACCCGGACGTCATCGAGTTGCTGCGGACAGCGCCGGCGCCTGTGCTGGCCGGGTTGATCGAGTTGGCGACGCTGCAGGGATTGCCCGGGGGCTACCACCGGGACCAGCAGGCCGGCAAAGGTCCGGTCTTGCGGACAATTCGGCATACGGAGCTGGTTTTGGCCGTGTTCGGACAGCTGGTTGGACGCGCTGGACTGGAAATTGGACCGGATGCGGGCCGCGATCGATCCGTCGATGTATGCCACCGACCTGGCGATCGAACTGACCCGCGACGGTGTGCCGTTCCGGGATGCCTACCGGCAGGCCGCAGCCGAATGGCCCGAGCGGTGTGCCGACCGGACCCCGGAGCAGTCGCTGGCTGCCCGGGTGTCTCCAGGGGCTGCTGGTGCGCCCGAGATCGGGCGGCTAAGGGCAAGGTTGGCGGGCTGAGCGGTGGTGTGGACCGTTCGATGCAACACAACGCATCGAACGGTCCACACCACTCCTTGTGCTGCGCTGCGCGCAGCACAAGGGCGAAGTGCTTGCCTAAACCCCTCCCAACCCTCCCCGAACATCGGGGAGGGCTTGCACGGTTTGGACAACGGCGCATTCGCGGCTGAAGCCGCTCCCACAGTTGAAAGGGTGCGGCCAACGGTACGGTTTGGTGCCCAATTCGGCCAAAATCCGGCCCGATTCAACAGTTTGCTTGTTTGTCCAAGGCGGTCGTGGCTAGAATCGCGGTCGCCTTCAGACACAGATCAACCATTCGATGCCGAAACATGGCCAACGCCATGCGCGGGCATTCGGCTTCATTTCAGGTACCAAGCAATGTCATTGACCACTGAACAAACCAAACAAATCATCGACGCGCACAAGCGCAATGCGGCCGACACCGGTTCGCCGGAAGTCCAGGTTGCCCTGCTGACTGCCAACATCGAAGCACTCAGCCCGCACTTCTCCAAGCACAGCAAGGATCACCACTCACGTCGTGGCCTACTGAAGATGGTGAACCAGCGCCGCCGCCTGCTGACCTACCTCAAGAGCAAGGATTCGGCCCGTTACAAGGCTCTGATCGAAAAGCTCGGCCTCCGCCGTTAAGCCGCAAGGAAAATAGCCAGTGGCCAAGCACATCAAGAAATTTCAGTTCGGTAATCATGAAGTTGTGCTTGAGACGGGCGAAATCGCCCGTCAAGCCACGGCTGCCGTGATCGTCAAAATGCTGGACTCGGTCGTGCTGGTCACGGTCGTAGCCGCCAAGTCGGCGCGGGAAGGTCAAGACTTCTTCCCGCTCACCGTCGACTATCAGGAAAAGTTCTACGCCGGTGGCCGTATCCCGGGTGGCTTTTTCAAGCGTGAAGGTCGTCCGACCGAACGCGAGACGCTCACCTGTCGTTTGATCGACCGCCCGATCCGCCCGCTCTTCCCGGAAGAGATGCGCAACGAGATCCAGATCATCGCCACCGTGCTGTCGGCGAATCCGGAACACGAGTGCGACATTCCGGCGATGATCGGTGCGTCCGCCGCGCTGATGCTCACCGGTCTGCCGTTCAACGGTCCGATCGGTGCTGCCAAGGTCGGTTACATCGATGGCCAGTACGTGCTGAACCCGACCGTTGCCCAGCTCAAGACCTCGAAGCTCGAACTCGTGGTGGCCGGTACCGACAGCGCCGTGCTGATGGTCGAATCGGAAGCCAAACTGCTTTCCGAAGAAGTGATGCTCGGTGCCGTCATGTTTGGCCACAAGGCCCAGCAGGCCGTCATCCAGGCCATCAAGGAATTCGCGGCCGAAGTTGGCCCGAAGAAGTTCGAGTGGTCTGCTCCGGCGAAGAACGTTGCGCTGATCGACGCCATCAAGGGCGCCGTCGGTGATCGTCTGGCTTCCGCCTACCTCGTTCGTGACAAGGGTGAACGCCGCAACGGCATCAACGCCCTGCGCGGCGAAGTGCATGCCGCCCTGGCTGCACAGAAGGAAGCGAATGGCTGGAAGGACGGCGAGCTCAACAAGGAATTCGCCGAACTCGAATACAGCACGATGCGCGAAATGGTGCTGAGCACGAAGTCGCGCATTGACGGTCGTGACCTCGTGACGGTCCGCCCGATCACCGTGCGTGTCGGCGTCCTGCCTCGTACGCATGGCTCGGCACTGTTCACCCGCGGCGAAACGCAGGCGCTCGTCGTCACGACCCTCGGCACCACCCGCGACGCGCAGATCATTGATGCGCTGGAAGGCGAGTCGAAAGAAGCCTTCATGTTCCACTACAACTTCCCGCCGTTCTCGGTCGGTGAAACCGGTCGTATCGGCGTGCCGAAGCGTCGCGAAGTCGGCCACGGCCGCCTCGCCAAGCGTGGTGTGCAGGCCGTGACGCCGAGCATGGAAGAGTTCCCGTACGTCATGCGCGTGGTCTCCGAGATCACCGAATCGAACGGTTCCTCGTCGATGGCTTCGGTGTGCGGTTCCTCGCTGGCATTGATGGACGCAGGCGTTCCGCTGAAGGCTCCGGTGGCAGGTATTGCCATGGGCCTGATCAAGGAAGGCGACCGTTACGCCGTGCTGAGCGACATCCTCGGTGACGAAGATCACCTCGGCGACATGGACTTCAAGGTAGCCGGCAGTGCCGAAGGCATTTCCGCGTTGCAGATGGACATCAAGATCGAAGGCATCACCGAAGAGATCATGCACACCGCGCTGCATCAGGCCCGCGGTGGCCGCCTGCACATCCTCGGTGAAATGAACAAGGCACTGAGCGAATCGCGCAAGGAATTGTCCGACTTCGCCCCGCGCCTGCTGACCATGAAGATCCACCCGGACAAGATCCGCGAAGTGATCGGCAAGGGCGGCGCCACGATCCAGGGCATCACCAAGGAAACCGGCACCACGATCGACATCCAGGACGACGGCACGATCATCATCGCTTCGGTCAACGCCGCTGCAGCTCAGGCTGCCAAGGCGCGCATCGAGTCGATCACGTCGGACGTCGAACCGGGTCGCATCTACGAAGGCAAGGTTGCCAAGCTGATGGACTTCGGTGCATTCGTCACCATCGCCCCCGGCAAGGACGGCCTCGTGCACGTCTCGCAGATCGCCAACGAGCGTGTCGAGAAAGTCTCCGACAAACTCAAGGAAGGCGACATCGTGAAGGTGAAAGTCCTCGAAGTCGACAAGCAGGGTCGTATCCGACTCAGCATGAAGGCGGTTGACGAAGCCTGATCGCCTCTTTAGCCGGAACATCGGCTGGAGCACAAAAAGCCACGCATTCGCGTGGCTTTTTTGTTGGTTCGTGTTCAACGAATCAAGCGGATCCATTGATTGCCCGGCTGTTAATGAGGTTTCCAGTCCATGGTTGTCTGGGCGTCAAACATCAGCCACCTCATGCTTGATCACTGAATACAAGTACTTGTATAGTATATAAGGTGTTGTATATTTCGGTGGCATGAAGAAGCTATTCTGGATTGGCTCGGCACTCGAAGACCTTCGCGGTTTTCCCGAGAGCGCGCGGATTGAGGCCGGTACGGACTTGCGGTTGGTTCAACAGGGCGTTGAACCTCGCGATTGGAAGCCGATGCCGGGTGTGGGCAGGGGTGTTCGCGAGATTCGCAACCGGACCAAGGAAGGCGCTTTTCGTGTCTTCTACATTGTTGAAAGTGCCACGGCGGTCTTCGTACTCCATGCATTCCAGAAGAAGTCGCAACGAACGTCATTGCGGGACATCGATTTGGGCAAGGCTCGTTTCAAGATGATTCCCTAAGGAGTAGATGAAGCATGCGCAAGAACAATCAGGAAACGATGATCAAGGAATCAAGCGGCAACGTGTTCACCGATCTCGGCTTTGATGATGCCGAGGCGCAAGTGCTGGCATTGCGCGCCGACCTGATGGCGCAACTTGAGAAACAGATCAAAGCACGCAAGATGACTCAGGTTGCAGCGTCGCGGCTTCTTGGTGTCAGTCAGAGTCGCGTGTCGGATCTGAAGCGTGGCAAGGTCGAAAAGTTCAGTCTGGACACGCTGGTGCAGTTCGCAGCCAAACTTGGCAAACCCGCGAAGATTGAGCTTGCCGCCTGAGGCACCTCTTGACTCGTTCAGAGGTGCCGTCAGCGGGGGCGAGAATCCTGAAGCAGGTGGTTCGGCTTCCGCCGATCAAGTACGAGCGTTTCTCAATAAACTACCGGACGATGCGTGAACATCGTCATCAGCGCCAGGCCGCTGGGTGTCACCGAGATCATCAACCCTTCGCCGTCGCGATCTTCGTCACCGACCCAGGTTCCGTTCATGAAGTCGGGTGTCGTGACGTTGTTGAAACCCTCCAGCATGCAGGTCTCTGCAGAGCGGCCCGCGATCAGCAGGTCGAGTGCGTAACCGCCGGTGCCAAAGCGGGCACTGTTGTCGCCAGTGGAGTCCCAGCTGAAGTTGGCCGTGGTGCAGCTGGTGAACTCGACGCGCATCTTGCCCCAACGTTTCAGCGTGACGTCGTCGGCGTCGAAGGCTTGTCCGAACAGCGTGCCGGTTGCCGAGGTCATGTCGATTTCCAGCACGCGGGCGGTGACCTGGCCGGTTCCAACCAGCCAATACTGCGAGCCCACCTGGGTGACATCCACCTTGGCAGTGGTGGTCTCGACATTCGTTGCACCGTTCATTCCGCCGCTGCTTTCAGGTTGGAACACCACGCCGAGTGATGCGGCGCTGCTGGCATTAAAAATACGGACGGAATTGCCACTGGTCACCAGCAGTCGGCCATCGTCTGTGAGTTTCATGCCGGCCGGCGCGGTGACGCCCGCGAACACGCCCTGATAGGCGCCACTCGCATTGAAGCGGAGAATCTGGTTGCTCCCCTCGCCGCCGACCAGCACATTGCCATTGCCTTCGAAGACCAGGCCGCGCGGACGTCGCAAGCCACCTGCGTTCGCGGCGATGAACGTGCTGATCGTGCCGCTTGCGGGGTCATAACGCAGGACAGAGTTGGTGGCGTAACTCGGAATGTAGAGCAGGCCATCGGGGCCGATCTGCATGCCCACTTCAGGGCCGTCGAGGCCACCGGCGCGTGCTGCCACGGGGGTCGATTTCAGGGCGCCCGTGCGGCCGTCATAGAGCCGGACGCTGTCGCCTTCGAAACCGGCCACATACACGTCCCCTGCGGCGTTAACGGCACTCGAGATCGGCCGGAACGAAGTGCCGGTTTCCACAAAGACATCGACGAAGGCCAGGCTATTTCTGTCGTACCGAAGGATCCGGCCGTTGTTTTCGGACACCACGTAGATCAGGCCATCGGGTCGGGCAGTGATGGTCTGTGGACCGCTGATGCGGTTCGCGGTGTCGAGTGCCCCGATCAGTGACCCGGCGCAGGCATCGTAAACCAGGACATTGTTGTTGAAGTAGCCGCTCACCAGGGTGCGGGTGGGCGTGCATTGAGCGAAGCCCTGGGTTGGGAGACAACACAGCAGGCTCAGCGTGATCAGGATTCGGGTCAACATGGGGTGCTCCGTCAGAGGGGGCACCAGATTCATGTTTTCCGGTCTCCGAAACGCGTCCGAAAATCTCCGTTTTTTCTCCGTTTCGGTGATCTGGTTCGATTTGAGGTGTGGGCGAGCGCGAATACTGTGCGCAACTTATCCGTTCGCGCCGATCTCGTTTCACATGTTCGAAAACACTGCAGCCCGGCTAAGCTTGTGTCCGATGGCCGATCTCACCGACTACACCCCATTGCGCATCGGCGATTGCCGATTCGACCCGCGCAGTCACGAGATCGAGCGTATGGGTGTGGTGGTACGCCTCCCGGACAAACAATCGGCGCTGCTGTGGCAACTGGCGCGTGTGGCGCCGCAGGTGCTGTCGCGGCAGACCTTGATCGATTTGGTCTGGGACCGGCGGATGGTCGAGGAAGCGGTCCTGTCGCGGGCGATTGCAGAACTCCGGCGCGCACTCGACGACGATCGTCGCGACTCGCGGTACATCGAAACGATCCCGAAGTCCGGCTACCGATTGTGTGCCCCCGTGAGTCTGTGGGTCGACGACGAGCCGGCAAACGGTTCGTCCGGGTCCGACGGCGCTCCGGAACTCTTCACGGAAACCCCGGCGTCGCCGAAGGCGCTGTTCATCGCGACACGGTTGCGCTGGTTTTCCTTGCTTCGGCGATCCTTGTGTTGTTGATCGGGGTAGGGCGCTGGTGGGTGTCACCGCGCGACGACGAGCCCTTGCCCGAACTGCTCGGTGTCGCCGATCTCGCGCGCATCCGCCCGCTGACGAGCGACCCGGGATACGAATACCGCGCCGATCTCAGTGCGGACGGGCGTTGGTTCGTCTATACACAAAGTGATCGCGATGGTGGGCCCAGTCGACTGTGGTTTCAAGATATCGAAGGTCAACATCCCGAACTGCTGACCGCGCCGGGAGATCATGAATTCCGGCCAGCGCTGTCGCCCGATGGCAAGCAAATCGCATTTCTTCGTCGTGACGATTTTTCGTGTGGTGTACACGTGCGCGCCACGACTGGTGGCGCGAGTCGGCGGCTGGCCGACTGTGGGTTCCCTGGCGGCACGCCTGCCTGGTCATCGGATCAGCGGGCCTTGGTGTTTACCGCAGTGGCCGAACCGGGTTTTGCTGCCGGGCTGAGCCTGATTGACCTTCATACGGGCAAAGTCTCAACGCTGACGCGACCGACCTTGGCAGAGGGGCCAGACCGGGATGCGGAGTGGGTACCCAAACAGCGCCGTATCAGCTTTGCGCGGGGTTACGACGGTGAACAGCATTTGCTGCAGATCGATCTCGACGCACCTGAGCAGGCACCGACCGTGCTGTTTGATGCTGGTCGACTTCAAGGCCACGCCTGGTATCACGATGGGTCGCAACTGCTGGTCGCTTCGGATGCACCGGGGTACCGTACGCTTCTGTTGCTTGAGGCCAGCGGCAGGCAGCGTGCCATCCTCAACACGCGCGGCGCCCAATTTCCGGCCTGGGCAGACAATGGCGAGTTGGTGTTCGAGCAAGCGCTTTACGACGCCAATATCGAGCGGCTTGATCTGACCAGTCCGGATGCAAGGCCCGAGCCAGTCGTTGCTTCGACACGATATGACGCGTCGCCGGTATTGAGTCCGGACGGGCGATCGCTGGCATTCGTGTCCAATCGCGACGATTTCGAACATGTCTATGTCGCAGATCTCGATGGACAAAACCCGACACGCGTCGAGTTCAGCGAGGGCGCACGCTGGTCCCGGCCCAGCTTCAGTCCGGATGGGCGCTTCATCATCGCGACCGGTTACGACACGCACAATATCAACTGGATTTATCGCTTCGATCGATTGCGGGAGCAGAGCGAACAGATGAAGGAACTGGGCGCCCATGCCACGGGTGCGCGGTATCACCCTGACGCGAACGGTTACGTCTACATGCCGCGACCCACAAGGGGAGCGCAGTCTGTGGCGATTTGATGTCGGTCGGGTGAGATTCGAGGCCAATTCCGAATACCGAGGTGTCGAGCAATTTGATTGGGTCGGCACTGGTCTGTTCGTGAAACGTCGGAATCAAAACGGTTTCGTGTGGATACAAAGGCAGCGATTTCGCGACGAACAAACAGATGTTTGCCGCTCTCGTGCCGATCAGCCCCGGCGCCTGGACGATCCGGAACCGGCATGTGTTTGTTGTGGTCAACGAAGCAGGCGTCAATGTGCTGAAACGGGGCGATGTCGACAGCGGATCAGTGGTGACGATTGCTCAGGCTGTCGACGCCGATACGGTCGGTCCTTCGCTTGTCGTCAGCGCAGATGAGCAAACCGTTTGGTTTTCGCGTACGGTCAGTCTGCAGATCGATCTGATGCGGTTGCCGGCGCGAGCAGCAGGGGCGGATTGACGTGTTGTCGGATCGCGACTCCATGCGCTGCGATTTCAAACGTTTGATGCGTTGTGTTTTATCGACCGGCCGAGACCACCGCTCCTGCAGGCTTCGCTGGCCGCTGCCACGATCGGGAGCCGTTGTGGCATTCGGCGAGACCACATTCCCCCCGGTTCACGCACTTCCGGGCGCCGCCCCGTTCCCGTATGATGCATAGCAGCAAACTGCGGAGGAATCGGCCATGGGCCCGGACATGATGAAGGATTGGCAAGCACTGCACGAGCAGTGGTGGAACGCATTGACATCCGGCGCGACGCACTTCGCAGAGAAAACCGGTCAGGCCTTCACGGGCAAGACATCGGGCTTCAGCGATCTCTTCGGCGGCAAGCTGGGTGAAGACGTCGGCGCCGCCACCGAACGTTTCCTGTCGGGCAGCAAGCAGTTCCTCGAATGGGTCGACCGCTTCTCCGGGCAGATTGCCGGCCGCAACGCGCCGCCGAAATCGATCCAGGATTGGCTGGATGCCGTAAAAGCCGCCGCTGGCCCGATGTTCGAGGGCAGCAATCCGTTGACGAACCTGTTCAAGTCGATGGCGTCGAGTGATGCCAAGGGCTTTGAGCACTTCTTCACCGGCCTGTCGAATCCGCTGGAGCAGATGGGCGGCGAGATGAAGTCCATGCTGGGCCTTCCCGCCTTCGGCTTCACGCGTGAGCGTCAGGTTTGGGCACAAGGTTTGGGCAAGGCCTGGATGGAATATCAGGAATCGATGTCGGCGTATAACGCGCTGATGTTGAAGGCCAGCCAGGATTCGTTCGCACGTTTGCAGCAGAAGCTCGCCGAGCGTGAGCGCAGCGGCAACAAACTTGAATCCCTGCGTGCGGTGTATGACCTCTGGGTCGACGCCCAGGAAGACGCCTACGCCGAGATCGCCTTGAGTGCGGAATTCCGCGCGGCCTATGGCGAACTGGTGAATCGTCAGATGCGCGTGCGCAAACTGGTGCAGGACGAAATCGAACGCGTGAGCACGCAGTTCGGCATGCCGACCCGGAGCGAGCTCAATTCGGTGCATCAGCGGATGGCCGAAATGCGTCGCCAGATGCGTGCGCTGGAAGAACGTCTCGCCGCAAGCGAAGCGCCACTGGCCGCCGAGGTGAAAGCCGCTGCAAAACCCGCCAAGCCTGCGAAGGTCGCCGTGAAGCCCGCCAAGACCGTTGCTGCAAAGCCGGTGAAGGCACAGGGCAAGACCGCCGTGAAGAAAACGGCTGCCAAGAAGGCCGCGGCCAGCTCGCGCCGTCGTCTGGCCTGAACGAGGAATCGAACATGATCACCCCGATCCAATTGAATCCGGAACACGTAACGAAGGAACTCGGCCAGTTCGGCGAGCGACTTGCGAAGGGCATGCAGGCGCTCAAGGAAGTGCGCGACGTGCACTATGGCGCCAGCGAAAAAGAAGAGATCTACCGCGAAGACAAGTTGCGTCTGTATCGCTTCAAGTCGACGAACAAGGTCACGCAGAAAGTGCCCTTGCTGATTGTCTACGCGCTCGTCAACCGGCCATACATGGTTGACCTGCAGGACGACCGTTCGATCGTCAAGAACCTGCTCGCCGCGGGACACGATGTGTATCTGATCGACTGGGGTTACCCGGATGCTTCCGACCGGTTCCTGACACTCGACGACTACATCAGCGGCTACATCCGTCGTTGTGTGCAGGCCGTCAGCAAGCGTCATGGCGTTCCGGCGATCAACATCCTCGGCATCTGCCAGGGTGGGGCGTTCTCGATCTGTTACGCCAGCCTGTATCCGGAAACAGTCAAGAACCTGATCACGATGGTCACGCCGGTCGATTTCAAGACGCCGGACAACATGCTGAGCCATTGGGTTCAGGACATGGACATCGACCTGTTCGTCGACACGCTCGGCAATGTGCCGGCCGATCTGATGAACTGGTGTTACCTCACGCTGAAGCCGTTCCGCCTGCTGCAGCAGAAGTATGTCGGTCTGACCGACATCCTCGACAACAAGGCAGAGCTGGAGAATTTCCTGCGCATGGAAAAGTGGATCTTCGATTCACCCGACCAGGCCGGTGATGCCTTCCGTCAGTTCCTCAAGGACTTCTACCAGGGCAACAAGTTGCTCAAGGGTGGTCTGGTCATCGGTGACAAGCCGATCGACCCGAAAAAAGTCACCATGCCGGTGCTGAACATCTTCGCCGAGCAGGATCACCTGGTGCCGCCAAGCGCGTCCAAGGCGCTGGAAGGGCATCATCGGCACCAAGGACTACACCGAGCTCTCGTTCAGGGGTGGCCACATCGGTATCTACGTCTCGGTCGTGCGCAACGCGAAGTACCGCCGGCGATTGACGCCTGGTTGCGCAAGCGCGGGTAAGACCCGTGTGGATGTGCAGGCTAAAAAAAAAAAAGGAGAGGGGAAAAAAAGGAAGAAAAGAAAAGGAAAAAAAAAAAAAAAGGAAAAAAAGGAATGAAAAGCAAGAAAAGGAAAAAAGAAGAAAGAAAAAAATTTTAAAAACTTGGGTTTAGCCCAGCCTGCGCACCCTCTCGGTCATCCCTACAGCGATTCCGACGCAAAATCGGCCAGGCGCGAACGCTCGCCGCGACGCAGCGTGATGTGCGCTGTGCTGCCAGTCCTTGAATCGGTCGACCGCGTAGGTGAGGCCCGAGGTGGTTTCGGTGAGATAGGGTGTGTCGATCTGTTCGACGTTGCCGAGGCAGATCATCTTGGTCCCCAGGCCGGCACGTGTGAGCAGGGTCTTCATCTGCTTGGGCGTGAGGTTCTGGGCTTCGTCGATGATCACGTAGCGGCTGAGGAAGGTTCGGCCGCGCATGAAGTTCATCGAGCGGATCTTCACGCGTGAGGCGAGCAGATCGTTCGTGGCCGCGCGTCCCCAGGAGCCGCCTTCCTTGGGCTCGGTCAACACTTCCAGATTGTCGGTCAGCGCCCCCATCCAAGGGGTCATTTTTTCTTCTTCGGTGCCCGGCAGGAAGCCGATGTCTTCGCCGACCGACACGGTCGCGCGTGTCATGATGATTTCGCGGTAACGCTGCTGGTCAAGGACTTGAGTCAGGCCGGCGCCCAGTGCCAGCAGAGTCTTGCCGGTGCCAGCCGTGCCGAGCAATGTGACGAAGTCGATCTCGGGATCCATCAGCGCATTCAGCGCGAAGTTCTGTTCGCGGTTGCGCGCGTGGATGCCCCAAACCGAATGACTGCCGCCGGAGTAGTCATCGAGCACCTGCAACGTGGCGATGCCATCGCGGATTTTCAGCACGCGCAATTGGGTGTCGTCGTCACTCTCGCTGTTGAAGTAAAGGAACTGATGGGGATGCCACTGTTCGTCCTTGCGCATTTTCACTTCGTAGTAGGAATGCCCACGTTCGGACCAGGAGCGTAGATCCTTGGCATGCCGCGTCCAGAATTCCTGCGTCAACTCCGCATGCCCTACATACAGGAGGTTAAAATCGTCCAGGGCCCGGTCGTTCTCGTAGTCTTCGGCCGGCACGCCCACAATCGAGGCCTTGATGCGCATGTTGATGTCCTTCGACACCAACACGACTTCCTTGCCCGGATTCTGTTCGCGGAGCACCAGGCTGGACGCGAGGATTTCGTTGTCCGGCATCTGCTTCAGTTTGGTCTTGGCCGGGACATCGTTCGAGGTCTGGAACAGCAGGCGGCCGATTTTCGCTTCATTGCGAAGGCGCAGCGCTTTCGGGCGGATGAGCTTGAGGCCCTTGCCGATCTGCGTGGCGCCATTCACTTCGATCAGTTCGTTGACGAAGCGACTGACCTGGCGGGCATTCCGCGCGACTTCCGATGAACCTTTCTTGCCGTTGTCCAGTTCTTCCAGCACCGTCATCGGCAGGAATACATCGTGTTCCTCGAACCGGAACAGACTGGTTGGATCGTGCATCAGCACGTTGGTGTCGAGTACATAGATGCGTTTGCGGTCGGCCATCATGTCAGACATCTCCCTTGGGCTTGCACAACAGAAGCACACGCCGGAGGGCGTGGGCGGACTTGAAACGGGGTCGGTAGGGTGGTCGCTTGAGCGACCGGGCGTGGGCCGGATGCTCGGGATGCGCCCGCACTAAAACTTCACCGGGTCCAGGATCGCATCGAGATTCATGCTGTCGCAGAACTCGAGGAACTCATCACGCAAGCCGGCCAGATGGGTTTTGCCGGGAATGCCGATGGTCAGTTGCGCCTGGAACATTTCAGCGCCGGTCTGCATGGCGCGATAACGGCTGGAATTGAGACTTTCGATCTGGATCGCGCGGGCCGCAAAGAAGTCTGCGATCTGGCCTAGGATGCCGGGTTTGTCGGCCGCCACCACTTCGACCAGGTAGGGCAGGAGGTTGCTCTGGTTCGGTTTGGCCTGCGTGCGGTGTGTGTGGATGCGCAGGGACTCCTCGCGCTCCAGGCGCGTTGCAGCCGATTCGAGCTTGGCCACCGCATCCCATGAGCCGACGACCAGCACGTTCAGCACCACATCCTCGCCGAGGCTGGCCAGTCGCGACTCGACGATGTGACATCCGGCATCGGCGATCCGTTTCGTGACCACAACAAGAGGCGAACGAAGATGCGGGGCTACGGCGCTCCAGCAGAAGGTAGTTTTCGTTCGAGTTCGGGCGCGCCACGAGTCGTCTGCTTCCATCCATAGCCAGATTTAACATCGAGAATACTTGTGACCCCCAGTAGCCGCAAGTAACATGTTTGCCGGTTTCGCGATGGATAATGCATGCGCTGGTCTGGCAGTATTTGTGCGTTGATCACCCCCTTTGATGAAGGGCTTTCCCTTGACTTTCCGGCATTGTCCGGATTGGTCGAATGGCATGTGGCTTCGGGTACGTCAGCGCTGGTGATCGCCGGTTCGACCGGCGAAGCCGCGCTGCTCGAAGACGCTGAGTACCAGCAATTGCTGGAGGCGGCCGTTCGCGCGGCTGCCGGGCGATTGCCGATCATTGCCGGCATCGGCTCGCCGAGTACGGCCAAGTCCAGTCGCTTCGCAGCGGCGGCGGCGGCTGCCGGTGCCCAGGCTGTCCTCGCGGTCACGCCGTATTATGTGAGGCCAACCCAGTCCGGCCTGCTGGCGCATTTCCGCGCCGTCGCCGATGCGAGCCCGTTGCCCGTCATTCTGTACAACGTGCCTGGTCGCACCGGCTGCGATCTGTTGCCGGCCACGGTGGCGCAACTGACCAGCCATCCCAACATCGCCGGCATCAAGGAAGCACGCGCCGAGCCCGAGCGGATGCAGGAACTGCTGGCGCTGCAATCCGACACGTTCGATGTGTTGAGTGGTGACGACGGTACCGGCTTGCGTGCGATGCTTGCAGGGGCTCGGGGTGTCATCTCGGTGGCGGCCAACGTGGTGCCCGAACTCTTTGCGCGCCTGTGTGCACTGGCGCTGGCCGGTGAGCGCGAGGAAGCTGCCCGAATCGACGCCGGTTTCGCTGCACTGAACGATGCCCTTGGGGTCGAATCCAACCCGATCCCCGCGAAGTTCCTGGTCGCCGGGCAGGGGCGCTGCCGCAATGTCTTGCGCCTGCCGCTGCAACCGCTGTCGCCTGCATTGGCGCCGATGGTCCTGGACGCTTTGGCGCAGGCGACCCGCGCGCGCTGATCGTCCTTCTTAACAAATTGCTTGCTAACATCGCTACTTTGAACGCCGTGCGGTTTGTCGCATGGCCCGGACGGATACCCTTCTTCATGCTTCGAATCCTGCTTGCCGCAACCGTATTGTGTTGTTTGACCCTGGCCACGGGTTGTTCCTGGTGGCGAAATGACGAGCGTCATCAGCGATATCTGGACACCCAGTCGGGCCGTACGCTGGAAGTGCCGCCCACCATGGATTCGCCGGCACGCCGAGACGATCTTGAAGTGCCGGCGGGTGAGCTTGGCAAAACCTCGATCAGTCCCATGCCGCCGGGCGCGATCGACGTGATCGCCGGTGGCACCGATGGTGGAGTCAAGATCGATCTGGCGCCGCCGGATGCCTTCGACGAGATCAAGGCTGCGCTGACTGCTGCCGAAGTGGGTCGAATCGAGCGTGCGAACGCCGCAACCTTGTCGATCCGGGTCTCGGTCATCACGAAGAAAACCCGCAGCCGCTGGTTCCGGAAGGACAAGGTCGAGGAAATCGAAGTGATGCGGACGCTGACCATTGCCGCCGACGGCGCCGGAAGTGTCGTGACGGTGAGTGATGAGTCCGGCAAGGTCACCGAAGACGATGCGGCTGCGCGCCTGTTGGGTATTGTCCGGGATCGTTTCGGCGGGTGACTTGATGTTTCGCTCTCGCGAAACATCAAGTACACATCCTTGGCGCTTCGCTGGCGCGAAGCACCAAGGACAAAAAGGCTGCCTAAACCTCAGGCTTCGCTTTGGAAGCTCAAGGTTGCGCCTGAACCCCTCCTTGTGCTTCGCTTCTTGAGGCAAGGATAGGCTTTGCGCCTAAACCCCTCCAACCCTCCCCCGAACATCGGGGAGGGCTTCTAAAGCTCAGGCAAGGTCGTATCGCGGCTGAGCCGCTCCCACAGAAGCCGCGACACTAGAGAGTCGGTTTCACAGCCGGAAGAGGCTTACGCCGCGGGATTCCCGCTCAGCCGCGGTCCAGCAGCGGCAGCTTGTTCGGCTTGCCGTCCCATTCCTTGGCATCGTCGGGCGGTTCCTTGCGCTCGGTGATGACCGGCCACGCACGCGACAATTCGGCATTCAGCGGAATGAATCCTTCCTGGCCTGCCGGCACGTCGTCCTCGGGATAAATGGCTTTTGCCGGGCATTCCGGTTCGCACAGCGTGCAGTCGATGCACTCGTCCGGGTCGATCACAAGAAAGTTCGGACCTTCGTGAAAGCAGTCCACAGGACATACTTCGACGCAGTCCATGTACTTGCATTTGATGCAATTCTCGGTAACGACGAAGGGCATGGGCCGCAGGCTTCCGGTGTGGTACTCCCAAGGGGACTCGAACCCCTGTTCTCGCCGTGAGAGGGCGATGTCCTGGGCCACTAGACGATGGGAGCGTGGCAGTCGCTTAGTATAGCAAGCGCCTTTTTCCGCACAAGCCGTCATAATCGCCCTCTTTGCCCGGGGTCGGCCGTTTTTGCCGGCCCGTTGGGTTCGCTTGCCGCGAACCCGGCCCTTGGCGCACCATCGCAACTTCGACAAGAACATGAACTGATGATCAAAAAATGGATCAACCGCGTATTCGGCGGAAAGCCTGGCGCCGCGCCAATCGAACGGCCTGAAAACCTTGCCGAGCGTCGTGCCCGCATTTCAGTGGGGCTGAAGGTATTGAGCCGGGACCAGCACAACATTTCGCGCCGGCAGATCAGCCCGAACGCGCTGCGTGTGTTGTACAAGCTTCGCGATGCGGGTTATCACGCCTATCTCGTCGGCGGCGCGCGGCGCGCCGCTTGCTGCTGGAAGTGACACCGGATTTCGACATCGCGACCGGTCCCCCTGAGGCAGGTCAAACGCGGTTGTTCCGGCAATTGCCGGATCGGACGACGATTCCGGCGGGCGCACGTTCGCTGCTCAGTGAAGAGAGCAGCGAGGTGGCGCCGGGTGAAGGGCGCCAGCGACGACGACGTTGATGCCGGCAGCAATGACCGCGAGGTAGTGGACGGCCGCATTCTCCGTGACAACGTCTATGGATCGATCGAGGAAGACGCGGTGCGCCGCGACTTCACTGTCAACGCCCTGTATTACGCCATCGACGATTTTTCGGTACGCGACTATGTCGGGGCCCATGCCGACATCGAGGCGCGCCTGCTGCGCCTGATTGGCGAGCCGGTCGAACGCTACCGCGAAGACCCGGTGCGCATGCTGCGTGCCTGTCGTCTGGCCGCAAAACTCGACTTCAAGGTGGAAGCGGCCTCGGCGAAGGCGATGCACGATAACGCCGCGTTGATCCTGACCGCTTCGCCGGCCCGCCTGTTCGACGAGTGCATCAAGCTTCGCGAGCGGCCACGGCTCAAGAGTTTCCATCAGTTGACCGAACACGGTCTGTTCAGGGTGATGTTCCCGGAAGTCGCCGATCAGGTGGCCAAGACACCCGGTGCCCGACAGATGATCGAGGCGACGTTGCTGGCCACGGATCAGCGTGTGCTGGATGGTCGCCCGGTCAGTCCGGCATTCCTGTTTGCCACGCTGTTGTGGCCGTGGCTTGCGGACGTACGAAAGCGACTGCCCGCCCAATTTGCAAACGAAGCCACGCGGATTGCCGGCGAGCGGATCCTCGATCTGCAAGTCAAGCGGATGGCCTTGCCCAAACGTTTCAGTGTCCCGATGGGTGATATCTGGGCCCTGCAGGATCGCCTCGAGTCGAGCCGCAAGAAGCGCTCGTCGCGTATGACGCTTCAGCCCAAGTTCCGGGCTGCATTCGATTTCCTGTTGTTGCGCGCAGCATTCGAGCCCGGCCTGCAACCGCATATCGACTACTGGCAAGCGTTGACCCGTCAGCAGTCGGCGCCGGTCACGAACGGTGAGGTCACTGAAGGTGATGAAGCCGAGACTGAGTCGGGCGCAGACGAAGAGGTCGAACTGCTGGATGATTCCAGCGAGACCGGGGCGCCGAAAAAACGTCGTCGCCGTCGCCGCCGCAAACCCAAGGCCGGTCCTTCAGCCGGATGAGCAGCCTGTCAGCGCCGGTTGTTGTCGCCCTGGGCAGCAATCTGTCGGGGCCGGCGCAACAGGTGGCGCGGGCCTTCGCAGCCTTGCGTGACATTTCCGGCACCTCGGGCTGGCGTTGTTCGAGCGTCTATCGGACACCGCCCTGGGGTCTTGGCGGGCAGCCTGATTTCGCGAACGCGGTTGCGTTGGGGTCCTGTGTGTTGTCGCCTTTGGCGCTGCTGGCTGCGCTGCAGGGGATCGAGCGGTCCATGGGCCGGGTCCGCACCGCAGAGCGCAACGGGCCGCGGCTGATCGACCTCGACCTGATCGTGTTCGGCACCCGGCAGATCGAGATCAACGACCTGACGCTGCCACATGCCCGCGCCACTGCGCGCGCAACTTCGTTCTGGCACCTGGTTGGGCGCTGGATCCGGCAGCACAATGGCCGGACGGGTCTTTCCTTCAGCAGTTCTGGGACGCCTTGCCGGAAGTCGACCGGCGCTCGATCACGCCGTGGCGAGATGATGGCTGGCAGTGTCAGGATCGTGCCTGCTAAATTCGAAAACCCATCTGGCAGCGAACCCCCCATGTACGCCGAATCCCGCGAACTGCGTTCGACGCCACTGAATGTGCTCGACCTGTCCCGCATGAAAGCCGACCGTCAGCCCATCGTTGCGCTGACTGCCTATGAGGCCAGTACGGCAGCTCTCATGGACATCGCGAAGGTTGACGTGATCCTGATCGGAGATTCGCTCGGGATGGTGGTCCAGGGCCATCGCAGCACGCTGCCCGTGACGGTGGATCACATCCTCTATCACTGCCAGGCGGTGGCTCGCGGTTCCAGTCGTGCCTTGCGAATCGCCGACATGCCGTTTGCCAGTTGTCCGGATCCGCAAACGGCGTATCGCAACGCGGCGCGGTTGATTGCCGAAGGCAGCACGGCGATGGTGAAGATCGAAGGCGCGGGTGTGATGTTGCCGGTCATCGAGTATCTCGTGGCGCGTGATATCCCGGTCTGTGGCCATGTCGGCTTGACGCCGCAGTCAGTGCTCAAGACAGGCGGCTTCAAGTTGCAGGGTCGAACCGATCCGGCTGCCGAACAAGTGCGCGCGGATGCGCGTGCGGTGCAGGCTGCCGGAGCCGCGATGCTGGTGCTCGAGTGTGTGCCGGCGAGTTTGGGTGCGCAGGTCACTTCGGAATCGCAAGTGCCGGTCATCGGGATTGGCGCCGGTGTCGACTGTGACGGACAGATCCTCGTGCTGCACGACATACTCGGCATTGCCACACGGCGTCGCCCGAAATTCGTCCATAACTTCCTGGAAGGGCAGGGCTCGATCCAGGGGGCCATCAATGCGTACTGTGAGGCAGTGCGCACGCGTGCCTTCCCGGACACTGAACATTCATACTGACTCGACATGCCCGACTCTGACCGATCTTGGTGAACTCCGCGCGTGGCGCAAGCGCATGCGCGCCGCAAACAAGCGTCGCCTTTGTGCCGACGATGGGCAATCTCCATCGCGGACATTTTTCACTCATCGAGTCCGCCGCCGCCCAAGCCGATTCCGTGATCGCCAGTATCTTCGTGAATCCCACACAATTCGGGCCAAACGAGGACTTTGCCAATTACCCGCGAACGCTTGAGCAAGACCAGAACGGTTTGGCGCGAGCTGGTTGTGGTGTGTTGTTCGCGCCTGCCGTTTCGACGATGTATCCGCTCGGCATCGAGCGAACGGTGTCGATGAATGTTCCCGGTGTCTCCGAGGGTCTGTGCGGCGCGTTTCGGCCCGGGCACTTTGCCGGTGTGGCAACCGTGGTCGCACGGCTCTTCAACATGGTCGAGCCCGACATCGCCTGGTTTGGCCGCAAGGATTTCCAGCAGGTTCTGGTCATCCGGCGAATGGTCGAGGACCTGTCGTTTCCGATCGAGATCGCAGTCGGCGACACGGTGCGCGAAGAAAACGGCCTTGCCATGAGTTCGCGTAATGCCTACCTCAGTTCAGCAGAGCGTGAGCAGGCCGCCGAGATTCACCGGACGCTGGTTGCCGTGGCCGATTCGATTCGTGCAGGTCGCCGAATCGGTCTGGTCGAGAGTGCGGCGGTCGATCGGTTGTCGGGCGCCGGATTCCGCGTCGATTATGTGGCTGTCCGGCGTGCCGAAGACCTCGGAATTCCCGAGCAGGGTACCGAGGATGGTCTGGTCGCCCTCGCTGCCGCGAGGCTTGGCAAGGCACGATTGATCGATAACGTATTGATTTAAAAGGCTGTTGTTTTCGTGGTGTGGTATCAACGAGACAACTTGTCGTGACAAGACAACAGGGTGTTGTGTTTCTGCACAGGCCTTGGTACAGTTCGTTCCGCCGGTGGGTACTTTGATCGCTCTATGGCGATCCCCACCTCAGCAGGGCGCATTGTTTAGGTAATCGTCACTCCGATTCGACCCTCCCAGGTACTTCTGTGGAGGGTTTTTTTGCCTGGATCTGGACTTTGGGCTGTGGGCTGGGCCAACCGAAGTTCAGCTTTGCGAAGTTCCGGCAGGAAACACGACACGTTTTGGGCAGGCGCTGCGGGCGCAGCTGTTGGCGCTCAGAGTGAGGGCACCGATCAGCCTGAAGTGATCGGGTCTGAGCAGGGTTGCCGAACCGAGCGCCGACACTCCGCACTCAAAAAAGGCCGGGATCGGCCAAATTTAATTCGTCGAACCAGTGGGTTCCGCGGTAAAGAGCCATCCGCACTTGCGCTTCAGGTGCGAGCCAAGCTTTTCATCGAGCGGCACCTCCAGCGTACCGATCGGAGACGCAGGAAAATCGTAGCTCACGGAAACCGTCGTCAACGCTGTTGAGGCCGAATTCGCAAAGCTGATACTGGTGCCTTTGCTTGTCGATGAGGAATGAATCAACAGCCCCGAATGTTCTTGGGGTTCAAGTTTGATCAGCCCGAAGTATCCTGTTTCGCGGCGGCCCCAACCTTGTGCGTAGCACAGAGGTACGTCGACCTGTGAAGACAGGATTTTTCGATCTTCGTCGAGAATGAGATAGGAAGGTCGAAACACATAGGAAGTCCGTTTCGACGCGGCACGTTCTGGTGCGACTTGATCACGAGCATGGTCCTGTCCTTCATCGACGAGAGATCAATTCCGTGAAAATGGGTCTTGCCGGTTTTCAGCGCCAAAACCTTTTGCTCTTGAATTCGGAATTGAACGCCATCTCTCGGAAACAGGCGAAAGCAACTTCCCGGAGATCCTCACAGCACGGCTCGGTCATCTCAAGTCGATCCCCACTGTTCGGAGACAAGCCCATTGGTTTCGGAACTGATCTCGGCGGTGGATGCGCAGCCAACCAAAATGGAAGCATCAGAACATGCAAGTATTGCTTTCGAAGCATGGAGAAATTCCGGGGAGATGTAGTCGAGAACCAGAAGTGCGTGAGGAAATGGCATGAATGAGCACAATGCTGCGGTATTTTCGGTGTTGCGGCAAGCAAATCGCGTTTGCAACAGCAGCTTGCCAGGTCCCCACTGATGTTGGGGGCGAGCAGTGTGATTTCACGGGCTGGCAAAGCAGTGGGAATCAATTCCTGACGCCAACATCCCGGATTCTGATGATCCCAAGGTCAGTGTGAAGACAGGTCCGCGCCGGCTTCCGCCACCAGACGGGTTTTCCGCCTGGAGTCGGCGCGAAATGTGTGGCTACCAATAAATCGGCTCAGGCACCAAGCGCACGCCGAACCGCGCTTCGACCTGCGCCTGCACGTATTCGGCAAACGCGCGCAGTTCGGGGCCAGTGGCATGGCCATGATTCACCAGAACGAGCGCATGGTGCGCGGCAATTCCAGCGTCGCCGTTGCGCGCACCTTTGAGGCCTGCCTGTTCGATCAGCCAGCCGGCACTGAGTTTGCGGCCATGGTCGACCGGCCAACTGACGATCGTTGGACACTCCGGACTGCAGTCGCGCCGCGGTGGCGGCATCGACGATGGGATTCTTGAAGAAACTGCCGGCATTCGGCAATTGGTTCGGGTCCGGAAGTTTGCGTTGACGCAGACGGATGACCGCAGCGGCCACGTCTTTCGAGGTAGGTCGATCGATCGACATGGCGGCCAGTTCTTCGCGCACACCTTGATAGTCGAGCCGCAGTCGATCGTGGCGGTCAAGTTCGAACGTCACGGCGGTGATCACGAAGCGATCCGGATCGCGCTTGAACAAGCTGTCCCGATAACCGAAGCCACATTGTGAGCGCGACATGATCCGGAAGGCGTCTTGCAGCCGATCGAACACTTCGACGGCCACAATGGACTCGCCGACTTCCACACCATACGCGCCGATGTTCTGGATTGGTGCTGCGCCGACCGTGCCGGGAATCAACGCCAGGTTTTCGAGGCCAGCGAGGCCAATCTCGATACTGTGCAGCACCAGGGCATGCCAGCCATGACCGGCTTCGACGCGCAGGCGTGCGGTGTCTTCGTTGATCGCGAGTACCTGCACGCTCCGACCGTTGAGGCGCAACAGCGTGCCGGGCAGATCGCCGGTGATGAGGACATTGCTGCCTTCGCCCAGCACATGAGCGGGCGCGCGCTTCACTTCGGCGCGCGCAAAGATTTCGGGCAACGACCGGCTGTCATGGACATCGATCAAGCGTTCGACACGCGCCGAAACGCGCAGCGTGTTGAGGTCGCGGAGTTCGGCCTGCGTGGTTTCAGACCAGGCAGGAAGGGTAGTCATGGCGCCCGCTTCGCGCGCAGCGCGTCAACACATTCGCCAATCAATGCGGGTCCGCGATAGATCAACCCTGTGTAGAACTGAACCAATTGCGCGCCGGCGGCACTCTTGGCTGCGGCATCGGCGCCTTCGAGGATGCCGCCCACGCCGATCAACGGCAAACGATCGCCCACGCGTGCTGACATTGCCGCGAGTGTGTTGGTGCTCTTGCGGAAGACGGGTCGACCGGACAAGCCTCCGGCTTCCCCGGCGTATCTGTGCCCTGCCACGAGATCACGATCGATGGTGGTGTTTGTCAGGATCAGGCCATCGACACGTTCGCTGAGGAACACTTCGGCCATGCCGTCGAGGTCCGCTTCGGTGAGGTCGGGCGCGATCTTGACGAGCACCGGCACGCGTTTGCCGTGTTTGCCGTGATTCGCCTCGCGGGCATTGATGAGTTGCCACCAGACGACGCAGTGTGTCTTCGTTCTGCAGGTCTCTTAATCCTTGGGTGTTCGGCGAGGAAATGTTGACGGTGATGTAGTCGGCGCGGGCATACACCTTGTTCAGGCCGATCAGATAATCGTCGACGGCGTGTTCGTTCGGGGTGTCCTTGTTCTTGCCGATGTTGATGCCGAGTGGTCCCTTGAAACGCACGCGCTCGAGGTTGCGAAGCAGGGCATCGACGCCTTCGTTGTTGAAGCCGAGGCGATTGATCACCGCTTCATGCTCGGGCAAGCGAAACATGCGCGGTTTGGGGTTGCCGGGTTGGGCCTTGGGCGTCGTGGTGCCGACTTCAATGAAGCCGAAACCAAGGGCCGCCAAGGCGTCCACGTGTTCGCCATTCTTGTCGAGTCCGGCAGCCAGGCCGACCGGATTCTCGAATCGAAGGCCGAAAGCTTCTGTAGGCAGCGGTTTTGGCCGCGACGCCATCAGCGGATTCAGGCCGGTTCGGTACGCCGCTTCGATCGCGCGCATGGCCACGCCATGCGCCTTTTCGGCATCCAGTGCAAACAGGAAGGGGCGTGCGAGGCCGTACATGTCAGTGCCCGGCCGTGGCGAGGATCCCTGCGAAGAACAGCAGGATCACCACGTAACCAACGATGAGCAAGAACGACAGGATCAGGTTGCTCCAGCCGAGGATCAGCCCGACCAGTGCCATGCCGTCGCCATCCATGGTGCCGCCGCTGCGCCGGATCTCGGCGCGCGACATGTGCCCGAGGATCACGGCAACCACCGACCCGATGACCGGGCAGGCCATCCAGCCGAGAATGCCGAACACCAAACTGAGGATGGCGTTTCGGCTCGTAGGTCTGGCGACTTGCCCGGGATGGTTCATGGTATGCCTCAGAAGTCGAACTTGATGCCCTGGGCGAGCGGCAATGCGTCGGAGTAGTTGATGGTGTTGGTCTGGCGACGCATGTACGCCTGCCATGCGGTCGAGCCGGATTCACGGCCACCGCCGGTTTCCTTTTCACCACCGAATGCACCGCCGATCTCGGCGCCGCTGGTGCCGATGTTGACGTTCGCAATGCCGCAATCGGAGCCGGCGGCCGACAGGAATGCCTCGGCAGACTTGACGTTCTGCGTGAAGATCGACGACGACAGGCCCTGCGGCACGCCGTTCTGCATGGCCACCGCTTCATCGAATGTCTTGTACGACATCACGTAAAGAATCGGCGCGAACGTTTCGGACTGCACCACTTCGTCGCTGTTCTTGAGGTTCGTGACGATCGTCGGCAACACGAAATTGCCCGGACGGTTGACCTTCGTGCCACCACACTCGATCGTGCCACCGAGTTCTTTCGCACGGGCCACGGCCTTCAGGAAACCCGACACGGCGGCATCGCTGTTCAGCGGGCCAAGCAGAGTCGATGGATCGGTCGGATCGCCGATGCGGCTTTCCACCTGGGCATAGGCTTTCTTCAACGTGGCCAGCACGTCGCTGTAGATCGATTCATGGACAAACAGACGGCGCGTGGTGGTGCAACGCTGACCGGCCGTACCGACCGCACCGAACACGATGGCCGGGATCGCGATTTTCAGATCGGCCGTTTCGTCGACGATGATGGAATTGTTGCCGCCCAGTTCGAGCAGGCTGCGACCCATGCGCTGGGCAACCCGTTCGCCAACCAGGCGACCGACGGCGGTCGAACCGGTGAAGCTGATCAGGCCGACGCGATGGTCGTCGACGAATTTCTGCGCGATCGCCGTGCCGGCGTCGTTGTACAGGAAGAACAGATCGGGGAACCCGGCCTTGCGCAGGGCTTCGTTGCAGATCTTCATCGATGCGACGGCGCACAGCGGTGTTTTCGGGCTCGGCTTCCAGATCGAGATGTCGCCGCAGATGGACGCGATGAACGAGTTCCAGGCCCACACCGCAACCGGGAAGTTGAACGCCGAAATGATGCCGACGAGGCCGAGCGGATGCCACTGTTCGTACATGCGGTGGCCCGGGCGTTCGGAGTGCATCGTGTAGCCGTAAAGCATGCGGCTCTGACCCACGGCGAAGTCGGCGATGTCGATCATTTCCTGGACTTCGCCATCCCCTTCGGCCTTGATCTTGCCCATTTCGAGCGCGACCAGCGAACCGAGTGCGTCCTTGTGCTGCCGCAGTGCCTCGCCGCACAGGCGGATGGCCTCGCCACGCCTCGGTGCCGGCGTCGTGCGCCAGACCTTGAACGCAGCCTGGGCGCGCTCGACGATGGTTTCGTAGTCGGACAAGGAGCTGGCATGGACGCGAGCAATCACTTCGCCGGTGGCCGGATTGACCGGCTCGAGCACGCCGGCGTCCTGAGTCTTGGCCCACTCGCCATTACCAAGATACGTGCCGGAATTGTCAGCGCCCAGGCCGAGTGACTTCAGGATGGATTGATGCGACATGGATCACCTCACAGGAAAATTAGCCGGCAATTGTAGCCGAGCCGGCCTTTCCCGTTCAGGGAGGAATTCGGGCGGGTTGGGTTCGCGCTCTGTTGGCACTGAGCGCAGCTGGCTCGCCTCGCACTTTCTCAAGGAGCTAAGCTTCCTTCGTCAGCCCAGCCTTCTACCTTCGCTTCGCTCAGAACCAGCCTACACAGTCTCGGTGATTCCGGCATGGACGGTGTTGGATTCCTGCACCAGTTCCAGCGGGCGAATGCCGAGTTTCGTGAACAGGGCTCGGTCGGCGTCGGCTTCCGGATTGGCGGTGGTCAGCAGCTTTTCGCCGTAGAAAATGGAGTTTGCGCCAGCCAGAAACACAGGGACTGCAGTTCCTCGCTCATGGTTTCGCGGCCGGCCGACAGTCGCACCATGGACTTCGGCATGATGATGCGGGCAACCGCGATCGTACGCACGAATTCGAACGCATCGAGTTCGGCTTCTTCGGCGAGCGGGGTGCCGGCCACGCGGACCAATCGGTTGATCGGCACGCTGTCGGGATGTGCGGGCAGGTTCGCCAATGCAATCAGCAGACCGGCCCGATCGGCTTGCGACTCGCCCATGCCGACAATGCCGCCACAGCAGGTTTTCATGCCGACATCGCGCACGTGCTCGAGTGTGTCCAGGCGATCCTGATAACAACGGGTGCTGATGATCTCCCCGTAGAACTCGGGCGAGGTATCCAGATTGTGGTTGTAGTAGTCGAGCCCGGCGTCCTTCAGGCTTTGTGCCTGTTCGCGGCTGAGCATGCCAAGTGTCGCGCAGGTTTCGAGACCCATCGACTTGACTTCGCGCACCATCGCCGCGACAGGCTCGATGTCCTTGTCACGCGGTGACCGCCAGGCGGCGCCCATGCAGAACCGGGTCGCGCCACTGGCCTTGGCTTCGCGCGCCTTGTCGATCACGGCCGACAACGGCATCAATCGTTCGGCTTTCAGCCCGGTGTCGTACCGCGCGCTCTGCGGACAGTACGCACAGTCTTCGGGGCACGCGCCGGTCTTGATCGACAAGAGGGTCGAGACTTGTACTTCATTCGGGTCAAAGTGCGACCGGTGCACGGTCTGTGCCTGAAACAGCAAGTCGCTGAAGGGCAGGGCAAACAGCGCGAGCACTTCTTCGCGGGTCCAGTCGTGGCGGAGCTTGGCAGTCATGTTGGAACGATCCCGGGGCAACAAGGGCGGAAGTCTGGGCAGGCCCGGGCCGGCTGTCAAACAGGCGGGTTTTTCAAACGCCTATTGGGTTACGTCCTGATGCGCGCATTGGAGACTGGTTTTGGGGTTGTTGTCGACCCCAGGATTCTGCGAGCCTTCCCGATATGGCCGTCTCCTCCCTGTCACTGTTCACGCGTTGCCGCACTTGGCTTGCCGGATGGCTGCCGTCCAGTTGCCTGCTGTGTGAGGAGGCGGCAGCGGAACGCCATGGCTTGTGTGCGGCGTGTGCCGCCGACCTGCCCGGCAATGGGCCGGCGTGTCCCCGCTGTGCGCTCGTGTTGCCGGTTGCGGCTGTCTGTGGGCAATGTTTGAAGCGACCACCGCCATTTGATGCCTGCGTGGCAGCATTACGTTACGAGTGGCCGGGCAGTGAGTTGGTGTCGCGACTCAAGTTTCAAGGCGAATTGCCGGTGTTGCGATTGGCCGGGCATTTGTTCGCCGAGGTCTTGTCCCGGCAGTTCACCGATATCACCGGGCGGACGATGCTGGTTCCGGTGCCGCTGTCGCGCGGGCGCTTGGCTGAGCGGGGGTTCAATCAGGCGCAGTTGCTGGCCGAAGCGGCAGCGGGCCAGTGCCCGGCCCAGGTCGTGTGTGCCCTGAATCGGGTTCGCGAAACCGGTGCGCAAGTGGGTCGAACGCGGCAAGAGCGTCGGCGCAGCATGCGTGATGCCTTCAGGCCGGCGCCATCGGTGTTGTTATCGGGTGCCGACATCGTGCTGGTGGACGACGTGGTGACTACAACAGCCACGATCCAGGCCTGTACGCGGGCTCTGCGGTCCGCTGGCGCGGCGCGCATTCGGGTACTCGCACTGGCGCGAGCGCCGAGTCCGGGGCGAGGCTCATGACGATGTCGCGACAATTCCTCAGTTACCTGCTGATCGGCGGCACCCAGTTCCTGCTCGACTGGGCCCTGTTCAGCCTGCTGTTCTGGTTGGGCGTGCCAGTCGTGGCGGCCAATCTGGGCGCGCGGGCGTCGGCGGCGATGGTCGGATTTGTCCTCAATGGCCGCATTACCTTTGCCGATGCCGAAGGCGGCAAACTTGGCGGGCGGCGCCTGGCTCGTTTCATCGTGGCGTGGGTCCTGATGACCCTGGTCAGCACCCTCCTGGTTCAGGCGGTTGAATGGATCTGGCCCGGTCCTCTGGTCTATCTGGCCAAACCGGTTGTCGAGGCGATGCTGGCGCTGGTCAATTTTTTTGTGTTGAAATGGTTCGTCTACCGATAGGAAATGTATTCCATGACCGACATTTTGCTGGGCAAGGGCAGTCAGGACGTCTATCTGCGCAGCCGATACGGCAACCGCCACGGCTTGATTGCCGGCGCGACCGGCACCGGCAAGTCGGTGTCCCTGATGGTGCTGGCCGAGGGCTTCTCGAAGCTCGGTGTGCCGGTGTTCCTGGCCGACGTAAAAGGTGATCTGGCCGGGCTGAGTCAAACCGCCGTGGTCGGTGACAAGCTGAAGGCTCGTATTGACCGACTGGGCCTGCAGAACTGGCAAGCCGGCGCCAATCCGGTGGTGTTCTGGGACATCTACGGCCAAGGCGGACATCCGGTCCGCACCACCGTTTCCGAAATGGGTCCAACCTTGCTGTCGCGCCTGCTGGAATTGAATGACACGCAGGAAGGCGTGATGAACGTGTTGTTCCGGGTTGCCGATGACGAGGGCTTGTTGTTGCTGGATCTCGAAGATCTCCGGGCGATGCTGACATTTGTCTCGAGAACGCGAAGGAAATTTCGGCGAAATACGGACTGGTCGCGCCGCAGTCGGTGGCGGCGATCCAGCGCTCCCTGTTGCAACTCGAGAATGACGGAGGGGCTGCGTTCTTCGGCGAACCCGCCCTCGACCTGAACGACTTCATGCGCCAGGACATGTCCGGTCGCGGCGTCATCAATGTGCTGTGTGCCGACAAGCTCATTCTCAAGCCGCGGGTGTATTCGAGTTTCCTGTTGTGGATGTTGTCGGAACTGTTCGAGAACCTGCCGGAAGTGGGTGATCTCGACCGACCGAAGCTGGTGTTCTTCTTCGACGAGGCTCATCTGTTGTTCAATGACGCAGAAGCATCGCTGCTGCAACGGATTGAACAGGTCGTGCGGTTGATCCGCTCGAAGGGTGTGGGTGTCTATTTCTGTTCGCAGTTGCCGGACGACGTTCCGCCGGTGATTCTTGGACAGCTCGGCAACCGCATCCAGCATGCCTTGCGTGCGTTCACGCCTCGTGACCAGAAAGCCGTTCGGTCGGCAGCCGAAACGTTTCCGGCCAATCCGGGCGTGGATGTCGTGGATGCCATCACGAAGCTGGGCGTTGGCGAAGCTCTGATCACGACCCTTCAGGAAGGTGGTATTCCATTGCCGGTCGAACAGACTTACATGACACCGCCGACTGCGCGGATCGGCGCCATAACCCCGGAAGAACGTGCGCTGGTGCGCCAGCGTTCACCCGTAGGCGGCAAATACGACACCGAGATCAATCGCGAATCGGCGTTCGAGTTGTTGAATGCGCGGGCGGCCGAGACCGAGGCCGAAGCGCCGCCACCGCAACCGGGCAGCGGCCCTGCCCAGAAGGCGGCAGAACCCGGGTGGGGTGATCGCTTGCGTGACTTCTTCTTTGGCACCGCGCGTCGGCAAGGGGCGTTGGAAACCGTCGCCAAGTCCGCCATGCGCACGGCCGGTACGCGGGTGACGAACCAGATCCTGCGTGGGGTGCTCGGGGGCGTTGCGGCCACCAATCGTCGCTCGCGACGCTGATCCCTGATGGGACGCTGGCGGCCACCACAACCGGGTAGTACGGCGATCATCACGCCGGACGGTCACAAACAGCTCAAGGAAGAGCTCGATCACCTCTGGCGCACCGTGCGTCCGGAAGTGGTGCGTGCGCTGGCCGCGGCGGCTGCGGAAGGAGATCGCTCCGAGAATGCCGAATACACGTATCGCAAGAAGCAGTTGGGCGAAATCGACCGGCGCGTGCGTTACCTCAGCAAGCGGATTCCGTCACTTCGGGTCGCCTCGGCGGCACCGACGGATCGGCGTGCGGTGTTTTTTGGTGCGGTGATCGAACTTGAAGACGAGCAGGGCAAGAGTCTGGTCTATCGAATCGTGGGACCTGACGAAACGGATGCACCGAAAGGCTGGATCAGCATCGATTCGCCGCTGGCTCGGGCGGCGCTCAAGAAACGAATCGACGATGAGTTCACTGCCCAACTGCCAGCCGGGCCGACCGTGTTCGTGATTGTCGACGTTCGTTACGACTCGATTGCGGCTTCCGAAACGTAACGGCGAGCGGTTACTTGGCCTACACTCGGACCATGACAGAACGGAGACAGTCATGGCCAAGCGAACCACCGGCAATCTTTGGGCAGCCGTACAAGGGACCGACCGAAACCTCGCACAAGAGCGCGTCGAGCGTTTGCGCAAACGCTTTCCGGAGGCGAGCCGGGACAAACTGCATGCCCAACTGACTCGCTATAAATGCCTTCAGGTTGGCGGCGTCGCAGCGCTGGCCACATTAACCGGCAACTTGCCCGGTATCGGCCGGATCGCCCAATCCGCGCTCGGTCCATTCGCCGATCCGGCCCTGCTCAGTACCCTGCAGGCCGAGTTGGTGGTCGAAACGTTTGTGCTGTACGACGTCGAGATGCCGGATCCCCTTTTGCGTGTTGCCGTACTGACGATCGCTGCCAGCAATCTCGGCGCCGATGAAATTGCCCGACGCAGTGCCCGGACGCTGGTCGACACCATCGCCGACAAGCTCGGCACCCGACTGTTGAAACGTGCCTGGCCGATTGCCGAAGTCGGCACGTCCACGGCCAGTCACATCGCGGCAACCTATGCCATCGGTCAGCGTGCGCAAGCCTTGTGCCTGATGCGCGAAACCAAGGTCAGTCAGTGGCCTGGCTTGTTCATGGGCCTGACCGCGATCGATCCGAAAGACCTGACGGACTGGGCCAGCAAATCGGCACGTACCGCCGTCGAACAGGTCAGCGATACCGCCAAGGCCTGGAGTACACGTCTTGCGGCGCTTGTGCCCAGCTTCGAGCTGAGTCCGGCCAGTTCCCTGTTCACCGACGACGAAGCGCCCAAGCGCAAGCCGGTGCGAAAAGCTGCTGCCAGGAAGAAACCAGCGGCGAAAAAAGCGCCCGCCAAAAAGTCTGCAGCAAAGAAGGCGCCTGCGAAGAAGGCGGCGCGCAAGCGTGTGGTTGCGAAGAAGGCAGAGTGACAAAGCCCTTCTCCCGTTTCACGGGAGAAGGGGGTCCGCAGGACCGGATGAGCAACGACTGGCGCGAAGCTCAGTTCATCGCCAGATTCCCCTCATCTGCCTGTCGGCATCTTCTCCCGCAAGCGGGAGAAGCGTTCCTTCGATCAGTGGCAAATGGATATTGATCCACTCTTGCGTCCCCGTTCTGCGTGATCAAAAAAACCGCGTCCGACTGGCCAATTCAAATCAATGGCCTGCGCTTAAGGCGCAGCCAGATCCGTGAGCGCCGAACCATCCACCCGAAACACCGTCCACTCGCTCATGGGCTTGGCGCCCAGTGCCTTGTAGAACTGGATCGCCGGTTCGTTCCAATCCAGCACTGACCATTCAAACCGGGCGCAGCCACGACTGATGGCGAGCCGTGCCAGGTGTTTCAGCACGGCCCGGCCGATCCCGTGTTTGCGGAACTCCGGCCGAACGAACAGGTCTTCGAGATACAAACCGCGTCGGCTGACAAACGTCGAGAAATTATGGAAGAACAACGCGAAGCCAGCCGGCTGGCCGCTCCATTCCGCAATCAGGCACTCGGCCGCGGGTGTCCCCGAGAACAAGGCTTCCCGCAAAGCCTCGTCAGTTGCGAAACAATGGTCGCGCAGTTGTTCGTACTCGGCGAGATCCTCGATCAGGCTGCGGATCAGGCCGAGGTCGGAGGCCAGTGCAGGGCGGATATTCAGCATGTCGGGGATCAGCCGAACAGGGCTTCGTCAAACGCCATCATGTTGTCGGCGCCACTCTCGAGGGCCGCCTTGTGGGTGGCGAGGCGCGGCAGGATCCGGTCGAAGTAGAAGCGGGTGGTGGCCAGTTTTGCGGCATGGAATTCGCCGCCACGTGCAGCACTCGCCGCGACCGACCTGCATGATCTTGCGGCCCAGCAGGTCCAGTGCCTGGATCTGTGTCGTGCCTTCGTAAATCGTGGTGATGCGCGCATCACGCGCCAATTGCTCCATGCCCCATTCCTGGATGTAGCCGTGGCCGCCGAAGATCTGCAGCGCGTGGTAACAGTTCTCCACGGCCAGTTCGGTCATCATCGCCTTGACGATCGGCGTCAGGAATCCAAGCAGATCATCGGCGTTCTTGCGGGTGGTTTCGTCGGCACCGCGATGTGCGACATCCACCAGCACGAATGCCTTGTAGGTCAGCACGCGGCCGGCTTCGATGAAGGCCTTCTGGGTCAGCAGCATCCGGCGAATGTCCGGATGCACGATCAGGGGATCCGCGGGCTTGTCGGGACGTTTTGCGCCGGTGAGCGACCGCATTTGCAGGCGATCACGCGCGTAGGCCAGCGCATTCTGGTAGGCGCGCTCCATCAAGCCGAGACCTTGCAGACCGACCGCCAATCGAGCAGTGTTCATCATGATGAACATGCCTGCCAGACCTTTGTTCGGCTCGCCGATCAGATAACCCTCGGCACCGTCAAAGTTCATCACGCAGGTGGCGGAAGCCTTGATGCCCATCTTGTGTTCGATGGATCCACAGGCCACCGCGTTACGTTCGCCTTGTTCGCCGGCTTGATTCACCTTGAATTTCGGCACGATGAACAAGGAAATCCCGCGAGTTCCGGCCGGTGCATCGGGCAGGCGCGCAAGCACCAGATGCACGATGTTGTCGGTCATGTCGTGTTCGCCGGCGGTGATGAAGATCTTCGTGCCATAAATCTTGTAGGTGCCGTCGGCCGCGGGTTCGGCGCGGGTCTTCAGCAAGCCCAGATCGGAACCGCAATGCGGTTCGGTCAGGCACATCGTGCCGGTCCATCGGCCATCGACAATGGCTTTCAGGAACACTTCCTTCTGCCAGTCGGAGCCGATTGCCTTCAGGGATTCGGTTGCGCCGTGGGAGAGCAGGGGATAGGTGCCCCAACTCAGGTTCGCGGAGTCGATCATTTCCTTGAATACGGCGCCGATCGATTCCGGCAGTTCTTGCCCGCCCATGTCGGCGGGTGCCGTCAGGCCGGCCCATCCACCATCGACGAATTGTTTGTAGGCTTCCTTGAAGCCTTTCGGCGTGCGCACGGTGCCGGCTTCGAAGTGGCAGCCTTCCTGGTCGCCGGACTTGTTCAGCGGCGCCAGCACCTGTTCGTTGAAGCGCGCACCTTCGTCGAGCACCGCATCAAGCAAATCCCGGGTGTGGCCTTCACCACCGTTCAGGTTGGTCAGGATCGCTTCGGCACCCAATACGTCGTACAGGGCAAACCGCATGTCGGCCAGCGGGGCGGTATATCGGCTCATGGAGTCACTCCGTTAATCGAAAGAATGGGATCGAGGCTCAGCGGTATTCGCCGGGTTTGCCCGGCACGGCGCTGAGACGTGCTTCAAAACTGAGGTCGTAAGTCCGATTCCTGGGCGCGAAACTTTCGACGTTGCCAAACAACGCGTACGCAACCATTTCGCCGCGCTCCAGGCGCGCGAGGGTTTCCGCCGGGAGGCGGGCGCGATCCAGATCGATGTTCATGATTTCGGCTGTGTGGGGCGTGATGTCGATCGTCTCGCTGCTCTTGAGCGCGATCGGCGTGTTGGTGCCCAGGCGCAGGCTCAGATCAAACGCGCCGAACTGCATAGCCAGATCGCTGTGATTGTGGACCCGGATCGCGAGGCGCGCCGAGTCGCCCGTGATCACCAGGCTTTGCACTGAGGCATCGGGCGGATTGATTCGTTTCACTTCCTGGCCACCACTACAGGCAGCCAGCAGAAACAACGGCAGTAAAATGAGGCCACAACGCAAGAGACGGGTCATCGGACGCTCCAGAAACGGATTTCCGAGAGTGTACGCAATTCAGGGTGAAGGACAAAACAACTGTTTGAATTGGGCTTAACACAATCTTCCGAAGCAAGGGTCAGACTTCCCTGCATTCGGAGTGCCGTTCGCTTGGGTGAACCATGAAAAACAATATGCTGAGCCGTTGGATCATGCTGGGCTGCTTGGTGATGATCGCCAATGCAGCGTGTGCGCAAACGATTTCGTCGGCGGAAGCGCTGCTGGCTCTGCCGGATCGATATCGGGTTCAAATTCTGCCCGATGGGACGTTGGCCCTGGCGACTTGGGCCCTGTCTACCGACGGATTGAACCGGCAAGTCATTCTGGTGGCCAGACTTGGTTCACAGCCGTTTCAGGCAATCAGGGAACTCGAAGGCTCCAGCGCGTGGTATCGCGCGACGGGTGTCGCGGTGCGCGGCAACATGATTTTCGCGACGGCCACAGGCAATGTTCTCTCTCCACCGACTCCAGCAGATCGTCTGCAATGCAGTGTCATGGCGTTTGGTGACACATCAGATAACTGGACAATCGGGATCGATAGCCACCAATGCCCTGGTTTGATGGTGGCCGACAATGGACTCCTGGTATCGCTCGGTACCGAAGGGTACTTGCCAGTGGGTCTGAATGGCGCCTACATCAGTCCGGAGCCTTACAACCCGGTAGGGGCCGAGGCTACCCCTTACTTCGCCGGTGTATTGTTCAATCAACATGGCAGTGCCTTGGGCGGTCGCTACTCGGGGAAGCAGGGCCAAGTTGGGCGATTTTTCGCTCTTTGACGGAGGGTCAGGGCATCGAGCGAATCGCAGGAGAATTCGGGTCGCTCAGCCTCCTCGATCTTGCCGAAGACGGAACCCTTCATGCCGTGAGCCAAGGACAGTTCAATTCCGTCTACCAGTCCTGGTCTTCAGATGGCGAACAGTTGGAATCACGGGTATTGAATGGAGCCTTCACCTCATTCAGTTGCCGCGTAGGAGATCACCTCTATTCAGGCGCTGGCCGGATACAGCTCTGGCTGGCCGACGGCACGATTCGAACTCTGGGACAGGATTTCGTGGCATTCGGATGTGACGAACACCTCATGGTTGCTGTTCGCGACGCGAATGAAAAAAGGTGGATGGAGGGCTATTCGAGTCAAGGTATCCGGCTCTGGTCGCGAGAGATCGAGAAGATCGCCGGACAAAAGGTGATGCCTCCGATCGTTCAGAATGGCCATGTCGCCTTGATTACAGCCGACTTGCCATCCACCAGCTCACTTTACGAACGCTTCCGTGTTCGTCGTTTCACGACCAACGGAACTGACATCGGCGACGACACGGTCGAAGTCCGTGGCCTGGTGATGTTTGCGGATGACTTCGAGAACGATTGATTGGTTCAATCCGGGTCGTAATCGAGGATCGGTGCCAGCCAGCGTTCGGTGTCGGACACACTCTGGCGCTTGCGCGCCGCGTAGTCGGTGACCTGTTCCTTGGTGACACGCCCGACCACGAAATACTGGCTGTCCGGATGCGCGAAGTAGTAACCACTGACGCTGGATGCCGGGTACATGGCAAAACTTTCGGTGAGACTGACGCCGATCGCCTGTTCGGCATCGAGCAACTCGAAGATTTTTTCCTTTTCGGTATGGTCCGGGCATGCCGGGTAACCGGGCGCCGGGCGGATGCCCCGATACTTCTCGTTGATCAACGCTTCGTTGTCGAGCGTTTCGTCGGCTGCATAACCCCAGATCTCCCGGCGCACTTTTGCGTGCAGCGCTTCGGTCAGTGCCTCGGCCAGCCGATCGGCAAGTGCCTTGAGCAGGATGCTGGAGTAGTCATCGTGCTGGGTTTCGAAGCGCGCCAGATACCGCTCGATGCCGATTCCGGCTGTGACAGAAGGCGCCGATCCAGTCGCCGGGTTGGTCGGACACAAAGTCGGCGAGGCACAGGTTCGGGCGGTCAAGCGGGCTTGGTCGGCCTGCTGGCGCAGGAAGTTGAACGTCGTGAGCTTCTGCTGCTGCGCCTCGTCGGCAAACACGTCGACGTCGTCGCCCCGACGCCGTGCCGGCCAAATGCCCAACACGGCCTTCGCGGTCAGCCAGTTGTCCTGGCAGATATGCTCGAGCATGGCGAGTGCATCCTGGAACAGCTTCCGGGATTCGTTGCCGACCACGGAGTCATGCAGGATCGCCGGGTATCGGCCAGCCAGTTCCCAGGTCTGGAAAAACGGCGTCCAATCGATGTAGGGCATCAACTCGCGGATGGACGATTCGAAGACGCGCACACCCGTGAATTTTGGTCGGACCGGTTCAGACGCTTGGTTGAACGCGCGCTTGCGAGCTGTCTCGAACGGGATCAGACGTTTGCCGTCGGCCTTGTCGCGATGGCGTGTGCGGACTTCGGCATATTCGTTCCGGATACGTTCCAGGAACGGCTCGCGTTGTGTTTCGCTGACCAGATTCTGGGCTACACCCACGGCGCGCGAGGCGTCTTTGACCCAGACCACCGGTGACTTGTAGAACGGTTCGATCTTCAGCGCCGTGTGGGCGCGCGACGTGGTCGCACCGCCGATCAACAATGGCTGAGTGAAGCCCTGACGTTGCAACTCGCGCGCGAGGTGATGCATTTCGTCGAGTGATGGCGTGATCAAGCCGCTGAGTCCGATGATGTCGGCGCGTTCTTCGCGCGCACGATCCAGGATGGTCTGCGCCGGCACCATCACGCCGAGGTCGATCACTTCGAAGTTGTTGCAACGGAGCACAACACCGACGATGTTCTTGCCGATGTCGTGGACATCACCCTTGACGGTGGCCAGCACGATCCGGCCGTTGCTGCGCGGTGCTTCACCGGTGCGCATTCGCTCTTCTTCGATGTACGGAATCAGGTGTGCCACGGCTTTTTTCATGACCCGTGCCGATTTGACGACCTGAGGCAGGAACATCTTGCCGGCGCCGAACAGATCACCGACGACGTTCATGCCGGTCATCAACGGACCTTCGATGACTTCCAGCGGTCGTTTCGCGAGCTGGCGGGCTTCTTCGGTATCCGACTCGATAAAAGCGTCGACGCCATGCACCAGCGCATGCCGAAGGCGCTCGCCCACCGGCAATTGCCGCCAGGCTTCGATGTCGGCGTTGTCGGTTTTGCGCGCGCCTTTGTCCTTGAACGTCTCGGCTACTTCGAGCAGGCGCTCGGTGGCATCCTGGCGGCGATTCAGGATCACGTCCTCGACACGATCGCGCAGCAGGTCCGGCAAGTCGTCGTAGATGGGCAGGGCGCCCGCGTTGACGATGCCGAAATCCATGCCGTTCTTGATTGCGTAATACAGGAAGACGCTGTGGATCGCTTCGCGCACGACGTTGTTGCCGCGAAACGAAAAGCTGACGTTGGAGACGCCTCCGGAAATATGGGCGCGCGGGAATCGCTTCTTGAGTTCGGCGCAAGCCTCGATGAAATCCAAGGCGTAGCGGTTGTGTTCCTCGATGCCCGTAGCCACGGCAAAAATGTTGGGATCGAAGATGATGTCGTCGGGGGCAAAGCCGATGGTTTGGGTCAGTAGTTCGTAGGAACGACTGAGAATGTCGACCTTGCGCGCGAAGGTATCGGCCTGGCCGGTTTCATCAAACGCCATGACCACGACGGCGGCGCCGTATCGACGCAGCAGGCGGGCCTGGGCCAGAAAACTTTCTTCGCCTTCCTTCAACGAAATGGAGTTGACGATCGGCTTGCCCTGGACACATTTCAGGCCTGCTTCCAGCACGGTCCATTTCGAAGAATCGATCATGAACGGCACGCGCGCAATGTCGGGTTCGGCCGCGATCAGATTCAGGTACCGCGTCATGGCGGCTTCCGAATCGAGCAAGCCTTCATCCATGTTCACGTCGATGATCTGCGCGCCGCTGGCAACCTGCTGACGTGCGACGTCGACCGCAGCATCATAACGGTCGTCCTTGATCAGCTTGCGGAACTGCGCCGAGCCGGTCACGTTGGTTCGCTCGCCGACATTGATGAAGTTGGCGTTGGTATCGATGCGCAGGGGTTCGAGGCCGGACAGGCAAGTCAGCGTGGGGGCCGGAGCGGGCTGACGGGGCGGGTGGCTGGCCACCACGTCGCGAATGGCGGAAATATGAGCCGGCGTGGTGCCGCAGCAGCCGCCGACGATGTTCAGGAGCCCCTGGCTTGCAAAGTCGCCAATGACCTCGGCCATCATTTCTGGCGATTCGTCGTAGCCGCCAAATGCATTGGGCAAACCGGCATTGGGATGGACGCTGACCAGGCATTCGGCGGTGCCCGACAGCACGTCGAGGTGCGCGTGCAGGTCTCGCGCGCCGAGTGCACAGTTGAGACCGACTGCCAGCGGTTCGGCGTGCCGGACCGAATACCAGAACGCTTCTGCAGTCTGGCCAGACAAAGTGCGACCAGAGCGGTCGGTGATGGTGCCCGAGATCATTACCGGCCAGCGTTGGCCGCGTTCTTCGAAGACCGTGTCGATGGCAAACAATGCGGCCTTGGCGTTCAAGGTATCAAAAATCGTCTCGACCATGACGATGTCGGCGCCGCCTTCGATCAGACCTTCGGTCGCTTCGCGGTAGGCCACTACGAGCGTGTCGAAGTCGATGTTGCGCATGCCCGGATTGTTGACGTCGGGCGACAGGGACGCGGTGCGATTGGTTGGGCCCAGAACGCCAACGACAAACCGCGGGCGATCGTGCGTCTTCGCTTGCATCGCTTCACATCCGATCCGGGCCAGAGCGGCACCGGCGACGTTGAGTTCGCGTGCAAGGTGTTCGAGTTGATAGTCGGCCTGACTGACCGTGGTGGCGTTGAAGGTGTTCGTTTCGACGAGGTCGGCACCCGCTTCGAGGTACGCGCGGTGAACTTCGCGAATCAGTTCAGGCCGGCTGAGGCTCAGCAGGTCATTGTTGCCTTTGAGATCGCAGCCGCCAGCGTGGTGATGACCATCGGTCGAACACGCGGTCGCCTGGGCAAACCGCTCACCGCGATAGCCTGCTTCATCGAGTTGATAGCCCTGCAGCATGGTGCCCATGGCACCGTCGAGGATCAGGATTCGTTCGGACAGCGCTCGGGTGAGCGCTTCCACGCGCTCGGGATGGGCATACGGCAATCGATGTGTGTTCAGGGGCGCGGTCATCAAGGTTTCCTGGCGAGCAGAGTCAGCACTTCAAAATGCGGCGGGCGGCGTTCGCGCGAGCTGATCTCGCAATCGAGCACTTCCAGCCCTTGCTTGCGGCACAGTTTGCGCAGTTCTTCGGGTTTGAATCCCTGGTTGCGGTGGTCGAAGGTTTCGGCCGCCTGACGATGCTGGTGTGCATTCAAGGTCATCGCCAGGAGCCGGCCGCCCGGCCGCAACACGCGGGTAGCCTCGGCGAGTGCGCGCGCCGGCTCCTCGCTGTAGGTCAGTGCGTGCATCAACAACACCAGATCAAATCCGGCATCGGCAAACGGCAATGCATGCATGTCGCCGTGTTCGGCGCGGGCATGACGCAGGGGCTTCAGGCGTAACGCAGCGGCTTCGACCATTCGCTCGTTGCTGTCGAGGCAGACAATGCTGCGGGCGTGCGCTGCGAGCAATTCACCCAGGACACCATCACCGGAGGCAACGTCCAGCACATCACCGAGTTCGACGAGGTGCATCATGCCGCGGGCGAGCGCTTCCCAGGTACGCCCGGGCGAGTAGTGGCGCTCCATTGAACCCGCCACACTGTCGGCCCAGCCTTCTTCGCGGGCGCGCTTCTTGAGCACTTCCGGCAAACGTTTGCGATCGTCGTCGAGGAGTGCATCACCCACGATCTGGCGGGTGGTGGCCCATAACCCGGCAATGGCGCCGGTCAGGTCGGTATTGAAGCGGTAATACGCCAGCACGCCGGCGCGACGGTCGCGCACCAGGTCGTGTTCTTTCAGCTTGACAGGTGGGTCGACACCCGCGGCTGCGCCAATTGGGTGATCTGCGACAACTCGGCGACCGTCAACTCCTCCTGCTCCAGGAGCACGAGCAGGCGCACGCGAGTCGCATCGGAAAGCGTTCGAAACAGGCTGGAGCAATCACTCAGGTCCACGTCTATCGTTCTATCGCGATAAAAAGATTTAGCGACAGTAACGGGCGGGGCTTGGTGCAGTCAATCCAATGCTTGTGAAAGCTCAGCTGACGAAGGAAGCCCAGCTATCTACCTCGAGATATCCGCAAGCTGGGCTTCGCTTCGCTCAGCGCCTACTGGAGGGCGCGATTTGCCATGTTGCCTTCGAAGTCACCCATGGTTGCCGAAATGGCACGGTATTCGCTGATCAATGCGGCTTCGGCTGGCATGACTTCGGCGAGTGCCACAAGAACTTGACGCTTCTCGAAGTCGGAGTCCATGCCTCGGGTGGCCGTGAGGATCATGCGGGCACGGCCTGCATTCACGGCGCCAGCGTCGATCAGTCCGGCAAGCGCCGTTCGACGCTCGAAGTCGGAATGGAGTCCTGCAATGGCTTTGGCGTATGCCGATTCGGTGGTTTGGTCCGCGGCCAGCAGGGGTGCCAGTTCGGTCAGTACCACCCGCGCTTCGAAGTCCGACTGGATGCCCGCACACGCCTTGAGAATACTGGCGATTTGCTGGGCACTTTTCGGCTGGCGTTCAATCAGCGCGGACAGGGCCGAGCGCTTTTCGAAGTCCGACTCCATCGATTCGACGGTGTTGAACCAAGCGGGCGCGAGTGCTGCTTCGTCGCCGAATTGTGCTACCGCATGCACCAGGATGTTTCGCTTCTCGAAGTCGGATTGCAGCGTGGACGCATGGGCAAAGGCCTGTTCAAAATGCTGACCCGTAAAGGTGGCGAGGTCGAACATGGCTTCCAGGGTGCTGCGGTACTCGAAGTCCGATTGAGTTCTCGTGGCCAGAGTCAACGCGGCGCTCAGGTCGGTGTCGCCAAGCCGGTGTTGGGCGGCGAGCGCAACCAGATGCAGACGACGGGGGAAGTCGCCGCGGATTTTCGCAATCAATTGCAGCGCAGCCTGCACGCCGCCACTGCGAAGGGTGCGCGCGATGCGTTCGTCCGCGCCTTGACCCGTTTCAAGCAGCATTCCGGGCAATACCGAACCCAGCCAGGCTTGCGCCTTGGCGTCGAACGGTTGCTCGTTGCCATTCAGCCAGAAGCGCCGAACAATCTTGCCGCTTTCGGCAGTGAATTCGACTTCATGTTTGACGTCGTCAAGCTTGTGTTCGATGCGCAGACTCGCGCCATCATCCATTTGTGTGACATCGGTTTCGGTCTCGTTGAGCGCATAGTCACCGCTGACTCCAGCTCGAACGACTGGTGTTCGTCCTCGTAAGTCACACGCTCCGAGTCGCCGAACCAAAGAAAAACCGCTGTCCTTGCGGATCTGCAGGGAGCTTTTTGCCGGCAAGGCAGGGAGCGCGGGCAGTTCCGGCAACGCGGGCAGTTCCGGCAACGCGGGCAGTTCCGGCAACGCGGGCAGTTCCGGCAACGCGGGCAAGGTTGAGCTCAACGGCGCAGTGGTTTTAGATGGTGGTTCGGGTGGGGCAGGAGGTGCCGGCGGTGGTGGCGGCGCTGCCGTCTGGGCTGGCGGTGCCGGTGGTGCCGGTGGCGATGGCGGTGCTGGCGGCGAAGGAATGTTGCCCTTGTGCTTGGGCGCGAGCTCGCCAGGTGCAGCAGCCTCGGCAACCGCGGTGTTATTGGCTTCGACAGGTGTTTCCTGGGCTTTGGTCGGGATCAACAGCGAGCCGCCGATGATGCCGCCGATCAGGGCCAACTGGCCCAGTCGGGAAATGGGACGTTCCTTGTTCATGATCAGACTCCTGTTCAGTAGGTGCTGCACGCGGGCCAACAGACCCATGTCGTTGTTCCACATGGCCATGGCCAGTTCGGGGTGTTGCGGAGATCGCTGCTGCTCGGCGCAGGCGAGGAGCGCCCGCGCCAGCGGTTCACCGTCGCCGAGGCAACGGGCCGCGAGGGCATCGGCCTGCAGTTCAGCCAGCGCATTCAATTCGGCGCGCACGTGGCGTGACCAGGGTGTCCACCAGATTCGGGTGAGCGCCAGGCTCAGCATTCGCCACATCGGGTCCTGCCGGCGCAGATGTGCCAGCTCATGAGCCAGCATGGCGCGGCGCGCTTCTGTGTCGGCCAGCGCAGGAACCCAGGCCGGAATCCGCAAAAAAGCCAGAGGGACCAGACTTGGGCTTTGCCAATAGGGATCTTCACGGAGCTGTGGTTTGCGCACCTGCAAGGCCTGAGCGAGTCCGGTTACCTCGTCAACGACGCGGCGGTCGGTCAATCTCGGCAAGCTGGCCGTGAGTCGGTTCAGTCGCCACGCGTTCGTCAGCAGCCCGCACAGCACCAACAGCATCCAGGCCACAACGATACCGCTGAACACCTGGCCCACCGATGGCATGGTGGGCGCGGTTCCCTGAGGTGCAGACAGCGTGGTCAATCTCCTCGGGGCTTCACCGGGCAACAGCGTGGGAGGGCTACGGGCCGGTCGTGAGGCTGAGGATCTGATCTCGGGAGCTGCTTGAACCGCCGTGGTTTGCAGGGCAGTCACCTGCAGTGCAGCGGTGGGCGTACCTGGCTCGATGGCGACCATTCGGATCGATTCCGGCCAACACCATGCCAAGGACCCGATCAATATCGGTGCGACCAACACGGAGCGGGCCAGCCATTCGCGCTCTCGGGGTGTTCGTCCGCGAGCAGGCGCAAACCGGCCATGGGTCCAGAACAACAGAGCCGACAGCACCCATATGCTGCCGAACCACAGGAGCAAGGCCGGGATCTCAGACATGGTCGGAGCCCTTCTTCTTCAACAGCTCGCGAACCTTGTCGAGATCGGTGTCACGCACGTCGCGTTCGCGAACCAGGTGCGCGACCAGAGCCTTGGCGTCACCGTCGAACAAGCGGTCCAGAAACTCCGACACCATGGATCGTTTGACTTCGGTTTCGGCAACCGTTGCCCGGTAGACGAGGTGTTTGCCGGCCTTCCGCGACTCGATCAGACCCCGCCGTTCGAGGCGGCTCAGCATCGTGCCCACAGTCGTATGGGCCAGATCGCGTGAATCGGCAAGGCTCGCGACGACCTCGGCCGTACTGGCTTCACCGCGTTGCCAGATGGCGCGCATGATGGCCAGTTGCAGGCCGCTGAGCTGGCCGAGGTCTTCGGCTTCCGGGTGAGTCATGGTGAGGGCTCCATACATACGACAGGTGTCGTACTACATTTGTAGGAGATGACGCCGGATCAAGCAAGAGGCCGGAAGTCATGGACGCCGGAAACGCCAGTCAGTGGATCGGGTGCGGGCAGATCCGCCAAAGCAATCGTTATAACCGCGACCTTGACGGCGGCAAAAGAGGCATGCGACCTTCGGAGCATGATGCAGCACAGCAGCCAATCGATCGAATCCCCGCGCACCCTGGCTTTCCAGCCGGCACGGGCATCCGCACGAATTCTTGGCCTCCTTCTTAGCCTTCGCACATCGCGGGGTTGGTTGGTGCCGTAGTCGAAACAAACGCACCGGATCACCAGAACCCCGCACCGGCAACGAGGCGGGGTTTTTCTTTTTGGGAGTTGAGGAACGCATGACTGAGCGACTGATCATTTTCGACACCACCCTGCGCGATGGCGAGCAGAGTCCGGGCTGTACGCTCAATCGCATGCAGAAGCTGCGTATGGCCGACACCCTCGTGCAATTGGGCGTGGATGTCATCGAAGCCGGCTACCCGAATGCGTCCCAGGACGACTTCGACGCAGTCCGCGCGATTGCCACGCAGGCGCACGGCATCACCGTGTGTGGGCTGGCCCGCTGCAACGAGTCCGACATCGAAGCCGCCGCCAAGGCCATCGAGCCGGCCGCGAGCGGGCGCATCCACGTATTCATTGCGGCCAGCCCGATCCATCGCGAGATGAAGCTCAAGATGACGCGGGCACAGGTGCTGGAGCGTGCCATCAAAGGTGTTCGCCAGGCGCGGGCACGTTGCGCCGACGTCGAGTTCAGCGCCGAAGATGCCACTCGCGCCGAACCGGATTTCCTGATCGAGTTGTTCTCGGCGGTCATCGAGGCGGGTGCCAGCACGATCAATGTGCCGGATACCGTCGGCTTCACGACCCCCACCGAATATCGCGAACTGATCGGTCTGCTGCGGCGGCAGGTCCGCGGGATCGAACATGCTGTGCTGAGCACCCATTGCCACAACGACCTGGGCCTGGCGGTCGCGAACAGTCTGGCTGGTGTTGAAGCCGGTGCACGACAAGTCGAATGCACCGTCGGCGGCATCGGTGAACGGGCGGGTAATGCGGCCCTGGAAGAAATTGTCATGGCCGTGCGCACGCGACCGGAACGTTTCGGCGTTCACACGCGGATTGTCACGCCGAAGATCTACGGTGCGGCGCGGACGCTGAGTTCCTTGATCGCGCAGCCGATTCCGCGCAACAAGCCGATCGTTGGTCAAAACGCCTTTGCCCATGAATCGGGTATTCACCAGCACGGCATGATCGCCGATCGCAGCACCTACGAGATCATGAAGCCGGAAGACATCGGTGTGCCGGGGTCCCAGCTGATCCTGGGCAAACACAGCGGCAAGGCGGCTGTGCGCGATCGTCTGGGGCAACTGGGGTATGAGTTGCATGAAGACGAAGTCGAGCCGTTGATGGTGCGTTACAAACACTTGGCCGATCGAAAGAAAGAAGTGTTCGACGCCGATCTGGAAGCCTTGTACCTGGGCGTTGAACCGGGTGACGAGCAACCGTGGACACTGGCGAACCTGCACGTCACCACCGCAATCGGAAACACGGCCGAGCCCACTGCCAGCATCACGCTGCGGACTGCCGACGGACACGTGGTTCGCGAAGCCGCCGTCGGCGATGGTCCGATTGATGCCATTGCCCGCGCCGTCGCCCGGGCGACCCAGGTCCCGTTCAAGCTGATCGACTACAACGTTCAGAGCGTGACGCAGGGTGGTGACGCCCAAGGTCGTGCCCATGTCCGTCTGACCGCAGACGGTCGCGAGTATCGCGGCCAGTCGGTCAGCACCGACGTCATCGAAGCTTCGGCGCGTGCGCTGGTGGACGCGATCAATCGGATCGTGTCGGTCAGCCAGGCCCGTCTCCGCAGTCTGAAAGCCACAGGAACCTGATCTTATGTCCGGCAAGACCTTGTTCGAAAAAATCTGGCAAGCCCATGAAGTCGAAGCGGCCGAGGCTGGTCGTCCGGCGGTGTTGTACGTTGACTTGCACCTGATTCATGAAGTCACCTCGCCGCAGGCGTTTGATGTGCTGCGCGCGCGGGGTATGGGCTTGCGACAGCCCGGTCGTACGGTGGCCACACTGGACCATTCAACGCCGACGACCCCCGCTGATGCCGAAGGTCGGCATACCTATGCCGATGCCGCCACCGAAGCTCAGGTGCGACAGCTGCAAACCAACTGCGCCGAGTTTGGCGTGACCATTCATGGTTACGACTCGCCGAGTCGCGGCATTGTCCACGTGATGGCACCGGAACTCGGTTTGACGCAACCCGGCATGACGATCGTCTGCGGTGACTCACATACCAGTACCCATGGTGCGTTCGGGGCGCTGGCATTCGGCATCGGCACGACTGAAGTGGGCCACGTGTTCGCCACACAATGCCTGCTGCAGCAGAAGGCGAAGACGATGGCGATCGAGGTCGAAGGACGGCTGAAGCCGAATGTCGGCGCGAAGGATCTGATCCTGCACATCATCGGGCAACTGGGTGTTGCCGGCGGCACCGGCCACGTGGTCGAGTACCGCGGTGAGGCCATCCGTGCGCTGTCGATGGAAGCGCGCATGACGGTCTGCAACATGTCGATTGAAATGGGCGCTCGTGCCGGTTTGATTGCACCCGATGAACAGACATTCGCCTGGCTGAAGGGTCGTCCGAATGCACCGCAGGGTGCGGACTGGAACCAGGCTGTCGCGCGTTGGAAGCAGTTCACGACCGACTCCGATGCGCAGTTCGATCGCGTCGTCACGATCGATGCCTCGGCAGTCGAACCCAGCGTGACCTGGGGCACCGATCCGGGCAAGGTCGTGGCGATCAGTGGTCGTTTGCCCGAAGTGGCTGACGAAGGCGTACGCAAGGCGCTGGCCTACATGAAGCTCGAAGCCGGCCAGGCGATTCATGGTGTGCCGGTTGATGTGGTGTTCCTCGGCAGTTGCACGAACTCGCGATTGCCGGATCTGCAGGAGGCGGCGGCGGTGCTGCGCGGCCTGCGTGTCCATCCGAAGGTTCGGATGTTGGTGGTGCCCGGTTCCGAAGCGGTCAAGCGTGATGCCGAAGCAATCGGATTACATGAAGTGTTCATTGCCGCGGGTGCAGAGTGGCGCGAGCCCGGTTGTTCGATGTGTCTCGGCATGAACGGTGACATCGCGAAACCCGGTGAACTCGTGGTCAGCACCAGCAATCGAAATTTCGAGGGCCGGCAAGGCAAAGGTGTTCGCACGGTTCTGGCGAGTCCCGCCACCGCTGCAGCGGCCGCGGTCGCCGGCGTGATCGTCGATCCGCGTTCATTCCAGGAGGCCGCAGCATGAATCCGTTGACCCACATCACCGCGCGCGCAACGGTGCTCGATATCGCAAACATCGATACGGACCAGATCATCCCGGCGCGCTTTCTGACCACGACCACGCGGATTGGCTTGGGCAAACACGCGTTCAACGATTGGCGATACCGCGCCGACGGATCACCCGATCCGAACTTCGTGCTGAATCAAGGTGAAGCGGGCGATCGTGTACTGCTGGCCGGGGACAACTTTGGTTGCGGTTCGTCCCGTGAACACGCGCCCTGGGCGCTGCTGGATGCGGGCATCCGCGCGGTGATCAGTACGCGCATTGCCGATATTTTCCGAAACAACGCCTTGAAGAACGGTCTGCTGGCTATTGTCGTGAGTCCGGAGCAATGGGCATCGCTGCATGCACAAAGTGGAGCCGCGTGGGTGATCGATCTTCGCGCCGAAACCATTCAGGCCGGCGCGGTGATCGTGCCGTTCAAGATCGATGCGTTTGCACGTGCCTGTCTGCTCGAAGGGGTGGATGAACTCGGTTATCTGTTGAAGCGTACGGATCTGATTGATCGGTTTGAGCAAGGGAGGGCTGCATGAGCCGTCGGATCGTGGTGGTGGGTGGGGACGGGAGTGGTCCTGAAGTGACGTCTGCAGCAGTGTCGGTGTTAAAAGCGGTCGACCAGCGCTTTGGCCTGGGTCTGACTTTTGCGGAACATGCGTTTGGTGGTGCGGCGATCGACGCACACGGCGAGCCTTTGCCTGCGACGACGCTGGAAGCTTGTCGGGGGGCTGATGCAATTCTGCTCGGTGCCGTGGGTGGACCGAAGTGGGCCAAGGTAGCGGTCGACATCCGCCCGGAGGCAGGATTGCTCGGCTTGCGCCAGGCTTTGTCGCTGTATGCGAACGTGCGACCGCTGAAAGTGCACGACGCGTTGCTGGATGCGTCGCCGTTGAAGCGCGAACGGATCCAGGGCACCGATCTCGTGGTCGTCCGTGAACTGACCGGCGGCATTTACTTCGGTCGCAAGCAGCGTGACGGTGATGCTGCCATCGACGAGTGTCGATATACGGTCGCGGAAATCGAGCGGGTGACCCGGCAGGCGGCGAAACTTGCCCGTTTGCGTCGAGGCCGACTGACGTCGGTCGACAAGGCCAATGTGCTGGAAACCTCAAGGCTGTGGCGCGAAACCGTCACGCGCGTGATGGCCACTGAATTCCCGGATGTCGAAGTCGAGCATCTGCTGGTTGACGCCATGGCGATGTACCTGGTCAGCAAACCTCGCGAGTTCGATGTGATCGTCACCGAGAATCTGTTCGGGGACGTGCTCACTGACGAAGCTGCGGCCATTGCCGGTTCATTGGGCGTCATGCCATCCAGTTCGCCAGGGAGGCTCTGAACAAGTCCATCCTGGACTTCTTCAGAGGCGGCAAGTCCGGCACAGGTCCGGACTTGCCTCACGCCAATCAACGACTTGCGTCGTTGATTGCGGCGGTGCATCCCTGCACCGCAGGAACCTCTGAACTTGTTCAGAGGTTCCCTAGCGATTCGCCGATATGCTGCAATGGAAATCGCGGACGGCGGGTGCATCGTCGCCGGGGTGAAATTTCGTGCCCCGCGCTTTTTTCGGTGAGCAAAAGTTTCCTCATGCTGGCAGACTCGGTCGACCTATCAGAGCTTCGGGGTGACCGATGAATGCCATGAACCGTCTGCTCCCGGGAGCGTTGGTTGCCCTTGTATCGCTCGCGGCGTGCACCAGCACCCAGGACCGCTCAGCGCCGCCGTCGGATGTGCTCACCAAGACACAGGGCAAGCGTTACGACCAGCCCGGCGAGGCCAACGAATTCTTCGCGCGCAGGCGTCTGGCGCCGGGCATGCGGGAGATCCCGGTCGAACGTCTGCTCAGCGGCTACGAACAGATGAAGCGCATGGAACAGTACTCCTCGGCTACGGGGCAGCACTTTCGAGCGCACTGGACGCGTATTCCCGGGCACCCGATGCAGTGCTGGCAGCCTGGTCGGAACTCGGCCCCGGCAACGTCGGCGGACGCACCCGCGCCATCGTGATTGATCCTGCGACACCGGCCACGATGTACGCAGGAGGTGTCGGCGGCGGCGTCTGGAAAACCACGAATGCCGGCGCAAGCTGGACGCCGATCGGCGACACCATGTCCAACATTGCCGTCGTGTCTCTGGCGATGGACCCGACGAACCCAGCTGTCCTGTATGCCGGTACCGGTGAGGGCAGCTTCAATATCGACGCCATTCGTGGCGCGGGCATCTTCAAGTCGACCGACGCTGGCGCCACCTGGACACAACTTGCGGCCACGACGGGAAGCAACTTTCATTACGTCAACGATCTGATCGTGGCGCCCTCCAACAATCAGATCGTGGTCGCTGCCACCAACACCGGCATCTTCGTGAGCACTAATGGTGGAACCAGTTTCACCCAGCGCTCGACGGAAATTCGTTGTCTCGATCTTTCGGTGACGACGATCACCGGCACCGATACCTGGCTTGCCGGCTGCGGCAACTTCTCGCAGGGCAAAGTCTTGCGCAGTACGGACACATTGACCTGGCCCCAGACCCTCGGCGCGGACGCGCTCGACGTTGGCGCTATGGGCCGAACGGCCGTTGCGATTCGTGGCACGCGGGCGTACGCGATCAGCACCAGTCGGGTGCCGGGATTCAATCGCGATGGCGTGGGGGGTGGTGATTACCAGGACCAACTGCACGCCTTCTTCCGTTCTGACGACGGCGGCCAGACCTGGGCGGCAACGGTCCGCAACAGCGATCCCCACCACGGCAACACCATGTTGCTCTCCGGTTATTTCACCTGCTCGGCACTGGGTCTGGGCATCGGTCAGGGCTGGTACGACATTGCCGTCTCAATCGATCCCGCCGACAGCAACTACGTATGGGTTGGCGGCGTGAACATGTTCCGCTCGGCGGATGGCGGCTTCAATTGGGGTCGTGCCGACAATATCCATCCCGACCATCACTTGGTCCTGTTTCATCCGCAGTACGACGGCGTCACCAACCAGACGATTTACAACGGCCAGGATGGTGGTATCTACCGCACCGTGAACGGGCGCGCGGCAGTCGCCATGTTGCCGGCAACGACCGGCAGTGCCTGTACACCGGCCAACCCGGTAGTGACCTGGAGTCCGCTCAACAACGGTTATGCCGTGACCCAGTTCTACCATGGCACTGCCTACCCCAATGGAACCACCTATTTTGGAGGCACTCAGGACAACGGCATCAACCGTGGCACCGACGCATCCGGGGCGAACGCCTGGTCGTATCTGACCTGCGGTGATGGCGGCTATACCGCTGTCGATCCGTCGAACACGAATCTGCTTTACGCGGGTTGCCAGAACGTCGACATCCGACGAAGCACCAATGGCGGTACCTCGTTCGTGAATGGTGATGGCGGGATCAGTTCTGCGGAAGGCAGTGTCTTCATTCCGCCATTTGCCATGGATCCGAACAACAGCCAGCGACTCTGGTTCGGCGGAACCCGCGCCTGGCGCTCCGACGATGCCGCAGTCAGTTGGGTGGGTGCATCGACGCCGCTGAACTCCGGCAGCGATCAAGTCACTGCAATCGCCGTGGCAACCGGCAACAGCAATCTGGTGCTGATGGCCGGCAACGCCGGTTCGAGCCGCATCCATCGCACCACTTCGGCCACGACGGCCACTTCGGCGACTGCCTGGACTTCGGTTGCGGTCAATGGTTATGTCGCCGCGCTGGCCTTTGCGCCGAGTGACAGCAACATTGCCTATGCGGCAATCTCGACTTTTGGCGTGCCACATGTGCTCAAGAGCATCGACGGTGGCAGCACCTGGAACAACGCCAGCGGCGCGCTGCCGGACGTGCCTGCGCTCGCTGTCGTAGTCCATCCGACTGATCCCAATCGGGTCTGGGTGGGAACCGACATCGGTGTTTTTGTCACGCTCAACGGTGGCAGCAACTGGGCCGCGGAACTGACGAGCTTCCCCAACGTGTCGACCGAATGGCTGCAGATCATCGGCACCGGCAATAGTGCGCAACTGTTCGCATTCACGCACGGCCGTGGCGCGTTCAAACTCAGTCTCGCTGCAGGGCCGGGCACGCTCGGGTTTGCGCAGTCGGCGCAGAATGCCGGCGAAGGCACTACCGCGCAGATTCTCGTGAACCGTACCGGTGGCAGTGATGGCGCCGTCGCAGTCAGCTACCAGACCAACAACGGCTCGGCGAGCGCGCCGGGCGACTACACCACCACCACGGGCACGCTCAATTGGGCCGCTGGTGACGCCGCCGCAAAGACCATTTCGGTGCCGATCATTTCCGATGGCGTCACAGATGCCGGCGAAACCTTCACGGTCACCTTGAGTGCACCAACCAATGGCGCCACGCTTGGCACGAGCACGCATACGGTGACGATCCTTGATCCGGAAGTGTTTCCGGCCAACTGCGCCATACCGGCAGGTTTCACGACACAGGGTGATGGCAGCGTCGCCTGGGTAGTGGCCACCGACAGTGTGCAGGAAGGTGCCTGCAGTCTGCGATCACCGACCGGGATGGGCAACAGCACCAACGCCCGCATTCAGACCTCGGGCACTTTCAGCGCCGGCAATATCACCTTTTTCAGCCGCGTTTCTTCGGAAGCGGGCTGGGATTGTTTCCGCTTCCTGATCGATGGCGTGCGCCAGAACATCGGCAACAGCTGCGGCAACATCACCGGACTGGGCATTTCCGGCGAGTCCGCCTGGCAGCAGCATACGGTCGCCATCACTGCGGGCGCGCATACGGTGACCTGGTCGTACGAGAAGGACACCACTGATTCAGGTGGTTCGGATGCCGCCTGGATCGATCTGGTCTCCCTGCCTCTTGCGCCGGTGAATACGCCGCCGGTCTTTACGAGCCTGGCACCCTCAGGCGGCACGTTCGGTGTTCCTTACACCCATACCTTTACGGCGAGCGGCTCGCCGGCGCCGACGTTTGCGTTGCAGTCAGGCAGTTTTCCGACCAGCGTGACGCTGAGCGGTGCCGTCCTCTCAGGCACGCCGACCCAGGCCGGTACGTTTACCGGGAGCGTGCGCGCCAGCAATACGGCGGGCAATGTCGATCAGGCGTTCAGCATCACCATTGCTGCGGTAGCGCCCGGCGCGCCCACACTCAACACGCTGGCAGCGGGCAATGGATCGGCAACTGCCGGTTTCAGTGCGCCGGCCAGCGATGGTGGTGCAGGCGTGATCGACTACACAGTCAGCTGTACGCCCGGACCTGTGACCGGCACCGGAGCCACCAGCCCGATCGTCGTCACCGGGCTCAGCAATGGAACGCCATATAGTTGCTCGGTGCGCGCGCGCAACAGCGTGGGCCTCGGCGCGGCTTCCAATACATTGAACGTCACGCCGACGTCGCCGCTCGATCAGATCTTTGCGAACGGCTTCGAGTAAGGGCGAGCGCAAGGTCGACGTGCTTGCCTAAACCCCTCCCAACCCTCCCCGGACATCGGGGAGGGCTTGCACGGATTGGATGTTGCCTGAACCGTACAATCTGGCCCCCGATAGGCAAACATCGCGGCATCCGCTGCGATGGGGTTCCAGTCTTGCCTATGTGCGACACAACACCGACAGCAAAGCCGAAGGTGCATAGGGTGTCAGCCTGAAGGCGCGAGGTCGCGCGGACTGATGGAACATGGCCGAGCCACTGGAACTGGAAGAGCTGGACGTCAAAGCCGAGCATCCGACCCGGAACCGGCTGCTTGCGGCAATGCTGACGCTGATGGTGCTCTACACCTGCGCCTTGGCATCGTCCATCATCGTGCCCATGCTGCTGGCCTTGCTGATCAGCCTGATGCTGGCGCCAGCGGTGAGGTTCCTGTGCGGCTGGCACTTGCCACGGGTGGTCGCCACCTTGTTGGTGCTGATCATGGTGGCAGTCGTGGTGCTGGGTCTGTTGGCGGCGATGATCGATCCGGCGCGCGAATGGATCTCGGGTGCACCCAAGGCGATTGATCGCCTGGAGTTGGCACTTCGGGAGTTGGGTCGCCCTCTGGCGGCTGCCGCGAAGGCCACCGAAGAACTGGCCGCGCTGACCACCAGCGTGGGCGGTGCGCGTTCACAACGGGTCATGGAAGTCGGATCCGGACACATGGCGCAGATGTTGAGTTTTGCACCGGCGGTTGCGACATCCTTCGGCGTGACCTTGTTGTTGACGTTCGTGTTCCTGTTGCATGGGGATGGTTTGTTGCGGAAATTCGTGGCGTTGGCACCGGAACTGCGCTTCAAGAAGGACATCGTTCAGGCCTCGCGTGATGTGCAGCATGAGTTGTCCGTGTACATGCTGACCATTACGACGATCAACGCCGTGCTCGGTCTATGTGTGGCCGGCTGCCTGTGGTGGATGGGCGTCGAGCACCCCTTGCTCTGGGGCGGCGTGGCGGCGATCCTCAACTATGCCCCTTATGCCGGCCCGGCGCTGGTGACGATCGCGTTGACCGTGGTCGGTTTTTCCACGTTCGATACACCGCTTGCCGCGTTCAGCGTGCCCGGAATGTTCCTGATATTGAACACGATCGAGGGCGAACTTTTGATGCCCATGGTCGTTGGCCGTCGTCTGGCGCTGGATCCGGTCGTGGTGTTCCTGGCACTGGTCACGCTCGGTTGGTTGTGGGGCATGGCGGGCCTGCTGCTGGCCTTGCCACTCCTCACCTGTGTGCGGATCGTCGCGGATCGTGTCCCGTCCTGGGCGCCGCTGGCGAAATTGCTGGGTGCCGGATTCGCTGTTCGTCAGTAATGGATTCGTCATCGGCTGGGTGTCGTGCCGCACCGAACTCCGATGGCGATCTAAGCGACGCTGGCGACTTGCGACATTCGAACCTACGGAGCATTTCATGAGCGCCAATATCGTCCTCACCGACGTCAAGACCCTGCGCAAGCAGGCACGCCAACACATCGAGGAAGGCGCGGTAACGGCGGGTTACGCCGCCGATCGAACCGAGGTGCTGACTCAGCTCAACAATGCGTTGGCCACCGAAATCGTCTGTGTGCTGCGGTACCGTCGCCACCACTTCATGGCCCGAGGAATTCATGCCAAGAGCACGGCCGACGAGTTCCTGGTCCACTCCAATGAAGAGCAAGGGCACGCGGACCGGCTCGCCGAACGAATCGTGCAACTCGGCGGCGAGCCGGATTTCTCACCGGATAGCCTTTCCGGTCGGAGCCATGCCGAATACCGGGCGGGTGAATCACTTGTCGACATGATCAAGGAAAACCTCGTGGCGGAGCGAATCGCCATCGACAGCTACCGTCAGCTCATTCAGTACCTCGGCGACCAGGACCCGACCACCAGCCAGTTGCTGAAGGAAATTCTGGCCGTGGAAGAAGAACATGCCGACGAGTTGGCGGATCTGCTGGCCGGGATGCCGATCGCGCGGGCGTGAGCGACTTGTCGTCGCCCGGACCGGGAATCCTTGACGAAAGTCGGCGATTCCCCGGCCCAAGCCGAGTGGGTCCGTCAGCCATATGTCCATCCCGATCTTGACAAGACATCCCAAGACCGCGAGCCTGCCCGTTTTAACGGTAGCGGCACGCCACGATGCTCCTGATGATCGACAATTACGACAGCTTCACCTACAACCTCGTCCAGTATCTGGGTGAGTTGGGTGAGGACGTGCGGGTGTACCGCAATGATGCGCTCAGTGTTGATGAGGTCGCGGCGCTGGCGCCCGACCGGATCGTCATTTCGCCGGGGCCTTGTACGCCGAATGAAGCAGGTATTTCACTCGAGCTGATCGAGCGGCTGGGCAGCCGGTTCCCGATCCTGGGCGTGTGTCTGGGTCACCAGAGTATCGGCCAGGCGTTTGGCGGGCGAGTGATCCGGGCGAAGCAGATCATGCATGGCAAGACCTCCATGATTCATCACCACAATGTCGGGGTGTTCTCGAATCTGCCGCAGCCTTTTGAGGCCACGCGGTATCACTCTCTGGTGGTGGAACAGTCCAGTCTTCCGGATTGTCTCGAAGTGACAGCCTGGACGCAGAACGACGACGGCAGCATCGACGAGATCATGGGCCTGAGGCACAAGACCTTGCCGGTGCAGGGTGTGCAGTTCCACCCGGAGTCGATCCTCACGCGATCGGGTCTGGATCTGCTCGGCAACTTCGTGCGGGGTGCCTGATGCAGTTCACGCCGCAAGATGCCCTGCAGCGGACGATCGAACACCGCGAAATTTTCCACGACGAAATGGTCGAGCTGATGCGCCAGATCATGCGCGGCGAAGTGTCGGCGCCGATGCAGGCGGCCATCCTCACCGGGTTGCGAGTGAAAAAGGAAACGATCGGCGAGATCGCCGGTGCCGCCAAGGTGATGCGCGAGTTTGCCGCACATGTGGACGTGCCCGACCGCGAACATCTGGTTGATATCGTGGGGACCGGCGGTGACGGCGCCCACACCTTCAACATTTCCACGGCGAGCATGTTTGTCGTGGCGGCAGCCGGTGCGCGGGTTGCCAAACACGGCAACCGTTCGGTGAGTTCGAAGTCGGGTGCTGCGGATGTGCTGGAAGCACTCGGTGCCGCGATCGAACTTCAATCCACGCAGGTCGCCGAACTGATTGCCGAGACCGGTGTGGGCTTCATGTTCGCGCCGATGCATCATCCGGCCATGCGCCATGTTGCGCCGGTGCGGCGCGAGTTGGGTGTGCGGACGATCTTCAACATCCTGGGGCCGCTGACGAATCCGGCTGGTGCACCCAATATCCTGATGGGCGTGTTTCACGCCGATCTGGTCGGCATTCAGGTCCGTGTGCTGGAGCGTCTGGGCGCCACACGCGCGCTGGTGGTGTTTGGTCGTGATGGCATGGATGAAATCACCCTGGGTGGCAGCACGCTGGTCGGCGAGTTGATCGACGGGCGCGTCCGCGAATATGAGATTCATCCCGAAGACTTTGGCATCGCGATGACTGCCAGCCGAAACTTGCGTGTGGCGAATGCCGAGGAGTCCAAGGCGATGTTGTTGCGTGCGCTGGCAGGCGAAGCAGGGCCGGCGCATGAAATCGTCGCGCTGAACGCCGGTGCCGCGTTGTTTGCATCAGGGCTGGTGGTGTCCATCGCCGAGGGGCTGACCATAGCGCGCGCCACCCTGGCATCGGGCGCTGCAACCCGAAAACTGGACGAATACGTGGCGGCCAGCCGCCGGATCGGAGGCAAGGCATGAGTGACATTCTGGAACGTATCCTCGATCGCAAACGTGAGGAAGTGGCGGCTCGATCCATCCACACCAGCCTTGCCGATCTGAAGGCTCGCGCTGCGGGTCAGGACACGCCGCGCGGATTTGCCGAGGCTATTGAGGCAACCATTGCGAAGGGCCGATCGGCGGTGATCGCAGAGGTCAAGAAGGCGTCGCCGAGCAAGGGCGTCATTCGCGAGCGCTTTGAGCCTGCCGAGATTGCGAAGCAGTACGAGCAGGGCGGGGCGACCTGCCTGTCAGTCCTGACCGATGTCGACTTTTTCCAAGGTGACGATCGATACCTGAAGCAGGCGCGGAATGCCTGTTCACTGCCGGTGCTGCGGAAGGACTTCACGATTGATGCGTGGCAGATCCACGAGGCGCGTGCGCTGGGCGCCGACTGCGTGTTGCTGATTGTTGCAGCCTTGCCGGATTCCCGACTGACCGACTTCGCCGATCTGGCGATCAGCCTTGGCATGGATGCATTGATCGAAGCCCATGACGCGGCGGAACTCGAACGGGCACTGGAGACTTCGGCCACCCTGATCGGCGTCAACAACCGCAATCTGCGGACCTTTGAAACCAACCTTCAGACCAGTATCGATCTCGTTCGCCAGTGTCCGGCGGATCGTGTGTTCGTCACCGAGAGTGGGGTCCATTCCGCGGCCGACGTCAAACAATTGCGTGACGCCGGCATCCACTCGTTTCTGGTTGGTGAGGCGTTCATGCGCGCCCCGGACCCGGGTGTGGCATTACGAGACCTGTTCGGCTGAGTCCTGCACGGGTCTTGTTGCAGTGAGGCGGGCCTTCCATGGCCCGCTTGCTTCAATCAGCCTTGTTGGTTGCGACGGGCAACCCACACCATACCGAGACCCATCAGCAACAGTGCCCACAGGCTCGTCGCTGGAACTTCCTGCACGATGCCGGCATTGCTGCCACCGGGTGGGGGTAACACGGCCGAACCGAAACCGTCGATGTAGACGTATCCACCGTGTGCACCGAGCGAACAATCGGCGGCCAGGACCGTCAGCTCGACTTGTTCACCGATGGCGTTTGCCGGCAACACGATGTCCACGTCCTGAAACTGCAGGTACTTCCAGGGTGCTTGGCCATTCAGGAAGTTGACACCGGCCTGACCGGAATAGGCGAACTGCTCGAACAGCAGGCTGTTGTCGGACACGCGGCGCAATGACACGTAGAAATATGGCTGGTCTTCGGCGCTGTGGCTCGGATCTTCAAGCACCGGCGCAAACGAGAAACGAATGTGCGGCAGTCCGTCGGATGGATCGATGTCGGCTGCCGTGACGGTGTCGATCTGGCGGAGCGTGGTGACCAATCGGCCACCTGCTTCGTCATTGAGCTTCGACGTCGTGGCGCCGACTCGCGGCAGTACCAAAAGAGGCGCACGCACGTCCGTGACGGCATTAACCAGCGTGGCCGGCCCGGGTGCGCCTGCGGTGACCTGAATGTTGGCGCCGGTGAACGGTGGCGCGCCGGTCAGCCCAGGGTTTGAACCGCCACCGAGCAACCAACTGCTGTAGTCGTTCAACTCGAATCCGCCGTTCTGGAAGATGGCGAACGCGGGGTTGGCGAAGCTCAGGGCACCGGCACAGGCAAAGGCGAGCAGGGCATTACGACGGATCGATCGGGACATGGGTCTGGCGCTCGTTGGAGTAGGAGCGCATGCTAGGCGTGATCCCTCGTCTCCCATACCCCGCGATCAGGGGGTGGTTCCGTCGGAATCACGCTGCCGTGACCATTGGGTCATGCAGATGGGGTCACGGACGATCATTGTCGACTCAACGAAGACTTCACAGGAGTAGCCCATGTCTGTTCGTTTGTGCTTCTTGATGTGCCTGCTGTTGGGCCTGAGTCTGTCCGTCACTGCTGCTGAAGAAACACCGGCCGTCGCGGTGCCCGCCCATGATGCCGAACTCGCGCAACGCACCGGTGCCGACGAGATGGGGATGCGCAAGTTCGTGCTGGTGATCCTGAAGTCGAGTGAGACGCCGGTGCCGAAAGGTCCCGAGCGCGACGAGATGTTCAAGGGCCATTTCGCGAACATGGGTCGCCTCAGCAAGGAAGGGGTGCTCGCGCTGGCTGGTCCGCTCGATGGTGTGGACGGTTGGCGTGGCCTGTTCGTGCTGGCGGTCGAGGACATCGAAACCGCCAAACGCCATGTCGAAACCGATCCGGTGATCGTGAAAGGCGAAATGGTCGCCGAATACCATCGGTACTACGGCTCGGCGGCGTTGATGCTGATACCTGAGTGGCACGAACGATTGCAGAAGCCGAAGGCAAGCCCGTAACTGCCGAACCGAATCAGAGATGGGGGCGTCCTGATCGCACCCTTCGGTGGCAACTATTCGTGCATCAAGTTGGAAGTCACAAACAGATCAACCCTTCTCCCGTAAAACGGGAGAAGGTGGCCGAAGGCCGGATGAGGGAAAGTCTGGCGCGAAGAGTCGGCAGAGAAGGTGGTCCATGGCCGGAAGTCAGATTCGCGACGGAATGGGCGCGTCGCCAGATTTCCCTCATCTGCCTGTCGGCATCTTCTCCCGCAAGCGGGAGAAGAATTTCTTCGATTTTTTTCAACAGCAAACCGTACACCAACGTCGTCTTTGAAATCAGAAACCCGAGTCATGTCTGGTGAAATCGGCCTCAGCCGCGGTGCCTCAATTCCTGTCGCGTCGCAGCTGAAGCTCCCACAGTGTGGTCTCTTGTCAGCGATCGCGGATGACCAGCAGCCGGATCTCGGTCATGTCCTCGATCGCAAAGCGCACGCCTTCGCGGCCGAGGCCTGAATCCTTCACACCGCCATAGGGCATGTTGTCGACTCGCCAGCTGGGCACGTCACCGATCACCACACCGCCGACATCCAAACGATCCCAGGCGCGCATGGCCTTGTGGACGTCATCGGTGAACAGACCTGCCTGCAAACCGAACTTGGAGTCGTCGACTTGATGCAAAGCGTCGTCCCAGTCAGTGAATTTCGAGATGACCACGGCCGGGCCGAAGGCTTCTTCGCAGGCCAGCGGTTGATCCTTGGCGACGTTTTCCATGATGGTGGCTTCCAGCATCGCGCCGTCGCGATGGCCGCCACACAGGATCGTGCCGCCGGCCGCTGCTGCCTTGTGGATCCAGTCGTGCAAACGCTTCGCTTCCGACTCCGAAATCATCGGGCCGATGAACGTGTCCTCATGTTTCGGGTCGCCCATTTTCAGCGCCTTGGCGGCCGCCACGAACTTGGCTTTCACCAGATCGTAGATGTCGGCATGGATCAGTACACGCTGCACATGGATGCAGCTTTGCCCGGACTGGTAGAACCCCCCAAACACCAGCCGCTCGACGACATGGTCGATCCGATCCAGTTGATCCTTGTCGACCACGCAGGCGGCATTACCGCCGAGTTCCAGCACCACTTTCTTGCTGCCGCAACGTGCCTTCAGATCCCAACCCACGGACGGCGAACCGGTGAAGGACAAGAGTTTCAGACGTGGATCGGTGGTGAACAGGTCGGCGCCACCGCGATGGGCTGGCAGTACCGAGAAGGCACCTTTCGGCAGGTCGGTTTCAGCGAGGATTTCGGCGATGATCAAGGCGCCGATCGGAGTGCGTGACGCGGGTTTCATGACCCACGTACAGCCCGCTGCGATCGCGGGTGCGATCTTGTGTGCCGCAAGATTCAGCGGAAAATTGAACGGCGAGATCAGCGAACACGGACCAATGGGTACCCGCTTCCACATGCCGCGATAGCCGCGAGCACGCGCCGAGATTTCGAGGTTCATCACTTCGCCGCCAATCCGCACGGCTTCTTCGGCACCGCAACGGAACGTATCGATCAACCTCGAGGTTTCACCGCGGGAGTCCTTGATCGGTTTGCCGGCTTCGATACACAGCGCCTGCGAGATTTCCTCGAAACGCTCCTTGAACCGGGTTACGCAGTGATTCAGCACTTCCTGCCGCTTGTATGGCGGGAATTCGCGCATGGCTTGTTGGGCATCGACCGCGGCCTGGATGCCGGCGTCGATCGCGGCGGCATCAGCCTGCGCCACCCGCGTGGCCACCGCGCCCGTGTACTTGTCAGTGACTTCCAGTTCCTCGTTGGCGTACACCGGCGCATTCGCCAGGTAATAGGGATAGGCGGACTTGAGCATGGGGCAACTCGCGACGATGGGTTAGGGCAGGTCCGGATACCGACAGCGCCGACTGATGGCGCTGTCGGAGCCCGGCGCAGGCTTCAGAGCTTGGCGCTCAGTTGTTTGATTTCGTTGTTCAGCACACGATCGTTGTCGGAGTAGTCGATCGCCAGTTCGATCAGGTCCACGCCCGGTGTTTCCAGCGAGTGCTTGAGCATGCTGCGGAATTCTTCGACCGAGTTCGGACGCCAGCCGCGTGCACCGTAGGACTCGGCGTATTTCACGAAGTCCGGATTGCCCATGTCCATGCCGAAATTCGGAAAGTTCATGTTGGCCTGCTTCCACTTGATCATGCCGTAGGCGTTGTCGCGCAGGACAATCTGCGTGATGTTGAGGTTCAGGCGGACCGCGGTCTCAAGCTCCTGCGAATTCATCATGAAACCGCCATCGCCCGACACGGCAACCACCTTGCGATCCGGATGCACCATCTTGGCCGCCATGCCTGATGGCAGGCCGGCGCCCATCGTCGCCAATGCATTGTCGAGCAACATGGTGTTCGGCTGCCGGCAACGGTAGTTCCGCGCGAACCAGATCTTGTACATGCCGTTGTCGAGGCAGACCATGCCATCGTCAGCCATTTCTTCGCGCATGACCTTGACCATCCTCACCGGATGGATCGGGAACCGATCGTCGTCGGCATTCCGCGACAGATGTTCCAGCAGGTGCGTGCGGACTGTGTCGAAGTAACTGAAATCCCAGTGCGGTTGCGGCGAAATGGCCTCGCCAAGACGCCAGACTGCGTTCGCGACATCCCCGGTCACTTCGATCTGCGGGAAGTAGACGGTGTCGACTTCGGCGCCGATGTAGTTGATGTGGATGACCGTGCGCAGACCCTTGCGCATGAAGAAAGGCGGCTTTTCGATCACGTCGTGGCCAACGTTGATGATGCAGTCGGCATGTTCGATCGCACGGTGCACAAAATCGCCGTCCGACAACGCGGCGTTGCCGAGCCACAGCGGATGCATTTCGTCGACCACACCTTTGCCCATCTGCGTGGTGAAGAAAGGAATGCCGGTGTGCTCGATGAAGGCGCGCAGCATCTTCGACGAGGTCTTGCGGTTGGCGCCGGCACCGACCATCAGGATCGGACGTTTGGCGTTACGAATGGCTTCGGCAGCTTTCTGGATGGCCTTGTCATCGGCGATCGGCCGGCGATGGAAACTGGCCGGAATGACGATCGAATCGGTCTGTTCGTGGGCGATGTCTTCCGGCAGTTCCAGATGGACCGCGCCCGGTCGTTCTTCCTCGGCGCGGCGATAGGCTTCGCGGACACGGGCCGGAATGTTGTCGGCGGACACGATCTGTTTGGTGTACTTGGTCAGCGGCTGCATCATCGCGACAATGTCGACGATCTGGAAGTGACCCTGTTTCGAGAGTTTCACAGGCTTCTGGCCGGTGATCATCATCATCGGCATGGCGCCGAGTTGTGCATAGGCGGCGCAGGTGACGAAGTTCGTGGCACCCGGGCCGAGGGTGGCCAGGCAAACGCCGGTCTTGCCGGTCAGGCGCCCGTAGGTGGCGGCCATGAAGCCGGCGCCCTGTTCGTGGCGAGTGAGGATCAACTTGATCGACGAAGTGCGCAACGACTCCAGCAGGTCCAGGTTCTCTTCGCCGGGAATACCGAAGATGTACTGGCAGCCTTCGGCCTCCAGCGCCTTGATGAACAGATCCGATGCTTTCATGCGTTCCCCTTTCGATGGCGTTGATGGCCGAGTTCAAAATGAGCTGGCACCAAGCCTCTGGCTTGGCCGCCGCTCCGTGGTTGTTGCCCCATGCCGATTGTGCTCAGGTGCATCCGGCAGCGTCAACGCATTTCCGGTGAAATCGCCCGATCCCGGCGCCACGGCCCACCGACCGCCGGATCCGCGGGTGGTCCTTTCACGCCTGGTTGCAGGGAATGGTTTTGTGCTCCGGCGCTGCCAATCGATTGGGTGATGCCCACAAATTGCAGTCCCATGCCGGCTGCCGCTACGCTGGATGGCGTTGGCGGTCGGGATTGAACATTGTGCGTGCGTGGTGGGCGGAACGGGACGGCGGTTCTCCGCGTTGGCTCTGGCTGGCTTTGCTGCTGTTGGCGGGCTGGCAGGTCGTGTTCTGGATTCTGGTGCATATCACCGAGCGCGCTGCGCGACCTACGGCCATCGATGATCGCCCGGATGTGCGCTATCGATTGATGGATGCAGAGGGCCAGAACCTGACCGGGGAGCTTGGGCGCGCTCCGAAGGATGGCCTGGACGGTTTTTTCGTCAATGTTCCGGTCGACGCCAAACGCATTCGATTCGAGGTTGAATTCGAGCTCGCCAGTGCGCGCGAAACGCAGGCTCTGTATCTTGCCATTCGCGAAGAGATCAGCGAGATCCGGTTGAATGGCGTGGTGATTCAATCCGCCGATCCTTTGCCGCGGCTGGCAGGTTTGTTGACCTCCGAACCAGCCTATTACCCACTGCCGAGTCGTGCGTTGAAGGCGGGTCGCAATCAACTTGAAATCGACAAGAAGACGGAAGGCCTGGCTGTGGCACTTTCGGAATTCGCCATCGGGCCCGCCGAGACATTGGCCGACGTGTTCCGCTTGCGCAATGTGTTGCTCACCGATCTCGCCATGATCAGCGTCGGCATTCTGGCTTTCACCCTGTTGCTTTGTTTTGCGGTGAATTGGCCTGACGAAGACAAGCCGCGCATTCGTGCACTGATGTTATTGCTGGGCAGTTGTGCCGTGGCAACGGGTTTCCTGACCTATAGCCCGCCCGTCGAGTTGAGCCTGTTCGGATTCGTGATGGTCTGGACCGCGCTGAACCTTGCGATTGCGGTGGCGATTGCCGCGTTTGTCCTGTACGAAGTGCGCTGGCCGCCGCGATTGATTCGTCGTGTCCTGATGGCTTGGCCGGTGCTTCAAGGCATGTTCCTGGTGGCATTCCTGATCCTGCACTTCAATCAGGATCGCCTGCTGTTCTGGCTGTTCAAGTTGGTCAATTCCGGTTATCTGATCCTGTCGGTGGCCGGAATCATGGCGATCCTGCTGCTGGCGACGACGGTCGCCCGCGAGCGTGGCCGCCATGCGATCGAGCGGAGTCTTTTGGCGCTTTGTCTGTCGGCGCTGGTGATGGACCGGGTCGGCAGTATGGTCGACCTGCATTCTCCGTTTGATGCCACGCTGCCGCTGACTTTGGCCTGGTCGCCCATCATTGGCACGTTTCTGGGGCTTTCGATGGTGTTGGCGCTGGCTCGTGAGGCCGCGCAGGCGCGCCGGACCGTGCTTGATTCGAACCGGATTCTTTCCGAACAACTGGCGCTCCGCGAAGGAGAGCTAGCCGAGAGTTATGCCGAACGCACGCAGATGCAGCGGCAGGCAGCGGTGCTGGAAGAGCGCCAGCGACTGGTCCGTGACATGCATGACGGCATCGGCGGCAAACTGGTCGGCCTCCGTATGCAGGCGCGACAGCTCGACCCGGCGGGCATGGAGCAGGCGCTGGACGACAGCCTGACGGATCTGCGTTTGATCGTCGATTCACTCGATACCGCCGAAGATGAACTGGAGGATGCCCTGATGGCATTCGAGCGGCGGGTGAGGCCGCAGGTTCAGGCTGCCGGCAGCACACTGGTGGTGGTCCGCAATGGGCCACTCGACCACATCCGACTCGGTCCGCGCGTGACCTTGCAGGTGTTGCGAATACTGCAGGAAGCGCTGACGAATGCGATCCGGCATGCAGGTGCGAGTCGCCTGACGCTCAGGATCGAGGCAGGGAATGCCGGAGAACTGGTTCTGGACATCGACGACAACGGCAGTGGCGTCGACCCAAGCGCCCCAACGGGGCTGGGGTTGACGAACATGCGTCAGCGTGCGGGCAGCATCGGTGGCCAACTCGACGTTTCGAGACTTGATCCGGGCACCCGGGTCCGCTTGCTCTTGCCGGCGCTGAAGGCACCGGAACAGGCCTGACATGGCCATGTGATTCGCCGCCCGCCGGGGCCGCTCAGACTTTGCACCCATGTGTGGCATCACTCGATGCCCGGAATTCAAAGGGTGAACGGCATGGGCAGTTGGCGATCGAAATCTTCTACGGGCATGGCGCTCGCGGCCTTGGTTGCGCTGGCAATGAGCGCATCGGTCCAGGCGACCTACATCACTGAACTGGCCGATCTGAGGTTGATCGCGGTACAGACCGCCCAGGCAAAGAATGGTCAGTCAGTGGCCAACCTCGGAGACATCAATGGCGATGGCACACTGGATCTCGGCTTTGGTGCGCCGGGTGAAGATCTGGGTGGCACGGCGCCCGGCGCGGGCGCGGTATCGATCATGGTCGGTGATTTCCTGGCGGACCGACCGGGCCCGACCGGGATTTTTCGACTGTTCGGTGACCAGGCCGGTGAGGCGAAAGGGACAAGCATGGCGGGTGTCGGCGACGTCAACGGCGACGGCTTCGATGACTTCGTGATCGGCTCGCCCCGATGGGACTTGGGTGCGACGCAGGATGTTGGTCGCGTCACCCTTCATTTGGCCGTGCGGCAGGCGCGCCGACCGTTTCGGCCGAATTCCGCGGCACCCAGGCCGGCAGCCAGTTCGGTGGCGCCGTCGCGGGTGCTGGGGATGTGAATGGTGACGGTTATGCCGACATCCTCGTCGGTGCACCGTTCTTCGATGATGCCGCGCGTGTGGACTCCGGGCAGGTCCAGTTGTTCTTCGGTGGTCCCGGTACCGTTCGACACCACGCCCGATGCCACCTTGGCACCGACGGCCGCACAGAGCCTGTTTGGTGCGAGTGTTGCCGGTGTCGGTGACTTCAACGCCGATGGCTTCAGCGACATTCTGGTGGGTGTCCCGAATGCGTCGGTCGGGCAGAATGGCGAAGGCGCCGGCCTCTTGTTCCTGGGGGCTCCGGTGCCTTCAATACGGTCTCCGATGGCGCGTTCGAGAGCAATCAGGCCGGCGCTGGCCTCGGTGCGGCCGTGGCCGGTGCCGGCGACGTGAATGGCGACGGATTCGCCGACATCGCACTGGGTGCACCGTTCTTTGACAGTGGCCAGACCAATGAAGGCGGCGTGTTCGTGTTTCATGGCGGCACCGTCGTCGATTTGGCAGTGGATCGCGTCGTCGAAAAGAATGTCGCCGGGGCCTTGTTGGGCAGCGCGATCGCATCAGCCGATACCAATGGCGATGGATATTCTGACCTGGCGATCGGTGTGCCACTGGAAACCGACTACACCATCAGCGAGTTCGGCACGGTGTGGATCACGATCGGCTCCGCCAACGGCCTGGGCGCAGAAAATTACCCGGTGCGCGGATTGTCGTCGAGCACGACCGCAGGACGTTTCGGTTCGGCACTGGCGTTTGTCGACTACAACGGCAATGGCTATCCGGAGTTGTTCGTCGGCGCGCCGGAAGAATCGGGCGGCGCAGGTCGCCCGGCACAAGGGTTTGCGTACATGGTGCGGTCTGGCTTGCGCTTGTCGTCGAACATCGATGACACCCTCGATGGCACACAGTCGGGTGCACAGCTTGGGCATGCCATCGCCACCGGCGACATCAATCGTGACGGCTTGGGTGATATTGCGGTCGGTCTGCCGAATTTCGACACGGGTAGCGTAAATGTCGGACGGGTCGAACTCTATTACGGCGCACCCGGTGGCTTTAATGCCACCCCCGACGCCGTCTTGAACGGCGGTACGGCCCAGGCGCGGTTTGGTCGGGCGGTGGCAATCGGCGACTTCAACGGCGACAGTTACGGTGATCTGGCAGTGGGTGCGCCGGATCAGATTACCAATGGCGGTGAAGTCCATGTGTTCTATGGCGGACCTGGCGCGTTCAATACGACCGTCGATCGGGTGATCAGCATCGCTCAGTTTGGTGCGAGGCACGGCGAAGTCGTTGCAAACGTTGGGGACCTCACTGGTGACGGAATCGTGGAACTTGGCGATCGGTGCGCCTTTGGCAGACATTGGAGCTGCCACGGACGCAGGTGTTGCCTATCTTTACGCTGGCACTGGTTCGGGCGTCGGTCCCTTGCTCGTCGAGTACCAAGGGGCCGCAACCGGGCAGTCAACAATTGGGCGTGAGCATCGTCGGTGTCGGCGACGTCAATGGCGATGGTTTGGGTGACATGGCCATCGGGTCGGTCGGCAACGGCAATGCATCCGGCAACTTCAGGATCCTGTTTGGGTCTGCTCCATTCAATTCTGGCCTCGACCAAAGTTGGACCGGAAGTGCGACCTCCGCGCTGTGTACGCAAGGGCTGGCGAACGCGGGCGACGTCAATGGCGACGGATATTCAGATTTGCTGGTCGGATGCCCGAATGAGCAGATCAGCGGTGGGAACCGCGGTGTGGTCCGACGACATCAATGGCGACGGCTTCTCCGAGATCATCGGCGGTGCCCCCGGCGTGGCCGGCTCCACGGCCGATGTCGGTGGCATCCACCTGGCCTTTGCCAATGCCATTGGCCGCAACGGCAGTGCACAACAGTTTCGGAACGCCGCCACACCGGTGGACTTCCAGGGTGATTCCCAGTCAGACGATTCGTTCTTTGCCGTGCTGGATGGCTTGTCACCGGTGGGTCGCGAACGGGCACGGTTAAAAGTGCAGGCTTGTCCGACCGGTGTGCCATTCGGGCACACAACCTGTGTCGAATCGATCACGTCGAACTGGCAGGATCTGGGCTCAGTGCCGGGATCGGCCATCATGATCGGCAATGCGACCGGGTTTGCAGGAAGGGGAACTCTACTACTGGCGGGCCCGGTTGCTGCGCGCCCAATGGGTGTCACTCAGACGGGGATTACCGCGCCAGCCAATCCCGCATGGGTGAGCCCGTGGCGGCGGATGCGCGCGAATGCCGATGTGGCCGAGATCCGGATCCAGGATCGGATGTTTCGAGACGGCTTCGAATAAGGGCGAAAACATGGACAGCAGCGCTTCTTCCCGAGATAGTCGGGCCAACGACCAAATGAGTGAACGGCCATGAATTACCGGGTTGCGATCATCGACGACGATGGCGGCGTGCGCCATCACATCGCCGACCTGCTTGCCGAGAGTGAACGGTATCGCCTGGCCTGGACCGCTCCCGATTTGAAGGCCGCTCGGGCCATGCTGTCGCAGCCGTTCGATGTCCTGTTGCTCGACCTCGGCTTGCCCGACGGTCGGGGCACCGAGTTGATGCCTCTGTTGCGGGCGCCTGGCCGTGCCTGCGTCGTGATCGCCTTTACCGTATTTGACGACGAGGCAAACGTCATCGAGGCGATCGAGTCAGGTGTTGATGGTTATGCACTGAAGACTGCAGATCGTCAGGTGCTGTTCGACACACTCGACAGCGCCACACGCGGCGAGAATCCGATTTCACCGGCGGTTGCCGGTTATCTGTTCAAGAACTTGCGCCGTGCCGAACGTGCGGCGGCCGCGCAGCCCGTCCACGTCGCGACCGAACTCGGTCCAATGCAGCTGACACCGCGCGAACGTGATGTGCTGGAAGCGCTGGCACGCGGCGTGTCCTATCGCGAAGCTGCCGATGCTTTGGGCATGAGCATCAACACGCTGTCGCATCACGTGAAGAATCTCTATCCCAAGCTGGCCGCCACGTCACGATCGGAAGCGATTTACCACGCTGTGCGCGAGGGGATCATCCGGCTGGATTCCTGAAGGGCTCCGAATCACAAATCGGAGGCAGGTGCCTTCAGGCGCCGGCCCTTCATTCACCATAAACCTGAAACGCAGCCCAGTAGTAGGGATGTAATCGCTCCTTGCCTTGGTTGCCGGCATCGCTTGGGGCGAGTCCGCCGACGCCACGACGGGCATCCTGGTCGCCCAGGTTCGATGACGGTGCCGTGGTGAGACCGATCATGGCCCTGCGCAGCGACTGGCTAGCACCAAGACCCTGATCCCGTGCCGCATAGAACCGGTTCATCAGGTCCGCTGTCGATTCATCGGCCACTGGCCACAGGCTGGCCAGAGTGGCCTTGGCACCGGCAAACGCGAACGCCCGCGAGAAGCCGACCAATCCTTCACCGGCAAGCTCCTTGCCAAGCCCGGTATCACAGGCGGACAACACGACCAGATCGGTATCGAGGTCGAGGTCACTCAGGATTTCATGGACCCGGAGAAAACCGTCATCACGAGATTGGCCGGTTGTACCCGGGTGCAGCACGAGCGAGGAATCGAGCACACGCTGGGGATCGAGCAGGGCATGGACGGCGAAATGCAACTGGTTCGCCGAAGGCGCCAGCGCGCGGACACGTTGCTCGCTGGCCTGATCGCCCAGCAGGACCTGTACCTGATTGGCATAACGGTCGGCCAGTTGCTCGACTTCGCGTCGCGCCGCCGGCAAGGGGCTCAGTTCACCGGCACCATTCCGGCGCAGTTCCGATTGCAGGGCGGCGTCCGGCTTCGACGCTGCGCTGCCGAGCGGATCGCCGACGGCCAGCAAACGCAACGTCTGCGAACCAGCGCGAGCTTCAGGCAACGATCGCGAACTCAATGAATCGACAATGCCGATGCCGAACCGGTCGATCCAGTACTCATTCGTTTCGGCATTCCACAACGCTGCGAACGGCAGGTTGTGCAGGGCGCCGTCGGGCGACAGCAGCAGCGTATCGACGCCATCAAGATGTTCGGACAGTCCGCCCAACAATTGGCGGCGCAGCGCATCGGAAGCCTGTTGCCAGGCGAGACTTGAATCCGCTTTCAGCAGGGCTGCACGCAAGTCACGTACCTGATTGCCGACTGCCAAACCGGAGATCGGCAACAACACGCTGCGCACTTCACCATCGGCGCGGAGGAATAAGGCGGCAGAGCGATCTTCGGCAATGGCAAAGGCCAGATAGGCCTCATTTGGTGCCAGTCGCTCCTGCAGTTGTTTCAGGCTTTTCGGGCTGAGCGACGGCAACAGGCGTTCGAACCGCGCACGCAGATCGGCGCGCGACTTGCGCAAGTCCTGCACTTGCGTCCGGGCAACCTGGCGCTGGCCGGCATCCAGTTTGGCGTCGTTCGCGCGCGCCAGGGCTTCCTGTTCGCCGGCAAGGTTGACGGCGAGTGCATCGAGCGCCTTGCGCTCTTCGGGGTTCGCCAGTTGCAGTTGGCGCAGTTCCAGCGCAGCCCTGAATCCACGTGCACGGCCTCGCTCCAGCGCTTCCAGGGCGGCGACACTCGCACCGAGTTCGACATTGGCGATCACGCAGTCGCGATAGATCTGCGCAAACAGCGAGCGGAATCGCGCTTGACCAAATGCATCACCGCCGACCCGCAGACTGGCGTCGTCCAGCATGTCACTCGCTTGGCAGAACAAGGTACGCGCCTTGGCCGGGTCGCGTTCGCGTTGGGCGAGTCGGCCGAGTGCATGAAGCACTTCAGCGTGTTGCCCGGTGTTCGGTACGTCGCGGACGCGGATGGCCAACGCACCTTCCAGCAACTGGCGCGCTTCGGGGAGGCGCGCTCGCGCCATCGCAGCAAGGCCTGCCCCGTGCAGGGCGCGACTCATGGCCAACGATTCACTTGATTGCGTCCGGTACAGATCGAGTGCACGCTCGAACGATGCGGCCGCCAGGGCAGGTTCGCCGCGAGCCAGTTCGAAGTGACCCCGCTCATTCAGCGGATCTGCCAGCAGGAAATTGTCGGCCGGCAACTTTTCGAGGATCACGAACGCGCGTGTCCAGAGTGCGCGCGATTCGTCCATTTGCTGGAGCTGTTCCAGCAGGATCGCTGCCTTGATCAGGTAGCCCGCCAGGTCATGGGATTCGGCGTTGACTTTTTCGTTCAGCGCGATCGCTTGCCGCATCAGCGACAGGGCCTCCTCAAAGTCACCTCGGGCGCTGACGGCATCGGCGAGATTGGTCAGGAAGACAGCCTGGTTAACGCCCTGGTCGTTTTTCGAGATGATTGCCGTTGCAGCCCGAAGTTCCTGTTCCGCCGAGGCCAGATCACCCGATTGCATCCACACCCAGCCGAGATTTGCCCGTGCATTGGCCATATCGACTGTTTCGGCGCCGGGCGGATACAGCGACAGCGCTTCGCGAAACCAGCGCGCAGCCGACCGGAAGTCGCCCCGGAACGCGGCGATTACGCCCAATCCGTTGATGTACGCACCCTGATCTGCAGGGGGCCGGTTCGCATCCCGAACGAGTTGCAGGGCTTCCTTCAGGGCGGCTTCGGCCTCGTCGAGGCGACCGAGCAGCCTCAGGCTTCGTGCCATCGGCCGCAGGCGCGCGGCCAGAGCTGCAGGGTCGTCCTTGAATGCCCTTGCCAACGTTACCCCTTCGCGATAGGCCGCCTCGGATTCCGCATAACGATTGAGATTGCTCAGGACATCGCCGTGAAAGTTCGTGATCACGCCAAAATCGCGGCAGCGACCACAAGCGGCCAGTGCCTGCGCGACGGCGCGTTCCATCCGAACCAACGCAGCCAGGCCGTCCGAAAAGCTCTCGATCTGCGCCAGGTTGGCCGCAAAGCGCGCATGGATCAGGGAGTTCGGCGCGAGCTGATCCAACTCGGCCAATCGTTCCTGTTGGATCTTCTGCGCGTCTTTCCAGTCGCCGGCAAATGATGCGCAGTGGTTCTCCGTCTCGCTGAGACGGATGCGCAACATCGTCAGGTTGATTGCCGCACGGGCGTTCGAAGCCTCCTTGCGGCAGGCCGACCAGTCTCTTGCACGATGGTGCATCTGGACCGATCGCAACCAGACCAAAGGCATCTGTTCGGGTTTGGCGGTTTCCCTTGCTCTCGTTTGTAATGCCAAGGCCCGATCGAATCTCTTGTCGGCAATGGCCTGATGCCACTCGTCGTCGATCCGCTCCAGTTCCGATGGCTCGGAAATCGACGCCACAACGAGTTCCTCGCGCCCGTCGACCCAGTTGACTATTTGACCGGCTCCCGGATGGGGCCGCAAGATCTTGCTGAGCGGTGTTCAGGGCGCCGGGTTGTCGAGCTCGAATCGTTTGAGTTGCAGGCCGGGGTCCTGATGAGCCAGATCACGCAGCCACTCGCCAACCGGAAACGACGCGCCGGCAGCGGCGTCGACGCGCTCGCTCAATCCGCCGACGCCGCGAGTCACTCGCGCCGCCGCATACAATGCGCTTCGGTCGAGCGGTCTGCCGGCCTCGGCGAGTTCGAATCCGGTACTCGCCGGATGCAAGTCGGGCACCGCCTGGTGCGAGATCAGTACATAGAATCGCTCCCGCGCACCGGGTGAAGTGACTTGCCAATCCTGTTCCCGACCAGCGACCCGACCGGGCAAACGCAAGCGTCGTCCGGCCGGCAGCGGATTGGCCAGTTCACCCAGAGGCAGCGGAAACAGCTGGAACACCGCGCCGCTGGCATCTTCGTTCATGACGTAGACATGAGCCGGTGTGTCCAGTTCGATCTGCATCGACAGCACGTCGCCGACGCCGACGCGGTCACCATCAAGCAGTGGATACTCGATGCCACCGGTGGTTCGCAGCAGTCGCACCTGGGCATCGATGGGTTGCCCGGGCCGGATTGGGCCAGACGAACCACAACACGGCCAACAACAGCGCGCCCAGTCCGGCACCGATCCAGGCGCGGTTCGCCGACGGAAGCCGAGCGGGTCGTCGTTCCGTCGTGCCGTCCAGACGTTGGGTTGCCGCCATGCCAGCGGGACCGGGCAGGCACTGACGCAGCGCCGCCGCAAATTCGCCGGCACGCTGGAACCGACGTGATCGCTCGGGATGTACGGCGCGTTCGATCACATCGGCCAGACTGGCATCAATATGCGGCTGCATATCCAGTAGGTGCAAACGACGACCCTCGGCATGCGCCTCGACCAGGCCGGCCAGCGATTCCGCTTCGACCGGATACCGGCCGCTCAGCATGCGGAACACCAGCACACCCAGGCTGTACAGGTCGTCGGCTGAAGTGTTTTGGCCGCCGTTCAATAGTTCGGGGGCCAGGTACAAAGGCGTGCCGGACACATGAGTCCGTTCCTGCAGGGTCCGGGCGCTGCCAAAGTCGATCAGCACGTGTTGGCCATCGTGATCTCGCACGACGTTCTGCGCTTTCACGTCGCCATGCACAAGACCAATGTGGTGAATGGCCGCCAGCGCAGCGCAGAGTTCGAGTGCGATCAGCACGGACTCGTGCGCCGGGATGATGCGTTGTGTGAGCAGGCGGTGCGCGATGGATTCACCGTCGACGAGGTCGGACCAGAAGCCGACGTGGCCGTCGACGATCTGGGCGCCATGGATCTTGAGCACACCAGGATGGTCGATCCGCGCCATCTGCTGGGCTTCGCGCAGCAGATCGTCGGCCATGTCACCTTGCGGGTTGCACAGTTTCAGGGCGACGGTTCTGCGAAGCAGCGGATCAAATGCGCGATAGACCACACCGCTGCTGCCGCGACCGAGTTCATCGAGGATCTGAAGGTGCGCAAACTGCTTGGGCGCCGACTCCGTGGCGGCTCCTCGTGGTGATGCGGTATCCGCAGCGGGCTGTTCGCCGGCGGCGACCTGCTGCGCCACACTGAAGTGACCGGCCAGTTCGGCCAGTTCACGCATTCGACGCAGGGCATTGGGTTCAACCTGTTGCGCCAGGCTCGACCAGTCGACGGGCAGGCCATCGGCGATGTCCTCGGCGACTTTCAGCAGCAGCGGATCGGGTTCATCGGTGTGCATTCATGAGCTCCGCCATGCGCATCAGCGCCCTGGCAATTTTCATTCGTGCCGCGTTGGCACTGGGGGCGTCGATGGATCGGGCAATCTCTTCATGCGACAAGCCGAGTTCGATGCGCAGGATGACCGCTTCGCGCTGATCCGGTTCAAGCGCGTTGAGCGCCTGTTCGTAAGCTTGCAAGGTTTCCAGATTGACGGCCCGCTCAAGCGGCAACGGGTCATGCTCGACCACCTCTTCGGTGATTTCGTCATGGCCCGGGCGGCGCGAGCTGCGGCGGATCTCGTCTTTCAGGATGTTGCTCATGATCTGGCGTAAGTAGGCGAAAAAAGCGCCTGGTCCTTGAACCTCAAACGCCGGCAACGCCTGGAACGCACGCAGCAGGGTGAGTTGCACCAGATCGGCCGTTTCGTTCAAGTCGCGTGCCGGGCCCGGCAGCCGCCCGTGCGCCCAGCGCGACAACATCGGCAGATAACGCCGGATCAGGCGGTCGCGCGCCTGAGCATCACCGTCCCGGATACGTTCGACCAACTGATGCGTGGTTTCCAGATTTCCGCTCGACATGCCGTGCTCCAAGTTCACCCCATCGATTATTCCATGGCGGGTGGCGCAAGCGCGGGAATGGCGATCATGGATTCAAGCGCTGCCTTTTACTCCTGGAGAAACGCTTCCACTTGGTCGGGCTTGAGTTCCCCCAACTTGGTTCGAACGATTCGGCCTTCGGTGTCCACCAGTACGCTGAATGGCAAGGCTGCCAGATGATTCCCCAGGCGCCCACTCGGGTCGCTCATGGGTTCGCGCGGAAGGACAACCGGAAAAGTGATCTCGTGGTCGGCAAGAAACTTCGACACGGCTTCGGGTTCGTCGATCGCAATGCCGATGACGTGGAGGTCCTGTCTGTCCTTCGCCAGCTGGTTCAGCAGCGGCAATTCGTCAAGGCAGGGCGGGCACCAGGTGGCCCAGAAATTCAGCAGAATCCGTTTGCCGCGCAGGTGATCGAGTGAGTAGGGCGCTTGTTGGAGATCCACCAGCTCGAGTGTCGGCAGAGGTTGGCCGATGACGGCCAGGGCACTGGCTGGCGGCGGCGGAAGCGAAGGCGCCTGAGCGCGTCCGAACCAGAAACCCGCGAATCCAGCCAATATCGCTGCCAACATGACGATCCACGGCAGGGCACGTTGCATGATCAGTCGGTGCCGCGGATGGTTCGTTCGACCATGTCCGGGGTGAGGATGGTCGGCAGGATCTTGCCTTCCGCAGCACCCGCGCCAAAGTACACATAGAGCGGCACGCCGACGGCACCATGTTGTTTGAGGAATTCCGTGATCGCAGGGTCCTCGTTTGTCCAGTCACCCTTGAGGTAGACCGTGCCGGTATCGGCAAGCACTTTCCTAAACCGATCGCCGCTGAGTGTGCTGCGCTCGTTGACCTTGCAACTCACGCACCAGTCCGCCGTCATGTTGACGAACACGGGCGTGTTCGCGGCACGAAGGTCGGCGAGTGTTGAAGCAGCATACGGCTGGGTCGTCCCGACCGAATCGCCAACCTTGCCCCGGTTGGTCGGCAAGGTATGGATGGTCCAGAGGGCGAGACCAGACGCCAGCATCAGCAGACCGGCCAATACGGTGCGCTTCAGCGGCGCATCGGCATAACGGGTCTTCTCCCACCACCACAAGGCGGCAGTCAGGGCCAGGGCACCGAGTAACCAAACGGCCATCGCATCGGCACCCCGCTGGTGACCGAGCACCCATGCGAGCCAGATCGCCGTGATGTACAGCGGATACGCCAACCACTGCTTCAGCGTTTCCATCCATGCACCCGGTTTGGGCAGGCGCTGGGCTAGTGCCGGGACAAATCCGACCAACAGGAACGGCAGTGCCAGGCCAAGGCCCAGAGCGAGGAAAATGACCAACGCGACCAGCGAGGATTGGTTGAATGCGAAACTCAGCGCACCGCCCATGAAGGGTGCGGTGCACGGACTGGCAACGACCACGGCGAGTACGCCGGTGAAAAAGTCACCCTTTGCACCGCCTTTGTCGACCAAGCCTTGCCCGATGTTGGCGAGTCCGCCACCAAACAGGATCACGCCCGAAAGGCTCAGGCCGAACGCCAGCATGACGTAGGCCATCAGGCCGACAAAAATCGGTTGCTGCAACTGGAAGCCCCAGCCCAGCGCCGCGCCGCCGGAACGCAGCGCAATGACAAGCAGGCCGACTGCCGCGAAGGACACGAGGACACCCGCCGTGTACCACAGCGCATGGGCGCGCGCTTTCGAAGGTGTCTCGCCGCTGCTGGTCAGGCTCAGTGCCTTCAGCGACAGCACCGGCAGCACGCACGGCATGAGGTTGAGGATCAGTCCACCGAGCAGGGCCGCCAGCAAGGCCTGCCAGAACGAGAATTCAGGTAATGGTGTGGTGATGGCGGGCGCTGCGATCGGGGTGGCGGCGACAGGCACCTCGTCGGCAATGGCCTGGGCCGTGGCCGCGCGCTCTTCGGTGCTGGCGGGACCAAACGCGACCGGAATCGTGCGGCTCATCGGCGGATAACAGACACCGTCCTTGATGCAGCCCTGGAAGTGCGCCGTCAGGGCGATTGTGCCGGCGTCGCCGTTTCGGCGTGCGACGCGGATGGGCACTTCGACCAGATCGAAGAAGACCTCGACGTTGCCGAATTCCGGATCGAGCAGGGTTTGGGATGCAGGCCAGCGCGGCGTACCGAGTTCGCCCTGGGACACATCGGCCAACTCGAAGCCGCTGCGATCGCGATAAAGGTAATAGTCCGGGGGCATCGTGAAACGAGCCAGAAACTCGTTGTTGCCGCCGGCAATCACTTCAAACCGGAACGCCTCGTCTTCGGGCAGCGGCAGCAGGTCGGTGCCGCCCAGCGCCATGCCGGATGTGTTGCCGGACAGTGCGGCCAGCGGATCATTCGTTTTCGGCGGGGCGGCGTCGACCAACAAACCCGCGTTGCTTCCGGCATTCGGGAGCGTCAGTCCGGTGCCGCCTGCGGGCTGCGGCAAATCGAGGCGCAGCACTTTGCGTTGCGGTGGGTAACAGATGCCGATGTCGGCGCAGCCCTGATATCCAAGCTTCACTTCGATGGCGGTCGCGCCGTCGGCGGCCTGTCCGACGAGCGTTGCCGTGACGTCACCGCGATAGGTTTCCACGCGACCGAAGAACTCGTCGTCCTTGGGTTCGCCGGGTGGGGTTTGCAGCGGTTCCGCGGTGAACTGTGTCGGGTCGACCACGGTCGCGTTCATGCGCTCGCGATACAGGTAGTAGCCCTCCGCGATCCGGAATCGGAATGTCACGGTATTGCGATCGACCACCCGGGACTCGATGACAAAAGCCTCGTCGACCGGCAACAAGTCGGATTCGCTGACGGCGTGTCCGGCACCGAAGGGCAGGGCAAGCAGCAGGGCCAGGGCCGCGCGGCGAAGCAGGGAGTCGGTCAGGCGTTTCCAGTTCATGTCTCGGGTTCTTCCATGGTGAAGCCCTGACAGACCGGGCTGGTGCAATGTTTCTGACGTCTACAGGTTCAACTTGCCATCGACCATCATTGCCGCGGGAAGTTCAAGGGCATGTCATGGAACTGTGGGCCATGGTCGATGGGCCTTGCCATCGGTGTGATCAATCGCGGAAGTTCTCGAACTGCAACGGCAACTCGTAGTCGGCAGCCCGCAACACCGCCATGGCCATCTGAAGATCGTCCTTCTTTTTCCCGCTGACCTTGATCTTGGCGCCGTTGATCTGGGCCTCGACCTTGAGCTTGGCGTCTTTCAGGCTGGCAATGATCTTTTTCGCCTTCGCTTGTTCGATGCCTTGCTGCACGGTCACTTTCTGCTTGGCACCCGCCAGATTCACTTCCGGATCGGCAAACTCCAGGCAGCGAGAATCGATATTGCGCGCCGATAGCCGCTGGCGCAGGATGATCTGCATCTGTTCGAGCTGGAACTCGCTGGGTGCCTTGACGGTGACGATCAGATCATCGAGTTCAAACGTGGCGTCGGTATTGCGGAAGTCGAAGCGGTTGTTCAACTCGCGGCTGGCCTGGTCGATGGCATTCGTGAGTTCGTGCTTGTTCACTTCGGAAACAATGTCGAATGAGGGCATGGCTGGTTCTCAGGGTTTGGCGGGTGCGACGTAGTTCGTATGGGTGCGTTCCGGGGCGTTGGCGAGCAGCCAGACGAGCGTGACCCAGGCCTGGGCGTCACGCCGGCATCGAGCCGGTAGATACGGCCTGCGCCAAAGTCGCTTTCGGCGGCGCCTACGTGGTTGCTGACTTCGTTCGCATGGGCGCGCGCATAAGCCTTGCCGCCCCAAAGGCCCTGTTCCTCATTCGCGAACGCGACGACGCGGATTGTCCGCAGGGGCTTCCAGTCCTTGGCGCTTGATCGCACCGAGTGCTGCGGCAGTGATGGCCACGCCGGAAGCGTCGTCGATCGCGCCGGTCCCGACATCCCAACTGTCGAGGTGTCCGCCGATCACAATCACTTCTTCGGGTTTGCCGATGCCGGTGATTTCACCGACGACATTGTGCGATGTGTATTCACCGAGATACTTGCCGGCCACAGCCAGTTTGAGCCGAAGGTCGGGTTGGCGCGCGAGCAGGCGACTCAATTGGTCGGCATCGGGATTGCTGAGCGCTGCCGCCGGAATGGCAGTCAGCGCGACCCGTTCGCCGTTGCTGAGCAGCATCGCCCGTTCGGCGGCTGCCGTGCCGGGTTGGATGGAGCTCATCGAAATGCCCATGCCGGTATGCGGCAATCGATCCTGATCGGTGCCAATGGAACGGATCACGAGCCCCAAAGCGCCTTTGGCAGCCGCAACCTCGGCACCTTCGGACCGGACATTCACGCGCTGGCCATAGTCAGCGCCGTCGATCCGTTTGGTCATACGTGCCGACACGAACACGATCCGACCCTTGATCTGTTCGGCTGTCGCCGCCTTCAGGGCATCCAGATCGTGAAGTTCAATCACCGGCGCTTCGATACCGGCTTCCGGTGTCGACTTGGACCAACCGAGCGCCAGTGCGTGCAGGTTCTGCGCCGATTGACCCAGCACCTGAACGCTGATGTCGCCTCGTCGCCATACCGGGAAACGGACGGGTTCCAGCGTCACGCGGTCGAACCCGAGTTTGCGGAACTCGCGTTCAGCCCAGGCCACTGCCTTGGCGTCGGCTTCGGATCCGGCGACACGTGCGCCCACCTCGGTCGTCAACGACTCGGTCAGGCGATAGGCGGTGTCGTCGTTTGCCACGGACGCCTGCAACTGCCTGGCCTGGGTAATCAACTCCGCAGACAACAGCGGGCAGGGCGGCGTTTGCGCCTGAGTGACCACTGCGGGGAGCAGGAACAGGGCGGCGAGTTTCAGGCGCATGATCACATCCGTTGCGGGAAAGACCGTCGATTGTAGAAGGTCGGGCCGCGTGACGGAATGTGTCGCGGTTTCTGCGCTTGCTGGTGACAAAACGATCACGATATGTTGTTTCGGCAGGCTGGCAAAAACAGCCTGGGAGCGCGCGCCATGGATGGTGTCGTTGGGAAACGCCAGGATGGCGTTTTTGACAGCCTCTTGAGCGACCTGCTGCCCATGAACCTGCGTGATTTGCTTTACCTGGTCGCCATCGACGAGCACCGCCATTTTGGTCGTGCCGCTGCGGCCTGCCATGCATCTCAACCGACCCTGTCAGCGCAGATCAAGAAGCTCGAGGAAGAATTGGGTGTGAGCCTGCTCGAGCGGCCCAGCAAACGCGCCATGCTGACGCCGGTCGGTGATGCCATCGTCGCAAAAGCCCGGCGATTGCTCGCAGAAGCCGAAGATATCCGTGAAATCGCCCGGCGTGCCCGCGACCCCCACACCGGTACCTGGCGGCTGGGCGCGTTTCCGACCCTGGCGCCTTACGTGCTGCCGATCATCGTGCCGAAGATCCATGCCGCGATGCCTGGTCTCACGCTGTTGCTCACCGAGGAAAAAAGCGACGAGTTGTTGCGCCGACTCCGGGAAGGCCGACTGGATGCCGTGCTGCTGGCCTTGCCGGTCGAAGAGGCCGGGCTCATTGCCGAACCTGTGTTCGATGAAGCGTTTTCCTTGGCGACGCCGATCAACCATCCGCTGGCGCGAAAGAAGTTTGCCGTGCTGGATGACCTGCGTTCGGAAGAGTTGATGCTGCTGGATGATGGTCACTGTCTGCGCGCGCAAGTGCTCGACGTGTGCCACTTGTCCGGCGCCCGCGAGAAGCCGGGATTCCGGGCCACCAGTCTCGAAACGCTTCGGCAGATGGTTGCCGCCGGGGTTGGCATCACCTTGTTGCCGGCTTTGGCCATCGCCGGTTCCCCACAGACCCATGTGGCGATTCGGGCCTTCCAGCGCGACGCGCCCCGGCGCACCATCGCACTGGTCTGGCGCCGCAGTTCGCCATTCGGTGATTTCCATCGCGAATTGTCGCGATTGATTTCTGCCGTGGTCGAAGTCACCTTGACTGCCGCGTTGCCGCCCGCTGCCCGGAAAACGGCCCCAGGCCGACGCTGAAAAGTCAGCGGTTGCCCGGCCGCGCGGCCGGTCGTTCCGCTATTTTGTAGATCAATGCAAGTGGGAGACGGGCGATGTGGCAGACGATCAAGGATGGCTGGACCTGGGCCGGTTTTTTTGCGGCGCGTTTGTTCGAAGCCTTGTTTGGCGAAGTTGCCTGGACCCCGCCGCCCTGGTTGATTCGGTGGGCAAAGCGGCTGTGGCGGCATCGGCTTCCGCTTGCCGGAACATTGGTCCTGGCCCTTGTTGCCGTCTCTGGCTGGAACTGGTGGCAGAACCGGCCACGGATCGTCCCGCCCTGAAGCCTTGGTCGCCTCTCTGGAGGCTCCCGGCAAAACCGACTACACGCGCGCACCCCCGCTGATCCAACCTGTGCGGTTGCGCTTCAACCACCCGGCCAAACCCATCGATGCCGGTGACGACGCGAAGGGGTTCGTGTTGGCGCCGCAGTTGAGCGGTCGCTGGAAGTGGTTGGACGAAACCACCGTCGAGTTCATGCCGGCAACGGATTGGCCGATCGGCGCGTCCTATGACGTGCGCATGGATGGCGAGGCCTGCTGCGCGCGTATGCGCCCGTTTGGCATCGTCGATCTGGCGTTCAAGGTCGAGGCGTTCAGTGTGAGCGTGACGGCCAGCCAGTTCTATCAGGACCCGACCGATCCACGGATCAAGAGAGCATTGTTCGACCTGGCGTTTTCCCATCCGGTGGATCCGGGCAGCCTTGAAAGTCGACTCGCTCTTTCCGTCAGGAATGCCAAGAATGAACCCATGGATCCGCCGGCCGTTTCGGTGAGTTATGCGCCCAATCGTTTGACCGCTCGGGTGCAGAGTGCCCCGCTGACTTTGCCGGGTGAAGGTGGTTTGGCTTTGCTCGCAGTTTCGGAAGGAGTCAAATCCCTGCTGGGTGGTGAAGCGTTTGCGACCAAGCTGGAACTCAGCTTGGCGCTGCCGGCGCGAAATAGCCTGCAGGTGCAGTCGCTGGAACCGACCGTCGTCGACAACGCCAGTGGCACGCCGGAACAAGTGTTGTTGATCGGCTTCAACCAGGAAGTGGATGAACGCGAGTTGATGGGCAAACTGCGCCTCCGGTTGTTGCCGGAGCGCGAGCCTGATCCCGCGGCGGAAGAGGGTTCTTTTGATCCAAGCTGGTACATCGGCGCAATCACCGAGAAGGCGCTGAAGGACGCCGAAGAACTGACGCTTGATCTGATCCCGGGTGAGCGTGAAGTGGCTTCGATGCACAGTTTCCGGATCTCACTCGATCCCGGCCGACAGATCCTGGTGGAAGTGAAACCCGGCCTCAGTTCCTTCGGCCAGTTTGTGATGCCGTTGAAATATCAGGACGTTGCGACGGCGCCGGATTTTCCCAAGCTGCTTCGTTTTGTCGGTGAAGGTGGTTTGTTGTCTCTGCGAGGCGAGCGACGGGTCAGCCTGGCCCTGCGTAATGTGCCCTTGGCCCAGATGACGGTCGCGCGTGTTCGACCCGAGGAGTTGCATCACCTCGTGCGGTTCAACGAAGGCGAGATGGTGAAGCCGAGTCTGCGGGGTCTCGGGCGCGATGACCTGACCGAACGCTTCAGCGAAATCGTCGAATCACCGACCGGCAAAAAACGCAGTGCCATCCACTATGCCGGCGTCGATCTTGGGCGATATTGGGAAGCCGGAGCAAAAGGCGTATTCCTGCTGAGTGTGCGCGAGATCAGCGCTGAAGACCGTGCGGCAGGCGCCGAGGAATACAGCGATCCGTTCGACCAGTATGCGTACTATGACGACGAGGGTTCTCAACTCGACCGCCGGTTGGTGGTGCTCAGTGACCTGGGCGTCATCAGCAAACGCCAGAAGAACGGCGAACGGCGTGTGTTCGTACAGAACCTGAAAGGTGGCGCGCCGACAGCCAGTGCGATGGTCTCCGTGATCGGTCGGAACGGTGCGCGCGTGCTGCAGGCGGTGACCGATGCAGCGGGTGTGGCGATCCTGCCGGACCTGTCGCAGTTCCAGCGTGAGCGTGAGCCGGTGCTCCTGCTCGTCGAAGCAGGGGACGATGCAAGTTTTCTGCCACTCAACGACTACCAGCGGCAGCTGGATTTTTCGCGCTTCGATATTGGCGGCGAGTCCACGCCGGTCGATCGGGCCGAATTGCGTGCGCACCTGTTCTCGGATCGTGGTCTGTACCGGCCCGGCGAAACCCTTCATGTCGGTGCGATCGTACGCCGTGAGGACTGGCAGCCCTTGCCCACCGGGGCGCCGCTTGAGCTTCAGCTGAGTGATCCGAAGGGGCAAGTATTGTCGACACGTGCCCTGGCACTCGAGGCCAGTGGCTTCCATGAGTTCTCGTACGACCTGGCAGGCCATGCGCCCACAGGCACCTACACGGTAGCGCTGCTGCATTGGCTGGATGCCAAACGCACCCAGTCGCGTTTCCTGGGTTCGACGACGCTCCGGGTCAAGGAATTCCAACCGGATCGGATGAAGGTCAAGAGTGCGTTCTCGCCGATTCGCCAGGCCTTGTGGCTGAAGCCCGAAGCATTGCGCATCGAAGTGGGCGTCGAGCACTTGTTTGGTGGTGCGGCAGTCGGTCGGCGCGTGGCGACGAAACTTCGTTTGCGTCCGGCCGAGCGCTTGCTGCCGGGCTTCGAGGACTACGTGTTTGCGGCCACCGATCCCGGGTTCGAAGTGCAGGAATACACACTGGACGAGCAATCGACAGATGAACAGGGTGCCGTCGTGCTCGACACTGGCCTCGCGGGCATCGAGACCCCGCATTATCAACTTGACGTGATGCTGGAAGCGTTCGAGTTGGAGGGCGGTCGATCGGTCTCGTCCGATCTGGCGACCCGGATCAGCCAGGCCGACTGGCTCGTTGGCCTGAAAGCCGACGACCAGAATCTGGCGCTGGCACGGGGCGCCGACCGCGCACTTCACTGGATCGCCATTGATGCACAGGGCAAGCCGGTGGATGCTCCGGATCTGCGCTTCGAGATCATCGAGCAGCGATACGTCTCGATCCTGACTCGTGGTGATGACGGGCTGTATCGTTACGAGTCGCGCCTCAAGGAACTGCCGGTGGTCACGAAGGCACTGGCCTTCAATCAGGGCAAGGCCAGTCTGCCCTTGCCGACCAACGAACCGGGTGACTTCCGACTGCGATTGTTCGACGGCAATCAGACCCAACTGGCACAGGTCTCGTTCTCGGTGGCCGGCACGGGTAATGCCACGCGGGCACTGGAGCGGAATGCAGAACTCAAGCTCAAGCTGCTGAATGCCGAGCCCGAGGCCGGCGAAGAATTGAGCCTGAGCATCGAAGCGCCGTATACCGGCAGCGGACTGATCACGATCGAGCGCGAGCGGGTGCTGGCGCATGTGTGGTTCACGACGGACAACACCGTTCGGTGCAGAAGATCCGGCTGCCTGCGGATCTGGAGGGTCAGGCTTATGTGAGTGTGCAGTTCCTGCGTGCACTCGATTCGCCGGAAATCTTCATGAGTCCGATGAGTCATGCAGCGGCACCATTCCGTATCCTGCCGACTGCCCGGAATCTGTCGCTCAGTATCGAAGCCAGTGGCAAACATCGTCCCGGTCAGGATCTGCCAGTCACGGTTCGGGTTGCCGAACCGTCACGGGTGGCCTTGTTTGCGGTCGATGAAGGCATCCTGCAAGTCGCCGGATACCGACTGGTCGATCCGAAGGATCGATTCTTCGCGAAGCGTCAGCTGGAAGTCGACACGGCGCAGATCCTCGATCTGGTGTTGCCTGAGTTCAGCCTGCTGACGGCGGCGGCTGGTGGTGACGCCGAGGCCGCGTTGGCTCGCCATCTGAATCCGTTCAAACGACAACTCGACAAGCCGGCTGTCTATTGGGCCGGACTTCGTGATGTTGACGGTGAGGCCACCTGGTCCGTGCCGGTGCCGGATTCCTTCAACGGTCGCCTGAAGATCATGGCGGTTGCCGTCAACGAAGGACGCATCGGGATCGGCACCGCCGATACGGAAGTCCGTGCGCCGTTTGTTCTGAGTCCGAGTGCCCCGGCATTCGTGTCGCCGGGCGACGTATTCGAGCTCGGTTTGTCGATCCAGCGTGAAGCAGGAACAGGCGCGCCGGCGACACGTCTGCTCGTGGAAGCCGATCGTGGCCTCAGTGTGATCGGCGCCGCGAAGCAGGCTTTCGATCTGGCGCCGGGCGCGGAAACCAGTTTCCGTTTGCGGCTTCAGGCCGGTGCACAACTTGGTGCCGGGCGGATCAGGATGATCGTCGAAAGTGGTTCGCAACGAAGCGAACGCAGTGTTGAAATCAGCTTGCGCCCCTTGATGCCGTATCGCGGTCATCAGCAGTTGGGACGATTCGACGGCAAACAACGACCGATCACCGGTCTGCGGGAACTGTGGCCGAACTTCGCAAAGCGTGAGCTGATTGCCGGCCACACGCCGCTGGTGATGATCGGCGGGATCCAGGCGAACCTCGAAGACTTCCCGCATCAGTGCAGTGAACAACTGCTCAGTCAGGCGATGGGCAAACTGCTGATCGTTCGATACCCCGAGTACGCAAACGAACCGATTCCGGATCAGCATTGGCAAGAGGTCTTCGATCTGTTGCGTGCACGCAGCAACAGCGCGGGCGGATTGGGGTTGTGGGTGGCGGGTGAAGATGCGGACGTATTCGTCACCGCCTGGGCCGGACTGTTCTTCCTGGAAGCCGAGGCGGCCGGTGTGGCCGTGCCGCGGGATCTGGTCACACGAAACCTCGAATACCTGCGGGCACTCGACGAAGGGAATGTCGAGAGCAGCCGGTTCAATCGCTGGCTGGCGCTGTATGTGCGGGCGCGCCGGGGTGAGGTGGTGACCCTGCCCATGCAGGGTCTGCTGCAGTCGGAAACGGCCGAGGCCCGCGATGGCATCGGTGCCCGCAGTCTGCGTGCAGCCCTGTTTGGTCTGCATCAGGACAAACGGGCTGCCGAGGCCGAGTTGAAGACGGTGCTGAAGGAGTTCCAGCAAGGTCTTCGACTCGACGACTACACCTTTGACGAATACCTGAATCCGGTATTGGCCCGGAATCTGGCCTTGATGGTGTTGTACCGAGACTTCCCGGACCAGACCCGACAATTGCCGGCGAATGCATTCGCGCATCTCGAGCTGGCGGTCCAGGAGCGATTGCTGAACACCGTGTCGTCGGGCAGTGCCGCACTGGCCTTGATGGCACAGGGCGAACGACTGGGTGAAGGCGTCGGTGCGGCCGATCTGTCGTTGAGCTGGGTGGATGCTGCGAAAAAATCGGGGGTATTCGGCGAGCAGCGCCGATTGGATGTTCATGGTCCTTGGCCGGAATCGGCGAGCAGCCTGGTGATTGCCAATTCGGGTGCCTTGCCAGTCTGGTTCTCGTTGCGGGAAAGCGGCTTCGAGCGGACGCTGCCGACGATTGCACGCAGCGCTGGTCTGGAACTGGCGCGTGAATATCGACGCATCGACGGCCAGAAACTCGAGCAGATCAAGGTGGGCGACGAAATCGAAGTCAGCTTGCGACTGAGAGCAACCGATCTGCGACAAGGGGCCCTGGCAGTGGTCGAACTGCTGCCGGCCGGATTCGAGCTGCTGGAGTTTCCGGTGGATGAATACGCACCGCGTGACGCACGATTTGTCCAGTCCGATCCGGGTTGGCTGGATTTTCTTGATGCGCGCGAAGACCGGCTCGTGCTGTACGCCACAGGCAGCGAACAGATGCAGGTTTGGCGTTATCGGTTGAAGGCGACCCAGCGTGGCGAGTTTGCCGTGCCACCCACCTACGCCGAGGACATGTACGACGCTCGCCGCAACAGCATTGGCGCTGCCGGCCAGAAACTGGCGGTGGAGTAGGGTGATGCGCAGGATCGGGCGGTGGTTGCTGGTCACCGCCCTGTTGTCCGTGTTGCTGCTGTGCGGCTGGCGGTTGTTGCCACAGCCGTCCTGGCAGCAGACGCGTCCGCAGTCCACCCGTGTGGCGTCGCGCGACGGTGTGTTGCTTCGACTGACCTTGGCCAGCGATGAACGTTATCGGTTGTGGGTGCCGCACGCGGACTACCCACCACAGCTGATCGATGCGCTGTTGCTGAAGGAAGAGCGCTGGTACCACTGGCATCCCGGTGTCAATCCCGTGAGTGTCGCGCGGGCCTTGGCAGGGCGGCTGACAGACGCCGAATCGGACGTCGGTGCGTCAACACTGACCATGCAACTCGCACGGATCGAATCCGGTTTGAATACCCGCAGTTATGGCGGCAAGGCCCGGCAAATGGGGCGTGCATTGTCGATCAGCGCCAGCCATGACAAGGCGGCCGTGCTCGAGGCCTACCTCAACCTGGCGCCGATGGCGGGGAATGTCGAAGGGTTCGGCACCGCCAGCCTGGTGTACTTCGGCAAGTCCGCTGCCGATCTGAATCTCGTCGAAATCCTGACCTTGGCAGTGTTGCCGCAACGCCCCCAGTTGCAGGCGCATGCTCAGGGATTACAACTCACCCGGTTCGGCCACGCGGCGCGCGCGCGATTGTTCGACGCCTGGGTGAAGGATCATCCGGAGCACGAGCAGTTTCGCAGCCAGATCGAAGCCGTGACGGTTTTGCGTCGACCCAGTGACCTGCCGTTCCGGGCGCCACATGCCGTTGATCAGGCGCTGCGGACCGCATCACAACGCGGCGCTTTGCCGGCCAGGCTGGTCACCACGATCGATCTGCGCCAGCAACAGATTCTGGAGCGTGAGCTTGCGAGGTACCTCGACGAACAAGCGCGAATGGGGTTCCGGAATGGCAGCGTGCTGCTGGTTGATGCGGTGGATGGTGAGATTCGGGCGCTGGTCGGTTCGGCCGACTATTTTGACCCGTCGATCAGCGGCCAGATCAATGGCACCGCCATCCATCGGAGTCCGGGTTCCACACTGAAACCTCTGTTGTATGGACTGGCGATTGATCAAGGACAAATCCACCCGGCTTCGGTTCTGCGCGATGTGCCGACCCGATTCGGCCCGTTTTCGCCGGAGAACTTTGATGGCGAATTCGTGGGGCCGATCACTGCGCAGGAAGCCCTGGTCCGGAGCCGGAACATTCCGGCCGTGCAGATTGCCAGTCGGCTCGGGCAACCGAATCTCTACAGTCTGCTGAAAGCGGCGCAGGTCGCGGATATGGCACGCGAGTCTCACTACGGCTTGTCGCTTGTCTTGGGGGGCGGCGCCTTGAGTGCGCAGGAACTGGCCGGCTTGTATGGGATGTTGGGGCGGCAGGGTCGCCATCGTCGGCTTGGTCTGATCGAGGGGGATGCGGCGCGCGAATCGTCCTGACCTTGTTGAGCCCGGAAGCCAGTTTCGTCGTCCGTGACATGCTGGAGCAGAATCCTCGGCCTGATGGGCAAGCGAAATCGTCTGCCAGTGGCCTGGAAAACGGGCACCTCATGGGGATTCCGGGATGCCTGGACAGCAGGACTGTTCGGTCGATACGTGCTGGTGGTCTGGCTCGGAACACCGGATCACCGGGCCCATGCAAACCTGATCGGCGTCCAGGCGGCGGCCCCCTTGTTCTTCCGGATGGTCGACGCGCTGACAGGTGACATCGACGCCGTGTCGGCACCGGTCGACAGCACGCCCCTCAACGTCCGCCGCGTCGCCGTCTGCCAGGCCAGCGGCGACCTGCCGAACGCTGAATGTCCACGGACCGTGGCGACCTGGTTCATCCCCGGACGAACCACCATCGCGCCCAGTACCTTGCATCGGCGCGTCACGCTGGACATCACAACAGGATCACCCGTCTGCGCGCCGGAGGGCACCCCGGGCACACGGAGCGAGGTGTTCGTGTTCTGGCCAAGTGAACTGCGGGAATCACGAAGGAAGGCGGGCATCCGCGAACGTGCCGCACCTGATCTGTCGATGTGCCAATTGGGCGCTCAACAATCCGGCCGTCCACCCGTCATCCAATCACCAAGGCGAAGCGGTACCTACCTGCTGTCCGGTGCCGGCGACAGCATCGGCCTCAGCGCCAGCTCGGATGCTGCCCAATCAAGGCTCTATTGGTATGCCGACGGAGCCTTGGTGGGCGTGAGCGCGCCGGAGCAAAGTATCGATTGGGTGCCAGCGCGGGCAGGGCAATTCACGATTTCCGTGAGTGACGGCAGCGGTCACAGTGAGGCACGATCGGTGCAGGTCGGGTATACGGGAGGGCGATAGTCTGAGTGCGTCGGCTCGTCTGATGGCGATTGCACTGCAGCAAGTCCGGTTTCAGGGCCGAAAGTTGCCATCACGGTCTATCGGGACTGCACATTGCCCGTGTTCTGTGATTATGATCGAGGCACATTCTGGCAAGGGGTTCGAGTCATGAAACGACGGGCGTTTGTTCTGACCTCCGTATCCGCGCTGGCGCTCCTGCCGATGCACCGGTCAGCCGCATCCACCGCCGTCGAGCAGCCGAAGTTCGCGGGCAAGTGGCGGCTCAAGGTCAGTCAGCAATCCACGGCAGCTGGAACGATGACATTCGCCATCCGGCCGCGTTCCCAGAAGGAGCTCGTGTTCGCTGTGGACATTGCGATGGGTCGCGACAGCAAGGGGTCGCCCGGGACATCCGGACCTCGCTGCGCGGCAAGATCGATCGTACGGCGTACACCATCAAGCTGGAAGGTGGTGACAGTCTGCTGTTTGTTGCCGAGATGGGCACGCCGCGCTTCGAGCTGGCGCTGATCGACAATTCTGTGTCTGGCATCGAAGTCGAGATCGCGTCGGAATAGAGCGGTCTCCGCTTCTGCTCGATCAGCTGTGTGCTTTCGCGCCCGGGAGTTGCAATTCGGCCGTGGTGCCGACGCCGGGCTCGCTGCCGAGTGTGACCGGCCAGCGGAATCGGTCGCTCAGCCGCCGAACGATCGTCAAACCGACGCCGTGCCCTGGTTTGCTGCCGTCGCCGCCGCGGAAGAAGGGATCGAAGACTCGCTCCAGCGTAGCGGGATCCATGCCGCAACCGGTGTCGGCAATACGGATTCCGTGCGTGTGGACGGTGACGGTAATCCGTCCCGTATCCGTGTATTGACAGGCATTGCCGAGCAGATTCGTCAGAATGATGCTGAGCACCGCCGGTGGGGCATCCATACTCAGTTCAACCTGTTCCTCAAGCACCAGTTCGACCGGGCGTTTGCACATGGTGGCTTTGGCGCGATCGAACACGTCGCGAACGATCTCGTTCACCTGAATCTGTTCGTTCTTCAGGCTCATGTCGCCTTCGCGCGCCAGGATCAGGAACGCCTGGATGAGGTTTTCCATGTCGATGACGGCACGCTTGATGCGGTCCATCGACCGATTCCCGTAGCTGCTGAGTTGCTCCTCGGCAAGCACGATGTCGGTGGCGACTTTGATCACGGTCAGCGGGGTGCGCAATTCATGGCTGGCATCGCGCGTGAAGGCGCGCTCACGAGCGAGAAACTCCTGATTGCGTGCAGCGAAGTTGTGGATCGCCTCGGCGAGGGTCGGACCTCGAGATCGGCCCTGTCGGGCAAGCGATCGGGCGAAATCATGCTGAGTTCGGGTTGACGCGGGTCGAGCGCCCGCACTGTTTCTGCAAGCCGTACGATCGGGAAATCGCGCTGCGTGACATCTGATAGGTGAAGAAGCTCACGACATACACGGCGCCCAGCACCAGCGCGAGAGGAAAGAACCCGAACCACAGTGCCAGTTGGTGGACCTGGTCCTGGTCGAATACCAGCCACAGGCGGTGGCCTCGATGGTCGGAGACGAAGACCAATTCGTCGCCACCCAGCTGGTTCACCGAGTGATAACCCGGCAGCAGACCCTGGAGTTCCCTGGGTACGTTGATTTCGGTGCCGCCATCCGGCCGGGCAAACCCGTGCATGTTGAACGTGTTGGGCAGGGCGGTGCTCTGGTCCTTGTCGAACAAGGTCCAATAGTGCTGCGCCTCGTTCACCAGTGCCTGCTTGATCAGCACGTCGCGCAGCACCAGCATGGCGGCATACACACCGAACAGAGTGGCCAGCCCGATGGCGACCACCTGCATGACGAAGGCGACCCACAATTTGCTGCGCAGGCCGCCGCCGTGTTCACGCATCGTGATCAGGCCGAGTGCTGGGCGAGTTCGGCATCGAGGTCGGCGAGGCGATAGCCGGAGCTGTGGATGGTGTGCAGCAGCGGCTTGGTGAAGGGCTTGTCGATCGCCTTGCGGAGATTGTAGAGGTGGCTGCGCAGGGTGTCGGAATCCGGCGGCAGATCGCCCCACACCTCGCGCTCGATATCGCGGCGGCTGACGACACGCGGTGATTCGCGCATCAGGATCATCAGCAGCTTCAGCGCAATCGGCGACAGGTCGAGGTCCTTGCCGGCGCGTGTTGCGCGCAGGGTGGCGGTGTCGAGTGTCAGGTCGGCGACCCGCAGGATCTCGGCGGAAACCTGGCGGCGATCACGGCGGATCAGGGCGCGCAGCCGTGCTTCCAGCTCGCGGATCTCGAAAGGCTTGATCAGGTAATCGTCAGCGCCGACGTCGAGGCCTGCAAGTTTGTCGTCCAGGGTGTCGCGAGCCGTCAACATCAGGACCGGCGTCGATTTTTGCGTCATGGCGCGACTTGCGACACAGTTGGAGACCATCCATGCCTGGCAGCATGAGATCGAGCACAATGGCGTCGTAGTCGTTCGTGACGGCGAGGTGCAATCCGGTGACGCCGTCGCTGGCGTAGTCGACGCTGTACCCGCGCCGTTCCAGGAACTCGCCGACCATTTCAGCGATTCCGCGGTTGTCTTCCACGAGTAAAACCAAACCTGGACCTTCTTCGCGCATCGTCATGTCTGGGGCTCCTTGGCCGTCACATATGTGAGGATTAAACCCTCAAATAAGTGATGAATACATGAAATAAAGATAAAGACGTGAAGAATCATCAGTCGGCCCGAATCGTGCTTGAACTGTGGAGCCTAAGCCGCTTGAATCGAGACATGGACGCCCACGAAAAACGCCGACACCCGCGCAAGGACATCTTCACGGCCGCTTTGGTCGTGCTCTCTGACGAGGGTTATCTGACGGAAGTCTGGGACCTGTCGCAAGGTGGCGCACGGCTGGGCAAGCCGCGAAAGTGGCCGGTCATCGAGCGGGGGACGGTGCGGGTGTACTTCATGCTCGACCAGGAAACCGTGATTGCGCTGTCGGGGCACATCGTGCGGTCGGCAGACGACCACCTTGGCGTCCAGTTCGAACCAGGTCAGGAATCGCGCATCAACGCGCTGATGTACGAAGCGCGTTTCCTGGAGGCGCAGGCTTGATCTTGGCCGTCGCAGCCTTGGATGCCGATCGTGCTGTTGCTCGGATCCAACATCTTCATGACGTTCGCCTGGTACGGGCATCTCAAGTTCAAGCAGAGTGCGTTGTGGCTCGTTGTGCTGGTGAGTTGGGGCATCGCATTCTTCGAATACGTGCTGCAGGTGCCGGCAAACCGCATGGGCCACCGTGTTTACTCGGCGGCGGAGCTCAAGACCATTCAGGAAGTGATCTCACTGTCGGTGTTTGCGGTGTTTGCGGTCACCTATCTGGGCGAACCGCTTCGATGGAACCACTTGTTGGGGTTCATGCTGATCGCTGCGGGTGCGGCGTTGGTTTTCGCGAAATTCTGAGAAGTATCGCGGTTCCGCCCAACAGGGAGGTCAGCGTCCGGCAACGCTTCCTCGACACTTGAGGCTTCGCCTAAGCAGGGCTCAAACGGTCGATGCAAGGGGGGGGGGGGGGGGGGGGGGGGGGGGGGGGGGGGGGGGGGGGGGGGGGCGGGGGGGGGGGGGGGGGGGGGGGGGGGGGGGGGGGGGGAAAACCCTCCCCGAGTTCGGGAGGGTTGGGAGGGGTTTAGGCAACACTCTTTGTGCTGAGCGGCACAAGACTCAGGTGGACTCCAGCGAATCAACCAGTTCCAGCCATTCCGCCTCGATGGTTTCGAGCTGGGCGCGCAATTCCGTCTGTTCGGCCGTCAGGGTTCTCAGCAGGGTGGCGCCGGCAGGCTCGTACAGATTGGGTGCCAGCAAGTCTTTTTCGATCTCGGCCAGTCGACCTTGCCAGCGGGCCATCGATTGTTCGCATTTCTTGATGCGCTCGCGCATCGGCTTTCGCGGGCGCGGGCGTCGGCATCGTTCTTGCGCTGGTCGCGCGTGGGTTTGCGTTCACCGCTCCCCGACGTGTTGCCTGAAGCCGCGTTCGCCAACTCGCGCCGACGACGCGTGAGCCACTCGGCATATTGGTCCAGATCGCCGTCGAATTCGCCGACCTTGCCATCGGCCACACGCACGAACTGATCACAGCAGGCCGACATCAGGTGGCGATCATGGGCCACCAGTACCAAGGCGCCGTCAAAATCGTTCAGCGCCAACTCAAGGGCCTGGCGCATGTCCAGGTCAAGGTGGTTCGTCGGTTCGTCGAGCAGCAGCAGGTTTGGCTTCTGATACACGATCATGGCCAGTGCCAGCCGCGCCTTTTCGCCACCCGAGAACGGGCCGACCGGTTCAAAGGCACGATCGCCGCGGAACAGGAAGCTCGCCAGCACATCCCGCAGAACCTGGTCGGAGGTGCCGGGCGACAATTTTCGGAAGTGTTCGATCGCCGAGGCAGCCGGATCCAGTTGCTCCAACTGATGCTGGGCAAAGTAACCAAGCTTCAGTTCCGGATGCCGGACGATTTGCCCTGCCTGGCCGTCGAGGACGCCAGCGAGGAGTTTCATCAGCGTGGACTTGCCCTCACCATTCGGGCCGAGCACACCGAGCCGATCACCGGGCGCCAGATTGAACCGGATGCCCGAAAGGACCGTCCGATCGCCGTATCCGACTGCCACATCGTCAAGCCGGATCAAGGGGCTCGGCAACTTGTCGGGGACGCGGAACTCGAAATCGAATTCGGCTTCGGCCAGCATGGGGGCCACTTTTTCCATGCGCTCGATCATCTTGACGCGCGACTGGGCCTGTTTGGCCTTGCTGGCCTTGGCCTTGAAGCGATCGACGAACTTCTGCAGATGCGCGATCCGTTTGGCCTGTTCGACATGCTGCATCGACTGCAGCCGCAAACGTTCGGCGCGTGTGCGCTCGAACTGCGAGTAGTTGCCGACATACATCGTGGCGCGCTCGGAATGCAGGTGCAGCGTGTGCGTGCTGATGGCATCGAGGAAATCGCGGTCATGCGAAATGACCAGCAAGGTGCCTTCGAAGGCACGCAGCCAGTCCTGTACCCAGATCACCGCGTCCAGATCGAGATGGTTCGTCGGTTCGTCGAGCAGCATCAGATCGGCACGCTGCATCAGCGTGCGGGCAAGCGCCAGGCGCATGCGCCAGCCGCCCGAGAAACTGGCGACCGGCTGGGTTTGCTGTTCGGCATTGAATCCGAGTCCATGCAGCAAGGTGCCGGCCCGTGCGCGTGCGCCGTAACCGTCAATCGCATGCAGCAACTCATGGCAGTGTCCGATGCCATGGGCATCGTGTGCGTCCTCGGCGATCACCAGTGCGGCTTCGATCCGCCGGAGTTCGGCATCCCCATCCAGCACGAAGTCGATTGCGGGTTGATCACTCGCTTCGACGTGCTGGGCCACGCTGCCGACGCGCCAGTTTCTGGGCATTGAACAGTCGCCGGCATCGGCATGAAGGTCGCCCAGTACAAGCGCGAACAGGCTGGATTTGCCCGAGCCGTTCCGGCCGACCACGGCCACCTTCTGTCCAAGGTGGATCTGGGCGGAGAAACGCTGGATGAGGGGACGGCCGCCACGACGCAGCTCGAGATCAGAAAAGCTCAACATGCTCACAGTTTACCCAATTGGCGGCCGGAATATGCCAAATCCGGGTTTCGCCGATGTTAGGCTTGCGAGTCATGAGCCTTGATCTTGCAACCGTCGTGCTGCTGTCGGCGTTGAATACGCTGATGATGAGCTTCGCCCTGTTCAGCGTGCGGCGGCATGAAAATGCCGGTTTGGACCGCGGCCTGCGGCATTGGGCCTATGGTGTCGTGCTGCAGCCCGCGGTCTGGTTGCTGATCGCGCTGGCCGATCGGCTGCCGTTCTGGCTGTCGCCGCTGCTCGCGAATTTCCTGCTGGTGGTGGCGCTGGGCGAGTTCTATCGGGCGTTCTGTATGGTGACCGGCGCCGCCCGGCCGCCGCGTTGGGTCTTTGCGTTGCCGGTGTTCGAGTTATGCGGGTCCGTGTTGATCACGCAGGTGTTCGAGTTGCTCCCGGTCTGGCACGAAGCCTGGACGGCCGCGTTCCTGTGCGGCTTGCTGGGAATGTCCGCGGTCCGACTCTGGCGGTCGCGCGGCAAACCCTGGCTCGACTCGGACCGACTGTGTTTTGCCGTGTTCACGATCGGCACCGCGATCCTGTTGGCCCGCGCCCTGACGCTGGTGCTCATCGGAAGTGGCCTCACAGATGGCGTCCAAGGCGATTTTGGTCTGTCGATGTCGGTGTTCTTCCAGTCCTTGCCGATGATCGCCACCTTGGGCATCGCCCTGATGGCGAAAGACCGACTGCAGACCGAACTTGAACGTCTGGCAGCGGTGGACCCCTTGACCGGTGTTGCCAATCGGCGCTCGTTCGAAGCCGAAGCCGAACGGACGCTGCTGGCTGCTGGGAGGCGGAAGATGTCGGTTTCCCTGCTGCTGATCGACGCGGACCATTTCAAGCGGGTGAATGACCGCTATGGCCATGAGGTGGGCGACAACGCCTTGTTGACGATCGTCACCGCCCTCAAGGGCAGCTTGCGTGCCAGTGATCTGCTTGGGCGGTATGGGGGTGAGGAGTTTGCGGCCCTGTTGCCGGATGCCGACCAGGCGGCCGCCATGCATGTCGCGGAACGGTTGCGCGCTGCGGTCGAGATCAGCGAGTTCGCTTTTGCCGAACATCCGATCCCCTTGCGCGTCAGTATCGGTGTGGCAACCGTGACGCCGGAGCAGGGCGAAAGCAAACTGAATTCGCTGTTGCGGCACGCCGATCTGGCGCTTTATGCAGCAAAGGCCGCGGGGCGTAACCGGGTTCAGGCGGGCTGAGTTTCCAGTTGCCCTCTAGCAGGTCGTCGCCCGTGAACGGGACAAGGACTATTCATGTCGTGCACACGGGCGCTTCCATGGTGGACTACTGAACGCCCATCAAGGCGATCCGGTGCACAAGATAATCGCGAACATTCGGGTATGCCGTGATCTGGCGTACATCGATCACTCCGGGTTGTCCGGTGTTGTCGGTTCGACACCACAACAGATCGGGCAGATCGCTGGTTTCGCCCAGCACAACACAGGACTCGAGTGTCTCGGGTTCCAGTCGGATGGACACTTGCCGAGTCTCGCTGCCGCGCCAGTAAAGAGGGTTGTCGATCAATCCCTGGTCGATCAGGTGTTCACGGTCATCAGCTTCGAGGACCGACAACTCCTCGACGGGACTGATTCGAAGCCCGCTGTCGCCGTTATGCAGACGATAGAATTCGACCAGTTCCTGGGCAGCGAAAAGCCGAGCCGATGCTGGGTCGAACCAATCGCCGGATCCGAGGCGCTTGCCGCAGGCCTGAGTTCTGCATTCAACCACTGACTGAGCCACCCTTGTCCCGGCTTCTCGGCGATCAGGTCCTCAGGCCCAACGCCCGCAGGGATCGCTCGCGTTCCGACACCAAACGGGCACTCACGCGGTCATACGCCTCGCTGACCAGTTGATCGCGGCAGGATGCCCGCAGGAAGGCCTCAAGGTCGGAATGGGCGCTCGTGGTGTCGAAGAAATGGTTGATCAGTCGATACCCAGGGACTGCCGGTGACGGTTCGACGTCAAGCAGGATCAGGTCGTCTTCCTGCAGACCGCCCAGCAGCACCCATCGACTGGCTTCGGCCTTGTCGACCGGAGTCGGTTCGCCTTCTGTTTCGACCTGCAAAGGCCAGGCCGCAATGGTCTCGGGCAACACGGGCGTGGGCAACGCGGTGACGCGGTTGATCTGTTCGACCGGCAACAGACCCAGTCGATTGTTGCCGTTGTTGAGTAGGTAGAACGTTCGCAGATCGGCGGGCAGGACGGCGCCGATTCGTGTTTCGGCAGCTGCCAAGGCTGCGTCGGATGCCGGGCCTGGCAGGGCTTCATCGCTGCCCAAAGCAAGGGTGTTGAGCACTTGCGGCAGGCTCATGGCCTGCACACGTGTTTCGATGTTGGCCTCTTCCCTGGCGACCGCTTGTTGCAGCGGAGATGGGACTTCGGGTGAACCGGTCATGCCAAGGCTGGCCATGCCCACCACGGCCAGGGCAAGTATTCCTGCGGGTACGACCAACAAGCCCAGATAAACGCTGCCGGTCACCAGCCGCGCCAAGCCACCCATGGCTTTGACTTCCATCGTGCGGACGATGTCTTCGGCCTGATGTACGCGCGCTGCTGCGTGTGGGCTGGATCCGCCGATTCGTTCCAGGGCTTCGAGCGCGAGCCGCAGTTTGCGCGGTGCGGGCAGGTCCACGAGCGACTCGCCGCGCTGCTGCAGATCGAGAATGGCGCGTCGCACTTGCCACTGTGTCGGTACCGCGAACAATTGCAGCCCGGCGATCAATGCAATACCGATAAAACCGAATGCCCAGCCGACTGTCAGCCCAATGAGTGCGCCGACGATGAGGAATCCGATCCGTACCGCATACCAGCGCGCCGGTAACATGGCCTGCACGATATGGCCGCCATCGAGCGGCAGGAATGGCAGGATGTTCAGGTAGTTCACGAACAGGAACGTGTAGATCGCCAGCGTCAGGGGTCGCTGGGCATCAAACAACTGCTCGGGTGCCTGGATCGCCAGGGCAATCGCCAGCCCCCAGCCGATCACGATTCCGGGCAGAGGGCCCATCAGCGACATCCAGGCACGATGGGTGGCATTCGGATGTTCCTCGTGGCCGATCGTGACGCCACCGACCAGCGGCAACGCCAGCATGTGCACGTTGCGGTAGCCGAACAGGCGCATGACCAGAAAATGCCCGAGCTCGTGGATCACGATGACCACCAGCAGGATGACGGCGAACATCATGCCGAAGAAGTAACCGCCGAGGCCGAGGAACAAGGCCACGCTGAGCCCGAACAGCAGGATCTGGTGCCGACGTTCCGGGGCGCGTTCACGGCCCTGTTGGACATTCTGCGCAATCAGCGTGAGCCGGGATGTCGGGACTGCTGCGGTGCTGCTCGGCCAGCGGGCACGGCTGAGGAATGCATACAGCGCCTTGAGCGCAAAGCCGAGCGTGAACCGGGCGACCCCGTCCTTGCCGATCCGTGCACTGCCTTGCTCGACCAATTGCAACCGTCGCTGATTGATCCAATCACCTGCCAAACGCAGGCGCTGCCCAGCGTCAGCGGCTTTGGCCCGGCCAAGCGAATGCAGGCGCGCACGATGGGCCTGAACGGATTCACCCAATGCGCCCGGCGGCAAGGTGGCCGCCAATTCGCCCGGCACCGTGGTCAGCGTGAAATACGGATCGCCGGGTTGCGAAATGACCTTGCGGCCGTCGTCCAACTCGCTGACCAGATAACTGATGCAGCGATTGGCGTTGTCCATGTAGAACGCCGGCATCAGGAACACCGTCGTGCCTTCGCCGTCGCTGAACGCTGCGAGGCCGCGCGGGCCCGATGGATTCTGCTCGATCAGATACCAGAACGGCCCCTCGAACCCGAGCGGCCCCAGTTCGGCCTTGGCTGCTTCGATCAGATCTTCGGCAGCGAGGGATCGCGCCAGGTCGGCAGTGCAGGGGCGCGCATGCTGGGTGCGGATCGGCATGGCCAGCAGTGCCCGCCACTGCAGGATCAGGACCAGGAAGACCAGTGCGCCGACGATGGCGAGCAGGTCAAACATCAGGGCAGGGGCAGGTGGGAGGCGGAGCCGGCGACATGCCTTGGGTCAATAGCGGAACTGTTCAAACAGTGCAATCTTGCCGTTGGCATGGGCGACTGCTATCAAGTCCGGGTTACATTCATTAACCGGACTCAGACGCGGGAGGGCGTTCGTGCACACGGTAGCCAGATTCCATATTGATTACGTCCGTTACCTGGACGAAGACGGGCAGCTTGCAGCGGACGCTCCGGCATTTGCGGCCGACAATGCCGTGCTGCTCGACCTGTACCGGCGCATGAACTTCCTGCGCTGTTTCGACAGCAAGGCGGTCGCGCTCCAGCGTACCGGCAAGCTCGGCACCTATGCGTCCTGCCTGGGCCACGAGGCGGCCCATGTCGCCATTGGCCTGGCCATGCGTCAGGAAGACGTGTTCTGCCCGATGTACCGCGAGTACGGCACGCAGTTCGTCCGCGGCGTCAAACCGCGCGAGGTGCTCATGTACTGGGGTGGTGACGAGCGCGGCAACGACTTCTCGGGGCCCAGACACGATCTGCCCTGGTGCGTACCGATTGCCACACAATGCCTGCACGCGGCGGGCGCCGCGCTGGCGTTCAAACTGCGGCACGAACCGCGGGTAGCCGTATCGGTCGTGGGTGATGGCGGCACGTCGAAAACCGATTTTTACGCGGCGGTCAATTCGGCCGGGGCGTTCCGTCTGCCCTATGTCGGCGTGATCGTGAACAACCAGTGGGCGATTTCGGTTCCGCGTTCGGCCCAGACCGGCGCCGAAACGCTGGCCCAGAAAGGGATTGCCGGAGGTCTCCACTGCATTCAAGTGGATGGCAACGATCCGATTGCCATGCTGGCGGTAATGCGCGACACCATCGAACGCGCACGCACGGGGGGCGGTGGCACCGTAGTCGAGGCGGTCACCTATCGATTGTCCGATCACACGACCGCAGACGACGCGCGCCGGTATCGACCCGAAGAGGAAGTGAAACAGGCCTGGGCTCGCGAACCCTTGAAGCGCTTGCGCGCCTTGCTGGAGGCTCGAGGGATCTGGGATCAGGCGCGTGAAGATGCGTTCAAGCTGGAAGCGAACGCCGAAGTGGATGTCGAAGTGAACGCCTATCTGGAAACGCGCACGCAGCCTGTCACGTCGATGTTCGATTTCATGTTCGCCGAGTTGCCGCATGACCTGCGGGAGCAGCGCGAGGAAGTCGTGCGCTGGGAGGCAGGGCACCATGGCTGAGATTACCCTCATTGAAGCCGTCACCCAGGCGATGGCGTACGAGATGCGCCGGGATCCGAGTGTGATCGTGCTCGGTGAAGACGTCGGTGTGAACGGTGGCGTGTTCCGTGCCACTGCAGGACTTCATGCGCAGTTCGGTTCCGAGCGGGTGCTCGACACCCCGCTTGATGAAACCACCATTGCCGGGCTTGCCGTGGGTATGGCATTCCAGGGCATGAAGCCGATCGCCGAGTCGCAGTTCGATGGCTTCATCTACCCGATGATGGACCACATCATTTGCCATGCAGCCCGGATGCGCTCGCGGACCCGCGGTCGCCTGCATTGCCCGATGGTGCTGCGTGCACCCTGTGGCGGTGGCATCCGCGCTCCCGAGCATCATTCGGAAGCGCCCGAGGCTTTGTTCGCCCACATCCCCGGCTTGCGGGTGGTCATTCCTTCAAGTCCGGCGCGTGCCTATGGCCTGCTGCTGGCGGCGATCCGGGACCCGGATCCGGTCATTTTCTTCGAGCCCAAGCGAATCTACCGGCAATACAAGGAAGAGGTGCCGGATGACGGTGAGGCGTTGCCGCTGGACGTCTGCTTCGTGCTGCGGGACGGTCACGATGTGACGCTGGTCACCTGGGGTGCGCACGTCAAGGAAACCCTGGAGGCTGCCGAACAACTCGCCGAACGAGGCGTCAGCGCCGAGGTGATCGACCTGGCCACCATCAAGCCGATCGACTTCGATACGATTCGGGAATCGGTCAAGAAGACCGGTCGTTGTGTGATCGTGCATGAGGCCGCGAGAACCGCTGGCATCGGCGCCGAGATTGCCGCACAACTGGCCGAAAAATCGATGTTCGATCTGGTCGCGCCGGTCGAACGTGTCACGGGTTACGACGTGCCGATTCCGCTGTTCCGACTGGAAATGAAATACCTGCCGAGCGTCGAGCGCATCATCGCCGCGGTCGATCGTACGCTGGCCTATCGCTGAGGACTTCCCATGAGCATCAAGTCGTTTCTGCTGCCTGACCTTGGAGAAGGATTGCCGGACGCCGAAGTGGTGTCGTGGTTCGTCAAAGTCGGCGATGTCATCCGGCTCGACGAGCCTCTGGTGTCGATGGAAACCGCGAAGGCGGTTGTCGACGTGCCATCGCCGTTCTCCGGCAAAGTGGTGAAACTCTACGGAGGCGCCGGTGACGTGATCGTCACCAACACGCCGCTGTGCGATATCGAACTGGATGCCGCTTTGCCACAGCGTGCGGAAGCACAGGACACTGGGCATCACCACTCACCGAAGGCGGCAAAACCAGCGCCTGCGGCAGTTGCCGAATCCCGCGAGGATGCCGGCACCGTGGTCGGTGCCATGAGTGCCAGCAATGAAGTGAAGCAAGAGGCCGTACTGACGGTGGGCGGCATCAAGGCCGTTCCGGCGGTTCGGGCGATGGCAAAGAAAATGGGTGTGGATCTGGCGCGGATACGCGGGTCCGGGCCGGACGGCGCGATCAGCATGATCGATGTGAAACAGGCCGCATCGAATCCGTCGGCGACGCCCGCGGCACCGATCATCAGTGCCCCGGTTGCAGTTCCTGCGGTCGTTGCGCCGACCACGTTTGATCGAGCGCCGGTATCGAGTGCCGGCAAACCGGTTCGTACGACCCCGCCTGGGGTGTCGGCAAAAGGCCAGCCCGAACCCTTGCGCGGCGTCCGCCGGAACATGGCGCGGATCATGGCCGAAGCGCATGCGCAGGTCGTGCCGACCACCCTGTGTGACGATGCCGATATCCATGCGTGGCTGCCGGCGCAGGACATCACGGCACGTCTCATTCGCGCCATCGTGCTGGCCGCGAAGTCGGAGCCGGCCCTGAACGCCTGGTTCGACATGGCCAACCAGACCCGCACGCTGCACAACCGCGTCGATGGGCATTGCCGTCGATACCGAAGAAGGACTGTTCGTGCCGGCGCTCAGGAATGCCGACATGCTCGACGCACGGGCCATTCGCGAATCGGTCAACCGATTGCGGGCGCAAGTCGCCGACCGTTCGCTGCCAGCCAGCGAACTCACCGGCTACACCATCTCGCTGTCGAACTTCGGCATGTTCGCCGGCCGTTATGCCACGCCGGTGATCGTTCCGCCCTGTGTCGCCATCGTGGCCGCGGGCCGAGGTCGCCACCAGGTCGTGCCAGTGATGGGCGGCATCGAAACCCACAAGGTCATTCCGATCTCGCTGACGTTCGATCACCGGGCCGCGACCGGTGGTGAAGCGTCGCGGTTCCTGAAAGTGCTGCTGGATGATCTGGCGCGGCCGGGCTAGGAAATTGGGAGAAGTGCTGATGACTTATGCAAGAGTTCAACCCGTTCCAACTGACGGATTGCTTGATTCGAGTGAACTGCGGGCGTTGTCTTCTGTATGGAAGGAGAGAAAAGCGGCTCTGGAATCAGACGGAGCATACAAGGATTTTATCGTAAGGCTGCAGCGTGAGTGGGCTATCGAGACTGGAATTATTGAACGGCTTTACACGTGGGATAGAGGAGTTACAGAGGTTCTGATTGAGCAAGGCATCGAATCGTCGATCATCTCTCACAGAGGAGGGTTGGCAAAAAACGAGGCTGAACATGTTGAGGCAATGATCAAAGATCACCTTGCCATTGTTGAGGGTCTTTTCGGTTATATAAAACGAGAAGAGCCCCTCTCTGAGCACTTCATTCGAGGCCTTCAAGCTCAGTTCACCGAGAATCAAGACTTTACGGAAGCGCTAACCGATCAAGGCTTCGTAGTAAAGGTTCCCCTAAAAAAGGGCGAATATAAGTCCTTGCCGAACAATCCACGAAGGGCCGATGGAACAGTTCACGTTTACTGTCCCCCCGAATTCACTCGAGAAGAGATGCAGTCTCTCATAGAGAACTATCGGCGATCTGAAGACTTGGTCTCTGTTGAAGTTCGAGCCGCATGGCTCCACCACCGGTTTACCCAGATTCACCCGTTTCAGGACGGAAATGGTCGTGTTGCCAGAGCGCTTGCCTCTCTCATTTTTCTTCGCGACGGACTGTTTCCACTCGTCGTAAGGGAGTCTGATCGTAGGGAGTATATAGGAGCGCTCGAGTCGGCCGACGATGGAAACCTAGAGCCTCTAGTCGCATTCTTCTCTCGGCGGCAAAGAGATGCGATTCTGAAGGCTCTAGGATTGGAACAGCAGGTCCAACAGAACCGTCATGCAGATCAGATACTTTCTTCCGCGTTGCAGATACTGAAAGATCGATTTAGCAAGGAAGAAAAGAAGCTAACGCTTGTCTATGAGCACGCAGGATCCGTGATGGGCGATCTGCGAGTGAGGCTAGAAAGCATCGCCAGCAATCTGAATCCTCAATTGCGAGAGCTTACGCCACCGAATAAAGAAAGGTACCAGGCAAGGTGCAATCACGGTGACAATGAGTCTGCTAGCAGACACTACTTTCAGCGACAGATCGTAGAGACTGCCAGATACTTTGATTACTACGCAAATCTTGAGAAGTATCGCGGATGGGTCAGATTGACACTAACTACCAGCCAGGATTTTGACTTCGTCGTGAGTATTCATGGTTATGGGCCAGGTGATACGGGCATTCTTGCTGCTTCTGCTTTCACTTTCTTGAGGGCGCATAAAGAGGGCGGGGGGACCGAGCCAGTTGGGTTGCATCCCGCCGCGGTTGACTTGTTTCAGTTCAACTATGCGGAGTCGTTAGTGACGACCCGCAAGCGCTTTGCTGAGTGGCTTGAGAGTTCGCTTGCAATTGCTCTGGCGGAATGGAAGCGAACACTTTAGTGCTGTGGAACGCGTTGGGTAAGCTCCCTTAGTTCGCTGGGTGCGACTAGTCTTTATGCACTCGACTGCCTTTGCCGAAAAAGCATAGTGCGTAATGGTCTGAATGGAGATGTTTCGAATGACGAGCAATTCCGATCGATTGTTATCAATTGCTGATCAAATAAAAAAAGGAGTCGCGGGCCCGTCAGAGACGGTTAGGACTATTTTGTCTTGGTTCGGCGCGGAGCGCAGAGGGCATTGGGTTGTAAAGACTATCAATGATGCTCTAGACAAACACAACCTGATCACTGAACCCGATTTTGAGTCAACATGGATCGATGGCACAGTGACTTTCGCTTCACGGCAGAGCAGACTGCCTGAGCAAATCTTGTTTGATCCAACTTTCCGTCTTGGACGTTTAGAAGCGGCAAACAAAGAGGTGGTTTCGGTTAAGCCAAACGATACTCTGGATAGGGTCATTGCACTGATGTTGACCAATGACTTTTCACAGTTACCGGTGATGACAGGGCCGAGAGATGTGAAGGGTATGGTTAGTTGGAAGACGATTGGATCAAGGCTTGCGCTAGGAAAGCATTGCGCACAAAGTAAGGACTTCATGGAGACAGCGCAGGTGCTCTCGGATGACGTATCGCTTCTGGACGCTGCGCAGGTGATCTCGAATTTCGACTACGTGCTTGTCCAGAAGTCTGACAAAGTTATCAGCGGTCTCGTAACGGCATTTGACTTCAGTATTCAGTTCAAGAACATGTCTGAGCCATTCCTGCTGATTGAGGAAATAGAGCACGGCATCCGCCATTTGCTACATGGCAAGTTCAGTGACAAGGAACTTCAGGCAGTTTGTTTTGTGGCTGATCCCGAGCGAAAAGTGGCCGGCCCGAGTGACCTAACATTCGGGGAATATGTTCGTCTTATCGAATCAGACGCCAATTGGAAGCGAATCGGACTGCAAATTGACCGAGTGGAGTTTGTCAAGAAATTGGATCGAATTAGAGGTATTCGCAACGACGTGATGCACTTCGATCCTGATGGAATCGGCCCGGGAAACAAGCGAATTCTTCTCGAGTTCGCACAGTTCTTGAATCGGCTTCGGGAAATATGCAAATAGTTGTCCGTTCAAGAATGGGGCCTTTGAACTGCTCGCGCTGGCAGGTCATAGTGCGGTGGGCAAACTAGCATAAAGCGCACTTCCCTCACGTCCACCAGAACCGGATGACGTGGAAGTACACGGGTGCCGCGAACACCAGCGAGTCGATCCGGTCGAGTACGCCGCCATGGCCCTCGATCAGGTGGCCCCAATCCTTGACGCCGCGGTCGCGCTTGATGGCACTCATGACGAGGCCACCCAGGAATCCCATGAGGCAGATGACCAAGGCGATGGCGGCGGCCTGTTGCATCGTGAATGGTGTCAGGCCATGTAAAGCGGCGCCCAATGCGGTCGCACTGAGGATGCCGCCGACCAGTCCTTCCCAGGTTTTCGAAGGAGAGAGCCGGGGTGCCAGCAGGTGTTTGCCGAACAGCTTGCCGAAGATGTACTGCAGCACATCGCTGCCCTGCACGACGATGATCAGGAATGCAATCAGCATGAGATTGCGACCGCTGTAACCGTCGATCTCGAGGGTGACGAGCGCCGGCACGTGCGACAGGCAGAACACGCAGATCATCAGGCCCCATTGCACTTTCGCCGCGCGTTCGAGGAAACGAGTCGTGTCGGCCGACAAGGCCGCGAGAATGGGCAGCAAGAGGAACGCATAAACGGGAATCATGATCGACCAGAGTCCATACCACTCGATCCAGACCAGAAAGAACTGAACCGGCAGGGCGATGAAGAAGCTGACCGCCAGTGCGGCGTGATCCCCCCGCCTGGTTTGTGTCAGTGTGATGAATTCGCGCAATGCCAGAAACGACACCAGCGCAAACAGGACGATCACACCATCGCGGCGGAACAGGAAGGCCACGCCCAGCAAACCCACCATCCACCACCAGGCGTTGATGCGTGCGATGAGGTTGTCGATCACACCGTGCGGTTGGCCCTTTGCCACGCGCCAGCGGAGCAGGGCGGCAATCGTCGAGGCCAAAGCCAGCACAGCACTTGCCACGGCAAACACGCGCAATGGCTCGTTGTTCCAGAGGCTGTTCCAGTCAATCGTCATGGTTTCGGTCCGGATCAAGGTCGAGCAGGGCGTTGCGTGCACGTTCCAGGAACGTGGCCTTGTCTTCACCCGCGATTCGGGTCAGGGGTGCGCCAAATTGGAGTGAGCAGATCAGCGGCAGCGGAATCAGTTCGCCCTTCGGCATCACACGATTGAGATTGCTGATCCACACCGGGACGAGTTCTGCATCGGGAACGGCTTCGCCCAGATGGAACAGGCCGCTCTTGAAGGGCAACAGGCGCGCGTCGGTCTGGTTACGGGTGCCTTCCGGGAACAGGATCAGCGAGTCGCCACTGTTCAGTGCCGCAGCCATTTGCCCGACCGGATCCTGTCCCTCGCGCTTCACCCGGTCAATCAGTACGGCGCGAAACACGCGTCCGCCAACAAAACGCTTGAGGGCGTTGCTGTTCCAGTAGTCGGCGCCGGCTACGGGTCGAGTACGGCGCCGCTCATGGGCCTGCAGGCAAGACCACAGCAGGACAAAGTCGCCATGGCTGTTGTGATTCGCGAAGTAGACCCGTTTGCCGCGTGCGTCCAGTGGTGCTCGCCACCAGGCATGGGCACCGGTCAGCGTCCGCGCAAAGGTCACGATGGCTTGGCCGATCAGTCCTTCAAACATCAGAGCTCCGGAGCAATGTCAGGATGGGCAGCAGTAGGCATAGGGTAGTCAACATGGCTTGCCATCGCACGAGCCGTCGCACACCGTTCACTCGATCGACGATGGTGCGCGGGATGCCCGCCGGCTGGCCGGACAGATGAACCCGATGGAGGGCTTCGTCGAACGCTTCGGGCGTCAGGTGCCGCGCGCAAACAGTTCGAAGACACGTTGGTCGACACAGAGTCTGGTCGCCCAAAGACCCTGCATCGCGACCAACAGCCAGGCCAGTGGCTCGACGGTTCCAGTCGTTTCCTTCAAAGTCCAGATCAGTGCAAGAAACGACAGGCCGATCGGCAGCGCCTGAAAGCGCAGGCTGCGTGCCGTGGACTGACGCAGCGCTGTGTGGTGAGCATCAAGATTGAAGCCAGTGGCTCCATGGCATGACGTTGGTGCACCGACAGCACGATCTTCGGGCGAACCCGGCGGACTCGGTCACACGCGTCTTCGAGGTTCCAGCAGCGACGGGTCGTCAGTAGCCATGCCACCACGGCCGAGGCGCTGCGCGAGTAACCCAGGGCGCAACAAACCAGTACCGGATCCGTAGTTTGTCTGGCCGATTCGATGGCCCGGGCGGCAGCTCGGAGTTGATTCGTGTCCAGTGGCACCAGGTCGAGGCAGGGTATGACCGCAATGGGTGGCCCTCCGGTGGTGGACGGGAACTCCGCTGCCAGGTCGATGATATGCCTGAACTTTTCTCTCGTCTGGGCAGTTGGCCAGCGGCCGAGAAACACACCGTCCTGCACTTCGACCGCATCGGGCTCACCGCGTGTCCACAAACTCCGATTGACCCACGCTCCCCAATGGTAAGGCGCGAGCAACCACCTCGCCGCGATCGAGGTACGACCGATCGACGATTTCTGAAAACCGTGCGCGCCGACCCAAACGTAGTTGATCGCGACCAAGGCCAGCGCCAGGGATGGCCATGCCAGAATCATGGCCTGTCTTGGGTAAACCAGGGCAATGGCCAACAGAACGATCGCCACGATCGCGTAGAGCACGGCGAGGACACCTCGTCGACGTGTGATGGGTCCGTGGTACCGGGGCGCAGGCTGGTCCGTGTCGAGTGGCCAGGCCCAGAGGCAGAACAGTCCGAGTGCCGCGCCGGTCGGAAGATCAATGAAATGGTGCTGGAACGTGGTCAAGACCGAGACCGCGATCAGCAACGACCAGCCATGCAGCACTGGCATGGCCCATTGCGGCAGCAGGCGGCGATAGAGGTCCCACAGGATGACCAGCAAGGCGATGTGGAGGGACGGTGCCTGATTGAACGGCTGGTCGAAACTGGTCAGCGCCTCGAACATCCACCCGGCGGCGCCGTCGACTGGCGGCCGCTCGAAGCTCAATCGCAGCGGCCAGATCAGGAAACAGGCGACTGCAATGATCTGGGCCGTCAGCAACCGGCGCGCATGTCGATTCAATTCGAACAGGTTCCGGCACAGGAACAGCGAAAGGCCATAAAACGCGTTGATCGACCAATACGGAAAAATCGTCCAGTCGAGGAAGGGAATGTGGTGTTCCCAATCGAAGACGAAACTTCCGACATCAGTTCGCCGCGCCGCCAGAAAATTCGCGACGCCATAGGTGAGATAAAAAAACGGCGCCAGGACCGCGAGCCACAGAGCGGCCTTGCGCCATGGTCGCTTTGTGATGTCGGCTGTCTCGATCACCTGCGCACCGCCAGCGAAACCGTGAAGATGCCAAACGGATCCACCCGTTGCGCAATCTTGCGGAATCCGGCTGTTTCGACCAATTGATCCATTTCTGCCTGTGTGCGCCGACGCATGACCCACGCGGCACCCTGGCGGTGACTGGTCAGCGCCCGCGCAATGAGCTCAAGCTGGGGATGCCAGGGCTGGCCGGTGTAGACAAGAAATCCGCCGGATTCGATCGCATCGGCCATGCCGGCGAGCGAGCGGCCCACCTGGTCGTTGTCGGGAAACAGTTCGTACAGACCCGAGGCGTCGACGACATAACGGCCGTGTCCGGCGGCAATGTCCATGATGTGCACCGGCTTCCCCGCAGTACGGAGTCTTGCCGCAGCCAACACCAGCAATTCCTGCAGGTTCTGTTTGCGCAAGCGGATCCCGCGCCAGCCGATCGAGTCGAGATAGGTACGGTCGATCAGCGTGCCGACGAGCGGCACGCCCTGCGCTTGATTGCAATAGACGTAGTCGAGTGTGCTGCCTGAATCGAAGCCGGTTTTCTGTCCGAGTGCGAGACCTTTGCTGAGCAAGGCACCGAACTTCAGTGAGGCGCGGGTTGCCGCCCAGTACCATGCACGCGGCGAATACCAGGGCAGCGGACGCGCCAGAGCCTGCGCTTCATCGAATGTCGCGCCGCGTTCATGTGCATCGAGTCGGTTCAGTCGCTCCGGTGCATCCGAGAACAGACCTTCGATGAAGTCGTGTATTGCCTTGACAGCCGGCGCACGATCTTTCTCGCCGAGCGTGTCGTGATAGAAACGCGGAAACACCAGTTTTTGCTTGCGCGGATGCGGCAGCCGATCGAAGAATGAGTGTTGCGGTTCGTGCCGCACGACCCAATCGGCGCCCGACACCAGCAATTGCACCGGCAGGGTGATGGCCTGTGCATCACTGACCACCCGATCGGCCGCCTCGTACAAACCCAGCAGGATCCGAACCGAAATCGGGCGCGTGATCAGCGGATCCTGTTCATAACTCTTGATCCGCTCGACATCGTGCGTCAGGAACTGCGCCTTGACGTAGGAGTTCACGAAGAAGTTGCCGAACAGTTTATGCATCAAGGCCAAGCCCTGACGCGCGAACGGCACGTAGAGTTTCACCGAGAAGGCCGGGGAGGCGAGCACAAGCCCGCGGATCTTCGGGGCGTAATCGTGCGCCCACGTCGTGGCGACCACGGCACCGACACTTTGTGCCACGACCACCACATCGGCGGGAGCGATACCGTGTGCCGTCTCCAGGTGCGTGATGAAGGTGTCCAGATCACGCGCGAGCGTGCTGAAGCCGGGCGCATCGCCGCGTGTGCCGGGCGAGCGGCCCAGTCCACGGGCGTCGTAGGCGAAGAATGAAAAGTCGTCCAGACCCAGTTCGTCGGCGAGATGGAACATTCGCGCCGAATGTTCATGTCCCCGGTGCAGCAACACGATTGCCCCGCGTGCGGACTTCTGTGTGCGTGCACGATAGAACAGCGCCAGGCCGTCGTGGGTTTGGAACGTCGATTCAAGGGTCGTTTGCACAATGGTCTCAGTGGTCAAAGGTGGATCGTTTATGCCGGATCCGCGAGCCCGGCGCGCACACGGCGCACCATGGTCAAGGCGATTGCAACGGCGAGTATCGGCATCAGCCACTTCAGGGCTTCCGGGAGATGTTCGGTTGTTGCGACGGCGAGACCGAGTGCGCCGAACACGAAGGCCCGGTCACTCTTTCCCATCGGGCCGTCGTAACGGCGACTACGACCGATAACCTGTCCCAGCACGCCAGCCATCTCGCTGACGGCGGCGAGCAGGATCACCAAGCCAACCCAGAACCCGGTGAACGGCGTGATCAGGACAAACGGCAGATACAGTGCGCTGTCGGACAGGACATCAGTCAGTTCGTTGAGATAGGCGCCAAGGCGCGACTGCTGGGCGAACTCGCGCGCCAACATGCCATCGATGGCGTTCAGCGCCATGCGGAGGAACAACCAGACCGGAATGAGGAGGAACCAGATCCTCGGTAACGATCCGAAATAGAGGGCAAGACCCAGTGCAATCGAAATGAGCGCCGCCAGCACCGTGACCTGATTGGCCGTGACGCCCGCGGCAAAGAGGCCGCGCACGATCGGTCGCAACAGGTTCTGGAACTTCGGTTTCAGCGAGTAGATCGACATGGAGGTGTTCCGGGCAATGAAGTAAGCACTCATTGAACCCGAAACGGGAAGCCGGGCCAAATCCGGACATTGCTGTTCTTCGACAGTCGGTCAGAGCTGCCCGATCGCCTGAAGGGATTCGATCCGGCGACGTTCTGCCTCGTCAAAACTTGAAACGAGCAGCGCCTGGATACGCTGCGTGCGCGTAGCTGCGTCGAGGTTCGGGTCGTTCTGGATCGCCGACCTTGCCGCCTTGTAGCGGTCGACCCGCTGTTGCCATTGCGCGCGCTCGCCATCGAGGGCCGCCAGGCGTTCGGCGGCGGCCTTGCCTACCAGAGCCTCGCGCTCCGCGAATCGCTCTGCCGCGTCGGTGCCCAATGCGTCGAGTTGTTGCGTCTGTTCATCGACCAGTACACCGAGTGTGCTGTCGTTCTGAAGTTGCCGTTCCTCCGCGGGCAGCGCTTTTGCCAGAGTCTCGAGTCTGGTCGCGCGATCACTCGCGGTCAGGGATTTGTCCCGTAAAACATCGATTCGATCAAGCGTGTAGCGCAAGTATCGATCTTCGGCGCCGTAAAACGCTTCCGCCAGATCGCGACCCAGCAGGCGCTCCCTCAGCATGGCGATCTGTGTGTGCCGTTCGCGCTGGTCGAGCCCTGCCAGTTGCAGGCGCTCGGCAGCTTGCAGCAAAGCCACATAACGATCGAACAGGTCAAGCAATTCGGGTACCGCGGAGGTGCCGTATTGCTCGCGCACATGCGCTTCCAGCCAAGTTCGAATCTGCGCCGGTGACAACTCACCGAGGGCACTGAGGAAATAGTCGAAAAGCCGTCGCAGCGCGATGTCTGGAGCCACACGACCCTGATGGAATGTCACAGCCCCATCCACTTCAGTGCCGATCAGGGAAGCGGGCGCGAGTTCACTGGCCGTTCTGGACGATGCAGGGATCGAATGAGTTGGCGACGCAGTCGGTGCAGTGGGCACCGCACCCGCCGGCATGGATTCCGAGGCGGGTGGCGCGACCGGATCCGGTGTTGTGATGGGTTCCGGCATGGGTACATCGGACATCGTGGCCAGTTTCCAGACCACCGAGCCGACCGTCAGCAACACGAAAAACACCACCGCGTACAAAAAAATCCGGCCCGGGCGAAGCCGGGCCGGTGCAGCGTTCAAACTGTTTGGGTCAGAGTCCGGCATTCTTCAATCGGTTGGCGTGGGCACGAATCACGGACACCGGACTCGAGCTGAACAAGCCACGCAGGCCAAAGACCTGATTAACCTCGTCGAGATGGTTCCAGCCGTAATCATCGCGCAGGACCACACCCAGATGCGAGGAGCATTTTCCAACGAGGCCATCATTCTGTTCGAAGCCGAAGAACAGCGAGCCTGCGCCCAGCATCGGGTCTGAAGCATCGAACACGTTCGTCAGCACTGATGTGCCACCCCAGCTGTAATAACGGACGCCATTCACGACGCTTGGGCCCTGACCACACGTGGTCGTCGGCATACCCTGCGGATGCCGCGTATTGAATGCGCGCGAACCACTGCTCGACAAGGAGGCGAGGGCGCCGAGTGCATATTGCGGATCATTGTCACCCGAGAGGAACTCGATCACGGCCGAGAGGGCATCGACGAATCCTGCGACCAGCGGGCGCAAAGGCGAGCCTTCCGGCAGGACGGTGGCGAGGGCGTCGGCGACTTTGCTGCCGGTATGCGGGCTGCCGACCGATGTGATGGAAGCAACGAGGTCCGGGCGAACCGATGCCACATAACGGATCGTCGGGCCGCCGTGACTGTGTCCGATCAGGTTGAACTTGGTGTAGCGATAAACGGCGCGAAGGGAATCCAGTTCCCGAATCAATTGTTCGCCGCGCACTTCGCTGTAGTTGCTCGACGACACGTTCGCGATGTGGACGCGTGCGCCACCGCTGCGCAGATCGGTGGGTACGCCGTACCAGTAGTCGTAAATGCCGAGCAGGGAATCAAAACCGAGCAGGCCATGCACGAGCACGATCGGATGACGGGTTTGGGTATGGTGGATTGCGCCTGGCTGGTGCTTGCGTACAGGGTGCACGCAAAGCAGGGCAAAGAGCTTCATCAGCAGTCGGTAAGTCATGGTCCCCTCCCAGCGATTTTTGCGTGGCCGGCTGTGTTTTTTTGTGACCGGTGAGCCTACCATATCGAAGGTTTTTGCCAAAATCAAACGTATGTTTCAATCAATTGTTTTGCGCTGCGTCAAAGACTTGCCGATGGAATGCCCGTGTCTCAATACTGGCTTGAGTCCGGGCATTTGTTGGGCTGCAGCACCGATGTCTGCCGAACGCACACCGGTCGGATGGACGGAACGCTTGAAGCGAACCCAATCTATCCGTATCATTCGCGGCCCGATCGACCGGGAACACTTTTTGGAGAGGTGGCAGAGTGGTCGAATGCGCCGGATTCGAAATCCGGTTTACGGCTCCGACGTAACGAGGGTTCGAATCCCTCCTTCTCCGCCAAAAAAGCAAAGGGTCAGCGCTTCGCGCTGGCCCTTTTGCTTTTTTGGCGGAGAAGGTGGGATTTCGCGGGGCTTCGCCCTGCGAAATTGCCCACGCGTGTTTGCCTAGCCCCTCCCCAACCCCTCCCCGAACATCGGGGAGGGGCTTGGTTCTAGGCATGCTGTTTGTTGTGTCTGGTTGCGCCTTCGGCGCTCCTTGGGAGTGGTTGCGCCTGCGCCGCTCCTTGGGTGTTGGGGTTTAGGCCAGCACTGCCGCGTTAGTGATCCGGGGGTGCCGAATCGATCATCTTTGGGCGTGCTGACGCCCCGTTTGATGCGCTGTTCGCGCATCAAACCGGAAGCTGTCTTGCGAAGCCCGCGCAGCGGGCTGTGGCAATCTCAGTCCCTGCCCATGGTTTGGTCGCAGGATTTTCAGAACTTGAACGTTGGCTCCCACGTAGGAGTTCGGCCCGGGCGTTGTAGAGGTAGTCGTTCCAGGGCAGGGTCTTCCGCCTGAATCCAGGACGGGAATCGGTCTGCTAGGTTGGTTGCGCCAATCGCCAAGGTGGAGCCTGGGCTGAAGGTCCAGGCTATCTGCAGGTCGTGCGTGACGTAGGTGCCGATCAGCGTTTCTTCCTCGCGGTCCTGTTTGCCGATGCCGATTGTTCTGGCGCTGACACGCCAGTCACCCTGGGTCCAGTGGGTGGTCCATTCCGCGCGTTGCTCTGGCATACCGAAGTCGCCGGCAATATCGAATTCGTAGGCTTCACCAGCCGAAAATTCCGAGCCGATTCGTTGATGCAGGAGGTGTGATGCCTGCAGGGTGCTTTCAGTGTCCGAAGTGGTCGGTGTCGCCGGAAGCCCACACGGGTCGACCCCATCGGTATCTAGACTTCCAGTGTTGGTGTAGCCACTCTCAACCCAGCAGCAGTGCACCGGTCTGCGGGTCGCGCACCACACGGAGAGACCGGCCGGTATGAACCCTCCGAAGTTGTCCCGATCGATGAGGCCCTGCGGCAGGATCGCCACGAGTCTGTCCGAAACCTGATGCGGTAGTAGTCGACCCCCGCAGACCACCCGCTTTCAAACTCATAGGCAACGCCGGCGGAGATCTGCTGGTTCTGTTCCGGGTTCCAGAAATGGATTCGCGAGTCGTACGGCGTTGACCTGTACTTGCGGATTCTGGAAGCAGTCGGTGCGCCTGAGAGCCAGGCATGTGCGGCGGTCGACGACGCTGAGCGCAAACGGCGACGGCTCCTGGTTCAAGGCATCAAGGCTCGGCAAGGTGTAGCCCGATCCGATGGCACCATGGATTTCCAGTGCACGCCACGGGCGCCATTGCAGCAACAGGCTTGCGGTCGGTTCGGAGCCGAAGTCGTGGTCATGATCCAGTCTCCCGGCCAAGGTCACGTCGAAGCTCTCGTGGACCGGCAAGAACCAGCGTGTTTCCAGACTGGCTTGCGTGCGGGTTCCGCGTGCGCTGTTTCCGGAAGAGCCGGAGATCTGACCTGCCGATTGCAGTGCATCGTATTGATCGGAGTAGTCCTGATCCAGCCAGGAAAGTTCGGCCTCGAGCGTCGAGGTGCCGGCCGAAGTCTGGAACAGGTCGAAGTTGCTGCCGACGTGGGGTTCCGCGTTGTTTCCAGCGTGCATCGCGGTTGATGACGGCAGAGAAACTGTCGAGCACCGATTGTGGTGCCCCGAACGGATCACGCAGATTGTATCGACCGTCCTGAATCGCCAATTCGGCAAGCCGCGTGACGATGTAGTTTCGCCCCAGATCCTTGCCCTGATGGTCGGCTTGGCGGATGCCGGCAGTGAGCTGCCAGCGGTCGGACATCCGTCCGCTCACCGCAAGCCGCACGTCCTGGGCGTTCTCATCGAATGTCGACTTGCGCGGACCGACTCCGGCAAAACGGTGTTGGACCAGGGCGCCGCGGGTAACGCCGGGTACCGGTCTTTCGGTGATCCTTCGGGCACAAACACTTGCCGGGGTTGGGGCGTACTGGCCGAACGACGACTGACGCGAAACGGTGGTCTGCAAATGCGCCGTCCAGTTCGGACTGATCTCGAACTCACCGGCGACATGAAGGCCGTTGGTTGCCGACGAAGTACGTATTGGCCGCAACTGCATTGAAGTTGTAGGAGCAGAGGCCCGAAGCGGATTGATAAAAAACATCCGCAGGGCCGGCGCCGGTTCCCGAACCACTCGCAGTCGAAACCCGGGATCGCGCGCAGCCCGCCGATCGGTGCGATGGGACCGCTGGCAAGCCGATAGTTACGTTGCCAAAGGAGGTCACGCCCAACTCATCGCCGCCAATCTGGTCCCGGGCAAACGCGATCCGCGCGAATCTCTGGAAACCTGGCGACGATCGACCCTCGGTCACCGGAGAAGCCCATGACACTGGCTGCGGCCTCGAATATCACCGCCGCCGGATGGATGGCTTTCGATTGAATACAGGAAACCTGCATCCCCGAATAGGATTTGCGCAACACGATGTTGACGACCCCGGCAGCCGCGCCCGAGCCCGTAAGTGGCGGCCGTGGCATTCGCGAGGATTTCGACCTGTTCGACAGCGGCCAGGGAATGGTGCCGAGATTCGATTCGCTTCCGGAGAACGGACTGATCGCGGCGGGTCGACCGTCCACGAGCAACAGGGTGCGCGTGGCGTCCAGCCGCGCAGTGAAACTTGGCGGCGGATTGATCGGAGGAGCCGGAGCGCGGGCGCTGATTGCCGTCGGACGACATCGGCAAGTCAAAAGCAGGTCTGCCAGAGGACGTTTTGCCTGAGGCCGATCGCGTCGCGACTCATCGTGCAACAACTTGCCGTGAACGTTTGACCAGTGATCCCTTGAGGGATTCGGACAGCCTCCGCTTGATCGGGTTCTGCCTCGGACGTGGCGGCAGCAACACCGGGAACAAGCTGAGCATCAGCACCGCGCGAATGGCGTGCGGCGCGGAGTTGGTGCGCATGAACCCTCGAGGTGTTGTCCAATTGCGCTGAATCCTCCACGACTTGCGGAACACTTTCAAGCCATACGAGTTCCGGTTCAGCTTCGGGTCATGATCCGCGATACCGCACCGACAAACCCCTTCTTCTTTCCGCGGTGCGTGATCGTTATCTCTGTGGACCAAGTGTCCCTCGCTAGCGTCGCGGTCGGGGATTAAACGGAAGTTGGTGCAAAACCAACGCTGCCCCCGCAACGGTAACAAGCCGTCATTCTGGAAGCTTTAGGCTTCAGCCACTGCGCAAGCGGAAGGTGAGTGATCCGACGCTCAACGCGTCCTTTGTGAGCCCGGAGACCGGCTTGGTCATCGGTGACGCGTTTTGCGTGTCCCCCAGTTGCCGATATCCAGGATTCCCGCGGCGGGCGAGGGCGATGCATGGTCTTTTTCTGCCTGCTTCGGCTCTGTCTGTGCGCGTGGTGTTCCCGCGGGTGCGCGTTCTGATATTCATGGAGCTTGAGAACCATGAATAGAGTGATCCCCTGGTGTCCGCTCTGGCGGCGGTTGCCAGTGTTGCAGTGTTGTCCGGGCCATCCTTTTTGCGGCTGAAACTCGCGGGAGCAGGTGGTTGTCACCGCTCGCGGATTTGCCAGACGGTGGATGCCAGTCGGAAGCAGGTCGTGATCATCGACCGTGCGCGGATCGAATCACGCCAGACCTCCGATGTTGGAACTGCTTCGGCTTGAAGCCGGGGTGGAGTTCTCCCGCACCGGCGGAACTTGGCGGTTTGACCACGGTGTTCTGCGAGGCGGCAATTCCAATCATGCGCTGGTCCCCATCGATGGCGTTCGCGTCGTCGGCGAACACCGGCTTCTACGACTTCTCGCAATTGATAACGGATCTGATTGACCGCGTCGAGATTTGTACGGTCCGCGAGCGGCGCAGGGGTTCGATGCATCGGTGGCGTGGTGCAATTTTTCTGCGCCAGCCGAAATCAGGCCTCGGTGGGGATCCGGGTCGGGTCCAAGGATCAGTTGGATGTCTTCGGTGCCTATGCTGCACGCGGTGAACGCGGCAGTCTGAGCGCCAGTGTCGGGCAACAGAACAGCCAGGGATTTTCGTCGCAGAACCCCGGTGGTTTCAGTTTTGATCCCGATCCGGATGGCTTCGAGAATAATCACGCGACCCTTTCGGCACAAAAACCGGCATCGGCGGACAAGACTTGAAAGCTACCGCACTGTCGACCGATTCCTGGTGGGAATTTGATCAGGGTGAACCCGAGTTCGACAGCCCAGAGCCGCCCCCACGCTGGCCGGCGACTGGAACGATCGATGGTCGCACCGGTTGAGCCTGTCCCATGGCGAAGACGACGTGCAAACGCCGGCGTTCTTCAGTGCCTGTGAGTCGGCGCGGAATTCGCTGGATTGGCAGAATCGGTACAGCCTCGGCACAGCGGCGCATCTTTCATTCGGCCTCAACCTCCAACGGAGCGGGGCGGTGAATCGGAAACATTCGCAGGCAGCGAGGTCTATCCGCGAGCACCGGAACAACCGTGCCGCCCA
>JADJRU010000015.1 GCA_016712105.1 Ahniella sp.
CTACCGCGAACTCACCCTTCATGCCCCGTTTGAACAGCTCGGTGCGCTGCATCATCTGCTGGACCAAGTGGCCGGGGAAAAGCTGGAGGAGACCTTCGACGAACACGGAAGCCACTGGCGGATTCGTTTACTCGAAGATCGGTTGGACAAGTTTCGCGATCAACTTCGAGACCTCAGTCGCGGGAGCGTTCGTGTGGAAGACGTTGATGTGTAGGCTCGCGCTGAGTGCAGCGAAGCCCAGCTTGCCTCAAGCTTCATGCTCTGCACGCAAGTGTTTGCCTCAGGCCTTGGCTCACTAAATGGCTGGGCTTCGCTTCGCTCAGCGCCAGCCCTGAAGTGCTCTGTTCCCGGCGCCGGACTCCGCGCGCTCATCCCGATCTCTCTCCACCAGAAACAAGAAGCATCCTTTCGTGGGATGCCTGCTTCTGGCCGGTGGCTGTCAAGCTACTTGTCGATTTTTCGGTTACTCCCCCTCCGCTCGTCATCCCCGCGCGCAAGCGGGGATCCACTCGTTGCGACCAGGTTTGGGTCGTGGGTTACCTGAGTGGTTTCCCGCTTTCGCGGGAATGACGGACTTGGCGGGCCGGCTCCGCCGTCCGGATTTGCTCCTGCAAATCCGTCGAACCCGGGCGCATTGCGCCGAATCTTCCGATCGCCCATTCGAATTCTTCGCGGCGCAATGTGCCGCGCTCTCGTCCCGATCTCTCTCCGCCAGAAACAAAAAGCCCCCTTTCGGGGGCTGTTTGTTTCTGGCGGAGAGAGGGATATGTGAAGCACATCCTGTGCTTCACCCGCGCGTTGCGCGGGCCGGCTCCGCCGTCCGGATTTGCTCCTGCAAATCCGTCGAACCCGGGCGCATTGCGCCGAATCTTCCGATCGCCCATTCGAATTCTTCGCGGCGCATGTGCCGCGCTCTCGTCGATCTCTCTCCGCCAGAAACAAAAAGCCCCTTTCGGGGGCTGTTTGTTTCTGGCGGAAAAAGGAGATGTGAAGCATCCTGTGCTTCACCCGCGCGTTGCGCGGGCCGGCTCCGCCGTCCGGATTTGCTCCTGCAAATCCGTCGAACCCGGGCGCATTGCGCCGAATCTTCCGATCGCCCATTCGAATTCTTCGCGGCGCAATGTGCCGCGCTCTCGTCGATCTCTCTCCGCCAGAAACAAAAGCCCCCTTTCGGGGGCTGTTTGTTTCTGGCGGAGAGAGAGGGATTCGAACCCTCGATAAGGCTTTTGACCCTATACTCCCTTAGCAGGGGAGCCCCTTCGGCCTCTCGGGCATCTCTCCAGAATTTGGTACTGCTCAGATCGCTCTGGCGCGATCGGCCGCGAAGGATAGCGGCTTGCTGGCGATTCGCCAAGTCACGATTTCAGGCTTTCGGGTCCGCCGCCGGAACGGCAACCTCACTGGCGCCTTCCTGCTCCTTGCGAATACGCTGGAAGATTTCCTCCCGGTGCACCGCCAAGTCCTTGGGAGCATTGATACCGATGCGCACCTGATTACCCTTGACCCCGAGCACCGTCACGGTGACCTGGTCGCCGATCATCAGGGTTTCGCCCACTCTTCTTGTCAGTATCAGCATTACGTCCTCCCGTGCCGGAGTCATTCCCCGACTCCCGGCTATCCATGGCCAATCGCACCGGCTTTTGCCGGAGCGCTACCGAATCTTAGCGGCAATAAAGGCCCCATGCGCGCCCCAAACAAAAAGCCCGCGGACGGATCCGCGGGCTTTCGGTGAACTCCTGCAACCTTAGTTCTGGAACGGCGTGTTCTCGGAGAAATACTCGTGGCTGTCGGCGTTGTCGATCGCGCGGGACACACGCTTCTTGGCCAGGCTCTTCGCAGCCGTCTGGCCATAAGCATGGTCGTCGGTATCGGCGACAATCGTGAAGTGGCTCAGCTCATGGATGATCGTGCCGGCCTTGGAGTCGGTGCCCGTGGCTGGTGCGGTCCAGAATGCATTGCAGACAAAGATGTTGTAAGGCTGGGTCTTGTAGACGTAGGCGAAAGCGGAATCCGTGCAGCTGCAGTTGAACGTGACCGGCTTGATGCGCAGCGCTTCGTCGATCTTCACGTAATGTGCTTTGACCGTATTGTACCGGGTGGCATCATAGGTGCCGAACCAAGTCGTATAGCGGAGACCACGAGTTCCGGCATTGAGATAGCTGAGCGAATTCGCCGCATACGAACCGGCATTGTTCATGCCCGTGTTGATGGCGGTCTGCTGGGTGCTCGAGCAGCTCGTGAAGCCGGCTGCGTTGGCTTTCTGGTTCGACCAGGCAATCGGTGCTGCCGGCGGGCTGTACGGCACGCCTTCAACGAACATGCTGATTGGCGCAGACGCCACGTCACCCGTGAAGGCCTTGCTTTCGTCGACGGCACGCTGGCCGAGGCGCAGCGCGCGCTCGCTGGTGCGGTAGGCAATCTGATAAACGCCGGTTTCGCTCAGGTTGTACGCAGCTGAAAGGTCGACGGTGATCGAACGCGATTCACCGGCCTTCAACGTGATCATGTCGAAATCCTGCGGATCGGCCCACTTGTAGTGGCGACCCACGTACTCGGCTTCGACGCCGTTGATGGTCACTTCGAACACTTCGCCGATGATGCCGGTGAAGGGCGTTTCCCAGCGAACGACGGATACCGCAGACTTGCCGGTATTCGTCATCGTGAAGCGGACCTCAGGGGAGTTGCTGCCGGCTTCCTGCGCCGGTTCGAGTCGGGCAGTGATGCCTGCGAAGGCGGAACCCGAAACAAACATTGCGGCGGCAAGCGCCAATTGGGTCGGCTTGATCTTCATGTTCGCGAAACTCCCTTCGTTTGTGGATCGAAAGTGTGCTTTTTTTTGACCAGTCGCCGCCCGGGCCGGGTGGTCCTGAGCTGTCCGCTTGATCCCCTGGATTTGCGGCCTGATCCTCAATGAGTCCACGCCGCCACGTTTTGGAACATAAATCACGATTTCACATTTCCGCAACAAATTTCGATTGCGCACTGCGGCAGAAATGCCGCGCTACCCGACCCATTGCGGCTCAGGCATCATTACCCGGTCACCCGGAGACTCACACCCACATGCTGCATCGAATCCAGCGTTACTTCATCGCCGGAATCCTTACCTTGCTGCCAATCTGGCTGACCTTCATCGTCTTCGGTTTTGTGCTTCAGGGACTCAATTACCTGTCGTCCCCATGGGTCCATGGTGTCCTCTCACCGCTCGCTGATGCACTGCCGCATGCATTCGGCTGGCTGGACTCGGTCGAGGCGAAACAATTGGTCGCGATTGTGCTGACCTTGCTGCTGATCCTGATCATCGGCTGGATCTCCAGCCGGGTGATTGGACAACGATTGTTGCGATGGCTCGAATCGCTGGTCGCACGGATTCCGCTCGCGCAGATCATCTACGGCAGCGCCAAACAGCTCCTGGAGGCCCTGCGCACCAAGCCGGACGGCACCCGCCGGGTGGTGCTGATCGACTTTCCATCGCCGGAAATGAAAACCATCGGTCTGGTCACACGAACCATGCGCGACCAGCACACGGGGGAGGAACTCGCGGCGGTGTACGTGCCGACAACCCCGAACCCGACTTCCGGCTATCTCGAGATCGTGCCGGTGTCGAAGCTGACACCAACCGACTGGACGGTCGACCAGGCCATGGCCTTTGTCATCTCGGGCGGCGCCAAGGCACCCGACTCCATCCCCTTCTATCGCAAGGATGCCGAATGACCGGCTTCAATCGTCGCCAGAAGCTGTTTCTGGTCCTGTCGGGATTCTTCCTCACCAATGTCCTGATTGCCGAATTCGTCGGCGTGAAGATCTTTGCACTGGAGCCGACGCTCGGTATCGACGCGCTGAACTGGCAGCTGTTCGGCCAAAGCGGCAGCCTCAATTTCACCGCCGGCGTGCTGCTGTGGCCGGTCGTCTTCGTGATGACCGACATCATCAACGAGTACTACGGCAAACGGGGCGTGCGGTTCCTGTCCTGGCTTGCCGTTGTCCTGATCCTGTATGCGTTCCTGTTCGCCTATCTTGCGATCTGGCTGGTTCCAGCCGACTGGTGGGTCGGCATCATGAAAGATCAGGGTGTTCCAGACCAACAAGCCGCGTTTGCGGCGATCTTTGGCCAGGCAAGCTGGACGATCTGGGGTTCGGTGATTGCGTTCCTGTTGGCGCAACTGATCGACATCGCAGTGTTCCAGCGCATCCGGGCGCGGACCGGCGATCGCTGGCTCGGCCTTCGTGCGACCGCATCAACGCTCGTCTCGCAGTTCATCGACAGCTTCGTGGTGCTGTACATCGCGTTCGTGATCGGACCTCAGCAATGGGCCACTTCCTTGTGGCTGGCCATCGGCACCGTCAACTACGTCTACAAGGGTGTTGTCGCCGTGCTGATGATCCCTCTGCTCTACCTCATCCACATGGCGATCGACCGGTATCTCGGCCACAGCGAAGCCATGGCCATGAAACGTGACGCCCAGTCGGAGCACTGACATGAACTTGTTGCCCAGGATGCTGATCTTGGCCTTGCTGCCCTGCACCGCTCTGGCAGTGACGCCCCTGTCCAAGGAGGACTGGCTCAAGACGCGAGCCGAACGCAGTGACTTTGTCGAAACCGACAGTGCGGTCGCGAGTTTTGCACTGCTCGAACAATTGGCGGCCCGATCACCGGACCTGCGGCTTCAGACATTCGGACTCACGCCCGAAGGGCGTGAAATGAAGTGGCTGCTGGCGGCAACCGGCGCCGACGAGGCCGAACCCGGCACCCTGGACGACACGACCCGTTTGCTGCTGATTGCCGGTATTCATGCCGGTGAAATCGAGGGCAAGGACGCCGGCATCATGCTGCTTCGCGACCTCACTGAAAACGAAGGCTTCCGCTGGCCGTATCCCGGCGTCAGCCTGGCGTTTGTACCGATGTTCAATCTCGATGGCCACGAACGCCGCTCACCGTTCAACCGGATCAACCAGAACGGTCCGGCGAACATGGGATGGCGCGGAACCGCGCAGCGTTACAACCTCAATCGCGACTTCCTGAAAGCCGACACTCCCGAGATGCGCGCGCTGCTCGGATTGTGGAACCAGTTCGAACCGCATCTTGTGTACGACTCGCACACGACCGATGGCGCCGATTACCAGTATGACCTGACCTGGCATCTGGAACAGTTCGACCTGCTCGACGCCGGCCTGCGCACGTGGCAACGCGGCTTTTTCTTCGACACGGTATTCCCCGCCGTGACCCGACGCGATCACCTGCTGACGTCGTACCCCGAACCGATCGATCACAGTGACCTGCGCAAAGGCGTCTCGTATTTTGTCTCCACGGCCAAATACTCGACCGGGTATGCCGCAGCCCGCAACCGTCCGGTGCTGCTGATCGAAACGCACATGCTGAAGGACTACCGGACCCGCGTGCGCGCCACCCGGGATCTGCTCGATGAATCGTTGAAGGCGTTGCAGCGGGACGGCTTGCCCCTGCGTGATGCGGTTGCGGCAGCGGATCGCCGCGCGGCTTCGTTGGCGGGCCAGGACGTGGTGCTGCTGACTCGCTCGAACGGCAAGAGCGAGAACCTGACGTTCAAGGATTCGCCTATAAGACCCGGCAAAGCAAGTTCTCGGGTGAGGCCTATGCCGAATATGATCCGGACACACCCAAGACACTCGATCTGCCGTTCTTCTTCGATCAGGAACCTGCGCTGACGGTGACCCTGCCCGCCGCCTACGTGATTCCGCCCGCTTATGCGTCCTTGGCCACCAAACTTGATCGACACGGAATCCAGTGGCAACGATTGCCGCTCGCGCTTCAGGCGCGTGTCGGGGAAGACGTGTTGTCCGAACCCGTCTTTGCCAAATCGAGTTTCGAGGGGCAAGTACAGATCACCGGATTCTTGCGCAAGACGCGTCAGCAGGATCGGCTGTTGCCAGCCGGCAGCCTGCTGGTCCCGGTGGCACAACCGAAGGCGAGACTCATCGCCCACCTGCTCGAACCCGAAGCGCCTGATTCCTTGCTGCGCCGGGGTGAGTTCAACCTGATTTTCGAACAGCGCGAGTACGCCGAACCGCGTGTGGCCGAAAAGCTGGCCGCCGACCTGAGTGCCGCACACCCTGAGTTGAAGGCCGAGTTCGACCAGCGAGTGGCGTCCGACGCGACATTTGCCGCGAGTCCATTCGCTCGCATGAACTGGTGGTTCATGCGTTCCGAATGGGCCGAACAGGATCTTGGCCTTTATCCGATCAAACGCCTCGATAGCAAGGCGCTGGACGCACTGAATCGAACACTCTCGGAGCCGCCTCAGGACGCCCCATTGATGCCTCATGAGTCGGCATCAAGGGGCTGATCCTGGACGGGTCCGGGGGCCGCCTCAGGCTGGTTTGGCCCGATAATCCTGGTAGGACTTCTCTTCGATCAACGCCGATCCGAGCCTGACGTTGATCTCGCGCTTGACGCGCGCCCGCTCGTCGTTTTCGAAGTAGACCGCTCGCGCCAGGCGAATGAACTCGGCATCGAATGCCTGTTTCGACTCCTGGATGCGAATATCGTCTTCGATCACCCACAGTCGTTCGTTCACGGTTTTCAACTGCGCACACAGATCGGTGATATCGATCGATGCCTCCGGCGCGCGGCTCCAGGTGTTGCGGAGTTCAGTCAACTCACGGTTCACGTTGGTGAGTTTCGACGGATCGCTCATGCGCTCCGACTTGATTTCGAGGATGGCGATCTTGTCGAGCAATTCGCCGAACGACACCGGAACGAGGATCAGACTCATCGGGACGCGCTCAGTTCGGTGCCGAAATGCGAATCGACGAATCGTATTCGTAATTCGTCACGGTTTTCGACTTCTGCCCCATGGCCTCGCCATTGGTCTCGATACGGACCGGGTAACCAGTCTCCCTGTCGACGGCGATGGTGGCCGTGCCTGACGAGCGAATTCCGGCGACCTTGGCGTCGAAGTCATAACTGAACTGCAGGCAGTCCTTGCCATTGACTTCGGCACTGCCCAACGAACGCACAGCGGTCAGTCCGTCCATGCTGGCCTTGGTGGCCTCGGGCGTGAACTGCTGGATCATCTTGCTCATGTCCATCGGCATCTTCATCCAGTTGCCGCCGGCATTCATCCAGGTACCTTGCGGCAGGATGATCATGTCCGAGCCCTGGCTCTGGATCCGGAACTGGTTCGGCCAGCGCACTTCCATCTTCGTTTCGTAACTCCGACCTTTCTTGTCGGTCGTGGTCATGTCGGCACGGTAGGCCAGATCCTTCGTTTCCATCATCTTGGACCAAAGACCAATCAGCTCGGCACGCGCAGCGGCATCATCGGCACGCACCGGGGCAACACAGGAAAGCGACAGGGCCGCGGCGGCGGCCAGAGCGTAAAACCAACGCATGTTTGACTCCGGATTCACAGAAAACAGGGGGCGTGAGGATAGCAGGCCGCCCCCGGATTACCGGCCAAGTGATTGATTGGCGGCGCACGGAAGCGTTCCGGCATCCGACGCCCTTTCGGCACCGGCGCGGGCTGGCTACACTGCGCGCCCTTCCCGCCTCCGGTCGGCCGCGGACTTCCGCGCACCAGTCGGCTGGCACCGGTTTTACTTTGTGGAGTCCGCCATGATCTTTGAAACCCTCGCCAGCACCGGCCACGAACAAGTCGTGTTCTGCCACAACAAGGATGCCGGCCTCAAGGCCATCATCGCCATCCACAATTCGGTCCTGGGCCCGGCCCTCGGTGGCTTGCGCATGTGGCCTTACAAAACCGAGCAGGATGCCCTGAACGATGTGCTCCGTCTGTCGCGTGGCATGACCTACAAGGCGGCCGTATCCGGCCTGAACCTCGGCGGTGGCAAGGCGGTGATCATCGGTGATCCGTCCAAGGACAAGTCGGAGGCCCTGTTCCGCGCCTTCGGTCGTTTCGTCAACTCGTTGAACGGCCGCTACATCACCGCCGAAGACGTCGGCATTGATGTCAACGACATGGAGTGGGTGCTGAAGGAAACCGAGTTCGTCACCGGCGTGCATCAGGTGCACGGTGGGTCGGGCGACCCGTCGCCGTTCACGGCGTACGGCACGCTCCAGGGCCTGCTGGCGGCACTCAGCGTCAAGTTCGGCAACGAGGACGTGGGCAAGTACAGCTACGCCGTGCAGGGCATCGGCCATGTCGGCATGGAATACGTCAAGTTGCTGCGCGAACACGGCGCAAAGGTGTTCGTGACCGACATCAACAAGGAATCGGTGCAGCGTGCCGTCGACGAATTCGGTTGCGAAGCCGTCGGACTCGACGACATCTACGATGTCGACGCCGATGTCTACTCGCCGTGTGCGCTTGGCGGTACGGTCAACCACACCACGATTCCGCGCTTCAAGTTCAAGGTCATCTGCGGCGCCGCAAACAACCAGTTGGCCACCGAAGAATGTGGCGACGAAGTGGATCGCCGCGGCATTCTGTACGCGCCCGATTACGCCGTGAACGCCGGCGGCCTGATGAACGTTTCGCTGGAGATCGACGGTTACAACCGTGAGCGTGCGATGCGCATGATGCGGACGATCTATCAGAACCTGACGAAGATCTTCGCGATCGCGAAGCGCGACGGCATCACCACGTACCGTGCTGCCGACCGCCTGGCCGAAGAGCGCATCCTCACCATCGGCAAGATCCGCCTGCCTCAGATGGGCAATGCGGCCACGCGATTCCTGGGCCGCACGCGCGGCATGGGCTGAGCCATCACCGCCCGGACCAGCAGGCCTTCTGCTGGTCCGCCTCTGCCCGGCGCACCTGCGTGCCGGGTCGCAACGTTTCCAGGCATCCACGACCATGAGAAGCTTCCCGCTGGGCGAAGAGCTCGACCTGCTGCGTGAAACCGTGCGCGCATTCGCCGACAAGGAAATTGCGCCGCGCGCGCAGCACATCGACCACGAGAACCTGTTTCCGGCCGATCTCTGGCGAAAGCTGGGCGATCTGGGACTGCTCGGGATCACCATTCCCGGTGAGTACGGCGGTTCGGACCTTGGGTACCTCGCGCATGTCGTGGCCATGGAGGAGATCTCGCGGGCCTCTGGATCGGTCGGACTTTCCTATGGCGCCCATTCCAACCTGTGCGTCCAGAATCTGTACAACAACGCCAATGAGGCACAACGACGCAAGTATCTGCCGAAACTGTGCAGCGGCGAATTCATCGGTGCTCTGGCAATGAGTGAACCGGGTGCCGGTTCCGATGTGGTCGGCTCCATGTCCTGTCGCGCCGAATTGCAATCCGATGGAAGCTGGATCGCGAACGGCAACAAGATGTGGATCACCAACGGCCCCGACGCGGACGTGCTGGTCGTCTACATGCGGACGGCACCGAAGTCGGCTGGGTCCCGGGCGATGACCGCATTTCTCATCGAAAAGGACATGCCGGGATTCCGTACAGCCCAGAAACTCGACAAATTGGGCATGCGCGGTTCCAACACCTGCGAACTGGTGTTCGAGAATTGTGTGATTCCCGCGGAAAACGTGCTCGGCGACGTGAATCAGGGCGTCAAGGTCCTGATGAGCGGGCTCAACACGGAACGCCTGGTCTTGTCCGGCGGTCCGATCGGATTGATGCAGGCGGCTGTGGACCTGTCGCTCGACTACGTGCGCGAACGCAAACAGTTCGATGCACCGATCGGCACTTTCGGCATCATGCAAGCGAAAATCGCCGACATGTATACCGCGCTGCAATCGGCGCGCGCTTTCACCTACATGGTGGCCATGGATTACGACCGCGGCCACAAGTCACGGATCGACCCTGCGGCCTGCCTGCTGCATGCCACCGAAGGGTCCGTACACTGTGGGTTGGAAGCCATCCAGACGCTGGGCGGCAACGGCTACATCAACGAATACCCGGCGGGCCGTATCCTGCGCGACGCGAAGCTGTACGCGATCGGTGCCGGCACGAACGAGATCCGCCGCATGCTGATTGGTCGAGAACTGTTCGAGGGCAAGAGCTGACGCGTGCTGTCCGATACGCGGCGACTCAACGTTTGCCGCGTTTGTCCTTGAGCAAGGTGCCGCTGCACCAGGGCGCGCCACACCGGCAGGCCCAGATTTTCTTCAGCGCCGCGGTGTGTCGCTGTTCCAACGTGATCTTGTAGTCGTAGGTGAGTTCTTCGCCGCGCTGGATGTCGCGCAGCGCTTCGAGGATCACCCGCTCGTTCTGCGGCTTGCCGTCTTTCGCATCATGTTTGAACGCCACGACGTTCGGATCGCAACTGTGGTTGATCCAGCGCGCCTCGTTGCCGTTGTGGTTGGCGTCGATCACGTACTCGTCGTTCAGCGTGAACAGGAACGTGTGGCCGGAATCCACGGTATCGCCATAACGGGCATTGGCGTCGGCATGACTGAGCACTCGCCCGCGATACTCGATGATTTCCGTTCCAGCGGGAATGTCGCGAGCGGCAAAGACACCATTGCCATGGATCGGGGATCGACGGACTTCAAATGCTTTGCGCATGCGGGACAGCTCTGTGATCAATCGGCGGGTGCCGGGTTCAAGGATGATACGGGCCTGCCGGCACCGCGCAAAGACCCTGCAAGAGCGTCATGGCGCGGACAACAACCCGAGCTCCACCAGCCGGTCGAGCACGATCTGCACGGCGTCGGTCTGGCTCATGGCGGCGGTATCGATCCGCAGCTCCGGGTGTTCCGGCACTTCGTACGGATCGCTGATGCCGGTGAATTCCTTGATCTTGCCGGCACGCGCCAGCGCGTAGAGGCCCTTGCGGTCGCGTGATTCGCAGACTTCAAGGGAAGTCGACACGTGGACCTCGATGAACGGGCCATAGGCCTCGACCATCTGCCGGGCGGCCAGTCTGGATTCTGCGTAGGGTGCAATCGGCGCACAGACGGCGACACCGCCGTTCTTGGTGATTTCGCTCGCCACAAAACCGATGCGACTGACGTTGAGCGAGCGGTGTTCCCGCGAAAAACCGAGTTCGCTGGACAGATGTTTGCGGACCAGGTCACCGTCGAGCAGGGTCACCGCGCGACCACCACGTTCCAGCAAGGAGACCATCAGTGCGTTCGCGATGGTCGACTTGCCGGCACCCGACAAGCCGGTGAAGAACACCGTGAACCCCTGATGGGCCCGCGGTGGATGGGTTCGCTGCAGTTCGGCCGCCACCTCCGGGAACGTGAACCATTCCGGGATCGGCTCGCCGTTCTGCAACAAGCGGCGCATTTCGGTGCCGGAAATGTTCAGCACGGTTTCGCCCGGCTTCACCTCGTCGATCGGTGCGTAGTCCTGACGCTCGGCGACGTACACCATTTCCAGGAACGGCACCATGGTGATGCCGATTTCGTCGGCGAACTGGCGGACCAGTTCCTGAGCGTCATACGGGCCATAGAATGGTTTCCCCTGACTATCGTTGCCCGGGCCGGCATGGTCACGCCCGACAATGAAGTGGGTGCAGCCGTGATTACGCCGGATCAGCGCATGCCACAGTGCCTCGCGCGGACCACCCATACGCATCGCCAGGTTGAGCAGGCTCAGTACCGTGTGATGTCCGGGGTATTGCGCGAGCAGCTTTTCGTAACAGCGCACGCGGGTGTAATGGTCGATGTCACCGGGTTTGGTCAGGCCGACCACCGGATGGATCAACAGCGCGCCATCGATCGCTTCGGCGGCGCGGCGAGTCAGTTCGAAATGGGCGCGATGCATGGGATTGCGGGTCTGGAAGGCAACCACGCGTGTGAAACCCTGCCGCTCGAACTCGGCACGCAACTCGCGCGGCGTCTGGCGCAGGCGACGGAAGTCGTAGTGCAGCGGGGTCTGCAGCGCGAGAATTCGGCCTCCGAGGTAAACCGGCTGGCTGCGTTCCAGCAACTGTGCGACGGCCGGGTGGCGCAAGTCCGTCGTGCCAAAGACATGCATGGCTTCTTCGTGGCGGTCCGGTCGGTACGCCGACGGAGCTTCGAGGATACCCACCGGGACCCCTTCGGCATCGGTCAGCACCAGGCCACCCGCCGTCAAAGCCGCTTCGGCCACGGCCTCACTCACGTCCAGCGTGATCGGCATCGGCCAGAGAACACCGTTCACCAGGCGCATGCTGGTGAGCACGGAGCGGTAATCGGCCTCCCCCAGAAACCCGTCCAGTGGCGAAAAGGCGCCGTTGGCGATCAGGTCGAAATCGCACAGCTGCCGTGCGGTCAGATCCAGTCGCGGCAGCGAAGCCAATCGCGCGCGTGCGTCAGCAAGTGCCTGATCCTGCAGGTAACAGTCGATCAAAGTGCCGCCGTGGGCTGCAGGAAAACTCATGAGGGGGTTCCGTCAAGGCAAAGCCCAGTATTGTGACCACGTTTGTCACATCCGGGAAGGCAAGGTGCCTCCCCAACCTGAACGAGTCCCGCACACCGCGCCCAAGACCCGGAACTTGCCGTACCGCACGCTTTCACAGCTGGGCGTTTGCGTGAAAGGGCAAAGCCCGCAACAATACGCGACTGGACTGCCGGCATCGCCGGCTCATATTGGGCTTGTATCTAGGAGCGTCGTACATGAAGTCATTGATTAAGGGCGGCCTGGCGGTCGCGATCTCGGCTGGTCTGCTGTTGGGCTCCACGGCGAACGCCGTCGAAAAGCTCACCACGGACAAGGAAAAGGCCAGCTACATGGTCGGCATGGACGTCGCCAATGGCGTGCGCCAGATCAAGGACGAGATCGACGTCGAGATCATGGTTCAGGCCCTGCGGACCTCGCTGGCCGATGGCAAGACCTTGCTGACGGACGCGGAAGCGCAGACCGTTCGCGAATCCTTCCAGCAGATGTTCCGCTCGAAGATGGAAGCGAAGCGCAAAGCCATGGCCGAGACGAACAAGGCCGAAGGCGACAAGTTCCTCGCCGCGAACAAGACCAAGCCGGGTGTCAAGACCACGGCTTCCGGTCTCCAGTACCAGGTCATCACGGAAGGCAAGGGCGCCAAGCCTTCGGCCACTTCGATGGTCAAGGTGCACTACACCGGCACGCTGATCGACGGCACCAAGTTCGACAGTTCGGTCGATCGTGGCACCCCGGCCGAGTTCGCGCTGAACGGCGTGATCCCTGGCTGGACCGAAGCACTGCAGTTGATGCCGGCCGGCTCGAAGTACAAGCTGTTCATTCCGTCTGCCCTCGCCTACGGCGACAACGGCACGCCGGGCGTGATCGGCCCGAACGCCACGCTGATCTTCGACGTCGAACTGATCGAAGTGATGGGTGCACCGACGGCCGCCCCGGCGCAGTAATCCGGGAAAGCCTGAGGTACCGGCGCCAGTCGCTGGTGCAGCACAAAAAAACGCCGGCCCCGCGCCGGCGTTTTTTTGTGCCCGAATGACATGTTCACGCCATCTTGATGGTTCTGCCGAAAGTCGCGGAAAAACAGTATCGCCAACATCATCATGCGCTGCTATGTTCGGGTCGACCTGAACCGGGGTAGGCATGGAAGAACTATTCGCTCCTGAGGCTTCCGAATCGAGTGCGCCCTGGCGCGTGCTGATCGTGGACGACGAACCTGAAGTCCACAACGTGACCAAGCTTGTGCTGGGCTCGTTCCGTTTCGAGCACCGTCCACTGCAGTTCCTTCATGCCCACTCAGGTCGGGAAGCACGGGAGCTCATCGCCGCCAATCCGGACGTGTCGGTCATGCTTCTGGATGTCGTCATGGAAACCGAGCAGGCCGGTCTCGACGTGGTCCGGCATGTCCGCGAAACGCTGGGCAACAGCTTCGTGCGCATTGTCCTTCGCACGGGTCAGCCCGGCCAGGCGCCGGAACACGATGTCATCGCCAACTACGACATCAACGATTACAAGGAAAAGACCGAGCTCACCGCGCAGAAGCTGTCGACCATGATGTACGCAACGCTTCGTGCGCACCGCGACATCATGACGATCGAAGCGAACAAGCGCGGGCTCGAACGAGTCATCCATGCCTCGGCGCGAATTTTTTCGCACCAGCACAGTCACGAGTTCGCGTCAGCCGTACTGGATCAGCTCGCCGGGCTCGTCGGCCTGGATCGCGGCGCGTTGTATTGCAAGGTTGCCAAACCCGGTTCACAGACTCCCGACCACTTTGTCGTGGCAGCTGCCACCGGCGAATACGCCGGGTTTGTGCAGGGCAACGCCGACGAGCGATTGCCGCCGCGGATCGTCGACTCGTTGAAGCAAGCCTATCGGCAGAAGGACCACCAGTTCGGCCCCGATCACTACGTGCTGCACTTCACCGACAGCCATCGGACCGAAAGCCTGCTTTATGTCGGCGAAAGCTGGGCGCTCTCGCCACTCGACATGAAACTCGTCGAAGTGTTCTGCACGAACGTATCGATTGCGTTCGAAAACCTGCATCTGCAGCGTGAAATGTTCGACTCTCAGGTCGAGGTGGTGACACTTCTGGCAGGTCTTGCCGAAAGCCGTTCGCGCGACACGCTCAACCATGTCCGCCGTGTCGGCATGGTTGCCGAACTGCTGGGTGAACTGCATGGACTGGATCCGCAGGCACGCGTCATGTTGCGTTATGCAGCGCCGTTGCACGACATCGGCAAGATCGGCATCCCCGATGCCATTCTCAACAAGCCCGGTCGCCACACCGACGACGAAACCACGATCATGCGCACCCATGCCAAACTCGGTGCGCAGTGGCTTTCCGCATCACGTTTGCCCCTTGCTGCAACTGGCGTCGATCATTGCCGAGGACCATCACGAGAACTGGGACGGATCCGGTTATCCGCGTGGCCTCAAAGGCGAGGAAATCTCCATCAGCGGCCGCATTACCGCACTCGCCGATGTCGTCGACGCACTGGGCAGCAAGCGCTGCTACAAGGAAGCGTGGAGTGCCGAGGAGATCAAGGCGTTCGTGCACGAACAGACCAACATCAAATTCGACCCAAGGCTGGTCAAGCTGCTGTTCGCCCATTGGGATCGGGTCGAGGCGATCCGCGCGCTGTTGCCTGATTGAGCAGAGCTCTTGATGCTTCGCTTTCGCGAAGCATCAAGAACCGAAGTGCTTGCCTAAACCCCTCCCAACCCTCCCCGAACATCGGGGAGGGCTTTTGCTCCGAAATCGCCTTGAGGGGTCGTTCGCCGCCGCCGCTTTAACGCGGGGGTTTCTCCGGTTCCGATCGACGTGCAGGAAAGACGATGTGGAACTGCACACCGTTGCCGGGTGAGCTGTCACAGCGGACGGTGCCGTCGAGCAACTGGCTGACCAGGTTGTAGACGATGTGCATGCCAAGGCCGCTGCCGCCCTGCCCCCGCTTGGTCGTGAAGAAGGGTTCGAAGATGCGGGCGACCACTTCGGGCGGCATACCGCGTCCGTCGTCCCGATAGTCGAGAACCACCTCTGCGCCATCGAGACTGGCGGCTACATCAATCCGGCCATGTTCGCGCCCTTCGAAAGCATGGATCAGCGAGTTCATCACCAGATTCACGAACACCTGATACAGCGCACCCGGGTAGGTATCGACGACGATGTCGGGCGGGCAGACAATGTGCACTTCATAGGGCGTTTTCTTGAGTCGTGGCTGCAAGGACGTGAGGATCTCGTCGAGATAGTCGCAGAGGTTGACCATTCGTCTTTGTTCGCTGGACTGATCGACGGCGACCTGTTTGAAACTCTTGATGAGGTGATCGGCTCGCCTCAGGTTGCGCAGGATGATCTGGCTGCTCTCATCGGCAATGCCGATGTAGGTTTCGAGCTCACTGCGCTTCATCGCGTTCTGACGCAGCGACTCGGCCATACGCTTGCTTTCGGTTTCAAGGTGCGATGCCGCCGTCACGCCAATGCCAAGCGGGGTGTTGATCTCGTGGGCAACGCCGGCGACCAGGCCGCCCAGTGCGGCCATCTTTTCCGATTCGACCAACTGCTTCTGCGCATTGCGCAGATCGTCCAGCGTACGGCGCAGGTGTTCGTTGGCAATCTGGAAGTCGCGCGTCCGTGATTCGACGCGCCGCTCCAGGTCCTGATTGATCCGCTGCAAGGCTTCTTCCTGACCCATGATTTCGGAAACGTCACGCGAGACGCCGGCGATTCGGCGGACCAGACCGCGTTCATCATGGTCCACGACGCGCCCGTAGGACTGCACCCAGATCCAACCGCCGCCCGCCAGCCCCATGCGGTACGTGGCACGCATCTGATCCTTGACGCCTTTCAGTACGTCGCGCATCGCGGAATCGAAGACCGGCAAGTCGTCCGAATGGACGATGTCACGGAGACTCGCGAGCGGTACCGGATCGGACGTGCTCGGAATCCGCAAGGCGATGTGCGGCGTAAACCGGATCAGGCACGAACGTTCGAAGTCGCACTCCCAGATCTCGTCGCCGGAAGCCTCGAGTGCCAAGGCCAGCCGCTGTTCGCTTCGGCGCAACTGCTCCTGTGCTGCGAGCCGCTCACGAACCGCCCGCCAGAGTGTGGATGCCAGCCACCAACCCGCTGCCGCGAGCACGAGGACATAGGCCAGGATCGCCCAGGGGTTCCACCATGGTGCGGCTGCAACGTAGACCGTCAGGGGACGCTCCATGTCGATCCAGCGCTGGCTTCTCGGTCCCGCAGCGCGGGCATGCAGCGTGTAGTGACCTGCCGCCAGATCGGTGAAGGTGGCGCGATTGGAGCCCTCCTCCAGGCTCACCCAGTTGTCATCAAAGCCGTCCAACCGATAGGCGTACCGCACGGACTCCGGATTCGCAAAACTGAATGTCGACAATTCAAAGTGGACGATGTCGTCGTCATGCGCCAGCGCCACGACGTCGGCCCCGGACTTGGACCCTCGCTGGATACCGCGCCGGGATTTGCTTCCGTTGCGTCCAACGTCGCGATTGAACACGGAGATCGCCGAGACGAGCGGGCGTCTGGGCGGCCGTGGCTCACCGACTTTTCGCGCATCGAAGCGGGTGATGCCTTCGAGCCCCCCGAAATAGAACTCGTCGCTACCGCCCATGGCGATGGCGCCGACAAAATAGCCTCGACTCTGGGCTCCCTCCGACCAACCAAAGTTGACGATGCCGATGTCGTCCGGGCTGATCCGGCTGATCCCGACGGAGGTTGCTGCCCAGATCATGCCGGCGCTGTCTTCGCCGATGGCGGACACCATGTCGGAACCGAGCCCATCAGACCGGCGAAGCGCCCGGAATTCGTAACGGCCATCGCGCCCGCGGCTGCCTCGATTGAGGCCACCACCCTGGGTCGCCACCCAGATCCGGCCACGCCGATCTTCGTGAATGTAGGTGACGGAGTTGCTGCTCAGCGCATGGGCGCCGGTGCCGGCGCGATAGGTTTCCACCTTGCCCGATACCACATCGAGCCGATCAAGCCCGAGTGTTCGATAACCGATCCAGATGCTGCCATCGCCCGCTTCCTCCAGCGCGTTGGCGTAAGTGGACCCCAAACCCGATCGATCGTCGATCCGTTCGAATCGAGTGCAGCCCGGACAAAGGCGATTGACGCCACCGCCAATGGTCGCCACCCACAAGTTGCCGGCCCGGTCTTCAAGCAGATCCGCCACGTTGTTGCTGCCCAGCGAACCCGGATCCCTGGGGTCGTTGCGGAATTGCTGGAACGTATCGGTGTTGCCGGGAGACAGGCGCGACAGTCCGGCCGTCTGCGTCGCAAACCACAACGAGCCTTCCCGCGTTTCGAGCACGGCCGAAATGGATGAAGCGGCGATGGAGTCAGCGCGCCCCGGATCATGCAGAAACCGCTGCACCACACCTTGCTGGACATCAATGCGCGCCGCCCCACCCTCCTCATGCAAACCCACCAACAACTGGCCATTGGCAAGCTGAGCCACTGTCGTGACCGTCGGGCGACTCAAGTAACGGGGATGGTCCGGTCGGTACTTGAAGGTCTGGAAGGCTTCCGTCTGCGGATCATGGATACTGATGCCATTGGCCCAGGTCCCCACCCAGAGCAGGCCATCCCGGTCGATCATCATGCTTTCGACCCGATGACCACCCAGGCCAGTGCGGCCAATCGGATCGTGGCTCCAGCTGCGGATCTTGCGTTTTCGCGGATCCAGCAGGCTGACACCGGAGTTGGTACCGATCCAGATGCGATTCGAGGCATCGACCTCAAGATGGCGCACCGCGTTACTGATCAAGCCATCCGCCTCGGTCCAACGACGTTTGACGGCGCCATCGACCAGCTCAACCAGGCCATCGTTGCCGGTTCCGACATACACGCTGCCGCGCGTCGATTCGGCGAGAAAATGTGCGTCGAGTGAACCCTGCTCGGTTCCGACTTCAACCACTGAGCGGCGATCGGCGGCATATTCGAAAACGCCGAGGCGGGTTGCCACGAGCAGTCGACCATCCCGGCGAATGAGCAAGTCGCGGGCCGACCGGGTCGCCGGTCCGGGATCCAAGGGCAACAGTTGGACCTGGCCGGACCGGGCATCGAGATGACGCAAACCACCGGCGGCGGTGGCGATCCAGATCCCCGCAGACGGATCGGCGACAAGAGCCGAGACGGATTCGGTTTGCGGCAGGGTGCCGTCCGGGTCCAGCGTGATTCGTTCGAAGCCATCGGACTCCGGGTCATACCGGGCCACACCGCCACCCACCATGCCTACCCAAAGGCGACCATCCCGATCCACGACCAATGATCCGACATGGTTTTCCGGCAGGCTGTTCGGGTTGCCTTCTTCGTGTCGATAGACGCGGATGGAATGCGCATCCATGCGGTTGAGCCCGTCGATGGTGCCGACCCAAACACTCCCCTGGACATCCTGCACCATGGCCCGGACCGTCGATTGACTCAGGCCTTCGTCAACGGAAATGCGCCGGAAGCGCACGTCGTCGAAGATGGATTCCGCCGGCTCTGCGCAGATCCCGCCCCAACCGGGCCAGGACATGAGCAGGCAGGCTATGAAAAGGCTCGGCCGCATTGCCGGAGGCTACGCTGCGCGCCAGTCCCGCACAAGCGCCCGGATCGGGTCGTGGCCAGTCACCGCCCTGTTGCCATGTAGCTGCCCTGCGGAATTGCACACATAACTTGTCGTTTCGAACGTTGCGGGCATTTATGTTGCACCGCATAATCGATCGTTCCCGTCTCTCCGACTATTCAGGATCGCCCATGACTGACGCCATTGTCATTGTTGGTGCCAAGCGCACTGCAATCGGTTCCCTGCTCGGCCAGTTCACCGGCGTTCCGTCCCCCCAACTCGCTGCTGCAGCCATCTCTGCTGCACTGGCCGAATCCGGCCTTCCGGCCGACCAGGTCACGGAAGTGATCATGGGGTGCGTTCTGCCTGCCGGCCTTGGTCAGGCCCCGGCGCGCCAGGCTGCGCTCGCGGCTGGCTTGCCGCTGTCGGCAGGGGCCACCACGATCAACAAGGTCTGCGGCTCGGGCATGAAAGCCGTCATGTTTGGCCACGATGCATTGAAGCTGGGCAGTACCGACGTGGTCGTGGCCGGCGGCATGGAATCCATGACGAATGCTCCGCACCTGCTGCCGAATAGCCGCACAGGGAGCAAGTACGGGTCGATCGAAATGCTCGACCACATGGCCTACGACGGACTGCAGAACCCCTACGACAAACAGGCGATGGGGGTGTTTGGCGAAATGTGTGTCGAAAAATTCTCCTATTCGCGCGAGGCGCAGGATTCGTTTGCGGCGGAATCCGTCCGTCGCGCACTTGCCGCCCAGGCAAGTGGTGCACTGAAGGACGAAATCGCCACCGTAAAAGTCGCAGGCCGCAAGGGTGACGTGCTGATCGACACCGACGAGGAACCGGCGAAGTGTGATCTGGGCAAAATTCCCAGCCTCCGTGCTGCCTTCAAGAAGGACGGCACGATCACGGCCGCGAGCGCATCGAAGATTTCCGACGGCGCGGCGGCCCTGGTGCTGATGCGCGAATCGGAAGCCCTGAAGCGCGGCCTGAAGCCACTGGCGCGGATTCTCGGCCATGCCAGCCATGCCCAGGACCCGGCGTGGTTCACGACTGCCCCGGCACAAGCCATGCAGAAGCTGCTCGACCAACTGGGCTGGACGGTTGCCGACGTCGACCTGTTCGAGGTGGATGAAGCGTTTGCCTGCGTCACCATGGCGGCCATGACGGAATTGCATATCCCGGCGGAAAAAATGAACGTCCACGGCGGCGCGTGTGCGCTGGGACACCCCATTGGGGCCACCGGGGCCCGAATTCTCGTGAGTCTCCTGAACGCCCTGCGGGTTCACGGAAAACGCCGCGGACTGGCATCGTTGTGTATCGGGGGCGGCGAAGCCACTGCCGTTGCGCTGGAACTCGTGTAATATCGGCAGTCGACCTTTCCCAATGCCGAGTTCATGGCAGGCCAGCCATCAAACCGGTAAGGTCGTTTTTTGATTTTAAACCTCCCAGGAGAACCCCAATGAAGCTCACCAAAATTGCACTGACCGCCGCTCTGGCACTCGCTCTGTCCGCATGCCAGGACGCCGCTCCGCCGGCCGCTGACACGGCCGCTCCGGCTGCTGAAACCGCCCCGGCCGACGCCGCCCCGGCCGAAGCTGCTCCGGCTGCCGACGCTGCCCCGGCCGCTGACGCTGCCCCGGCCGACGCCGCCGCTGGCGAAGTCGCCGCTGACGCCGCTGCCACGACCGACGCCGCTGCTCCGGCTGCCGACGCTGCTGCCACCGACGCCGCCGCTCCGGCTGCCGACGCTGCTGCCCCGGCCGCTGACGCTGCTGCCCCGGCTGCCGAAGAAGCCCCGAAGCAGTAATTCGGGCTGTTCGGACGTGAAAAACCGCCGGCTTGCCGGCGGTTTTTCTTTGCCTGTCGTGAACGCCTTCGCTACGCTTTTTGCCTGCCCGAGATCGCGCCATGCCCAAGATCAATACTCATATCGATTCCAAGAGCCCTGCTTTCCAGGCGAACAGCGAACATCTGCGCGCGCTGGTTGCCGACCTCAAGGCCAAACTCCAGCAGGTTGCATTGGGCGGTGGCGACAAGGCTCGCGCGAAACATACCGAGCGCGGCAAACTGCTGCCGCGTGAACGGATCCGCGCATTACTCGACGATGGTTCACCGTTCCTTGAACTGTCGCCGATGGCGGCATGTGGCATGTACGACGATCAGGCTCCGGGCGCCGGCATGGTCGCCGGCATCGGTCGCGTGGCCGGGCGCGAAGTGCTCATTGTCGCGAACGATGCCACCGTCAAGGGCGGCACCTATTTCCCGATGACGGTCAAGAAACACCTGCGTGCGCAGGAGATCGCGTCGGAGAATCATCTTCCATGCATTTATCTGGTTGACTCCGGCGGAGCGTTCCTGCCGCTGCAGGACGAGGTATTCCCGGACCGCGACCATTTTGGGCGCATCTTCTACAACCAGGCTCGATTGTCGGCTCGCAACATTCCGCAGATCGCCGTGGTCATGGGTTCCTGCACAGCCGGCGGCGCGTATGTGCCGGCCATGTGCGACGAATCCATCATCGTGAAGGAGCAAGGCACGATTTTCCTGGGCGGGCCACCTCTGGTCAAAGCTGCCACCGGCGAAATCGTCGACGCGGAATCACTCGGGGGCGCCGAGGTGCATTGTTCCATTTCGGGCGTGACTGATCACTTTGCCGAAAACGACCAGCATGCGTTGATGATCGCACGCGACATCGTCCATCACCTCAATCGGCCAAAAGGCATGCAGTTGGCAGTCCAATCGCCGACCGAGCCCTTGTACCCAGCCGAAGAACTGTACGGCATCATTCCGAAAGACACGCGCACGCCATTCGACATCCGGGAAGTGATCGCGCGGATCGTCGATGGCTCCGAACTGCATGAATTCAAGGCACGTTTCGGCAAGACTCTCGTCTGCGGTTTTGCGCATATCCACGGCTATCCCGTCGGGATCGTCGCGAACAACGGCATCCTGTTTGCCGAAAGCGCACTGAAAGGCGCGCACTTCATCGAACTGTGCAACCAGCGCAACATCCCGCTGGTGTTTCTGCAGAACATCACCGGATTCATGGTCGGCAAGAAATATGAAAACGCCGGAATCGCGAAAGACGGCGCCAAGATGGTGACCGCCGTGGCCTGCTCCCACGTCCCGAAATTCACCGTGCTGATTGGCGGCAGTTTCGGCGCCGGCAACTACGCCATGTGCGGTCGTTCCTATGGCGCGCGTTTCCTGTGGACCTGGCCGAACACCCGAATCAGCGTGATGGGCGGCGAACAGGCAGCCAGCGTCCTGGCCACCGTGCGCCGCGATGGTCTGGAAGCCTCCGGCAAATCATGGAGCGCCGAAGAAGAAGAACAGTTCAAGGCTCCGATCCGGGACCAGTACGAGCGGCAAGGTAACCCCTACTACGCTTCGGCCCGGCTCTGGGACGACGGGATCATTGATCCCGCCGACACCAGGCGTGTGCTTGGACTGGCTTTGTCCGCCAGCCTCAATGCGCCGATCGAACGCGAACGGTTCGGCGTGTTCCGTATGTGAGTCCAGTGGATCCAGTCCGGCCGGAGTGAACGCTGTCACCCCATGCTCAGTCGAGACGGGTGACTTTTCGAATGTGCTTGTGCGCAAGCGGTATCGACGCGCTGCCGCTTGCGGCCGAAATCCGGATCGTCAGTCGCTCATCGAGATCCGACTCGACATGGCCGCGATGTTTACTGCCATTGATCAGGTCGACTTGCACCAGGCGACCCACGTAGTCGGGCAATTGATCCTTCGGCACATCAAAATCCGGCGGAAGAGAGATGATCACGTGTTCCGGATACGCCTCTGCTTTGGGTCTGACGTCTCCATCGCCCTTTTCGTCGACCCTCAGTTTGAATGATTTCGGCCGTTTTGCAGACTCTTCGGCCATCTGGGATCGTTCAGGCAAAGCGTTCATGCCTTGCTCTCGACGAACCAGCGCATAGACTGATTCAAGATCGCCCGAGGTCGGAATCGGCTTCGGCGGCACAACTTCCGGGCGGTATGCAACTTCAGGGCCCCCGACAATATTCAGCGACGCATTCATGACCGTAAACACCGCCGCATCAGTTCGGTGCGCGATGTCCTCATAGGCAATCCCTTTGCCATAGTTCGTTTGCCAAATGATTTCCGCACCATTTTCAGCATACCTGCGGTACGCAGCCTTCATGGCATCAGTCCACTTGAGACCCTTCGCCAGCAACATACGTTCCACCGACACCATATGCCGTTCGATAAACTCCGCCTCGGTGATGCCGGCAGCTTGAGCACAATACCGGTTGCGAGCCGCAACGAAACCATGGTCGACCACTTGCAACCGCGTATGCTCGGTCCGCCACGTTTCGGGATCAATATTGACGAAATCCCGGGCATCCCCAAGCCGAAACCGGCGCTCAAGAATCGCACGGGAACTGAGCGTGCTGCCGAACTCGACACGCGCACGCAGTTCACGTTCACTCAAGACTTCAAATTGAACCGCGATTTCCCCATCGGGTGTCTGGAGTCTCAGTCGATCAGCGAAATCGTTTCCGTGCCACCACCAGTCGCGCTCGCAGCCAGCCGCTTCGAACAATGCACCACTGTAAGGCCCTACCCAATCCATCTCGGGCAACACGAACTCCGAACCGTAAGCACCCCAATCGATACCATGGAACAGAATTCCCAATCGATCGGTGGGCGGAAGTCGATCGATGTCTCGCCGCTTGGGATTCGGCGTACCGAACGAGGAAAAATCGAAACTGGGCAGTTGTGTGCGCATCAGCCACCAACGTCCGGGCGATTTCACTTCAATGCGGTCAATCCGGATGGTGGCACTTGAATCATCCGAATCCGGCTCTACGGCCAGTGACTCAACCTCAAAATGACCATCCAGACTGTAGCCCACCGCTCCGTGGCGTGCGACACCGATCCATCGATAGCCGTCCAGGAAATGATTCGCCCACAACTGGATCTCGGTACGAATCAGATAATGAGTCAACAGCAGACCTGCAGCCAAGACCACGGGAAACCAGAACAGCGGAACTTCCACACCGAACACCATGGGTTTCAACCAATTCCGTCGCCGAGGCGCGTAGACCTTCTGTTTGCTCATCGGCTGTGGTTCCCTTTGATTTCAGCGAGCGACTGCGGCTTGCCGATCAGGTAACCCTGCGCATAACGGCAATTCATGGAGCCCAGGGCAAGCAGTTGGGCCTCGGTTTCAACACCCTCGGCCACCAGGTCGGCATCCAGCGTGCGCACCATGTCGACGATCGCCTGCACGATTGCGAAACACCGCGGGGCATCGAGCATCTGACGCACGAATCCCTGATCGAGTTTGACGGTGTTGAAGCGCAGTTTGTGCAGGTGCCCGAGGTTCGAGTAGCCGGTTCCGAAATCGTCCAGCGCCACCTTGATGCCGACATCATGGCAACGGGAAATCAGGTCACCGACACGGGCGTAATCGAGCGTCAGGCTCTCGGTCACTTCAACCTTGAACAGACGCCGATCGATGCCGTGTTTGTGGGCAGCGGTGTTGATCGCAGACAGCATATCCGCCTCGGCCATTTGCCGCCCCGACATGTTGACGGCCACGAACGGCATTTCTTCTGGCTGGAGCAATGCAATCTCCGCCAGGGCCTCGGCCACGCGATCAAGCACGTACTCGCCGACAGGCAGAATCAGTGACGTTTCCTCCGCCAGAGCAATAAATTCCATCGGCGACACCGGACCTCGGGTTGGATGCGTCCAGCGCACCAGCGCTTCGTATCCGGCAATCCGTCGTTCGGCGATTTCGTAAATGGGCTGGAAGCGCACATCCAGTTCGCGTTTGGCCAGCGCTTCCCGCAGTTGTGTTTCAAGCCAGATCTTGGCGACCGCACTGTCGTCATATCCGTCGGCATCCATTTGCGGGTTCTGCGCCGGAAAGTTCGCGGTCGGCGCCGCGCCACCGGTACTGCTGCGCAACTGGGCCAGCGCGGTTCGATACCGGTACAACTGTCCGCGCAACAGCGCCCGAACGATCGGATCGGCGCTGTCGATCCGCTCGTTGATCTGCGTCCGATCAACTTCGATCAACGTGGCGTCATCCAGCGCCCGGGCATCAGCGGTGCGCGGAGCGTCGTCGATCACTGCCATTTCGCCGAGCAGATCGCCAGCATTGAGCACACTCAGCACCAATGGCTGGCCATCCTGATGGGTGGAAATCTCGATACGGCCCGATTCGATCAGGAATGCCGAAGTGGGCGCGTCGCCCTCCCGGAACAAATACTCTCCGGCCCTGATGTCAATCCGTCTGCTCACGTGTTCGAACTCCAAGGTCCGTGCGAAAGCTGCGACTGGCTTGCCGCGCTTGTTCCCGATGCTAGCCCGAACATTTCCCGCGTCGCAACGCTGGACCGCACAGTTTGAGGCTCCGAGGCACCCCATCGTGCGAAAATGGGCCATGAACCCGCCCTCGGACAAGCCGGCGCCGATCAAAGGCCGCGGCAGCGCCAGCAACCAGGAAGGCCGCTTCGAGTCGACCCGGACCGAGGTGTTCGACGACGGCTGGTTCAGGGAACCAGGGGAACCGGAGCGCCCGAAGACCGAAGTCCGCATCGAGAGCGCCCGTTCGATCATCAGCCTCAAGCAGTCGCCTGACCTGCCGTTCGACCTGTCGTTGAATCCCTATCGAGGTTGCGAGCATGGCTGCGTCTATTGTTATGCGCGCCCTTCCCACGGCTACCTGAACCTGTCGGCCGGCCTCGACTTCGAGACCAAACTGTTCGCCAAGACCAATGCTGCGGAACTTCTGCGCGCCGAACTGCGCAAGCCCGGCCACAAGGTCTCGGCCATCAATCTGGGGGCGAATACCGACCCGTACCAGCCGATCGAGCGCGAGCACCGCATCACCCGCCAGGTCCTGGAAGTGCTGCTCGAATACAAACACCCACTGACCATCATCACGAAGAACAGCCTCGTCGAACGCGACCTGGATCTGCTGAAGCCACTGGCCGAACAACAGTTGGTCCAGGTCTTCCTGTCCGTCACCTCGCTGGACAACCGCCTGTCGGCCATTCTCGAACCCCGCGCCACGGCGCCACATCGCCGCATTGAAGCCATCGCCCGACTCAATGCCGCAGGCGTGCCCGCTGGCGTGTTCGTGGCCCCCATCATTCCGGTGATCAGCGATCAGGACCTCGAAGCAATCCTGGAAGCCGCCGCCGGTGCCGGGGCCATCCACGCGAGTTACACGCTGATCCGCTTGCCGCACGAAGTGAAGGACCTGTTTCGCGAGTGGCTTGCCCTACACTTCCCGGACCGCGCCGATCACGTCATGCACCGTATTCAGGACCTGCGGGGCGGCAAGGATTATGACGCCCGATTCTTCCATCGGATGCAAGGTCAGGGCGTGTTCGGCGAACTCATTCGCCAGCGATTCCGGGTTGCCTGCAAGAAGTTCGGCTGGAGCGGCGCGAACAGTCGGAGTTGCGCATCGATTTGTTCCGGGTGCCGCCTGAGCCTGGTGCGCAGGGTGACCTGTTCGCTTAAAGGCAAGCTGCCAATGGCGGCACATGCCGCTCGCAGCGACAGCGACTAGACTCGACCCATGACTGGCCGGTTTCGGACCTACATCAGGGGTTCTTCATGAACATGTTTCGCAGCGCAACCTGGGTCCTTCTGATCGGCTCGATACCGTTCACGGCGGCGCCACTGAACCCCTCCGGCGACCTCGACCCCACGTATGACACGGACGGCCTGTCTCTGATCAACATTACGACACGGGCGACGTTCTCCGATTCGAATGCCGTGTTGTCCCAATCGGACGGGAAAATCATCTCGGGTGGCGGTTACTACGAAGGCAGCCTGCAGCACTTCGCGCTGACCCGCTACAACAGCGACGGCAGCGTCGACTCGTCGTTCGGTACCGGAGGTGAAGTCAAGACCATCATGGGCGGCAACGATGTGATCTTCGCCATGGCCTTGCAGTCCGATGGCAAGATTGTCGCCGTAGGCCAGACAGCCTCAGTAACGGCGGCGATTTTGCCATCGCCCGGTACAACACGAATGGCACACTCGACACGACCTTCAGCGGTGATGGCATGTTGCTGGTGAACGTCAGCCCCTTGGGCGCGGGATTTGATCGGGCGCAGGCTGTTGCAGTCCAAACGGACGGAAGAATCCTCGTGTCCGGCTACAGCGACAACACCAGCAGTTCCGATCGCGACGGATCGATCATCCGGTTGAACACGAACGGCACCCTGGATACCAATTTCAGTGGTGACGGCAAGATCCTCGTCGAGATGGATGGCACTGCAGCCCAGGATCGATTCAACGGGCTCGCCATCGACAGCAGTGGCAACATCTTTGCCGCCGGCCGTGCCGGCAGCAATGCCGGCATCACCAAACTCGACAGCAGCGGCAATCTGATCGCCGCGTTCGATGGCGATGGCGTGGTCATCCATCCTCTTGGTGGTTCCGGCGCCAGCGCCCGCTACAACGCACTCCGCCTTGACGGCAGCGGGCGACCAGTGGGCGTAGGTTCATTCATATCCGGTGGTTTCGTGACCCTGTTCGTGGCGCGATCGAATGCGACCACCGGCGCCTTGGACACGACGTTCGACGGCGACGGCAGCAATTCGGTCGATATCCAGGGTGGCCAGGAAGATGCACGCGCGATGGGTATCCAGAGTGATGGCCGAATCATCGCGAGCGGCCCTTGCGACAACGACAATTCCGGCTTCTTCAAATCGTGCGCTGCGCGATTCACCACTGCTGGTGCACTGGACACCACGTTTGGTGACGGTTCCGACGGCAAGATCGTCGTGAATCCCGGCGCACCATCGGCAACGCGCTCGCGGGTACGGTTCAAAGTGATGGCAAGTATCTGATTTCCGGTTACGCCTATGACACGGTCGCCACGTCTTCGCAGATTTCGGTTGCGCGCCTGACTGTCAATGGCCTGCTCGACACGTCGTATGACGGCGATGGCATCAGCCTGCGCCAACTGACCGGCGGCAGCGTCGACTATGCCGAGGGTGTCGCCGTGAATGGCTCCGGCGCACTGTATGTTGCCGGAAGCACCGACCTGGCCACCCACACCGACGTGGTGCTTGCCCGCCACGCGACAAACGGCGCACTGGATACCGGTTTTGATGGGGATGGCCTGGCCTTTCCTGTGTTGGCCAGCACCAATGACGTAGGCATGGGTGTGACGGTCCAGACGGACGGAAAGCCCGTGGTTGCCGCAAACCGGACAAATCTCTCGGCACCGTTCACGCCGCGACTTGCCGCATTCCGTTTCACCACCGGCGGCACACTCGATACCACCTACAGCGGCGACGGCATCGCCGAGGCCGCGTTTGGCACCAATGGTGCGAACGCTGCCGGTGTGGTGCTGGACAGTACCGGCCGCGCCATTGTGTTCGGATCGACCAGCGATGTGTCGACAGACTGGGACTTTGCCGTGGCACGATTCACCACCGGCGGCGCGGCCGACACCACGTTCAACAGCACCGGCTTGCGTCGGGTCAGCATCGGCGCAGGCATCGACAACGCCTGGGCGGCAGCCGTGCAATCGGATGACAGGATCCTGGTCGCGGGTTCGACCACAGTCAGTGGCGGCACGCAGTACGCGTTGATCCGCCTGAACATCAACGGTTCGCTCGATACCGGATTCGACGGTGACGGCATCCTGGTGCTGACCAACGGCACCGGCAACCTCCCGCGAAACGACATTGAATACATCGGCGTGCTGCCGACCGGCAAGATCCTGATCGCCGGTCGCGCAAACACGGGCAGCCCCGACCGCAACGTCCTGCGTGTGGGTCGGATCAACGCCGACGGTTCGGTGGACACAACGTTCGGAACCAACGGATTCACGGTGATCGACAATGGCACCGGGCGCATTGATCAGTTCAGTGCGGGCTCACTGCAATTCGACGAAAAGCTCGTGGTGTTTGGGGGCACGACCATCCTGTCGGGTGGCACCAGCAGCGATTTCCTGATGACCCGGGTGAACTGGGATGACGGCTCACTCGACACGACATTCGGGTCGGCGGGATTGGTGCAGCCCGTTCTGTCATCGGCGATCGATACGGGCTCGGGCGGGCAGGTGCTGGCCGACGGCCGTCAGGTCATGGTGGGTTACGCAGCTGGTGGGGACATGGGCAGCGCCCGGTTCCTGGCTGATCCGGCACCCACACCGGCCGGCACACCCGACCTCGTGATCGGCAGCGACTCCGGTCGCTCGAACACCGACAACATCACGAACGACAACACGCCGACGTTCAGCGGGACCTGCGTGGTCGGTGAAACCGCCATCCTGCTCGTCAACGGTACGGAGCCTGTGACCCGCGCACGCCACCTGTGCCGCAGCACCACGTATTCGCTGACGCCGCCAACTCTGACGGACGGGACGTATACGTTCACCGTGCGCGAGATCAACGGCGCCGGGCAGGCGGCTGTGAGCGCCGGGCTCAATGTCACGATCGATACGGTCGCCGCTGCACCGGCCATCACCAGTCCGACCAATGGTTCCAGCGTGACGATTCCACCGTCTGCGACAGTCACCGGCAATGGCGCGGAAGCCACTGCAGACATCGAGGTGCGAACCGGTTCGACCGTGCACTGCGCGGTTCAGGCGGCAGCCTCGCCGGCACTCAACGCAGCCTTCTCCTGTAATGCCGGACTCGGCCTCGGTGTCCATGCCATCACGGCAAGACAGACCGACGTCGCCGGCAATGTCAGTACCAATTCAACGACCGTCTCGTTCACTCAGAACGCAGCGACCACCACCACGTTGACCAGCAGCGCCAATCCCTCGCGATTTGGCCAGCAGGTCACACTCACCGCCACGGTGGCGAGTGTGCCCGCAGGCTTCGCGACACCCAGTGGTTGTGTGGTCTTTACGGTCGCTGGTTCGCCGACCGCGTGTGTTGCGCTCACCGGCGGTGTTGCCACCACATCGACAAGCAGCTTGCCGGTGGGCAGCCACGCGGTCAGCGTCGCGTTTGCCCAGCAGAACTTTTTCCTGGCGAGCAACCAGACCCTCAGTGGCAACCAGCAAGTCATCAAGTCGGATACCAGCCTTGCCCTGACCAGCAGCGTCAATCCTTCGGTGTTCGGCCAACCGGTCACGTTGACGATGACGGCTACGCCAACTGCGCCAGGCGCAGGCACACCAGGTGGCACGGTCAGCCTCGACATCGACGGCTCGGCGCAGGCGTTGTCCTTGAGCGGCGGCACTGTCCAGAACATCCAGAGTGGCCTCACCGTTGGCACCCACACCGTTTCAGCTGCCTATGCCGGCGATACGTCGTTCAACGGATCGGCGAGTGCCATCGGCGCAGGCCAAGTGGTCAACAAGGCGAACGTTGCGATCAGCCTGACGCCGCCGGCATTCACCCCGGTAGCCAACCAACTCTTTTCGCTCACGATCAATTTCGCAGGCCAGGCGCCGTCGCTTGCTCTGCCCGGCGGCGTGGCAACCCTCACGGTCAATGGCAATACCGTGCAGACTTACAGTGCAAGCGCCCTGCCCCAGTCAGCCACCCTCAATCTGAATGCGGGTACCTACAACATCGTGCTGTCGTATCCCGGTGATGCCGGCTTCAATTCCGGCAATTCGAGTCTCGCTGCGTTCAACGTGGCGCGTGCGACGACCAGCCTCGGCATTCTCGTCGACATCGACCCGAGCCTGACCTCCGACACGAAGACGTTCACGGTGCAGGCCGCCGTGGTCGCGCCCGGTTCGGGCACCGTGGCCGGCAACGTCGACTTGACGATCGGCAATCTGGCGCCGATTTCGCTGCCACTCACCGGCGGCCAGGCCACTCACGCGACGAATGCGATTCCGGCCGGTTCATGGACCGTCAGTGCCAGTTACCCCGGCGATGCCAATCAGTTGCCAGCCACAAGCAATCTGCTCGGCGGCATCACGGTGATCGACGTGCAGGTGTTCCGCGACGGGTTCGAGTGAGTTTCGAGTCAAGCGTGCGGTCTTTGGTTTGTCCGAATGCATGGCTACTTGGTCAACCGATTCACCATGGGCGTTCCAATGTTCTGAAGGTGCAAGGACGCACCGCCGCGATCGCCAATGAGAGTCGTTGAACAATCCTCCTGAACGGCACCCGACCTGTGCCAAGATGAATTTCTGATCCGAAACGAGGCCATCTTGTCGTATAACGCGATCCGTTATATTTTCTGCCCATGATTCTGTTTTCGTCCATCGCGCAAATCGCCAGTCGAAAGCTGGCTCAGCTCGAGGCTGCACAGGAATTGCGTGATCTTGCATCGCCGCCTGGCAATCATTTGCAGGCTCTCCAGGGCCAGCGCAAAGGTCAGCACAGCATCAGGATCAATGATCAATTCCGCATTTGCTTCAAATGGAACGGTCAACACGCGGAAGGAGTCGAGATTGTCGATTATCACTGAACGGAGGCATTCATGATCAGGAACGGCATGCGGCCAATACATCCCGGCGAGGTACTTCGCGAAGATTTCCTGCTACCGCTCGGTTTGAGTGCCAATGCGCTGGCCAAAGCACTCAATGTTCCGGCACCGAGGGTGAACGACATCGTGCGCGAGCGACGTGGCGTGAGTGCTGACACGGCATTGCGGCTTGCCCGATACTTCGATAGCACGCCGCAGTTCTGGCTGAACTTGCAGGCAGCTTATGACCTGCGCTTGGCGGAGTTGGCAGCCGGGAAGACCATTACACGCGAAGTGATGCCCCGAGCCGCTTGAACGGACTCAAGTCGGACTACTGATCAACCACACAACCCAGCGCTTTCAATGCGCCGGGCAACACTGGATGAAGCCCTGCCAACCATGGTGACGTGAGCGTCACCAACCCGACCGTAGCGATCCACGCGGCGGCACCGATGCGCCAGCCCGGACGTTGCAGGAGCGCCATACTGCGCTGACCCGACCACGCCACGGCCGTCATCGCCGGAAGGGTTCCGATGCCGAAAGCCAGCATGATCGCGGCACTGCGCCACAGATCCGCTTCGAACCAGGCGGCCATCAGCATCGTGCTGCTCAGGCCACAGGGCAGAAACGCCCACAGCAGTCCCGATGCCGGAGCACGGAGTGGCAAGGGCAACAGCCGGATCGGTGCCTGCAGCTTTTGCAGAACCGTCCACATCCACCGTCCGGGCGCCGACAACCATGCGAGCTTCTGCCGCACATCCAGCAAACGCACCGCGATCATCAGCATCGCCACGCCGACCAGCAGACGCACATGGAACGTCCAGGTCTGGGCCTGGAACAGTTGCAGGAACGACACGCCGATCACACCGACCAAGGCTCCGGCGAACGTGTAGCCAAGGATGCGTCCGAGATTGAGTTTGAGTGCCGACCAGAACGCGGCGCGCGGTGGCGCATCGGCATTCAGCGCCACGGCAATCCCGCCGCACATCGCCAGACAATGCAGACTGCCGCCCAAACCTGCGAGCAGTGCGGCACTCAGGACCAGACTATTCATCGCGACGTTCGGGCTCGATCGGTGGCGCCTCGGTGGGTTTCGGCATCGGCTTGGGATCATCGCGCAGAATATCGAGCGCGGGGGCATCGAGATCGTCGTATTGGCCCGACTTCACCGCCCAGACAAAAATCGCCCCGGCAATCAGCACGAGGAGCACCGCGATGGGAATGAGTCCGAGCAGGCTGATCATCGTCGTTGCAGGCGCAGGGCGTTCAGGGTCACCAGCAAGGATGACAGACTCATGCCGAGGGCAGCCAGACCAGGGCCGATCCATCCGATGGCCGCAAGCGGCAACATCAGCACGTTGTAAGCGAGTGCCCAGAACAGGTTCTGGCGGATGATCCGGTGCAGCCTGCGGCTCAGATCCAGTGCATCGAGGAATCCGGTCAGGCGCCCGTTCAACGCCACCAGATCGGACGCGTGTTGAGCCAGCGGGGCCGCTTTTGCAAACGTGAAGCCGACATCCGCCGCCGCCAGGATGGGCGCGTCGTTGATGCCGTCGCCCAGCATGGCCAGTCGACTCCCCTGGCTTCGCCGAAGCCTGAGATCCGCGAGTTTGTCCTCCGGAGACTGGCTGGCGCGGTAGGACTCAATACCCAGTTGCTGCGCAACTGCCGACACGGTGGCCGGCTGGTCACCGCTGAGCAGAACCACGTTCAGGCCTTGCGCCTTGAGTGCCTGAACGAACTCAATGGCGTCCGCGCGGAGGGCATCGACCAGATGGAAGCGCGCCATGGGGCCCGAATCATCGGCCAGCACGATCGTTCCCGCCGGTGCCTGGGTATCCCCGATCCACGCCGGTGAGCCCAGGCGCCACAAGCGGCCATGGATCAGACCGGACACCCCGGAACCCGCAACGACCTTCACGTCCTCGGCCGACCAGGGCGAATCACCCCGGAATGCCTCGGCCACCGGATGCGTGACACCTTGTTCCAGTGCGCGGGCGATCGCCAAACATGCGTCCGCATCACGATCGCCCAGACACGCGATGGCATCCACACGCGGTTGTCCTTCGGTCACCGTACCGGTCTTGTCGAGCACGACCGTATCGATCTCCTGAAGCGCCAGCAGCGCATCCGTATCCAGACACAGGAGTCCGGATTTGCCCAGCCGGGATTCGGCCGCAAGCAGCGCCGTCGGAATTGCCAAGGCGAGCGCGCAGGGACACGACACCATCAACACGGCCAGCGCCAGAGGCAAGGCCCGACTGGCGTCGATCTGCAACCACACCAACGTGGTCAATGCCGCCAGCACCAGAATCACCAGCACAAAATGCTGCACCAACCGATCGAGCCACAGCGCCACGGCAGGGCGCGATGCCGCAGCCTGTGAAATGGCCCGTTCGATCTCGGACAAGCGTGTGCTGGCACCGACGGCGACCACGCGCACGCGCGCCTGTGCATCAAGACAGATCGAGCCGGCCAGCACCCGATCGCCGAATTGGCGATCCTGAGGCTCCGACTCGCCGCTCAACAGCGACTCGTCGAAGTGTGCACGCGGACTGTCGAGTGTTCCGTCGGCCGGGACAGCGCTGCCCGCTGCAATCATCAACACGTCGCCGACGGCAATCTGCTCGGCGGGAATGGTCTGCAGCTGTGTTCCCGACACCTTGACGGCCAACGCCGGCCTGGCCGATGCGAGCCGCTCCAGATGAGCCTGGGCCTTGCCGCGCAAGAATCCTTCCAGACTGCGCGCCAGCAGCAGGAAGAACACGAACATCACGGCGGCATCGAACCACACGTGGACACCGCCACGCAGGGTTTCCACGAGACTGGCGCCAAACGCCAGACCAATCGCCAGAGCCGACAGAGTGTCCATGCCGAAGCGGCGAAGGCGCCACTCGTTCAAGGCGCCCTGCCAGAAAGGCCAGGCCGAGTAGGTCATCACCGGCGTACTGGCAAGGAAACTCAGCCACCGGAAAAAATCGCGCGTGGCGATACTCATCTCACCCGCGACGTCCAGATACAGCGCTTCCGAAAACATCATCGCCTGCATGCTGGCGAGGCCGGCAATACCGAGACGGAGGATCAGCGTGCGTCTGGCCTGGCGCCGTTGCTCCTGCTGCTCGCGGGTGCCGGCCAGGCTGGCACGATAACCCAGCCCTTCGATTCGACCCAACAAGTCGGACAGCTTGACCTCACCTTGCGACCAGGCAATTCGCGCCCGCGACGTGACGAAGTTCGCGCTCGCATCGCGCACACCGGGCTGCCGGCGCAGTGCTTCGCCAATCAGCCACGCACACGCGGCACAATGCATGCCCTCGATGGCCAGTTCGATCGACTGTCCTTCACCGCTTTCGCGGCTGTAACGCGCCAGCACTTCGGAACGGTCGAACACGGCCAGATCGCTGGGGCTGGGGCGGGAACCCCGTTCCGTGCGCAGGCGGTAATAGTCACCCAGGCCACTTTGCTGAATGTAGGTCGAAGCGGCTTCGCAGCCCGTGCAGCAAAAGTACCGACCATCCGATCCAGGCGGCGACCGGGTCAGTTCACCACAATGAAAACACGCCACGGCGGCCGCAGCAGTGGGTTCAAGCAGCTGTGTGTCGACAACCGTCACGGGGCCAACTTGGAATGGAAGCGGACCTGTCCACTTGCTTCATCGAAACGCCCGACCAGTCGCCAGCCTTGGGCCATGTCTTCAAGCCGGAACTCGCAGAGCGCCAAGGGCAGTTGATCCGACTGCAGTGTCAGGATCTCGCCGGGACTGACCTTCGGAAAGTGCACATCCTGATTCGCACGATTGGGGTGCAGAACGCTCAAACTCGGCACCGCCCCCTCCAGCCGAGGCCATTCCGTCCAGGCCCAGTGCCCGTCTTCCTGCCGCAGCAAGGTTGCCGTCAGCCCCAGTTCGGCCGCGCGTTGATCCGGCCCCAGATCCGTCGTCTGAACCTGGGCACGACGTTGCACCGACTCCGGCGCGGCGTCCAATGGACCATCGGACGAGGCCAGCCGGATCGTCAGGATGCCCGCCACGATGGTCGCGATGGGGAAGGCCAGGACCAGCCAGAACATGGGTTCACGCACGATGCGCATCGATCACTCCGGAGCGAAGAAACGCGAGGATTCGGTCACCGTCAGGTCGTCGGCTTTCGAATGCAGCGCGAATTCTATGTCGGCCTTGCCTCGAATGACGCCCGGTGGCGACGCCAACAAGACGCCGATCGTCCGAACTTCTTCGGGCGGCAACTCGATCAGGCCCGGATCACGCGCAAACACGATGCCTTCGGGACCATCCAGCGTCAGCGTGAAGGTGCGGGATTCGGTCGTCTTGTTGATGATCCGGAGCATGTAACCATTCTGAACCTGTTTGTCGAAGGTTTCGCGGTACAGCGCGTTCCGATCGCGCAGCACGTCCATGATGACGGGTTTGCGCCACAGGATGCTCAGCGCAACACCCAGAATGAGGGCACCTAGCAACACGGCGTAGATCAGGATGCGCCAGCGGAAGACATGAGTCGGATGACCGTCGATCTGGTGCTGCGTCGAGTAGCGCACGAGCCCGCGCGGATAATTCATGCGGTCCATGACCTCGTCGCAGGCGTCGACACACGCCCCGCAGGCAATACACTCAATCTGCAGGCCATCGCGGATATCGATGCCGGTCGGGCACACCTGCACGCAGATCGTGCAGTCGATGCAATCACCCAGACCCTTGGCCTGATAGTCGACGCCGCGCTTGCGGGCGCCGCGTTCCTCGCCACGTTTGGCATCGTAGGCGATGATCAGCGTGTCTCGGTCAAACATGGCGCTCTGGAAGCGCGCATACGGGCACATGTATTTACAGACCTGCTCGCGCATGAACCCGGCATTACCCCAGGTGGCAAACGAATAGAACAACACCCAGAATGTCTCCCATCCGCTCCAGGCGAACGGCCAGACCCGGTCGGTCAACTCGCGGATCGGCGTGAAGTACCCGACAAACGTGAAGCCGGTCCACAACGCGAACACGATCCACAAGGTGTGTTTGCCCAGCTTGCGACGGATCTTGTTCGCCGACCACGGCGCCGCGTCGAGTTTCATGCGCTGACTGCGATCGCCTTCCAGCCACTGTTCGATCCACAGGAAGGTTTCGGTCCAGACGGTTTGCGGACAGGCATATCCGCACCACAAACGTCCGGCCAGTGCGGTGAAGAAAAACAGCGACAACCCGGCAATGATCAGGATCAATGCCAGAAAAATGAAATCCTGTGGCCAGAAACTCATGCCGAAGACGTAGAACTTGCGGGCTGGCAAGTCCCATAACACGGCCTGCCGACCATCCCAGTTCAGCCAGGCAACGCCGTAATACAAGCCGAGCAGCACAAATACGGCCAGGCGACGAAGGCGCTGAAAGCGGCCGTCGACATCGCGCGGATAAACCTTGCGCTCCGAGACATACATCTCGTCGATGACCTGAAGGGGAATCTGTTCGCGTTTGCTCATGTCTGGCGGAGTCCTGAGGCCAAAGGCCATTCAACCCGGATTGTTGTGGCGCCGCAAAGAGCAGCGCTTGACCTGCGTCAAACCAGCCCGCTTGACATGAGACTAGTTAACAATTGCCGCGTCTTGCACGCCTGGTTTTCGTCTTCACTTCCGGCGCTGACGAACTGGAACGCCAACGCCAATGCCAAATCGGACCACTTGACGGTGACCATGTCTTCCTCGGCTCCGGGTTTCAGGATCGCTTGCCCAGTCCCGGTTCTTGCTTCGCCAGCCAGCCGGCTTCAATTACCGCAGTTGCCTTCCAGCCCGTCTGAAAAGACAAACTGTGCCACCGGGACATTCTGGATGAACACGGTTTTGGTCGACGGCGCACCGATCACCAAACCGCTGGAATTGGCCATCAGCATGGTCAAAGACTCCGTTGGCTCCTGAATGCCGTCGGCAACAATCGGAACGTTGACGGTCCGCAGGCCACTCTGGCCGTGGGTCCAACTCACCTGTGTCGCTGCAAACGTGAAATCGGCCGGAGATTGTGCCGTCCCGGCCTGCGCTTGAATCTGCACCGAGGCTGCCCCGCCATTTCCGTTGATGCGTTCGACTGAAATGGCGACCGACCCACCTTCACCAACACTGAGCGTGCAGCCGTTCGCGAATCGCAAGGTTCCAGTCGGCAGAACCGTGATGTCGATGAATCGGGTACGAGACAAGACCGTGAGGGCATTACCGGAGTTACCTTGGTCGTCGATTTCGAAAACGATCCGGGCCAGCCCGGTAAACCCAACGGCCGGGGTATAGCTGAACGATGTCAGCGCACTGTTGAGTTGCGCCAGCGTGCGAATCTCGACATCACTGGTGACACTGACGCCAAACGGCCAACTGAAACGCCCGTAATCACCGTCGATCACACTGAGGCCACCGACACCATCCAGATCGGACATATCGATTGCCAGCTCCATCAGGCCAGGCCCGACATCCACATCGCTGATCACCGGATCAATCGACACGGATTGACCCGCTGGCGTCGAGATCGAGCCAGGCAAGGTGATGTCGGGTTGGTTGTTGGTGGCACAGGCTGCCGTTCCGAGTTCCGACGGTGCGCACACGTCGATGTCGATGAAGCGCGTACGCGACAACACACCGCCCGTGCCGGTATTGCCTTGATCATCGATCTCGAAAACGAGACGCGCCACGCCGGCATAACCAACTCGCGGAATATAGGTGAACGATGACAGGGCGTTGTTGGTCTGGAGCAGTGTCGCCAGGCCGACATCGGACGTCACGTTGGTCCCGAGCCCCCAACTGAAGCGTCCGTAATCCCCATTCGCCACACTGAGCGGGCCGGCGCCGTCAAGATCGGAAATATCGATCTCCAGTTCCATCAGTCCGGCCCCGACATCCGGATCGCTGACCGTCGGGGCAAAGCCGACGGATGTCCCGAGCGTCGTGTCTGGCGCTGGCACCGGCAGCGTGATGTCGGGTTGCTGATTCGCCTGGGCTGGAAGTCTGACCGGAAACAACCCGAAGCCGAACAACGCCAGAACCGAAAGTACGAGGCAAAACGGGCGATTCATGCGGCCACCTCTGCGACTGTCGAGCACGAGTCTGAAGACAGTTTTGGCCATTTGCAAGGAACTCCGGACAATCCGAACGACACCGATTCCCAGCGGCAAGAAAGTACCCCCAATTGCCCGCCGCCCTCCTGCTGGGTACGCTGCACCAATGGATGCCTATTCGACTTTTTGCCTGAACGGCACGACACACCCATTTTCCGACCGCGACGACCCCAGGGAATCCTTGCTGCGCTGGTTGAAGCGACACCGATTGACCGGCACGAAGGAAGGCTGCGGTGATGGGGATTGTGGCGCTTGTACGGTGGCCGAGGTGTTGCGCGAGGGGGATTCGAACCGGCTGCGCGCGGTGAACAGCTGCCTGTTGCCGATGGGCCAGGTATTGGGACGTTCGTTCGTGACTGTGGAGGCCTTGGCCACCAAGGATGAAGTGCATCCGGTGCAGCGCGCGATGGTGCGGTGTGCGGGGTCACAATGTGGTTATTGCACACCCGGTTTTGTGATGAGCCTGTTTGTCGGGTTCCACGAGGACACGCTCGGCGACCACTGCATCGACGGCAATCTGTGCCGCTGTACCGGGTACACCACGATTCGCCAGGCAATGGCTGAAGTGGCCGCGGTGCCAACTTCGGAACGCCCACGTGCCCTGCCCCGCTTTATCGATCAAGACCCCGGTTTCACTCCGCGCTCGGCACCCACATTCCTGACGCCAGCCACGGTGGCCGAAGCGATTGCGAACAAGACCGCACATCCGGACTATGTCTGGATCACCGGCGCCACCGATACAGGCGTTGCGTTGAGTCGTGGCCAACCGGTCGCGCCGGGATTCATCGCGCTCGACCGGATCGACGAGTTGCAGCAGGTGCACCGTCGTGAGTCGTCGTGGCGTATCGGCGCCGGGGTGACGTTGTCGCAACTGGAAGACCAACTGGGCGATGACCTGCCGATCATCACGGAGGTGTTGCCTTGGTTCGCCGCGCGCCAAGTGAAGAATCGTGCGACGCTGGGCGGCAACATCGGCTCCGCATCACCCATCGGTGATCTGTTGCCATGCCTTCTGGCCCTCGACGCGGTGATCGAACTGGCCGGGCCGAATGGACGCCGACCGGTAGCCGCTGCCGACTACTTTCTCGACTATCGCAGGACAGCCCGCCACAACGATGAACTGGTCACTGCGGTGACGTTCGATGTGTCGCCGGGCCGTCAGGCTTTCTACAAAGTGGCGAAACGCCAGACCGATGACATCAGCATTGTTGCGGCAGCGTTCCTCGTCGACACCGACTCAACCGGGGTGATCCGATTTGTACGGCTGGCTTATGGTGGGGTCGCCGCCATTCCGAAACGAGCGCGCGACACGGAGGCGTTTTTGCTTGGCCGGACGCTCGATCCGGGCACTGTCGATGAGGCAGTGTCCAAACTCGCAAGCGAGTTTGCTCCGCTGAGTGATCACCGGGCCAGCAAGGAGTACCGGATGGCGCTGATCGGCAATCTGTTCCGGCAGTTCGTGGAGGCTGCATGAGTATCGTCCACGAAAGCGCCCTGGGCCATGTGACCGGGCAGGCGCGGTACACCGACGAACTGCCCGATGCACCGGGCACCTTGGGTGCCTGGCCGGTGCAGGCGCCGCATGCGCATGCACGCTTACTGAAACTCGACGCCACCAAAGCGCGCGCTGCAGCGGGTGTGGTCTGTGTGTTGACGGCTGCCGAGATCCCGGGCCGCAACCAGACCGGCCCGATCGTGGCGGATGAGCCGCTGCTTCCGGTCGACGAAATTTTGTACTACGGCCAAGCGGTGGCCTGGGTGCTCGCAGAAACCGAACATCAGGCTCGCGCGGCGGCAGCCCTGGTCATTGCCGAATATGAAACTTTGCCAGCTTGCCTCACGATCGCTGCGGCCGAAGCCGCCGACAGTTTCCACCTCAAGCCGTCCTTGATCGAGCGTGGTGATCCGACAACGGCTATGGCCGCTGCGCCGCATCGACTCGCAGGCACGCTGGACATCGGCGGGCAGGATCATTTTTATCTCGAAACGCATTGCAGTCGGACCGAGTGGGATGGTGATGGCCAACTGGTGATTCATTCCTCAACGCAACATCCTTCGGAAACCCAGCACATCGTGGCGCAGGTCCTGGGGCTTTCGTCCCATCAGGTCACCTGCAAGTGTCTGCGCATGGGCGGCGGTTTCGGCGGCAAGGAGACCCAAGCGAATGCCTTTGCGGCGATCTGCGCACTGGGCACTTTGCTGACTGGCCGACCTGTCAAACTGAAACTGCACCGCACGCTGGACATGCAGTTGACCGGCAAACGCCATCCATTCCTTGCTCGTTGGCAAGCGGGCTTTGACGCCGACGGCAAGATCCACGCCGCCGATATCGAACTGATCGCCGATGCCGGCTGGAGCGTGGATCTGTCACCGCCGGTGCTGATGCGTGCGATGGTGCATGTCGACAATGCCTACTTCCTGCCGAATGTCCGGGTACGCGGTCGGATGGCCAAGACCCATCTGCCCTCCAACACCGCCTTCCGGGGTTTTGGTGGCCCGCAGGGCATGATTGTCGGCGAAGAAATGGTCGCTGCGATTGCCACGCGGTTGGGCCTGCCGCCCGAACTCGTGCGCGAACGCAATTTCTACCGCGGTGCCAACGACGCGCCGGAGAACCAGACGCACTATGGTCAGGCGGTCATCGACAATCACTTGCCGGACCTGTGGTCACAACTGAAGGCCAACAGTTCCTTCGACGAACGCCGACAAGCTGTGTCGGCGTTCAACGCACAATCGCGTCGCAGGAAACGCGGCATCGCGATCACGCCAGTCAAGTTCGGCATCTCGTTCAACAAGACCATCTACAACCAGGCAGGCGCACTGATCCACATCTATCACGATGGCAGTGTGCAACTGAATCATGGCGGCACCGAGATGGGCCAGGGCCTGCACAGCAAGATGCTGGTGGTGGCCAGCAGATGCCTCGGCTTGCCGATCTCGCGTTTTCGCGTGATGACGACCAGCACTGACAAGGTTCCGAACACCTCGGCCACTGCGGCCAGTTCGGGTTCGGATCTGAACGGTCAGGCTGTCGCCGATGCCTGCAACACCCTCATCGCGCGACTGAAGCCGATTGCTGCGGCAGCGCTGAATTGTGAGGCTTCGTCGCTCGAATTTGCCGACACGTGTTGTCGTGTTGCCGACGATCCTGGGCGGGCCATTCCGTTCACCGAACTCGTGCATCGCGCCTACGATGCACGCATCAGCCTTTCCGCCACCGGTTACTACCGCACCCCGAAATCCACTGGGACCCGGTCACGCTGCATGGCCGACCGTTCTATTACTTCGCGTATGGCGCTGCGGTGAGTGAGGTCGAGGTGGACGGCGATACCGGCATCCATCACTTGCTGCGTGTCGATTTGCTGCACGACGTGGGCAATAGTCTGATCGAAACCATCGATCGCGGTCAGATCGAAGGTGGCTTCGTGCAGGGGATGGGCTGGCTCACATCCGAAGAGTTGGTCACGAACGCACAAGGCCGGCTGCTGACGGACGCACCCAGCACCTACAAGATCCCGAGCCTTGGCGAGATTCCGCACGACTTCCGAGTCGACCTCTACCGGCGGGAAGCCCCATTCACGACCGACACGATCTTCGGCAGCAAAGGAGTGGGCGAACCACCATTCATGCTGGCGCTGTCGGTGCGCGAAGCCTTGCGGGCAGCCGTGGCCGCGTTTGCACCAGAGCGACACGACGGGCCAGTGTCGCTCGCCTCACCGGCGACACCCGAGGCCATCTGGCGGGCCATCAAACAAAGGGTGTAGACCTCTAGTCCGGGGCTTGGCGGTCGGTCCGCGAAGCCGCGGCATCAACTTTGTATTGAGGGGCGGGAATTCGGATCGGATGTCGTTTCTGGGCAGGGCTTGCGTACTCCGTAACAAGCCAACTGAACGGAGCCTGCCCATGTTTGTCCGAATACGCACGATACTGTTGATCGCGACCCTCTTGTTGAGCGGCCCCCTTTCCGCCGCGATCCTGGTGGTCAACACTTTCAATTCCGATGCCGGCGACACCAACATCATGCTTGCCGGCTGTGATTCCAACCCGGGGCTTCCGGGCGATCAATGCACGCTGCGTGCCGCGATCATGCAGGCCAACGCGACCGCCACACTGGACCAGATCGTGCTGCCGGTCAGTACCGAGATCGTCCTGAACAATGCCGGGCTCGGTGATCTGGGCGACCTGGACATCACGGAAGACGTGGTGATCGGCGTTCTGGCCATCCCCAACGATGTGACCACCCTGCCGCGTATCCGCGCGACCTTCGCCGACCGCATTTTTGATGTGTCGAACAATGCCCAGGTGACTTTTCAAGGGATGATCATCGAGGACGGTGATGCCGGCGCCGGCAATGGTGGTGCGATCCGTGCGGCGATCGGCAGCATCGTCGACATCGATCGCGTGCGGTTTGTCGACAACCGTGCCCAGAGCGGCGGTGCGATCCACAATGCCGGCCTGATGTCCATCGAAGGCAGCGACTTCACGCTGAACCGATGTGTCGAGGGTGGTTCGGCCGTGATGAACACCGGCGTACTGACGTTCAGCACCAGCAGTATCCGGAACATCCGGGACGATCCGTCTCTCGGTCAGGCCGATGCGATCCGGACCGCCGACAACAGCACTCTTAACGTGCTGAACAGCACTATCGACGGCTCTCGGCCCCTGATCGGAGGCACCGATACAGGCGGTATCACGGCGATCACACCAGCCAGCCTCCGTGTGCGCAACAGCACCCTCACCGATTTTTCCGACTATGCGCTGTTCGTGTCGGTATCACCGGGTGATGATGTAGTGATCGCGAACAACATCCTCGATGACAGTGACCTGTTCGATTGCCAGATCAGCCTGTTTGGCGGCGCTACGGTGGATCAGGCGCGTGTCGGCTGGAACCAGATCAGCAGCTCGAACTGCGGTGCCTCTTTGTCGACGGCAACATCAGTGACCCACCGATCCTGGGAACACTCGAAGCTTCCGAAACACCGGGCCAGATCACCTATTTCCATCCGCCCTCGTTCGCCTCGCCCGGCGTTGATGAGGGCACCCCGGAATCGGCACAGGTCGAACCGGCGCTGACCTGCCTGGATGAAGACCAAATCGGCCAAATGCGCCCCTTGGAAGGTGATCAGATCGGAAACGCGCGCTGTGACATGGGCGCCATCGAGGTGTCCACCGCCCCCGTTGCAACCTATCTGGTCAACCTCCGCAACACGGATACACCGGACGCCAGCCTGGCCGACCCGAACTGCGATGCCGATCTCACCCGACCGGGCAACCAATGCACCCTGCGCGCCGCGGTCATGCAAGCGAACCACAAGCCTGGACCCGACCGGATCCAGTTTGATCATGCGCTGGGCGACGCCCCTTTCCAGTTGAGTGTGTGCTCCCAGGCGCCGAACCTTCGGCCAGCATCGGCGATCTGAATGTCACCGAAGAATTGCTGATCGAAGGTGAAGTACTGGATGGATTGCCACGTACGCGGATCGTCCAAACGGTCGCCGACCGCGTCTTCCGTGCCGAATTGCCACCCGGCCAGAGGCTTACCTTGCGTCATCTCGATATTCGCGGCGGAGACACGGCCAACCTGGGCGGCGCTGCATGGATCAGTTCAGGGGCCAACCTGTTCGTGGACCGGTGTGTGCTGAGGGACAACCACGCAGCCTCGGGGGGTGCCCTCGCAGGCAGTGTCGGAACGGGGATCAATGTGTTCGGCAGCGACCTCTCGGAAAACACCGCCAGCAGTTTCGGTGCCGCGGTCCATGCCGCAGGGTCTGGCCTCGTGAACGCCAGCAGTCTGCGCGGCAATATCGCCCAGCACGCCGACGCCTCGCAGCGCTCAGCGATCCACGCGCCGACCGGCAGCTCGCTGACAGTCGCCAACAGCACACTGAGCCGCAACAGCGGCGGCATCTGGACCCGCGCCGACGATACGTCGCTGCAATCCAACACGATCGTCTTCAACGACCAGTACGGGATACGCGTGATCGACAACGCGGGCAGCAGCACCTTCCAGATGAGCTCGACGATCCTCGCCGACAACGGTGCAGCCGATTGTTCGATCATCAACAATCCGCAGGCGGACATGAACAGGTACAACCTGATTGCAGACGGGTCCTGTCCGGGCGGCGCAACGAACCTGACTCAGGATCCGGTTCTGGCGCCCGAGGCAATGCGCCCCGCCAACCGCTTGACCTGGGTCCATTGGCCATTGAACGGCAGCCCCGTGTTCGACGCCGTGCCGGATGAATTGTTCCTGTGTTTCGACGAAGATCAGCTCGGCAACGTGCGCCCGACCGATACGATCGCCCCTTTGTCGCCACCGTCACCCGCGTGCGAGATCGGTGCCCTCGAAGTGTTCGCGGCACAGGCCGATCCAATGGCTTTCCAGGTGAACGTGACCGCGAATGATCAGGTGGATCTGGTGCCGGGAGATACGCAATGTGACGTATCGACAGCGAATGGCGAACAGTGCACGCTGCGTGCCGCGGTCATGGAAGCCAATGCGCTGTCAGGCTTCAACTCGATCGCACTCGGGCAGCCGGACATGATGGTGACCTTGACACGCCCCGCTCAACCCGGCCCCGACTCGGCGGCCGATGGCGACCTCGATATCACCGATGCACTGTCCATTGTGGGCATCGGCACTCCTGCCACCCGCCCCACGATCGGATTCGGCTTCATCGACCGGATTTTTGATATTGCGGCAGCTGGAGACACCGTCAGCATCGACCGCCTGCGCCTGAGTGGTGGGTTCAATACCAATAGTGGCGGCGCCATCCGGGTGCTCAATGCGCAGGACGTGCAACTGTCACGTCTGGAACTGTCAGGCAACGTTTCGGACGCCGGCGGCGGCGCATTGGCTGTGCTGGGCGGTTCAGCAACACTGACCGACAGTGACCTGCACAACAACCAGACAGCGGGCCTGGGTGCGGCGATCCGCAACAATGCCAACCTCACGATCCGGTCCAGCAGCATCCGAGACAATGACGATCAGTCTGTGCCCATTGAACGCGAAGCCATCGCCGCCGAAGCGGGCAGCGTGACCGAAGTCATCAACAGCACCCTCGCGCGAAACAGCGGGACCGCTCTGGCGGCGGTGGATGGTGACGTGGTCGTGCGCAGCAGCACGATCGTTGACCACGACCGGTTTGGTGTGAGCCCTGACCGGTGCCGCGCCGGGCCCGATGCTGATTGCCAATTCGGTGTTCCATGCCAACACCCAGGGGGCCTGCCTGGCAGGATTGGCTGCGGTGTCGAGTGACCATTTCAACGCCACCGATGGTGCCGGCTGCTTTCTGGAACTCGGCACCAGCAATGTCGAATTGGACGATCCGCTCCTCGGTAACCTGGTCGTCGATCCCGCATCGTGGTCGGCGTTCCATCAGCCTGATGCCGCCAGCCCATTGCGTGATGCCGGTAACCCCCTCAACGTGGGTATCACGGCTTGCCTGGGCACCGATCAGTTGAACGCCGAGCGACCAACCGACGGCGACGGCGATGGCAACGCCCGGTGTGACATTGGGGCGATCGAGGCTGCATTCGTGCCACTTGGCGACAACCTGTTTGGTGATGGATTCGAATGAACGATGGATCGCTTCGCGTCGGATCGGGTGCATACTCGGTCCACGCGGATGGCCCGGAACACAAGATGCGACGCAACCACGCCCCATTGCAGCAAGCGCCTGCCACCGGCCCGGAGCAGACACCATGAGCGTCAGACCCGACGCGGCGCTGCTCGACCAGCGGCTGGAGCAATTGCTGGAAGCAGACCTCGCCGAACGTGAGCGTCTGCTGTCGGAAATCGACGAGCCTTCGGCCAGCCTGCTCCGACGGATGCTGGCCGTGGCCTCCGACAATCAGACCACAACGTTGTCGGGCATGCAGGCGCCTTGGCTGCAGTGCAGTGGCGACATTGCCCCGCCGCCAATCCCTGGCCTGCGGTTCATTGCCGAGATCGGTCGCGGCGGCATGGCCGTGGTGTATGCCGCCGAGCGGGATGTCCACGGCGTAGCCGAACCGGTGGCGGTCAAACTGCTGGCCGGCGCAGTCCAGAATGAACTGGAAGAACACCGGTTCCTGAACGAACAACGGATTCTCGCCGAACTCAAGCATCCGAATATTGCCACACTGCTCGACGTGGGGATCTGTGATGGCCGTGCGTACATGGTCATGGAGCGGATCGACGGAGTACCCATCGATCAGGCCCGCAGTATCAGCCAGGTCGGCATCGAGTCCCTGCTGGATGCCGTCCTGCAAGTGGCCGATGCGTTGCAGGCCGCCCATGCACGCTTGGTGATCCATCGCGACATCAAACCCGGCAATGTGCTGGTGGATGCCCATGGCCAGGTCAAGCTGATTGACTTCGGCATCGCCAAACGGCTGGTCGATCAACCCTTTGTGACCAAGGACACGTTGACCGGCACCATGCCCTTGACCTTGCGTTACGCGTCGCCCGAACAACTGATGGGCAAAGCGGTGGGAGTCGGCAGCGACATCTATCAACTGGGCCTGCTGTGTTACGTGCTGCTGACCGGCCTGTGGCCCTATCCGGACGAGGGTGAAGGCAGTTTTCCGAGCCAACGCCTGCAATCGCAAGGCGGGCCGGAACTGGCCAGCAGGCGTGTCCGTGAGCCTCGCCTGCGACGCCTGCTTGAAGGAGATCTGGACAGCATCCTGTTGAAGTGCCTGAGTTTTGCGCCAGCCGATCGATATCGGTCCATGGACGAGTTCAGCGAAGACATCCGCCGATATCGGGAACGCCAACCGGTCGCGCCCGGCGGCAGACCCGCTGGTATCTGGCGCAACGGTTCCTCGCTCGGCATCGACTGGTGGTCTCCACCATGCTGGCGGCGCTGGCACTGATGGCAGTGGGCACCCTGGCCGCCCTCCAGAACGCCGAACGCCAACGCGACTATGCCCGGCGCAGAAGCACTGCTGACGACACTGACCCAGGTCCTGTCTGCAGGTGATCCGTTTTCCGATGACGCAGGACGGACCCCGATCAGTGAAGTCCTGAATCGCGCCGAGCAGCGGTACCTGCACGAAACTGCTGCCGACCCCGAATTCCAGGCGCGTGTGCTCCTGCAGCTGGCGACGATCCGGATCAGCCTGCGTGAATACGAGCAGGCCCTGACGCTGCTGGAACGGGCGCAGGAACTCGCGCGCGACCATCCGCTTGATCCGGCCCGGCAAGCGGAATTGACGCTGACCCATTCACGCGCGCTCGCGGAGCGGGGGCAATTGACCGAGGCGGATCGTCTGCTGGTCGATAGTGACCTGCTGGTCCCGATTGACGAGGCGGGTCCAGCGCAGTTGGCCGCATTGCTGTTTCACTCGCAGATCCGAAACGAACAGGGCGAACACGCCGCACATGCCGGGATGTTGCCGCAGTTTGCCGTCCGACTTGGCGAACTGAAGGCGCCGCCGCCCACCCTGCGTCATGACATCACTTCCGCCTATGCGCGTCTGCTGGTGGATCAGGGCAAACCCGACGACGCACAAAGACAATTCGATCAGGCGCAGTTGGCGCTGGATGATCTGGATCGGCCTTATGAGCGTCAGGTGCGACTTCACTTCGCACGTGCCGTGGCGCATGCGATGAGCCATCGCCTCGACGAGGCCGAACGCGAGTACAAGAAGGCGCTGGCACTCGCCGATGCACGGGTAGGCCCCAACCACCCGGTTCGCCTCGTGTTGCTGACCAACTACGGATCCTTGTTGCTGCGCCAACGCCTGTACGAGGAGGCTTATCAACCGCTCGCACCACTGGAAAGCCAGGCGACGCAGCTCGAAAATCCCCGCCAGCGTGCTTCGTTGTATGACGGCATTGCGGTGTCTGCGCTGCAGACCGGCCGGTCGGAAGCAGCGATCGCGACCACCCTGCTTCGCCTTCGTACGATGATCGAAATCGAGCCACGACAGCGGGCCGACATTCGTCCGGACTATGCGGCGCAAACCGCGTGGTTTCTGTTCGAAGTGGGTGACAACGGACTCGCCAAGGCCTATGCCGAGCATGCGGCACCGGGAGAGACACCAGGCGATGGCGCCAAGCTGGTGAGCATGATCACCAGCGAATTGCTGGGGAAATCGAGTCCATTCACGATCGGCGATCTGAACCGCACTTGCACCCAAGCGCAATACCGAACCTTCCGGGCTGCACTGGTGGACGGACAACTGAAGTCGGAAGGCGACATTCCCGGCGACTGCAATCCACAGACCACGGCACGTTTGCAAGCCATGGGCCTGACACCTGGACCCGGAATGGACACTCGCCTGATCGACCGCGTGAGCTTCGACTCACCTTTGCTTCAGCGAATTCTCAAGAATGCTCCGGTTGTCCCCCTGGATCCCGACACGCGGCGAGACTTTCTCGACCTGCTCAAACGCTTCGAAGCGGATCAAGAGAAAGCGAGTTCGATCAAGCTTCCACCAACACCGTCAGCAGTGCCTTGATACGCAGCCAGTCCCGCTGAACAGTGCGCTCGGTGATCCCCAGAATATTCGCGATCTCAGCCGTATCCATACCTGAGAAGATCCGGCATTCGGCAATACGCGCGAGGCGCGGATCACGGCGATCCAGATCGGTCAGCACCTGATCCAACGCGGTAATCGCCTCAGGGCCAAGTCCGGCCGGCGCACTTTGTGCCGCAGCATCCCCAAGCGTCACATGCCAGGCATCACCCGGGCCACGCTTTTCGGCGAGATGCCGACGCGCCGAGTCCACGATCACCTGCCGCATCGCGCGAGCGCAGAGGGCGAGAAAATGCTGTTTACTTTGGGCTTGTGCCGGCGCACCCGAGAGTTTGAGATAACACTCGTTGACGAGCACCGTGGTGTGCAGTTGGTCCCCTTGCCCATAAGCACGCAGACTGCGGCTGGCGATGGTCTTCCGTTCATCGTAGGCAGTTGGGTACAGACGATCGCCGGCCGCCGCATCACCCGCGCTCCATGCCGCCAGATCGTCGTCAAAAAGGGATTCACCACGGTGCCTCTCGTGGTTGCCAGAGTTGGTCGACATTGTGCCGGAATCATTGGGCCGATGTCGTTCCGGCTTGGTTCCTGCGTTCTGTGGGGAAACGGCCCAGCCACGAAGGCCTCCGGGAGGATTGTGTGAAAGGACCTTGTATTGCCACCGACCTGCGTCGAGCGATGAGCCTGACGCTGATCATGGCTGCGGTCATGCTCTCCCCGAATGCTCGCCGCGCAGGTTTTGCCGGACCACGCGCCCCTGCGAATCCTCATCGTCAGCGACGAGGTGAATCCACATGGACTTCCAGCCGAACAACTCACGCAACCGGGTGAGATCAGCGCCGCACTCGCCGTGTTGCCGATGCTGAATCTTGCAGACAGCACCGAGGCGCTGCTCGAACTGCCGACCGATCAACTGGATGCTGCGACCACCCGCTTGCTTCGGGCCGGCAGCGACCCGCTGTCCTATGACGTGTTGGTCTATTTTGCACACCGGATTCCGTCCGGTGTGAACGGCGCGCTGCAGCAAACGGAGTTTGTCGCGGCGGTTCAGCACTTCCTGGCGCAAGGCGGCGGGGTGGTCAGTTTCCACCATGGCATCTATCAACTGCCGGGCAAGGAATCCATGCAGGCTCTGCTGGGTGCCGCCGCGACCGGCAACGTCAGCTGGAACACCGTTTCCGGGCAACGCGTCATCAATGTGGCGCCGGGCCATTTCATCACTACGAACGGTATCGGTTACGCCGGCCAGACATCGTACGGGGATCCCGCTGCGGGCGTGCCCAGCGGAAATTACCCGTGGTTCGCGAACATCCCGGACGAACGTTACCCAACCTTGGCACTCCAACCGGGCAGCGGCCGCCTGCAGATGTTGTTCGCCAGTGACTATGCAGAAGGTGACGGTACTCATGTACTCGGCTACACCTATCGGCAAAACGCTTGGGCAGGACAAGTCGTCATGTATCAGCCGGGTGAATATCAGCCGCAGGCCCTGGGGCCGGGCAACAATCTGCAGGTGCTGTTGAACGCCATCGTGTTTTCGCACGACCGGGTATTTGCACAGGCTTTCGAAACGATTGACTGTCGTTTCAGCCGGCATCTTGCGTATTGCTGGGGAAAGCGCCCGTTTTGATCGGTTCGATGAAAGGTTCCAGGAGTCATGCCCATGTCCAAATCCCGCACCCGATGGAACTTCCTTGCCGGTGTCCTGCTGACCGCCCACTGCGGTCTGGCGCTGGCCCAGACCACCACTACGGAGTGGCCAACCGGCATCGGATTCCCCAACGTGACGCGGAATGCCGGCGAACTGCTCGCCGGACCCTTCGCCACCGGCGATGGTCGCGGCGCCATCCTCGCCTGGCACAACGGAATCCTGTTTACGGTGCCGGAATCGCCGTCGAGTATTCCCGGTTCCAACCTGCAGGTCCGGATGTGGAACCTCACCGACCCGACGAACCCGCGCATCATCGTCAACGCACCCGCCAACGCGATGGGCAGCCTGGGCACCACTCGGCAACCCGTGAACGCACACGGCTACTTTTTTCTGGGCCAGAACATGGAAACCGGTGCAGCCGGTCCGTTTCTGGTCATCGGCGCCGACAACGACCCGAATAGCGGCGGGCTCGACTGGTCGTTCCGTGCACAAGCCGCTGTTCCGGGTGTGACACGCGCGGAAGCGGCACCCTTTGGAGTCGGCGTCCGCGGCATCCTGCAACAACCCTGGTATGTCGAGCAGACCTGGTGGAGCTACAACGCCGTGGGCGGCCTGGCATCGATCTACACCAATGGTCCACCAGGTTCGCCAGGCAGTACCCTGCAGTCGACCTGGGATCACCTCGGCCAGACCGGGGTGATCGGTCATCCCTTCGTGCTGGGCAACCTGCTGATCTATGCGTCGGACCAGAGTCGCAGCGGCGTGGCCACCTACGACATCAGCAATCCGCAGCAACCGGTACTGCTGGATGTGCTCAAGACTGGCGGTCCCGGTGGTTACTGGCCGGAACTCTGGAGTGATGGCGGCGAGCTCTACATCGTGTTTCCGTACAACGATGGCGGTGGCAACGGTTTCGGATGGTCGACGCCACCAATCCGGGGGAACTGAGGTTCGTGGCCGATGTGCCGCTGGCACGTCCGAATGGTTCATCAGGTGCCATGTATGCGCAGTTCCAGGATGAATTCGGATTCATCGGCGACCACAAGATCGATCTCCGCACACGAAGTTCGGTACGCCAGTTCGCCACGATGTCGAACCAGATCGACATCAGCCAGTTTGCATTGCCGGTCGGCAACCTGTTGGTGACGGGTGGTGGGCTCACCGGGCCAGGCTTATGCAATTCACGCGCATCAGTCCGAACCGGACACCCGGCCTCCTACTGTCGGGTTTCATATTCCCCGGGCGGGCCAGACCAACTATCCGCTGGGCGCTCCGATCAGCGTGCTGATCCACGAAACAATCGACACCTTGTCGATCGTGAATGGCGACAGCATGCGCCTGCGACGGATCACCGGGCCCGGGACGTTCGGTCCCCCGCTGGCCGGACGCTGGACGTTTTCGTTCGATGACGTCCTGACTTTTCAGCCGACCGCACCATTGACTGCCGACGCCACGTACGAGATGCGCCTCAACGGCATTCGCGACGCGGCAGGCAACCCCATGCCGGCTTATGCCTGGACGTTCTCCACGGGCGGTTCGGTCGGCGGCAATCGTCCACCGGTGGTTGATCTGTTCACTGCAACACCCTACCCGGCCGCACCGGGTCAACCCGTCATGTTCGGTGCCACAGGCGCGGATCCGGATGCGGACAGCCTCGAGTACCGCTTCGATTTCGGGGACGGATCAGTGCGCACCGATTGGAGCTCGAACAGCAGCGCCAACCACCCCTACAGCGCTGCCGGTCACTGGCGAACGGTGGTCCAGGTCGTGATCCCCTCCGGTGCCATCGCGAGCCGTTCCCGTGTGGTCACTGTGGTGGCGCCCTTGCCGGTGCAACAGCCCACGGCCAGTTCGCCGATCCTGTGTGATTCGCCACGTCGGCGCGTGTGGACCGTCAATCCGGACGCATCGACGATCAGTGTCCTAGATGCTGACTCACTGGCAAAACTCGCCGAGTATCCGACCTGCTCCGATCCACGTGCCATCGCCCGAGCGCCGTCCGGTCAACTGTGGGTGACCTGCCACGACGATGACCGGATCCGCATCCATGACGACATCACGGGCGGCGTGCTGGCGACCATCGACACCGGTTACGGTAGCGGTCCGGTTGGCGTAGCCCATTCTCCGAACGGCGCGACGGCCTATGTCACGCTTGGCAACCGTGGCGAATTGCGCCGTTTTGATACCGTGACGCGGCAACAGACCGGATCGTTGGCGCTGGGGCCCCATCCTCGTGGTGTCGCGGTGAGTGCCGATGGAACGCGAGTGTTGGTCAGCCGGTTCAGATCGCCGAGCCACCACGCTGAAGTGTGGGATGTCCACGCCGGCACATTCACGCTGACGCGCGCGATCCGCATCCCGAAACAGGGCAACGACCAGAATCGCGACACCACGGCCAGCGGCCGGGGCGTCGCCAACCAACTGGCGGCGATCACCCTCTCTCCCCGCAACGGTCATGCTTTTGTTCCGGCAACAAAACCGAACAACGAACGAGGACAGCTGATTCACCCCAGCCAGGATCTCGATCAGGACAACACGGTCCGCAACCTGCTGGTCGAACTGAACCCGCTCGGCGCATCACCGGCGGAGCGTTTCCGTCGCGCCATCGATATCGACAACAGCGACTCGGCCAGCGCGGTCGCGTTCTCGCCGCTGGGTGACTATGTGCTGGTCACGCTGCAGGGGATGGACGAGTTGCTGGTGCTGGATGCCTTGGCACTGGAGTCCCAAACCGGTCTCGGCGCATTGGTCACGAGACTGCCGACGGGCGCCGCGCCACAGGGCGTGTGCAGCGATGCCGCCACCGGCCGCACCTTTGTGCACAACTTCATGGATCGCAGCGTGACGATGCTGGATACCCACGCTCTGTTCACCGCCGGGGCCCTCCAAGCATCCGCCACAACGGTGGACATGGTGCTCAATGAACCCTTGCCGCCCAACGTACTGACCGGCAAACGGATTTTCTACAACGCCAGTGATCCACGCATGAGCGCAGAGGGATACTTGTCCTGCGCCACCTGCCATGTCGACGGTGCCGACGACGGCCGAACCTGGGACTTCACCGGCCGCGGCGAAGGCTTGCGCAACACCACGGTGCTGAACGGACGCGGTGGCCTGACCCACGGTCGTGTGCACTGGAGCGCCAACTTCGACGAGATCCAGGACTTCGAAAACGATATCCGCAACGCCTTTGGCGGCATCGGCTTCCTGAGTGACCCGGATTTTGCACTCACTGAAAATCCATTGGGAACGACCAAAGCCGGACGAAATGCCGAACTCGATGCGCTGGCCGCCTACGTCTCGTCACTTGGCGACGGCAGTCTTCCGCGCAGCCCGTTCCGATTGGCCGATGGCAGCGCCACGGCACTCGGCATTCAGGGCGAAACGATCTTCCAGCGTGAGCAATGCGGGTCTTGCCACACCCCACCGAACTACACCACCAGTGCCGTCGGGACCTCCACGCTGCTGAACGTGGGCACGATCAGAGCAAGCTCGGGGAGTCGACTGGGAGGAGCGCTGACAGGCATTGATCCCCCGACCCTGCGGGGCGTGTTCGACAGCGCGCCATACTTCCACAATGGCTCCGCGCCGACGCTGGATGCGGTCTTCCGCTGGTCCGGGGGCATCACGTTGCCCGCCGAGAATGCAGGGGTCACAGGTGGCGCACAATTGATCAACACCTTCGTCGAACTGAACAACGACGATCTGGTGCGTGGCCGGTCCTTCGTGCAACTGGAAGATCCGAATCATCGACTCACCTTCAGCAACGTCGATGGCGGCCCGGGCGGCATCGGCGCTCTGGAGCTCCGATACAGCAACTCACGCAGCGGCGGCCAGACACAGGCCCTCACGGTTCGTCTGAACGGGGTAACTTTGCCAGTGGTTCAAGTGCCGGCCAGCGACAACGATCCCAGCTTCCGCAGCACCAACTGGTCGGTGCTGCGCGTCGAATCCATCGCACTGAACGCCGGTGCCAGCAACATCATCGAGCTGTCCACGAACAATTGGTATCTGGCGATCGATGAAGTGCTCGTCGCCCATGCCGGACACCTCGCTCAGGCTCAACCACACCGCCGGGTCGCAGGGCTGCCCACACCGGAGACCGAAGCACTGCTGGCGTTTCTGCGCGAACTGGATGGCAGCCCGGCCATTGCCCCCGGTGGCGTGTTGTTTGCCAACGGGTTCGAGGATTGACGGATTCAACTGTCATGGCAGCAGAGGCTGAACTCCCCCAACACGAACTGCGCGGTTGTTTGTCAATCGTCAGTCAGACGCGCCTTCCCATCCATGGAGCCGGCGTGCGGGAATGGAACGAAAACACTCGCGATCGTTCTCGGGGAGGCGTCTCGCCTTTGCACAGGGGAGAGAACGAATTCCGCGTGGATTCGGTTGAAGCATCTATTGTCCGGCGCGCCGCGGGAGAAGATGCCCATGAGGCTGCAGAAAACGTCCGTGAATGCCGAATTCGATCGGGAGTGCTGAAAAGTGAACGGAGCAGAAGAGCCATATTCGTCGATCGACCGCTCGACAGGGGCAAAAGCCCCCGGGAGGTGTCCGAGCAATTGCTGTTTCAACCTTTCCTGCAGCCTCGTTAAGCGACCATCTTGACTCGCTGCATCCGGTTGCGACTCTCCGCACGACCACCACATCCAGAAAGGGATAATGACTCGTGAACGTTTCGCCCCACGCACGCCCACACCACCGTCGACGACTATACGTTGCCGTCGTGTCAATCCTCGCCTCTGTCGTGATTGCGACGCTCATTGCGAGGGGTGCCGTCAACCCGTATCCCAACCTGAAACTCGCGTATCTGACTTGTGTGGCAGTTGGAGTCTTTGGCCTGATACAACTGGTCATCGCGATTGCTAGTCGGTCGCCTGACGAATCGCCTGAGCAGCCGCATGATGGATAGACTGCCACGCTCGAACATCGACGTGCGCACCACTCAGCTGAACCATTGAGGCTGGAAAAGGATCCGTGAATACCGAATCTGATCGGGAGTACTGAAAGGTAACCGACCAGAAGAGCCATGTTCACCGATCGACACCCCGGAAAGGTCCGAGCAACTGCTGTTTCGAATTCTCCTGCAGTCCCGATAGGCAGACGAACTCCGGCGACAACCGGATCTTGGTACGCGCCTGCTGATCCGTGTTTGGGCCCCCTTCCTCGCCGATTCTTGCGCCAGTCTTCTCCCCTTCCGACCATCGGTCACCTGCTCCCGAAAGCGGGACAGGGGCTCCGTCTTTCCGGGGGAGATCCGGACTCCGACACGCAGACCCACATGGGTCGCATTACAACCGCAGCGCCAACTCACGCACTCGCGTGAGTTCATCGCGCACTTGCGCGGCCTGTTCGAACTCGAGGTTCTGCGCATGCTGATACATGCGGGTTTCCAGCTTCTTGATCGCGGCTGACAGCTGCGTCGCGGTCAAGGTCCGGTAATCGACCACTTCTTCAGCCGCACGTCGCCCCTTGACGTTGCGCATCGGGCTGGCGCTGGCCTCGGCCTGACCGCGGTCGCGTGCCCCTTCCATGATGTCGACGACGTTCTTGATGACACTTCGCGGCGTGATGCCAAACGCCTCGTTGTGCGCCACCTGTTTGGTCCGGCGCCGCGCGGTTTCGTCCATGGCGATGCGCATGGAGCGCGTGATCCTGTCGGCGTACAGGATCGCTTTGCCTCGAAGGTTTCGCGCCGCTCGCCCGATGGTCTGGATCAGGGATCCGGCCGAGCGCAGGAATCCCTCCTTGTCGGCATCCAGAATCGCCACGAGCGACACTTCGGGCATGTCCAGACCCTCGCGCAACAGGTTGATGCCCACCAGCACATCAAAGACTCCCAGCCGCAGATCGCGGATGATCTCCACTCGTTCGACCGTCTCGATATCGGAATGCAGGTAGCGCACACGCACACCCGCTTCGTTGAGATACTCGGTCAGGTTCTCCGCCATCTTCTTCGTGAGTGTCGTCACGAGCACCCGGTCACCGCCGGCAACCCGAAGGCGGATTTCCGACAGCAGATCATCCACCTGTGTCCGCACTGGACGAACTTCGACTTCGGGATCGATCAATCCGGTCGGACGAACGACCTGCTCGATGATCTGTCCCGCCGAACGTTCCAGTTCATATGCGCTGGGCGTGGCCGACACATAGATGGTGCAGGGCGAACGCACTTCGAACTCTTCGAATTTGAGCGGTCGGTTGTCGAGTGCGGACGGCAGGCGAAAGCCGTACTCCACCAAGGTTTCCTTGCGCGAGCGATCACCCCTGTACATGCCGCCGATCTGTGGAATCGTCACGTGGGATTCGTCGACGACCAACAGGGCATTCGGCGGCAGATAGTCGAACAAGGTCGGCGGTGGTTCGCCGGGCATACGTCCGGTGAGATGGCGTGAATAATTCTCGACGCCCTGGCAGTAGCCGATCTCGGCCAGCATTTCCAGATCGAACTGGGTGCGCTGTTTCAACCGTTGCGCCTCGACCAATTTGTTCCCGGCATAAAGCTGTTCCAGCCGATCCATCAACTCGGCCTTGATCGTATTGATCGCCTCGAGGGTTGTGCGCCGGGTCGTGACGTAATGCGATTTCGGAAAGATCGTGAATCGAGGCAACTTGCGTTTGATCGAACCCAGCAGCGGGTCGAATACCGAGATCGTTTCAATCTCGCCATCGAACAGTTCGACGCGGATCGCTTCGGACTCCGATTCCGCGGGAAACACGTCGATCGTTTCCCCGCGCACCCGGTAGGTACCGCGCTTCAGTTCCATTTCGTTGCGCGTGTACTGCAACTCGGTGAGCCGTCGAAGCAACTCGCGCTGATCCAGTCGATCGCCGCGCGTCAGGTGCAGCACCATCTTGAAGTATTCGTTCGGATCACCCAATCCGTAGATCGCCGATACAGTCGCGACAATCAGCGCGTCTTTTCGTTCGACCAGCGCCTTGGTCGCAGCAAGCCGCATCTGCTCGATGTGTTCGTTGATCGAGGCGTCTTTTTCGATGAACGTATCCGACGAGGGAACATAAGCTTCCGGCTGGTAGTAGTCGTAATACGACACGAAATACTCGACGGCGTTGTCGGGAAAGAACGCCTTGAACTCGCCATACAGCTGCGCCGCAAGCGTCTTGTTCGGCGCCAGCACCAGCGTCGGACACTGCACGGCCTGCACCACGTTCGCAATGGTGAACGTCTTGCCGGAACCCGTCACGCCGAGCAGCGTCTGATGAGCCAGACCGGCCTCGAATCCCTCGATCAATCGACGGATCGCTTCGGGCTGGTCACCGGCAGGCTGGTAATCACTGACCAGTCGGAAGGGTTGGTCATCGCGCATCATCTTTCTCCGGATCGGTCCGCATCACACCCATTTCCTTCAGCAGTGACTGGGCATTGGATACCTCGTCCAGCAACCATAACCAGTACCGGGCGTCCACGTGGATCGTCCGTGCCCGTTCGGCATCGAATACCCAGTTCGACGGCACTGTCTCCCAGGTGGTGTCGAAGGCGAGGCCCACCAGTTCGCCGTCTGCGTTCAGTGTCGGCGATCCGGAGTTGCCACCGGCGATATCCAGATCACTCAGAAAGTTGATGGGCAGATCCGGCTCGCTGCCTGGCAGCGCGTAGCGACCGAACTGCCGTTGCCTTGCCATGCGCAACAAAGGGTCGGGAAACACGAACGGCGGCTCCCCCGACACTTTTGCCATCAGGCTCGACATGGTGGTCAGATGACTGCCTTGAATGCCGCCCGGCGCCTGCACCGTGCCGAGCGTCACGCGCAAGCCGCCATTTGCATCTGGGTAAAAGGGTCGCTGATCGGACTTGCGGAATGCCTCGTAGGCATCCAGATATCCCGATCGAAATCGTGCATCGTCGCCGTTCCATCGCTTGAACTCGAGTTCCATCCGCTGCAGCGCCGGAAACAGTTTCACGGCGAGTTGCATCATCGGATCAGGATCTTGATCGAGTGTCCCGGGAAATGCGGCCAGCCATCGCTCTCGCGTATCCAACTCGGCCACACGTGTGCCGTTGAAGAGATCATCGACCCGATCGCGATAATCGGCAACCTGAGTATCGGGCCGGAACGTTTTGGCTCCGAGCCACTCCTCGAATTCCGGGATGCGCTGATCTTCCGGCAACAACAGATAACGAGCCAGCCAGACCTCGAACAATTGTCGGTCCACCGAAGGATCGAAACGCCGGTCGAAACTCTGAACCCGTGCGACAAAACGATACTCGTCCCGTGGCTGGAAGCCGGCGTCCCGCCGGTGCTCCGGCCGGGAGCGCGCCAGATTCAGCCGATACAGGTCACGCGCCAAACCAAGACCCTGCGCCACGGCACCACCACTCACCAGCACAGTGCCATGGACAAAATCGCGTTCACGTTGTGCCCGCCACCGTTCCAGATGGGCATCCAGCGCCGCCACATCCTTGGCATATCGACGCTCGCGCTCCCGTGTGCCATGCAGCCAGGCCTTGAAGCGGGCTTCGTCAGCCTGTTTCACCTTCAGCGAATCGCGTGCGCTGAATCCCTCGAGTTGACCCCGGAAGTTCTTTTCGTAGTTTGCGATCGATTGCAGCATCGCGGCATATTTCATCGCCACCTTGGGATCTGCTTCGCCAGCCGCCTCGATCACTGCCATCACTTCATTCATCGCCTTGATCGAACGCGGATACTGCCATTCGATGACGTTCTGCAATTCGGCGGCAGTGCGGTTGCGGTTCGTCCGGCTCGGAAAACCCGCCAGCCACACGGGCTCACCGAGTTCGACACCGGCAGTGGACGTTCGCAACCAGTGTCTGGATCGGTATGGCACGTTGTCGGCGTCAAAAGTCCGGCTGGAGCCGTCAGGTGCTACCCAAACCCGCACCAACGCGACATCGGCGGCATGGCGTGGCCACATCCAGTTGTCGAACTCGCCGCCGAAATTCGCGACTTCCATCGGTGGCACATACACCAGGCGAACGTCACGGAGTTCGCGCTGCCGAAGCAACTCGAACTCGCGGCCACCATTCAGCACCGACAGTTCACAGCGCAGGTCGGGATCCCGCTCGCAATGGTCGATCATTCGTTTGCTGATTCGATTGACCGTTTCAAAGCGGCGACGGCCACGGGCTCGCTGACCACCACGCAGGATGCCGCGTGTCGCGTCCAGTCGATCGGCCAGCAGATAGACGCGCAGGTTCGGGTCAAACGCCAGTTCGTCGGCACGGGTGCCGGCCAGAAAGCCATCACGCAGGATTTGACGCTCCTGACTGGATGCCAACTGCAGGGATCCGAGCAGACAATGCTGATTCGTCAGGATGAGCCCATCCGGCGACACCAGCACGCCGGTGCAGGAACCGAAGCTGACGACCGCACCCAGTGGTGCACCATCCGGATCGGCCAGTGCCGGCACGTCGATCTGCAAGCCAACCTGTTTCGCCTGCGCAGTCAGCGCTTCGGTCGCATACGGCGGCCATAACCCTTCGAGCGCACGTGCGCAGGCCGGCCAAAGGGCCAGCCAACTCAGGCAGATCAACAGCAGCAGACGAGCCGATTGCATCCTGCTTTTTGGCACAAAAGGCGCCGCGCTGGCAAATGTGTTGCGTCGTGTTCATGGGCGACCCGGCGCAAGCCCGATATACTCCCAGCCCCGTTGTTCCGAGTCATTCGCCGCCATGCCCTACTGTTTCGATTTGACACGTTTGACGTCGCTGGCGGCACGCGAACGCGACGCCTACCTTCATGCCGCGCCTTACCCGCATCTGGTCATTGACGGATTACTCGACACAGCCGCGGCCCAGCGCATGCGCGCGGACTTTCCGCACCCGGACGACGACATGGCCTGGGATCGATTCGGCGCCATCGGATTCGAGGTCAAGCGCGCAAGCCCGCACGAAGAGCGCTTTCCCGACTCGATCCGCCACGCGGTGCACGATCTCAACAGCGGCCCGTTCATCCGCTTTCTGGAACAGCTCACCGGCATCGAGCACTTGCTGCCCGATCCGCACCTGCACGGGGCCGGCATTCATTTGAGCCGCAAGGGCGATCATCTGGGGATTCATGCCGATTTCAACTGGCACGAGGGTCTGCGGGCCCATCGCCGGATCAACCTGCTGATCTATCTCAACGACGATAACTGGCGCGCCGAATATGGTGGCGAGCTGGAGATCTGGTCGACGGACGCGTCCCGTCGCGAGAAGTCGGTCACACCCCTGTTCAATCGCGCGGTGATCTTCAACACCCGCAGCGATACCTTCCACGGCCATCCGGTGCCGCTGGACACGCCCGACCACGTGTTCCGACGCTCGATCGCCATGTACTACTACAGCACCGAACGCCCCGCCGAAGAGCAGCGCCCGGCGCACAACACCATCTACAAAGGCCTGCACGTCGCCTGAGGGGAAACAATCCATGTCGCGAATGATGAAAGCACTGGTTAAAAAGGAAGCGGTCAAGGGCATCTGGATGGATCAGGTCCCAATGCCCGAGGTCGGCACCAACGATGTGCTGGTGAAACTGAGAAGACCGCGATCTGCGGTACCGACCTGCACATCTACAAGTGGGACGAATGGAGCCAGCGCACGATCAAGCCCGGGCTCGTGATCGGTCACGAGTTTGTCGGGCGAATCGTCGAACTCGGCGCGGGCGTTCGCGGTTACGAAGTGGGCCAGCGCGTTTCCGCCGAAGGCCACATCGTCTGCGGCGTGTGCCGCAATTGCCGCGCCGGCCGCCAGCATCTGTGCCCGAAGACCGTCGGCATCGGGGTGAATCGCAACGGGGCCTTTGCGGAATACATCGCTGTCCCCGCCAGCAATCTCTGGCCGATCCCGGACCAGATTCCGAGCGAACTGGCCGCGTTTTTCGACCCGTACGGCAACGCTGCCCACTGCGCGCTGGAATTCGACGTGATCGGCGAAGACGTGCTGATCACCGGTGCCGGCCCCATCGGCATCATTGCCGCCGGCATCTGCAAACACATCGGCGCACGAAATGTGGTGGTGACCGATGTCAACGACTACCGACTGAAACTGGCGGCGGACATGGGCGCCACGAGGGTCGTGAATGTTGCCAAGCAGTCATTGAAGGAAGTGGTCAAGGATCTGCATATCGAAGGCTTCGACGTGGGCCTCGAAATGAGCGGCAATCAGCGTGCGTTCCAGGACATGCTCGACTGCATGTACCACGGCGGCAAGATCGCCCTGCTGGGGATTCTGCCGCAAGGTGCCGGCATCGATTGGGACAAGGTCATCTTCAAGGGCCTCACGCTGCACGGCATCTACGGTCGTCGCATGTACGAGACCTGGTACAAGATGACGCAGATGGTGCTCACCGGATTCCCGCTGCAGAAGGTGCTGACGCACCAGATCCACATCGACGACTTCCAGAAGGGCTTCGACCTGATGGATGCGGGCGTCTGCGGGAAAGTCGTATGCAGTTGGAATTGAAACCGCTGCTGGCCCTGATGCTCGTTGCCGGCGCCTGTTTCGCCGAAGACGAGATCCCGATGACGACGACCGGCTTCGAACCGCCGGCCGAAAGCGTCGCGACGGAGACCGGGCCGGACACCCCAGCCGATGCGTCGACCCAATCGGATGTGCAGGCCGCCGATGTCCTTGAAGCAAGTTTGCTGAGTGGGCCGGGATATCGAGTGCTGCCGGACGTTCGGCTGTCCGGTTACATGATGCAATTCACCATTGAATCGGATTTCGGCACCTGGGTCGCGGAAAGTCGTGAATTGGTGCCGGTGCGCATCGAGGAAGTCGAAGCACTTCGACGCCTGAAGGACGCCGGTCACGACGAAGCTGCGTGGAACACGACCAAACGCAAGACGATCGAGACCTTCAAGGGTTTGAAGCGAATCGTGACGCGCCCGATCGACACGGTAAAAGCCCTGCCTCAGGGCGTCGAACGCCTGATCAAGGATCGGGCCGGTGAAGTCCGCGACAGTCTGTCGCGCGCGCGCGACGACGCGGTCGACGAATTGGCCGAAGATCAGCCGAACCAGCCAGGTCCGTTTGATGCCGGAAGGAAACCGGAACCCGTCGTGGCGAGCCGCGACCGGAACATCGAACGCGGCAAGAGGCAGGGCATGCGCCTGGTCAAGCGAAAAGTCGGCTTCAAGGAAGCGCGAACGGAAATCGCGCTGCACCTCGGCGTTGACCCCTATTCCGACAACCCGATATTGGCCGCCGAACTCGATCGCATGGCTTGGTCTTCGGCTGGCAGTGCCAAGGCGTTTGGTCTGGCGCTCGACGCATTGGGCGCCGCCACATGGGGCGTCATTCCGGAACTGCTGCGGATCGATGACACGGCCTGGCGCCTCGACGAAACGACTCTCGCCGAGAACAACCGTCTTCGGCTGAACGCGCTGGGATGTCAGGATGAATTGAGTCGCCGGTTCGTGCGCAAGTCCTCATTCACGCCTAGCCTGGAAACAGCCTTTGTCGTCGGGCTTGAACAACTGCAGATCAAAGGCGGCTGCGATGAAGCGCTGGAACTGGCGAACACAGCGCGCAACCAGATCGAAGCGCGATTTGTGGTCAACGGCATTCGCCAATTGCTGTCGGCACCGTTGCCGGGCAAAAGTGGCGTACCGATCGGTGCCTGCACGCTGCGCCACATTGGCGCGGGCTTCGGTGCCGACTGCGAGGGAGAGATTTATCTGCCGGTGCCCGTCGACCAATTGAGCTGGGACGACGACATCGCCGCGTTCCTGGATGCCGGGGCCGTGCGCGCGCAGCCGCGCACGATCCTGCTGCTTGGCAAAGCCACCCGCGAAGCGCGGAGCGAACTCACCGAGCGCGGCTTCGCCATCATCGAACAATCACCACTCGAATAAAGACAGCTCCCACAGACCGAAACTTGCCCAACGCTGTCAGCTGTGGGAGCGGCGGTCTCAACCGGTCGATGCAACACAACGCATCGATCGGTTGGAGGCCCTTGCGCCTTGCGCCCGCAGGGCGAAGCACAAGGGCGAGTGTTTGCCTAAACCTTCCCAACCCTCCCCGAACATCGGGGAGGGCTATGCAACCAGTCCGAAACTTCGTCGCAGTTCCGGCTGGTTGATGACCTGAGGAACACACCTGTCGCGGCGGTGTCTCACTTTGGGAGCGGCATTGCCGGAATCAGCCTTGCGCAATGGCGATGCCGCAAGCTCGCGCGCCACAGGCGCGAACCAGCGCACCGACTGGGGCGATCAAGGACTCCTGCAGGCCTATTCTGGCTTGGCAAGGAACTCCCGCAGCGCCTTCGGGCTCTGCGATCGGATCCACGAAATTTTCTGGAGTTGTTCTGGCGATGGACGACTGGCACCGCTCAGCCATTTGGTCAGCGTCGGCGCACTCGTTTCGGTCAGTCGGGCGAGTTCACCCAGCGTGATGTCTTTTTTCGCGCGCATCTGCGCCAGGCGTTTCGGGGAAAACCGGAGTTGTTTGCCATCATCGGACGAATGCTCAACCGCTTCGGCACGGGGGCGACCCACGGGACGCCTGGCGGCTTGCCGGACTGCTTTCTTGAGCGCGATGATTTCTGCGCGCTGCTTCTTCAGCGTTCCGCGCAATTCTTTTACGACATTGCCGACTTCACGTCGCGCGAGTCGCTGGATTTCCTGCTTGATCACTGCACCAAGATTCATGGTCTGTTCCCTTCTTCCGTAACGCTGGTCTGATGAACGAAGCCCGAGGCCAAGCGCTCGGTTCGTGTCAGGTGCGCTCGGGTGGAACTCTTCGGAAATCGCCCCCGGGCCATGGATGCTGACGCGCGATTCCGACCCGCTACTTTACGCGATTGACCGGGCATTTGTCTGTTCACGACCAATACGGGATTACTTCACGGAAACGTTGTTGCCGTTCCCTACGTTCTCTGTGCGCGTGCATACGAGCGCGCAATCGCAACCGGGAACCGGAATTCACGCAAAAAAATGGGCTCGATCGCTCGAGCCCGCACTTGAATCTAAGCCCTGGATAGAAGTGTCAAAAATCGAACCGCCAGGAAGCCTCGAGCTCGAGCTGAGCGCCGGTGGCATCCTTGTTTGCTGCGGGAACATTGCCGAGGAAGGATTGTGTGTCCGCGTAGGTGGCGTTCACCGCAAAACTTCCGAAATCACGGGTTCCTTGCTCATAACCGAGCGCAACGAAGCCGCCGCCGATGGCGTCGTCGAGCGCAGAGCGCAGTAGCGAGGAGGTGGGTTCCGGCTGCTGGTGTGTGCCGTATCGGGCAACCAGGCCAGAACGCTGGTTCAACGCATAACTGAGCTCAGCACCGAGCACGTCGAGATCCTGCCAGACGAATTCCGGCGAGGTGCTGTCGCCCAACAGCGACAGGAACCGGGTAGGCAGTGAGTTGCTGGAGAATGCAGTGAGTTCGCTGTAGCGAATACGATCAGCCGAGACGGCCAGTTGCCACTTCGGCGCAAACTGGTAACGCACCGTGACACCCGCTTGCGACGGGATGTCGAAATCGCCTGGATCGGAAAACACGCCGCGGTAAGCGTGCAGTGCTTCCATGTTCACGCGCGACTGCACAAAGGCGTCGACACTGAACTTGTTGCTGACCGGTGCGGTGTACGCAAGGCGCACGCCCGTACCGGCAACTTTTTCCACCGGCAACGAACGATCCACCTCTTCGGCGGTGTCGACGACGGTTGCACCCATGCCCAGCGACGCAAAACGCTGTTCGGCAATCACGACACCCGCCGTGACCACACCACTTCCAGTTTCGGCACTGAAGCTGGGCGCCACGAGGTCGCGCACCAAGGTGCTGCGGCCTGCGTTGAAGAACGATGCATCGGCATTCACCGCTCGCGCCATCGGCGTTTCGGTGACTGCCGAACGGCCAACGGCAAGCGCAATTTTCTGGTGCTCGTTACGCACCTGGAATGCAAACAGCTGCTGCAGCTCGACCTGGGCGCCACGGTCGTACAATGTGGGCGTGTGCTGGTTACGGTCGGCCCAATCGAATGACGGCATCACTGCCGCGCGCGCATAATCCTGCCACTCACCGAGTTCGGACGCACCGACGTTCGCAGCACCGAGTGCTGTGACAATGGCGAACATCAATGTCGACTTCGAATGGTGCACGGGATCGTCTCGGTCGCGGGCTTGTTGTGAATGTACGACATGGTGACAAAAAAACAACAAGCGGTCAACCACCGTTTATCCGGAAATTCGCTTCGATATGCGCCAAACCCCTGATCAACAGCCTAAAGCCCCTAATTTAAGGGATACAGATGTGTTGCGAAAACACAACAAACCATGCTGCCTGGCCATTTCGGGGCTGGATCCCAGCGGTGGCGCCGGCCTGTTGGCCGACATCCGGAGCTTTGCCGCCTTCGGCGTTCACGGGCTCGGCCTGGTCTCCGCCGAAACCGCCCAGAATTCCACCCGCGTTGAAGCCGTCTGGCCCCGGCCTTTACGCGCGTTCACACAACAATTGGCCTGCCTGCTCGAGGAATTCCGCCCCGCGGCCACCAAAGTCGGGCTGGCAGGAGGTGTCGGACAATTGCGGCTGATCCGCACCTGGGCGCAACAGGGCCGACTCGGGCAACTTGTTGTGGATCCGGTTCTGGTCGCTTCACGCGGCCAGTCGCTTGCCGGGCAACACATGCCAAGACACCTGCTCGAACTGATGCCCGCCATCAGCGTCCTGACCCCGAACCTGCCTGAACTCGCCGATCTGACCGGCATGGCCGTCGATACGCCAGCGCGCGCTGACGGCCGCACAACGCCTGCTTGAACTGGGCGTGGGTGCTGTACTGGTCAAGGATGGCCATGGACAGGGCAACACCGGGACCGATCGCCTGGTCACGGCACAGTCGGTGGACACGTTCGCCCATCCGCGCCTGAAGCTCGGCAAAACCCATGGCACGGGGTGTCACCTTTCGTCTGCGCTGGCCGCGCTGATCGCGCTGGGCACCCCGCTTCCGGAAGCCTCTGCGCAGGCCATCGCGTGGACCACCCAGGCGCTCGAACACGGCTTCGACGAGGGACCGCTGTCCGTGCGTTATCTCGATGACTCAATCAACCCGACACAAAGAAGTCGCGCGCCGCGTTGACGAAACGCCAGCAATCGCTGAACCGGTTATAGAGTGGCGTGGGCGACATGCGGATCACGTCGGGCTCGCGCCAATCGCCGATGATCCCCTGACCGGCCAATGCGTCGAACAGCGCACGACCGGTCTCACGACCGGCGCGCACACGCAGACTCAGTTGGCAGCCGCGCTGTTCGGGATCCGATGGGGTGATGATCTCGATGAACGCACCGAGGTGGGCGCCGACCAACGCTTCCAGATACGCCGTGAGGCGCATGGACTTCGCGCGCAACCGCGGGAGTCCGGCACGATGGAACACCTCAAGCGAAGCCTTCAGGGGCGCCAGCGCAAAGATCGGAGGATTCGACAACTGCCATCCCTCGGCACCCGGTGAAGGCTGGAAATTCGGGCCCATGCGAAACCGCGTGGCTTGATCGTGACCCCACCAGCCCGCAAAACGCGGACGGTCCGTTTGGGCATGGCGCTCATGCACGAAGGCACCGGCGATCGATCCCGGACCGGAGTTCAGATACTTGTAGCTGCACCAAGCCGCGAAATCGGCCTGACTCGCGTGCAGGTCGACCGGCACATTGCCGACAGCATGGGCCAGATCGAATCCGACCATCGCACCAGCACGATGCCCCAGATCGGCAATCTGCCTGAGGTCGAACCGCTGCCCGGTGCGATACTGCACACCCGGCCACAGCACCAGCGCAATCCGGTGCCCTTGCTGCATCAACACGCGCTTCAACGAACTCATGGACACCGTACCGCCTTCGCTGTCCGGCCCGAGTTCGATCAGATCGCGCTCCGGATCAAAACCATGAAAGGCGATCTGTGAAGCCACTGCGTATCGATCGGACGGAAAAGCGCCAGCCTCGATCAGGATCGCTGGACGCTCCTTGTTCGGTCGATAGAAGCTGACCATCAGCAGATGGAGATTGACGGTCAGCGAGTTCATCGCGACCACTTCAGATTCTTGCGCGCCCACCAGTTCGGCGAGATGTTTCCGAACCAACTCGTGATAAGGCATCCACGGGTTACGCCCGCGGAAGTGCCCTTCGACGCCCAGATCACGCCAGTCTTCCAACTCTGTCTGCAGCGCGGCCCATGTGGATCGCGGCTGCAGGCCAAGCGAGTTGCCGCAGAAATAGGCCTGCTCGCGGCCGTCATGTTTCGGGATCAGGAACTCGTCGCGAAATGCCGCCAGCTCATCGCGCGCATCCTGCTCGAGCGCCCATTGTTCGGAATTCAGATTCATCGCCGCCAGACTCATGTGGGCCTCAATCAAAACGCGACATCGGCAGTTTCAGCCACTGCAGCGCGCTGCCATGGAACAAGTGTGCCTGCGCCACCGGATCGAGCTGAAGGCTGTTGATCCCACTGCCCGGTTCCTGCTCTCCGAGCGGGAACGGATAGTCCGTGCCGAGCATGACCCGGTCTGTGCCGACGACGTCCAGCAGATACCGCAGCGCTTGTGGATCGTGCACACAGGAGTCGAAGAACACCCGCTTCAGGTATTCGCGCGGATTCCGCGGGTTGTCCAGCGCCACCAGATCGGGGCGCATCCGGAAACCGTGCTCGATCCGACCGATCGTGAACGGAAACGACCCGCCACCATGTGCAAAACAGACGCGCAGCTTCGGCAGTTTTTCGAGCACACCACCAAAAATCAACGAGCATGCCGCGCGTGATTGTTCGGCCGGCATGCCGACCAGCCAGGGCAGCCAGTACTTCGGCATGGTGTCGGTGCCCATCATGTCCCACGGATGGATCAGGATGGCGCACTCCAAGTCTTGAGCCGCCTGGAAAAACTCGAACAGCTCCGGCGCATCCAGGTTCCAGTCGTTGACGTGCGACCCGATCTGCACACCAGACAGGCCCAACTGTTCGACGCAGCGTTCCATCTCCTGAATGGCCAAACGCGGTGACTGCAAAGGCACGGTGCCGAGTGCGGCAAAATGGCGCGGAAAAGACCGGCACAACTCCGCTTTGTGGTTGTTCAGGTGTTCGTGCAGATCGAGCGCCTGGTGGGGCTTCGCCCAATAGGAAAACAGCACCGGCACCGTGGAAATCACCTGAACCTGCACACCGAAGCGCGCATAGTCGGCAATCCGCAATTCCGGATCCCAGGTGTTCGGCCAGATTTCCCGGAAGAACTTGCCGTCCTTGTAGATTCGGTGACGACCTTCAGCGTGATGGATGACCGCAAACCGGTCGTCACCATACTTCTCGGCCAGATTTGGCCAGTCGCGCGGCAGGATGTGGGCGTGTGTGTCGATCTTGAGCATGGCGAGATCGCAGGAAAAAGGAGGTCACAAGCGTAGCTTGCCGGCAGGTCACGAGCCAGTTCAGCGCAGCCGGCGGCCATACTTCGTTACTGCGCGGAGGCCTCTTCCTTCAGACGCAACGCCAGCCGTTCGCGCCCCGTGGCCGCGTAGTTCCGACATGAATCCGGATCGATGAACCGCTCCGTACCGCCCGCCTTCGCAGCCTTTTCGAACAGGCCGCTGAAGTCCGGGTGCGTGCTGACCAACACCTGGCAAGGCAATTCGGCCAACCGTTTGAACGTCGCCTCGAACACGACCAGCCGTGCAGGGTCGTCGGAGAACCGGAACTCGGGCGCCGATACGGCCGTGACACTGTCGGCATAAACCATATCGACACAAACCCCTTCACCACAGTCGCGCCAGGAATACGACGTACTGCCCGGGGTATGCCCGGTGCTGTCGTGCGCGGTGATGGTCAGGCCACCGAATTGGATGGTTTCACTGTCGCCCAGTTCCTTCACGTTGCTGACGGGCGGATAGGCATTGTCGGCCCCGAACGCCGCCTGCGGGTCCGCCGCATCGACATTGCCGCGCGACAGGGCCTGCGCACCCAGTGTGCGCGTAGCGACGGGCGCACCACTGAGCCGGGACAGCGCAGCAAGGCCCCCTGCATGGTCATAGTGTGCATGCGAGTTCAGGATCAACTTGATGTCGCCGAGTGAGTGACCCAACGATTTCAGATTGGCCTCGATCAACGGCACGGACTGTGGCAACGCGCCATCAAACACCACCAGCCCCTTGGGTGTCCGAACCATCAGGACCGACAAACCCCTCGGCCCGATGTACCAGGTATTCGGCGCCAGCTGAATCGGCTCATGTGGCGCGTTCCATTCGGCGCAGTTGTCGCACTGTTTCGGTTCCAGATCGACAGCCGGAGCCGCCATCAGGCTCGCACCCATCAACATCGTGACAAGCGCGCTCATGCGTCGTGCAACGTGAAGCTGTCGGCATCCATCCATGCCGGGAACCGATCTCGATGAGCCTGAAGTTTTGCCCACGACAAGGTGCTGGTGACCACCAAAGGTTCACCGCCGCAGTCCACCAGTGCCTCACCGGCAAAATCGATCACGGCGCTGTCGCCGGCGTAATCGAGATCGTTGCCATCACGCCCCACTCGATTCACGCCCACGACATAGGAAAGATTTTCGATCGCACGCGCGCGCAACAGGGTGCGCCAAGGATGCCGGCGAGGCGCCGGCCAGTTCGCGACGAACAACAGCAGGTCGTAGTCCATGCCGCCGGCGCATTCGGCTGCACGGCCATTTCGCATGAACACCGGGAACCGCAGGTCGTAACAGACCAGCGGACACACGCGCCATCCCTTGAGTTCGACGATCAACCGATTCCGCCCTGCCGCATACCGCTCGTGCTCGCGCGCCATCCGGAACAGGTGGCGCTTGTCGTAATGTGCCATGGTGCCATCGGGGCGTGCCCACAGCAGCCGATTGAAGACCTGATCACCATCCCGAAGAATCACGCTGCCGGTCACCACGGCGCCGGTTTCCACCGCCAGTGCGGACATCCACGCAACGGTTTCGCCCGCCATCGTCTCGGCATGATTGATCGCTTCATTCGAGAAACCACTGGTGAAGGTTTCGGGCAACACGACCAGATCGGTACTGCCCTTGAGCGGACGCACCAGCGAACCGTACAACTCGCGGTTGGCAGCGGCGTCGTGCCAGATCGTTGCTGCCTGAACCAGTGAAACGCGCAAGTCAAACATGGGTTTGTCCGGAATGAATAATCAGGACGCGAACGCTAGCGCAAAGCGGGCCAGCCTTGCAGTGGCAGATGATTCCATCGCGGCAAATCATCATTTCCGCTCGATTTCGACAGGGCAGCGCCCGCAGACGATCGGCATCTCTCGCTGTCATCATCGGCGCCGATCCCAGGAGTCGGGCATGAACCAACGCGCCATGAACCATTGGCAAGCCGTAGCCGAAATCTTCAAAGATCCCGCCACGCCGTCTGGTCGGACCCGACCTTCTGGTTGCGGCATGCCGCGCAGGCGCTGACTCCATGTGCGGACGTTACTTCCTCGCCACACTCCCCGAACAGTTGGCTGCGTACTTTGACATCAAGGGCCACAAGTACCCGCTGTACGCGGCGAGTTACAACATCGCACCGACGCAACTTGCGCCGGTGGTTCGTGTCGATGACGAGGGTGATCTGAGCATCGATTTGCTGCGCTGGGGCCTGATTCCCGCGTGGGCCCGCGATACACGGATCGCCAGCCAGACGATCAACGCACGCGCCGAGTCTGTTGCCGACAAACCCTCGTTCCGTCAGGCCTATCGCAAGCGTCGATGCCTCGTGCCACAAAGTGGCTATTACGAGTGGATCGGCGACACGCGTCAGAAGCAACCCTATGCGGTGATTCCACAATCCGATGAATTGTTCGTTGCCGCCGGGATCTGGGAAAGCTGGCGCGGTCCGGATCAAGTGGCGATCGAGACCTTCAGCATCCTCACTTGTGCGGCAAGCGACGAGATCGCGCCTTTGCATGATCGGATGCCGGTGCTGCTGGCCCCTTCGGATTGGCGCTTCTGGCTTGAAGCGCCCGCTGCAGCGCTGGATCCCTTGTTGAAGTCCGCACCGGGCGGCACGGCCAAGTGGTTTCCGGTCGATCGTGCGGTGGGTAGCCCGAAGAACAACCATGCAGGCTTGATTGATCCCATCGACGCACCTGCTCCCTTGCGCCTCGGTCACTTGTTCGATTCCTGACTGCCCGTCTGCGAAACGCCTTTCATCTTTGCATCACGGACGCTTCGGTAAGTGTCACGACATCACAAGAAGTGGTTCGAGCGCTCCGTGATTCAGCGATGGCGTTCCCGCTCGCCAGACCGACACGTCCGCAGTTCCGAACGCATGACATTTCCTTCACGAAATCACATCGTGTGTGAGCCATCGGCACAACAAACTGCCGCATTGCAGCCGCCGTTTTTGATTCCGATCAAGTTCCGTGTGGAAACGCAGACCTAAGCTTTCCCGACTCTAGACAGTTCAACTTCGTCACAACCTTGACCAACGATTCTTCAAGAGAGGCTCGGCATGAAACCAGGCAAAACCATTGTGGTCGCTGTACGCGAGGAAGCTACGGCTTCCATCGCGCTGGAACGCGCTTTTCGAATGTCCCGATCGTCGCAGGATCACTTTTCGCTGGTCCACGTATCACGCATGGCTTCCTGGCAACGCGTGTCGGAATTGCTGACGCCGGAGTGGCGGATCCCCGAAGGCCAACCCCGGCCCGATCCTTATGCATGGTTGGTGAAACTGTCGGAATCGGCCAAGGCAGCCGGCCATCACGTCACCCACGAAGTGCTGGAGGGCGAACCCGGCAAGGCGATTGTCGAACACGCCCGTCAGATCGGTGCCGACCTGATTGTCGTGGCGCCGCCGCGTGATGGCCTGGCTCGTGAACTGTTGCTCGGCAGCACGGCGTTGCGCATTCTGCGTACTTCGACCTGCCCGGTGCTGGTTGCACGCGGCCGGATCACGAGTGCCTATACACGTCCTCTCCTTGCAATGGATCTGGACGAATCCGGCCAACGCGTGGCACAAGCTGCTTCGGCATGGCTTGACGGACTTCAGGCCGATCTGGTCCACGCTTACCGGGTGCCGGAAGAAGGCCTGCTGCGGATGGATGGTTACCCCGAGGATGCCATTACCAAGTTGCTGGGACTGGTGCGTGCCGACGCAGAATCCAAGATGGCGGCTTATCAATCGGCACTACCCGGATCCACGATTCATCTGGAGCATGGTTTTGCATCGACCGTGATGCTCGAAGTGGCCTTGCGACTCAAATCGGACATCGTGGTGTTGGGCAAACATCGCGGATCGATCACGGACGAGCGCACCATCGGCAGTGTCGCCCAGTTCATGATCTACAACTGCCCCACCGACATCCTGCTGGTGCCCTGATCAAACAGGCCGGATGTCCAGTCCACACCCAGTCGCCAGGTCCAGGAATCCTGGAAACGAAGTATCGACATTGCGGCAATCGATGATCGTGCAATCGTCGCCGACAAATTGCGCGGCGATGCCGAGGCTCATCGCACAACGGTGATCACCGTGAGAATCCACATGGGCGCCACGCCAATGCGTGTCGCCCTGAATCACCGCGCCGTCGGGACGTTCTTCGATGACCACACCCATGGCGGCCAGTGCCACGGCCATGACATGGATCCGGTCACTCTCCTTGACCCGCAACTCGGCAGCGCCACTGATCGTGGTCGGACCCTCGGCCACGGCAGCGGCAACAAACAGGGCCGGAAATTCGTCGATCATGTCGGGCACCCGTGCTTCCGGCACGACGATCCCGCGCAGTCGCGTTGCCCGCACGCGCAAGTCCGCGAGGACTTCGGCGCCGGCCGATCGGGCGTTCAATACATCGATGTCCGCGCCCATATCGCGAAGGGTATCCAACAGGCCGGTACGACGGGGATTCAGCCCTACGTCGCGAATTGTCAGGTCGGAACCGGGAATGATGCTCGCAGCGACCAGAAAAAACGCCGCCGATGAAAAATCCGTCGGTACATCGATATCGGTCGCACGGAGAACTTGCCCTCCGCGCACACCGACAGCGTCTCCTTCCTGCATGACTTCGACGCCAAACCCGCGCAACATCGATTCGGTGTAATCACGAGTCGGATGGACTTCGCTGACCCAGGTTTCCCCTTCGGCATAGAGACCCGCCAGCAACAGGGCGGACTTGATCTGTGCGCTGGCTACCGGTGGCCGGAACCGGCGACCGTGCAACATCAGCGCCGGTGACACGTGCAAGGGCGGGCGTTTGCCTTCGGCCGATCCGATCACGGCCCCCATCTCGGACAACGGGTCGATGACCCGGGCCATGGGCCGCTTGGTCAGCGACTCATCACCCACCAGAACACTGGCGAACGACTGCGCCGCCATCACACCACACATCAATCGCATCGCGGTGCCGGCATTGCCGCAGTCGAGCGCCGCTGTCGGCGCCTTCAAACCGCGCAAGCCGACCCCGTGGACCATCCGTTCACCGTCATTCGGTGCTTCGATCCGGACGCCCATCTGTGCGAAACACCGCGCAGTAGCCCGCGTGTCTTCGCCTTCGAGAAACCCTCGTATGTGACTGGTGCCCTCAGCCAGACTGGCGAGCATGATCGCCCGGTGCGAGACTGATTTGTCGCCCGGTACCCGGATACTCCCGGTCAAAGGCCGACCGGACCGCGCCCGCCAATCAAGCCGCATCGCGAACCTCTTGCAGCGCGGTGATCAGACGATCGGTCTCTTCCGGGTTGCCGACGGTCATGCGCAGACAGTTGGCCAGACCATACCCCACCATCGGTCGAACGATTACTGCACGCTCGAACAGGGCGTCTTCGAACGTCTGCGCCTTGCGGCCGAAATCGATCAGCAGGAAATTGGTCTGACTCGGAAACACGAACCAACCGAGTGCAGAGGCCGCTTCGGCAATCCGGGCACGTTGCGTGAGCACACCGGCACGCACGCGCGCCAGAAACTCGACATCGTCGAGCGCCGCTTCGGCCGCAACCAGACCCAAGGTATTGACGTTGAACGACTCACGCAATCGGTTGATCAACTCGCAGACATCACGATGTGCGACCAGGTAACCGACGCGCAGCCCAGCCAGGCCGTAGGCTTTCGAGAACGTCCGGCTCACTACCAGATTGGGGAACTCGGCCCGCAGCGTGATCGCTGACTCCAGGCCTGGCGCATCGGCAAACTCGGTATAGGCCTCGTCGACCACCACCGGGATATGGCCGGGCACCGCACGCATCATGGCGCGCAAGTCTTCAATGCGGAAATGGGTACCGGTCGGGTTGTTCGGGTTCGCGACAAAGATGATTTTCGTACGCTCGTTGATCGCGGCTGGAATGTTCGCCAGATTCGTACCGAGCGGCATTCCGTGATCCCGGGGAAACGGATCCACGGCAACACCGGTCGCGCCCACGGCGCGAGTGGCGATCGGGTAGACGGCAAAGCCGTAACGCGAATAGATGACTTCATCACCGGGCTCGGCAAACACCTGAGCCAACTGCATCAGCAATTCGTGCGAGCCATTGCCGAGCACGATCTCCTCTTCCGAGCAGTCATGCCGTTCCGCGAGTTTCGCCCGCAGACCAAGCCCCAACGGATCGGGATACCGGAAGCTGTCGCGCACGGCTCGTGTGACCGCTTCGACCGCCATGGGTGAGGTGCCCCAGCCGTTCTCGTTCGAGCCAAGCTCCACGATGATGTCGCCAAACCGCTCGCGCAACCGAGGCAAGTCGTGGCCGGGATCATAGGCCACCAGTTTCTGGATGGGCTTTGCCGCACGATCGAGGAACAATCCGCTCATTCGCTGAGTACCGCCTTGGGGTAGGAACCGAGGATTTTGACGAAACTGGACACTGGGCCCAAGTCAGCCAGAGCTGCCTTGACCGGTTCGTCCTCGACATGGCCTTCGATGTCGATGAAGAACGCGTATTCCCACTTGCCACGCCGGGTCGGCCTGGATTCGATGCGCGTCATCGACACGCCGCGTTTGGCGAGCGGCTCCAGCAAGTGGAACAACAGACCAGGTTGGTCCTGCCCGGAGACCAGCAGCGAGGTCTTGTCGCTGCCGGACGGCGAAAACAGATCACGGCCCAGCACCACGAACCGAGTGTTGTTGTCAGGACGATCCTCGATCGGACCGGCGACCACTTTCAGGTCGTAGACACGGCCTGCCGACTGCCCCGCGATCGCGGCACAGTCGTCGGCACCCTGAGCCCTGCGAGCCGCTTCGGCATTACTCGACACGGCCACTTTTTCGGCATTCGGGAGATTGGTCCGCAACCAATTGCGTGTCTGCCCAAGTGACTGGGGATGCGAAAACACGCGCTGGATACGACTCATCTCGCCGGAACGACTGAGCAGGAACTGGTGGATCTGGAGCTCGACTTCGCCGCAGATCTTGAGGGATGAGTCATGAAACATGTCGAGCGTCGAATGGACCGAACCTTCAGTCGAGTTCTCGACCGGCACGACACCAAAATCGGCCCGTTCGGCTTCCACTTCCTGAAAAACTTCCTCGATGCTGCCCACCGGCAGACCGTTCACCGAATGTCCGAAATGCTGGTGCACGGCAGTCTGGGAGAACGTGCCTTCAGGCCCCAGAAACGCGATCTTCAGTGGCTCCTGCTGTGCCAGGCACGCCGACATGATCTCGCGGAACAGGCGCAACATCTCTTCGTTCGAGAGCGGCCCCTGATTACGCTCCTTGACCATGCGCAGCACTTGCGCCTCGCGCTCGGGCCGGTAGTAATCCACCGCCGCACGCAGTGGCCCCTTCACCTGCCCGACGAGGCGTGCGAACTCTGCACGCTCGGCGATCAGCTTCTGGATATCCCGATCAATGGCGTCGATGCGCGAACGCACCTGCGCCAGATTTTCGAACTTCGCCGGCTCAGTCATGTTGGACCGAATCCTTTCTGGTGGTGGATCCCGATCAGACTACGCGAACCGACAGAACGCCGTCGATCGCACGCAACTGCGTCAACACCTCGGTGCCCACCTCGTTGTCGACATCGACCAGGTTGTAGGCATTCTCGCCCTTCGACGCATTGTGCATCTGCGAGATGTTGATGCCATTCGCGCCGAGCACCTGCGACAACTGGCCGATCATGTTCGGCTTGTTGAGGTTGGCGATGCAGATACGTGACCGTGCGCCACGCGACATCCGCGTGGACGGGAAGTTGACGGAGTGCGAGATGTTGCCGTTCTCGAGATAGTCACGCACCTGGTCGACGACCATCACGGCGCAGTTTTCTTCGGCTTCGTGTGTCGACGCGCCCAGATGCGGCAGCGCGATCACACGCGGATGACGGATCAGGTCGCCCTTCGGGAAATCGCTGACATAACGACCGATGCGGCCGTCGTTCAAACCTTGCTTCAATGCCTCGGCATCGACGATGCCGTCGCGCGAGAAATTGAGCAGGGTCGCGCCCGGCTTCAGCACGGTCAGTGCTTGGGCATTGAACAGACCACGTGTCGCGTCGATCAGCGGCACATGGAAGCTGATGAAATCACAGGAGCTGAACAGTTCGTTGAGGCCACTGGCCTTGATCACGTCGGACGACAGCGCCCAGGCGCCATCAACCGTCATGTGCGGATCGAAGCCGACCACACGCATGCCCAACGCGCGTGCGGCGTTGGCCACCCGCACGCCGATGGCACCGAGTCCGACCACACCCAGTGTCCGGCCGGCCAGTTCATTGCCGACAAACCGCTTTTTCTGCGACTCAATGGTTTCTTCCATGTGCTCGGCCTGCAAGCCGGCCACAAAACCCAGGGCATCGTGCAGGTTGCGGGCACTGATCAGCATGCCTGCCAGCACCAGTTCCTTGACGGCATTGGCATTGGCACCCGGGGCGTTGAACACCACCACACCCTGCTTGCTGAGTTTGGCAACGGGAATGTTGTTCGTGCCGGCGCCGGCGCGGCCAACAGCCAGCACACTGGCCGGCAACTCGACTGCATGCATGTCGGCCGAACGCACGAGCACCGCATCGGCGCTGTCCAGTTCGTCGACGATTTCGTAACGATCAGCCGGCAGGCGCGACAGGCCCGAAGCGGAAATGTTGTTGAGTGTCTTGATCTTGAGCATGGGATCCTCCGGGCTCATCCGTTGCGTTTCGCGAAGTCCTGCATGAAGGCGATCAACGCCTCCACACCGGCCATCGGCATGGCGTTGTAGATACTGGCGCGCATGCCACCGACCGATCGGTGACCCTTCGGTGCGAGCAGGCCGGCGGCCTCGGATTCCTTGACGAACAATTCGTCGAGGGTTTCGTTCGGCGCACGGAACGGCACGTTCATCAGCGAACGTGCACTCGGTTCGATCGGATTGCTGTAGAACCCGGAACCATCGATGTAATCGTAGAGGCGCGCGGCTTTCGCACGATTGCGCTCGCCCATCACGGCGACACCACCCTGACGCTGCAGCCACTTGAACACGCGGCCCGCCATGTACCAGGAGAACGTGGCAGGTGTGTTGAGCATCGAGCCGTCGGCCGCTTGGGCGCTGTACTTGAAGATGTTGGCGATATTGCCGGTCGGGCGCGCCAGCAGATCGTCGCGGATGATCATCACGACGATGCCACTCGGACCGATGTTCTTCTGTGCGCCGGCGTAGATCAGACCGAACTTCGACACATCGAGCGGGCCGGACAGGATGTTCGACGACATGTCTGCGACCAGCGGTACGTTGCCGGCATCCGGAATATCGTGGATAGCGATGCCGCCGATCGTTTCATTCGGGGTGTAGTGCAAGTAGGCGGCATTCGGAGCGAGCTGCCAGGTGTGCCGTGCGGGCAGCTTGAGGGAGCCGTCGGCCTCACCCGTCGCTGCGACGTGGACGTTCGTGTACGGCTTGGCTTCCTTGACCGCTTTCTGACCCCACTGGCCAGTCACGTGTAGTCGGCGGACCCGCCGGACGCGATGTTCATCGGAATCTGCGCAAAATGCTGCGTTGCCCCGCCCTGCAGGAACAGCACCTTGTAATTGGACGGAATATCCATCAACGCGCGCAGGTCGCGCTCGGATTCTTCGGCCATGGCGATGAACGGTTTGCCACGATGGCTGACTTCCATGACCGACGCGCGCGCGTTCGACCATTCCAGCAGTTCCGCCTGCGCTTCCTTCAACACTTCTTCCGGCAACACGGCCGGGCCCGACGAAAAGTTGTAACCGCGACTCACTGAAGCACTCCTCAAAGGCCAATCAAATCGGACGCAGCAGGTTTGGCGCGACACGACCTTCATGGCCGGGGCAAACCAGTGCGGAAGCACCCGAACTTAGCATGTGTTCAAAGAGTGAAAGATCGGCGACCGGACCGGCCCGGAAAATGTCATAAGGCCGCCCGCTCCGGGCCATGCCGGCGCGGGTTCAAGCCCCGGGGAGCGGCTTCAGGCCAGTGACTTGTCCACAGCGGGCTTTTTGGCTGCGGCTTTTTTCCTGGGTGCCTTGGCCTTTTTCGGCTGGCTCGCAGCCGGCCTCGTCTTCGCCGACTTGCGTGCCGGCGCACGCCCGGTGCCCTCGCCACTGAAATGAGCCAGTGTTGCCGCGGCATCGGCAGGCGTCACGTCTTCACTCCAGTCTTCCATACAGGCGATCAGCAGAAGCTTTTCGAGCTCCGCACTGAATCGGCGGATGATGTTCTCGGGGTCGGGCACCAGCTTGGCATCGGTGATCAAGCCGAAATGGATGCGCCCGTTGTAAGACAGGATGCTGATGCCCATGCCGATCGAGCCGGTCTGCGGCACCCAGAACATCTGGTCACTGATCTTGGCGCCGGCAAAGTACAGCGGCATCTGCGGACCCGGTACGTTCGTCGCAACCGTGGTGGCCTTGCGCGAGAACATTTCCAGCGCAGGACCCTGCAGCGCCGCAGGACCCATGCCGAGTGCGGCCAGCAGTCCGAACGCCACAATCGCTTGCCGCGAACGCTTCAGTTCCCGCATGTTGGCAGCGACGATCTCAAGCCGGCGAAGCGGATTGGCTTCCCCGATCGGCAGGTTCAGGAACACCAGGCCAAAATGGTTGCCCAGCTTCTTGGCGTGCTCCAGGGGCCGCAGGTTGACCGGAACCGTCGCGCGGATCGTCAGGCCAGTCGGGTCGTCGCCCTTGTCGAGCAAATAACCTCTCAGCGCGCCAGACGCGCAGGCGAGCAGGATATCGTTGACCGTGCAGCGCATGGCTTTGCCAAGCTGCTTGGCGTCGTGCAGCGGCATGGGCTCGGCCCAGGCACAACGTTTGCTCACGCCCAGATGCCCACGGAATCGTGTGGGCGGATCGTAGGGCAAGCTGATCGCAATGGCGAGTTCACGCGCGATTTCGCTTCCCTCCTGAGCCAGCTTGGCCACCTGTTCGGGTCGTTGAACAGTTCCTTGCCCTTGACGACCGCCTTTTCCCCCATATGCAGGGCTTGCGACGGTCCCTTGCGCGCCGGCGCCAGGAGCCGCTCGACCACACCACCCTTGTCCTCCTGGAACCAGACCTTGGCCAGTGCCGCACGGTCTTCCTCGGTCGGCTTGATGTCGGTCAGCGACAGCATGACCTGGATCAACGCGATCCCGTCGGCATAACAGTGAGGGATGCGCATGATCAGCGCGCTGCCTGTGCCGTACTTTTCGACGACGTGGAACTGCCAGCGTGGTTTCGAATAATCGAGTGGCGTCGAAGCGAGTTGGGAGGCAAGCCTCTGCAGCTCTTCCTGACCGACTTTTCCGGGCAGCGCCGTAATGCGCACATGCCAGTCGAGATCGAAGTCGTGGTCGATTTCCCAGTAGGCGCCGCTGGGCGCGTCGACGGCTTTCTGCCGAAAGCGGCGGAACGCAAGGAAGCGGTCATTCAGCATGCGCTTGAAGCGGTCGACGTCGAGTGGTGTCTCGAACATCATGACGCCGGTGATCATCATCAGGTTGGTCGGCTTTTCCATGCGCAACCAAGCGGTGTCGACTTTCGACATCGGCTCGCGCCCGGAACGCAACATGTTCATCATGGCCATGACCAACTCCTTGGAATTGGATCAGGTTTTACCGGCGCGTGAAGAACCGGTCAATCACCACGCGTCTTGTAGGCCGCCAAGGCCTCGGTCCGGCTGCTGGCCAAATCGATCAGCGGGCGCACATAGGGCGTTCCGGCCAAACCCAGGCGCGCTTGTTCCGCCGGAGGCAACAACCAGGGCTGATGGATGAAGCGGGTCGGGACCTCGGCCAGTTCCGGCACGAATCGACGCACGTACCCACCCTCCGGATCAAAGCGCTCTCCCTGGGTGACCGGATTGAAGATGCGGAAGTACGGGGCGGCATCGGCACCGGTGCCGGCGGTCCATTGCCATCCCTGGGTATTGTTCGCCAGGTCGGCGTCGACCAGCGTGTCCCAGAACCATCGTGCACCATGCAGCCAGTGATAACGCAGGTTCTTGGTCAGCACGCTCGCCACGAGCATGCGCACGCGGTTGTGCATGGTGCCGGTTTTCCACAACTCGCGCATGCCGGCATCGACGATCGGCAACCCTGTCCGTCCTTGTTGCCAGGCCTTCAGCAGCACCGGATCGGGCTGGCGCCATGCAAACGTGTCGAAGTCTGCATTGAGGTTTTCTGTCGGCGTGTTCGGGAAATGGAACAGCAAGTGGTACGAAAACTCGCGCCAGAACAGTTCGCGAACAAAAAAATCTGCGTCAGGCGTGAGGCCCATGCCGCTGTTCCAGTGGGCGTGTACTGCAGCCAGCACCTGTCGAGGCGACACCTCACCAAACGCCAGATGAGGCGACAAGCCGGAAGTCGACTGCTTTTGCGGATAGTCCCGGCCTTCCCGATACCCCTGTATGGACTCAACCAGAAACCGCTCAAGACGTGAATGTGCGCCCGCCTCACCCGGCTGCCAGGTGGCGGCCAGCCCGCCCGCCCAGGGAATCCGCGGCAACAACTTCAAGGACTCCAGAGTCAGTCCAGGTGCGTCGACCACAAAGTGGTTACGCCGGGGCTCCGGTGCCGGCAAACCGGGTTCGGCCTGCACCAGCGTCTGTGCCTTGCGCCAGAACGGGGTAAACACCCGATAGGGCGAACCCACGCCGGTGGTGATCTGCCAGGGTTCGATCAGCAGGCTGCCATTGAAGGATTGGGCCACCACACCCTGCGCGGCCAACTGCGCTTTCAGTCGTTTGTCGACCTCGATCGAGCCAGGCTCATACCGGCGGTTCCAGGACACCGCACGCGCCTGCACCCGCGAACACAACGACAACAAGGCAGAACGGGTCGGGCCGCGCAACAACAACAGAGGGATTCCCAGCCGGTTGAGGTCACTCGTCAATGCTGCCAGTGAATGATGCAGCCACCATCGTGATGCACCACCTGGCCCCCATGGCCCGGCATCACGCGGTGAGTGGACATAAACGGCCAGAACCGGGCCGCCGTCGGCACAGGCGGCTGTCAGCGCAGGATTGTCGCGAACACGCAAGTCGCGCCGGAACCAGACGATATGGGGTGAACGGGTACTCATGAGTCGCTGGGGTTTCCTGACCGGCCCAGAGTATGGCCGAAACATGATGCAGGTCGGCGTGAAGCCAGACAACCCAGATCTGACGGGTCCCCGATTTGGAAGTGGCGCCTGCTTGAAGTGGCGCCGCATGTCGGAAAATCGACGATCCGTAAAGATGACCACGACAAAATCATCGATCGCTCAGATCGGACAAGAAAACACTGCGCCGCACGCCGATCAGGGCGTGCGGCGATCCAGGCCTTGTCAGCGACGAGAAGCGAGCACCGCCGGACGGCGACTGCGCTGCCAGGCAAAGCCCACCAGCACCAGCGCCATCAGGATCAGACCCAGACGACCCAAGGTCGGGATGGCCGCAGCCACCACGATGCCGGTCGGCTGGCCCGGACCCACGATCGACGGATCGTCGGTCAGACGCTGGGTTTCGTTGCTGCCATTGGCATCCAGGTCAGTGTTGATCGTGCCCTGATTCAGGATGGTGCCGCTGGCGTTGCCATTGATGGTTGCAGAGATGGTCAGCGTCACCGAAGCGCCAGCCGCGAGGCTGCCATTCCAGCTGACCGTGTTGCCCGCCAGCGTGGCTGTACCGGCGCTGGCCGTGACGCCGGTTCCAGTGATGCCAGCCGGCAGCACATCGGTGAACTCATCGCCAGCGTTGTCGTTCTGCGGACCAAGGCCGGCATTCGACAACACGATCGAATAGGTGATCGCACCACCGGGCAAGAACAGCCCCGAAGCGGTCTTGGTGCCAGTGACGTCCGGGGTACCCAGGACTTGCGTGGTATCCACAGCCGAGTTGTTGCCTGGAGTCGGATCCGTGCCACCACCACCGAGTGCAATCGAAGCCGTGTTCGAAACCGTGGCATTCAACACTGCACCATTCAGCACACACGCTGCCGTGTAGGTCACGGAAGCACCGACCGGCAAGGCCACGGCGTCGTTGATCGAGCCGCTGCCACCGGCCGAGCACGTGCCACCACTGGCACCCGCGCAAGTCCAGGTGAAGCTGGTGCACTCGGTCGGAGCCGTATCGGACACCGTTGCCGACGCATCACTCGGGCCGGCATTGCTGGCGGCGATCGTGTAGGTCAGGGTCGAGCCCGGCCCCACAGAAGTCTGGCCATCGGTCTTGGTGATCGCGAGATCGGCATTAACCAGCACGGTATCGGTATCGGTCGCTGTGTTGTTGCCCAGGTTCGGGTCCGTCACGGTCGGTGAAGTATTGGCCTGCGCCGTATTGGCAATTGTCCCCGTCGCCGATGCGCTGACATTACACACGACGGTATAGGTCAATGTGCCGCCCACCGCGATATTGACTGCGTCATTGAAGTTGCCAATGCCAAACGTGCTGCAGCCGCTGCCAACTGTATTGGAACAAGTCCAGTTGCAACTGAGACCTGCCGGGAAGGTATCGATGATCCGGGAACCAAAGGCATTACTCGGCCCGGCATTGTTGACGATGATGGTGTAGGTCGTTGTGCCGCCAGCCGTGACCGAAGCAACACCATCTGTCTTGGTGATGGAGAGGTCGGCTTGCGGACTGACCGTATCCGTATCGGTCGCACTGTTGTTGCCCGGGGTTGGATCCGTCACGCCACCCGGTGCTGCCACCGTCGCCGTGTTCGAAATGGTGCCGGTTGCCGTCCCGCTGATGGCGCAAGACGCGGTATAGGTCGCGCTCGCACCCGCCGGCAAGCCGGCCGTGTCGTTGATGTTGCCGGAACCTGCGGCCGTACACGCGCCCCCTCCTGCGCCCACGCAGGTCCAGGTGCAGGTCAGATCGGCCGGGAAGGTATCTGCCACAGTGGAACCGCCGGCGTCGCTGGGTCCGGCATTGCTGGCAACGATGGTGTAGGTCGTCGACCCACCTGGCGCCACATTGATCACACCGTTTGTCTTGGTGATCGACAGGTCGGCTTGCGGGGTCAGGGTGTCGCTGTCCGTGGCGCTGTTGTTGCCCGGATTCGGGTCCGTGATCGCGCTGGTGACGGTCGCCGTGTTTGCCAGCGTCCCCGTGGCCGAAGCGCTGATCGCACAACTCGCCGTGTACGTCACGCTGCCACCCGTGGGCAGATTGACCGAATCGTTGATGTTGCCAGCGCCCGCGGCCGTACAGGTGCCGCCACCGGCGCCAGCACACGTCCAGGTGCAGGTCAGGGCAGCCGGGAAGGTATCGGCAACCGTTGCACCGGTAACCGGGTCCGCGCCCGCGTTCGATGCGGTAATGGTGTACGTCACCGAGCCGCCCGGCACTGCTGTCGTCACACCGTCGGTCTTGGTGATGGACAGGTCTGCACTCAGAGCGCGGCAAGCCGTCACGGTCACGTCGTCAATCGCCACACCACCGAATTGAACGGTCGTGTCGCTGTCCAGATGGAAGCGCAGTTCGGTGTTCAAACCCGCGAGGCTGTCCACCCGCCGGGAGAACACGCCCCAGCCCGCACTACCGCCGATATTGGTCTGCGGATTGCCGGTGCCGGCCGAAGCACTGATGATGGTCGGGTCTTTCCATTCATAAAGTCGATTCGGGGTGGCACCGCCAACCTGCTGATAGTCGATGAAAAAATGATCGAAATTGGCGGTCTCGACCTGATGCCGCTGGGCCCAGGTCACGATCACCGGCGGCGACAGCCCGGCCAGATTGATATTGGGCGACAGCAGATCCTGGCTGCTGGAGGCGTTGTAGGAGTTGTCGAGGTCGGTCTTCCAGCAGTTCACGCCGCTGTTGCAGGTGGTGAAGCCCGCCACCGGATTGGCGGTTGTGGTCGCAACGGTCGCCGGCAGCCCAAGCTCCCATTCATCCTGAACGCCGGAATGCGTATATCCAGCAGCACCGGATTCAAAGTCGGTGCTGTGCACGGTCTGTGCGGTGAACCCGGGCCCGCAAGTGGGCGCTGGCACGGGTTCACAAACACGCAAGCCCCAGGACGTCAAGGTGCCGCCATTGGCACCGGCGGTGTCGTCACGCAGGTCCAAGGTCCAGGTCCCGCCGGCGCTTTCGCCATCAAAGTGCGACATCCGGAAGGCACCTGAGGTGCTGGCTGTGCCCGCGGTCGAGCTGTTCTCCGGCCTGAGTGCATCCCCTTCAGACCGGTGAATATTGGCGTGACGCTGGCTTCGTCGTCGAACACCAGATCCATTTGGTTCTGGCCACCAGTGGCGGCAGCACCAATGTCGGTGAACAGGCCATTGTCATTACCAGCCGGAGAGCGCAGATGAGCATCGATATCCTGCATCACAGCGTGATTAGCACCAGCTCCACATCCAGATCGGCAATACGCGGATTTCCGGGAACGTTCAGCGTCGAGGACACCAAACCAGTGCCGGGCGGCCAATCGTCTTTGGCACGTCCGTCGACAGGTAGGTCGTGCAGTTCACGCCTTCCTGAGTCGCAGGACGCACGCTGACGCTCAGGTGATAGGTGGCAGTCGGACCACCGACGGCGGCCGAGGCCGAGTCGACAAAGGCGAAGTACGTGCCCGCGGTCTTGACCGTCATGAACATGGCCTCGGACGGACGGTTCGGGTTCGGTGCAACGTCTCCGGTCCCGGCATCATCAATGACCAGAATCTGATTGCTGGCGTCGCCAAACAACCCGAAACCCAGGCGACCATTCCAGACGACAAGATCATCTTCCGGATCCAAATCCAGGCTCAGGTACACCGTATCGCCCGCATTCAAGTTCAGGCTGAACCAGTCCTGCTCGGTCGCTGCCGCGACTCCGCGGGCACCGCTGACCCAGCCATTGGCTGGCAATGGATTCGCCGTTGCCGACGTGTCGTTGGCCTCGACTTCGGCTGTCGGCGCGCCCGATTGAACCCGAAGATGGAGTTCATAGGGGCGCTCGGACGTGGTGCCTGCCGTGAAGTCATTGACCCTCAGGAAATACGTACCGGTCGTTGGAATGACCGCACCGGCAATGGACGAGGAAAGACCTGCAAAGGTGCCGTTGTCATCGTCGAACTCGACAGTCGTCGTGCCATCCGAAGCAACGAGGGTCAACTGCGAATCGTTACTGGAACCCGCCGAGAACGAGGTCATGACCGCCGCGTAGATGCGGTCACCAGCTGTGGCGGAAAAACTGTAGAAGTCGATATCGCCGTTCGATACAGATCACCGCGAACGACCAGATCGCCGCTGGCAAGCGCCGGAAGCAGTTGCCGACGTGCCATTCGGCTCGACTTCGCCGATGTGTTCTGCCCGAATGGCAAAAGCGGCTGGACGAACTTGAGCCCGGGCGGATTGTTGATCGGGACGGCAGCGCGCTCTGGCAACTGCCCCTTGACTTCATCACCCGGATTGGCCTGGACGAACTCGTATTCCACCGCAATGGCTGATCCAGCCAGAAGCAGTCCCCCGGCCAGTGTTTTGGCCAGCCAACTTGCAGCCTTTCTCGCGTGTGCGCCCGAGCGCGCCAACATCGAATCGTCAAGCATATTGTTCCCCGTATCCACAATCTCGCCAAGCTGGCGAGTCCCGGCAGCGATCCTAGCCCTGCAGAACGGACCCCGGCAAGCAGTTCCCACCTGAATTTGCGATTG
>JADJRU010000016.1:0-52500 GCA_016712105.1 Ahniella sp.
CGAACTGGTCACCACGCGCACTTCGCCCTGGATGCTGCTGCCTTGCTCCATGACCAGTGGTCCGTTGCCGACGTTGACCGGGCCTTCGATGCGCGATTCGGGTTTGAGGACGACCGCTCCGTTCAGTACATCCAGCGACTTCGCGACCGCGCCAACACCCAGCACGACCGCGCCGTTGTGAGTCCGAATAGTCCCCGCCCGCGCTGCGGCGGCCAGTTCCATGCCCGAGTTGACGAGGCGAACATCACTGAGTTCGCTGCCCGGACGAGACTCTGGCGCGCCGTGGACAAAGACGTCGTCGGGAGCCGGCAGCCCTGCTCGATCGATGACACCCTGTGCGCCCGGAAAACGCGAACAAGGTGCATGGTCTGGGCGGTTTGGGGCGGTTGGTTCGTGGGGGGCTACGCCGCTGATCCGAACATCGGTATCCCGACCCACCTCAATCTGAACGCAGTGGTCCAGCAGCACCCCGCCGGAAACGGCGGTTCCGCGACGCACGTCGAGCGTTGGCCTATCGCGCTCCTCGCGCTCGCCTCGACCCGGAAGCATGGCCAGGCGTCCCGGAAGGGCCAGGTCTGGCCCCAGACGCACGTCAGGGCCGAAGCTGACCACATCTCCGCCGATCCGGGCACCACCTGCGATATCCAGCACACAACCGAGGCTGGTCACATTACCCTGGATTTCAGCGGTGGCTGTGATCGTCAATGTGCCGGTGCCGCAATAGACATCACCCGCAACGGCTCCGGCGATTCGGCCTTCACCCACTCCGATCCATACCGAGCCAGCGCTGCTTCCCTTGTCCAGCTTGAGCTCGCCGTTGTTGAGTCGCACGGATCCGGCCTGACTGCCGCCGCGCAAGCGGATATTGCCATCGGTGATCCCGAGTGCATCAGCGTGTTCACCGTCGGTGAGCTCGATCGGCGTGGAGAGATGCCAGCGGCTGGCTGGAATGTCGGAAGCAGCGAGCGCAGGGCTGATCATCAAGGACAACAGGCTGAAGCGGAACAGTCGGGTCATGTGGGCAGTGGGTCAGTTGGTGACGGGCAATCGGAAAAAACGACGGGCGTTTTCGGTGGTGGTTGCGGCAAGTCGCTCAAGCGGCTCCTGGCGCGCGCGGGCGATCGCGGCGGCGATGTGAGCGAGATACATGGGCTCGTTGCGGCGGTGACTGGACTTGGTCGGCAGGTCGCGCGGCATCAGATAGGGTGCATCGGTTTCGATGAGCAGCCGATTCGCCGGAATATGCGGCACCAGTTCCAGCAAATGGCGGCCGCGGCGTTCGTCGCAGATCCAGCCGGTGATGCCGATATGACAATCGAGATCCAGGTAATCGAATAGCGCTCGGCGCTCATCGGTGAAGCAATGGACGACCACATCACCCACCTGGTCACGGACGGCTTTCAGGCAGGCGAAGAAGTCGTCGTGCGCATCACGCTGATGCAGGAACAAGGGTTTGTCGAGCCGGTGGGCCCACTCCAGATGCCGCTCGAACGCGAAGATCTGCGCCGTGCGCGGCGACAGGTCACGGAAATAGTCGAGTCCGGTTTCGCCGACGGCCACCATCTCGGGCGCCTTCAGCAGATCCAGAAAGGCGTCCTCCGTCTCCCCATTGAAGTCCGCAGCATGGTGCGGGTGGAGGCCGGCAGTAGCGAACAGGAAGCCAGGACGGGTGCTTGCGATCTCCAGCGCGCGCCGCGCGCCGTCCACACTGGCGCCGGTCAGGACCAGTTGCGCCACCTGGGCGGCACGCGCCCGATCCAGCACGGCGTCCAGGTCGTGGTTAAACGACTCGTGGCCCAGATTGGCCCCAATATCAATGAATTCCATGTCCCAAACCAGGTCCCGAAGTGCGCACTGCCTGAATGCAAGGCTTCAGTATAAGCTCGCTGCCCTTCGGGTTAACAGCCAATTCAGCCAATACTCGGCATCGTCACCATGCCGAAATTGTCCCCTTACGGAGCACGTCATGAAATGGATCCAGAGTTTGTTTGCGGTTCTTCTGCTGGTTGTGGCCGGCACAACGGGGGTCGCGAAGGCGGCGTCCTACACGCCGGAATCCGGCTTTTGGTGGAACCCGAACGAACCCGGCAGCGGGCTCGCGATCGAAATCGAGGACGATTTCATTTACGTGGCCGCGTATCTGTATGACCCGCAGGGTTTCCCGTACTGGTACATCACCAGCGGCCGATTGGTGGACAGTGCCGGCACCTTGAGCCTGAACAATGCTCAGGTGGCCACGGCAACTGGTGGCCAGTGCCTGGGTTGTCCTTGGCGTGCACCTACCAATACCCCGGCCGGTGGCCTGATGAGCATCGTGTTCGACCGCACGGATGAGACTCGCGCAACCCTCACGTGGGGTGGACAGACCAAGACGATCCGTCGCCTCGACTACTACGACATCGGTTTCGGTCCTGATGCCGAGAACCAGCGTTTGCTGGGTGAGTGGCAGGTCGTGCTCGACCTCTTTGCCGCAGGGAACAACTATGCCGCGTATCCCTACTACGGCGACGTGGTGATTCTCGACGCCATCGATCGAAGTGGGTCTCTGACCCAAATGATTGGTTGCCGTCCACAGACTTCTTTAGCGCTTCGTTGCACCGCCGCTGATGACAGTACTCATGATGCAGCAGCGTTCTACAACTCGATCAATCGCCGGAGCTACATCACCGTCCGCGACCAGCCAACGACCTACTTCACCTATGTCGCCGACGTCGGTGTGCACCAGTTCGATGGTGTGGTGCAGATCCATGCGAGAAACGGCTTCAACGAGAATGGGGTGTTCTATCCGGTTCGCGGATTCCGTAGCGCGAGTCGTTCGGCCGTCCAGACCGGGCTGGGTCCGGCAGGTGCCGACAAGGCCGCGCCGGTCACGGCACGGAGCCTCAAGCAGGCCATCCTGGACAGCAATGATGGTGTGATGCCGAAAGGCCTGACGGCCGCCGAAGTCAAGGCACGGTATGGCTTTGATGTGTCGGAAGGTGCGTTCATGGTGAATTACACCACACGCCTGATGGATGAAAGGTCGACTGCGAAGTAAGCGGACGTTTCCCTGAAATCGCGACGGGCAGGCTGAAAAGCCTGCCCGTTTTTGTTGGGCTCACGTGTGCCCCCTAATGGAACACAAGCTTCGATCGATGCTGGGCGAGTTGCAGAACAACCACGCAATGCCAAATGCTCGAAGATTATCCAAGGAAACCGCGGAATCGGCTCAAATAGGGCTGACAACCTCCATTTCCGCGAGCCATGGGGGATCAAGCTATTGGTAAGCAGTACGGACATACTCCGAATCTGTCTTGTCCGAAGCTGAACGGCAACACTCCAAGCCACGTTTCAATGGACCTCGTCACTAAACCTAGCGTCACTCAGAAGCGAGTGACTTGTGATTTAGATTCCACACTGAAAATCTGATCCCGTGGGTGCAGTGGCTTTGAACCAGACTCCTGATTCTGTGTGAGCCTCGAAGCTAATTTGAGACGGCCATGTCTGTGGGCCACCGAACTCAAAATAGTCGATCCACCCACGCAATTGGCATTCCCAAGTTAGTGTGCCGGTCCCGGAGTTTGTACATTGCACCGGATTGCCGAAATCTGGATTCAAATACGTTCCGCTCAACCAGAGTTCTGGGTGAATGTTCGCATCCGCTCGGAATCTCGAAATGTTCGATTGTGCTCGGAAACTGACAGTCATTAGGCAGGCGTCTCGATAGGTGATTTCGCCACGCCCATTGATCTCATCGATCCATAGGCCAGGTCGAGATGTCATCGTCAAATCGCCAATTCCTGCTGCTGTCAGTCGTTGAGACTCCGAAGTCTTCCAGTTATTGATGATTCCGTGGCCGCATCCAATGCAGCCGCTTGAACTGTCCGAATTCTGACGGAGAATTTCAAGTATTGCTTGTGACGAACTAGTGGGCGCTGCAGACTTTGCGATTGCGAATGAACTTGCTGCAAAAGGTGCTGAAAAACTCGTGCCATCCGAAACCACGAAAGTTCGCCCTCCTGGAGACGCCACGGATCCGCGGGTGCCTGTGTTCGAAAGAACGAACACTCGTTCCCCCGGCGCTGCAAACTGTACAGGCCCAGAATGACTCGAAAAGTTGGATCGAGCGCCAGTGGCGTTGCTCGAAGCCACCGGGATAACGCCTGCGCAGTTCTGTGGCCAGTTGGAATTGCTTGTGCCCAAGTTGGAGTTCGTGTTGCCCGCCGATACAAAAATCGGGACATCTAGAGATCCAGCAAGGTAAATAGCTTCCTGAAGAGGAGCGCCGCATGCGCCAGTTCCACCTAAAGAAATCGAAATGACATCGGCCGGATACGCATTTGGTGATGTATTTGGCACCAGCACGCCCGCTGCCCACGATATCGCATCAGCAAGTTCCGACTGAGATGTAGAAGAGAATCCGCTAACTCGAACGGGCAAGATCTTTGCGCTGGGAGCAACGCCAGCAATCCCTATCCCATTATTGGCTACTGCACTCGCCATGCTTGCAACTTTCATTCCATGCCAATCAGATGGTACAAAAGTTGCCACGCAGTTGTCGCGAATTTCAACATAAGTGCCCTTGTCGGTCGGATCGGAATCGTAAGCGTCGCCATCCCTCGCCGAAACCGGGTCTGATATAAAGTCATAGCCCGGCAACAGGTTGGAAGTCAGCTCGCTGTCTGGGACGATGCCAGTGTCCAGAATGGCGATTACTGAGCCACTGCCCGAACTGCGATTCCAGATTAGTGAAGCATTGCCTTGGTATGGCAGCGGGGTTGAGGTTCCGGGTGCCAAATACCATTGCTGAGAAAACAGAGGATCATTCGAGTGCCTGCGGCCGTTACGAAGGTCCTTTACTGCATATTTGACGCGGACATCCCTTCTGATATCCGAGATTAGACGATCAATATCACTGGTCGAGCCAGTGACTCGGAACAAATCTCCATCGACAGCCAGTCGCCGCTCAAAAACCGGGCTATTGATAGGAGACCTGCCTACGGACGCTTGAGCTTGCTGAATGACCTGTGAAGTGAACTGCGGTGTTGTCGGTTGCCGCAATTCAACGACGATGTGCCGAATGGTTTCGTCACAAGCGTCGACTTTCGCATTTGGACCAAGGAGCATTGCAACAAGAAAACAACTTCTAGCCAGATTCATGAAATTCCCCAAGTAAACGGCGTAACCTGTTGACGCCGCTAGTGACGATAACACGAGCAATCTTTCCCGAGCATCTGGGACAGCAGAAGTTCAGGAGTATCAGGGGTTGAAAAAGGCCGGCACAGCCCCAGTTTCGCCCCATGATTGATCTCACCCCTGCGGACCTGAGTCCGGAACAAATTCGTGAACAGGACCGTCTGTTCTGGCGTGGTGTCACGATCAGCGTGGCATTCACCGTCGTGCTCTGGCTCATCGAGTGGGCACACCGTGTCTTCTCGCTCGACCTCAAGCCGCTGGCCGTGGTGCCCGGTGAATGGTCGGGGCTGCTCGGTGTTCTGACGTCACCGCTCGTCCATGGTGGTGCCGAACATCTGGCCGCCAACTCGGTCGGCATCATCATGCTCGGCACACTGATGCTGTATCGCTACCCCAAGGCTTCCGTGATCGCGCTGCCGGTGATCTGGTTGTGTGCTGGTTTGGGTACCTGGCTGATTGGCCGGCCGTCGTTCCACATCGGCGCCAGTGGCCTCACCCACGGGTTCATGTTTTTCCTGTTCCTCGCCGGCCTGATCCGTCGTGATCGTCTGGCCATTGCGGCCATGCTGGCGTCGATGCTGTTCTTTGGCGGCATGTTCTTCACGATCCTGCCGCGCGAAGCGGGCGTGTCGTTCGAGGCGCATCTCAGCGGCGCGATCGGCGGATTGATTGCGGCGCTGATCACGCTGAAACTCGACCCGGCACCGCCCCGGCGCAAATACAGCTGGGAGATCGAGGAGGAGCTTGAGCAGGAACTGCGCCGCATGGAGCAGGACATGCTGGAACCGCCACGGCCGCCGAGTGTGAATCCGATCTGGGATGGCCCGCGTGCGATCCGCGAAAAGTTGCAGGGCGAAGCGCCCGGCCAGGTCATCGAGTTCCGCCGGCGTCCACGCGGCGATTCCGACGAACCCACGAAGCACTGATCCGGAATCTTTCATGGCACACACCAGCAATCTTGCCGGCTTCATCATCGACTGTCATACCGACGACCTCAATGCCGCGGCCGATTTCTGGGCGCGGGCGTTGCGCATGGAGAAAATCGTATTGCCAGCGGAAGAAGGCGAGAGATACATCCGCCTGAAAGATCCGAATCTGCCGTTGCACATCGAAGTGCAAAAAGTCGAACACGACAGTCGTGTGCACCTCGACATCGAAACCGATGACATCGACGCCGAAGTCCTCAGGCTCGAAGCGCTTGGTGCCACCAAGGTGCGTTACGTCCATACCTGGTGCGTGATGCAGGCACCGACCGGGCAGCGCTTCTGCGTCGTGCGCAAGAAAAGTGCGTAGGCTGGTGCTGAGCGCAGCGAAGCCCAGCTACTTGCGGCAAGCCGACAGAAAACTCGGTGTGGGCATGTCCTGCGGCGTATTCCGGCGCTGAGCGCAGCGAAGCCCAGCTACTTGCGACAAGCCGCCAGAAAACTCGGTGTGGGCATGTCCGGCGGCGTAGGCTGAAGCTGAGCGCAGCGAAGCCCAGCTACTTGCGACACCACCACCCGCCTTGCGGCGGAGTGACTTTGGACCGTGTGCCATCAGTTGCCGCCAACCATGCCTTTCGACCCATGTGCCGAGCTTGGCGAAATCGATTAACTCGAGTCACCTGCTGCACACAATTTGTTTGTATCAGGCCGCGACACCACACTTGAGTAGTGTCGCGCGAGCAACACAACGCATGGATCGAGGTTCGGTGATTCTGCGTCCTGGGTGGTGACACCTCGATTGGGCGATTGGATCACGGGACTCCGGAACTACCGGTTGATGGAAATGTGGGCCTGCGGCATGGATGCCGTCGAACCCGCCGACCGGAATGGAGCCGAACCCGGTTCGACCATTCATTCGAGCCATTGTGGAGGTGGCCATGAACCGTTTGATGATTTTGGGATTCACTGCAACGATCATGTTGACCGGGACGGCAGCAATCGCCGAAACCCGCATCGACGCCGTGCCGCACATCGGCGCGAGTACCGAAGGATTCCTGCGTTACCACCAGGATCTGCGTTGGCGCAGGTCCGGTCTGCAGAATTACAACGAGGGCGATTACGAGCGTGCCCTGGTCGATTTCCAGCGTGCGGCCCGATTTGGTGACAAGCCCTCACAGGCCATGCTGGCCGAGATGTACTGGCAAGGACTGGGTGGTCCGGCAGATCGTACGCGCCTATGTCTGGATGGACCTCGCCGCCGAGCGCAATTACCGCCAATTGGTAGCGCTGCGTGAACACTATTGGCTGGAGCTCGGTGAGCAGGAGCGTGAGCGGGCACTCGCGATCGGTCCCGACCTATACCGTGAGTATGGAGATGCCGTCGCCGTGCCAAGGATGGATCGATTGCTGAACGAGGCGCGCCGAAACATCACGGGATCTCGTGTCGGTTCTCTGACGGCGCCGATGGAAGTGAGGGCGCGCACGGAAGGTGGTGAGTTCATGCGTTTCGCCGGTGACAAGTACTACCGTCGTCAATACTGGGATCCGAAGCTGTATCACCAGTGGAAAGACGAGTTCTTCGAGAATCCGTTCAACGGTGAAGTGGATGTGGGCGAGTTGCGGATGGCACGAGTCGCATACGAACAAGGCCGTTGAGGATCGGAGTACCTCAAGTGAACAAACATGGCCTGTCACGTCTCAGCGAGGCAGGCCATGCCGCGCAGATTCGCTCCAGAACGGCCGCCGAATGAAGCGGTGAAGCCTCAATCGCGCGGGCGATCAGCAAACTGCCAATGCAACGCTTGAATGCTGCCGCGCAATACGCTGCCGGAACGTACACGCGGCGCCCTGAATCGTGGTCGAAACGCGCCTTCTCGTCGATTCACAACCAGTGCTAGATTCGTCGGACATCGCCAGTTCTGACCAGGCGTCTCCAATCGGCTGACCTGCGCACCGATTTGCGGCCCAAGGCATTACTTTGCTGGTGAACCCAGGGAGACGAGATGAATCTGCGGACTGGTTTTGCGAAGCTTTTGCTTGTTCTGGCAGTGTCTTGGCCCGCTTGGGCCATTGCCCAGGGAAAAATCCTGGCCGACAACGGCTTCCGGCCCAATCCGCACGGTTTCAGCTTTGCCAACTGGGGCGGGCAGACACATCCTCATTCGAAACTGACACCGGAAGACGCCGCGTACTTGTTCGGCGAACAGGCCTGTGCCCGCAGGGAAGGTGGCAGCTGTGTGCCGACGCCCGGCGCCAAAATGTGGATCGACCAGATCAACAAGTCCACCGAGGGTGGGCACTGCGAGGGCATGGCGGTTCTCAGTTCGGCCTTTTACCTGGACGCCGAGAACGTCACGAGTTATGGCGCCAGGCAACCGTTCGAGCTGAAGCCCAGCGATGAATGGTTGATGCGCACCATTTCGACCTACTACGCAACGCAGACACTGGAACCGGTTCGTGCGGCGACCATCGCATCGGGGAAGATGTCGCTGCAACAGATCGTCGATCAGCTGGTGGTGATCCTGAATGCGGGCAACGACCTGCCGCGCCTCGGAATCTGGGCCAAGGGCGGCGGTCACGCGGTGACGCCCTACAAGGTCGAGCAGCGCGGCGCCGGGCTGTACCGGATCCATATCTACGACAACAACTATCCGGGTGCCGAGAAGTTCATCGACATCGACACCGGGCGGGACTATTGGATCTACAGCGCTGCGGCCCTCAATCCCGCGGAAGACCCGGCCGCCTGGGATGGCAAAGCAGGATGGATGGCGATCACTCCCCTGGCCGTCCGCTTTGAGCCGATGAAGTGTCCGTTCTGTGCGGAAGGCACGGCGAAAAAAGCGCCGCCAGCGTCGAAGCGCTCGTTGCCGAAAGCCAAACCGAAATTGCAGCCCAAACCCAAGGCAGCACCCGCGCCGAGGTCCAGGCCGAACCCGACCATCAAACCGCGGAAGTCGAACGCGCCTGCCGTCGCGTCCGAAGGGTACGTGGTCTACACGCCGAGCCGTTGTACGCAGGTTCAGGCAGTCAGCAAGGTCAGCAAGCAGCAGATCAGAATGGGGTCCCCTGGTGCTGTCGACAGCCAGATCATGGGTGCCTCGATGCAGCCGATGCTGGGGACGCGCGGTTGTGTGGTGCGTTTGCCGAAGGACCAGGAGTACGACGTCCAACTGATCGATGATGGCAGCCCCTCGGCACATCCGAAGTCCGCCGTGACGATATTCGGCCCGGGCAAGGTGTATCAGGTCGAAGATGTCGAGATTCGGCGGGGCTCCGTCGAAACCGTCAGCTTCAGCAGGGAGCGTTTCAACTACTCGGCAGGCGGGAAACAGCGTCCCACGGTGCGCGTGGCCGACAACAACAGCGGCGCCGACAGTTATTACGAAGTCAGCAACTTCGAAATTAATGAAGGCCACAACTTCAGCGCCAACGAGGACGAATACGGGCGCGTGGCATTCAGCGACGATGATCCCGAACTCGACGGTTACGACATTGAAGTTGAAGCAGTCGGCGCCGATGAGACCGAGAGCTACAGTTTCGACGATGTCAGCACCGGAGATGACGGCCAGGTGTTGATGGAAGTCGACGATTCCGGCGAATTCGACATGGACATCGACGCTGATGGCGATGGTGTCGGCAACTATGACGACGAGGATTACAGCTTCGACGACGAGACCGACGCCAACTTCGATGAAGGTGTCGACGCGGACGAAGCAGGGGAAGACTACGTTGACGACGAATACGCTGAGGATTCGGTTGACGCGGAAGATTCAGAGGGCGAGTCGGAAGACGATTTCGGAGACGATTCCAAGTCCCTTGACGAAGACGAAGCGGAGTTCGAGGACGAGGCGGATGCTGAGTCTGAAGACGAGGCTGACGCAGAGTACGCGGATGAGTCCGAAGCGGAGTATGAGGACGAGGCGGAAACTGAGTCCGAAGACGAGACTGATGCAGAGTACGCGGATGATTCAGAGGGTGAGTCGGAAGACGAGTTCGGAGACGATGCAAAGTCCCTGGACGAAGACGAAGCGGACTTTGAGGACGAGGCGGAAGCTGAGTCTGAAGACGAGGCTGAGGCTGAGTACGCAGACGAGTCAGAAGCCGAGTACGAGGACGAGGCGGAAGCTGAATTTGAGGACGAGACTGAGGCAGAGTACGAAGACGAGTCCGAGGCAGAGTACGAAGATGAGTCAGAAGCTGAATCTGAGGACGAGACTGAGGCAGAGTACGAAGACGAGTCCGAGGCTGAATACGCAGACGAGTCTGAAGCCGAGTACGAAGACGAGTCCGAGGCTGAATACGCAGACGAGTCCGAGGCTGAGTACGAAGATGAGTCTGAAGCCGAGTATGAAGACGAGTCCGAGGCTGAATACGCAGACGAGTCTGAAGCAGAGTACGAAGAAGAGTCCGAGGCTGAATACGCCGAAGAGTCCGAGGCCGAATACGCAGATGAGTCCGAAGCTGAGTACACGGAAGAGGCCGAACCTGAGTACACAGAGGAGGCCGAAGCTGAGTACACGGAAGAGGCCGAACCCGAGTACACGGAAGAGGCCGAGTATGAGAGTGAGTACGAGGGTGAGTGATCACCTCGCGAAGCGGGGGCGTCAGCGCCCCGCTTTGATCGGAAACCGCTCAGTCGCCAGGGCGAGTGATGCCTGGTACGTCGGCTGCAATGCCATTCCGTGATTGCAGCCGTTCAACCGTGCCGATGTCTTCCCATTCGCCGATCCATGAGCTGGCTGCAACCCGACCGGCATGCAGGCGGTCGAGCCACCACGGCAGGATCGATCCGCGATGGGGTAGTCCGGTCAGGGCTTCGGGGCGATAACGCGCATAACCTGCGAAGGTATGGAGTGCCGCATCGGGACCGAGCAGCGGGGAAGCGAGTGACTCGAACACGCCTGCCTTTCGAAAGCCAGGCATCGGGCGCAGCAATAGATGAGCGTCGGGCAAGTCGTCGCGCAACAACGCGGCTGGATCGAAGTCGCTCCAGATATCACCGTTGATGCACAGGAAGGGTTGATCACCGAGCAAGGGCAACGCAGCACGGATGCCGCCGCCGGTTTCCAGCGGCCAGGCGCCTTCAAAGCTGTAGGTGATCCGCATGCCGAACGCCTCGGCCCCCAGGCTTTCCGGAAAACGGTGTGCAAGCCACGCGGTGTTGATGATCACGTGCGCGACACCGGCAGCAGCCAGACGTTCCAGATGCGCCACGACCAAGGATTGGCCGGACACCTTCAGCAAGGGTTTTGGCTCGACCCAGGTCAGCGGGCGCATGCGCTCGCCGAGCCCCGCGCACAGGATCAGTGCCTTCATGAAACGTATTCGATCACGCAGGGCTCAAGATTGGATGCCGTGCTGTGCACGAACCTGCTGGATCCGCTCACGGACCCGCTGCGGCAAGCTGCTGCTGGCTTCGGCCCGATCAAAGATGCCGGCCAGAACCCGCTTCTCGTCGTCATCGACGACCTTGTCGCGCATGGCGAGGCCAAGCAGGAAATTGAGTTCACTCTCATCAACTGTGCCGTCATTGGCAAACACCTTGATGGCACTCCAGGCGATCTCGATGTAACTCTTGGGTGCTGCGGTCATGTTGACTCCTGCGAAGGAACAATTGTCCGAAGGGTATCAAATCTGCGCGCTACTTCAGCGCGCGGCGGATTCCGGGGGTGCCGGCTTGAGCCACACATCCACATCGACGACCACCGAGTGCCCGACCCAGTCGGCATCGGCCCACTCACCGGTGCCCAGTCCGAACGACAACCGATCCAGCGTGACCTGCGCGCGCAGTCGCGCGCGATCGCCTTCGCGCGACCATGTGAACGGAAATGCCAGTTCCTGAGTCACGCCGCGCAACGAGAGCCTGGCTTTCGACTCAAACGAGCCATTCGGCTGTGCCGTAGCTGCCTTGGCTACAAAGCTGGCTTTGGGAAACTGGGCCACATCGAACCATTCGGGCGCTTGCAGGGCGCTGTCACGTTCTTCCTGCGCAGAGTCGGCGGAAGCCAGATCGATCGTCACGTCAATACTGGTCGATTCCGGATGCGCCGGATCAAACCGGATGACCGGCGCAAAACGCTTGAACTCGCCCGTGAACGGTTCTTCCTGCTGTGTGCCGGAAAACCGCAGACTGCCGGAGTCGAGCACCCAATCGTTTGCGCCCACGTTCGCCGCGCCCATCCAGAACAGCAACACAGCGCCGATGAATCGGTTCATGAAATACTCCGGAACATGCGACGGAAAACGTCGTCGCGATCGAGAAAATGGTGCTTCAGTGCGGCACCGATGTGCAGGATGATCAGCGCGAGCAAGGTCCACGCCAGGATCCCGTGCAGATCCTTCAAGGTGTCTTTGAGTCCCGGGTTGGCATCCATCAAGGCCGGGACCCGAAACAGGCCGAACCAGCGCAGCGGCAGGTTGGTTGATGAGTGATACAGCCAGCCACTGACCGGCACCACCAGCATCAACCCGTACAGCAGAACGTGGCTGACTTGTGCGGCGCGTTGTTGCCAACCCGGCATGGCAGTCGGCAGCGCCGGCACGCGGGCACGAAGCCGCCAGAGCACTCGGACGATCCACAGCGCCAAGACCAGCAAGCCGAGCGACTTGTGCCAACCAAACGCCTGGAATCGACGGGAGAGCGGTTCGATGTCGGCCATGAATGCACCCAGTCCCAAGGTGCCGAGGACCACGAGGGCCATCAGCACATGCTGCATTCGGGCATAGAGGCTGTAGCCGCGAACTTCGCTCACTTCTTCGGGCCGCCGCCCTGAGTCTTGCGGATCCCTTCGATTTCCAGGCGGATCGCGACGGTGTCGCCGATGTCTCCGACCAGATGTGTCATGCCGAAATCCGATCGTTTGATCGATCCTTCAGCCGAGAACCCTGCGACGAATGCCTGCGAAAACTTGTGCGTTGCCAGGCGATTGAATCGCAGGTCCAGCGTGACCGGACGTTCGACCCCGAGCAGCGTCAACTGGCCCGTCAACTTGCCCTCTTTGGCACCCGGCTCAAGTTCGAGGCTTGTGCACACGAAACGCATCTCCGGAAACTGTTCGGCATTGAACCAGTCCTTGCTGAGCATCTTCTTGGTCCAGGTCGCATCATCCATGTCCAGGCCGGTCATCGGAATCGTGACGGTGCAGGAAGCCTTCGCAGCGTCGGCCGGATCAAAGTGAAACGAACCCTCGAGTTGCTGGAATTCGCCTTCGGAAAACGCAAAACCCAGATGTTCGACATGGAATTGCACTTGCGAATGCACACGATCGAAGCGAAATTCGTCGACAGCGGCGGCACTCGTGCCGAGTGTCGCCAGCAACAATGCCAGAATGGGGCGAGGCAGGATGGTTTGCATGCGAAGGTGCTCGATGTTGGGGTGGATGAGAACTGCAGCTTGGCGCCATTGTGCCGTGTTGTCCGTGATGGCGGCAGCAAGCTTGTCGTGTGTGCAGGATGCTGCGGCGTCCGCCGAACCCCGGTTTCGCCGGATCGGCGTGGAACAAGGGCTGCCCTCAGGCTGGGTCACGGAAATGACCGAGGACCGCGACGGATATCTCTGGATGGCCACCCGGGATGGGCTCGCGCGTTATGACGGCCTTGGTTTCCGCCACTTTCAGAATGATCCCAACGATCCGTCGTCGATTCCGTGCGCCGACGTACAGACCGTGTTGCCCACCCGCTCCGGACGATTGTTTGTCGGGTGCAGTGATACCGGGTTTGCCGAACTGCTGGATGCCGACGCCGGGCGATTCGATCGGTTCGAGTCGGCGGCACTCGCCATCGGACTGCAGAACTGGTCGGTCTTCAGCATCGACGAAGGTGCCGATGGCCATTTGTGGCTGGGGACTTATCAGGAGGGCCTGATCCGCTTCGATCCTCAAACCCGCGTGTTCACCCGGCTTGGGCAGTTGCAGGACATTCCGAAGGAGTTGGATCGAGCACTGGTGATTGAACTCCTGGTCAGCGATGGCCGGGTGATCGCCGGAACGTCCGAGGGTCTTTGGGTGATCGAACTCGGCAAGCCACTCGATCCTGACCAGCCCTTGCTGCCGGGTGCGACGATCACGAGCCTGCTGCGCGAGCCCGATGGTGTGCTGGTTGCGAGCGGGCAGACTGTCCAGCACCTGCGCTGGTCGGCGACCGGATTCGATCTGAAACCACTTTCGCTGCCAATCACCAACTACATCGACGGCCTCGCACGCGACCGCCAGGGCACCTTGTGGGTCGCCACATTGGCTGGTGTGGTCGAAGCGCCGCCCGACGCCGCAGCGCGTTTGCTGCTGCCGCGGCGCGCGTTGCCTGCATCGTTGCCAGATCCGAAACTGACGGATGCGTTGGTGGACCGAGCGGGTGGTGTCTGGTTGTCGACCAGTGGTGCTGGCGTGGCTTACCTGCGCCCGGATTGGCGGGAATTCGAGTTCTTCGAGCACGATCCGCTGGATGCCACAACCTTGCCGGCTGAGCGCATGCAGGCGGTGGCGGCTTGCCCTGACGGCCGCCAGTACGCGATCGGCCTCGGCGGTGAACTCGTGGAAATCGCGGACACGGTGATTCGCCTGGCCCGAGTCCCGGCGACCGCCGTAACGGCTTTACATTGTGATCCGGGTAATCGCCTGTGGGTTGGCAGTGATGCCGGGCTCCAGCAACTGGATGCCGGTTTTGTGGTGGCGCGCCGGTTCACGACAGTCGAAGGGCTGCCATCCAGCGCCGTGTCGATGATCATCGACGGTGAAAACGGCGAACTCTGGTTGGCGACCACCCGCGGTGGAATCGCCCGTCTCCACCCTGACGGCAAGGTTCAGGCCTTCACGCAGCGCGAGCACGGTATCGTTGTACCGAGCTTCGAACAGTTGCAGCGTGCGCCCGATGGGCGCATCTGGCTGGCCGACGGATCGGGTCTGCGCGTGTTCGATTCGGCCTGCGCGTGTTTCCGCGCCATCGAAGGCCTGCAGCATCGCGTCGACACCTTCGTGTTCGTGGATGCCACAACACTTTATGCCTACAGCGCGGGCCAACTGCTCGGCCTGCGCGTGGCGGGAAAAAATGCAGTGACGGTGTTCGATACGCTCGGTGCCGCGCAGGGTTTGCCGCCGACGAACGGGTCCAGTCTGCTGGCCATGGCGCCGGGGCAACTGTGGCTCAGTGGCGCACGCGGATTGTTCGACATCGACCTGACCAAACGTCGGGCACGGGTGCTGGGTGCCCACCTCGGTTCTGCGCTGCATCCGGGATTACGTCCCAGCGCCGTATTCCGGAACGGGTCGTTCCTCGATGCCACGCTCGGTGGCGTGGTTCGTGCGCACCCTGGCGCCCAGATGCCCTCGTCGCCCCCACCGAACCTGCGCTGGTTATCGGCGTCGCTTCAGCGCGGAAACGGTGGGCCCGTGAACCTCGTGCCGGGTATACCTTGGACACTGCGGCATGACGACCGCAATCTCCGTGTCGAAGTGCGTCTGCTGTCGCATGCCGACAGCGCTGCACACCATCATCAGTTCTGGCTAGAAGGCAGCGAGCCGGGTTTTGGTGATGCCGTGCCTTCACCTGCGCGCGAATTCACGTTGTTGCCACCCGGTGATTATCGACTGCATGTCCGGGCGACCGATGGGTTGGGTCGTCCCGCGGCACAGATCCTGATCCAACCCATTGTCGTGTTGCCACCTTGGTGGCAAACGCCCTGGGCCTATGTGCTTTACGTGTTTCTGCTGGTGGCTGTCGTACTGGCCGGATTCGCGATCTACCGACGGCGTCTGAAGACGCGGCACGCACTGCAGATCAGTGCGCTCCAGGCCGAGATGGCAGCACGGGCGAGTCAGGCCAAAAGCGAATTCCTTGCCGACATCGGCCATGAAATCCGCACGCCAATGAGCGGTGTGCTGGGGATGGCCGACCTGCTTCTGGGTGAACCCTTGCCGCCGACGCCGCGGCGATGGGCCGAGACGATCAAACGATCCGGCCAACACATGCTGGGATTGATCAATGACCTGTTGGACCTGTCGCGTATCGAAGCCGGGCAGTTGATCCTGGAACCGACAAGTCTGCGGTTGGCGGAGGTGCTGCACGAAGTGGCGGCGATGGAATCCAGTCTGCTGGCAGCGCGCTCGCAGAAGTTGAGTATTGACTGTCCGCCGGACCTGATTCTGCGCGTCGATGGCAAACGTCTGCGCCAGGTCCTGATCAATCTCCTTGGCAATGCCTGCAAGTTCACACCCGTCAACGGGCTCATCCGGATCCACGCGTCGATCGACGCACCAAGCGTCCAGATCCAGGTGATTGATCAAGGCCCCGGCATGACCGCTGCCGAGATCGGCTCGTTGTTCGCGAGGTTTGCACAGACCGATCTGGGTCGAAGCCAAGGTGGATCCGGACTGGGTCTGGTGATCTGCCGTCGGCTGTTGACGGCCATGAACGGGCAGATCGGCATCGACAGCCACCCGGGTCAGGGCACCTGTTTCACCGTGACGCTGCCGGTCGGGGATCCCGCCAATTCGGAACTGCAGAGTGGGCCATCGTTGGCTACCAATGGATCGACCTTGCCACTGAGTGGCGAACGAATCCTGTTGGTCGAAGACCAGATCGACATCGGCGAAGCGATGGCGGGTCTGCTGGGACGCCTCGGTGCCGAAGTGGTTTGTGTTCCGAATGCCTTGTCGGCCTTGGCCGAATTGTCCGCCGCACCCTTCAATCGGGTCCTCAGTGACCTCGACCTGCCAGGGCTGGACGGTTTCGCGCTGGCAAGCCTAGCGCGTTCCAGACATCCGGGCATGGACCTGGTTGCGATCAGTGCACGCAGTGAAGCCGATACCGAAGCGCGAGCACTGACTGCCGGATATTCCGTTTTCCTGCGCAAGCCGGTCACGTTCGAGATGTTGCGCGACTGGGCGGTGCCGCGCTGAAAAAACCCTTCTCCCGCTTGCGGGAGAAGATGCCCGCAGGCTGCGAAAATCTGTTGATAGGCAATATGTTCTTCTCCCGCTTGCGGGAGAAGATGCCCGCAGGGCAGATGAGGGAAATCTGGCGACCAGCAAAACTTCGCGCCAATCTGCCCCTCATCCGGCCTTCGGCCACCTTCTCCCGCATGCGGGAGAAGGGGTTCTTTCAGGACCAATTACTGCGTCAGCACGCTGACGTTGTCGACCACGAAGCTGGTGGCGACCTGCGAACCTTCCGTACCCAGGAAGTACACGCGGATCGTCTGGCCTTTGTAGGCGATCAGGTTGAAACTCTTCTGGCTGTAACCGCCGGCGGCGTTGAGATTCGAATACGTCGCCAGGGTGCCGAGTACTGCATTCGACGAGTTGCGGACCTGCACGGCCAAGGTGTCATAAGCCTGCGTGGTGGTCGTTTCGTCGGTGGCGATGTCGAGATAGAAACTCAGCGTCGCGCTCGTCGCCGTCGAAGGGATCGTGATCGTCTGGTAGACGGAGTCGGTATGGGTCGCGCCATAACCGTTCAGCCAGGCTTTCCACGTGCCCTGGTAAGCGGCGAAGCCGGCGTCACTGGTGATCACGCCCGACGTGGCGGTCCAACTGCTGCTGCCCGACTCGAAGCCACCGTTGACGATCCGCTGGACGGCTGCCGTGGTGTTGTTGATCGAGAAGCTCACCGCGGTCGAGTTCGTCGAGTTGCCGGCGGCGTCATAGGCCCGGGCGACCAGCGAATGCGTGCCGTTCGTCAGTGTCGTCGAGTTGAACGCCAGGCTGTACGGCGACGTGGTGTCGGTCCCGCGCGAGACGCCGTCGATCAGGAACTCGACACCGGCCACACCAACGTTATCGGAAGCCGTGGCCGAGAGTGTGATCGTTCCAGCGGTGCCAGTCACCGAAGCGCTGACGGTCGGTGCCGTGGTATCGGCCGTGGTGTTGTTGATCGAGAAGCTGACGGCCGTCGAATTCCTCGAGTTGCCGGCGGCGTCATAGGCCCGGGCGACCAGCGAGTGCGTGCCGTTCGTCAGCGTCGTCGAGTTGAACGCCAGGCTGTACGGCGACGTGGTGTCGGTCCCGCGCGAGACGCCGTCGATCAGGAACTCGACGCCCGCCACACCGACGTTGTCGGAAGCCGTGGCCGAGAGTGTGATCGTGCCGGCCGTGCCGGTCACCGAAGCGCTGACGGTCGGTGCCGTGGTATCGGCCGTGGTGTTGTTGATCGAGAAGCTGACGGCCGTTGAGTTCGTCGAGTTGCCGGCGGCGTCATAAGCCCGGGCGACCAGCGAGTGCGTGCCGTTCGTCAGTGTCGTCGAGTTGAACGCCAGGCTATACGGCGACGTGGTGTCGGTGCCGCGCGAGACGCCGTCGATCAGGAACTCGACGCCCGCCACACCGACGTTGTCGGAAGCCGTGGCGGACAGCGTGATCGTGCCGGCGGTGCCGGTCACCGAAGCGCTGACGGTGGGTGCGGTGGTGTCGCCGCCGCCCGTGCCCTGCGTCACCCAGATCGGCGCCGACCACAGGATCTTGCCGTCATCCTGCGTGATCTTCGCGTAGTAGAAGTGCTCACCGACACTAGGCGTGAAGCTGTAGTTCGCCGTCGCTGCCAGTTGTGTGACGGTGCCGTTGCGTTTCGGCACACCCTCGTGGATCTGCACCGACGATACCGTGCGACCGGCGCTGTTCGCGAAGTACACCACCAGGTTCAGCGGGCCCGAGTTGTTGAACTTCGACCCCATGATGTTGCCGTTGCCGGTCAGGATGATCTGCGAGTTTTTGTCGCTCGACGCAAACACGCGGCGAGCTTTCATCGCGTCGACGAGGCTGGCGCGGGTGAACGCGGTGCCGGTCGGCACCAGGATGCCGGTGCGGTTCGTCCAGCTGGCGCCCCAGTTGGCGCAATGGTTGTCCTGGTTCGTCGTGGGGGCGACGCGGAAACCGCGTTCGAGCAGCACCTTGTAGGCACTTTCATAGGAACTGCGGCCGGTTTCCGTCTCGGTCGTGTTGTTCGAGAACGCCGAGGTATTGAGGATCTCCGCAGCGACCATCACTTCTTCGCCGTCGGCGGCATAACCCATCACGGTCGTGCCGATCTTGAACTGGTCGGCTGTGCTTGGATGGTTGAACTGGCCAATCCAGCCCCGCGCCTTCATCGTGGTGTACAGGCCGGCGTAGTCATTCTTGGGTGTCAGCACGTCACCGAGCAGCTGGTTCGAGCTGTTGTATTCCCAAGCCGCAAGCAGGTCACCGTTGATGATGTTCAGGTGGCCGCCATTCGAAATTACGCCCCATTCCATGCCGTACAGAGCCACGAAGCCGGGGTTGTTGGTATTGAACGTGTTCTGTGCCGAGACACCGGCGGCATAACGGTTGCGAGCGGTTGTCGGGCTGGCCGCGGTGTTCGTGTTCGACGAGCCGTCGAAGTAATGGTTGTGCTCGGAACTCAACTGGAAGTCGAGACCCCGGCTCTTTGCGTACACAAAGGAATCATTCGGGCCGAATTGGCCGGTCTGCGCACCTTGTGACGACGTGCAGGTCGAGACGGCGCCGCCGCCGTCCGAGTCGTTGCTCTGGCCGTGCAGGTTGCCGTAATAGACGGTGTAGGGCAGGGAGCCGGTCGCTGCGGCGGCCTTTTCGGCGTCGCGGCTGGTCGGCAGCGCCTGGAATGCCGGCATCGCAACTTTCGGCGGGGTGCCGACATGGATGTCCCATTCCTGTACGTGGGCGTGGTCGGCATCAGCCGCCAGGGCTGAAGCGACGCGTTTCGACAGGGTGTCGCCGAGCGCACGGTGCGCCAGCGGGTCACCCGCGGTGGCGGTCATTCGAACCTTGTAGAAGCCCGGGGCAAGTGCCTTGTTGCGAGCATCGCGGCCGTTCCAGGGCACGTTGACTTCGATCTGCTCCTGGAACAGGCGCTCTTCGCCGACAAACTCGCGCAGCACCTTGCCGCTTTCGACATCCAGCAGTTCCACGCGCCAGGCGACCGTCGACGGGTCGAGCGCGTCCAGGTAACTGAAATACAGTTTGAAGTCTCGCGCTTCCGCCGACTCGCCGCGGAACGGCGCGTAAACAGAGGCTTCGAATTCGTGGTGGTCAGGGCTGACCGCGTGGATGGAACCAGACGACAGGGCAACAACAAGGCCCAGCGCCAGCGAGCGCAGGCGCGCATGCGACTTCAACAGCATCTCAATCTCTCCCGGGTGAACGCACATCAAGCGAAGGGAGCATCCATGCCGGGGCGCCCGCCTGATGGCGGAGGTCCCCTTGGTTTCGTCGCTGTCCAGGCGACGTGCCAGGGAGCAGATGGAAACCTGCGGCCCGGGCGGACCCGTCCGGCTCGTGCCGGATCTTTCGGGTCGCCGGCTTGATAGCCGGTCTTCATGACGAAATCTTGACGCACTGCGTCGTAACTCGCTGAAACAAGCCTGAATACATCCTGTTTTTGACCAGAAAAGTCACTGTTCTGACCTTGCCCGTCGCCCGCCATTGCAGCCTGGGAAAGGCGCCCGCTACCCTGTACGCCGCCTTTGAACCTGTTGATTTCCTTGCTTGCCCATTTTGTCCAGCGTGAAATCCGTGAACGCTTTCTGGGTACCGTATCCGGCGGTGCCTGGCTGCTGATCGGCCCGCTGTTGACCCTGGCGGCCTATCTCTTTGTATTTGCCGAAGTCATGAAGGTGCGGCTGCACGCCGATGCCGGCGACAGTTTTGTGGTGTTTCTGGCCTTGGGCCTCTGGCCCTGGTTCGCGTTCTCCGAGAGCATTCTCCGCGGTACCACAGCGATCCGTCAGAACGCCGCGTTGATTGGCAAGATCGCGCTGGATCGGCAGTTGCTGGTGCAGGCCGCCGTGTTGTCGGCGTTCCTGATCCACGGTTTGGGCTTCGTGCTGGTGCTGATCGTGCTGAAGCTTTCGGGTTATGCGCTCAACCTGGCCGGGTTGCCCTGGGTCCTGCTGGGTTTGGCCGGACTGGCGCTGACGGCCTACGGCCTGGCGCTGGCGCTGGCCGCTGCCGCGGTGTTCCTGCGCGATATCGAATCCGTGCTGGCACAAGTGTTGATGCTCGGCATGCTGCTGACGCCGATTTTTTTCCCGCCCAGCCAGATTCCAGCCCGGTTCGCGTGGTTCGTCTCGTTCAACCCGCTGGCCGTCTGGATCGGCTGTATCCGCGGTGGCCTGCTCGAACGCGGGTTGCCGGATGCTTCAGGGCTGGTACTCGCGGGTGGTGTCGCCATCGCGGCGCTGCTGATTGGCCGTTTCGTGTTTCGCCGTGCGGCACCGCACTTCGAGGACTATCTGTGAGCGCCGACCTGCTGATCGAACTGATCGGAGTCGGCAAGTCCTTTCCGAAGGTCAGCCGGGCCAGCGATCGCCTGCGCGCGCTCACGTCGCTGCTGCTCGGACGCAGTCCGGGCCGGGTGTCGAACGTCCTTGAAGGGATTGACCTGACCATCCATCGTGGCCAGTCGGTCGGGTTGATCGGCGAAAACGGCGCCGGCAAATCCACATTGTTGAAGGTCATCACCGGCGTCTACAGCGCCAGTACCGGCAGTGTCCGGCGGTTGGGCACCATTGCGCCGCTGCTGGAACTCGGTGCCGGATTCCATCCCGAGCAAAGCGGCCGCGAGAACCTGCGCACGAATGCGTTGCTGCTCGGGATGTCACCGGCTGAACTGGCTGCAAGCGAAGCCGACATCATTGCGTTCGCCGACATTGGCGACTACATCGACGAGCCGGTCAAACACTACAGTTCCGGCATGGTGGTGCGGCTGGGATTTGCGGTGATCGCCGCACTGAAGCCCGATCTGCTGATCACCGATGAAGTGCTTGCGGTCGGCGACGAATCGTTCCAGAAAAAGTGTGTGCGCTGGATGGAGCGATACCTGGCCGACGGCGGCACACTCGTGCTGGTCAGCCACAGCATGTACCACATCCAGAAACTCTGCCAGCACGCGATCTGGCTGGATCGCGGTCGCATCCGCAAGCAGGGTGACGTGTTCGATGTCACGCAGGACTACCTGGCGTGGCACGAGAAAAAGTCCGCCGATACCGGCATCGAACATCGACTCACTGCCAATGGCGAGTACGCCGTGCTGCGGTTCGCCTTGAACGGTGACACCGGGACCTTGCCGATCGAATTGCCGCTGGGTGAAGACCTGCTCGTCGACGTCGAACTGCGCGGCCGTGACGATCGCGCGCCGGTCTTCGGCATCGGGTTCAAACGTGTTGACGGCACGGCTGTCTACGGCACCGGCAGCGAGTTCGAGCGGCAACCCGCCAAGCGTCTGGCGCACGGCCATTTTGCGTGGCGCCTCAGATTCCCGAAACCCAGCCTTTTGCCGGGAACGTATGTCATCACGGCGCATGCGCTCGATCCCGAGGGGGTTCGTTTGTTCGATGACCTGCCGCGGACAGTGATCGTGCGCGGCCGGACGCCGGAGTTGGGTTTGGTGCGCCTGGCTCATGTCTGGGAAGACCCGACGTGATCAGCCTGATCGTGCCGGTGTACGGCGCCGAAGCGGCGACCGTGGCCTGCCTTGAATCCCTGCGCGGCCAGATTGATGCCGAGACACGCCTGCTGGTGATCGACGATGCCTCACCCGATCGCAGCATCGTCGGTGCACTCGAATCCGCGATGGTGCCATTTGGCGGACATGCCGAACTGATTCTCCAGGACGTCAATCGCGGCTTTGTCGGGACCGTCAATCACGGGTTTGCGAGGACGGAAGGTGATGTCATCCTGCTGAACTCCGACACGGTGGCGAGCCCTGGGTTCGTGATGCGGATCATTGAATGTGCCGCCACCGATGCCCGGATCGCGACGATCACGCCGTTCTCCAACAACGCCGAGATCTGCTCGTTCCCGGATCTTTGTGTGGCCGCGACCGTGCCGAAGGATCTGGCGCGCATCGCTGCTGCGGCCGAGCGGTTGCCGAACGAAGATTTCATCGACCTGCCGACCGGGGTGGGCTTCTGCATGTGGATCCGTCGCGAAGCGCTTGAGCAGTTGGGCGACTTCGATCAAGCCACGTTTGGCCGCGGTTATGGCGAAGAGAACGACTTTTGTCAGCGTGCCATCGGCCATGGTTGGCGAAACGTTTTGTGTCACCGGGCCTTTGTTGCCCATGTCGGCGGCGAATCGTTCGCCGCCACCACTCACCGGCCGAATGGCGAGGCCTTGCGCCGCTTGTTGGCGCGTTACCCGCAGTACAATCGCCAAGTCGCCGACTTCATCGCCGCCGACCCGCCTCGCGCCTGGCGGCAGCAATTGGCCCATCTACTGGAATCCTGATCTTGTCGGCATTGCCCTTCACTGGTGAGCGCTTCACGCCCGAATGCGTGCGCGAAATGTGGTACGAGCATTGGCATCGTTATGCCTTTGCCGCGCCCGTGTTGCGCGGCAAGCGTGTGCTCGATGCCGCCTGTGGCGAAGGTTACGGTTCGGCGATCCTCGCCGGCGTGGCTGAATCGGTGGACGGTGTCGACATCAGCGCCGACGCCGTCGGTCATGCCCGCGACCGGTACGGCAATCGGCCTGGCCTCACATTCCATGTCGCCGACGCAACTCGTTTGCCATTTCCGGACGCCCATTTTGATGCCGTGGTGTCGTTCGAAACACTGGAACATCTGGAGGCACAGGACGAACGGCTCGCCGGGTTTCGCAGGGTGCTGTCGCCGAGCGGATTCCTGCTGATCTCGTCACCGGACAAGCGGGTCTACTCGGACCTCAGTGGATATCAAAACGAGTTTCACGTCCGCGAGTTGTACCGGAAGGAGCTGATCGACCTGATCCATCGGCATTTTCCGGCCATGCGCCTGTTCGGCCAGAAGCTCATGTTCCAGTCGATGATCGTCGCCGATGACGGCGTTCTGGATTCCGCGGGTGTGAGCATCAGTGCCGACGGCGGTACGCGTCTGGAATCTCGCTTCACGCTCGACCCCATGTATTTCCTGGTTGCCTGTGCAGCCAGCGAATCGGCGCTGCCGAACCTGCCTTCATTACACGTGTTCTCCGATCAGGAAGAATCCGTGTACCGTCATTACGAGCACGAAATCCGCAAGAACATGCAGGCGGGTCAGATGCTGATCGAGCGCGATCGTCGTATCGCCGAACTGGAGGCCGCTTTGTCGCGAGCCCAGTCGGTGACGGCTGCGCCAGAGGTGTCCAACCCGCCGCCCACCGCGCAGCCGTTCTGGCGGCGCTGGTTCTGAATCGACAAGGACACTCAGCGAGATGGAATTCAACTTCTCTTTTGATGCCAGCCCGAAACCGGCGGTGGACGTGAACGCGCCGCTGTTTGCGTCGGTCGCCGGTACGGCTACCGACCTCGGCAACGGCGAGTGCGTGTTCCGCACCACCGATGGCCCGCATGTGATGACCACGCAAGTGCTCGGCGCCTTGGATCGCTGCCGTGCGTTCCGGACGCTCGACGAACACATCCAGACAATCCAGCAGGTCATCCCGGGTGTTCCGCTGGATGGCATCAAGCGTGTGCTCGACGGATTGATTTCCCGTCGGCTGCTGGTCAGCGAAGTGGACTTTCTCGCCGGGCTCAAGGCCGGTGCGTCACGCGCGACGGAGCCGGCGGCGACATTGGCCATCCGGGCCTGCGACCGTCCGGAAGCCGTGAAACAGTGTCTGGATGCGCTGCGACAACAGTCGCTGCCACCGGACATGCCCATCCTTCTGGTGGATGATTCGCGGACTTCCGCGGCTCGCGATGCGCATCACAAGTTGCTGGCTGACAGCGGTCTGCCGGTGCGGTCGGCAGCACTGGAAACACGCCTCGCCGCTTTGCGAAAAGCGCTGCCCGAACATGCGGCGGTGATCGATGACCTGTTTGTCGGCGCGGGTAATGGCCGAAACTTCAATCGGGCGCTGCTCGCCGGCGCCGGTCGCCAGTTGGTGTTGCTGGATGACGACTTTGTGTTCGACCTGCATCGCCATCCGGAATACAAACCAGGGCTTGATCTTGCACTGAGCGCGAACCTGCCAGTCCGCTTTTTCGACGACCTCGGCGCCGCGTTGGCCTCCGGAACCGCCGATGCCGGTGCGCTGGCCGAACACCGCCGCCGGTGCGGACAATCCCTGGCAGGCTTGCTCGAACTCGAAGGCCTGCAGGAAACCCGCGGCGCCCTGCGAGGACTGGAGCCGTCGAACCTGCCGCACCTGCGCCCGGGCGCGCGGATCGTCGCGACCGTCAACGGCCACCGTGGTCGCAGCGGCTCGATGCGCTGCGAGGGTTACTTCGAACTCGACGCGACCTCGCGATCGAGTCTGGTCGCCACTCGCGATCGTTACCTGCGCTCGATCGAGAATCCGGCCTTGTGGGTTGGCCCGACGAAGGCGCATCTGGCGCGGCGCGTGAACTTCACGCCGTTTGTGGTCGACGCCACCGACATGCTCGGATTCGCCGCGCCGGAAGGCCGCAGCGAAGATGCGTTTTTGGTGCGATGACCCAGATGCTGTTGCCGGAATCGTTGGTGTACATGGGTGCCCACGCCATTGCCCACCAGCCAACCGCCGAGCGTCGTTTCCCGAAACCGGGTAGTGATGTCGAACGCCCGGGGTACAACACATTCCTCGTCGACTACGCGTTGAACCGCGTCAACGATGTCCGCGCAGCATCACCAACACAGCGTTCCGCAAGTTTCGCGGGCATGCTCGAAGACTTGGCCGACACCACGGATCGTGACCTGCTGTTTTTCCTCGCCGAATACCTGCAGTTCCGCCGCAGTGACCTGATTCACTCGTTGCAGGGCATGGCCGCCGAAGCCGGAGCTCAGGCACCGGTCTACTGGCAGGCTGACCTGCGCGACATCATCGTGGCGAATGGCCGTGCGCTGGGTCAGAACGAAATGCCGAGGCTGGCCGGGGATCAGGATCTCGACAATCCACAGGCACTCGCGAAGCGCCTGCGATCGCGACTCCAGAGCACGGCTGCGGCCATGCGCGCCTGGCCTGCCATCTGGGCGGCCGCACTGGCCGGGGCCAAAGCGTGAAACACGAATTGGTCCAGGTCGCGATTGTCGTTCACGACTACGACGAAGCGATCGCGTTCTATACCGGGGTGCTCGGGTTCGAGTTGGTCTGCGATGAGTATCAGCCGGCGCAGGACAAGCGCTGGGTCGTCGTACGTCCCCGTGGCTCCGCTTGCGCATTGTTGCTGGCGCGTGCCACCAAGCCCGAACAGGCCGCGGCGATCGGCAACCAGACCGGTGGTCGTGTGTTCCTTTTCTTGCACACCGACGATTTCTGGCGCGACTACAACGCCTGGCGCGCGAAGGGTGTCGAGTTTGTCCGTGAGCCCGTCAAAGAGGCGTACGGCACGGTTTCAGTGTTCCGTGATCTCTGCGGAAACCTCTGGGACCTGATTCAGCCAGCGCCACCCTGACCGGCACAGGTGTCGTGTTCCGTGAATGAGTTGAGCACAACACTAGCGAATCATTCCGGGCTAGGCGGCCGACTCGATCGGCGATTCCATGCCGCAGTGCCTCGCCGCCGGGATGTCGCAACGGGATGTTTTCAAGGTCGCATCGACGGAACCTGAGGCTGTCTTTCGATAACGGGTGATAGGCTAGAGCATGCACCGACCAGCTCTGTCACGTCGATTCCGCCGCTTGTCGTATTGGACCCTGGCCGTCTTGTTGCTCAGCACAGCCGCTCCAGCGGCAGCACTGAACCTTCGTTCGGTCAGCATCAAGGGTGTTGATGGTGCCTTGCTCAACAATCTCAACGCGCGGCTGGATGTGCTGCGGATTCCGCCTGAGCGTGAGCTGACCGAAGCGATGTTGGCCTACCATCTGCGCCGTCTGCCGCAGCAGGTCAGCGCGGCCTTGGAGCCGTTCGGTTATTACGACGCCAGCGTCGAGATCGACAGCCGCCGGGATGGCGTGCAGGTCAGCTTGCAGCTGCAAGTGCACCGCGGCGAGCCGGTGCGGGTCACGGCAAGAACCATCGATCTGCTTGGTCCGGGTGCCCAGGAAGAGGCGCTGAAGTCATTGCTGAATCGCTTTCGTCCCAAAATCGGTGAAATCCTGAGCCACTCGCGCTACGAGGCCAGCAAGGCCAGGATCCAGCGTGGGCTGCTCGAGCACGGATACTTCCGGGCGCGCCGCGAGCGTACGCGGGTCGAGGTCACGCGGGCCACGCGTTCTGCCGTCGTTGATGTCGCCTGGATCACCGGTCCGCGGCATCTGTTCGGACCCACCCGGTTCTCCGGTAGCCAACTGCGCGAAGGGCTGCTGGCGCCACTGTTGCCCTACAGCGAGGGCGAACCATACGACCAGGCGGAATTGCTGCGCCTGCACCGTGCTCTGGTCGAACTTGATTATTTCGGCCTGATCGACATCCAGCCCGATCTGCGCGTGGCGGGAAGCGCGAGCGAGGGGCGGGCGGCGGACACCGATGAGGACGACGAAGCCGATGAGGCCGACGAAACCGGGATCGCTGATGGGGTGCCGGTGGCGCCGATCATCGTCACCCTGTCGCCAGCCAAACGCACCCGCTACAGCGCTGGCTTGAGTTTTGGCACCGATTCCGGCGCCTCGCTGAGTGTCGGTCTGGATCGCCGTTGGGTGAATGATCGGGGACACAAGTTCAAGGTCGATGCCGAGGCAGGTCAGCGTCGGACGCAGATCGGAGTGCAGTATCGGATTCCCGCCTTCGAGTGGTTGCCAGGTTGGTGGACCAGCGGACTGAGTTGGCGCGACGAGGAGATCGGCGACGGCAACTCCGAGATCGGTACCTTCAGTGTTGTCCGGAGCGTGCGCTGGCGCGACAACCAGATCAGTGCCGAACTCAATCTTCAGAGCGAGCGCTTTCAGCGCGTCGACGCGCAGCGTCTGGTCGACCGCGACAGTATTCTGGTCTATCCGGCGTTGCGGCTGGATCGGGTCGAAGCCGACGACCTGCTTTACCCCAGCCGCGGATACTCGGTGTCGGCTTATGTACGCGCCGGCAGCAAGGTCCTCGCCTCCGACGTCGACTTTGTCCAGGCCGGCATCAGTGGCAAGTGGATCCGTGGATTCGGCGAGAACTATCGTGTGCTGTTGCGCGCCGAGTTGGCTGGCAGCTGGGTGGATGACTTCGAGCGTTTGCCACCGTCACTGCGCAATTACGCTGGTGGCGATCGCAGCGTTCGCGGTTATGGCTATCGGGAACTGGGACCGATCGACGCGCTGGGCGATGCGGTGGGTGCGCGTCATCTGGCGGTCACCAGCGTCGAACTCGAGCGACGAATCGCCGAACAATGGGCGGTGGCGACATTCGCCGACGTCGGCAATGCGTTCGACGGTGCCGACGACTCCGCCGCGGTGGGTATTGGCCTTGGTCTGCGCTGGCGTTCTCCGGTTGGGCCAGTGCGAATCGATCTGGCGCGTGGTTTGGATGACCCGGACCGCGGCGTGCGCCTCCATATCAACATTGGACCCGAGTTGTGAGGCGCCAGCGTCGCTGGATGCTCGCCGCCGCCATCCTCTTTTTGGTGGTGCCCACCGGCCTGATGCTGTGGCTGCTGCTGAGCGGGTCGGCGCGAGACTGGAGCTTGGCACGCGTGGTTTCGTCGTTGCCTGCGGACGCCCTGAGTATCGGCGCGGCGGAGGGCCGGCTGATCGGGCCGTTGGTGCTGCACGACCTGCACTATCGCGGTGATGGATTCAGTCTGAACGTCGATCGGCTGGAGATGGATCATGCCCTGTTGCCTGTTCTGGTCGGTGGCAGACTGCGGATCAGCCAGCTTCACATCGATCGCTTGCGCATCGAGCTGGATCCGGTCGACGACTCTCTGGCAGCTGCTCCCGCCCGTGTGCAACTGCCCACACATCTGCCCTGGCCGACGCTGGAACTGCCGATCGACGTTGCCTTGGCCGAACTGAAGGTTGCTCGGCTGGACGTCTTGCGCGAGGGCCGGGAACTCCTCCCGGCATCCGCGCTGATCGTGCGCGATGCTGAGTTGACTCGCCAGACGCTGCGCCTCGGCGCTCTGGATCTGGACAGTGAGCGCGGTCGACTGACGCTGGCTGGGAGCTGGGCGTGTCCGGCGAACCCGAGGCCGGACTTGACGCGCGCTGGACTTTCGCTGGAGAGACGACACAGGCCGCGGCATTCAGGGTCGATGGCAAAGCGGGCTCCCTCGTGCTGAAGCTTGATCTGACCACCGGCGGCACCATGCAGCTGACGGTGGACAAGGATATGGGTTGGCGCCTGGCGACCGACATCCGAGCGCTGGACAGTCAGCGCTGGCTGCCCGACAGCGCGCCCCATAAGCTTACGCTGGCGCTGGATGGACAGGGCAGCAGTCGCCTCTTCGAACTGGCCGGCCGGGTCGGCCTTGATGAAAAGCTGATCGGAATCGAGGCGCTGCGTGCGGAGTTGATCGAGGACGGCAGTGCCCTTCAACTGCACTCACTGCGCCTGTTGGCGCCCGACGGCGGCAGCTTGAGCAGCCGGGGCCGGGTTGGATTCGCCGATGGACTGGATCTGGACCTGTTCAGCGAGATCGAGCAACTGGTCATTCCGGTCGGCGATTCCGAGGAGAGCCTGTTACTGACCGGCACTTTGCACAGCTTGGGGCCACTCAACGAACTGCAGCTCGATCTGAGTGACGGGACGCTGCAGCGAGGTGATCTGGCCGCTGGCCTGACGCTGTCCGGCGTGCTCAGTGGAGCCAGTCTGCGGATTGCCGATTTGCGATTGCACAACCGGAATGGCGAGGTCGGCGTGAAAGGCGTCATCGGCTGGCAGCCGGTTCTCGGTGGCCGGTTGGACGTCCAGCTGCGAACCTTCGATCCTGGGTTGCTTTGGCCACAATGGCCCGGACGTGTCAGTGGCAATCTGCGGGTGGAAGGTGAGGACGATCCCACGGCAGCGCGACTCGACATAGAGCTGACGCAACTGGCCGGTGAACTGCGCGGGAAAAGCCTGCGCGGCAGCGGTCGATTGGCGCTTGGAGCAGCCTCCGCTGCGCTCGAACTGAAGGTCGATCTGGGCGACTCGCGTCTGCTTCTGACTGGCGACCCGCGCGAGCCTCTGGGTATCAACCTGCAATTGGCGCCACTGGCGCTCGACGACGTGTGGCCCGGTGCATCGGGCCGGCTGACCGCGGCCTTGCGCGTCAGTGGCCAGCGGGCGGCGCCGCGAATCGCGGGCTCAGTCAACGGCGAATCACTGGTCTGGGCAGACTGGAGGATCGGTCGGATCGATCTCGACCTGGATGCGCCACTGGATGGAAATGGGGCAGGCAGTGTGGTCCTCGAAGGCAAGGAGATTCACTACGCTGACATCGTGGTCGACACGGTTGATCTTCGTCTCGAAGGTGACCGTAACCGACATACACTGAGGCTGGCGCTGGCCGGTGAACTCGGTGCGCTTCAGCTGGCCGCCAGCGGCGCTGCCACCGGCGGGGATTGGAGTGGGCGCATCGACGAGCTGAGCCTGGCGCCGAAAACTCTGCCCGCGTGGACGTTGTCCGAGCCGGTCGAACTCGTCGCGCGCGACGGCAGGATGGAACTGCGGCGAGCTTGTCTTCAGAGTGATGCAGGAGGCCAACTATGTGTGCAGGCAGAGCAGCAATCCGAGCTGCGCCAGGCCACCTTCGAGGTAAGCGGACTTGGGCTGGCGACCATCGTCTCTGCAATGGGTGTCGAAGGGGTGCAGCTGGACGGCGAACTGGAGGCGGAGCTGAGCCTCCAGCAGCGCGGTGACAGCCCTGCCGAAGGCCGCCTGGCGCTTCGTTTGCCGTCCGGGATGTTGGCTCAGGACGAGGCCGAGGAGAGGCCTTTGCTGAGCTGGCATGTGATCACGCTAGATGGTGAACTCACCGCAGATACCCTCAGTTTGCGCCTGGGTGGCAGGCTGGGCGAAACCGGCAGTATCGCGGGCGAGTTCAGCGGAGGCTCTCCGCTGGCCGACCCGGAAGCGGAGGTCAGCGGGTCGCTGAACTTGAACATGCCAGCTATTGGTGCACTCGAACTGGTCTTGCCTGACTTGGCCAATGTGCGCGGCACGCTCAGTGCCAATCTCGATGCCTTGGGTCGCTGGCGGGCACCACGCCTGAGCGGCAGCATCCGACTGGCGTCGCTGACCGCCGAGCTGCCGGCACTGGGGCTCAAATTGCGCGATTCGCACCTGCAGGTGAACAGTGACGGGAAGGGAATGGGCATAGAAGGCTTGATCGACACCGGTGGCGGAACGCTGCGAATCACGGGTGATCTGGCCAATGCGTTCGGCGCCGATGCCGCTGGCCGCCTGACTCTGCGCGGAGAATCGGTGTTGATGGCCGATACTCCGCACTTGCGGGCGCTTGTCTCTCCGGATCTCCAGCTGCGCTTCGGCAAGGGCAAGCTGCGGTTGACCGGATCCGTGGTGGTGCCGGAGGCGGCCATTGCTCTTGAACAGGCGGAGGGTTCGGTAGCGACTTCCCCGGATGTGCTGGTGCTCGATCCTGCCATCGGCGCCACGCGCAGCCATCCGCTGGCGCTGCAAACGCGCATCGACGTCGAGCTGGGTGACAAGGTCACGCTTCATGGCTTCGGCTTCAAGGGGGGTATCAGTGGTCGACTCGCCATCAATGAGCGCAGCGGACAAGTGGCAACTGGGCGCGGCAGCCTCAGTCTGCGCGGCCGCTACCGCGCTTACGGTCAGGATCTGGAAATTCAGCGCGGTCGATTGCTGTTTGCCTCGTCGCCGCTGGACAACCCGGCGCTAGAAGTGCGCGCGCAACGCAAGTTCGACGATGTTTTGGTGGGCGTCGAGGTTTCCGGCAGCGCCGGACAACCTCAACTGGTCGTGTGGTCCGACCCCGCGTTGGATCAGGCCGAAGTGCTGTCGTATCTGGTGCTGGGGCGCCCGCTGCGCTCGGCGACCGCTGCAGACGGGCCCAAACTCGGTCAGGCTGCCGCGGCAATCGGGGGCAACCTGCTGGCTGGCCGGCTTGGTGCCAGGCTTGGCTTCGACACCTTTGGCGTCGCCGACTCACAGGCGCTGGACGGGGCCGCGTTCACAGTGGGCAAGTACCTCGCCGGCCTTGTACCTGAGCTACGGCGTTTCCTTGTTCGGCAGCGGACAAGTGATCACGTTGCGTTATTTGCTGAGCGAGCGCTTCGATGTCGAGATCGAGACCGGCCGCGAGAGTCGGGCTGGACTGAACTACAGCGTCGAACGCTGAGGCGGTTCTGAATCGCCCGGCGTGGAATGCGCTCGAAGCCGCTTCAGCCGCAATGCGAGGTTGCCTGGGCCTTGCAAGCCCTCCCCGATGTTCGGGGAGGGTTGGGAGGGGTTAGGCAAACACTTCGCCCTCGTGATTCGCAACGCGAAGCACGAGCGGCGGTGGTCACAACCGATCGATGCGCGGTGTTGCATCGACCGGTTGAGACCGCCGCAGTCATCGCTTCAATCGATACCCGCTCAGGATCATCCAGCGTGCGGTCAGGATACAGGCCAACAGGAACCCGACGATGGCTGCTGCACTGGCCTGGACCGGCACATCCGAACTGCCGTAGAAACTCCAGCGCATCGCCGAGATCAGATACACCACCGGATTGAACAGGCTGAACTCTTGCCACGGTGAAGGCAACATGTCGATCGAATAGAACGCGCCGCCTAGAAACGTGAGCGGTGTGATCACCAGCATCGGGATCGTCTGCAGCTTCTCCCAACTGTCGGCCCAGATGCCGATCAGGAATCCGAACAGGCAGAAACTCGTGGCGGTCAGAATCAGGAACACCAGCATCCAGATCGGATGTTCGATCTGATACGGCACGAACAGGCGTGCGGTGGCCAGGATCAGCAGCGCCAGCAAGAATGACTTGGTTGCTGCCGCGCCGACATAACCGAACAGCATCTCCGGCCAGGAAATCGGCGCCGACAGGATTTCGTAGACGGTCCCTGACCACTTCGGGAAATAGATGCCGAACGATGCGTTGCCGATGCTCTCGTTGAGAATCGACAGCATCAGCAGCCCCGGAATGATGAAGGCACCATAGGCGACACCATCAATGGCCACCATTCGCGAACCGATCGCGGCACCGAAGACAATGAAGTACAGCGAAGTCGACAACACCGGCGACGCGATACTCTGGCCGAGTGTTCGGAACCAGCGCGACATTTCGAAACGATAGATTGCGGCGACCGCATGCCAGTTCATGCTTGCGCCTCACCAGATTGACGAAGATCTCTTCAAGCGAGCTCTCACGCGTGTTGAGGTCGTGATACCGAAGGCCGGCGTCCTGCACCCGGGTCATCAAGGTCGGGATGTCCAGGGTCTGGCCATCCGGCTCGCCGCCGCCAAACGTGCAGATCAGTGAGCGCCCGTGTTCGCCCAGTTCGAATGGCAATCCGGCAAGACTTTCCGGAACGGCGTCTAGAGGCTGGTCCACGTGCAGGATCAGCTGGCGTTGGCCCAGGCGCTTCATCAATGTGCGTTTGTCCTCGACCAGGATCAACTCGCCCTTCAGGATCACGCCAACCCGATCGGCCATCTGTTCGGCTTCTTCCAGATAATGCGTGGTCAGAATGATCGTGACACCCGACTCGCGCAGGCGATGGACCACTTGCCACATGTCGTGGCGCAACTCGACATCGACGCCTGCGGTAGGTTCGTCGAGGAACAGCACTGCAGGTTCGTGCGCCAAGGCCTTGGCGATCAGCACACGCCGTTTCATGCCGCCGGACAAGGTCATGATCCGATCGTCCCTCTTGTCCCACAGGCTCAGGTCACGCAGGACACGTTCGATGTGTGCCGGATTCGCCGGCAAACCGAACAGGCCCCGGCTGAACCTCAAGGTTGCCTGCACGGTTTCGAACGCGTCGGTATGTAATTCCTGCGGGACCAGGCCGACCCGTCGACGCGTTTCGCGGAAGGCCATGACGTGATCAAAACCGTCGATCAGGACATTGCCGGTGCTGCCATTGACGACACCGCAGATGATGTTGATCAGTGTCGATTTGCCGGCGCCGTTCGGTCCGAGTAATGCGAACAGTTCGCCCCGGCGGATATCCAGATCGATCGGCTTGAGTGCCGTGAAGCCGTTCGCATAGGTTTTGCCGAGACCGCGGATCTCGATGATGTTCGGAGAGGATGGCTGGGACATGGGAAACTCAGGGCAGAACCGGAGAATCGCCGAAGCAGTCAGCGCCGACAAGTGCGTGTCGACTGTGATGGGTGCGTGCGATAATGAGCAGCGGTCTCTAGCGGTCGATGCAACAATGCGCATCGACCGCTAGAGACCGCTGCTCATTGTGCTTCGCATGGCGAATCACAAGAGTGAAGTGTTTGCCTAAACCCCCTCCCAACCCTCCCCCGGACATCGGGGGAGGGCTTGCACGGTTTGGACAACGCCACGGATACAGGTTACGAATGCGCCACGCCAGGACATGACACGATGACCCAGACAAAGACCACTTTGCCATGGTGGCAAACCCGCGAAGGCAAGAGCCTGCTGCTTGTGCTGGGACTCACTGCCGTGGTGGTTGGAGCAGGGATCGGATTACGCGAACCATGGCCGGCGGACGAACCTCGGTTCACATTGGTGGCGCGCACGATGGTGGAAAGTGGCGACTACATGTTCCCGCAACGTGGCAGTGAGCTTTACTCCGACAAGCCACCGATGTTCATGTGGCTTCAGGCCATGTTCTTCCATCTGACCGGTTCCTGGAAACTGGCGTTCATGTTGCCGAGCCTGCTGTCGGCATTGGGTACGGTCGGCTTGACGTTCGATATCGCGCGCCGCCTGCATGGCGTCCGTGCGGCCAAAGTCGCCGCCATCGCCCTGTTGTTCACGGTGCATTTCACGTACATGATGAAACGGGCGCAGATCGATCCGGTCGTCATCTTCCTGATCACTGCGTCGGCCTACAGTTTCCTGAGATTCGGGCTCACGGGCGCCGGGGTACGCTGGTGGTATCTGGGCTTCTTTTTTGCGGGACTCGGCGTGATCACGAAGGGGGTCGGTGTACTCGGCCTGTTCATGCTGCTGGCGCTTTGGCTGGGCCGGCGCTGGTCACTTGCAGCCGATCCGGCGCCGAAGCGACCAAACGCCCTGCTCGGCATCGCCGCGTTTCTGGGGGCGATCGGAATCTGGCTGGTGCCGATGCTGATCTCTGTCTGGCGTGAACAGACGCCGGAGCATCTTGCTTACGCACGCGACATCCTGCTCGGTCAGACCGCCGAGCGATATGTTTCGCCCAAGCACCACTTCCATCCACCGTGGTATTTCCTCGGTGTGATGGCCAGCATGTGGTTGCCCTTGCTGCTGGTTTTGCCCTGGGCCGTCGCAGCCTGGCGCAAGGCCCGCCACTTCCGACGAATCGAGGTCCTGGCGCCGCTGTTGTTCTTCGTGTTCGTGATCCTGTTCTTCTCGGCCTCGCCGGCCAAACGCGACATGTACATCCTCCCGGCCTTGCCGATGCTGGTGCTGGCGCTGACGCCGGCGCTGCTGTTCGCGCGTCGTCGGGTGGGTTATCAGCGGGCGCTGTTCGGGTTCGTGGCGCTGCTCGGGGCTGGCGCATTGCTGGTGGGCCTTGCTGCCGCGTTCGGCGAACCGAAGCTGGAGCGCAGCCTGATCGAAGCGCGGGGTCCACATGCCACGTTCGAATACCTGTGGTGGCTGCTGATTGGCCTGGGTACGGCGATGCTGACCTTGCTCGTGCTGCGTCCTTTGGGGCGGGTCGAGTTTCGGGCCTATTCAGCGCTGACAGTGTTCTGGATCGGTATTTCGCTGGTCGCGATGCCGGTACTCGACGGCAGCAGCTCGGCGCGCGAGTTGATGACTGAAGTGGCGCGGAGAATCGGGCCGGACGCCGAATTGGCCGTCGTGTCGTTCAAGGAACAGGATTTGTTGCAGGCGGATCGGCCGGTCGTCGATTTCGGTTTCAAACAACCTCGACAGGTGCAATGGCAACGAGCGGTGGTGTGGATGCAGACGGCGCCGGAAAAACGTCACGTGCTTGGCAGCGGCCAAACACTCGAAGCATGCCTCGATCCGGCGAAGGTGGTTTGGACCGGTGTCGCGAACCGCCGGGAGATGTGGTTGTTCACGTTGGACGCCGTGCGCCCGTCGTGCCTCATGGTTTCGCCCTGAGGGAAACTCGCGAGCATGCCTTGCTCGCGAGCATGCCTTGATGTTCTGCCGGGATCGCAGGTCCGGATCGGGTCCGGACCTGCGTCCATTCAACGATCAGCGTACTTCGAACTCGGCGCGGCAACCTTGGTCGACCCACACGCCGTTGCGGTCGATGCCATAACTCTGGCCCTCGATACAGAGCGAGCGGCTGAGCTGGCGCACGAACTTGACGTACCGGCCTTGCGCCGGGCATTGCCGACGGCGATTGTCACGCGACTCGCACAGCAGCAGTTGCGACTGCACCGGTGCGAGGACCTGGAACTCACCTCGGCAGCCACTGCCGACCCAGATTCCGCCCGAGTCATAACCCCAGTTCTCGCGCTCGGAACAAATGGTGCGGCTCAACTGGTTGACCAGTTCGATACTGCCTCGGCCAACATTGGCCGGACAACGGACCTGGCGGTTGTCGCGTGATTCGCAGCGGATCAGCGGTTCCCCGTAGCCGGGTTGACCATAACCCGGTTGCCCGTGCCCGTACCCGGGTTGGCCATAACCGGGTTGTCCCGGACGGCCACCGCCATACTGGTTGACGGCGAACTCTGCACGACAGCCGCGATCGACCCACACGCCGTTGCGCGAGATGCCCCAAGTTTGGCCTTCAATACAAGGCGAACGGCTCCACTGTTGAACCAGACGCACTCCGCCGGGCGCACGCACCGCACATTCCGAACGACGATTGCTGTACGACTCGCACAGGAAGGTTTCGTCGGCCTCCGGCTCGTCGTCATAACCCCAGCCGTAACCGGGGGTCGGCGACTGGCCGCCGCGCCAGCCGATCTCGAACTCGGCCGAGCAACCATCGGACACCCAGACGCCGTTGCGGTCGAAACCGTAGTTGCGACCCGGCTGGCAGACACCGCGCGACAGTTCGCGCAGCAGGCGTACACCGCGATCGGTGTCCGTCTGGCAATAATTTTCACGGCCGCGTTGTGACTCGCAGCGGATCAGCGCATAGGAAGCGGATTTCTCCGTGATCTGCGCCGTCACTTCCTGACCAACACCGGCAGCCGCCAGCCCGAACAACATCATTGCGATCAAGCGCATCGTGGATCCTCCGATAGAGGCCCGATTGTGCGCTTCGGCGGCAGTCGCTGCAATGCGCCACCACAGGGCCACAAGCTGCACGCACCAGTGGCGAAGTGGCACAATGTCGGTCTCAACCGGAAGAATTCATGTCGTATCAGGTCCTTGCCCGAAAATGGCGTCCCAAACGCTTCGCCGAACTGGTCGGCCAGGAGCACGTGGTGCGTGCACTCAGCCATGCACTCGGCACCGGCCGGATCCATCATGCGTTCCTGTTCACCGGTACCCGTGGCGTGGGCAAGACGACCATCGCCCGAATTTTCGCGAAGTCGCTGAATTGTGAGCGCGGTGTCAGTGCCGACCCTTGCGGCGAATGCGGTGCCTGCCGTGACATCGACGCCGGCCGGTACATGGATCTGCTCGAAATCGACGCCGCCAGCAATACCGGTGTTGATGACGTACGCGAGGTGATTGAAAACGCGCAGTACAAACCGTCGCGTGGCCCGTACAAGGTCTATCTGATCGACGAAGTCCACATGCTCTCGAAGAACGCCTTCAACGCCTTGTTGAAGACGCTTGAGGAGCCACCCGAACACGCCAAGTTCCTGTTGGCGACCACCGATCCGCAGAAGTTGCCGGTCACCGTGTTGTCGCGCTGTCTGCAGTTCAACCTGAAGCGTCTCGAAGTGGCCGAGATCCGCGGTCAGGTCGAAAAGATCGTCGTTGCCGAACACATTCCGGCTGAAGCCGAGGCCATGCTTGAAATCGCGCGCGCCGGTAACGGATCCCTGCGGGATGCCCTGAGCCTGCTGGACCAAGCCGTTGCGTTTGGTGGCGGTTCGCTGCGTGCCGACGACGTCCGTGCCATGTTGGGTTCGATCGACCGAGCCGGTGTGCGCGACTTGCTCGCCGCCATCGTCGATGACGATCGTGCCGCACTCGCCGAGCGGATTCAGCGAACCGCCACGTTCCAGCCGGATTACGGGCAAGTCCTCGATGCTTTGGCCGAGCTTCTGCATGCCGTGCAGTTGCGACAGTTGTTGCCGGACAGCGGCATCGACGACGCCTGGGACACCGAGGCGCTAGCACAACGTATGGCGCCGGAAACCGTGCAGTTGTTCTATCACTTGGCGACTCACGGGCGACGTGATCTGTATCTTGCACCGAGTGCACGTTCCGGATTCGAAATGGCACTGCTTCGAATGCTCGCATTTCAGCCGGCGCCAACACCTGATGCCGGCAAGCCGATGCCGGCAACGGGAGCGCCTCGTGTTGCTTCGCCCGTGCGATCTGCGGATCCGGTGCCCGCGGCGGCACCGTCACGCAGCAAACCCGTCGCTGCTGCCGTGCCAGAGGCGCCGGTCCGGGTCATGCCGGCCCCGGAGCCACCCCGCCGAATGCCCGAAGCCGTGGTGGCGCCGAGTGCCGCTTCGACTTCAGCCGGCACAAAGCTCAATGCCGATGGCTACGCTCAATTCGTGGAGAGTGGTCAGGTGCGCGGACCGACGCGGGAGTTCGCGGCGAACCTCATATTTGTTGACGACGCGGGCGAGCGAATCCTGTTCACGCTGGATCCGGCCCTCGAACATTTGCGCACTGACGGCGGTATCCGGTCGATCGGCGAAGCACTGAGTAGCTGGTTGGCGCGAGGGGTCACGTTGCAGGTCGACCTGAAGAATCCAGGCGCGAGAGCGCAAACGCCCGCGGCACGCGCCGAAGAACACAAGGCGCGCCGGCAAACCGAGGCCGAACAGGCAGTCGCCAACGATCCGCTCGTGCAGGGACTGATCCGTACGTTCGATGCCGAGATCGTTCCGGGCAGCATCCGCGCAGTGAAATGACCACTTTTTAATTGCAACAAGGAGCCAGGAGATGCGTGGACCATTGGGCAACATCATGCAGCAAGCGCAGCGCATGCAGGAAAACCTGAAACGTGCGCAGGACGAAATCGCCAAACTCGAAGTGACCGGTCAGGCCGGCGGCGGCATGGTCAGCGTGACCATGAATGGCGCACACGAAGTCAAGCAGGTGAAGATCGACAAGGCCGTCGTCGGTGACGACATTGAAATGCTCGAAGATCTGGTCACGGCCGCGGTCAACGATGCGGTCAACCGGATTGCCGAACTAAGCAAGACACGCATGGCCGACGTGGCCGGTGGCATGAGCCTGCCGCCCGGCTTCAAGCTTCCGTTCTGATGAGCGGATCCAAACTCTTCAACGAGTTGGTCGAAGCGCTGCGCGTGTTGCCGGGCGTGGGCGCAAAAAGTGCCACGCGGATGGCATTACATGTGCTGGAGCGCGAGCGCGATCGTGGCCGCAGATTGGCGGAAGTTCTGGCGAATGCGATCGAGCGCGTCGGCCATTGCCGGCGATGCCGCACCCTCAGCGAAGAAGAGATCTGCACCTTGTGTTTGTCCGGTGCCCGCGACGCCAGTGTGTTGTGTGTGGTCGAAGGGCCGCAGGACCTGCTGGCGATCGAACAAGCCACCGGATTTCGCGGGCGCTATTTTGTGTTGCACGGCCGCCTGAGCCCGATCGATGGCCTCGGCCCGATGAACTGGGTTTGCCCTTGCTGGCCGATCGCCTTGATGAAGGTGAGGTCCGCGAGTTGATCATCGCGACGAACGCCACGGTCGAAGGTGAAGTCACGGCGCACTACCTCAGCCAACTCGCGCGTGCGCGACAGATTCAGGCGACCCGCCTGGCCCATGGTGTGCCGCTCGGCGGCGAACTCGAGTTCGTCGATCGCAGCACACTTGCCCATGCCTTCGGCGGCCGTACGCGACTCGACGGCTGAATTTTCCTTTCACGTCAGGACAAAACCAATGAGCGACACCATTTTCGCCAAGATCATCCGCCGCGAAATCCCTGCACAGATCGTGTTCGAAGACGACCATGTGCTGGCATTCAAGGATATTCACGCGCAGGCGCCAGTGCATGTGTTGTTCATCCCGAAGAAGCCGATCGCCACGCTGAATGACCTGCAGGACGGGGATGCCGAACTCGCCGGTCGACTGCTGCTGGCGGCTGCGGCCTACGCGAAGCGGGAAGGATTCGCCGAAAACGGCTATCGCGTGGTGTTCAACTGCAACGGTGATGGCGGCCAGACCGTGTTCCATATCCATCTGCATCTGCTGGCAGGCCGTGCGTTGAGTTGGCCGCCGGGCTGATCGCCTGGCGAAACCGGGACTCCGGAATTTGTCCTGACTGAACGACGGTACTCCTGACACGCGCGACGCAGTTGCCAATCGCCTATGCTGTCGCTCCTGGCATCAGGAGGCAGGACCGTGACCGAGCAGCACATCCCTTGGGCCGAGATTGATTCGGCGATCCTCGATGGCCGCATGGTCGACGCTGTGCGGATCTACCGCCTGGCCACCGGCAGCGCCATTGGTCCGGCGGTGACGCTGGTCAACGAACGGCGCGACCGGCTCGAGACGACCATTCCGGTGTCACCCGCGCAGGTACCCGCCCGTTTGGCGGTGCCAGCGCCATCTCCGGTGTCCGTGCCGATCGCGCTGGATGAAGCTGCGCAGGCACGAATCAGTGCCTTCGAGGACAGCGCCTTCTGTCCGGCCGGCGGGCGGATCGCAGCCTGGGTCAACAAACGCGGCGAAGTCTGTGTGCTGCATCGGCGCGATGCGCGAACGGTCGAGGTCAACCTGTTGCCGGCGAGCGGCCACTATGGACACGACTTGCACGGGTTCCAGATGGGCAACGAGGAATTGGTCGGTCGGCTGCAACGGGGTGGCAACCTTGACCCGGCAGATTTTGGCGAGTCGTCGACGGTGCCGGAATTGATCCTGCGTCAGATGGTGCCGATGTTGCCGCCCGTCACTCACTGCGAGTGGCGGGCATCACGCGCCACCGTGTTCGCGCTTGATGCACTGCGGTTCGAGGCACGGTATGCCTTTCGCGCCGAAACCTGGTCCCGCGCAGAGTGGCAGGGCGCCCTTGACCGCGCGTCCCGATTCCCGGATCTGGCAGACGTTGTCGCGGAAGCCGAGGCCGTACCGGCGATCGGAGAAGGGTTCGTGCTGGGTCCTGTGCAATCCCGGCTCGTGCTGAACCTGTGTATTGCCGAATGTGGTGCCGACCAGGTCCGGCTCGACCATGAGCACTTCTTTGCCGATCTTCTGGCACGCCGGTTGGAGCAGGTGCCGCTGGCGCATCGGGATGGCTGGTCGGCCCTGATGGGGATTGCCGACCCGGCCGGACAGCGTCGGGCAGCGTTGCCACCCTGGCTCGATATGGCGACCCGACACAGCCAGATCGCCGGGCTCAATCCACCCGGCATGGCCCGGTTCCTTGTCCCGCGCCTTGAAGGTTGTGTTGCTCCCGGGGCGGATCTGGATGCCCTGTGGACGTTCCTGGCCGGTGCCGCGGGACGCAACAACTGGGGCTGCTTGGATTGGCGCCTGCATCCTGAACTCTTCTCCCGCTTGCGGGAGAAGGGGTTCTTCTTTCAGCCATCAGGGTTCTTTGTGCTTCCCAAAAACCCGCCGGACAGCAGTCCGTCCAGCACCAGTCGCACCATGGCGTCCAGGCCCAATTGGCGTTGGCTGGACGGCCACGATTCGGCGCGTCGCAAATGATCCGACACGGCAAGAACCGCCACCGCCTGCGCACCGAACTCGGCCGCCAGCCCGTAAAGGCCTGCAGCCTCCATTTCGATGCCAAGGACATTCATCCGCGCCAGGGTGTCGACGAGTTGGGTGTCTGGCGAGTAGAACAAATCGGCACTGAAGACATTGCCAACGGCGAGGCGTTGCTCATCACGTTTTGCCTGGGCGACCAGACATTGCAGCAAATCGAAGTCGGCGATCGCCGCAAAATCCATGCCGCGAAAACGCGTGCGGTTGACGCCGGAATCGGTGCAAGCGCCGGCGGCCAGCACCAGATCGCCCAGACTGAGTGAATCGGCGACGGCGCCACAGGTGCCGATGCGGACGATCCGTTTCACGCCGTACTCGCGGATGAGTTCAGTGGCATAGATCGACGCGCTCGGAATCCCCATGCCACTGCCCATCACCGAAACACGATGTCCTTTCCAGTGGCCAGTGAATCCACACATGGAACGGACCGCAGTGATCTCCTCGGCACCGTCAAGCAGGGTCTGTGCAATGTGTCGAGCACGCAGCGGATCACCCGGCATCAACACCGTTTGCGCAAACTGGCCAGGTGATGCGGCAATGTGTGGCGTACTCATGCGTTGGCTCCGGGCAAGGCTTGGCCATGGGCGAGTGCGGGCAAACCAAAATGGCGTGCCAGGGTCTGGCCGAGATCGGCAAAACTCTCTCTGATGCCGGCGAACCCAGTCCTCAAGCCTGCGCCGATGGCGAGCAAAGGCACGCATTCACGTGTGTGGTCGGAACCAGTCCAACTTGGGTCGTTGCCATGGTCGGCAGTCAGCATCAACAGATCGCCGTCCTGGAGCAGTTCCAGCAACTCGGGCAAACGCTGGTCGACATACTCGAGAGCACGGGCGTACCCCGGCACGTCCCGGCGATGGCCATACTCGGAATCAAAATCGACGAAGTTCACGAAGACGAGACTGCCATCCGGCGCCGACCGGAACGTGTCGCGTGTGACATCAAACAGTTCGGGCAATCCGGTTGCCGGGATCGAACGGCTGATGCCGTGGCCGGCAAAAATATCGCTGATCTTGCCGATGCCGATCACCTCAAAGCCAGTGGCGACCATGGCGTCCAGCAGCGTGGGCGCATGTGGGGGCACGGCCAGGTCATGGCGGTTGCCTGTGCGCCGGAACGTGCTGGCAGAGTCACCGACAAAAGGCCGAGAAATCACGCGAGCGATCCGCCAGGCATCGACCAATTCACGTGTGATGTGGCAGACCTCGTCCAGACGTTGCAGACCAAAATGTTGCTCGTGGGCTGCAATCTGCAGCACCGAATCGGCCGACGTATAGACGATCGGTTTGCCGGTGCGGATGTGTTCCTCGCCCAGCTGTTTGATCAATTCCGTTCCGGATCCTCGACAATTGCCGAGTACGCCGGGCAGGCTCGCGCGTTCACACCACGCGTCGAGCAAGGACTGCGGCATGCTGTCCTGCCAGGCGCTGAAATAGCCCCAGTCATAGTCCACCGGGCAACCGCACAGTTCCCAATGGCCGGACGTGGTGTCCTTGCCGGTCGAACGTTCGCGCAACACCGCACACGTACTGTCGCCAGGGCCGAGATCCTTGACGGGTTGTCCGTGCGCTCGCGACCAGGCGTAGTGGAGTCCCAGCCGATCGAGGTTCGGGATTCTTAGTGGGCCGCTGCGTTGGACGTCTGCTTGCCCCGACGCACAATGGGCACGGATATGGCCCAATGTGTCGGCGCCTTCATCACCGAATCGAGGCGCATCGGGTGCGGCACCGATACCCAGCGAATCCAGCACGATCAATAGCGCGCGGCTCATGGGCGACGTTCCCCGCGCAGCACCGGTGCGGTCACATATTCAGGCCCGATCAGACACGCGTCGCGGGCACTGGCAACGGCTAGACGAGCCTGATCCTGTGTCCTCGCCAACACACGCATCAGTGGCGTGCCCGGTTCGACCTGACTGCCACGCGGCAGCACATGGCTGAGCCCGACGCCGGTATCGATTCCGGCATCGGCACGTGTGCGTCCGCCGCCCAACGAAACCACCAGTTCACCCAAAGCCCGCGCATCAAAACCCGTGAGCACACCGTGTTGATCGGCCAACACCTCGACGCAGACCGGTGCGGTTTCGGCACGCCACCGGCTTTGTTCAAGATCGACCTCACAGCCGAGGCTACGGGTCATCCGGGCAAAACACTGCAGTGCCAGACCGCTCTCGAGGCTAGCCTGGAGTTGGCGTCGCGCGTCCGATCGATGCGGAACCATGCCACCCAGGACCATCACTTCCGAACCCATCAATAGACAGGCATCGATGAACCGGGGTGCGCGTGTGTCGCCGCGGAGCAGATCCAGCACGACGTTCAGTTCGGTGGCGTTGCCGATGGCCGGCAGCAAAGGTTCACCCATGTCGGTGATCAGCGCCGCACAACACAAACCAGCCACGGATGCGACTTGCACCAGTGCTTCCGCCAGAGCAATCGCGTCAGGTTCCTCAGTGAACAGGGCGCCACTGCCACACTTCACGTCGAGGACCAGGGCATCAAGTTCGACCGCGAGTTTCTTCGACAGGATTGACGCGACAATCAAAGGCAGCGCATCGACGGTCGCGGTGACGTCGCGCACCGCGTACAACTCGCGATCGGACGGAGCCAGACGGTGTCCCGCGCCCACAATCGCACAACCCGCTGAAGCGAGTGTGGCGCGCAAAGTTGGCAGGTCCACATCAAAGCGGTAGCCGGGCAACGCAGACAGTTTGTCGAGCGTGCCGCCGGTAAACCCGAGGCCGCGGCCCGACACCATCGGTACCGCTGCACCACAAGCCGCCAGCATCGGCGCTAGCAATAGACTGGTCGCATCGCCCACGCCGCCCGTGCTGTGTTTGTCGAGCAAGGGGCGATCAGTACCAAGATCGGCGCGCGTCAGGCGATCACCACTGTCGCGCATCGCTAGCGTGAGTGTGGTGGTGTCCTCGGTGTTCAGGCCACGACAACGAACCGCCATCGCAAACGCGGCCATCTGACCTTCGGTGGTACGGCCATCGGCCATGCCACAGACGAATTCCTGCAACGCCTTGGCATTCAGTGCCATGCCGTCACGCGCCGCCGCAATCAACTGCTGAGGATTGCCGAAGTGCGCGCTCGGGGTCATGTCAGTAACCGGTTACGAGGGTTGGTGCGCCACCGTCCAGAACCGAAAGGACATCGGCAAGCAAGGCACTGGCACCAAAGCGGAAGTGCGCCGGACGAACCCAATCCGGACCGAACATCTCATCCGCAAGCGCCAGATACACCGAGGCATCGGCTACACGTCTCACCCCACCAGCAACCTTCACGCCTGCGTTGTGGGCACTGTCTTGCACTGCCTGCAGCAGGATCTGTGCTGATTCAGGTGTCGCACTGACAGCGGTCTTGCCCGTCGACGTCTTCAGGAAGTCGGCCCCTTCGGCCAGCGCCATATCGGCTGCCGCACGAATAAGTTCCGGGTCCTTCAACTCACCGGTTTCGAGTATCACCTTCAGGACACAACCCGCGGAAGCCTTCCGGCAGCGCTGCAGGATATCGATGCCGATGCTGCTGTCACCAGCCAGGAACGCGCGCCACGGAAACACCAGATCAATCTCGTCGGCACCCGCGGACAAGGCTCTTCGGGTCTCGCGTTCAGCGCGTGCCGCATCATGGCTGCCATCCGGAAAATTCACGACCGTCGCGACGCGGATCACCGACGCGCCCAGCGAATCAAGACGAGTGCGAGCGCCGTGCACGTGTTCCGGATACACACACACCGCCGCAACCGGCCCGAAACGTGTGGCCGCCTGGTCACAGAGGTGGTGGATGACAGCCGGGGTGTCCTGCTCGTTCAGGGACGTCAGGTCGATGAGCGGCAGGCAGCGGCGGGCGATGGTGATCGGATCGGTCATGGGCGCAAGGTAGCGCGAACCTCCCGGGGAGCATTGATTTGGGTCAATGCTTCAGGGGGCTCCAGTTTCGGCCTGCCAAGAATCGGCGCTCCGGTACTCCTTGAATGTGAATCCTCTTGGCATGTGGGCGTTGCAGCGCATGAAGGTATGTGCGCGCGGTTTGGAACCGGCAAAACTCCGGTACGCTCGAAGTCGATCAAAAGTCGACCCAAACAGGACAATTCATGCGCATCCGCAATTCATGTTCTCGCCGTCGCGGCGTTCTCGCCTCGTTGGTAGCACTGGCTTTGTCCTTGGGTGGATTCACGCAGGTTTCTGCACAAGCTACCTACGGCACCGGTGACCGGGTCGAGTGCAATGTCGTGGGCTCGCTCGCGCCGCAGCACGAGAAGTGGTTTGAACCCGGTACTGTTGAGGCATTCCGGGACGGTGATCAACCCGACGGCAGTTGGTACCGCGTGAAGGCGGATTCCAACAAGGTCGAGTACTACTGCCGAGTCGAACATATCCGCGCCATTCGTGCAGCGGCTGTGGCGCCGGCACCTGCTCCCGCTGCGCCAGCGGCTGCGCAGGCACCGGCGGCAGCACGCGTCGGAACCTTGATGGGGCAGGGCAGGACACAAGCCGCACCGCAAGTCGCCGGTGAATTTCTGAGATGCCCGATCGAGCAGGAAACCGTCGAGAACGGTGATGCGCCCGATCCTGAGGTGATCCGCCAAGTCATCCGATGCCACAAGGGTGAAAAAGCGGTGCCGCCCGGAGACGAGGGCGCCGTCAAAGTTGATGTGGCAAATGTTCAGATCGGCCGGCCGCGCGACTGGAGTTATGCGCAGGATCGAGGGAATGCCAGCGAAGGCACGGTCGTCTACCCGGTCAAGGCCACGTATACCGTGAAAACTCTGTACCGCACGGCAACGGAAGTCGAGGAAGGCTGGGTGCGCATCATGAACTTCTACGTCAATGCCTTCGGTGAATGGCAAGTCGGCTCGGAAGAAAACGTGAGAACCGGGACAACCTCGCGCATCGAACACTGATTCCTTGGCGGAATCATTCCCGTCGCGGGAACAGCAGCTGCGCCGCCGGCACGGCAAACACCACGCCCTCGCCGTTCGCGAGCAGCAGGCGCTGTTTGGGTGCGTCCATCACGACGGCGTGAATGACGCCGAATGCCGGCGCCTGGCGTGCCCGATGCTGCCAGTGCAGGGTCTGCTCGGCGTCACGATGGAAACGAAGCAGGATCAATGCCCCATCACCGGCAGCCACTGCGGTGCCGGCTTCGGGGCCGGTACTCAGGCCAAACAGGTCGATGCCGTAGTCCGGGAGGGGCACAAATTTCTGCTGTCGCAAGTCAAAGGCATGCAGGGTTCCTGGATACACCCCCAACAGCAGCACCACATCAAGGTCCGGCAATTCCAGCAATCGGTAGCCGCCGCCAGATGGGACCGGCGTTGCGGCGGCACTCCATGTGTCATCGGTCTTGCCAAGCAAAAGCAGCTGATGGTTCCAGGTGCCGAGCAGCGCGAGGTCCTGCGCGGCATTCATCCAGATGGCATGAAGCGACAGATTCTCCTCGCCGATTAATTCACGGGTATTCACTTGAGTCATCGGACTCAGATCGGGCCAGCGCCATTGTTTCATCTGTCCGTCCGAAGACGTCGACCAGACGCTGCTCCGGTCCGGCGCGATCCATAGCTGATTGATCAGGAATTCGTGTCCGCGACTGCGCCACGACACTTCCATGCCAGGCTTGCTCCAGATCGCCATCGTTCGGTCATCCGATGCGCTGGCGATCGCGTCACCGCCATCGACCAGATCGGTGATGCCGGCTTCATGGACCTTCAGTGTGCGCGTGCCAGTCGGTTCGATCACCTGCAGCGCGCCGTTCGACAGGCCGATGTAGATGCGGTCGTTGTCCATGGCCAGATCCCAGGCCTCCGAGCCGGTTGGTTCATTGAGACCCGGCCAGGATTGTGGTCCGACCGTGAAACCAGTCAGGGTCTGTTCGGATGGTTCGTGCAGCCACACGGTGCCGCTGGCGCGCGCAAATCTCGGTAAATCACCGCCCGGGCCGATGGCTCGTCCGGGCCATGGCAATTGTTGTCGTGAGCTGGGCTGCCACAGCACCAGTTGCCGGTCGGCGCGGATCAGCAGACCGGGGCCATCCGGTAACCAGATGGCGGCTGCACAATGTGTGGCGACCGGTACCGTGCGGGGCAGACTCGCCTCGATCCAGTCGAACACTTCGACCTCGGGCGAAAAGCCGCAGAGTGCGACCTTCCCTTGCTCCGGCATCATCGCGAGGTCGTAGACACGGCCCTGGTTGTGGGCCTGCCGGTACAACAACATCCCGTCGGAAAGCCTGATCACCAGCAGTTCGCGCGGGTCCTCCAGCGTCATTGCGGCAATGCCGGCTTCCACACGAAGGAACGACACCTTGGCGCCACCCAGATCCTGCTGTCCGCCTTGTTGCTCGTTGACGGCATGAGCCCAAGTCAATCGCCCCGAATCGATCCATGCCAGCCATTCCCCGGCGCGATCCACGCTGATCCAGCTGGCCGAGTCGGCGACGCTGCCCAGCACGCGCTCGCGACTCTCCTTGCCACGTGCATCCAGTGCCGACACGGTGTCGCCCTGAAGAACGATCAACTCGCCCATTCGCGTGGTGCCGAGTACCTGGCCATCGATGCTCTGGCGAACTGCGGGGGTGTCGGCGGTCAATGACCGCAAGTAGAGACCGTCCCGCGTGGTCAGCAAGGCCTGGCTGCCGTCGCCGGCACCAACCAGATAACCGGCATCACCCGGCGCCGACCATTGTCGGGTCTGGTGCAACACCTGCGCGTGTTCGGGCCATGGGGTCGATGCCGACGAGCGTGTGGGTTGCTCGGCAGCGGGTCGCCACCAGATCCAGGTCAGCAGGCCGACGCCCAGCGTCGCACCCAGCACGATCGGCAGCCAGCCCCGTTGCCGGGGTGATGCCGAAGCGAGGGCCACGGTCGGTACGGGCGTGGTCTTGTTGCCTTGCGTCGGCACCGGCGTCGGCACCGTCGCCTTGCCATTCGTCACACGCACGGTGGTCTCGGCCGTCGTGACAGGTGCCGGGGTCGGCACGGAACGGGCCGATGCGAGGCCGAGGGATCGAATCCAGGCGTCATCTCCGGCAAGGTGGTCGAGGCCGAGCGCTTCAATCAGTTCGAAACACCCCGGAAACCGTCGATCCGGCTCAAACGTCAGGGCTCGCTGGAGCGCCGGGCGCAAGGGTTCTGGAATCCGTTGCCATTGAGTTTCATCCAGCACCTCGCCCTGCATCGCCAGACGCAACATGCGTGTCGGGCTCTGGCATTCCCGCACCGGCGCGCCGGTCAGGCACTCCACGAGGATCAGTGCCAGCGCAAACTGGTCCGTGGCGGGCACCAGCGGTTCATCGGCCAGTTGTTCCGGACTCAGATACAGCGGCGTCCCGAGCACGGCACCGGTCTGTGTCAGGCGCGATTGATCCTTGTCCTGGTCCAGACGTTTGGCGATGCCAAAATCGAGCAGCTTCGCGATCGTGCCGGTGGCGGTGTGTTCGAGGAAGATGTTCTCGGGCTTCAGGTCGCGGTGGACGACCTGTTGCCGATGGGCGTGGTCGAGCGCGCGGGCCACGCCGGGGAATACGGGCACCAATTCAGCCGGCGTCAGCGGGCGCCCGACGCGCGAAAGGGCTGCGCCCAGCGACAAGCCGTGCAGGCGCTCCATCACATAAAACGGCAAGCCGTTGGCGCCGATGTCGGCGTCGAAGATGCCGACAATATGCGGATGCACGAGCGTGGCCAACAATCGCGCTTCGCGCTGAAAGCGCTCCGCGACATCGCGATGGTCCAGTTCCGGCAAGAGGGCCTTGACGGCTACTTCACGACCCATGCCGACATGTTCGGCCGCGAACACGATGCCCATGCCGCCGCTGCCGATGACCTCGGTCAGCCGATACCGGCCGAGTTCCTTGCCGAGCAAGTCGGACTCGTCGCCCAGCACGATCGCGCCGCCGCAAGACGCGCAACGGGTCACGCCACGTTCGGACCATCGGGCGCAGACGGCGCACAGTCGGATTTCCATGGCCCGATGTTAGGGCCCGACCCGCGGGCGCGCCACCGCGTTCGGGAAATTCGACCCGCGGGGCAAGCCATGCAGCGACAGCGCACGATGCCCGGCGCTACACTCGGCGCCCGAGCCAATCGCAGGGTGACAAGGTGCGGCGAACGTTGAAGCAAAGGCTTGCCTGCCTGAATGCTGGCATGTTGGGCCTGGCACTGTTGGTGAGTGGCGGGCTGCCATCTGTGGTCAGTGCCCAACAAGTGCATGCCAACTTGCCGCGCAGTCCGCTCGAAGACCGCGCGCTCGAAGAGCCGATCGAGGCCTTGAGCGAGATTGAGCAGGCACTGGTCACGGCCGCTCCGGACAGCCTCGAGCACACGACGTTGATGTTGGCCAAAGCCAATGCCTGTCGGGTGCTGGCGAATTGGCAATGCCAGCGTGATGCCGGGATGGCGGCAAGACTGTCGGCCGATGCGGTGAAGCAGCCCTTGCTCGCGGTCCGGGGTGAAATCGCCGAAGCACGCGGACGTATTGCCTTGCAGGATTTTGCGCGTGCCGAGCAGATACTGGGCGAAACCCGGATCCGCCTGCAATCGCATCCCGATGCCGAACTGCTCGCCGACGTGTTCCTGGCGCAATCCTCGATGAGTGACCGGCTCGGCAAACACGCCGTTGCCGTGCAGAACGCGCGTGATGGCCTGGCTGCGCTGGGCAAAGTGAAATCTCCCGGCATCGAAGCGCGCCTGTGGCGCAACCTCGCCCGTGCCAGCGGTTTTCTGGGCGACTCCGCGCAGGCGCACGAGGCCTTGTCGAACGCCCGCGCCGCCATTGAAACCATGGCTGATCCCAAGCTGGCCGCCGAACTGGATCTGGAACTCTCGCGGCTGGCACGTGCACGCGGGGATGCAGCGGAACAAGTTGCCGCCGGCACGCGCATTCTGGGTCTCGCCGATCGCCTGAAGAACTCGCAGTTGGAAGGCATGGGGCAGGAAGTGCTCGGCCTTGCCGCACTCGACCTGGGCAACTGGCAGGAAGCCAATCGACGACTGAACGCCGCGTACCGCTCATTCGACACGCTCAATCTCAACCGTGATGCGCTGCGTGTGCTGCGTGATCTGGTGAAGCTCGAGGTCGATCACGGCACGAACCCGGAGTCGGCACGAACCCTCGTTCATTCGCTGATCGAACGTGAAGCCGGACTGGATCGACAGGAGCGTGCGCAGGCCGGCCAGGATTTTGATGCGCAGCTGAAGTACGTCCAGCAGAACTTCGAGCTGCAGCAACTGGAGACCGAAGCCGGTTTGGCCAAGGCGCGTGCCCAATCGGCCAGCGATCGCGAACGGTTGAACTACGCGATCATCGCCATTGCCGTGTTGGCCTTGCTGATGCTGACTGTCTGGTTCGGGCTGCAACGTCGGTCGCACCAGCGACTGGCCGCGGCACTGGCGGAGAAACAACGCAGTGACACGGCGCTCGAAGAAAGCGAGCGCTTGTTGCGCAACATCTCGGACCAGACTCCGGCATTGATCGCCTATATCGATCGTGATCAACGATACCGGTTCGTCAATGCGCATTATCAAGAGGTCTTTCAGGCAGACCCCGGCAGTTTGATCGGTCGAAGCGTGTCGGAAATGCGCTCGCCGGAAATCTACGAACAACTCCGGCCCAACCTCGAAAAGGTGCTGGCGGGTGAAGCGACCGAGTTCGAAACCACCGGGTTCACCGAACAGGGCATGCCGCGTCATTTCCGGGTCAGCTTCATTCCCGACCGTGCCGCTGATGGCAGCGTGCGTGGTCTGTACTCCCTCGCGTTCGAAATCACTGCGATGAAGGAGGCCGAACGCAAGCTCGAAGAACTGTCGCGCACCGACGCGCTGACCGGTTTGCCGAATCGGCGCTGGTTCGATCAGGCATTGCGTGTCGCACTGTCACGCGGCAATCGCCAGCACCATGGCTTCGCGCTGTTGTATCTGGATATCGACCACTTCAAGCAGATCAATGATCGGTATGGCCACTCGGCCGGTGATCAAGTGTTGTGCGAATTCGCCCGGCGGTTGAGGGCCTGCGTGCGCACGGAAGACCTGGTGACGCGCATCGGTGGTGACGAGTTCGTCATCCTTGCCGAAGATTGCGACACCATCGATGCGGCCAGTGGTATCGCCAACAAGCTACTGAAGGCGATGGAACCGCCGGTCAACGTGGACATCTATTCGATCCGGTGCAGCACCAGTATCGGCATTGCGTGGCTGCACGGCGTCGAAGACAGCAACGTCGCGATCAAGTTGGCGGACGATGCCTTGTATGCGGCCAAAGCGGCTGGGCGCAACACGTTCCGGGTAGCCGGGACGGGTTAACCATTTTGGTTGTTCTCCCGCGTGCGGGAGAAATGCGTGGGGGCGGGGTGAAATTCTGGTCTCGCGTGGGAGAAGATGCCGGAGGGGGGGGGGGGGGGGGGGGGGGGGAGGCCGCGGGGGGGGGGGTTTGGGGGAGGGTTTGGGGCCGGGGGTGGGTCGGGGGGCTGGTCCGGGGGGGGCCGCGGAGTGGCTCCCGGGGTTGGCCCGGGGGGGGGTGGGGGGGGGGGCGGGGTGGGGCGGCCGCCCTTGGGGGGCGGGGCCAGGAGGGCCCGCCGGGGCCCCGCGCCCCGCGCGGGGGGGGGGGGGGGGGGGCTGGGCGGGGGGGCGGGGGGGGGGGGCGGGCGGGGCGGGGGGGGGGGGGGGGGGGGGGGCCGGGGGGGGGTTCGGG
>JADJRU010000016.1:55000-83580 GCA_016712105.1 Ahniella sp.
ATCAGCCCGATTCAGCGGTTTCAAGTTGTGTCGGCCCCTGAGCGACGTTGAATGGAACTTGACCGGATCCGAGGGATGTCCGGGAAACTGAGTCCACAGTCGCTACACTACGCGGCCTTGTTCCGGCCCGGAGCCTCCACGATGACCTGGACCGCCGCCAACGCGCGCCAAACCTATTCCATCCCCTACTGGAGTGATGGTTACGTCGATGTCGACGACCAAGGGCGGCTGTTGATGCAGCCGTTGGGCCCGGGTGGCCCGCAACTGGCCTTGCCTGAAGTCATGAAGACTGCCGAGGCACAGGGGCTCAAGCTCCCCATTCTGCTGCGGTTTTCCGACGTGCTGGCGCATCGGCTCGGGCGGATGCAGGCTGCGTTTGCCAAGGCCATGCAGGAATGTGATTACGGTGGCCAGTACACGGCTGTTTATCCGATCAAGGTCAACCAGAACCGCTCGGTGGTCAGTGAGCTGGTTGCCGCCGGCACGCGTGGTTTTGGCCTGGAAGCGGGCAGCAAACCTGAACTCATTGCCGTGCTGGCGCTGTCGCGCGGCGGGGTGGTGGTGTGCAATGGCTACAAGGACCGTGAATACATCCGTCTGGCGCTGATCGGCCGCAAGTTGGGCCTGGACGTGTTCATCGTCATCGAAAAGCCCAGCGAACTGGCGATGGTGATCGAGGAATCGCGTGCGCTCGGCGTGGATCCGCTGATCGGCGTGCGCATGCGCCTGGTCTCGATCGGCGCCGGCAAATGGCAGAACACCGGTGGCGACAAGGCGAAGTTCGGCCTCAGTCCCGGCCAGCTCATGCAGCTGCTGGCCGACCTGGATGCCGCGGGTCTCCGGCATTCGTTGAAGCTCATGCATTTCCACATGGGCTCGCAGATTTCCAATGTGCGTGACATTGCCGGCGGGATGCGCGAGGCGGTCTGTTACTTCACCGAACTGACCCAACTCGGTTTTGATATCCGTTACCTCGACGTCGGCGGCGGCCTCGGCGTGGACTACGAGGGCACGCGCTCGCGCAGCGCCTGCTCGATGAACTACGGTCTGGAACAATATGCCCGGACGATCGTCGAGCCGGTCGCCGAAGCCTGTCGACTGCACGGCATCAAGCCCCCGCACATGATCACGGAAGCCGGGCGATCGATGACGGCCCACCACGCCGTGCTGGTCGCGAATGTCACCGAGGTCGAGTTGGCGCCCGAAGGCCGCGTGCCGGCGCAGACCGAGCGCGAGTGCCTGCCGCTCCGGCATCTGCGCGAAATCCATGCCGCGCGTGATTCGCGGCCGCCGCTGGAGCTTTACCATGAGGCCCAGCATTATCTGGCGGAAGGGCAGGGCTTGTTTGCCGAAGGGCAGATCAACCTGGTCGAGCGTTCGGCGCTGGATCAGCTGTTCTATGCCATTTCCAATGCCGTTCGGGCGCGTCTGAAACACGACGAGCGCGGGCACCGCGACGTGCTCGACGAGCTGAACGACAAGCTCACCGACAAGTACTTCGTGAATTTTTCGGTGTTCCAGTCGATGCCGGACATCTGGGCGATCGACCAGGTTTTCCCGATCGTGCCGATCGAGCGGCTGAACGAGTCGCCCGAGCGCCGCGGCGTGATTGCCGACCTGACCTGCGATTCCGATGGCCGCATCGACCATTACGTGGATTCCGAAGGCCTGGACACCAGCTTGCCCTTGCATCCTCTGCGAGCGGGTGAGTCGTACCGGCTCGGCTTCTTCCTCGTCGGTGCCTATCAAGAGACACTGGGCGACCTGCACAACCTGTTTGGCGACACCGACACCGTCGACGTTCGTGTGGTCGGTCAGGGTTTTGAGCTGTCCAATCCCCGGGGCGGTGACACCGCCGACAAGGTGCTGGGTTATGTCGGATTTGATCCGAACGAGCTCCGTGCGGCGTTCCGGGCGAAGCTGGCGGCCGCCGGCTTGACCGGTGACGAGGCGCAGCGGCTGTCCGCCGACCTCAACGCCGGACTCACCGCGTACACCTACTTGCAACATGAGTAGGGCTGATTTTCTGCGCCCGCTGGCGGTCCCCCATTGACCGCCAGCCCGCTGTTGGGCTTAATCCGCAGATGGATGCCCGAATCAAAGACGAAGTGCGCGCACTGACCGAGCGGATCGACCAACTGCTCGCGCTGTGCATTCGTTTGGGCGAAGAAAACAAGAGCCTCAAGGTCAGTCAGGAAGCCCTGGCCGCCGAACGCTCCAACCTTCTGGCCAAGAACGAGCAGGCGCGCTCGCGGGTCGAAGCGATGATTGCCCGCCTCAAATCGCTGGAGCAGAACGGATGAGTGCGGACCCGATTTCAGTCCATATTCTCGATCGTGATTATCTGGTTGCCTGTGCGCCGGAAGAGCGAACCGGCCTGATGGAAGCGGCGCGACTGCTGGATTCCCGCATGCGCGACCTGCGGAATGCCAGTCGCAGTGCACCGGCCGATCGCCTGGCCGTGATGGCGGCGTTGAATCTCGCCCATGAACTGCTGCAGGTCAAGGAAACCCAGCGTCTGGGCGAACAATCGCTGAACCAGGACCTCAACCAGCTGCGCTTCAAACTCGACGCTGCGCTGAACGGACTCACGCGCATCGGTTGATTCGCCGGGGTTTGGCGGTGTAATGCCGTTACACTATACGGATGCCTGCCGAACCCGCCTTTTCCTGGCCAATCCGCGTTTATTACGAAGACACCGACGCCGGTGGTGTGGTCTACCACGCCAACTATCTGCGGTTCTTCGAGCGCGCGCGCACGGAATGGCTGCGGGCCCAAGGGATTGCCCAATCCCGATTTGCCGCCGAAACCGGGCTGGTCTTTGTACTCAGCGAGCTTTCGGTATCCTTCCGCCGGCCCGCCCGCCTGGACGACGAACTGTCGGTCAGTTGCACGCTGGCGGAAACCCGGGCCGCGAGCCTGCGGTTCACGCAACAGTTGGTGCGCAGTCATGACCAGGAACTTCTGGTCGGGCTCGAGTGCCGGGTGGCGCTGATTGATGCCGGCAGCTTCAAGCCGGTGGTCCTCCCTGAATCCCTGAAAGAGAAGCTTCGTACATGCATTCCGAACTGAACCTGTTTGCGCTGATCCTGGGCGCCAGTCTGCCGGTCAAACTGGTCATGGGCCTGCTGATCGCAGCCTCGATCGCGTCCTGGACGATCATCTTTGCGAAAAGCCGCATGCTCACCGACGCCGACAAGCGCGCCCGCGAGTTCGAGGATCGTTTCTGGTCGGGCACAGACATGGCCGGTCTGTTCAAGGACGTCAGCGGTAAAGGCGGCGACAGCATTGGTCTGGAGAGCATCTTCGAAGCCGGTTTCCGCGAGTTCGCCCGACTGCGGTCGCGCAAGCAGATGGACTCGCGCATCATGGTCGAAGGTGCCCAGCGTGCGATGCGCGCAGCCGTCGGCCGTGAAATGGATCGCCTGGAACATCGGCTCGAGTTTTTGGCCAGCGTCGGCTCGATCAGTCCGTATGTCGGCCTGTTCGGTACGGTCTGGGGCATCATGATTGCGTTCCAGGGTCTGGCGAACGTCAAGGAAGCCACCATCGCCATGGTCGCGCCGGGTATTTCCGAAGCCCTGATCGCCACCGCCATGGGCCTGTTCGCGGCCATTCCGGCAGTGTGGGCCTACAACCGTTTTGCCACCAAGGCCGAACGCCTTGGCTCGCGCTTCGAAGTGTTCCAGGAAGAGTTCTCGGCCATCCTGCAACGCCAGGCGCACGTGGAAGAGAACCGTTGACCCGGTTCCGCCCAGTGATGCGTTGACGCCACCATGTCCCAGACCCGCCGCCACAAACGCAAGCTCAAGGCCGAGATCAACGTCGTGCCGTACATCGACGTCATGTTGGTGCTGCTGATCATCTTCATGGTCACGGCGCCGCTGATGAATCTCGGTGTCGACATCGAGTTGCCGGAATCCAATGCGAAGAGCCTGACGATCGATTCCGAACCGGTCCAGGTGAGCATCGATGCCGACGGCAAGCTGTACCTGACCCTGGGCAAAGCTGAACGCGAGCCGATCGAGCGCGATGCGCTGGTCACGAAGGTTTCAGCTTTCGTAGCGTCCAATCCGAAAGTGCCGGTGCTGATCGGCGGTGACCATCGGATCGAATACGGGCAAGTATTCGAGATCATGGTGCTGCTGCAGCAGTCTGGCGTACCCAAGGTCGGCTTGATGAGCCGCCCGCCCGAAACCAAGAAAAAATAACCCGACACGATGTATTCAGGCGACAACAATTGGCAGTCCTTCGCTCTGTCCGTGCTCGTGCACGGGCTCTGCGGTGTGCTCGCCTTTTTGGGCCTGATGATGTCGGACAAGTCCGAGACCGTACGCGCCGAAGGTGTGGTGATCGAGGCCAGCCTGGTCGACTTCAGTGCGAAGCCGCTGCCCGCCAGTCAGGCCCGTGCGAAGCCGGTACCGCGTCCGCCGGTGGCCAAGGTGGAACCACCGAAGGCCGAGCGTCAGCCTGAGCCCGAACAACCCAAGCCGGCGCAGGTCCAGCGATCGGAAGATACGGTCGATCAGGAAAAAGTCCGGCTGGCCGCCGAGGCGCTGGAAAAAGCCGAGAAGGAACAGGAAGAGCGTGTCCGCAAGGAGCAGGTCGACCTGACCCAGCCTGAAGACGAACTCACGCGCATGGAGCGCGAACGCCAGAAGCAGCTCGAAGATATCCGCAAGCTGCGTGAAGACGCCGAACAGAAGCGCAAACTTGAAGCGCAGCGTCTGGCCCAGTTGCAGGACGCCAACAAGACCAAACTCGCGCAACAGCAGCGTGATCAGGAGCAAGCCCGCATGGCCGCACTCGCGCAGCAGGAAGCGCAGAAGTCCGGTGATGGCGGCCAGGACAACACCCCACTCGCGCAGTACATCGCCGCGATCAAGAACAAGGTGCGGCCAAACTGGCTGCGTCCGGAAACCGCACAGAACATCCGATGCACGGTGCGGATCCTGCAATTGCCCGGCGGTACCGTCATGACGGCGAACATCGTGCCGCCCTGTTACGCCGATGAACCGACCCGACGATCCATGGAAGCGGCCGTCATGCGCTCCGATCCCCTGCCGTACCGGGGCTACGAAGCCGTATTCGAGCGCGCGATCGATTTTGAATTCTGTTATCCGGAGTCCCTATGCCAAAGCTGATCCAACGAACCTGGTGGCTCGCCCTGTTGTTTGTCCTGAGTGCCGCACCGGCTGTCCACGCCCAACTGGTCATCCCGATTCCGGAAGGCAGTGCTGCGGCAACGCCGATTGCGGTCGTGCCGATGGCCTATCAAGGCGCGGGTTTGCCGCTCGACACGGACATTTCCGCAGTCATCAACGCCGACCTGAACCGATCGGGCCAGTTCAATGCGCTGTCGCGTACCCGGATCATCGAGTTTCCGTCGCGTGACACCGAGGTCAAGTTCGAAACCTGGAACTTCCTGAAGCAGGATTACCTGCTGGTCGGCCGGGTCCTCGACGCCGAAGGCGGCACCTTGCGGGTGGAGTTCGAACTGTTTGATGTCGCCAAGAAGCAGCGCTTGCTGGCGCAAGCCGTCGGGGCCCGGACCAGCAGCCTGCGTGCCACGGCGCACCAGATCGCCGACATCGTCTACGAAAAGATCACCGGTGTCCGCGGCGCCTTCTCGACGCGCATCGCCTATGTCACGCAGCGTGGCACGCCGCCGAAGCTCAACTATTCGGTCATGGTCGCCGATTCCGATGGCTACAACCCGGTTTCGGTGATCAGTTGGACCACACCGTTCCTGTCACCGGCCTGGTCGCCGGATGGCCGCAAGTTGGCGTATGTCAGCTTCGAGCGCGGCAATTCCGCCATCTATATCCATGAGCTGACCACCGGCAAACGCGACATGATCGCGTCCTACCGCGGCATCAACGGTGCGCCGGCGTTCTCGCCGGACGGCTCGAAGCTGGCCATGACGCTGTCGCAGACGGGCAATCCGGAAATCTTCGTGATGGACCTGGCGACCCGCCGGACCACGCAGCTCACGCGCCATTACGCCATCGACACCGAGCCGGTCTGGACCCACGACGGCCAGAGCATCATCTTTACGTCCGATCGGGCCGGCAAGCCCCAGCTGTACCAGATTCCGGCTGCCGGTGGCGAACCGACGCGGATCACGTTCCAGGGCGAATACAACGCCCGCGCCACCCTAGCCAAAGACAGCAAGGTCATTGCTATGGCGCAAGGCAACAAAAACGTGTATCGTATTGCGGTTTTAGACAGAAGTCGTGGCGGCGCCGGCGAGCAAATCCTGCTCTCCCCCGGTAATCTGGATGAATCGCCCAGCTTCGCTCCCAATGGGAGCATGATTTTGTACGCAGCCCGCGAGGACAAGCGGGACGTACTCTACGCCGTATCCGCCGACGGGCGCGTGCGGCAGCGATTGGTTCTGGCAGATGGTGACGTGCGCTCCCCGGCGTGGTCCCCGTTCCGTCAGCGCTGATCGTTCGGCCGTTTTTGCGGTCGGCAGCACCAAAGCTTTGGCAATATATACTTACAACCCTCTGAGGAAACCAAGATGAATAACCCGACCCGTATCCTGCTGGCAGTAGCTTTGGCGGCCTCTTTGGCCGCTTGCAAAAAAGAAGTGAAGCAAGACCCGATCGAAGACACCAAGCCGGCCGAAACCGCTCCGGTCACGCAGCCGGTCGACGACGGCAAGTACAGCCGTGAAGACCTGAACAGCGATCCGTGCCTGCGCCAGCGCGTGGTGTACTTCGACTTCGACCGCGCCGAAATCAAGGCCGAAGCCGAAGCCATCCTGACCTGCCACGGCAAGTACCTGTCGGACGTGTCCGACTCCGCCATGACGCTGGAAGGTCATGCCGACGAGCGCGGTACGCAGGAATACAACCTCGGCCTCGGCGAGCGCCGCGGCAACGCCGTGTCCCAGGCCCTCCAGGCCAAGGGCGGCTCGGCTGCTCAGATCACCGTTGTCTCCTTCGGTGAAGAGCGCCCGACGTGTAACGACTCCAGCGAAGACTGCTGGGGCAAGAACCGTCGCGTCGAAATCGTCTACACCAAGTAATCCTCCGGTGTGAGCGAAAGCAAACCCCCGCTTAAGGCGGGGGTTTCTTTGTGCGAAGGGCTTGACGCGCCGGAACTAACCGGCCACTTTCGCGGCCCAATGTATTCCCGTTGAGTTGCCAGGAGATAGAGATGAAACGCCACTGGATCGCCACCGGCATGATGGCTCTTGCCCTCGTTGCCTCGCCCGCCCAATCGCAGGGCCGGCTCAGCCTGTCCGAGCGTGTCTCCAGGCTGGAAGCCGAAGCCGCCAAACAGAACACCGATGCGTCGATCGACTTGTTGAATCGGCTGAACGAACTGCAAGCCGAAGTCCAGGCCCTGCGTGGTCTGGTCGAGCAGCAGCAATTCCAGCTCGAAGAGGCAAAGAACCGCAATCGCGACCTGTACGTCGACCTGGATTCGCGCCTCGCGCGCCTGGAAGGCAACCCGGCTGCCATCAATACCCCAAGCGTCGCGCCCGCCTTGGGTGACGGCCAAACCCAGGACATGGGCTCGCCGCCACCTGTCCCGCCGTCCGATCCAAACCAGTTGGCGATGGAGCCACTGCCGGACCGAGCGGTGCACCCGCGACGGATCCGTCGCTGCAGACGCCGCCAACACCGGTCGACCCGGGCATCGACCCGCTCGCCGTGCCGACGCCGGTTGCACCGGCACCGCCTGCTGGCGTGGACACCACGATGATCCCGCAAGCCGGCGAACAACAGGCCTATGAGGCGGCATTCGCGGCGTTGCGTGAGGGCCGTTATGCAGAGTCGGCACGCCGGTTCTCGGGTTTCCTCGAGCAGTTTCCGAACGGTGACCTGGCCGACAATGCCACGTACTGGCTCGGTGAGTCGTATTACGTCACGCAGAATTACCGTATTGCGCTGGATACCTTCCGCGCCTTGTTGAGCCAGTTCCCGGACAGCGCGAAGGCGCCGGACGCCATGCTCAAGGTCGGTTATTGCCACTATGAACTGCGTGAATGGACCGAGGCCGAGCGCCAGTTGAACGATGTCATGACGCGGTATCCGAACACCACGGTCGCACGCCTGGCGCAAAGCCGCCTGAATGCGCTGCGCCTGGAAGGTCGTCGGCCGTAACCGCCATGGGTGATGCGCTGGAATCCGGTCGACTGGTCGTCGACGACCAACCCGATCTCGAGCGCCTGCGCATCACCGAGGTGTTCCACTCGCTGCAAGGCGAAGCGCGTGAGGTCGGCTGGCCGACCACGTTCATTCGGCTGACCGGATGTCCGTTGCGGTGTACCTATTGCGACACGACCTATTCGTTTTTTGGCGGCGCGTGGCGAACAATCGACGACCTGGTCGCCGAAGCCACGGCCAATGGCGCTCGCCATGTCTGCGTCACCGGCGGTGAGCCGCTGGCGCAGAAGCGTTGCCTGATCTTGCTGAAGAAGCTCTGTGACGCCGGGTTCAAGGTGTCGCTGAAACATCCGGGGCACTCGATATCGCTGCGGTCGATGCCTGCGTGTCGCGGGTGGTCGATCTGAAACCCCGAGTTCCGGCGAAGGTGCGCAACCGCTTGGCCAACATCGACCTGCTGACGCCGCATGACCAGGCCAAGTTCGTGATTGGCGACCGGGTGGATTACGACTGGTCGGTCGCGTTGCTGCGCGAGCACGCGTTGGACCAGAAAGCCGAAGTCCTGTTCTCGCCGAGCTACGGCCAACTCGCGCCCGACACCTTGGCGGCATGGATTCTGGAAGACCGTCTGCCGGTCCGGTTTCAGTGGCAGTTGCACAAGCAGCTCTGGGGCGAAAAGCCCGGAACGTGACAATCCGCGAGGAAATGTCCTTCGAGCTCGCCTAGAACGATCTTCAACCCTCCCCGAACATCGGGGAGGGGCTTGCTGATCCGGCACGCTCTGCTCCTCGTTCCCGAAAATGAAGTTGGAGGTTCTTCTCCCGCTTTGCGGAAGAAGATGCCGAAGGCCAAGCGAAAACTGGCTGTAGGCAATATGTTCTCCTCCCGCTTGCGGGAGAAGATGCCCGCAGGGCAGATGAGGGGAATCTGACGACAGACCTTGACGAGTCCAATCGGCCCCTCATCCGGTCCTGCGGGCCACCTTCTCCCGTAAAACGGGAGAAGGGCAGCAGTTGCGCCGCGGTGTTTCCGCTTTGGACAAGATGCGGCACACTACGCCGTTGGATTCACAAGGAACCTGCCATGTTGCGACGTGCCCTGATTGTGCTGCCTATCCTGCTTGCGGCCTGTGCCGAATCCGAGCCGCCGAAGCCGGCGCCGGAAGCGCCGAAGCCACCGGAATACCAGCCACTCAAAGTGACGCTGAAGCCGAATCATGAGTTCTCGCCGGAAATCACGGCCGAAGATTACGCCCAACACATCTTTACCCTGTCTTCGGACGAGTACGAAGGCCGTGATCCGGGCACACTCGGCGAACGCCTGACGATGAACTATCTGGAAAACGAACTGCGGCGCATCGGTTTCCTGCCGGCAGTGGGCGTGGATGGCCCGTGCAAGGCTTTCCCGTGTGAACACGCCAGCTTCTTTCAGCGTGTTCCGATGGTGTCGACCACAACCGATCCCGCTACCACGCTGACGATCGACGTTGGCGGCCAGAAGCAGACACTCGCGATGGGCAAGGAAATGGTCATCGGTACCCGCAGCGGCGAGAACACCGTCACGATCGACGGCTCGGAACTGGTCTTTGTCGGTTATGGCGTCAACGCGCCTGAAGCAGAGTGGAATGACTACGCCGGCGTCGACGTGAAGGGCAAGACCGTGGTCGTGATGGTCAACGATCCCGGTTTCCTGCGTCAGGACGAAACCTTGTTCAAGGGCAAGGCCATGACGTATTACGGCCGCTGGACCTACAAGTTCGAAGAGGCCGCCCGCCAGGGCGCCAAGGCTGCCTTGATCATTCACGACACGGCACCGGCATCCTATGGCTGGGACGTGGTCGTCAACTCCTGGGGTGGTGCGCAGCACGACCTGCCGAAATCGGAAGATCCGGAACCGCGGCTCGCGGCTCAGGGCTGGCTGAGTCTTGACGCGGCCAAGAACCTGTTCACGGCGGCCGGCCTCGATTTTGAAGCCGAGCGCCAACGCGCCGATCAACGCGGATTCACGGCTTCGGCACTGTCCGCCCAGCTGAGTGGCACGATCCAGAGCACGATCACGAACAACGCGTCCAACAACGTCGTGGCGATCCTGCCCGGTACCGAGAAGCCGAACGAATCGGTCCTGTATTCCATGCACTGGGATCACCTGGGCAAGAACGAGGAACTGACCGACGATCCGATCTTCAACGGGGCGATCGACAACGCCACCGGTGTCGCCTCCGCGCTCGAGATCGCCGCAGCGTTTGCGGCCTCGCCGGAAAAGCCGAAGCGCTCGGTTGTCCTGCTGTTCACGACACTCGAAGAGTCGGGACTGCTGGGCTCGCGGTATTTCGTCAAACATCCAGCTGTGCCACTCGACACGATGGCCGGCGTGATCAACATGGACGCCAATCCGTTTGTCGGACGCGTGCGTGACTTCAGTGTGGCTGGCTGGGACCAGAACGGTCTGCAGGATCTGCTCGGCGACGTGCTCAAGGCGCAGAATCGGGTTCCTTCGCCGGAATCGAATCCGGAACGCGGTTATTACTTCCGGTCCGATCACTTCAACTTCGCGCGCGCGGGTGTGCCTGCGCTGCATGCCGGTGCGGGTGACGACCATGTCGCCTACGGCCGGGCCTTCGTCGAGGAAATCAACCGCAAATATGACGAAGTGGCTTATCACAAGCCGCCGGACGAATTTGACCCGGAGTGGGATTACGCCGGTTCGATGGAAGACATCAACGTCTACTACGAGCTGGGTCGCCGCCTGGCGAACTCGGGCGAGTGGCCGACTTGGCGTGAGGCAAGCGAATTCCGGCTGACGCGCGAAGCGTCGGACGAGTCGCGTCAGTAGTCGCGCCGACGGAACCCGCTGGGGTGCGGATCGCCTTCTTCTACGCCAACCGCTTCCACCACGCCATGCTGGCGCCGGTGGAAGCGCAACTGAAGGCGCGTGCCGAATGTGCGCGTTTTTCCTCGCTCGACGCCATGCGCGCGTTCGATCCACAAGTGATCGTGCTGGCGGAAAATCCAAGCAATCAGGCGCGGATCGCCGCACCGAATGCGAAGATCGTCTGGACGCGCCATGGGTTCGCGAACAAGCGTTATCTCGGCTATTCGATGTCGGTGTGTGATTACGCCTGTTTGTCCAGCGAGTGGATTCGCGATCGTTATCGTGCACAGGGTATGCATGCCGGCATCGACGAGTGGGTCACCGGCTTCGTACCGATGGACTTGATGTTTCGACGCTTGAATGAAGCGAAGGCGAGGTCACACAAGACCCTGCTGTACGCGCCAACATTTAATCCGAACATGGCGTCCGTTCGGCCTTTGGGCAAATCCTGGGCACTCGACCTGCGCCGTCGATTCCCCGAGCTGCACATCCGCATCAAACCGCATCCGCATACCGCGAAGGAGCAACCACTCTGGATCGCGCGGTGGCGCAGTTGGGCCGAAGCCGATTCCGGCATCGAACTGATCGAAGATCTGGATCGCGACATCTATGAGCTGATGCCGGACACCGATGTGTTGCTGACCGATGCATCCAGCGTCATGTTCTATTTCCTCGCGTTGGATCGGCCGATCATTCTGGTCGACAACCCGATGCGGTTCGAAGACCGCCAGCGATTCTCTCCGGATGCCGAAGAGTGGGCGTGGCGGGATATCGGTGACCGCATCGAATCCGGGGATCAGTTGCCGGATGCCGTGGCGTCGGCACTCGCTTCACCGGGTCAGTTGTCGGGCATTCGTCAGCAACGCGCCCAACAGATTTTCGGCGGATTGTTCGATGGTCGTGCCGCCGAGCGTGTGGCATCAAACGTTCTGGCGCTGCGATGACCGCACACCCGGTCTCCGTTCTGGTCGCTGCGGCGGGCGTCGGCAGTCGTTTGGGGCTGGGTCCGAAGGCATTCCTCGAACTGGCTGGCCGGTCTTTGCTGGCCCGCGTCACCGATACGGCGTTGGCCCTGACCGATGACGTTCATGCTGCGATTCCCCAGGGTTTCCTCGACCTGGCGCGAGCTCAGGTCGACGGTCGGGTTGTCTTGCTCGAAGGCGGTGCGTCGCGACAGGAAACGTTCACGCGCCTGCTGCCGTTTGCCCGCGGCGAAATTGTGCTGCTGCTCGACATCGCGCGTCCGTTGCTGAGTGTCGCCTTGTGCCGGCGCGTCATCGATGCCGCGGCGCGAACCGGTGCGGCGGGCGCATTTGTGCCCGCACTGGTGCCCTGTGCGCGGGTGGATACGGACGGCCGTGTCATCGAGGCCGTTGCCGCCTCCGATTACCGATTGCCGCAGATGCCCCAGGCGTTTCGTCGGGAAGTGCTGGTTTCGGTGCTGGAGCGTGCTGCACAACAGGGTCTCCAGCGCCAGACCATCTGGCAGCTCACGGTCGAACTGGGCGTACCCTTGCAGGCAGTACCCGGCGAACCCGACAACATCAAGATCACCGAACCAAACGACTGGCGCCTCGCGCAGCAGATCGTTGCCGGTCACAACCAGGACACCCCATGAGTTCAGAATCGTTGTCGACCGAACACGCCGAGTGGTTTCGCTGGTCCGCCGAACTGGATCCCGCGCTGTATGTGTTTGCGCGTTATCGCATCGTCACGGCCCAGCCGGTCGACGTCGTCACGCTTGCCATGGCACGCGAACAGAGCGCCTGCACCACGAGCCTGCCGATCGGAGACCTGGAACTCCGGGCGCATACCGCGCGAGTGGTGTCGATCGACGATCTCGGGCCCAGCAACGTCCGTGCGTTGCCGCGGTATCGACTGACCACGTCGGTGTATGCCGATGTGGCAACCGCGAACGAAGCGACTGCATTCGAGGTGGTGATCGCGTATCCCACCGCCAATCTCAAGCCGACCGCCAGTTGCCTGCTGAACCACTGCTACGGTGAGATTGCCCGCCTGGGATTCCTGGATGCGGCGAAGCTCATCGAGCTCAAGTTGCCGGAAACATTCGAGGCCGCATTCCCGGGTCCGCACTTTGGCGCGGAAGGGTTCCGCAAGCGTCTGGGCGTGTACGGTCGCCCCTTCTTCTGCCGATCCACGCGGCCCGCCGTCGGGTTGGATACGAACCAGTTGCTGCAGGTGATCGAGCCGGTCCTTCGGGGCGGATTCGATGCGATCAAGGATGACGAGTTGTCGGAGGATCTTGTCCCCTCGACCATCAACGAGCGTTACCAGCGGGTTGCGGCCTTGCGCGATCGGCTCGTTGCCGAGACCGGCGAACGAAAGCTGCTGTTCGCGAATCTCATTGCGGAAGACCAGTTCGAAGTGATCGCGGAATGTGCGAGGCGCCATGGTTTCGATGGTGTACTGGTCGCGCCTGGGCTCAATGGCTTCGGGGCGATCCGCCGTGCGAGTGAACTGGGCTTCATCGTGCTCGCCCACAATGCCGGTGTTGATGGGATGGTGCGTCCCCTGCATGTCGGCATCAGCGAGGCGGTATGGACTCAGCTCTGCCGGCTCAGTGGCGCCGACCTGATCATGATGCCGGGCGAATTTGGTGGCGGCACTGAACCGCGCGCGGCGAATGCTGCCGAAGCAGCGGTGCTCGCTGAATGTTGTGGGCCAATGCGCGGAGTGCCCGCCGCGGTGCCCGTGCTAGCCGGCGGCAAACGTCCGGAGCGCTTGCCGCTGTACCGCGGCATCATCGGCAGTGACGATTACTTCCTGATCATCGCCACGGCGGTCGACGACCATCCTGAAGGCATCGAGGTAGGTGCGCGGGCGTTCCGTCTGGCTTGCTGATCTGGCGGGCCGTGTTTGGACAGCCCGTCAGCTTTTCTTGCCGAACGGCCACTTGATCTTGCCGAGCAGGCTCTTGTCGGCATTGGCGTTCGAGCCGGGTAGTGGCTGGCGTTGTTTGGCGAACCACTCGAGTTCGCCAATGGCGTCGTAGGCGTTCACCAGATTGAACACGTCATCCATGCTGGCGCCGGCTTCCTGTGCGATTTCATTGAGCCGTCGGGCCGGGCCCAGCATGATGTCGACAATCCGGCCGTGGCTGCGGAAATCACGTTCCACCGTGACGGGCCTTTTGACCCGAAACGTGCCGGCCGGGTCGAACTTGCGTCCCAAGTGGCCCGTCCCCTTCATGACCTGATCCAGCCAGACTACGTCGTTATAGGCATAAGCCGTGGCCCGCGCGCGGACTTCGTTGAGGTCGCGCGAGGTCAGCACCCGCAAAGATTTCAGCGGAATGGACTGTTGGCAGTACGGCGCCAGCTCCGACAGAGGCGCCTCGGAAAACACCAGGCGATTCTTGGGATCAAGGATCAGTGCCGGCAGTGCGTCGGTTTGCAGTTGCGACGGGGCAGCCACCTCGGAGCCATCAAGGATGTCGCGCAAGCTGGCGTGCCCCGGTCGACTGCGTCTTTGGCAAAACGCAGCAACTCGTCGTCGTTGAAGGTCTCGCCGAGGATGCCGCGCACCGAATCTCCTTGGCGCTTTTCGGCACGGGCGCCACTGCTGGGTGCAGCCTGGATGGTGACCTTCTCATCAAGCGTCACGGCAGGTTTCGGCGCAACTTTCCGTGCCGACGGGTTGGCTTTCAGCATTTCGTCGAGCCCGAGTGCGATGCCCGAATCACGGCTGAGGGACGCATGGTGCTGGTCCGACACGGTTTCGGCAGCCGTTGCTTCCGCGCGGGCGCGGGCGCGCGACCAGAAATCGCCGGCATCGGTTGATTGGCCTTGTGGCGCCTCATTGGACCGGAAGTAGAAATCTTCATCGGCGTGGCCGATCGGTGCGCCCGTTGTCACCGACGGTCGTGCGGCACCGCGCATGACTTCGACGAAGGAATCAAGCTTGAACGGCACACGCAGAGTGAATCCGGGCTCATCCGGCATTCCGTCGTGCAGCACCACGGCGCAACGGACCCCGGAAGCCTGGGCACGGGTTCGCGCCATCTGGCCGGCCAGATCTCGCGGATCGACCACGATCAGATCGGCGATGTCTTCAAGGCCCCACTTCCATGCTTGCCCGAGGACTGGCATCGCCCGGCGCAGCAAAAGACGCATGTGCGCGGTCAACTCTTCGCTGACCCCCACCACTGCGATGATCTTCTCGTTGGACATGAGCCACCCTCAACCAAGGGGCCTAGTGTCGGACCAGATGACCAGTGTCGCAAGGCCCGCAGCGTTTCGGTTTCCAAACGCTTCGTTGATCGACGGCCGGGTCTACCAGCAAGACGCCGGCAATCGGGATTCCCGAGTGACCACCAATTCGGCACAGGGTGAGTCGCCCTGGCGGTCTTCAGACTGGCTGCCTTTGGCTTGGGCGGTCAGCAAATACGAGTTCGGACCGTCTTGACGAAGCGCCACCCTATACCAACGGGACGACGGGTGGTCCTCGAGCAGCCGTACAATGCCCAGCTCTGCGGTCGACCCAAAGGCGGGGCGCTCCGCCCGCCAGCGCTCCTGGCGCAATTGGATATCGGACAACAACGCCTGGACTTCCACCCGGCGAGCCTTTCTGAGCGAGCTGTGGATCGCCGGGATCGTCAAGGTTGCCAGCAGGGTGACCAACAACACGACGACAGCCAACTCGATCAATGAAAACCCGGATTTGCGGATCGGTGCGAGGGTCATTCGGCCCGGCTGGTCGACAAGTGATGGAGGCCAAGCCTAACATCGCTTCCAGCTCCATCCTCTGAACCCGGATACCCGCTCATCGGTAGTTGCACAGCGCTTATCGGTTCTTGCTTGAATGCCTGCTTTGCCCGCCGGTACTGTCGTCTTCGGAGGTCAAATCAATGTTCGCAAAACCGAAGCCTGTCCTGGGTGGCAGGGGTGTCACGTTGGTTGAACTGGCGGTCACCTTGTCGGTACTGACGATCCTGTCGTTGATCGCCGCACCAACGTTTTCCGACCATATCCAAAGGGCGCGGATTCGTGCCGCCGCTGAGGCCCTGACCGATTTGTTTGTTCTCTCTCGTTCCGAGGCAATCAAACGAGGCAGCGAGGTGTCCGTTACCACGGCAGGAACACCGCGATCCTGGTGTGCGGGGGCCAGTGATGCCGGGGCGAAGGAGCCCGGTGCCATGGCGGGGCCAGCCGCCGCCTGCGATTGCTCGGCTGCAGCTGCCTGTGTGGTCGGCGATGAACGCCTCGTGGTGGACGGCACCGACTTTCGTGATGTGACGCTGGCCAACATCGGTGGAACCGTCACCTTTGATGGCAAGCATGGAACGCTATCCAATCTCGTTCCAACCACGTTCCATCTCGCGGTAGCCGACCGCTACCGTCTGCGCGTGGCCGTGGGCGCCACAGGTGTGTCGAGCACTTGTGTGCCCGTAGCTGACGCACCGATCTCGGGCATTCCACCGTGCCCGTAAGCCTTCGCCCCCGGGGTTTTTCGTTGATCGAACTGATGGTGGCCATGGTGTTGGGTCTGATCGTGATCGGATCGGCCACGGCTTTGCTTGTCTTGACCCTGGACGCCAACGGCCGCACCCTCAGGGCGACACGTCTGACTCAGGAAATGCGCGCGGTGTCCGACATCGTCACCCGTGAGGTTCGAAGGGCACGTTACTACCCGGATGCGATGGCCAACTTCGGAGAGAACGGTGACGACGACGATGGTGATGGCCAGGTCACTTCCCTCGATGACACGTTCGCGACCAACCCTTTCGATCGAGTCGAAGTGGTTCCGTCCGGAACGGCGAATGATCAGGATCCGACGACCGTCGATGGCGAATGCATCCGATTTGCCTACGGCAATGCGCAAGGTGGGGCATTCCGTTCCATCTCTCGGGCGCAGGTTGGTGGGCGTGGCGTCATCCGCTTGGGTCGTGCCGAAGGCACGGCGCCAGGCTGCGGCTTCGGGGTCGATCTGACTTCGCCGCAAGTCGATGTCACGATGCTCGCGTTCAATTTCGACGAAGAGCGGAGCGACCCTGCGTTCGACATGATTCGCATCACGATCCAGAGCCGATTGGTGGCCGACCAAGGTGTGTTTCGCCGATCCGTGGAGACAGTGCGATTGCGTTCTCCCAAGTTGCCGCGTGTTCCGACGCTGCCGCCCCCCGCTGGATGACCCGAGCAAGGACCCGCTCATGACCATCAATCACGGAACCACACCCAGCCGGGCAAGCCAGCGCGGCACTACCCTGATCGTTGCCGTCGTTCTGTTGTTGATCATCACGCTGTTGACCTTTGCCGCGGTCCGGATCGGCGTTGCGGAACAGCGGGCGTCCGGCAACGACTACAAGGCACGATTGACCCGGCAGATCGCGGAAGCGGGAATCAGTCATGGCCGCGTCACCCTGTCGCTTCTCGACTCGCGGATTCGTCCCGTTGCCGGGCAGCCAGTCGATGATGCGCTCTGGCAACTGTGCAAACCGCAGGACGACAGCTTCCCTTGCGGTGCCGAACCGGATCCGTCACGACGCGGCGCTCTCCATCGTTTTGTTGGCGGCTCCGACCTGAACGGTGATGGCACGACCACCGTCTTTGAAGCACGATCCTTGCCCCTCGCGACCGTCGCAGAAGGGCAGCGTTTTTTTGTTGCGGCCGTGGGCGCACCGAACTCAACGGATGCTTTTCCGGTCGAATATGCTGTCGGCGTCCTGATGTGTCGACTGGATTCCGGCATTGGGGCCGGTGCCCGCAACAGGAGTTGCACGGCAAACCCGAATGACGCGGAGAATCAGGTCCTGTTCACGCTGGTGTCGCGGGCAGCCATGCCCGGCGAAGCCACCGCGGCAACGATCGCCGCGACTGTGTCGGTCAAGCCTGCAACGGCGTCGAACATCCGCCTGCCGCCCGCGCTCGCCAAAGGCATGCTGATTGGCCTCCAAGCCGGGTTGTCGGCCACGGAAGTGAGATCCGAGGGCGGCAAACTGCCCTCCCTCTTTCTGCAACAGGCTCCAGGTCAGCCGGGTGCCGAGGAGTTGCCGCGCTGTCTTTCGTCCCACCGGGAATCGAGTTCGGCAGTCACCGGCGCGGACGCGGATCGTGATGCGAATGCCGGGAAGATCTGCGGCAGTGCTGGTGGACGTGCAGTGGAGCCTGCCGATCCTGGGCCCGATGAATCCGCAGTCGTCCCGTGTGATCTCTTTGCATTCGTGATGGGCACGGCCCCCGTCCGGGATGACATCGATGGCGACGGTTTCTGCGAGCAAGGTTGGGACGACAATACCGACGGAATCAATGATCGCGTCCAGGCTTTCATGGATGCCCAGGGCGCCCAAGTACGCGGGTGTCATGAATTGGGGCCGGATTCCGGAGGCCTCATCTGGATCAAGCAGGCCGACAACGGTTCACCGGTCGACTGTGTTTTGCCGGATGGTGATATCGGTCAGGCTTCACAGCCGGTTGTACTCATCATCGACGGGCCGTTTTCGTCGGCGCCGGGGATGCGGCTGTTTGGCATGGCTTTCGCGCGTGATCCCTCGCTGCTGCTGGATCCGGAGAAAGGTGGTGCTTCGGGCGTGGCGGCGGGTTCGGGCTCGACCGAGATTCATGGTGCGCTGGTGGTCGAAGGGGAGGTCCGCACCAAGGTGCAAAAGAACCGGGTGCTTCCGCTCGAAGCATTACCCATGCCTGTCGCCCATGGCTTTCCGCAGACGATCGAGTTGCCGGGCTCCTGGACCGACCAGTTCACTTTTGAAGGCTGAGCCATGATCATCCAGCGCGGACGTCACAAAGGGTTTTCGCTGATCGAGACGCTGATCGCGATTCTGGTTCTGTCGACAGGCATGCTGGCGTTGGCTGCCTTGCAGTCGGGCATTACCCGCAACAGCGTTTCCGCGAAAGTGCGCTCGCAGGCAGTCGCTGCCGCCAATGACGTGCTGGAGCGGATTCGCGAACGCGCAACGCGTGATCAGGCCGGTTATGTGGCGCTGGACAGCCAGCCTTTGACAGATTGGGTTCAGCCAGCCGTGGGGATCAGTCCCATCCAGCCACAGCGATTCCAGAGTCGCGTGATGGTCACCCGCCTGACGCCCCGATCGACTCCGGCAGAATGTGGGCGCGACGTTCCGCCTTGTTTGCGAGTGGCGGTTGGGGTCGCATCCGGTCCACCCGGAAATGCCGAGGTCAAACGCGTGGACGTGCAGGTTGTCTGGGTCGATGATGCAGGGCTGAGCCAAGTGCTGCAGATCTCCGACTTGATCCCCTACGCGCCTCGATCAGCCCAGGATGGCCTGATGCAACCATCGGGTCCGGTTCTTGGACCATCGACTGCCCCGCACCAGCCTTGACTGGATCCGTCTGTGCGGTCTGCACCTGCTACGCACCCGGCTCGTTCAGCAAAGAACGAGCCGCCGGTGGAGAGACTTGCTTCCGTGGACACCGCGCCTTCCCCTGTGGGCCGGGCAAGGGGCCATTCTCAGGCTAGGTAACCACCGTCCACTGCGAAGCTTCCGCCGGTGATGTAACTGGCGGCGGGTGAGGCCAAGAACAGGATCATCGGCGCGATTTCGCCGGGTTCCGCTGCACGTCCCAACGGGATGGCACGCAGCAATTGGGCCATCAGTTTTTCATTCTGCGTGAGCGCCGACGCGAACTTGGTGTCGGTGAGCCCAGGAAGCACCGCATTCACCCGGATTTTCAGGACGCCAGTTCCTTGGCGAATCCTTCCGTCATCGACAGGATGCCGGCCTTCGTCATGGAGTAGATGCCCTGGCCTGGCGCGGCACGTTTGCCGTTCACCGACGCGACGTTGACGATCGCACCACCACCGCGTTGTTTCATGATCTCCGCTGCTTTCACGGTGCAGTAGAAGTAACCCCGCAGGTTGACCTCGACGGTCTTGTCGTACGCGCTCATCGGCATGTCGAGCATGCTGCCGAAGTAGGGATTCGTGGCGGCGTTGTTGACCAGCACATCAAGCCCGAATCCGCGATCGAGAATCTTTGCAAACAGGCGGTCCATCGACGCTACATCGCCAATATGCGCATCGACAGCCGTCGCGATGCCGCCGGTACTCCGGATCGGAGCCACCACTTCCTCGCAGGCTTCGATCTTGCGCGAACTGACGATCACATGGGCCCCGCATGCAGCAAACAGGCGGGCCGTGGCCTCGCCGATGCCGCGGCTGGCGCCGGTGATCACGAGGGTCTTGCCGGTGAAATCGGTAAGGGACGACGGCAACATTTGGGTCATGGCGGGCTTTGGGTAGACTGCGGGCTGGTGATCATAGACGCAGAGGTTGGCAGATGAACAAACGAGCACTCATAACCGGTGCCGGGTCGGGCCTCGGCCTGGCCCTGGCGAAACAGTTTGCTGCTGCCGGCCATGCCATCGCGGTGGCCGATCTGGATCCGGGCAGGGCCCAGGCTGCCGTCGAGACGCTCGGAGGCGCCGCGGCAGGGCATTTCGCCGTGTCGGTCGATGTCGGCGATGACGCCAGCGTGGCCGCAATGGTCCAGGCCGTGAATCAGCGTTGGCCGGACGGATTCGATGTGTTGATCAACAACGCCGGCGTCGCCACGGCAGGCAGTGTCGCCGAGTCGAGCCTGGAGGACTGGCACTGGGTGATGAACATCAACCTGATGGGGGTCGTACGGGGCCTGCGGGCGTTTGTGCCGATGTTCAAACGCCGCAAGACGGGTCTGATCCTCAGTACCGCATCGTTTGCCGGACTCGCTGGCGCGCCAAACATCGCCAGTTACGGCACCTCGAAGGCTGCTGTCGTGGCGTTGTCGGAAATGCTGCGCGCCGAGCTCGCCGACCACGGTGTGAAAGTGGGCGTGATCTGCCCCAGCTTCTTCAAGACCAATCTGCTCGACAATGCTCGTGGCAACGACCGCTTCAAGGCCGTTGCCGGGCACTTGATGGAAACCGCCCGTGAAACGGCCGATGACATTGCCCGATACGTGTTTGAAGCCGCAAGCCGCGGCCAGTTCCTGATCATCCCGACCGGCCCGGAGCGCACCCGCTGGCGCGTCAAGCGCTGGTTTCCGGAGTACTACTTCAAGCAGCTCATGAAGTTCACGCGCGCCATGCGCGCACACTAGGCAGATTCCAATGACCGATATCGAATATCCCGCCTTGTTCCTCAAGCGCGGCGAAGAAGCCCGCCTCAAACAAGGCCATTCCTGGGTGTTCAGCAATGAAGTGGACACCAAGCGATCCCCGCTGGGCGAGTTCGAGCCCGGTGAACGGGTGGCGATCATCGATGCCAGCGAACGCCTGATCGGCCTCGGCTACATCAACCCGCATGCGCTGATCTGCGCGCGCCTCGTGGTGCGCGGCGGCGAACATGGCATCGATCGATCGCTGTTTGGCCACCGACTGAACGTCGCGCTGGCATTACGCGACATGCAATACGCCGAGCCGTATTACCGGCTGGTGTTCGGCGAAGCAGACGGAATGCCCGGCCTCGTGCTCGACCGATTCGGCTCGGTGTACGTCGGTCAGATCGGCACACTCGGCATGGAACAGTTGAAGCCCGAGCTCGAAGCGGCGATCGCCAAGGTCCTCAAGCCGGAAGCGCTGGTCTGGAAAAATCAGGGCAGCGTCCGGTCGCTTGAGCAGTTGCCGGAATATGTCGAAACGCCGATCGGCCAGCTGCCGGAAACCGTCCTGGCGCGCGAACACGGCCTCGATTATGCAATCGACGTGGAGCACGGACAGAAAACCGGCTTCTTCTACGATCAGCGCGACAACCGCGCATCCATGCAGCGGCTCGTAGACGGCAAACGGGTGCTCGACCTGTTCAGCTACGTCGGTGCCTGGGGTCTGGCAGCGGCGAAGTTTGGCGCGAAGGAAGTGGTGGCGGTGGATGCCAGTGATTCGGCGATTTCCCGCGTGCGTGCCAACGCCGAGCGCAACGGATTTGCCGACCGCGTCCGAGCCGAAACGGCCGATGTTTTTGATTTCCTGAAGCACCTGCGGCAGGAGCGTGAACGCTTTGATCTGGTGATCGTGGATCCGCCGGCATTCGTGAAGCGCAAGAAAGACTTCGCCGAAGGCAGGCAGGCCTATCGGCGCGTCAACGAGATGGCCATGCAGGTACTCGGGCGCGACGGACTGTTGGTGTCATGTTCGTGTTCGCACCATATGCCGTACACGGAGCTCCTGAACCAGTTGAACCAGGGCGCACGTCATCTGGATCGTCAGGCGATTCTGCTCAAGCGGCTGCAGCAGAGCGCCGACCATCCGGTCGTCCCGGCCATTCCGGAAACGGAGTATCTGAAAGGCGCGCTGTTGCGCATCCTGCCGAGCTGACGATGCGGGTTGATCTGGCCGAGCGGATCCGCCAGCGGATTCTGGAGCGTGAGGCCCGGCAGTTGGGCAGGCGTTTGCGTACCGTCGAACATAGTGACGGTACGCACATCGTCATTGCTGGTCGTTCATTGCTGAGCTTCGCCAGCAACGACTATCTGGGGCTGGCCCAGGCGCCCGAGCTGTCTTCGGCCTTGACGGCTGCGATCGAATCCTGGGGCGTTGGTGCTACCGCCGCACACTTGCTGGGTGGGCACCGACAACCGCATGTGGATCTCGAAGTCGAGGCTGCCGAGTGGTTGGGTTACGAACGAGCGCTGCTGTTCTCGACCGGATACGCCGCGAATCTGGCTGTGTTGTCGACACTGCTGGAACCTGGCGACCTGTGTGTCCAGGACAAGCTCAACCACGCCTGTCTCCTGGACGGCGCACGACTCTCTGGAGCACTGCTGAAGCGGTATCGCCATGCCGATACTGCCCATGCGGCATCCCTGCTGCAGGCGGAACCACAAGCCGCTGCCTTGATTGCCAGTGACGCCGTCTTCAGCATGGATGGCGACATCGCGCCCATTGCCGAATTGGCCGACCTGGCCCATGCGCAACGAGCCTTGCTGTATCTGGATGATGCACACGGTGTTGGGGTGTTGGGTGAGCAGGGGCGCGGCAGTGTTGCCGCAGCGGGATTGGACTCAAGGCATGTGCCGCTGCTGATGGTGACGCTGGGCAAGGCCATCGGGTCTCACGGCGCACTGGTGCTCGGCAGCAACGATTTGATCGACTCCCTGATGCAATTGGCGCGGCCTTATGTGTTCAGCACCGCGATGCCGCCTGCGGTGGCTGCGGCCAGTCTGGCCTCGATCCGACTGCTGCGCCGCGAGTCGTGGCGGCAGGAACGTCTGCAGGCCCTGATCCAGCAGTTCCAGCCTGCCGTCAGCCAGCTCGGGTTTCGTCTGATGCCGTCCAGAACGGCCATCCAGCCGATCCTGGTCGGTGATGAGGCCGAGGCGCTTCGCCTGTCGGCCGGGCTTGAGGCGGCAGGTCTGTATGTACCGGCTATCCGTCATCCGACCGTCCCGAAGGGACAGGCCCGCCTGCGCGTGACGTTGTCCGCGGCCCACTCCGACACCGATCTGGCGCGCCTGATCGATGCGCTGGCCACACTGTCCGAATCGTCCGTTCAGACTTGAGCCAAGTACCGCCGGGTAGCATGCGGGCCGAAATTTGAACCTGCATGTCATCAAGGAGCACAACAACATGAAGAAGCAATTGATTCTGGGCTTGCTGACAGCCCTGCCGCTGGTGGCCAATGCCGAGACGGAAAATGGCTGGTCGGGCACGGGCGAATTTGGCCTGGTGATGTCGCGCGGCAACGCCGATACCGACACCCTGAACGCCAAACTCGACCTCAAGCACGAAGACGAAGCCTGGTTGCACAATGTCTACGTGCTCGCGCTGCGCGCCGAAGCGAGCGACATCAAGACTGCCAACCGCTTCGAAGTGGGCGGCAAGTCGGGCTACAAGTTCAACGAGCGCCACTACATCGCCGGTGTCGCACGCTACGAAAACGACGACTTTGCATCGTACGAAAGCCAATGGACGGTTGCGGTCACCTACGGTGTCAACCTCATCGATTCCGAAGCCACCAAGCTGATCTTCGAAGTTGGTCCCGGTTTTCGTCATTTCGACCCGGTGCCGTTCGTGTTCAGCGAAGTGCCGCCCATCGTGATCGACCCGGAATCCGACAGTGATTTCATGTTGCGCGGTTTTGTTGACTTCAAGCACCAGTTCAACGAAAGCACGGCGATCTACAACACCTTCCTCGCCGAAGCGGGCGAAGACAACACCTTCATGCAGGACGACATCGGTGTGATGGTGAAGATGAATGCCTCGCTGGCGCTGAAGGCTGGTTTCCAGTTCCGTCGCAACAGCGACGTGCCGTTCGGTGTCGACAAGACCGACACGCTGACGACCGTCAACGTGGTGTACGGCTTCTGAAAGTCTCTTGCGTGCCTTTACCCAGGGGGGGGTAAATCTTGTTCGATGCAAGACTGGACAGCGACAGGGTTGGGAAAGCAATCAAATTCCCGCCAACTCCAGCCAAGCCGCCTCCAGGTCGTCCCGGACTTCATGGACGTCGGACACGGCCTTGCCGCTGGCGATCAGGCCAAAGAACACGCGTCCGTTGTAACTCTGCACGGTGATGTTCAACCCCAGCCCGTGCGTGACGATCGATACCGGCACGTAACTCAGCAGTTCGGCGCCAGCCAGATACAGTGGTACCTGCGGGCCCGGCACGTTCGAGATCACCAGATTCGCCACGGTCGGCAAACGGTCGGCCAGGCCTGACTCACCGTACAGTTTGGACACGCTGCGCACGAGCCAGCCCCAGCCAATGGCCGGGAAATCCGTGGGCAGCACGCCGCGCATCCCGCCGGCACCTGCCTTCATTGTTGCGCTGGCAGCCACCACGGCCTTGAGCCTGGCATCGGCGCTGGCCAGATGGGTCGGCAGCGACATCATGGTCATCGCAACCTGATTGTTCGCCTGGTCATCACCCGCCGCACGCAAGGAAAACGGAATCGCCGCAACGAGTGGTTCCTTCGGCAGCTGTCGATGTCGCTTCAGGTACCGACGCAAGGCGCCAGCCACGATCGCCAACACCACATCGTTGATGCTGGCCGTGTGGGTTTTGCCCAGAAGTCGGATCGCCGGCAAGGACAGCCCCAGGCTCGCGAATGTCCGGCTCGCGTCGATCGCCCGGTTGAACGGCGTCTTGGGTGCCAGCCGCAAACCATTCGTTGCGGGCGGCTTCCGCTTCCGTTCTGTTGTCGTCGAGGGTTCCTTGTTTGCGGTGGCCCGTAACAGACGCCATGCATCCGGAACCCGCTTCGCCAGATCCATCGCTTGGCTCAGTTGGTGACTGAGTGCTCCGGTCAACGCTTCCCCGAATCCGAGCTTCAAGGTGCTGCGGCGTTTGCCTGGCTTCGGCGGAGCCGGGTGTTCGGTCACGTCGAGAATGGCATTGGCGAGTGCCACCGCACCCTGACCGTCCACGGCGGCATGGTGGAGCTTCGAATACAACGCGATCACGTGTCGGCCAGGTGCCGTCTGCAACGAAGCTCCGAGGGCGGTGATGACCGTCATTTCCCACAAGGGTCGGCTGCGGTCGAGGGTCTCGGCATGCAGTGTTGCGACCAGATCCTCGAGTGCCCGCGCGTCGCCCGGCTTCGGCAGTTTGACGTGACGCACATGATCGTTCAGGTCGGGCTGCCCGGATTGGGCCCAGTACGGTGTCAGGATGTTGAGGGGCAGAAATTGCACCACCCGGGTCAACACGGGCGCCAGCGACAGTCGCAACTTGAGGTGTGAGCGTAATCGCGCGGCGAACTTTGACTGGGTGCCCGACGGCAAGGCCAGCAGATGCAGCGAGCCGACATGCATCGGCGTCTGCGGTGACTCCATGAACAGGAATGCGGCGTCGATCGTGCTCAGTGATTTCATCGGTTCACCCGGCGGCATGGGCGGGAAGGTAGCAGTCCCGACAAAGAAAAGCCCCGGCTTGCGCCGAGGGCTTTAAGGTCTTTCAGACTACCGGTTCGATCAGAACGTGACCGACCAGGAGTTCAGGCGGCCGGTGTCGCCAGCGGCGGCATCCTGTACACGCATTTGCCACGTGCCGTTCAACAGTTCGCTGGACAGATTCAGCGTCACGGTCTTGACGACGTTGTCGGTGCCGGCGCCAGTGCGGTTGTGGATGTTGTACAGCGTGCCATCCGGAGCAACCAGGTCAACCTTCAGGTCACCTTGGTAGGTGTGCGTGATGTTCACCGAGACGGAAGCAGTGGCCGAAGCATTACCCGTACGACCAGACACAGCGATCGGAGAATTGATCGTGGTGTTGTCGTTGACCGTGTAAGGCGTCGTGCTGCTGTAGGTCTGCGTACCACCGCCACCACCACCAGCCGTGTAGTTGCCGACCAGGCTCAGGCCCGAGAAGGCAGAGTAGGCTTTCAGGCGAACGTAGTAGGTACCAGCGGACGGAGCGGCGAACGTGCAGGTTTCGGCATTGCCCGAGGCGTACGGACGGCAGTCATAGACCGTGTCGGTCGGTGCGGAACCGAACTTCACGTACATGTCGGAGTCACCCGTGCCACCCGAGGTGGTGAACGTCAGGTTCGTGGAACCAGCCGGCACGACCATCGTGTAGTTCAGCGAGGCGCCTGCAGCAGCAGAGAGGTTGGTCACGGCAACACCCTTCGTCAGGGTCGTGCCGCCGCCACCGCCTGCCTGTGTCGTTGCCGACGCAGTGCTGGAGTAGCCGGAGTTGTTGCCAGCGCCGTCATAAGCACGGACGCGGAAGCTGTAGCTCGTGGACGCGGCGAGGCCGGTGCTCGAGTAGCTCGTCGTCGCGCTGGTGCCGACTTCGGCGAAGCTGGTGCAACCTGCGCCTGCGCAACGCTCGATGCGGTAGCCGGCCAAGTTCGAACCGCCGGTATCCGTCGAAGCACCCCAGGAGACATTGATCTGGCTGCTGCTGGCGGCCGTGGCCGAAGCGGTGCCCGGAACGGTCGGAGCCGTGGTGTCAGGTGTGCCGCCGCCCGAGAACAGGGAGTACAGCAGACGGTTCGGCGAGCCGGTGCCTGGGCTGGTAACCTTGTTCGGTGTGGAGCCGTTGATCAGGGCCGTGGTGACAGCCGAGACCGAAGCCGTCGGGTTGGTCGCCAGGTAGAGGGCGGCAACACCGGCAACGTGCGGGGAAGCCATCGACGTACCGCTGATCGTGTTCGTCGCGGTGGAGCCGGTGTACCAGGCAGACAGGATGTTGGAGCCAGGTCCGAAGATGTCGACGCAGGTGCCGAAGTTCGAGAAGCTCGAGCGGGCGTCCGTGTTCGTCGTCGAACCGACCGTGATGGCGGAAGCAGCGCGTGCCGGCGAGTAGTTGCAGGCATTCGAGTTGTCGTTGCCGGCGGCGACGACCGTGATGACGCCAGCGGCGGTCATGCGGGCGACGGCGTCATCGGTTGCGGTGGAAGCACCGCCGCCGAGGCTCATGTTGGCCACTGCAGGCTTGACGTGATTCTGGGCAACCCAGTCCATACCGGCGATGACGCCGGAGTTCGTGCCCGAACCGTCGCAACCCAGCACGCGCACCGGATGCACGATGGCACCCTTGGCGATGCCGTAGGTGGTGCCGGCAACCGTACCGGCGACGTGCGTGCCGTGGCCGTTGCAGTCATTCGTGCCGTTGGCATCGGAAATGGCGGTGTAGCCATTGCCCATGCGGCCGGTGAACTGTTGGTGCGAACCCAGAACGCCGGTGTCGACGATGTAGGCATGCACGTTCGAAGCCGTGGTGTTGTAGGTGTAGGAGCTGTTCAGCGGCAGATCGCGCTGGTCGGTGCGGTCGATACCCCAGGTCGCGCCGGTTTGCGTCGCGCTGGCATACACCATGCCGTCTTCTTCGATGTAGGCGATGCGGCTGTCATTCAACATGCCGGCAACGGCCTTGGCGTCTGCCTTGACGACGAAGCCACGCAGGACGGTCGTGTAGGAACGCGACACCTGGGCTTTGTACTGGGAGGCAATCGTGCTTGCCATCGCGGCAACCGTCGGAACATTGGCGCGCGACTCGTTGCCGAGTGCAGCGACCTGATCCTTCAGCACAACGATGTACTGGCCATCAACAGGGCGGTCTGCAAAACGCAGTTCCGCAGTTGGCGGAGGCGCCGGGCGCGGCAAAAGCCTGGCCGGCAAGAACCATGGATACCGCGGTGGCGGCGAGCGACTTCTTGAGCAAGGTACGACGCTTCATTTCTTGAGTTCTCCCTTTGCGTACTGGTGGCTTCACGTGTGTGTGGTTTTATTTTCCTTGGCCCTTGCGCGGCACGAGTCGATCTCGGCATCCATCCCTCGGATGTCTAAGTTCGGCGGTGCGGTGGTCGCTTCGGTCCAGGCCCGGAATCACGTCACGGTTGTTTTCCGTTTACGGTCAGGGCGGGCGGACACTAGTAGGAAGTTTTCAGAACTTCACGCTGCTATGCGTCAAAAGTCACGGACGGGAGGCTTGCGCGGTGGTAAGGGGAGGTCGAAAACGCCCGCCAGCACTCGTTCGCAGCGACCTGAATGACCGCAAACCATTATTTTTACGACGTTCGCGTCGGCAATGTGTGCGCCTCATCGCGAGTTGGCATATCGCCCGCACTCACTACGACACAACGCAACGCGCACCCGCAAGGAAGTGGGCGAGGCTGGCTCTTCTCCCGCTTGCGGAAGAGGAAGCCCGTCATACCCGGCAAGCGGA
>JADJRU010000017.1 GCA_016712105.1 Ahniella sp.
GAACGTGAGCAGACTGGTCGGCGCCGGGTTGGCGGCAACCGTAAGTTCATCGATGTGGCACGCCGGGCGCCACAGACATTCCCTTCGTTCACCGAGGGCGGCGATCGAGGAGTTCCCGTTGTGGCGACCACGCCAGCTTCCGGCGCGAACGCCACGGAGCGGAAGGCGGTGTTCGTGGCGGCGGTTGCAATCGTGGTCTGCGTCGGGAAATCGTCGCGTTGAATGCGGCGGAGTCGGTCAGGCGTGACCGCAGAACGTCGGTTGCTGCGCCAGTGGTGGCGTACAACACGGCTTTTTCCCGACGACCGAGCCAGTGAGGCCGCGGGCAATTGGTGTGATAACACCGCGATCCGTCCAGGCCGCGCCATCAAACGAGTACTTGCGAATGCCGCCGCCGCCCGCATCGTCCGAGAAATAGACGGTGTCGACGCCGTCAACACCGGCATCTCGGTCCAGGAAGACGAAACCGTAAGGCGAAGTGGTCCCGGTCGGCAGACCGCTGAGGTTCGTGATGGTTTGACCGGCTGTGGTCGGTGTTACGGTGCCAACGCTAGCGAGCCTGAACGCGCCGGGATTGCGAAGAGAGGTGCAACTGTCCGCCCGCGATGCCCAGATTGCGGGTGTTCGTCAGCGTGGTGTTGAGTTTGTGTGCCGAGGCGATCGATCCCAAATGCCTGATGCCAGACGCCGCCTGCGCTGGCCGCCCGCACCGCTCACCCAAATGTTCGTACCATCAACGGTGGTGACACCACGAACGCTGCCGCCACTGAATGCAGTCGTGAAGCCAGTGGTGGTGTCGATCAGACCGGTGTGGTCGATTCGCGCCACGACACGGTTGACCGTCGCTGTGGAGTTCCGTTGACCGAGGCGGTGCCAGGCGGGATGTCATAACCCGACATGGTGACGTAGCGATTGTCGACGGACCGGGAGACCATGCCCTCGCGCTCGTCCCGGTGCCGCCGATGGTCAGCGCCCGGTTGGCGCCGCTTGCTGCGGTCGGCAAGGCAATGGACTGAACCAGCGTGCCCGCAGTCGTGTACTCGTCGAGGAACAAGGCCGTCGAGGCATTGTTCAATCCGGCAGCGCCGGTTCCGACGCGCGCCACTACAAGATTGCCGGGTGTGAACGGGGGCGGCAAGTGCTACGCTGCCCGCCATGAAAGGACAATGGCAGCGGCCAACCCGCTTGCCTTGGGAATAGTGCATAGGATCCCTGAATGGATGATCGATTTGTGGAAACGCCAGATTACCACGCCGTATTGCCCGGGCGTGACACGGCCCGGCGATTTCGGCAAGTCGATTGCAGGCCGGCCCGGAGGGCGTAAGCTTGCCGCCCCATTTGTTGCGGGATTCTTTCCATGCGTCCATCCAGGCTTGTCTCGGCCCCTTGTGGCTCGTTTTCGCAGGTTTGGCCGGCAACGTGCTTGCCGCCTCGGCGACCGCCGGTGGTGTCGAATGAGGCATGGTCGTCACGGCCCAACATTTGGCGACCGATGTCGGCGTACAAGTCCTTGAAAATGGCGGGAATGCGGTCGACGCCGCGGTGGCGGTGGGCTATGCGCTGGCCGTGGTGTATCCGGCGGCCGGCAATCTGGGCGGCGGCGGGTTCATGACGCTGCAGTTGGCCGACGGTTCGCGGACGTTCATCGATTTTCGCGAAACGGCTCCGGCGGCTGCGACGGCCAACATGTACCTGGATGCCAAGGGCCAGGTCATTCCCGGTCAAAGCACGCTCGGGCACAAGGCGGTGGCAGTACCGGGCACGGTAGCCGGGCTGGAACTGGCGCGTGAACGCTACGGCACCTTGCCGCGCAAGCGGTTGGTCCAGCCAGCGATCGATCTGGCGCGCCGCGGTTTTGTGCTGGATCGGGGCGACATTGCGATGATCGACTATGCGGCGGTGGAGCTTCGGCTCGATCCGGCGAGTCGTGTGATCTTTCTGGGCGAAGACGGGGCGCTCCCGAAGGCCGGCGATCGTTTGGTGCAGAAAGACCTCGCGGCCAGTCTCAAACGGATCTCGCGTGACGGTGTGGACGGATTCTATCGCGGCGAAACCGCGAAAGCCCTGGCCGCTGCCAGTCAGGCCGGTGGCGGACTCATCACCGAAGCCGATTTGTTGGCCTACCGTGCAATCGAACGTGAACCGCTGGAGTGTGCCTATCGCGGTTACCGGATCATCTCCGCGCCACCGCCGAGTTCGGGCGGTGTGGTGATCTGCGAAGTGCTGCAGGTGCTGGAGGGTTATCCAATGGCCGAAGCCGGCTGGGGTTCGGCCCAGGGCACTCATTGGATGATCGAAGCGATGCGTCATGCTTATGTCGACCGTAATCACTATCTCGGTGATCCGGCGTTTGTCGACAACCCGATCGCACGATTGTTGGCGCCCGAACACGCGGCGAAGATCCGTGCCGCGATCACCGACAATCGTGCCGGTGATTCCGACGCGCTGTCGCCCGGAAAGGCGCCGCACGAGGGCAGCAACACGACACACTATTCAATTGCCGATGCAGCGGGCAACGTGGCCTCGGTGACGTACACCTTGAACGACTGGTTCGGCGCGAAGGTCACGGCGGCCGGCACCGGCATCCTGCTCAACAATGAAATGGACGACTTCACCGCTGCCGTGGGCACACCCAACATGTACGGACTGGTGCAGGGCGAAGCGAATGCGATTGCGCCCGGCAAACGCCCGCTGAGTTCGATGTCACCGACGATCGTCAGTCGGGATGGCAAGCCGGTGATGGTTGTGGGCACTCCTGGCGGCAGCCGCATCATCACCGCGGTGCTGCATACCTTGATCAACGTGATCGACTTCCGGATGGACATTCAGGAGGCGGTTGATGCCCCGAGGTTCCACCAGCAATGGCAGCCGGAAGTCACTGCGGTGGAGGACTTCGCGTTGAGCCCCGATACGCGCCGTCTGCTGGAGTCATGGGGGCATGAATTCACGACCCCGCCGCCGGAGAACCATCTCGCGGCGATCCTGATCGGTGCGCCGGATTGAGGGGCGGCGCCGGTGCCCGGCGCACGGTTTCTGGTGCGAATGACCCGCGACGTGGAACCGGTTCCGGCAAAGGCCCGGTCAGAAGTTGCCCGACAAGTCCCTTCTCCCGCAAGCGAGGAGGAAGGGTGAGCCGAAGACCGGATGAGGGGCCACCTGGCGCGAAGATTGGGTTGTCCGCGTAGATTTCCCTCATCAGCCTGTCGGCATCTTCTCCGCAAGCGGGAGAAGCAACCGCGCTTTCAGGCACGCGCTTGTCGATACACGAAACCGTAGCGAGTCACAACGCCTCAAAGCCATCGCGGAACACACGATCCGGGCCCACTGCGAAGTTGAGCACCGATTGGTTGTTCGCCGGTTCAATGTCCTGGTCAGGCGACTGTGCCGAAATCATGCCGGTGGTGCTGAGCGCGGTTCCGGTCGTGGCGGACGTCGAGACATCGGCGGTGATGATGTACGTCACGCCCGTGCCGCCATCGAGTGTGATCAGGTGGTTCAGGGTTCCCGTGCCACTCGGCGGGCACGTGGCGCCCGGGTCGGCGGCACAGATCCAGCTGACCATCGACAACTCCGGCGGCAGGTTGAACGCAACTTGGGCCGATCCGGGCAATGCGGTGGATGTCAGATGTTCGACCGAGAATTCGAAGCGGATCCGCTCGCCGGGTCCGAATATGGGATTCAGCAGCGACTGACTTGCCGCCAGGTCGACTGGCTGAACATCGTTGTCGGTGATCGTTGCGGTGACCCCGGCAATGACGACGGCACCATATCCGCCGCCACTGGCGACGTGCGTGATCTGTCCCGAATGACTGCCCTCGAACACAGCGTCATCAATGGCCGCCACCGTGACGGTCTGCGGTGTGTTCCAGTTTGCGGTCGTGAACTGGAGTGGGCCGTTGGGTGTGGTGGTCAATTGGGTGCCGGCATTCAGGCTGATGCTGACAGTGCCGGTTGGCTGCGACAGCAGCACGATCGTGTATTGGTCGGTTCCGCCCGCTTCGCTGACCTGCGTGCTGCCGTCCGTTTCCGCGACGCTGACGCCGGTCGTATCGTTGTCGGTGATGGCAACGGTGACCGCAGCCACACTGGCCGCGCCGTAGTTCGCACCGCTGGCGGTGTGCGTGACCTGACCCGTATGGGCGCCCTCTGCCACTGCGTCGTCCACGGCGCCGACCACCACCTGCTGGTCAATCTGCCAGTTCGCCGTCGTGAACTGGAGGCTGGTCCCGGGTGTGGTCGTGACCTGGGCGTTTGGCGCCAAGGTGATGGTCACGGTCCCGGTAGGTTCAGAAGCGAGGCGGATTGCGTAAGTATCCGTGCTGCCACTTTCCGACGCGGCGGTCCCACCTCCGGTTTCAGTGACGATCACACCCACCACGTCGTTGTCGGTGATCGACACGGACACCGGAGTTCCGGTGACGCCGTTGTATCCGCCGCCGGCAGCACTATGCGTGATTTGTCCGGTGTGGTTGCCCTCGGCGATCGCATCATCGATCGCCGACACCGTGACGGTCTGTGCCTGATTCCAGTTGACCGTCGTGAACTGCAGTTGGCTCGGGCTGCGGGAAACCTGCGCATCCCCGGTGAGGGTGACGGTCACCGTACTGGTCGGTTGTGAATTCAGCGCCAGCGTGTAGGTGTCGCCCGCGCCGCCTTCGATGACGGTCGTGGTGCCACCGGTCTGGTTGATCACCAGGCCGGTCGTGTCGTTGTCGCTGATCGTCGCCACCACATTCGAGATGATCACGGTTCCGTATCCACCGCCGCTCGCCGAGTGCGTCAACGTGCCGTTGTGTGTGCCTTCGGCGACCGCATCGTCCACTGCCGACACCACCACAGTCTGTGCCAGGTTCCAGTTGCCGGTCGTGAACTGCAGTTGCACGGGATTCCGCGCGACCTGCGCGTCGGCTGTGATGGCAATCGTCACCGTGGCCGTGGGCTGGGACGTCAGCACCATCGTGTAACTGTCGGTCGCGCCCGCCTCGCTGACTTCGGTCACGCTGCCGCTCTGTGCAATCGTGACGCCCGCGATGTCGTTGTCGGCAATGCTGGCCACGACATTCGCGATGGACGCGCCAGCGTAATTGCCGCCGCTCGCTACATGGGTGATGGTGCCGTTGTGTGCCCCTTCGGCGACGGCGTCGTTGACTGCCGTGACGGTGACGGTCTGCGGCTGGTTCCAATTGGAAGTCGTGAACGACAAGGTGCCGGGTGCTGCGCCAGCCTGTGCGTCGCCGGTCACCGTGATCGAAACCGTGGCCGTTGGCTGTGACACGAGGACGATCGTGTAGGTGTCGGTGTTACCGCCCTCCGTCACCTCGGTCGTACCGCTGCTTTGTGCCACCGTGACACCCACCACATCGTTGTCGGTGATCGTTGCGCTGATCGATGCCACGCTGACGCCGGTGTAACCACCGCCGCTCGCACTGGGGGTGATCGTGCCGCCGTGGCTGCCCTCGGCGACCGCATCGTTGACCGCCGTCACAGTGACGGTCTGGGCCTGATTCCAGTTGGCTGTCGTGAACGTCAGCGGCCCGACCGGACTGGTGGACAGTTGCGCATCCGGACTGATGGTGATCGAGACATTCGCACTCGGTTGAGCGTTCAGCACGATGGTGTAGGTGTCCGTTGTGCCGCCTTCGGTCACGTTCGTGGTGCCGCTGCTTTGGGTGACAGTGACCGAGGGCGGACTCATCAGCAGGATCTCGCCATTGCCGCCATTGAGGCCGCTGCCGAAGCCACCCACCGTGCTGCCGGTGCCGCCCGTGGCGGTAACCGTTGCGGCATTGGTGCCGACGTTTTCAGCACGAATGCGCCCACCGGCACCGCCGCCACCACCGATGCCGTTCTGGCCGTTGCCGCCATTGCCGCCGTTGGCGCGCAACTGGGCGCCCGAAACCAGGTTCGTTGAGGCGCCATGCAGATACAACGCGCCGCCGGATCCACCACCACCACCATCACCGTCACCGCCGGCGAAGTTCGCTCCGTTGCCGCCATTGGCCCGAAGGATGGCGCTCGCCTGAATGTTCATGGTGCCGATGGCGCCCAGTTCGAGTGCGCCGCCACCGCCACCACCGGCGCCGCTGGTCGGACCAAAGAACGTGCCCTTGCCGCCGCCACTGCCGCCTTCCAGCAGGGTGGCCAGGTTGCCGTAGGCAATTCCGGCCACCGATCCGCTGGTGGACGACCCGCCCACGTTGCCGAAGCCGGCGCCGCCAGCGCCCTGGGAATCACCACCCCCCGCGCCGGGACCACTGCCAGCCCCACCGTTTGTGGTTGTATGGCCATTGTGGCCGCCAGCACCGCGCGTGCTGCCGCTGGCGGATACATCGATGGTGCCCGAGATCGTCATCGCCCCGCGCGACAGCAGCGCAAACGGCCGGCTGCCGGTGGCGGTGACGGTGATTCCCGAGTTCAGTGTCACCGTGGTGAACGTGAACACCGCGATGTTGCCGGAGGTCACGCCAGTGAACGTGGCGCCGCCGGTCATCGCCAGGGTGTCCGTGTTGACGCTGACGGCACTGCCGGGGTTGAACGTGCCGAGGCTGGTGAAGGTATTGGGGTCGAGTGGCGCAGCGCTTGATCCAAGGCTGGCCAGGAGCAGCAGCAGGGTCAGGAAACAGCGAAAACGGACGGTCATGACAGGCTCCCAGTGGTCGCGCGATCGGACCATCCGCAAACCGTTTGCACATCCCGAAAACATGGGACCCCCGGAACCGGGGGTGGTGGAGTGACCGACACATCGGAACAATCTCGTCATCACGGGAGAACGACGATGGCGACTCACGGCAGCATCGAAACAAACCACAGGGTCGGAAGCAGCGCTCTGCTTCGGATCCTGCTGATCGCGATGCTCCTGCAGTCTGTGGCGACCCTGTCGGTCGCGTCCGACTTCCGGCCGAAGATGGATTGCCCGTGCGCCCTGCAAATGCCGAGACGGTGTTTGATCATGTACTGGTGTTTCCTGCGGACGCTGACGACCAGGCCATCGAGAGCTGGCGTCGGCGGGCCTTTGATCGTGTTCAGGCGAGCTGTGTCGAACCCGGCGGCTGTGCGGTCCGAATGGTTCGCTTCCACACTGCTGCCCGCTGGCAATTGCCGATGGTCGGCCTGAGTGTCGATGGCCGCACGCGTGCGCTCAGTGCGGTACCGGCACCCGACGAGCCGGTTTGGCTGGCCAACACCTCGGTCCAAGCGGTGCGCGAACAGATCGCATCGATCGTGGGGGGGGGGGGGGGGGGGTTTTGGGGGGGGGGGGGGGGGGGGGGGGGGGGGGGGGGGGGGGGGGGGGGGGGGGGGTGGGGGGGGGGGGGGGGGGGGGGGGGGGGGGGGTGGGGGGGGGGGGCGTTGAGCGTTCCGGGTGTGGGCTGGCGCTGCGCTCAGCCCAGCCGACACGGCAGGCTTCGATTCAATCGACCAGGATCAACCGCAATTCCTTCGGCAACGCGAACACCACGTTCTCGGGTTCACCATCGAGTTCGCGCACTGCGGTGGCGCCTTCCTGACGCAAACGTTCGACGACACCCTGCACCAGGCTTTCGGGGGCGGAGGCACCGGCGGTCACGCCCACACACTTCTTGTCAGCCAGCCAGGTACGATCGATGTCGTTTGCCCCATCGATCAGATACGAGCGAACGCCCCGCTTTTCCGCGAGTTCGCGCAGGCGGTTGGAGTTGGAGCTGTTCGGTGAGCCGACAACCAGCACCAGGTCACATTGCTCCGACAGGCGCTTGATGGCGTCCTGACGATTCTGCGTGGCGTAACAGATGTCATCGTGCCGCGGGCCGAGGACGCGCGGGTAACGAACGCGCAGCGCGGCGATCACTTCCAGCGTGTCGTCGACCGACAAGGTCGTTTGGGTCACGAAGGCCAGTTCGGCGTCTTCCGGAACCGTCATGGTGGCCACGTCGTCCGGTGTTTCGATCAGGTGGATCTGCGCACTGCCGTGCGCCGCGGTCCATTGGCCGAGCGTCCCTTCCACTTCCGGATGTCCGGCGTGGCCGATCAGCACAACATGGCGCCCGGCGCGCGCGTGGCGCGCCACTTCGATATGTACTTTCGTGACCAGCGGACACGTCGCATCGAACACGGTCAATCCACGGCCACGCGCTTCGCCGCGCACCGCTTGCGAGACGCCGTGGGCACTGAAGATGACCGTCGCCCCATCGGGGACTTCATCAAGTTCTTCGACAAACATCGCACCGCGTTTGCGCAGCCCATCGACCACAAAGCGGTTGTGGACCACTTCGTGACGCACGTAGATCGGTGCGCCAAAAGCATCGAGCGCGCGTTCGACGATCTCGATCGCGCGATCGACGCCGGCGCAGAAACCACGGGGATTGGCCAGGATCACTTGCATGATGGGTTCAACGCCTCCGGCGCGGTTTCGGTGAGATTCATCGTCAGCCCGCAGTTTTGTCTGCTGGATCAGCGGAGGGCTGGCGCCAGCCCCAGATCAGCAGGATGGCGGCACCGACGACGATGCACGAGTCGGCGATGTTGAATGCCGGCCACTGCCAGCGATCGTTGTAATACAGCAGGATGAAGTCGACGACGTGGCCAAGACGAAGGCGATCGATGACATTGCCAATCGCCCCGCCGATGATCAGTGCATACGCCACGGCGGTCAGACGCTCGCGCGGGTGCAGCGTCGACATCATCCACGCGAAGACGCCGGAAACGATGATGGCGAACGCCGACAAACCATAACGCTGCCAGGTTTCGCCATCGGCGAACAGGCTGAACGCGACACCGGTGTTGTAGGCCATGGTCCAGAAAAGTAAGGGAACACGGCAATCCGTTCGCCAAAGGCGATGTGCTCGACGGCAATCGCCTTCGTCCATTGGTCGAGTCCGATCACGATCAGGCAGATCACCAAGTACCGGCCTAGACCTGCAAAACCAATCCGTTCAGAACCAGTCACGGGTTTCTCCGGCACCGGACACGTTGTCGACACATCGGCCGCAGAGTTCCGGATGCTCGGTATGGCTGCCCACGTCTTCACGGTGGTGCCAGCAACGGACACACTTCGCTGCATCGGTCGTTGCGATGGTCAGGCGCATCTCGCCATCGGCCAGTTTCACGACCAGTGCATGCGCCGGTGCGTCAGCGAGATCACCCAGCGTACATTCCGACGAGATCAGGTAGAAACGCAGTTCGGCGGCGGCGGGTGCCAGTCGGGCGCGGGTGGCGGCGTCGGCATAAATCTGCACGAACGCTTCGAGCGAACCGCCCATGCCAACGCTGGTCCGCATCTCTTCGATGCGCTTTTGCATGACCTGACGGATGGCCTGCAAATCATCGAGTTGGGCCTGTTCTGCCGTGCTGACGGACAACCCTGCAAACAAGGGTTCGATGTCGCGCCAGGTGGCGAAATACACCGAGTCGGCCTGCCGCGCGGGCATGTGCGCCCAGAGTTCTTCGGCGGTGAACGTGGTGATCGGCGCCAGCGCACGCACCAGGACTTCCAGTGCCGCATACATGGCCGTCTGTGCCGAGCGTCGGGCGGGGCTGGCCTCGGGCATCGTGTACAGGCGGTCCTTGGTCTGGTCCAGATAACCGGCACCCAGGTCGATCGTGCAGAAGCGCATCAGTTCCTGCACCAGCGCGGCGTAGTTGTAGGTGTCGGGACCGGCACTGCCGTGGCCGTTGGCCTCGGGGCCATACACCCGGCGCGCCAGATCCATCACGCGCTGTGCCTGAAGCATGGCGGCGCGGTCAAGGAGCAGCAGGCGATCGACCGGCACGGCATCACGTGCCGGATCGAATCCATGCAGGTTGCCGAGCAGGAATCGCGCGGTGTTGCGGAGGCGGCGATAGGTGTCGCCGACGCGCTTCAGGATTTCATCGGACACCGCCATTTCCGCGGCGTAGTCGGTCGACGCTGTCCACAGGCGCAGGACATCGGCGCCCATGCTGCCGATCACCTTCTGCGGCACCACGATGTTGCCGAGCGACTTCGACATCTTGCGGCCCTGCGCGTCGACCGTGAAGCCATGAGTGATGACTTCGTCGTATGGCGCCTTCCCGTGCATGCCGATCGAGGTGAGCAGGGACGAGTGGAACCAGCCCCGGTGCTGATCGGAACCTTCGAGGTACATGACCTGGCGTGGTGCCTTCAGTTCGTCACGCGCGTCGAGCACACAGGCATGCGTGACACCGGAGTCGAACCAGACATCGAGGATGTCCGTGACCTTGTCGTAGACGGAGGCTTCATCACCCAGCAAGTCGCGGGCATCCAGTTCGTACCAGGCATCCACACCTTCGCGTTCGATCCGCTCGGCGACGCGACCCATCAGGGCCACGGAATCCGGATGCGGTTCGCCGGTGACCTGATGCACGAACAATGCAATCGGCACGCCCCAGGTGCGTTGGCGCGAGATGCACCAGTCCGGGCGGTTGGCGATCATGCCGCTGATGCGGTCTTCGCCCCAGGCTGGCTGCCAACGGACTTTTCGGATGGCGTCGAGCGCGCCTTGGCGCAAACCAGCCTGTTCCATGCTGATGAACCACTGAGCGGTCGCGCGAAACGCCACAGGTGTCTTGTGGCGCCAGCAATGCGGATAACTGTGCTCGAGTTTGCCGCTGGCGAGCAAGGCTCCGCGTTCGCCCAGTAGCGTGATGATCGAATCGTTCGCCTTCCAGATGAACTGGCCTTCGACATGTTCGGTGCCGGGCAGGAACACGCCGTTGCCACCGACCGGATTCAGCACTTCGATGCCGTACTTCTGGCCGACCTGGAAGTCTTCGACGCCGTGACCCGGTGCCGTATGGACGGCGCCGGTACCGGCATCGGTGGTGACATGGTCGCCGAGAATGACTGGCACGACCCGCGACAGGAACGGATGCTGCAGTTTCTGGTGTTCGAGCGATGCGCCCTTGGCATGGCCGAGGATGGTCATGTCGCCCACACCAAACCGCTTCGCGCATTCGCCGACCAGTGCTTCGGCGAGCACGAGCAATTGACGTTCACCGCCACGCGCCGGACCTTCGACGAGGACGTAGTCCAGTTCTGCGCCAAGCGTGACCGCCATGCTGGCCGGCAGTGTCCAGGGTGTGGTGGTCCAGATCGGCACCGCGATGGCCGCGCCCTGCCGATCCGCGCCGAACTCGCGCGCAATTTCTTCAGGAGTGATTGCCTGATAGGCGACGTCGACCATCGGTGACACCTTGTCGGCATATTCGATCTCGGCTTCGGCGAGGGCCGAACCGCAATCGAAACACCAGTGCACGGGTTTTGCGCCGCGACTCAGGTGGCCATTGCCGACGATCTTGGCGAGCGAGCGCAGGATGTCTGCCTCGAACTTGAAGTCCATCGTGCGATACGGGTTGTCCCAGTCGCCGATCACGCCGAGGCGCTTGAAATCCTCGCGCTGACCATCGATCTGTTTCGCTGCGTACTCGCGGCATTTCTGCCGGAACGTGCGCGCATCGACTTTTTGTCCGACCTTGCCCACTTCTTTCTCGACCGCGTGTTCGATCGGCAGGCCGTGGCAATCCCAGCCCGGCACATACGGCGAGCGGAATCCGGCGAGCAGCTTCGACTTGACGACGATGTCCTTGAGCGTCTTGTTGACGGCATGGCCAACATGGATCTGGCCGTTGGCATAAGGCGGGCCGTCGTGCAGCAGGTACGTCGGGCGCCCGGCATGGGCGGCATCCAGGCGTTCGCGCAGTCGCGTCTCGTCCCAGCGCGCGAGGATTTTGGGTTCGCGCGTGGGCAGGTCACCCTTCATCGGGAACTCGGTCTTCGGCAATTGCACGGTGTTCTTGTAATCGGTGCTCACGGGGCGGGCCTTCAAGTGTTGGATCCGGTCGATGCCGGATTTGATTGCAGCATGACCCGCGCTTCGCGGGCATCGATATGCATGCGGCTGACCAGGTCGTCGAGACTGGCAAAGCGCACTTCATCGCGGATTTTGGAAACAAAATCGACGGTCAGGCGCTGACTGTAGAGGTCACCCTGATAGTCGAACAGATGAACTTCGAGCAGCAGTTCCTTGCCGTTCACGGTAGGGCGGTTGCCGATGCTGGCCACCGAAGGTTGGTCGACCAGGCCGGCACCGGTCACCCGTACGGCATAGATGCCATGGACCGGCGGCACACGCCCATGCAGGGAAATGTTGGCAGTCGGGTAACCCAATGTTCGGCCGAGTTGTTGACCACGAATGACACGACCGCTGATCGAGTAAGGGCGTCCGAGCAAACGTTCGGCTTCACTGAACCGCGCGCCGAGCAAAGCCGAACGGATGCGGGTGCTGCTGATGCGTTCGTCACCTTCCGACTGCACGGCCAGCACCGACACCTGGTAACCATGGCGGTGGGCGTGTTGCTCCAGCATGCCGACATCACCCCGGCGGCCGTGGCCGAACCGGAAATCCGGGCCGATCCAGATCTCGCGCGCGTTGAGTCGGCCAACGAGGACTTCGTCGATGAAGGTTTCGGCAGGCATGTCGGCGAGCGTGCGGTTGAAGCGCAGCAGACCCACTGCGTCGGTGCCGAGGGCCAGCGCACGTTCGATTTTTTCGCGCGGGGAACACAGCCGGACCAGCGGACCGGATTTCTGGAAATAAGCGCGGGGCAGGGGCTCGAAACTGAGCAGGCAGGAGGTCAGGCCAGACGCACGCGAATGCGCCACGGTGCGCTCGATCAGCGCCGCATGGCCCAGGTGGACACCGTCAAAGGCGCCGATGGAAAGCACCGACCCCTTGGCGAACAGCCTGGGGCCCAGCGCGTCACGGAAAACTCGGTTCATAGGAACCGCCGAGTATAGCGGTCAAGCCGTGCCGATCCCTTAAGGAGGCTCTGAATAAGTCCATCCTGGACTGATTCAGAGGAGGCAAGTCCGGCACAGGTCCGGACTTGCCTCCCGCAATCAACGACTTGCGTCGTTGATTGCGGCGGTGCATCCCTGCACCGCAGGAGCCGCTGAACTTGTTCAGAGGCTCCTCAATCCCAGACGCAGTCGTTATGGCGAGTGGTGGTGACCCGGTCAGCCCGGAACTCACCCTGCCCGAAGCCGCCGGGGCGGCCGTCGTAGCGGACGCGCATGCCCGAACAGCTGGTGTTTTCCAGTTCCACGGTTCCGAACGGGGTGGCGCTGATCTGCGATGGGTCGAAATTGGGTGGGTAGAACGTCCCGGCCGGCCGGTTCAGCGTGAACCGGTAGCGCCAGGTGCCGAACGCTGTTCCGGCAGTGATCGGTTCGGACCGCTCGCCGACCAGCCACATCGGGTCACCCTCGTTGTCGAAGCTGTACCAGATCAGGAAATCGCGCTGGATGAATTCGTTGCCTGTGCGGATCGGCATGTGGTGCAGGATCAGGCCTTCACCGCGGCGTTCCGGCGCCACGTAGATGCCGCCGAGCGAGAACGTGGGCACGTTCGGGATTGGCAGAATGATGGGCCCGAGGTATGGCGGTTGCGCAGAAATGCGGCTCAACGGGCGAATCGGACGGCCGTATCGGCCCGGGACACTGAGCCGGATTTCCGCCTGGTCGGTCGTGTAGAACACGATCTGGGCCGACCCAAAGCCCTGGGCCCGCAAATCGCTGGTCTGGAATGACTGGAAGCGGGGGCCGCGGTACAGGGCGATATCGGGTACGGAAATGCCGTTGCCGTCGATCCGGCCGAGGCCGACCCACCACAGTTGCTCACCACCGTCACCGAGTGCCGGATAACTGTAGCCGCTGACCACTGCGCGGCCGTCGGCCAGCGGTTCGATGAAAAAGCCTTCTCCGATCAAGGTCGGGTCGATCCACAGGCCGGCCATCCGCGCGCTTTCTTCTGCGGCTTGCTGGTTTGGCCGGGGGCGCATGGTTTCATTCAGGGTTTCGGTAATGTCGGGCTCACCAGTGACTCGGCATTCGCCGCCCAGTCCCGATGTTTGCGCTGCAGTGCAGGCCTGCTGATAGTCGGTTGTCTTGACCGGCAAGCCGGCCATCGAGTTCTTCAGTGTTGTCCACCCGGCACCCAGTTCGGCCGGGGTAAAGCCACAATGAGTGTTCGTGTTTTCGCGGACCAGGGCCCGGAACAACTGGTGGATGTTCGCCGGCGGCGGCGAGTTCTCCAGATAATCGGCATTCAGATCGAGGAATCGCTGGTGCACAGGCCGCACCAACTCATCTTTCGACGTGTGCAGCACCACCACGCGCGTCCCGGCCGGAATGTTGCCGGTCAGGTCGGATACCTGGTGCAAACGACTGCGTGCGAAGGCGTCACCCCGGAATCGCGGTACCCGGCCGTTGATCAGGTCGGTGCCGTAGTCGACTCCTTCGGTCGTGAACGGGTTGGCGCCATTCAGTTTGTGCGGGTCGCGCACCAGGTCGCTGAGTGCAAACGTGGCATAACCCATCGTGGCGACAAAAAAATCTTCGTTCGTGAACTTCCCGAACGCCATCAGCCTCGCCAGGCGGTCGCGTTGGCCGCCCGAGCGAAGGATCGGCGGCAGGCTCACACCAGTACATTGTGTGACCCGGGCCAGCGTGCGCAAGACCGCGCCCGAATTCAGCAGGTCACCGAGGTCTTCCGGGATGTCGTCCAATTCGAACGCCCAGGGAAAGGGGCCGTCGCTGCGCGGCAGTTCGCCACCGCCGACGCCTTCACAAACGGCGTCGTAGGCCATGCGCAGGTCGATCGCGGTATCCCAGGTGCGTGCCCCGGCGGCTGGCGGGCACACCGACAACACACCACGCAGGCGCTCGAAGCCCGGGCTTTCGGCAAGGCGCAGGGCGACCAGGCCGCCCATCGAACCGCCCATGCTGACCAGATGCCCCGGTTCGCCAAAGCGCTGGCGAAAGGCGTCAACCAGGTCCCGGTTGTCTTCGACCGCCGTGAACAAGGCCCAGCCCGCAGTCCGGTAACCACTGGCGGCAACGGCATAACCCTCACCAAGCAGCGTGGCTTCCCACGGGCCCAGATCCGGGTTGTCGTCGAACTCCATGTTGAATCCGTGCTGGTACAGCACGAGGCCGTCGCCGGCGCGCCAGCCGTCCGGCACGGCAATGCGGATATAGGCGCCGCTCGGCAACTGCAGGCTGACCTCGGTCACTGCGGCCGCCGGCAGCGAGACCAGCATGAGCAGGCTCAGCAGTCCGGCGAGCAGGCGCCCGGTGCGCACGTCAGAGCCTCATCAGCGTGGACTTGCCGAACAGACTTTCGACCAGATCGACGGCCAATCGCGCGGTGCGGTTGTGGTCATCGAATGCAGGGTTGAGTTCGACGATATCGAGTGACGCCATGCGGCCGGTGTCGGCGATCATTTCCATGACCAACTGGGCTTCACGGTAGTTCGGCCCGCCGGGCACCGTGGTGCCGACGCCCGGGGCGATTTCCGGATCGAGGAAATCGACGTCGAAACTGACATGCAGATGGGTGTCGGCATCCAGGTCCGACAGTGCTTCTTCCATCGCACGTTTGATGCCGATTTCGTCGATGTAGCGCATGTCGTAGATGTCGAGTTTCATCTCGTGGACAAGCCGCTTCTCGCCGGCATCGACCGACCGGATGCCGACCTGGCGAATCTGGTCTGGACGGATGGCCGGCATGTGATCGCCGATCCGGGTCAGTTCGGGCGGGCCGATGCCACACAGGCAAGCGACCGGCATCCCGTGGACATTGCCGCTCGGGGTGATCTGGTTGGTATTGAAGTCGGCGTGCGCGTCCAGCCACAGGATCAGCAGCTTGCGGCCCCGGTCACGGCAGTGGTCGGCGACTGCGGCAATGGACCCCAGGCCGAGGCAGTGGTCGCCGCCCAGCAACACCGGCAGACGGTTTTCAGTCAGCGCTTCACGGACCGCGCCATAAACGGCGCGATTCCATTCGACCACCTGCGGCAAATGCCGGTAGCCGTTGACTGGCGGCTTCCAGGGATTCATCGGGCCGGACAGGTTGCCCAGGTCCTCGATGGTCATGCCGCGGTCGCGCAGCGCTTCGACGATGCCTGCAACGCGCAGGGCTTCGGGGCCCATGGAGGCGCCGCGGTGTCCGGCGCCGATATCGGTCGGCGCGCCAATCAGGCGGATGATGCTCATGGTGTGGATGCGTGGCCAGGCTCAATGACCGGAAAGGATAACCGAGCGAGCCCGACGTTTGAGCTGATTACGCCAACGCAAAGCATCCGGAAGGCCCTGCCGTGCAGCCGTGGTTCACGGAAAGAGTTGGATCAGTGCTTCGAGCAGGCCATCGGACTGTTCCGCGGCGCGCGAGTCGGGCGGGATGTGGTCGGGCCAGGAGCGGACACACTGCTCGAATTCACGAGCCGCGAGGCCGAGCGGGTCAAAGCCGTAACTGCCGGCAGAGCCGGCCAGTTTGTGTGCCTGGGCGACCGCTTCACGCAACGCCGCCGGATCACGCGCGGATTTCCAGCGTTCGGCCTGGTCGATCAGGATTTGCCGCTTCTCCGGCAGGCTGGCCGCGAACTTGGCGGTCAGGGCGGCGATCGCGGCCTGGAAGTCCGGTTTCGTCATCATGGGGTCCCTCAAGCGGGGAACCGCGCCTGGAGCGCGGTTCCCGTGGTTTCTGCATCGGGTTCAGCGCAACCGATCAACCGCCGAGTTTGAACTCGATCCGACGGGTCATGACCATTGAAGCAGGCTGGCCATCACGGATGGCGGGCTGGAATTCCCACTGCTCCACGGCGCGGATGGCTTCGCGATCAAAGACCCGGTTGGGTTCGCCGCGGACGACCTTGGCGTCGCCAACCTTGCCATCGGCGCCCACCGTGAACTGCACTTCTACCCAGCCTTCCTGGCGCGCACGAGCGGCCTTCGGCGGGTAACCCGGGCGAACCGTGCGCACCAGAACGGCGTCACGCGACGGCAGGACAGGCTGTGCCGGCTCGGGTTCGGGTTCTGGCGTGGCCGGCGTTGGCGTTGCTTCAGGCGGAGCCGTGGTCGTTGCGGCCGGACGGGTCGCGGCGGCTACCGGTTGAGCCGGTTCTGGCTCCGGATTCGCGGCGGCGGCGGTCCGGCGCTCGGCTTCGGCTTCCTGTGCGAGGCGACGATCTTCCTCGCGCTGCATCTGCGCACGCGCGGCAGCGAGCTTCGACTGCAGGGTTTTGACGGTGTAGGAATCGGGGTTTGCGCGGTCGAGCAGCGCGATCACGCGCTCGGCTTCGTCGACGTTTCGATCCGAAATTTCGCGTTCAGCCTGTGTCGCGCCGAGCGGGAACAAGTCGATCAACGCGTTGATTGCACGGTCGTTTTTCGGGTCTTGGGCCAGAACCAGCAGGTACAGTTCGACGGCGTTGGTGCCTTCCGGGGAGACGGTGAGATTCTCCGACTCGGCCTTGCGTGCATCGCTGAGCAGTTCGTCCACGGATTTCAAGGCGACAGCGGGCACAGCCTGTGCGCTGGTGCCGGCTTGCGGCTGGGCGGCCTGAGTGGGCGCAGCTTGTTGGGCTTCCTTCTTGCCGCAGGCGCTGAGGGCAGCGACAGCGATCAACAGGGCAGGCAGGGTTTTCGAGGAGAGCATCGACATGGGGAGTGTTCTCGGGATGTCGGGGTGAAGGTAGCCTGAATCTTCCTTGATGCAGGACCGTGACGGAAGTCACGAGACCGCAACATTATATGTATTTGTCGACAACTTGCTCGAAATGCCTGCGCGATAGTGCGCGGGCTTCCTGAAAGGAGCGTCGCGCCGGGCAGCAAATGTGCAGTCGAGGTGATGGCCGGGCCGTGACAAATTGCCGACAAGATCGGCGCTGGGCGGTTGCCGGCTTGCAGGCTCGACAATGCGACGGGACAATACACCGATGAGCATCCGCCGAACGTTATCCATTCCTTTCCCGGATCGACCAGCCGTCCGACCTGCGCAAGCTGGCCGAGACCGATTTGCCGGTCGTGGCGCAGGAGCTCCGCCAATACCTGATCGAGGAAGTCGCCCAGGTGGGTGGCCACTTCGGCGCCGGGCTGGGTGTGGTCGAGTTGACGTTGGCGCTCCATTATTCCTATGAATCCCCCTCCGATCGCCTCGTCTGGGACGTCGGGCACCAGTGTTACCCGCACAAGATCCTCACCGGTCGGCGCGACCTGATCCGCACGATCAAGCAAAAGGACGGCCTCGCGCCGTTTCCGCGTCGCGAGGAAAGCCCGTTCGACACGTTTGGTGTGGGTCATTCGTCCACCTCGATTTCGGCTGCGCTCGGCATGGCCATTGCCAACGCCCGTGCCGGCGACCCGCGGCGGGTCGTGGCCGTGATCGGTGACGGCGCCATGACTGCCGGCATGGCCTATGAGGCGCTGAACCACGCTGGCGGCATGGATCCAAAGCCCGACGTGCTGGTGATTCTCAACGACAACAGGATGTCGATCTCCGAGAACGTCGGTGGCCTGACGCAGATGCTCGGCCGTCTGATGGCCAGCAACACGCTGAACGCCCTCCGTGAGGGCGGCAAGCGGTTGGTCGGCCGCGGCAATCCGGTCGCGCGGTTCCTCAAGCGTTGGGAGGAGCATGCCAAGGGCATGTTTGTGCCGTCGACGCTGTTCGAGAAATGGGCTTTCATTACTCCGGCCCGATCGATGGTCACGACCTGCCTTCGCTGTTGCAGGTCCTGAAGACGCTGAAGACGCTGAAAGGCCCGCAGTTGCTGCATGTGGTCACCACGAAGGGCAAGGGTTACGACCTCGCCGAAGAAGACCAGATCGGCTATCACGCAGTCACGCCGTTTGACCCTGCGGTCGGCATGAAACAGAAGGCCGCCAGCAGCAAGCTCAGCTATACGCAGATTTTCGGGGACTGGCTGTGTGACATGGCCGCCGCGGATACGCGCCTGTACGGCATTACGCCGGCCATGCGCGAAGGGTCAGGCTGGTGCGCTTTTCGCGCGAATACCCGGAGCGCTATTTTGACGTGGCGATCGCCGAGCAGCACGCGGTCACACTCGCCGCCGGCATGGCCTGCGAGGGCGCAAAGCCGGTGGTCGCGATCTACTCGACATTCCTGCAGCGCGCCTACGACCAGCTGATCCACGACGTCGCCCTGCAGGATATGGACGTGTTGTTTGCGATCGATCGTGGGGTGTGGTGGGGCCGGATGGCGCCACCCATGCCGGCAGTTTCGACCTGAGTTTCCTGCGGTGTATTCCCAACATGGTGGTGATGGCGCCGGCCGACGAAAACGAATGCCGGCAGATGCTGAGCACCGGGTTCCATTACGCCGGGCCAGCTGCGGTGCGATACCCGCGCGGCGGTGGCTCGGGGGTGCCGATCGAAGCCGAATTGACGACCTTGCCGATCGGGCGCGCAGACGTGGCCGAAAGGGCGGGGCCTGGCGTTGCTGGCCTTCGGCGCCATGGTGGCGCCGGCCCTGGAAGTCGGTGAACGGCTCGGAGCGACCGTCGTGAACATGCGGTTCATCAAGCCGCTTGACGCCGAGCTGGTGCTCGATCTGGCGCGGACTCATGGTGGGCTGGTGACGCTGGAAGACAACGCCTTGATGGGCGGCGCCGGTAGTGCGGTGCTTGAGCTCCTGCAGTCTGAAGGTGTGCTGGCACCCGTGCTCAGTCTGGGCTTGCCGGACAGTTGGCTCGAGCACATGTCGCGCGAGGAGATGCTGGCAAGCGTCGGGCTTGACGTCGCCGGTATCATGGCGTCGATCAAACGCCGGTTTCCGGTCGAGAGCGCACAATCGGCTGCGGCCTGATCCAAGGTGCCGGCGGCCCCGGAATCAGGCGCCGAATCGTCAAAATAGGCTTGACACCCCTAGGGTCGGCCGTCAGAATGCGCGGCTCCGTGGAGGAATACCCAAGCGGCCAAAGGGGACTGACTGTAAATCAGTTGGCTCATGCCTTCGGTGGTTCGAATCCACCTTCCTCCACCATGAAAAGTTACAACAGTGTTTGAAAGGTGGATTCGAACCACCTACAGGATGCTGGATCCAATGCTGGCTCCAACCGGGATGCGGGCCGGGGAAGTAAAAGGCTGGCGCGGAAGTCAAAGGGCAGGACGCCCTGCGAACTCCGGCTCTCGCCACCGGTTTTGCGGTTTTGGCCGCGGGATTGCGGGAGTAGTTCAACGGTAGAACCTCAGCCTTCCAAGCTGATGGTGCGGGTTCGATTCCGTCTCCCGCTCCATCGGGAACGCCGAGGAGTAGTACGAAGTCAGTGAAATGGGCGGTAACATCCGCGGCAAGAACAAAGCAGTGTTGTCTCCGGTCAGTCGGCAGTGCTTTGTTTTTACCGTATCAAATGCTCACGTAGCTCAGTCGGTAGAGCACCTCCTTGGTAAGGAGGAGGTCGCTGGTTCGATTCCAGTCGTGAGCACCACACTTACCTCACCACCTTGAAGATTTTCGGAGTCCGTCATGGCAAAGGGAAAATTTGAGCGCACCAAGCCGCACGTGAACGTTGGCACCATCGGTCACGTTGACCATGGCAAGACGACGCTGACGGCAGCGCTGACGAAGGTCGGCGCAGAGCGCTTCGGTGGCGAGTTCAAGGCGTATGACCAGATCGACGCCGCGCCGGAAGAGAAGGCGCGGCATCACGATCTCGACCGCGCACGTCGAGTACGAAAGCCCGACCCGCCACTACGCCCACGTGGACTGCCCGGGTCACGCCGACTATGTGAAGAACATGATCACCGGTGCGGCGCAGATGGACGGCGCGATCCTGGTGGTATCGGCCGCTGACGGCCCGATGCCGCAGACGCGCGAACACATCCTGCTGGCGCGCCAGGTGGGTGTGCCGTACATCGTGGTGTTCCTGAACAAGTGCGACATGGTCGACGACGCCGAGCTGCTCGAGCTGGTCGACATGGAAGTGCGCGAACTGCTGTCCAAGTACGACTTCCCGGGTGACGATGTACCGATCATCCAGGGTTCGGCGCTGAAGGCGCTGGAAGGCGACCAGTCGGAAATCGGCGTGCCTGCGATCATCAAGCTGGTGGAAGCGCTGGACACGTACATTCCGGAGCCGAAGCGCGACGTCGACAAGGCATTCCTGATGCCGGTCGAAGACGTGTTCTCGATCTCGGGTCGTGGCACGGTGGTGACGGGTCGCATTGAGCGCGGCGTCATCAAGGTGGGCGAGGAAATCGAAATTGTCGGTATCCGTCCGACGCAGAAGACGATCGTGACCGGCGTGGAAATGTTCCGCAAGTTGCTCGACCAGGGTCAGGCGGGCGACAACGCCGGTCTGCTGCTGCGCGGCACGAAGCGTGACGACGTCGAGCGCGGCCAGGTGCTGTGCCAAGCCGGGTTCGATCACGCCGCACACCAAGTTCGAGGCCGAGGTCTACGTTCTGTCGAAGGAAGAAGGCGGCCGTCACACGCCGTTCTTCAAGGGCTACCGCCCGCAGTTCTACTTCCGCACGACGGACGTGACCGGCGCCGTTGTCCTGCCGGAAGGCGTGGAGATGGTCATGCCGGGCGACAACATCAAGATGGTTGTCACCCTGATTGCCCCGATCGCGATGGACGAAGGCCTGCGTTTTGCGATTCGCGAAGGTGGCCGCACCGTCGGCGCCGGCGTCGTCGCCAAGGTTTTGAAGTAAAAGCAAAAAGGGGTTGGTCTGCCTCGTTGAGGCAGGTCCGGCCGAACAAGTCACAGTACGGACGGCGGCCGGCACTTGCCCGCTGTTCGTGTCGGTTCAAGCCAAACGCCAGTAGCTCAATTGGCAGAGCAGCGGTCTCCAAAACCGCAGGTTGGGGGTTCGAGTCCCTCCTGGCGTGCCAGCTTCAGTCTTACCAGCGGGCGCCTTGCCAATGAATGCAGTTGCAGACCAGAACAATTATTCCACCGCCGACAAAGCCAAGCTTGCTGTCGCCGTCCTGATCGCAATCGCCGGTTGCGTCGGTTTCGCGTTGCTGTCCGATCAATACGGCATCTGGCTGCGCTTGCTCGGCCTGACCGCTGCGTTCGCGCTGGCGGTTGCTGTCGTCTGGTTCTCGAGCTTCGGCCCGGCGCTGCGTGACTACCTCATCGAATCGCAGTTCGAAATGCGCAAGGTCGTCTGGCCGACGCGCAAAGAAAGCTGGCAGACCACGTGGGTCGTGTTCGCCATGATCGGCGTCATCGGCCTGTTGCTGTTCATTTTCGACTCGGCGCTGAGCTACGTCTTTCTTGATCTCATTTACGGCGGCAGCCGCTAAGGATTGCAGATGTCCAAGCGATGGTACGTCGTCCACGCCTACTCGGGTTTCGAGAACAAGGTCGCTCGCTCCCTGCGGGAGCGGATCGAACGTGCCGGCATGACCGAGCGTTTCGGTGAAGTGCTCGTGCCAGCCGAAGAAATCATCGAGATGCGCGCCGGCCAGAAGCGGCGGAGCGAACGGAAATTCTTCCCGGGTTACGTGCTCGTGCAGATCGAGACGAACCTGGACGGCAAAGCGATCCGGATCGACGATGAATGCTGGCATCTGATCAAGGAAACTCCGAAGGTCATGGGCTTCATCGGCGGTACTGCCGAACGTCCGTTGCCGATCAAGGATTCCGAGGCCGACATCATTCTTCAGCGTGTTCAGGACGGTGCCGACAAGCCGCGTCCGAAAGTCCTGTTCGAACCGGGTGAGCTGGTGCGTGTCACCGAAGGCCCGTTCAACGACTTCAACGGCACGGTCGAAGAAGTCAATTACGAAAAGAGCCGCCTGCGTGTGGCGGTACTGATTTTTGGTCGCTCGACCCCGGTCGAACTCGAGTTCGGTCAGGTGGAGAAGGCCTGAAGCAAGGAGGAAGGCCGTCGGCCTTCCCGTTCAACCCAGACGGAGGAGTCCCGCAGCCGTTAACGGCGTGCAGACGACATCACTCCAGGAGCATTCAACATGGCAAAGAAAGTAGTTGGCTACATCAAGCTGCAGGTGAAAGCCGGGCAAGCCAACCCCAGCCCGCCGGTCGGTCCGGCGCTCGGTCAGCGCGGCTTGAACATCATGGAATTCTGCAAGGCGTTCAACGCCGCGACTTCCAAGCTGGAGCCGGGTCTCCCGACGCCGGTGATCATCACTGCATACTCCGATCGTACGTTCACGTTCGTCACGAAGACGACGCCGGCGACGATCCTGCTGAAGAAGGCCGTCGGCATCACGTCGGGCTCCAAGCGCCCGAACACGGAAAAAGTCGGCAAGGTCACGCGTGCGCAACTCGAAGCGATCGCCAAGGCCAAGGAGCCTGATCTGACTGCAGCGTCGATCGATGCGGCTGTCCGCACGATCGCAGGCAGTGCGCGCAGTATGGGTCTGGTGGTGGAGGGCTAAGTCATGTCAATCAATGGAAAGCGTTACCGTTCGATCATCAATACCGTTGTCGCCGGCAAGGGTTACAACATCGACGAAGCGATCAAGATCATCAAGCAGAATGCCAAGGCCAAGTTCAACGAATCCGTTGACGTCGCCATCCGCCTCGGCATCGATGCCAAGAAGTCGGACCAGGGTGTGCGCGGCTCGACCGTGCTGCCGAATGGCACCGGCAAGACCGTTCGCGTGGCCGTGTTCTGCCCGGCCGGTGAAAAAGCCGAAGCCGCCAAGGCTGCCGGCGCCGACATCGTCGGCATGGACGACCTCGCCGAGAAGATGCAGGCAGGTGATCTGAACTACGGCGTGGTCATCGCCACACCGGACGCCATGCGCGTCGTCGGCAAGCTCGGTCAGGTGCTGGGCCCGCGCGGCCTGATGCCGAACCCGAAGGTCGGCACGGTCACCGCCGATGTCGGCACCGCCGTCAAGAACGCCAAGAGCGGTCAGGTGCGTTACCGCAACGACAAGGGCGGCATCATCCACTGCACGATCGGCAAGGCCAGCTTCGATGCCGAAGCACTCAAGGGCAACCTGACCGCGCTGCTGAATGACGTCGTCAAGGCGAAGCCGCAGACTGCCAAGGGCCAGTACCTCGTGAAGGTCTCGCTGTCCAGCACGATGGGCGTCGGCATCATCGTCGACCAGGCCTCGCTCGGCTTGGCCAAGTAAACAATACGAACGGCCGGGCCCCATGCGGAGCCCGGCCAACAATTTTGAAGGCATGGCCCGCGCAAGTGGGTCCGGCTGTCAAAGACCGCAGGTGTGAATCAGGCACGGCAGCGTCGGGCATGGAAGCTTGATCTGGCAGGGAATCGCCGCTGTCCGCAACGCGGATTCACTTAATCGGGCATTTGCTCGCGGCCTGCGTAGATGGTGCCGACATCTGGAATTTCTCTGGAACGGCCACCACCGGGATCGTCCTGATCCCCGGCGTCAAAGGAATGGCGTCGCTTCACCCCGCTTGCGGCAGGAGCCGCTTGTGGCAATCAATTGGAGGAGTGAAATGGCTCTCAATCTGGCTCAAAAGCAAGAAGTCGTAGCCCAGGTAGCGGAAGTGGCCCAAAAAGCCCACTCCCTGATCGCTGCCGAGTACGCAGGTATCACCGTCGAAAAAATGACGGCGATGCGCAAGAAGGCCCGTGAAACCGGTGTGTTCCTGAAAGTTGTCAAGAACACGCTCGCCACACGTGCCGTCGTCGGCACGGACTATGAAATCGTCAAGGACGAACTCACCGGCCCGCTGCTCTATGCGTTCTCCATGGAAGAGCCCGGCGCTGCCGGTCGCTTGATCAAGGAGTTCTCGAAGGGCAACGACAAGCTCAAGGCGAAGGTCGTCGCCGTGGGTGGCAAGGCTTATCCGGCTTCGCACGTCGAAGTCCTGGCCTCGCTGCCGACCCGCGATCAGGCACTGTCCATGCTGCTCAGCGTGCTGGTTGAACCGGCTACGCGCGTTGCACGCGTGCTCAAGGCTTATGCCGAAAAGGACACCGTGGCCGCCGAAGGCGCCCCGGCCTGATCCTTGAACCAAAAATTTTCCCTAGAAACAAATTTCCAGAGGTTTACAACAATGTCTCTCTCGAACGAACAGATCATCGAAGCAATCGCCGGCAAGACCCTGATGGAAGTCATGGACCTGGTCAAGGCCATGGAAGACAAGTTCGGCGTCTCCGCCGCCGCCCCGGTCATGATGGCCGCCGGTCCGGTTGCCGCTGCAGTGGTTGAAGAAAAGACCGAGTTCTCGGTCGGCCTCAAGGCCGCTGGTGAAAAGAAAGTCGAAGTCATCAAGGAGGTCCGCGCGATCACCGGCCTCGGCCTCAAGGAAGCCAAGGATCTCGTCGAATCCGCCCCGGCCACCGTCAAGGATGCCGTGTCGAAGGCTGACTCCGAGAAGTTCAAGAAGGACCTCGAAGCTGCTGGTGCGACGGTCGAACTCAAGTAAGGCTGTATCTGGGCTCGGGAAATCCTCCGGGCACCGGCAAGGCTGGGGACTTTTGTCCCCGGCCTTGTCGTGCTTCGCGGACCACGGGTCTGACAGATTGATGCCGGATACGCCCAATGGCTGATCCGAGATCGATTTTTAATCTGGTGCAGGGCACTTGGCCCCGCATCCAACAACCAAGGGTGGTAGCGCAACCATGACCTACTCGTTCACAGAAAAGAAGCGAATCCGCAAGGACTTTGGCAAACGGCCGACGGTGCTGGATGTGCCGTTTCTGCTCGCCATTCAAACCGACTCTTATCACGAGTTCCTGCAGACCGACGTGCCCGCCAACAAGCGCGAGAGCAAGGGTCTGCATGCGGCTTTGAAGTCCGTGTTCCCGATCTCCAGTTATTCGGGTAACGCCGCGCTTGAGTACGTGAGCTACCGTCTTGGTGATCCTGCCTTCGACGAGAAAGAATGCCGTTCGCGCGGCATGACCTACGGCGAGCCGCTGCGCGTGCTCGTGCGTCTGGTCATTTATGACCGCGAAACCTCGGGCGCCAACAAGGCGATCAAGGAGGTCAAGGAACAGGAAGTCTACATGGGCGAAATTCCGCTCATGACCGGCACCGGTACCTTCATCATCAACGGCACCGAGCGCGTCATCGTCTCGCAGTTGCACCGTTCTCCGGGCGTGTTCTTCGACCACGACCGCGGCAAGACGCACAGCTCCGGCAAACTGCTGTACAGCGCGCGCGTCATTCCCTATCGCGGTTCCTGGCTGGACTTCGAGTTCGACCCGAAGGACTGCCTTGTTCACGCGTATCGACCGTCGCCGCAAGTTGCCGGTGACGATCCTGCTGCGCGCACTCGGCTACAACAACGCCGAAATGCTCGACATGTTCTTCGAGAAGAACGAATTCACGCTGAACAAGACCGGCGGCGCCGAACTGCGACTGATCCCGGAGCGCCTGCGCGGCGAAACGGCAGCATTCGACATCCGCATTGGCGACGAGTCCATCGTCGAAGCCGGCAAGCGAATCACCGCACGTCACGTGAAACAGCTGCAGCAGGCCAAGATCAACGCCCTCGACGTGCCGGACGAATACCTGCTCGGTCGCGTGCTGGCGCATGACGTCGTCGACTCGAAGTCCGGCGAAATGCTGGCCTTTGCGAATGACGAAATTGCCGCCGATCACCTGGTCAAGTTCCGCAAGGCCGGCATCGAGCGCATCAACACGCTGTTCGTGAACGACCTGGATCGTGGTCCTTACGTCTCGCAGACGCTGCGCATCGATCCGACGCGCACGCAGCTCGAAGCGCTGGTGGAAATCTACCGGATGATGCGTCCGGGCGAGCCGCCGACCAAGGAAGCCGCGCAGAACCTGTTCCAGAACCTGTTCTTCACGTTCGAGCGTTACGACCTGTCGACCGTCGGCCGCATGAAGTTCAACCGTCGTGTTGCCCGCAAGGAAGTGCTGGGCAGCAACGTCGTATATGACGGCAAGTACTTCGGCAACCGTACCGACGAGGAAGGCAAGCGTCTGTTCCGCGAATACGGCGCCCACTTCTCCGACATCATCGATGCGCTGAAGGTGCTGATCGACATCCGCAACGGCCAGGGTGTGGTCGATGACATCGATCATCTCGGCAACCGTCGTGTGCGTTCGGTCGGCGAAATGGCTGAAAACGTGTTCCGCGTCGGCCTCGTCCGCGTCGAGCGCGCCGTCAAGGAGCGCCTGTCGCTCGCCGAGTCGGAAGGTCTCACGCCGCAGGAACTGATCAACGCCAAGCCGGTTGCGGCCGCGATCAAGGAGTTCTTCGGCTCCTCGCAGCTCAGCCAGTTCATGGACCAGAACAACCCGCTGTCGGAAGTCACCCACAAGCGCCGTGTGTCGGCCCTCGGTCCGGGTGGCCTGACGCGTGAGCGCGCCGGCTTCGAAGTGCGCGACGTTCATCCAACCCATTACGGCCGAGTCTGCACGATCGAAACGCCGGAAGGCCCGAACATCGGCCTGATCAACTCGCTCGCCGTGTACGCCCGAACGAACAACTACGGCTTCCTCGAAACGCCGTTCCGCAAAGTCGTCGACGGCAAGGTCACCGACCAGATCGACTACATGTCGGCGATCGAGGAAAGTGCGTTCGTGATCGCGCAGGCGAACTCGCCGCTGTCGAAGGATGGCGCGTTCACCGAAGGTTTCGTGTCCTGCCGCCAGCGCGGTGAATCCGAACTGCATCAGCCGACCGACATCCATTACATGGACGTCTCGCCGATGCAGACGGTGTCCGTCGCTGCCGCCCTCGTGCCGTTCCTCGAGCACGACGACGCCAACCGCGCACTGATGGGCGCCAACATGCAACGCCAGGCCGTTCCGACCTTGCGTGCGCAGACCCCGATGGTCGGCACCGGCATCGAGCGCGACGTCGCGCGCGACTCCGGCGTGATCGTCGCCGCCCTGCGCGGCGGTGTGATCGACCAGGTCGACGCTGCCCGTATCGTCGTGCGTGCCAACGAAGCCGAAATCGGCGAGAACGATGCCGGTGTCGACATCTACTCGCTCGTCAAGTACACCCGCTCCAACCAGAACACCTGTCTCAACCAGCGTCCGCTGGTCAAGGTCGGCGACATGGTCAGCAAGGGTGACGTGCTGGCCGACGGTCCGTCCACGGACATCGGTGAGCTGGCGCTCGGCCAGAACATGCTGGTCGCGTTCATGCCCTGGAACGGTTACAACTTCGAAGACTCGATCCTGCTCTCCGAGCGCGTGGTGGAAGAAGATCGCTACACGACGATCCACATCGAAGAACTGAGCTGCGTCGCCCGCGACACCAAGCTCGGTCCGGAAGAAATCACGGCCGACATCCCGAACGTCTCCGAGCAGGCGCTGACGCGTCTCGATGAGTCCGGCGTCGTCTACATCGGTGCTGAAGTCAAGGCAGGCGACATCCTCGTCGGCAAGGTCACGCCGAAGGGCGAGAGCCAGCTGACGCCGGAAGAGAAACTGCTTCGTGCGATCTTCGGCGAGAAGGCCTCCGACGTGAAGGACAGCTCGCTGCGCGTGCCGCCCGGCATGGATGGCACCGTCATCGACGTGCAGGTCTTCACGCGCGACGGTATCGAGAAGGACAAGCGCGCCAAGCAGATCGAGGACAGCGAAATCCGCCGCGTCAAGAAAGACTTCGACGACCAGTTCCGCATTCTCGAAGCCGCGATCTATGCGCGTCTGCGCATGCAGATCATGGGCCGCATCATGAATGGCGGTCCGGGCAATGCGAAGAAGGGCGCCGAGATCACGAACGACTACCTCGATGCACTCAAGAAGGACGAGTGGTTCCAGATCCGCATGAAGGACGAGGACGCCGCCGAGTTCGTCGAGAAGGCGCAGGACCAGGTCGCGCGCCACCGCGCCGAGTTCGACAAGCGTTTCCAGGAAAAGAAGGGCAAGATCACCGCCGGCGACGACCTCGCCCCGGGCGTCCTGAAGATGGTCAAGGTTTACCTCGCCGTGAAGCGTCGTATCCAGCCTGGTGACAAGATGGCCGGCCGCCACGGCAACAAGGGTGTCGTGTCGACGATCGTTCCGGTCGAAGACATGCCATTCATGGTCGACGGCCGTCCGGTCGACATCGTGCTGAACCCGCTCGGCGTTCCGTCCCGAATGAACATCGGACAGATCCTCGAAACGCATCTGGGTTGGGCTGCCAAGGGCCTCGGCGAGAAGATCCGCCGCATGCTCGAAGCGAACGAAAAGGCTGCCGAGATCCGCAAGTTCCTCGACACCATCTACAACCACGACAAGAAGACCTTCGGCGAGCGCGAACAGCTGGCCGAGTTCACCGACAACGAACTGCTGAATCTGGCGCGCAAGCTCACCGAAGGTGTACCGATGGCGACGCCGGTGTTCGACGGTGCGCACGAATCCGAGATCAAGACCATGCTGCGGCTGGCCGATCTTCCGGAATCGGGCCAGACGACTCTGTACGACGGTCGTACCGGCGAGGCATTCGATCGCAACGTCACGGTCGGCTACATGTACATGCTGAAGCTGAACCATCTCGTCGACGACAAGATGCACGCGCGTTCGACCGGTCCGTACTCGCTCGTTACCCAGCAACCGCTGGGCGGCAAGGCGCAGTTCGGCGGCCAGCGCTTCGGCGAAATGGAAGTCTGGGCGCTGGAAGCCTACGGTGCGGCGTACACGCTGCAGGAAATGCTCACCGTCAAGTCCGACGACGTCGGCGGCCGCAACCAGATGTACAAGAACATTGTCGACGGCAACCACGAGATGGCAGCCGGCATGCCGGAATCCTTCAATGTGTTGGTGAAGGAAATCCGCTCGCTCGGCATCAACATCGAGCTCGAAGGCCAGTAATCGGAATCGGAGTCGAAAAACATGAAAGATCTATTGAACCTGTTCAACCAGCAGCGCCAGTCGCTGGATTTCGATTCGATCCGCATCGGTCTGGCTTCGCCGGACCTGATCCGGTCGTGGTCCTTCGGTGAAGTGAAAAAGCCGGAGACGATCAACTACCGTACCTTCAAGCCCGAACGTGACGGCCTGTTCTGCGCCGCCATCTTCGGACCGATCAAGGACTACGAGTGCCTGTGCGGCAAGTACAAGCGCATGAAGCACCGTGGCGTGGTCTGCGAGAAGTGCGGCACGGAAGTGACACTCGCCAAGGTGCGTCGCGAACGCATGGGCCACATCGAGTTGGCCAGCCCGGTCGCGCACATCTGGTTCCTCAAGTCGCTGCCATCGCGCATCGGCCTGATGCTCGACATGACCCTGCGTGACATCGAACGCATCCTGTACTTCGAAGCCTACGTCGTGATCGATCCGGGTCTGACCCCGCTCGACCGCGGCCAGATCCTGAGCGAAGAGCAGTACCTGCAGTCGGTCGAAGAGCACGGCGACGAATTCGATGCCCGCATGGGTGCCGAAGCCGTGCACGAACTGCTGCGCACGATCGAACTCAACTCCGAACTCATCCGCCTGCGCGAAGAAATGGGCAGCACCAGCTCGGAAACGAAGCTGAAGCGCCTGTCGAAGCGCATCAAGCTGATGGAGAGTTTCCTGGAGTCGGGCAACCGTCCGGAATGGATGGTCATGACCGTGCTGCCCGTGCTCCCGCCGGACCTGCGTCCGCTCGTGCCGCTCGACGGTGGCCGTTTCGCCACGTCCGATCTGAACGACCTCTACCGTCGAGTCATCAACCGCAACAACCGACTGAAGCGGCTGCTTGAACTCAACGCGCCCGACATCATCGTGCGCAATGAGAAGCGCATGCTGCAGGAATCGGTCGATGCATTGATGGACAACGGCCGTCGCGGTCGTGCCATCACCGGCACGAACAAGCGTCCGCTCAAGTCGCTCGCCGACATGATCAAGGGCAAGCAGGGTCGTTTCCGCCAGAACCTGCTCGGCAAGCGCGTCGACTACTCGGGCCGTTCGGTCATCGTGGTCGGTCCGACGCTGAAGCTGCATCAGTGCGGTCTGCCGAAGAAGATGGCGCTGGAGCTGTTCAAGCCGTTCATTTTCTCGAAGCTGCAACGTCGTGGCCTCGCCACCACCATCAAGGCCGCCAAGAAGCTCGTCGAGCGCGAATCGGCTGAAGTCTGGGACATTCTCGAGGAAGTGATCCGCGAGCATCCGGTGCTGCTGAACCGCGCACCGACGCTGCATCGTCTCGGCATCCAGGCGTTCGAGCCGGTGCTGATCGAAGGCAAGGCGATCCAGCTGCATCCGCTCGTCTGTACGGCATTCAACGCCGACTTCGACGGTGACCAGATGGCCGTCCACGTGCCGCTGTCGATCGAGGCACAGCGGAAGCCCGCGCACTGATGATGTCGTCGAACAACATCCTCTCGCCTGCGAACGG
>JADJRU010000018.1 GCA_016712105.1 Ahniella sp.
TGATCTGGCGTCGCCCGTTCGACTGGATGCGCAGCTTCAATACGCCGGTCATGCAACTCGAGCGTCAGACTGGCAAACAGGCCGGTGATCGACGGCGAACCTTGGGTCTGCGGTTCGGGTCTTATGCCCTGGCGCTGCAGATGCTCGGATTCCTGTTCGAGTTTGCGATGATGATCGGACTGAGCATGCTGCTGCTCTTGTTCCTGGCGCCAATGGGTGTCGACAACCTCGAAACCGAGGACATGTGGACCTGGCTCGACACCGCGATCACGGTCGTCAGTTTCTGTGTGATCGGGCCGTTTTATGTCGGCGGCGGATTTTCCCTCTACTTGAACCGCCGCATCATTCTCGAAGCCTGGGATGTCGAGTTGAACCTGAAGCGACTGCGTGCGCGGGTGGATGCCATCAGCGCCAAGGCGCTCGGAGTGCTGCTCGTCGCGATTCTGGTCGTGGTGCCCGATGGCGTTTACGCCGCCAAGGAGAGCAAGGTCGAGGCAGAGCGGGAGACTCAGGTCGAACGGACACCACCGCCTTTGCAGACGCCGATGCGAGAGGTTGCCGTCGAGGTGGTCAAACACGAAGACTTTGGGTCTGAAAAGGTCGAACAGGAGTTCCGTTTCCGCTGGGAGGCCGATAAGAAGAAGTCCGAGTCCAGCGATTTCGACTTTTTTGGGGGCGTCGGCGAATTCATCGCCAGCGTGCTGCAGGTGCTCGGCTGGATGCTGCTCGCAGTCATCCTGGGGACACTCGTCTATCTGATCTGGCGGACATTCGGCGGATATACGCCGGATACCGCGATCGGCAAGCAGGCGCCGAAGGTTCTCTTTGGCCTGAATATTGCCCCCGAGACGCTGCCGGATGACATCTCTGCCGCCGCATTGGCGCTGATTGCCCAGGGTCAGGTGCGCGACGCGCTGTCGCTGATCTACCGTGGGGCGCTGTCGTATCTGGTGCATGCCCGCAACCTGCGGGTCAGTGCCGGTGCCACCGAGAGCGAAGTCGCGACCCTGTCGAAACGTGTGCTCACGCCGGGTGGTGTGGCGTACTTCGGTGGTGTGCTGTCGCAGTGGATCGATATTGCCTACGCTGGCCGTTTGCCGGATGTTCAGGCGATCACGGCGCTGGCCAACGGATACGCAGAGCACTTTCCGTCCTTGACGGAGCGCAAGCCATGAGCCGCAATTTCTGGATGACCAGTTCGTCTCTGGTTGCGGTTTTTGGTCTGGTGATCCTGTTCTTTTACGCGTTTGATCAGGTCAGTGTCGTGCGTCCGGTCCGTGCGAAACCGGAAGCCATGCAGAACGAGTATCTGGCTGCGATGCGCAGCCTCGAGAAAATGCAGGTGGTGGCCGATCGGGTCGGCATCCTGGAGGGGATTGGCGGGTCGTCGCGCGCAGATGTCGTCTTCATCAAGTCCGATCGACCCAGCGTGTCGCCCCGCGCGATCGAGCGGATCCGTCAGTTTGTCCGCGATGGTGGGGTGTTGATCCTGGAAGCGGGCTGGTATTCGGAATCAGATCCCTTGTCCGATGCATTCGGCGTGAATCGTCGCCAGATCGTGTATCGCGAAGACGAAGATGACGAGGAGCCGGCCGACAGTGATTTCGAGGATGGGTTGGCGGAAACCGACGGGGAATCGGATGATGCCGACGACGAAGCCGAAACCGAAACCGAAACCGATGACGAAGCATTCGTGGCGCTCGACTACAGCCTGCAGCCCGGTCGTGAACGACTGCGCAATCGCCACTTCCCGGATCCCATGTTGCGTCGCTTGCGCTGGGACGATGGTGCCGAGTTGCTGGTGTACTTGCCCTATGCGCAGGACCTGTCGCGCATGCGCACGCCCGCGATGCTGGCCGACGCCCATGGCACTTATGGCCTGCGTTTTGCCTATGGCGAAGGGCGTGTGGTGGTCCTCAATAACCTCGACTTCCTGACCAACTTCGAATTGGCGCGCAACGACCATGCCGAGTTCATGTGGCGCCTCGTGCAGTTGCATGCCGAGCCCAAACGGGTTCTGTTCTATCACGCGGATCGCCAGGATCTTGGCCAATGGTTGCGCAAACACGCCTGGGCACCTCTCTGGATGATCGGATTGCTCGTGATGTTGTTGATTTGGCGGGGGATGCCTCGATTCGGTCCGATCGCCGATGATCCCGAACCGGTGCGGCGGCGGCTGCTCGATCACCTGCGCGCGAGTGGCAACTTCCTCGCCAAGGCAAACCAGCGCGAAGAAATCGGTCTGTCTGCGTTGCGTGTGGCGCTGTCGCGCGTGAAACGCGAGTACCCGCACCTTGGCATTGCCCATGACACCGAAGTACGCGACTTCCTGATCAAACAATTTGCCTTGCCCCCGGATTGCGCGTTCTTGATTGCGACCACCCAAACACCCGGCAGCGTGCTCGATTGGACACGCCTGATGCGAGCCTGTCGCGATATTCACGTCGCACTCGACCACGAGGAGATCCGCAAACGATGAACACGTCTGCTGATCTTGATACCCCGGTCCACGAACCAAACCGAAAGAGGAACGCCCCATGGCGCTGAACATTCCCCCAGAACAATTCGAACGGGCTCTCAAGCTCGTGCAGGAAATGCGCGTCCAGGTGAGCCGGGCGTTCGTGGGCCAGGAACTGGTGGTCGAGCAGACCGTGGCGGCCCCGCTTGCCGGAGGCCACGTACTGATCGAGGGCGTGCCCGGCCTGGGCAAAACGCTGTTGGTGCAGGCTTTGGCGAAAACCTTCTCGGGGACGTTTGCGCGAATCCAGTTCACCCCCGATCTGATGCCGGCCGATGTCACCGGCCATACACTCTATGACCCGGGCAGCGGACAGTTCACGACGCGTCGTGGTCCGGTCTTCGCGAACCTGCTGCTCGCCGACGAAATCAATCGAGCGCCGGCAAAGACCCAGTCTGCGCTGCTCGAAGTGATGCAGGAAGGCCAGGTGACCATCGAGGGCCAGGCGTTCAAGCTGGAGCCGCCATTCATGGTGCTGGCGACACAGAACCCGATCGAGCAGGAAGGCACTTATGCCTTGCCGGAAGCCCAGTTGGATCGATTCCTGCTCAAGGTGCAGATCGACTATCCGAGCATGGAAGAAGAAATCAACGTGCTCAAGACGGTCACCGGCAATCGCATCGGCGACAAACTCATTGTCGAACAAGTGCAGACCATCCTTCAGCCGCAGGTGTTGAGCACGCTTCAGATGATTGCCGCGAATCTTCGGGTCGACGACAAAGTCTACGACTACGCCTTGCGTATCGTTCGGGCGACGCGCGCATCGCCGGGTATCGCGGTCGGGGCCGGCCCGCGCGGCGCCATCGCACTGATCCGTGTCGCACGTGCTGCCGCATTCCTGGCCGGTCGGGATTTTGTTTCTCCCGACGACGTGAAACGTTACGCCATTCCGGCCTTGCGCCATCGTGTGACGCCGGCGCCGGATCTCGCCATCGAGGGCCACACCAGCGACCAACTGCTGGCCGACTTGCTGGAAAAAACCGAAGCACCGCGACTCTGATGCTGATTCCTGCTCGCCCGCTGATCTGGTTCACGGTGCTGGTGCTGCTGCCCAGTGCGGTGGCCGTGTCGTGGTGGCCGGAGTTTGCGCGCGTTTGGTTGTTCGCCCTGGGCGGCTTTGGAGTTCTGCTGGGTCTGGACGCCCTCATGCTGGTGGCAACCGGTAAGCCGCATGCCCATCGGATCGTGCCGCATGCGCTCGCATTGGGCGTGCGGCGTGCGGTCACCCTGCGAATCGAAAACCGCTCGCGGCGTCATCTTCGGATCGACGTCTATGATCATCATCCGAATGATTGTGAGATCGAAAACCTGCCGCAATCGCTCAATCTCGGCAGCAATGGTTTTGCCGAGACCAGTTATCCGATCCGGCCGATCGAACGGGGTGACCATCAGTTCGGTGCGATCGAACTTCGCCTGGGTTCGGTGCTGGGGTTCTGGCAGCGCCGCGTTCAAGCCGGGGCGGCCACGACGATCAAGGTCTATCCGAACTTTGCGGCGCTGACCCGATTTGCACTGATGGCAACGGATCATCGTCTGTCGCAGATCGGCATCCTGCGTCGGCGACGACGCGGACTCGGGCTCGATTTCCAGCAGTTGCGCGAATATCGTGAGGGTGACGCGCAACGCCAGATCGACTGGAAAGCCACCTCGCGCATGAACAAGCTGATTTCGCGCGAGTACCAGGACGAGCGCGATCAACAGATCCTGATCATGGTGGATTGTGGTCGGCGCATGGTGGCCCGCGACGATCATTTGTCGCATCTCGATCATGTGCTGAATGCGGCGCTGTTGCTTGGTTATGTCGGGCTTCGGCAGGGTGATGCAGTGGGCCTGATGACCATCGCCGGCGAAGAGCGATACCTGGCGCCGCGCAAGTCGATGGCGGCCATCAACCAGATGGTGTCGGCCGTTTATGACATCCAGCCCAGCGCCCAAATGCCTGACTTCTACAATGCCGCGGTGTCGCTGATGGTGCGTCTGCGGAAACGTGCCCTGGTGGTGATCGTTTCGAATCTGCGTGATGAGGACGAAGAAACGCTGATGCCGGCGATTCGACTGCTGCGCAAACGACATCTTGTGTTGGTGGCGAGTCTGCGCGAAGCGATTCTCGGTCAGGCGCTTGCGGCACCCATCCATCATCCCGAAGATGCAGCGACCCACGCAGCGGCGGCCGATTACCTGGAACGCCGCGGCCGCGAATTCAAGCGCCTCGAGGCCGCCCATATTCCCTGCGTCGATGTCGAACCGCAGGGATTGGCGATGGCCATGGTCAACCGGTACATCGACCTGAAGCGCAGCGGCAGGTTGTAGAAGGCCGGCGCTGGGCGCAGCGAAGCCCAACTGCCTGGTGAAGTTTCTCAGCGATCCGATCGGATCCGAGCTCTCGAAGCAGATCGAAGCGACAAGTAGCGTGACAGCCACCCCGAGCGCGAGGAACTGGTCCGCAGGACCGGAAGCGCCCACTGGGCACAGCCGCGTTGGAAGACAAGATCGAGCAACAGGCGGTGGCTACCGCGTTGGGCAGCATCCATGAGGAGGACTTCCTCGGCTGCACGTACGGATCTGCGCGGGGGCACCGGGCAACCGGTGCCCTGCCGCAGCCCGTCAATCCCATTCAAGGCGCGCCGATCCCATGCCCATGTGGCGACAGTAGACAGCGCTCACCGGACACTTCATCTGTCACTGCGCGTCGCGCTCCCGTCCACTGCTGAGATACACGATGAAACTGGTGTCAATGAAGCGCGTCGGCGCTTGCTTGTTGTTCTGCCTCGGAGGAATTGCTGGCCCATCGTATGGCGCCGTCGACGAGCTGCCCGAGCAGGTGCTGGCGTCGATTGCCGCGCGTGAGTATTACGCCAGCGCTCATGACCACGGCTTGCAAGCACCGAACCGGGCGCAGGGATTCCGTACCCACTTCCGAGATGACGGGATCGAACTGGTCGAACGTGACCCGTCGGCGCTGCCACTGATGCGCTTGAGCCTCGTGCAATGGGGTCGCGCGAATCACCTGCAGTGGGTCGATCCAGGCTTGCTCGTGGCCAAAGAGGTTCGGGTCGAACGCCGAAGCAAGACGCTCACCGAGTGGTACATCAACAGACCAGAGGGGCTCGAACACGGCTTTGATCTGGCCGCCGCGCCGCCCGGACACGGCGAACTGGAGTTTCATCTTGAGAGTGATCGGCCAGCACATCGGGTGCACGCCGATCTGATCGAGTTCGGAAGTGGCGAGAAGACGCTGCGCTACAGCAAGCTCAAAGTCTGGGATGCCAACGGCAGAATCCTTCCGGCACACACGGACGTCAGCGGCACGTATGGTGTCGTGATTCGTGTCGACGATACCGGTGCGCACTATCCAGTCACGATCGATCCACTGTTGTCGCGCACCGCCGACATCGTTCGCAACGGCGGACAGAGCGGCGCTGAGTTTGGAACCCGCATTGCCAGTGCGGGCGATATCAACAACGATGGGGTAGACGATCTGGTCGTGGGTGCTTTTCGCTTTGACAGCAACGGGCTTACTGACAATGGCGGGGCATTCGTCTACCTCGGTCCCGGCTTCACTACTTCGACATTCTTGAGCACGAATCAGGCGGGCGCCGGCTTTGGCGCCGGCGTTGGCGGCGCAGGCGATGTGAACCTCGATGGCTTTGACGATGTAGTGATTGGTGTGCCCGGATTCGATGGCACTGCAGGCAACAACTCTGGTGCGGCCTTCGTTTACTTCGGGGGCGTCGGCGCCTTGGATCCGACCGTCGATGCCACCATCATGGGACCGAATTCATCGGCCAATATGGGCGCCGCCGTTCGTGGAGTGGGGGATGTGAACAACGACGGGATCGATGATCTCGCTGTTGGCGTGCCCCGCTACAACCCGGGTGGCCAATCCGATCGGGGCGGCGCATTCATCTACTACGGCAGCGCCAGCTTCGACACCACAGCGGATGCGGTGTTGAACATCAATGATGTGTCGGTCAACAGCGGCAACTCGCTCGCCAGTGGCGATGTCAACGGCGACGGTCATGGCGACGTGATCGTGGGTGCCACGGGCTATGAATCGAATGCCAACTTGATCAACGAAGGCGCCGCACTGGTGTTTCTGGGCAGCGCAGGGCCCATCGATAACTCGGCGGACGCCATCCTGCGCTCGGACAGGCTGGTGCCACAGGCGGCGCCTCGGTCGCAGTGGGCGATTTTAATGGTGATGGCTTTGGTGATGTGCTCTCCGGTGCGCCGCTGAGTTCCACGGCCGCGGCGGAAGCAGGCATGGCGCAAATCTGGTTCGGCAGCACCGGCACGTTCGATACCTTGGTCGATGTCACGTTGTTCGGCAGTGACATTGCCGAGGACTTCGGCCGCAGCGTGGCCGCGCTGCCCGACGTCAACGACGACGGCAAGTTCGAGATTGTGGTGGGCGCGCCCCGATCCAGTAACTCAGTCGGACTGAGTACGGGCGAAGTCAAGGTGTACTTCAGCGCACCGGGTGGCGTCTCCTCGAACCCCTCGCTGGTGCTCGAAGGTACCCAGACGGATGCCTTGTTCGGCAACAGCGTGGCAATCGGCCGTTTCAACAGCGATGCCCTGTTTGACGTCGGTGTGGGTGAACCCTCGCGAGACATCAGTCCGGGCGTCAACAACGGCGCGTACTATCTCTACTTCGGCCAGAGCAACGAAGTGTTCAAGAACGGATTCGAGTAAATCAAAGCCCGGTTGCGAGCTGACAGAACGCGTTCGGGCCCTGAGCCGGTGTTCACAAGATGATGCCGATCTTCGGCGCAAGAGGAAGTTGATTTCCCGGCGTTCACTCTCGCGACCCGGTCTTCGAGCCACTAGAACGGGCCCTCAACCAGAAGTCGCGATTCTCATCTGCCTCTTCGGACAACTTCTCCCGCAAGCGGTGGCTGTCAAGCTACTTGTCGCTTTTTCGGTTACTCCCCCTCCGCTCGTCATCCCCGCGCAAGCGGGGATCCACTCGTTGCGACCCGGTTTGGGTCGTGAGGCACCCGAGTGGTTTCCCGCTTTCGCGGGAATGACGGACTGGGTGTGTGGCACAAGCGTTCAGAAGCGCGTTTTCGCCGGCCCCTGCGCCCGTCATCCTCGCGCACAGCCCTGCGCTCGTCATCCCCGCGCAACAGACCGTGTGAAAACTGCGGCCGTGACGCGAAGGTCTAACGATTTGCGTTGTTTCTGGTCGGAGGGGGCGATTTTTGGTCCTTGGCCCGGTTTTGGGGTTCAGGACATGACGTGACGGCGACCTTGGGGCGCATGTATTGGTTCTGCGGCCGTTTTTTTGGGCTCGCAATCTCTAGGTGGTGCGCCAAGCCGCGATCATCTTGTTCGCACTCATGATGTTGATACAACGCTTCATGTTGTGCGCGAGGACCACGAGGGAGATTTCGGCGCTTGCCTTTTCGATGCCGCGGACGAGGAGCTTTGGTCCACCTAGCAAGTACTTCAGGCTGGCAAATGGATGTTCAGCGATGGCCTTTCGACGCCTGACCATATCTGGGTGCAGCTTGGCTCGCGCATTCATCCGCTCTGCGGCATCGGCATGGAATGAGCGCGCGATGCTGCGGAACTTACTGTCGGTGCAGTTCGGCCGAAGCGGGCAATTCGGGCAAGCGTTTGTCTTGTATTGATAGGTCTGTTTGCCCTGGTCCGTCTTGTACTTGCGGGCCCTCCCGGCGGACAGTGATAGATATCTTGCTCCGGGTCGTATCTGAACTGAGATTGCGAAAATGCCTTGCCGCGGTGTTCGGCACCAACGGTGCCGGCACGATCACCGTGATTCCCCGCTTTGATCGCATCGGCGCGTGCTCTCATTCCTGATAACCCGTATCAGCAATGACCGTCAGCGACGCCGCTTCCAGAACCGATTTGGCTGCCTCTGCCATCGGCGCCAATTGCTGGTGGTCATTGCCATCATTGGTCACCGCAAAATCGACAATCAACGCATGCTTGGCATCTACCGCCGTCTGCACGTTATAGGCCACCTGCATGCCGTCATGCGCCGTCCGCATCAACTTCGCTTCTGCCTCTGTCGCAACGAACTGCTTCGACGTCTTCAGTTCGCCCTCGATCGTCAATAGGCCCTCTCGGCGCTCTCGTAATGCTGCCAGCGCCGACTCCACCGCCTTCGGATCTTCCTGCGGCTCTTGCCGATCTGTCCGGTCCAGCCCATCAAGGTAATCCTTGATCCGCCGGTCAATCAATTGCCTCGTCGAATCTACCCGCGACTGCGTCCACACCTGCTTCTTCGGCCCTTATACATAAAGCTGTCGCAAATCCCCGGGCGAATAACCAGGCCGTCCCGTCGCCTTCGCCACCACCGATCAGGCAACGCCCGGCCAAGTCCAGCGAATCCACAAATGCAGCGATCACCCGCACCGGCGAGCGCCCCACGGAATCAAATCATCGAGAACCTCCGGAAACAACGTCGCCTGATTCCGGCTCTCGCCTACGATGGCCCCTCATCGCTCCCAGATCCGTTCCGCTCTCCACGAATTTTCTCCATGTAGCGCAGGTTTTCCACACAGTCTGGAAAGCGGGGAACTCACTCGTGCCACCCGGTAGGGTCGTGAGGCGACCGGTGGTTCCGCTTTCGCGGGAATGACGGACACGGTGTGCGGAACGAGCGTT
>JADJRU010000019.1 GCA_016712105.1 Ahniella sp.
CAGCACTTGTCGGCTCAAATTCCGGAGACCGCACTTGGCTTCCAGTGGCGCGATCGAAGCATTGCGCCCGTGATGAATGCGTGATGGATGAGGTTTTGCATAGGGTCCAGCGGGAGGCAACCTTATTTGGTCTAGGCGCCGATACTGATTGCGCGAGCTCTTTTGCGCCCGCGGGATCACGCTTGGCTGCCTCAAGCCTTGCTTCCGCTTCAAGAACCCAGGTTCCAAGCATCCTCTACGTCAGTGCCAGGCAGCAGAGCGGCCGCACGACTTCACATTCTCCGCACCCTTACGACCTTGTCTACATTGCCGGAATGACAAGATCGCAAATCGATGTTTGCTATACTGGCCCACCTCCCCGGCGGGGCAGGTGCAGTAGGCAAATGAGGTTGTCCCGATCTACGCTGGATTGTGACTTCATACGGCTCGATCGCCGAACCCGGACCTGGAACACGTCCGGTTCCATCGCGCCCTTCTACGGTTTGATGCCAATCGCCAGACACTTGAAATCCGGCGACCGCGGCGGGTTCCCCCTACGCAGCCCCATCCTTACCATCGCGGTCTAGTTGCCGAACGAGAGACGCTTTCCACATGTCGACCCTACGGTTGCCCGGCTGCTCGGTCCGGCTGACCCTCTTACCGGAATAGCCCCTTGACGCCGCCAAAGCTCTGCATTTGTTCGACACCGGCGTCTCTGCTATCCGCAGTCCCACGCTGTGATGTCCGTGCTGCAAGCCCCACGAAATCACTGTTGGGCTGCGGCACGATGCACTGGACTTCGTAGTTGCGCCCAAGCCACACAATGGTCCCATCGTCCTGAGTCCAAGGCTGTGCACGACCCCCGGCCGCGATCGCCACAAAGTGCTCGTTGGGGGCCGGGACGCTGCACTATTGCCCCAGTCGTTTGCCCCAGGAAACCTCTTGCCTTATTGCTCTTGAGTCCCAGCACTTGGTGCGATCCGGCGGCTATCGCGACGAAATCCGGCGTTTCGGCTGCGGAACTGACTGTTCCCCATCGACATTGCTGCCCGAGGCCACGATCGTACCGTCCGCACGAAGACTTACGCTTGAATAGTATCCGCCCGCGACAAAAGCAAGCCCGCGTTTGGAGCGGCGGCGATCATCTTTTTCGCTGATCGACCACCGCATTGCCGCCGGACATCGATCCCCACGCCTACCTGACGGACGTGCTGCAGCGGGTGGGAGCCAACCCAGAGCCGAGTGGCGGAGCCCGACGCCACGCGGGTGGCTGGCGGCCGGCGGTGACCGCCGCCGCGTCTCCCCAACGATCGGTGTAACTCAGGACCATAACCGCAGATCGGGGCGGCTGAATACGCAGTTCGTCGGACGTTTACGAACAAGCGGCCCCGAAAATTACGCGAGAGGCGGCAGCCGCAATTGGGGCCAAGGTGCTTCGCCTATGACTGAGATCGAGAATTGAATCGGCGGCTCCCTTCGCTTGCGGGCTACTTCCGTTGCTGCTGCGCAGTGGTTTGATCTCTTCGCGATTGGCCTTGTATATTGACTTGGCGGCCTTTTGAGCTTCCTTTTGCGAAAGACCGGCAGTGTCAATCAATCCGCAGTACCACAGCAACGGGCAGTCGTCCTTGACCAAACTCTCCGCTACTTTGCCAAACTTCTCAGCACCATCGTAGTCCGCGCTCTGTCGGCGAAGCAGCGACAGCAGATAGTAAGCGACGTGGAATTGAAATGCCTCCGCATAGCGCGTCAACTCGCCGGTCAATTCCGGACTTTCCGAAAGGGTCTGTCGTTGGGTCACATACTCCCGCAGCGCATTCACGGCTTTCGCGCGCCCCCTCCCAGTGTCTATTGGCAACTTCCAGATGAGACGAATCGTTCTTGGCCCGTGCCTTCTGAAGGTACCCGTCTACGGAAACCCCAAAAGCTGCCAGATCCCCGCTGTTAGCCTGCTGTTCGGCCAAGTACAGATCAATGCTCAAATCGTCCGGGTGCAACTCCATTTGCGCACGAGCAGCGGCAATCCCCCGACCGTGCGCCACTAGTGACAGTGCGCATCAGGTATTCCCGATAGTCGAGAGGACACCAAAGGGCCAGATTGGCGAATGAACTGCCTGGGCCGTTTCCCGGTACCAGTTAGCTGCGACATGAAGTAGAGTTTAAGCTGAGATCCGGCGGAGGGCTGACACCCCCGCGCCGCAGGCTGGGAACCCTATGTTGTACGGTTCATATCGATCGGCAGCTTTCCGAGTTGCGCCAGATCAAGACTGAGGGTTTCATCGTCGATCTTCGCGAACGCCAGCGGGGCCAGATCAGTGGCGCGGTGATAGGGGAACCACGTGGCGATTTGTTCGAGCCGAAATACCGCGAGATTTTGGGCTGGAGTGTTTAGGACAATCTTGTCCACATCCGAAAGCACCAGGGTCCGGTACGGCGTCTTCTCGCTGAGGGCGCGAACGAAACCGTCCTCAGCGTCTCCGCTTTCGGCTGCCATATTGTTGTTCGTCATTTTGAAGGCGGGGAGCGCTTCCGTCTGGCCGTTCTTCCAGACGACATACAAGCCGGGACCGGAAGCGAAAGACCGCTCCCGCGCCTGCCCCTTTGCTTTGTCCAGGATCTCTGTCAGTCGTTCATCGGCCTTCACTGCCATTTCGTCGGAAGGAAAGTCGTGAAGGACGCGCTCAAGAATGATCCGCGCATTGGCGTAGTCGCCATCACGGATGAGCTTAGTGGCCTTTAGGTACAAGGACTGGGCGGTGTCCTGAGTGTTGCTCAGTGCGCTGTCCTGGGCCAGCGCCGAGGCGCCGCAAGCAATCAGAATCAGGAACAGCGCAATCACTAAACAAAGACTCGCCTTCATTCCATCCTCCTGTCACAAGGTGAGAGAAGATATCCACATCCGCCGACCTCGACACCTGGTAGCGCGGCATACGATGTCTGACTGCAGCACACCGGCGCAGAGTGGAAATGGGCACCGACCATCGTCGCCGATCCCCAGGATTCATGGACGAAACCCTAATCAATCTGGCCAGCGCGTTTGACGTGCGGCCGGCCCCCTAACGAAATGATCTTAGCCACTGGCAGTTCGCGGACCTCCTGCACCGCGGAATACCCGGTCTTGGACCACAGCCTGATTTCATAGCTGTTTGTGGCCTTATCGAGCTGATCTTCGTAGAGGAACCAGCCGAGGCTCGCGTCGTAAAGAAAGATTGGCCTACGACGGGCGTTATTGTCTGACTCCCACGGCCGTGGCAAGTTAAAATAGAGGGGCTTGTCATCGAATCTGGCAACACCGATCACCTGGGCCATACCCTCTGAATTCACAACGGCCGCGATAGCGACGTTCTTGTAGCCTTGAAATTGCAGGATTGCAGTGGCGGTTGCTTTGTCAAGCGGAGGGGCCCCGGCTGCCGCAGAGAACATTGGGCAACTCAAGACGCCTATTGCCGTCGCGAAGACTAGCAGTCGAACACGCACTGGCACCGAAATTGAGCCGTTCATAGAGCCTCCCCCATTCCGCGGTAATACCACATTGGGCTCACGCCGTGAATGTCGCGTGGCCAGATGCCGGGAACCAGGACATGGACACCCGGAATGCCCACAGCCACCCGCAAAACGTCTTCACAAGAGGACGATTTCAGGCCAAAAGCGCTGTACTCGCGGCCATGCTGGACCGACAAGGGATGGGTGTCAATACCATTCACCCAGCTCGCGAAGGCAGCCACCTCATACCTGTCTGCTGTGGATCTGCTCTTGTCTGCATCCGCCGTTTCCGGCTGCCTTCCGTGCGACTCGTTCGGACCATCTCCATCCTCACTGCCGCACCTTCCCTCCGAACTCCAGTCGCGCCCGGTGGCTCCCGAGCACAACTCCCGGCCTGACGAGTCCCTCCCGTCCTAGACGGCCTCGTGGCTTCCCCGAGACATGCTGTCGTCGGCCAGCGTGCGGACTGGGCGAACCGTTCATGATCGCCGCAGCCGATATCCGACCAAGCGCGGCTATTTCAACATTGTCATGCGCTTCGTCGACACAAATGAACCCGCCTCCATGCGACACAGGTAAACACCTGAGGCTGCGCGCTGTCCTCTGTCGTCCATGCCGTTCCATTGCACATCATAGGTACCAGCCGGTCTTTGTTCGTCGACTAGGACGCGCACCAGGCGACCGCTCAAATCGTAGATCGCCAACCTTACTCGCTCCGTTTGCGGCATCGCAAATTCGAACGTTGTCGTCGGATTGAAAGGATTCGGATAGGGAGCCGCCAATTGGAAATTCCGCACCACTTCGGGAAGATCTCCGACAGAAGATACCGAAGTCTCACATACTTGGTAGTCAGCCCATGGCGAGTACGAGACGTTGGTGGTGACTCTGTCTCCTGCGCCCGTCGTGCCCGTACGCGGTCCGGCTGTGCTCCCCCACCAGCAATTCTGCGCGAGCAGGACCCCTTGCCCATCGCTATAGGCATCTGCGTTAAGGCCGTATTGCGAATTGCCAGAGAAGCAGCAATTGTCGATAGAAGGCCTTGCATTGCTGACAATGCGCAGCCCGCTGGGGTTCTGGCTGAATCCACAATGCGCCAATATTGGCCGTGTCGTCGTGCCGGAAAGCCGAAGCCCAGCTGTCGCGCTGCTGGCAAAGTCACATGCGGTGATCCGTGGCGTACCCGCGCTGATCATCAGCATCCCGGCCGAACCGTTGTTACCGCCGTAGCGGAACTCGCAGTTCGTGAACACGCACGAGTCGGACACCGCGGTCGCCGACAGATTCACGTAGTTCCAGTCTCCAGTTGCCGCGGCAGTCGCCGTCCCGTCCGTGTCACCGCCCTGGTTGTCACGCATCGAAGTGAAAATCACACCGTTGGCCTTCAGGCCGCCAGGGGCACCGGTGTTCCCCACCTGCAGGCAGGCCTCCTCGTATAGCTTCACGATCGTCCCGGGCAGCAACGTCAACACCGGGGATCCCGTACCGCCAATGACGATCGGCCGCGGGTTGCTATAGCCGTCATTTGTGGAGTAGAGGTACACGAAGCCCGGCGGCGGTACCGGCCAGGTCATCGACGTACCGATCGTCGTCTCCCACAACTGGATCGCGTTGAGCTTGCCATCCAGTCGCGCCGTGAACGTGTTGTTCGACACGATGTCCGGAACACAGCGCGCATCAATGATCACCGGCGTGTTGTCCTGAGGCTCGATCTGATTGCCCGTGATCCCGGGCGCCGTCGCCCGGCCTCGGATATCGAGAGCGCGGTAGTTGTCTGCAAAGCGGCACCCCACCACCTGCGGATTAGCACCAATAATATAGATGCCCGCGGTCTGCGATTCGTAGATGTAGCTGTTCTCGATCCGCGGCGTCGCGGCGCTGATCATCAGCATCCCGGCCGAACCGTTGTTACCGCCGTAGCGGAACTCGCAGTTCGTGAACACGCACGAGTCGGACACCGCGGTCGCCGACAGATTCACGTAGTTCCAGTCTCCAGTTGCCGCGGCAGTCGCCGTCCCGTCCGTGTCACCGCCCTGGTTGTCACGCATCGAAGTGAAAATCACACCGTTGGCCTTCAGGCCGCCAGGGCACCGGTGTTCCCCACCTGCAGGCAGGCCTCCTCGTATAGCTTCACGATCGTCCCGGGCAGCAACGTCAACACCGGGGATCCCGTACCGCCAATGACGATCGGCCGCGGGTTGCTATAGCCGTCATTTGTGGAGTAGAGGTACACGAAGCCCGGCGGCGGTACCGGCCAGGTCATCGACGTACCGATCGTCGTCTCCCACAACTGGATCGCGTTGAGCTTGCCATCCAGTCGCGCCGTGAACGTGTTGTTCGACACGATGTCCGGAACACAGCGCGCATCAATGATCACCGGCGTGTTGTCCTGAGGCTCGATCTGATTGCCCGTGATCCCGGGCGCCGTCGCCCGGCCTCGGATATCGAGAGCGCGGTAGTTGTCTGCAAAGCGGCACCCCACCACCTGCGGATTAGCACCAATAATATAGATGCCCGCGGTCTGCGATTCGTAGATGTAGCTGTTCTCGATCCGCGGCGTCGCGGCGCTGATCATCAGCATCCCGGCCGAACCGTTGTTACCGCCGTAGCGGAACTCGCAGTTCGTGAACACGCACGAGTCGGACACCGCGGTCGCCGACAGATTCACGTAGTTCCAGTCTCCAGTTGCCGCGGCAGTCGCCGTCCCGTCCGTGTCACCGCCCTGGTTGTCACGCATCGAAGTGAAAATCACACCGTTGGCCTTCAGGCCGCCAGGGGCACCGGTGTTCCCCACCTGCAGGCAGGCCTCCTCGTATAGCTTCACGATCGTCCCGGGCAGCAACGTCAACACCGGGGATCCCGTACCGCCAATGACGATCGGCCGCGGGTTGCTATAGCCGTCATTTGTGGAGTAGAGGTACACGAAGCCCGGCGGCGGTACCGGCCAGGTCATCGACGTACCGATCGTCGTCTCCCCACAACTGGATCGCGTTGAGCTTGCCATCCAGTCGCGCCGTGAACGTGTTGTTCGACACGATGTCCGGAACACAGCGCGCATCAATGATCACCGGCGTGTTGTCCTGAGGCTCGATCTGATTGCCCGTGATCCCGGGCGCCGTCGCCCGGCCTCGGATATCGAGAGCGCGGTAGTTGTCTGCAAAGCGGCACCCCACCACCTGCGGATTAGCACCAATAATATAGATGCCCGCGGTCTGCGATTCGTAGATGTAGCTGTTCTCGATCCGCGGCGTCGCGGCGCTGATCATCAGCATCCCGGCCGAACCGTTGTTACCGCCGTAGCGGAACTCGCAGTTCGTGAACACGCACGAGTCGGACACCGCGGTCGCCGACAGATTCACGTAGTTCCAGTCTCCAGTTGCCGCGGCAGTCGCCGTCCCGTCCGTGTCACCGCCCTGGTTGTCACGCATCGAAGTGAAAATCACACCGTTGGCCTTCAGGCCGCCAGGGGCACCGGTGTTCCCCACCTGCAGGCAGGCCTCCTCGTATAGCTTCACGATCGTCCCGGGCAGCAACGTCAACACCGGGGATCCCGTACCGCCAATGACGATCGGCCGCGGGTTGCTATAGCCGTCATTTGTGGAGTAGAGGTACACGAAGCCCGGCGGCGGTACCGGCCAGGTCATCGACGTACCGATCGTCGTCTCCCACAACTGGATCGCGTTGAGCTTGCCATCCAGTCGCGCCGTGAACGTGTTGTTCGACACGATGTCCGGAACACAGCGCGCATCAATGATCACCGGCGTGTTGTCCTGAGGCTCGATCTGATTGCCCGTGATCCCGGGCGCCGTCGCCCGGCCTCGGATATCGAGAGCGCGGTAGTTGTCTGCAAAGCGGCACCCCACCACCTGCGGATTAGCACCAATAATATAGATGCCCGCGGTCTGCGATTCGTAGATGTAGCTGTTCTCGATCCGCGGCGTCGCGGCGCTGATCATCAGCATCCCGGCCGAACCGTTGTTACCGCCGTAGCGGAACTCGCAGTTCGTGAACACGCACGAGTCGGACACCGCGGTCGCCGACAGATTCACGTAGTTCCAGTCTCCAGTTGCCGCGGCAGTCGCCGTCCCGTCCGTGTCACCGCCCTGGTTGTCACGCATCGAAGTGAAGATCACACCGTTGGCCTTCAGGCCGCCAGGGCACCGGTGTTCCCCACCTGCAGGCAGGCCTCCTCGTATAGCTTCACGATCGTCCCGGGCAGCAACGTCAACACCGGGGATCCCGTACCGCCAATGACGATCGGCCGCGGGTTGCTATAGCCGTCATTTGTGGAGTAGAGGTACACAAAGCCCGCCGGGGGTACCGGCCAGGTTGCCGATGTGTTTATCGTACCCTCTGAAAGCACAATTGCGTCGAATGATCCAGACGAGTGCCTTATCAGCGCAAGTGCAGGTACAACAGTGGCTACGAGTGTCGGGGGCAACTGGACCTGGTATCTGTAGGTCGCCTGAATCCTGACATCCGCTGCATGAAAACTCGTCACGGCCGGGGCCACATACAGCCCGTAGTTGCCACCCGACACAGTGAAACCCACAAGGCTAGCGCCATTGGCGCTCACCGTGACCGCGTGGGCAGTGGTTCCTGGTCCAGAAATCGTGGTGGCCCCACTGCCGCCCATGGATTGAATGGTCACCGCTTTGTTAATGGCAAGCGATTCTGGATAGGAACCAGGACGTACCGAAATGGTTGCACCGGCGCTGGCCAGATTGATCGCTGCCTGAATTGTGAGCGCATTATCCGGGACGACTATTGTCGCGCCAGACGGAACCACAAACTGAAGCTCATTGGACGGCGGAGATAACGCGCCGTTGTACATACCCTCAACAACGTATGAGTACCGCTGGTCGGCGACGACATTGGGGTCGGAATAGCTTGTGTCATTAGCGGCGACAAACAGAGTATCAGTCTCAACTGCACGCTTCCAAGGATCGAGCGAAGTCCTGCGAATCCGATATGCCGTTTCAATCTCTGAGCGATCAAGCCATGCAATGCCAATCGCGCTTTTTTGGCTCGACGAGCGAACCACAAGGTTCGACGGTGCAGTGGGCGATTCGTAATAGGTAATTCCCCCACGCGGCGTCACAATATAGCCATTATCCTCCACTCGGGTTCGCTCGGCGTCCGCCGTCACGACCACGTCAGACGTAGGGAAGCCGTGCCAGCCCGAATATCCGTGCTGCTGGAAGTAGGTGAAGTTCGCGCCATGGACCTCGAACGATTCACCCGATCTCGGGTTATAGTTAATTGTCGCCGTCGCAAAGCGCGTGTAGCGTCCGACTGTTCCCACGCCAGCCGGGTACGGCGACGGGGCGGTGTCGCCCTCGTCACTTGTGGGGTAGCCAAGATAGCTGCAATTGGCTCGGCCGAGGGCGTTGTATTTTGCGTAGATTGCGCCATATGTGGCATATGCCATCGGCGCAGCATCTTGAAGAGACAGTATGGCGTCTTCTTCCATCGCCGTCTTGAACAATTGAATCTGACCGTTGGCTTCACGCATGACTGGGCCTACAGGGCACCATCCTGGATTTGTGAGGCCAATACGAGCAAAGGCAGCAAGAAACAGCGCAGCGTCCGCACTCCCCTGCCCAACTGCCACAACGCTGCCGTACCTGTTAGCCATCCCGGCTCTGTCTATCGCACTCAAATAAGATCGCTGACCGATGGTAGACTGCAGCGCCTGATTGGGCGGCAGGACTTCAATCGTGTGATTTGTGCAGTCACAGGTGGAGCCATCAGGGCAATCAACAGAGAAAGCGCATCCATCGTAGTGCATGATGGAATCGAAGTCGTAGGTAGCACTATTGACGGTACCATCAATCTTAACGAAATTGGATTCCGGGCCAGACTGAATGTTCACCGCAACAATAGCGACATATGTGTCGCGATCACTTCTCTGGTGCTCATGAATAGCCCCAAGAGCGTGCCCAATTTCGTGGGCAATGATGAATTGCCAATCCCAGCTGGCTATCCGCATGTCCTGTTTGCCGCCGACCATCCCGACGCGGGAGTTGTTGACGTTGTCGGCAATGACATGAATGTAGTTTAACTGCGCCACCCGCTCGCGAAATCGCAGCCCGGCAACATTTGCCCATTGTTGAGCGGCAGCGCGCCACTGTGCCTTCTGCGTTTCGGACACGGTTGCGTCAAAGTCATAGAAGACTCCACCGTCTGTCCACGTCGAGCCTTGAAATCCACTCTTCTGAAGCGATTGAACGTCGAAAACCATGTCGTCGATCTGAATTTGTTCCTGGCCGGGCGCAACCTTGGAAAGGAGCTCCTGAATAGTCTTGGTCACACCGAGACCACGTTCTGGCAGAAATGTGGTGGCGCTGGCGATGTCTATTAGCAGCAACGACGCTGCAGCAACAAGAAGTGCTGATCGCATGTACTTCCTCCATTGGCCGCGGACGACCGTTCGAATAAGCTGGTTGGGCGATAGAGCAAGTCTATCACCGCCTCGAGTTGGCCGTATGGAGATAGTTGTCCAAAAATGGGATTAAGCAGCCAAAGGCGAGTGCATCGATCTGCAATAGAGGATCGCCGTCTTCGCTGTCGGCACCATCCTCCGACGGGCAGAGGAACCGTGGGGCCAGGCACGATTGACGAGCTGTTAACCAAAAAGAGTCGTAAGCGCGATTTTGAGACTCAGAGACAATTCCACGGCCGTTCCACCTGCCTGCCGCTCTCTCTCGCCGTCTCTCTGTTCCGCGACCCTGGCGCGCCAAATTTCTGTCCCCGTAACCCCATGTGCCACAAACAACAAAAACGACCTCGATCCCAATGAGGGCCGAGGCCGCTGTAAACTTCTCGCGCTTCGATTTCGAGGCAAAAAAGGATTGGCTCCCCGGTCGGGGCGCGCAGCGTGAATTGAGAGAGAGATATTGGACATTTATGTCGAAATATTGCCTTCGGGACCCTCCGCAATATGGACGCGTGGGCACCGACTGGCCGGCTCTGGATGTTGGATTACGGTCGCACCCCGTCCAGGATTATCGGTATGGTCATATGTCCTGAGATAGTTCGGGAAATCGAGTGGGCAATTGACCGAACATGGCACTTCGCTTCAGCATTCCTCCCGCAGCGAATGGGAACCAAGCCTCGTTCAACTTGTGCGTATTCATGCAGATGCCCTTCGCACCAGCATCCTGCGGGGTAACTTGAGCTTGCAGATCGATGTGCCGTTCGCGACAATCGTTGTGGCAACAACGTACTTTTCGTACGATTGACTAGCTCTTTTCAATGGCGCGCGGGTTGGCGCCTGTGAGTGTCGATAACCGGCCCATTTACATCCGGAGCGGTCAAAAGGTGAATTCCCAAATACGATCCTGGCTCCTGTGGACCGCCCTGTTCATTGTGCCCGCTTTTCTAGCTTTTCTCGTTGAACGCCAGGGCTTCAACATGCTCGATGATGGACTTTGGGCCCTGGGTGCCCGCGTGGTCGCTCATGGTGGTTTGCTCTATCGCGACATCTTCACCGTCTACGGCCCAGCTCAATACTATGCTCTATTGCCGTTCTTTTGGATCTTTGGGGAGAGCGTTCGCACCCTGGTAGTGTTCAAAGCGGTTGTTGCAGGCTGTTCGTCGATTCTCGGGTTCTACGTGGTCCGGCGTTATGGCGCAGGGCGCATCGGCTGGCTGATTCCATTGGGCGTCTTGGCAATCGGGCCGGTCTCACCCCGCTACGTTTGCGCAGCCGCCTTCGCCGCATTTCATGCGGAAGTGCTTTGGCGTACGAACCGACAGTTCACCAATGGCCTGCTTCTCGGTATCGCCTGGGGGTGTCTGTCCCTATTCGGCCTGGACATGTTGGTTTGCGGGGCAATCATCGTTTTTGCGGGCCACGGATTCACTCGTCTACTGGCCTCAAACGCGTTCTCATTCCGAGATCTGCGGATTGCCGGAATGCTGGTCGGCCTCGCTGGAGTTTTCGCCATCGCGCTGCTCGTCGCGGCAGCAACCGGTACACTGACTCATGCCGCATGGGATACCGTGGTTTGTCCCTTGGCCTATTCCCCGCACCATGTCACTCTGAACTTCCTGGAGAGCTTCTTCCGTCCGCAAGGGATGAACACAGCGTTTTCGCAGGTCTTCACTGGAGAACATCTCGGCCCTGCATGGCCGGGTCATGTAGGACTGCGAGTAGCCGCGATTCAGATGATTGCAGGTCTGGTCGTTGCGGTCCCCTTTCTTGCGTTAATTGCTCGGCGACAGGCAGTCGATACGCGCATGGGATCACTGTTTGCTCTCGCATTGTCCAGCTGGGTCGTAATAATGTGGCGCAGTGACGTTGCCCATATCTTCGCAGCATTCTACGGTACGCTGTTCGTCGTGGTCTGCCTCCTTGGCGTGGTCCGCCTAGCCCGTATTCCTGTCGCCGTGCTCGGTGTTGTATTTCTTGTTGCTTCGATGGTCCCGCTCGCAGGAGAGCGATTGTGGCTCGTGACACACGCGAATCGTTCATCGCTTATCCAATGGGATCGCCCAACCGCGGAAATCGCCATGGCAAAGGGCAGGCACGAGACCATCGAACGTGTTCTTGCAACCCTTGACGCGGGCAACGAGAGCCCCACGATCGGATGGCCGGCCCAGCCGGGCCTCGCATTTCTGTCGGGGCAACCGCTGGCCACGCGCCAGGTTACTCTGCTTGCAGGAAGTGTTCGAGACGAGGCATCAGTCATCGCCGACCTGCACAGGAGTGGTCCCACGCAATTGGTTCTGGGACGCGCGGCCGGCCTCACACCGGGCGCGAGATCGGTAGACGAGTTGGCGCCGTCGATCTGGACGTACCTGCGGTCAAACTACTTCGTCGAGCTTCAGATCGCCGATGGCGCCGAGGGCTTTCAAGTCATCAGGAATGCGGGCAGGAGCGGCGTTGATCTGGAGAGCCTGCCCCTGGAACGACGGCTCCCCGGGACGTCGCAGCTCGTCAAGAATGCTCAGACACCTCCCTTGTCACCCGGCGTAGTCATCAGCCAGGTATTTCACGTTGGTGGGATTGACCTTCGCGGCATCGTGCTTCTGGTCGCGACAACAGGCACGCTGCCAACTGAAATGGATATGGAAATCGAAATTGAGGAGCTTTTTGCCAGTGGAAGTACGCAGTCCCTGGCCGTGTTCAGGTCCCGCGTTCCACTCGATCAAAATGCTCAGCCCTCGCACACTAGCTTTTCCCGTCATCCCCCAGACAGCTGGCAAGAAGATTGTCCTGAACTTGTCTGCCACACTGGATTCCGGACATGAAGTTCGCCTGCTTTGGCATGACCCGCGAGCGGACAAGGGAGACCCGGTAGATTACTATCCGGACGGACATGCCTTGTTAAACGGACGGCCAGTTGATGCGGATCTCTTCTTTATCAGCTATTGAACAAGTCTTGATAAAGTGGGGGCCCGAACTGCCGTCCGGGCCCCATTTCAATACCGCCGTGTAGGCAGACGATCATTTCAATAGAGTCATTCTCCCCGACTCCACAACGCTGCCCACCTTTGCTTTGTACAGGTATGAGCCTGCCGAAACAGCTCGTCCACCCGCATCACGCCCGTCCCACGGGATATCGTAAGTTCCGGCTGGCTTGATTTCGCTGTCGACGAGTGTCTTGATCAGACGACCCGACAGATCGAATACCTGAAGCAAGACGGCATCTTGCCCCGGCACGGAAAGTTGGATCATCGTGCGGGGGTTGAAGGGGTTCGGAAACGACCGGCTAAGGCGCGATCCAGTCGGCAATTCCTCGGTGACCGCGCTAAGTCCAGTACACTGCGCTTCAACAAGCGCGATTCCACCTTGCCCATATACAAGGATCAAGTCCCCCGCCGCAACGGCGCCGTACGCGGAATCCGTCGCATCGGCGCCCCCGATGACTGCCGCACTCACGGGGACTGAGGCATCAACAATGATCAGCCGGCCACGACTGTCTCCCACGTAGGCAATACCGTCGACAAGCACGGATCCCATCGCCACGTCGGACGTCGGCACAGTGCTCATCAGCGTGAGCGCCACGGGATCAGAGATGTCCACGAAATTGACGCCGCCAGAATCACCGGCTAACACCGCGGTTGTACCCTCGATCGACACGTGACGCGAGGGAGTGGGCGTTGCCAAGTAGTCAATTTCCACCAGTTGAGCGGGGTCGGAAACGTCCACCGCCCACAGCCCGTCCCCTCCTTGGGTTGTTACATACGCGATCGTGCCGGCAATCGTCAACTCAACGGCGAGGCCAGGACTAGCCAGGAAGTCTCCCAGCACGGGGTTCGCAGGATCCGAGACATCAACTGCGAGGAGTCCGGAGTTGTCAGCTACCAAGACCGTACTGCCGGTGATTCCGACCCCCGTCGCCGTTCCCGGTGTATCGACGGAGCCATACAAGTACGGGCTTGCCGGGTTGGAAACGTCGTACACCTTCAGGCCAGCGTTGTGATCGGCCACAAAGGCATATCCACCAGAGACGACGCAGTCGCGTGCGTAGCTTGCGGCAGCGTTGCCAACAATCGATGGGTGGGCGGGATCAGCAATGTCGATCACGTACAAGCCGTCGCCGTAGGCCGCAACATACGCCAGCGTGCCCGAAACCACAGCACTGCTGGCGGCAACAAAGTCCAATGACCCAACCGGCGCGACGGTTAGCGAATTCCCCGTCTTGTAGACCAGAAGACCATTGCCGCCAGCAAAGACACGCCCAGCGGAGATCGCTGTCCGATAGACTGATGAGTCGAGTGCGTTCTTGTTGCTCAGGATTATTGGGCTTGCGGGGTTCGAGATATCGATGGCGTAAAGACCATCCCATTTGTCAGACACATAAGCGATGTCACCAAACAGGGAGACTCCCCACGCCCCCGGCGTTGCGACCGCCCCAATGACCACGGGAGTCGCAGGGTTCTGAATGTCGACAACCTGCAGCCCTTCTGCACCGGTTGTGACGTACGCATAGTGGCCCCGCACCGCCGTTTCATAGGCGTAGTCGGCAAGGGCGATCGCGCCCAGCTGAACGGGAGTTGAAGGGCTGCTCACGTCTACAAGTCGCAGGACGCCGACGCTTGTCAGAAACGCAGTGTCTTCTGTAACCGTCACGTTGAAGAGCCCCGGTGCCGAAAATTCTCCAACCACCACTGGCGAAGCGGACGTCGAAATGTCCACCACCTTCATTCCGGCAGATCCACATGCGACGTACGCGAAATTGCCCACCACCTCGACATCGGAGGCAGCCCCCGGCAGCGCCAACTGCCCGTCAACCGATGGCGCAGCCGGATCTGCAATGTCTACGATCGAGATGCCATAGCCAATTCCACCGGACAGAACGGCTCGGGATCCATCGACTGCGATACCAGTCACATTGCCGACTGTATCGATCGAGCTGAGAATCGTCGGGAAATCCGGGATGGAAATGTCCAGAATCCGGATGCCGTTTTCAAACGCGGACACTACAGCAACTTCACCACTGATGGCTACGTCATAGCCCTCGGTGCCCATCGCTCCGAGATTGCTACCTCCGCTCCAATGGAGATAGTATTCGTACCGTAGGCAATCAGCTGCTTGTACTGTAGCAGGCAGCAGGACAATCATCACGGAACAAACCGCCGCCACAAGACTGGAATTGAAACTGCGCTTGTTCATAGCTCCCCTCCTCCTTCAAAGTTAGTCGCAAAACAGACTTTGCATGGGCGAGGTTGTCGATGCCGCGACACTATGTCACAGTGATCATCTGACTTCACGTTTCCCTGGCAGGACAGTCGCGACCCTAGACACGCTCTTCACGCCCGAGCAGCAATGGTGACTAGTCAGCTTTCGACTCTGGGTGGACGCTCTGCTATTCCACGGACACGGACTAGATCGAGGAGCCAGGCCGGTCTCCCACCCCGTGTCCACATTCGACACCGCACTACCTTGGGCGACTGCGGCAGATAGGCCGCAACAAGGCAACGCAATTGGAATCGAAATGAGACTACGGCCACACTATGTTGCCGTCAACGGCAATGATCCTGTTCGCAAAAATTTCACATGCGCGGATACGACCACGCGACTAGTCTCGTCGGCAATGTCGCGCGCGGATCACCGCATGCACCGCTTCTTCCAATAGTCCCGTACACGAACACGATGAGGCGCGGCAGGCCGCGTCCTGGCCACCAACAGCGACACGAATGCAATTCATACGACGGCTCGCTCATCGCTCTGACGATCAAGCGTTTTCAAGGACCGCGTGTGACCAGTGTTGCCCTGGTCTCGTGGCGCACAATCTATGCTCTGGGCCCTATCGCCTTCGCCGCGTCGCCCACGAATCCCGCGCCGCGATCCTCCGCAGCTGTTCACCATTCGTCTGCCCCGCCATTCCGATCAGATGCCTCGGAGCTGTGCCGGAGGACGGCTCCGCAATCCCCTGCTCCGGAAACGGCAGCCTCGGCGCCAGGTTCTTCTCCACAGTCTTCCACAGCGGATTCAACAAACAAAGCGCCGCATGCGCCTGCACCCGGCAGTCGAGCGCCTCGTTGCGCGCCCGCGTCTTGATCCACTCTGCCTTCGGATACCCCTTCGTGTACCTGATCACGCGCTTCTCAGCGGTCAGCTGCTTGAAGTACTCCTCCTCGTATCCCTCGCCTTCGGGGAAGTGACAATACCCCGGCCCTGGCGTCTGCTCCTTGAGCCGCGAGAACAGAATGGCCTTGGCCTCATCAACCCCGACCGTGAACAGATTCACCGGCAGCGGAGCCCGCCCCTTGACATCAATCACCGAGATCGAAACTCTAGCCGCCTCGCGCAAGGTGAACTGAATCTCAGTGTCCGGATTGAACGGGTTGCGAGAAACGGAACAGAGTCCAGTTTCAAAATGAACCGATTCCAAGACCGGCTCTTCACGCGCTGACCCTGGGCCGGATCTCCGCGATGCGGTACGGTGTCGTCCGTCCCGATAGTTCGCTGGTCAACGGCAGGCGACCGGACTCGACAATAATGACCGACACCGTCGGCGCCGCCACGGCCGGGGCTGCCTTCTCGTCAGCACAGCCTCCGAGCGCCAGGGTGCCAGCCAGCACGAGTATTGCCGCGATTTCCGGCAAGGATTCCACGTTCTCGCACATGTTCGACCCTCCATGAGTCTTCTAGAACCGACCGAGCGCCCCTCGCCTCACGAAACGAGGAGCCCCTGGAATAGGATGTTCAGGGGGACATTTGGATCCTCGGGGATGGTCATGTTCTCGGGATCCTCGAGACTGGCGAGCATCATCGCGCTGACGATGCCGTCGAGTGCAACGGCCAAGAGGTACGGCTCGGCGATCCGGCGGAACGCGCCGCTCTCCATCCCGTCGGCCATGATTCCCGAAAGAACCTGGAGGAACTCGGCGTGGCGGACTCGGATCGTGTCGTCGAAGCCCGCCTTAGGATTGGCGCTGACCCCCGCTGTCTCGCGGTGGTAGAGACGGATAAAGACCAAGTTCTCACCAAAGACCCTGCCCATGGTCCTTACGTATCTCCTTAGCTTCTCCACCTCGTCGTGGCCTTCGGCGAGCGCCTCGGCGACGGCCTCGTGGAACGTGTTGGCCAGTTCGTCTAGCAGGGTCCGGTAAATATCTTCCTTGTTTTTAAAGTAGTTGTACAAGGACCCAATGGAGAAGTTGGACTTCTCGGCCACCTGTTGCATCGACACGTTGTGGAACCCGTGTTCAGAGAATAGCTGCAGGGCGCCGGCCAGAACCTCCCGTCGGTGATCCAGCTTCTCCCGTTCCCTGCGCGTCAGCTTCGCGTTCCCCATGAACTTCACCCCGTATTCTTGAATCCCTGACCATGCAGCCAATGCTCCACCTTGGCCGTGTATCGGCGGCCGCGGCCACGCCACTGCCATTGAGTTGACGCCTCTAGCCATCGGCCCCGAAGTAGCGCTGCACTGGACCGTTCCAGACGAAGAACTGGGCGCAGAGCTTCGCGAATACCGCCCGGGGGAGCGGCGCCATAATCTCAATGACCTTGTGGCGTCGACCCCAGTCGTCTGCCATACTGACCGGCAGGCCGCTAACCCGCTGGCCCCATGCATCCGGCGTGATGGTCCTGATGGATGCAACAAAGCGCACAAACTCGTCGTTTGCCGAATCGTAGACCGCGTGAACATGCCTCGTACCCCGAATGCTCAATCGATCCAGACTCGGCACCTCCTCACATCTGAAGTGGACTTCGCTTCCCTGAGGAGTCCAAGCCATGTCAGTCAAAACTATGCCTGGCTCCGCCGTTGATCGCGGCCATGGTAGATACACCTCGGCCTTGAGGTGGCGAAACTGATCACCTTCCAGATGGCAATCCCGAAACCAGTCTTTGTGCGCGAGCGGCAGAATCTGGTCAGGAGAACCATGAAGAAGGGGGTCCAACCTCACTGACGTGTGCGCGGTCAGATCTTGTTCGATCAGCTCCTTAAGTATCCAATATTGCGCGTGGGGGACCTCCAGTTGCGCCAGCGGCAGGAACGCGGAATCCATGCGAAACAGACGGAATCCATCCCAGTGCAGACGCCGGAGCGGCACAAGATGGTCGGCGGTGGCGCCAATCCCCTGGAGCGCAATCACGTCAAGCGGCGGAGGAAGTCTCCCGTCCACCGGCGGGTCCAGAAGGCAGATGCGTAGACTCGGAATCTCCCGCGACAATGCTTCCGACAGAGCCCAGACCCGAGCGTCCCATTCCACACTCCGGCGAGATCGGCCTGCCAGGCGTTTCTGGAGATCTGTCCCGGTTGTCGCCAACCACAAGCTCTCAGGATCGATCTGGGCCATCTGATCATTGACGCGCTGATGCAGGGCATGCCTCTGTGTCTCAGCCACGTAGTGCACAGCCTGATGTAGCGGAATCAGACACTTGGAGAAGTAGTCCAACACGTCTGGCAGGATCTCAATTCGAATGGCCGGCCGGGCACATTTGCTCAAAGCTGGACCTCGCTCGATTCGGCAGCCAGAGTCAGTCGCATATTGATATCAGAGCACGGTCCTCTTGACCCGCGTGGCGCCATTTCAGACATTGATCAACTCCTCGAAGTCCAAAGTCTGCCCGTGTTCTATCCCAACCTACGGCCCGGGTCAGTCTCCGGGGATGATGTCATGGACAACTGCCGGCAGTCATCAGCGAGGACGCTACGACCGGAGTTAGCCTCAACCCCGTTGGCGCCGCAGGTCCTCGATCAGTGTCGGCGACGTACCGGAGTTACGCCAACCCTCGCACGCCTTCGGTGAGGAAGTGCACGGCGCGTGCATCCAGCGATCTCACTGCCGACAGGTCGTATCTAGCCTTCAGTCCGATGGCGAGTGAGCCATTGCCCATCTGCTCGACGCGAACTCGGCTACGACCGGTAACAGGTCGCCATGTACACCAGGACCCCCAGCGCCAAGACAATGGCCGACCATCTCGTGGCTCGCTTGCTGTCCATCTATGCCCTCCGGTGGAAATGGCGACCGTCAGTGGCCGCTTGTCGAGGTGGCGGCACGCCGTCAGGCATCGCCACCTCCGAGGATCGCGTACAGATTCACCAGGTTCGCGTACTTGGCCAGCCGCGTTGCGATGACACTCTGTTGGACGGCGAAGTACGAGCGCTGCGCGTCGAGCACGCTCAGGTAACTGTCAAGGCCAGTGTCGTAGCGCTCCAGCGCCAGCCGGTATGTTTCACCACTGGCCTCAGCCCAAGACTGGCGCGCGGCCATTTGCCCGTCGATCGTGGCCTGCACAGCCAGAGCGTCGCACACCTCACGGAAAGCGGTCTGGATCGTCTTTTCATACTGCGCCAGGATCAGATTGCGGTTGGCTGTAGTGGCCTTTGCGGCGGCGAAGGTACGCGCATCGAAAATCGGCATGGCGGCCGAACCGGAAAATGTCCAGCTGCCAGAATCCGACTCGAACAGCCCCGACAGCGCGTTGCTAGCGGTCCCCAGCAGCGACGTCAGCGAGATGCGCGGGAAGAACGCTGCGCGTGCGGCGCCCATATTCGCGGTGGCCGCCATCAACTGGTGCTCGGCGGCCATGACGTCCGGACGCGCCAGCAGCACCGTAGACGACAACCCGACCGCAATGTCGCGCGGCATCTGGATCGAGGCCCAGCCCTCCGGCAGCAGCCGTGCCGGAACCGGCGCACCCGCCAGCAGGTCCAGCGCGTTGCGATCCTGCTCTACTGCCAGCCGAGCGCGAGAGACAGCGTCGCGGGCGGCATCAACGCCAGTCTGTGCACGCCTCAGGTCGATTTCCGAGCCCATCCCGACCTCGACACGCCGTACCATCATTGTGTAGCCGGCCTGCTGACTGGCCAGCGTCGAGTCTGCCAAGGCCTGGAAGTCCCGGTCCGACGCCAGCACCAGCCAGGCGGCGGCGACTTGCGATTGCAGCGACAGCTGCGCGGCGCGCCGGGCCTCTGCCGTCGCCAGATACTGTTCGAGCGCGGCGTTCTTCAGGCTCCGCACGCGGCCAAAGAAGTCAATCTCCCACGAGGCGATGCCCAACTCCACAGTGTGATACTCACTGGTTAGTTCCGCCCCGGTGCCCGAGACCGTCGCCGGATCGTGCTGCCGCGACACGTAGCCGGCACCTTGGATGGATGGCAACAGCTCGTTACGCTGGATGTGGAACATTTCGCGGGCCCGCTCCACATTGAGCGCGGCGATCCGCAGGTCTCGATTGTTTGCCAAGGCGAGGTCGATCAGTTCCTGCAGGCGCACGTCCGGCAGGAACTCTGCCAGCGGCGGCAACCCGGTTTCGGGTTCAGCGGGTATGCTGTCGGCATGGGCTATCGCTGAACTGTCCGTCGGGGAGCCCGCCATACTTTGGACTTCAGCGGTGTACTCGGGCCAGCGTGCGGGCACGGGTGCATCCGGCCGAATGTACTTCGGAGCCAGCGTGCAGCCCGATACCAGAAGCGCCATGAGCGCCGTCACCAGGATTGAGAGGTGTCGTCTCATCTCAGTGCTCCCCGGGATTCGACGCGGGAAGGGACACCGCAGTCGTCCGCTTCCTGGTGAGCGCCGTGTGGATCATTACATAGAAGAGCGGTGCGAAGATCGGGGCCAGCATCGTCGAGGCGACCATGCCCCCGAGTACGCCGATGCTGATCGCATTCTGTGCACCGGCGCCGGCGCCGCTCGTCAAGGCCATCGGTAGTACGCCGAACCCGAACGCCAGCGAAGTCATGATGATCGGACGCAGCCTGAGCTTTGCCGCTTCGAGGCTCGCATCCACGGGCGTGGCGCCCTGACGGATGCGGTCCATTGCGAACTGGATGATCAAAATGGCGTTCTTCGTGGTGAGCCCGAGGGTTGTCAACAGGCCGATCTGGAAATAGACATCGTTGGCCTTGTGCAGGAGCGTGGATGAGATCACACCACCAATGGCCCCCAGTGGCAGAACCAGCAGAACCGCCAGGGGCACCGACCAACTGTTGTACAGCGCGGCAAGGACCAAGAAGATCACGAAGACCGAGACCATGTACAGCGGCAGTGCCTGGGAACTGGACATCCGCTCCTGGTACGACAGGCCGGTCCAGTCGAAACCGACGCCGACCGGCAACTTGGCGGCGATCTCTTCCATCGCCTGCATTGCGTCGCCGGAATTGACGCCCGGCGCCGGCTCACCCACGATGTTCATTGCAGGGAAGCCATTGAACCGCTCCAGCCGCGACGGCCCGAATTCCCAGTGTCCACTGGCCACCGCCGACAGCGGCACCATCTTCCCCGACAGGTTGCGGACATACAGCTTTTCCAGGTCCTCGGGGGCCATGCGGTGTGGTGCATCCGCCTGCAGGAACACTCGTTTGGCGCGACCCCCCTGTACGAAGTCGTTGACGTAGGCGCTGCCGAACTCGGCGGCGATAGCCGTGTGGATCGAACTGATCGGGACGCCCAGGGCGCCCGCCCGATCCCAGTCAACATCGACACGGTACTGCGGCACGTCCTCCAGGCCGTTCGGTCGCACCGAGCGCAGGCGGGGGTCCTGCGCTGCCATTCCCAGCAGCTGGTTGCGAGCCGCGGTCAGCGCCTCATGTCCAAGGCCGCCGCGGTCCAGCAGCTGGAAGTCGAAGCCCGTGGCGTTGCCCAGTTCCGGCACCGCCGGAGGCGCGAAAGCGAACACCATCGCATTGCGGATCCCGGCGAACTCACGCATGGCGCGGCCAGACACGGCGCCCACCTTGAGGTCCCTTCCGTCGCGCTCGTCCCAGTCACGCAGCTTGACAAAGGCCAGCCCCTGGTTCTGGCCGCGGCCGGCAAGGCTCATGCCCTGGATGGTCATGCACGAAGTGACCGCTTCCTTTTCGTTGTCCCGGAAATGGGCGAGGATGGTGTCCGTTACGGCAGCCGTCTGTTCGGAGGTCGAGTTCGCCGGCAGTGAGGCCTGCACGAGCAGGATGCCCTGATCCTCGTCCGGCAGGTACCCCGTCGGCATGCGCGCATAGAGTACGCCCAGGCCGACGACGATGATCGCGAACACCGCCATGTAGCGTAGTCGGCGCGACATAGCCCTACCGACGATCCCGAGGTAGCGATTCGCCGCACCGGCGTACATGCGGTCGAACCAGCGGAAGAACGGCCGGAACAGGCGGAATCCGGACTCGGAGGGGCTATGGCCCGCAGCCACGGGCTTGAGCAGTGAGGCGGCCAGCACGGGCGTCAGGACCAGGGCCACCACCACCGACAGCAGCATCGCCGTGATGATTGTTACCGAGAACTGCCGGTAGATGACACCGGTCGAACCGGCGAAGAAGGCCATCGGGCCGAACACAGCCGACAGCACGAGGCCGATACCGATAAGCGCACTGGTGATCTGGTTCATGGACTTCTGGGTGGCCTCGCGTGGCGAGAGCCCCTCTTCGCTCATGATGCGCTCGACGTTTTCGACCACCACAATAGCGTCATCGACCAGCAGCCCGATAGCCAGCACCATCGCGAACATCGTCAGCATGTTGATCGAGTACCCAAACAGCGCCAGCGAAGCGAATGTGCCAAGTACGACGACCGGCACCGCGATCGTCGGAATGATCGTCGCGCGGATGTTTCCCAGAAAGAGGTACATGACCAGGAATACGAGTAGGACAGCCTCGAACAGTGTCTTGACGACCTCGTCGATGGCTACCTTCACAAACGGCGTCGTGTCGTACGGTACGATGGCCTTGACACCGGCCGGGAAGAACTTGCTCATCTCGTCCAACTTCGCACGCACGGCATTGGCCGTGTCCAGCGCGTTGGCGCCCGCCGCCTGGCGGATCGCCATGCCTGCGGCCGGCTTGCCGTTGTAGAACGCCTGCACGTCGTAGAACTCGGCTCCGAGCTCCGTGCGAGCCACGTGCTTGATCAGGATGGCCGAACCGTCGGGGTTGATGCGGATGGGAATCGCCGCGAATTCCTCGGGCGTCTTCAGGAAGCTCTGCACGAGGATCGACGCGTTCAGGCGCTGTCCGGGTACGGCCGGTTGCGTGCCGAATTGGCCGCCGGAGATCTCGACGTTGTAGCTCCTCAGCGCGGCGATGACGTCCTCGATTGTGACCTTAAGCCCGACCATCTTGTCCGGATCCATCCAAACGCGCATGGCATAGAGCGAGCCGAAGTTCGTTACCTCGCCGACGCCGGGGACCCGCGCCAGGTCCTTTTCGAGATTCGACCCCGCGAAGTCGCGGAGGTCGTTACCGTCCATACTTCCATCTTCGGAGATAAGACCGATGATCATGAGGTAGTTGCGCGTGGATTTGCTGACCTTGACCCCCTGGCGCTGTACCGCCTCCGGCAGGCTGGCCATCGCCAGCTGCAGCTTGTTCTGCACCTCAGCCCACGCCTGGTCGGGATCGGTGCCGGGCGCAAACGTCAACTCGATGCGCGACGAACCAGAAGCGTCGCTTGTTGCCGAGAGGTAGAGCAGCTTGTCGAACCCGGTCATCTTTTGCTCGATGATCTGGGTGACGCTGTTCTCCACCGTCGAGGCCGAGGCGCCCGGGTAGAATGCCTCGACCGCGATCGATGGCGGAGCGATGGGCGGATACTGGGAAACGGGTAGCTGGACGATGGCGAACACGCCTGCAGCCATGATGGCAATCGCAATCACCCAGGCAAAGACGGGCCGCTCCAGGAAAAATCTCGACAACATCTCGGGCCTCCGTCAGTTGGCCGTCGCCGGTTGCACGGTGGTGGCGTTCGTGCCGGCCGGTGTGGCCTTGTCCTCCGCGAAAGGCACGGTCTTGACGGTCGTGCCTGGCCGCGCACGCTGGGAGCCCTCGACAATGACCAACTCGCCGGCCTGCAATCCCGACGTGACGAGCCACCGGTTGCCCACCGCCCGGTCCAACGTCAGCAAGCGCAACTGGACGACGCCGTCCTGGCCCACGACCAGCGCCGTCGGCTCGCCCTTCGGTGTGCGCGAGACACCTTGTTGTGGGATGAGGATGGCCTGCTCGCTCTGCCCCTCCTGGATCAGGGCGCGCACGAACATGCCAGGCAGCAGGAGGGATTCCGGATTCGGGAAGGCCGCGCGAAGGGCGACCGAGCCGGTAGTCGGATCGGTCGTGACCTCGCGGAAGCGCAGAGTGCCCTGGTGTGCGTAGTGCGAAGCGTCCTCCAGAATCAAGCTGACGTCGGCGCTGCCCTCGCGCAACTGACCCGAATCCAGCCGACGTCGCAACTGCAGCACCTCGCCAGTCGATTGCGTGATGTCGACGTAGACGGAATCGATTTGCTGGATCGTGGACAGCGGCACCGGCTGGTATGCGGTCACGAGAGCACCCTCTGTCACGTTCGAGCGCCCGATGCGTCCTGACACAGGGGCGGTGATTCGGCAGCGGGCCAGGTTGACCTGCGCCGCAGCGACCGCCGCTTTCCACGCATTTGCCTCCGCCTCGGCTTGCAGTAGTGCGGCCGCCGTGTCGTCCACATCCTGCCGGCTGACGGCGCGATCGTTCAGGAGCGACTGCACGCGTTCGGCGCGCATCCGCAGCGGCGGCAGCTGCGCCTCCACCCTGGCCAATGTGGCCTGTGCATTGTCCAGCGCTGCGCGGTACGAGGCTGGGTCGATCTGGTACAGCGTCTGGCCAGCGCGCACCTCGGCGCCCTCGGCGTGCAGGCGCTTCAGGAGGACTCCGCTCACCTGCGGACGAATCTCTGCGGTACGGAAGGCCGTGATGCGGCCGGGCAGGTCGGTGGTTACGACGAGCGCCTGAGGGGCGACGACCACGACCGCGACCTCCGGCGCCGCTGGGGGCGCCTGTGGTGCCTGACGGCTGCAGCCAGCCAGAAGCAGAGCGGCCAGCAGAAGCGCCGCCGGTGTCAGGCGAGCGAGGGCGCGCGTCTCGTGAGACTTCCGGCGGTGAGGCATGCAAGACCTCCAAGGAGTTGCGGCACGGACAGCAGTGGGGGACCCGGCGGCCAGCCGACCCGAATGGAGGGCGCCACCCGAATGTCTGTGGATGGTTGAATACAAGGGACGTGCCATCGTTAACTTCATATATGACAACAGGTCAGCGCAGATGCATCCAGCCACAGCTCGCCACAAACGGTGAAAATGCCATTATTGGAGATCGAAAACGCTACACGCCTCGGGCGAGTCAGCCGCGGCGAAAGCGGTATTTGTCGATCTGGTGGAAGCGGATCTTGCGTTCGAGCGTGCTCGGCGGGAGTCCCAGCCGGTGGGCGGCGCCGGCGGGGCCCGACACACGGCCCGCGCTGGCGGACAGAGAGGCCTCAATTAGCTCCCTCTCGGCCTCTCGCATGCTGGCGCGTAGGCTCGTACCGCCGCCCTGGCTAGCGCTGCCGCCAGGCACACGGAGGCCCTTCAGCGCATGTTCATCGATGGCCAGTCGGTCACCGGTCGAGAGGATGACCGCGCGCTCGATGACGTTCTCGAGCTCCCGCACATTGCCGGGCCACCGGTAGGCCACCAGCTTGCGCATACTCGCCGCGTCAACGCTGCGATAATGTCGGCCGGCGCGCTGCCCGTGGCGCTGCGCGAAGTACTCCACCAACAGCGGGATGTCCTCCCGCCTATTGCGCAATGGCGGCATCTCGATGGGAAATACGTTCAGTCGGAAGAAGAGGTCCGAACGGAAGGTGCCCGCCGCGACAGCCGCGTGTAGGTCACGATGCGTGGCAGCGACAATGCGCGCATTGGTGCGGATGACCTGGGTTCCGCCCACGCGCTCGAATTGGCGCTCCTGCAGCACGCGCAACAGGGCGATCTGGACATCGGCGGGAAGGTCGCCAATCTCATCCAGAAATATCGTCCCGTCGGCCGCCATCTCAAATCGACCAAGGCGCCGCTGCAGCGCTCCCGTGAACGCGCCGCGTTCGTGGCCGAAGAGCTCGGACGCAATCAACGTCCCCGGCAGCGCCGCGCAGTTGACCGTGATCAGTGGTCCGGTCGCCCGCGAAGACCGCTTGTGGATCGCACGTGCGATCAACTCCTTGCCGGTACCGGTCTCGCCCAGCACCAGGACCGTCGTATCGGTGGCGGCAACCATCTGCACGTTCGCCAGCACCTCGCGCAGGGGCGGCGAGCTTCCCACGATCTCTTCGAACATGCCCTGCGTATCCACAGCTTCGCGCAGAATCACCACTTCCTGCGCCAGTCGGTCGCGCAGACGCATGATCTCACCGAACGCCAGCGAGTTACCCACCGCGGCGGCAACCGGCGGAGTTACTTCAGCCAGATTGCGTGCGTCCAGTTCATTGAGGGCAGGAGGCTTCCGCCGCACGAAATACACGGCGCCCAGAAACCAGTCCCGGACGAACAGGGGCACACAAACGAACGAGCGCGTGCCCACATCCACGATCGACTGCATGTCGGTGAATGTCGTCGGTGCGCTCGTATCATGGCACAATAGGGGAGCACGAGTGTCGCGGACGTGCTCGGTGGTCGTGCCCGCAATTGGGCGCGGCGGCGGCAGGGATTCCCCTTCGAGCACCGAGAACCCAAACACCCGCTCAATCGTCTGCGCGACTGTCTCGCCGGGCTGCCTGGGTGTGTCCACGATATGGATCGACAGCGGCGTGATCATACCGTCGGCGCCAACGGCCACCACTCCGACACCGTCGACCGGCACAACCGACTCAAGGGCCCCAGCCAGCGACTCCAGCATCTGCGTCAGGTCCAAATGCGCGTTGGCGGCCTCGGTCACCTGAAGCAGACGTCGGTAGTAGCTGTCCTGACCCACCTGTGTGTTGCCCTTTGCCATCGTCGCATCCCCGGTCCGCGATTGTAGTGCCCGCCAGCGCAGAGCATAGCGCAATCGCGCCGGGATGCAAGACTGGTCGGTCGGCGGCGCCTCAGATCTCCGCGGCGGCGGTCCGCCCTGAATCTGGTGCCCTCGTCGTTGCTGCACGACCCAGTCCCTCGGTGAAGAACCTGATCGCTTCTGGTTCCATGGACGCGACTTCCGTCATGTCGAACTGGACCTTTACACCGCGGGCCAAGGACGAGATCAGTATCTGGCTGAGCTGCTCCAGGTGACGACTCGCAATCGTACCCTTGAGTGCGCAGACGACGTGTTTGTCGCCTTGCTCCTTGATGGCGAATTCCAACATGTTGCGCCCTCCGTCGCACTCAAGGTGTTCGTGGCAGAAAGGGCCGTGCCGTTGCAGCAAGCATCTGGCCGTGACCAGCTTTCAGCCCCCGTCGCGTTCGCGCGAGGCAACATCGTTCCGACCACTGTCCAAAGCTTGCGGAGGCGCTTCGACCGCGGCCACACGTCCGGGCCCCTCCGTGAAGAAGCGGAAGGCGCCGGCATCGAGGGACAGTACGGCGGCCATGTCAAAACAGACGCTCATGTCGCGCGCGATCGCCTGATTGAGGAGTTGATCAAGCCGCGCCAAGTGGATGGCGCGGACGTCGCCGGCCAGCGAGTAAACAATCTGGGTGCCGATGATGGCTTTGAACGTGATGAGCAACATGGCGCCTTCCTCCCGGTCGGATATGATCTGCGACGCGCCGAACAGGACGGTCAGAACCGGCGCACTATGCCCAAACTGCCCCGCTCCATCCACACCGGATCCGATTCGGCAATACCGGCACTCCGCCAGGCATCGTCGGCGGGGAAAGCGACAAACTCGCGGAAATCGACCCGAATTGCCCAGACGGGCGTCAGCTGGTAAGAGGTGCCGAGGCCGAAATTCACCGCGAGTGCCGTCTGGGATTCGCTCAACGCCGGCTGGCGATCGGGATCGTCATTGGAGATGAAGGACATCGTGCCGACTCCGGCTGCCACGTACGGCATCCAGGCGTCGGCGTTCGGGGCGAGGCACGCAACGGCGCTGATTTGGCAGGCCAGAATGTCCGGCGTCTTTCGGTCCACCTCGGGACCGTCGTCGATGCTGATCGCCTGCTCCATGGCGATGACCCAGGTGAACTCGCCCTCGACGGCCCACGTCGGCGAGAAGTGGTACGTTGCCGTTATGCTCAGCGGGATGTTGGCCATCAGCTCGGGAAACGCCGGTGCCGTCTCGTTCACCATCTGTATCCCCGAGGACAGGGCAATGTCCGTCCAGGGACCGGAGGCTCCGACTCCCTGCGCGGCAACCGCAGTCGCGACAAACAACCCAAGCAATGCCGTCGCCGTTGCCAGACGAATCCCATTTCCTGACTTCATCTCGTTCCTCCCGTGAAGCCGCACGAGTAATGATGCTCCTGTCGGGTTATTTCAAGGAACGGGCCGCTGTTATAGTATTGTGCTGCAACAGGTTAATATTGGTCAGCTCCTCTCAATATCACCGCTTTCGGTGGATTCGCCGCAAACGGTACCCGCCATTCGGCCAATGGGAGGGGGACAATTCGACAGATGGTGTGGGCCGAATATATCGCGACAACCGGTATGCACCGTGCAAGATGACAAAGCTCTGGCCAGGTTGGAGCCATACAGTCCGCTTGTCATGGATGAATGACGTAGAATCTCTTGGTCTGTTCTGCGAGAAGCCGGACCATCTCCGAACTCGGCGTATCCGCATCGATATTGATATCCGCGAACTTGTATCGCCTGGCGCCCAGCCCCCCGACATGGACGTCTTCGCCAAATACGTAGGCGTGATCGACATAGCCGCCGACGACGAACGGCCTCGGGGAGTTGTCGCCGTCAAACAAGTTGCGACCGGTGCTATAGTCGGCTGGGTCGTTGAGGCATCCCAAATAGCGCTGTAGCAGGGTCGGCGCAATGTCGACATGAGATGTCGCATACTCAACCGACCGCGGTTCCTGGTCCGGCGCGAATATGATGAGCGGCACCTGCACCTGGTACTGGGTGAAATTGCTACCGTGGCCCCATTCATTGGTATGATTGTCATTGAACGACTCGCCATGATCGGTAGTGATGACGACAATGGTGTTCTTCATCAACTCAAGACGCCCCAGTGTCGCTAGAATGCCGCCGACAAGACCGTCGTCATAGTGAAGGGCATTTCGATAGTCGTTCTTGTACAGTTCGCTGTCGGCCCCGCGCGCGAGCGCGAAATTCAGCTGCTTCGCCGGCCGAAACACCGCGCTGGATTTCGGATAGCTGTAGCTGTTGTGGCTTGCCTTGAAGAAGGCATACAGGAGAAACGGTCCGCCTGTCGTCGAGGCATCCTCGAGAAAAGTTCCAACCTGTGCGGCCATGTCGGCGTCGCGCTGATCGTCTGAGCTGCCGGCGAAGGACTCGTGAATGTCGATGGTTCTGAAGATCGTGTCTTTGAGCTTGTGGCGCTCGAAGTTCGAGTCCGCGTAAACACCAAATGTGTACCCCCGGTCGGTGAGAACGTCGATCAGGACTGGACTGTCGACGAGTTCGCTGTTGGCTTTGACGGCCGACCAGTAGGTCGAGTCAAGTCCGAAGAAGAGTCCGAAGACGCCACACGTCGTAGAGTTGCCGGTGCTGTAGTGGCGCCCGAACACAACCGAACGTTTCGCCAGCGACCAGATGTGTGGCGTCACATCCCGGTTCATCATGTCGTGGCGCCAGCTTTCGAGCATAATGATGACCACGTTGGGTAACGGCATTGTGGGGGAATCGCAGAGTCGCAACTTCGCGAGCGGGTACTGAAGAGTTGCATTCTCGCTGCTGGCCGGTTCACCTTCTCGTTCCTCTTGGCCGAACGGCAACAGGCGGCTGATACTCTCGGCATTACGGTGCGATGTGAGCGGAAGGTAGAAAGGGAATCGAGGTGTTAAAGCCGTGAACCGCTCGTCGTTGCGCTTGTATGCGACAACGTGGACTGCCTGGCTCAGGCCCATAGCCAGAAGGACCACGGGGATGAAGATTGTTGCCGCACGTTGTAAGGACTTCAGCCGCTGCGCGAGGGCCATGATGCCGAACTCGACGACAATGATGACCGCAAATGCCCCTAGTCCGGTCCCAAGCGCCGTCGTCGTCAACCCGAGTGCTCGGTAGTCGGACAGCACGAACCGAATCCAGAAGGCGTCTAGGTGGAACTTGCAGGTTCTATAGACCAATCCGTCAATGAACAGGATGCTCAGGAAGCCGGCGAATGCCGTGCCCAGGCTCAGTCGCAACAGCCTCGGGAACGCCGCCAGCAGGACTGCCATCAGTGACGCGAGCACAAGCACGGGGAGTTGATAGTAACCGAGAATCGTTGTCGTTACATATCCCAGTACGGGGCCGGTGACATTCGCCCCGTAGAAATCGACTGCCAAGAGCGCAGAAACGAACGGCGCGTTCAAGATGACCACGACGATCACTTCGCGCCATGTGCGGCTTAGATTCTGCACCCCGCTCTTCCAACGGACGCCCGATGCGGCCGCCGTCTTGGTCCAATCGTAGCGATCCACCGTTTTCCCCGATTGGGAGGAGTTGTCAAGGACCGCGAGGTGGCACCAAGCGGTCACTGTGAGCTTCCACCGGGGAGAGATACAAAAAGCGCACCATTCGTTACTCGTTGTATTACAGTCAATTACAATTGCAACACCCCGACTAGTTTGTCATAAGCGACGAACTCACCATAAATGAGCAGGAATCGCGGTTGCGCGAAGTAACTATGCCGGTCGCCGACTTTGCCGATGCGCGCTCCGATGGGAGCCACCTGAGTGGCCGAACCCGTGCGTGTGGCGGTGCTGGTCCAGCACCCCGTCTCCATCCAACGATACCGCAGTTCGCCTGCCGTAGGCACATGCCTCCAACCTTTCGCGATCAACGTCCTTGAATACAAAGACCGCGAGGCCGATCTTCCATTTCGTGATCCGCGCAATTCCGGGGATGGATTGACTGTCTGGCGGCGGGCATGCCAGAATCAGCGGTCCTTGTCCGTGTATTGGGAGGGGAAAGCCTGGTTAGCCTCCCTCCTCGTGATGGGCCCGTACTGCCACCCCGAATTGGTCGTGCCGCCCCCGGAATCTGAGCAGACGGCACGCTGGTCGCAGTTCGCGGCCGCGAAGGGGCTCAGCTGGCACCGGCCGCGGGGCCGCTTGGTCCCAGAATGCAACGACGGATTCAACGGATATCCCTCGCTGCGGAGGTTGCTCCATGCGGCAGCGCCGTGTTCTGCTCGCCGCCGTCTTTCTGGCGCTCACGTCGACCCTCGCCGCCCCTGCCCGTGCGGCCGATCCCCCATTGCCCACCCCCGGACGCCCTCGCATCGGCCTTTGCCTCTCCGGCGGCGGCGCGCGCGGCGGCGCGCACGTGGGCGTGCTGCGGGTACTTGAAGAACTGCGCATCCCGGTGGACTACGTCTGCGGCACCAGCATCGGCTCGATCATCGGCGGCCTCTACGCCAGCGGTTACTCCCCGCAGGAACTCGACAGCGTCATCGTCAATGTCGACTGGGAGACGATTTTCCAGGACGCTCCGCCGCATCAGGACCTCGAATACCGCCGCAAGGAAGAGGAACGCCTCCCGTACTTCGGTATCGAGATCGGCGTGAGTCGACGCCGATTGCGCGGCGCCTCTGGCATGGTCGCCGGCCAGAAGCTGAACTTTCTCCTGCGCCGCCTGACCTTGTCCACCACCGGCGTGCGCAGCTTCGACGCGCTGCCGATCCCGTTCCGCGCCGTCGCTGTCGATCTAGCCGACGGTACCATGGTCGTGCTAGACCATGGTGACATCGCCGAGGCGATGCGCGCTAGCATGGCCATCCCCGGCGCGTTCACGCCGTTCGAGATCGACGACCGCCTGCTGGTCGACGGCGGGCTGGTGCGCAATCTGCCCTATGACGTGGTGAGATCCATGGGCGCCGACGCGGTCATAGGCGTCGACGTGGGCACACCCGCTAGCGAGCTCGGCAAGGATCCCACGTTTCTGAATGTCGCCTGGCGGGCTCTCGACCTCTCGACCAAAGCAAACGCCGTCGTATCGCGGGATCAGTTCACCGAGAACGACGTGCTGCTAGTACCCGACCTCGCGGGAGTGTCGATGGTGTCGTTTCCTCTGATGAATCTGGCTGCGAATCGCGGCGAAGCCGCGGCCCGCGCCGACATCGAACGGTTGCGCCGGTTCTCGGTCGGTGAGGACGAATACGCCGCCTGGCGCGCCGCCCATCGCGCCGGCCGTCGCGTTGCCGACATCCGCGTGGCCGACGTGCGCGTGACGTCCGTCGGCCGCAACGACTCCAGGCGCGTGCGGCGACGCGTGGAGACGCGCCCAGGCGCGCCACTCGACCTGGACGTTCTGCGCGACGACCTGAACCGTATCTATCGCCTGGGCGAGTTCGAGTTAGTCGACTTCCATCTCGAACCGCGCGACGATCGTGCCGCCGCCGACCTCGTCATTGCCGCGCACGAGAAGTCGTGGGGGCCGGATTACTTGCGCTTCGGACTGTCGCTCGCCGACAACTTCGACGGTAACGCCAGCTACCGAATTCTGCTCTACCACCGCCGCGCCGCGCTGAACTCACGCGGGGCAGAGTGGCGCAACCAGGTTTCCTTCGGCGATCTGTTGGCGGTGGAATCAGAATTCTACCAGCCCCTGACCTACACCGGCCATTGGTTCATCGCCCCCCGGTTGCAGTTCACGCGGGACAAGCGCAGGACCTTTCCTGTTCCTGGCGTGGGCGCTGTAGCGGACGGCTGGATATGGCAGGGCGCCTGCGACCTGGGCCGGACCTTCTCGATTTGGGGCGAGATGCGCCTCGGTCTTTACCGTGGCCATGTGACCGGCGATCTGCCGGACGTTGCCGACTGGCCCAGAATTTCCGAAGAAGTGGGCGGTGTGGAGTTCCAGATCGCCTTCGATCGCCTGGACCGGGTTGTCTTCCCGCGCTCCGGCTGGTCGGCGTCCACCGGGATCCGCCTGTCCCGCACCGGCCTGTGCGCCGACCGAACTTACGACCGCGGCGCCGCGCGCTTACGCGGCGCCGCCACCACCGGCCGCACGACATTTCTCGGCATCTGCGACGCTGGCACTTCCTTCGGCAGCACACTCCCTCAATATGATCAGTTCGAGCTCGGCGGCTTCAGCCGCCTCTCCGGCTTCGAGCCCCGCGAGTTGCAGGGCAACGATTTCGCACTGCTAGTCACCGGTTTCTACCATGAGATCCTGCGGCTAGCACCCCCACTCGGCGGCAGTGTCTTCGTTGGTCTTCTCGGAGAAGCCGGCAACACATGGCTGCACCCGGCCTACCCATCGCGGCACGACCTCCGCTTCGGCGCCGCCGCCTTCATCGGTGCGGAAACGTTTCTGGGCCCAGCCTATCTGGGCTACGGGTGGACTGAGGGTGGGGATGATGCGTTGAGTTTTTGTCTGGGACCGGTCTTCTGACGGCAAGACCCCGCCGGGACGAATGGCGTGACGTGCCGGGAGTGTTGAGACTTGCAACGGTGGATCGCCGCGGTCCTGTGCCTGACGTAGTTGTCCAAGACCCGATGCAGGCATAAGTGACTCCCTGTAAGGTTTACCCTATTACGCCGGCCGCTTCCATTGGTACAACGAATATGTGCCTCAGAACACTAGAACCTCGACACCCTCATCCGACTACACATCCACTGCCCAGCAGCCAGGTGGTCGAAGGCCTGCGCATGCCGGTAGTGCTCGACGCCCCCCGATTCGGTCCACCGATAGCGGAGGACCCCAGAGGTAAGGTCGCGTTCCCTCTTCGGCGCCTTCATTTGGGCAAAGAACTCGCCGTCGTCGATGTCCGGCGCCCCCCTCATCAGCCACCAGGTGCCGCCCGGATCTCGTCGAACGCCGCATCCAGCAGGTATGTGCGGTCGACGGAGACCGTGGCCTTCCCGTAATCCCACTCCGGGCGACTGATCCCATCACTGAGGTACTCGGCGCGCACCACGGCGCCGGTCGCCGCGCGCCTCGCCCACTCATCGACGCGATGCGGATCGGCCTGGGCGTCGACGACGCACAGCCGCACCTCGTACTTGGCGCGTAGCCGATCGAGTTCATCGAATGTCTGGGCGCGTCCCACGAACAGCGCGCGGCGGACGCCGCCGACGTCCGCGGGGAGCGCGGAGACCACCACGTAGTAGTCGGCGGACCCCACAGACACGCCCATCGACGAGCCCGGGCCGGTGCGCGCCGGGCCCTCATCGTGGATGCAGGCATCGAGGACCGCGTTGGTCAGCCGCCGCCGCTCCTGCTGGCCGTCAGCGTACATCTGGTCGATCGCGCTTTCGAACTCATCCTCGAACCTGAAGTGGAGCATCGCGCACATCAGGGCGTCCGGCCCATGATCATCTCGCTTCACGACCTTCCCCAGGTCGTTGCGGTGCAAGCGCATCATCTGTCTGATGACGATCTTCAGGTCTCCGTGATCCGCGATCTTCAGACGGCCGTGGTTGAGGTGGCGCGTGACGTTCTCGATCCCCGCCTCCTTCATCTGGCCGAAGGCCACGGGCTGCACGTCGAATCCGGCGCTGATCAGGTCGAGGTTGCCATACTTGTTTTCGGCATCCGGATACACCCGGAAGTTTCCGTGGGCCGCCCGCAGCTGTACCGCGTACTTGATCACTTCGGCCATCGACTGGCCGTCAAAGACGCGGCCCTCGCGGATCGCGACGTACGGGCCATGGCGCTCGGCGAGGACGGCGACCGCATGGGTCCCCCAGTCGACGCCAAGCGCCCGGCGGATCCGTCCGCTGGGCCTCTGCAGACTCTCGAGGGGGGCGACCGCCGCCTGGACCTTGACCGGGTCATAGACCATGCCGCTGGTCGTCGGCCGCTGGCATTCGAACTCGACTTCCCAGACGCCGGTCCCCGCGTTGATCAACTTCGCTTTCATCACGGCGTCCCGCGGCAGGTGGCCGCGGCTGGCCCTGGCGCGGCCGTCGCAACCCTTGTAGTATTCGCCAACGATGTTGCCCTCAGCATCCCTCTCCGTTGCGACCTCGGTCAGCGGACATTCCTGTCGGCAGTAAGCTTGGGCCAACGGATCGTCGTCCGTCGCCTCGTCCATCCCCACGGTGCACTGCTGCATCGTGTCGTACACGTCCCACTTGTATTTGGTGTAGCCCCGCTCCTCCCCCTGGTCCCATGAGTCTTGGAAGAAGCCGAACGGCACGTGGAACGTCGAGAGCAGGACGATCGTGTAGTTGGGCTCGGACAGCGCGCCTTGGATCGCTGCGGTCAGCACCTTACCGACGCGCGGATCTTCCTGGCAGCTTTCGTCAGCGACGAACCCCGCGACGTGCTTGCCGCTTGCCGCTTTCTCTGAGGCCGGTACGCAGCTCAGCGTGACACCGTTCTTCAAACGGGTTTCCGACTGCAGCGGATCTCCATCGAGCAGGGCTTCGGCTAGGCCAGGCACGCAATACCAAAATTGCGAAACGTATTCGTAAACGCGCTTCGCCTGCTCACCGCTGCCCGCCATATCGAGAAAGCTCTTCTGTCGGTAGACCATGAAGAGCCAGATGAGGATGGCCGCGGCCAGGCTTCCACCGCCCCCACGGGGCTTCCACAAGATCGCCTGTTGCGTGCGCTGGTAGAATAGGTCGCTGACGAAACGGACCATAGGCTCGATCATCACGATCGGCAGGCGCCGCCCGTCCTTCTGCACGAACAGATGGCTCTCGACCATCTTCTTGAGTGCGGCGTTCTGCTCGTCGGCACTCAGTCCATCGACCAGCAAATCGGGAAGACCGAGGTCGGTGGGGGACGCGCCCAACCCGACCTTTTCCAGCAGAGACGACGACGTTGTGAGCAGCACTAGATCGCCCTCGTCGTCGCCCCGCCGCTTGCCGCTGGTCGTGTTGCTGGTCGCCCTGCTGTTGGCGGCGCCGTTCTTCGTGCCGCGTACCCCGCCTTTGTGGGCTCGATGCTTGCGCCTATTTGCCATGGTATCGCCTCCATGCAGGGGGTGTGCCGCTTTGTGCTCCTATAGTTCCGATGATCAGGCAGATATCCCTTGGGCGTGGGCGCCCCTAGGACGAACATGGATGAGGCAGGCCGCAGCTCACATCATGAGGAGGACAACCATGAAGCTCACCGCCGCCGCCGCCGAATTCTTGCAGTCGCTTGAGGCCGAAGGGCGATCGCCACACACGACCGCTGCCTACCGCCGCGACCTCGCGGTGTTCACGGCGTTCGCCGGCCCCATCACGCTCGACGATGTGACGCCCGCAATGCTCCAGCGGTTCATGGCCGACCGCAGCGTTCAGTTTGCGCCGAGTGGTGCGCCGCGCGCAAAGGCCAGTGTCAATCGCTACCGCGTTACGGTGAAGGCCCTCTATGCGTGGGCGGAAGCGCGGTGGCTCGTCAAGCGCAACCCGACGAGCATCTTGCGTTGCCAGCGGCATCGTGGGTTGCCGCCGGTCGTGCTCGACGCGAACGAGATGACGCGCGTGATCGAGTGCCGCTTTGTCGGCGGAACCGCAGATCGCGACCAAGCGCTCATCTGCTTCATGCTGCTCACTGGATGCAGACTCGCTGAGACCTGCGCGCTCGACATCGGCGACATCGACCTCGACACGAACGTCGCTGTGCTGCGCACAACGAAGGGCGGAGATCCCGATCGCGTCATGCTGAGCCCAACGCTCGCCGCGATCCTCGCTGCGCACATCGCGCGTTGCGCAGATCAACGTGGGCCGCTGTTCGCGGCTGGCGCACGCCGCTTGTCGACGCGACAAGTGCAGCGCATCGTCGTTGCGCGCGTGCGCGAGGCGGGCATCACGAAGCCGATCACCGCGCACTCGCTCCGGCATTCGTTCGCCACGCGCCTCTACAACGAGACCGGCGACATCAGGCTCGTGCAACAGGCGCTGCGGCACACGCACGTTTCGACCACCGAGGTCTACGCCCAGGTCGACCCCAAACGTTGGCGCGCGAGCGTCGCGTCGATCGCGTAAGTCGTTGTGCGGCACATATCTCCCAGTATGCGACCTCGAAATCCGGGGAAAATCCGTGTCCGGAACGCCAATCTGGGACACTGGGACACCGCCTAACTGATTGTTAGATATTGTGTTACTTCTTGGCGCGTCGTTTCTAACCGGGGGAAATTCCCCGGTTAGGAATCACCCCCCAACCACGTAGCGGAACGGCGCCTGGTTCACCCTGGCCGCGAACTCCTCGGCGAACGCACGCGCCAGTCTCGGGTCCATCTGGCCGGAGTCGATGAGCGATTTGATCAAGTCCGCGATCACCAGTTCGAGCACCTCGACGTTGCTCCTCATGAGGGCCCGGACCTCCCGGACCTCGGTCGGTTCGCCGCGGACAAGGCGTTCGCCCTTGATCCCTGCGTCGAGCATGGCCGCGGCCTCGGCGGCCTTGGTCGGTTCCAAAGTCCGCAGCGCCTGGACGGCCTTTGACTGGATCAGCTGAAATTCCTTCAGGTGGCGGCTGTTCATGTCACTGATCGTCTCGGCCACCGCCTCGCTGATCCGGCGGTCGGTTTCCCGCTGGATGATGTCCCGCTCGATGTCCCACTGTCCCGCCCGCCGCCACTCGCCGATGGTCTCCGCCCGCGGGATGTCCAACTGGGCTGCGATCTGCTCGTCGGTCAGGCGGCCGACGATCCACATGGCTTTGGCCCTGAGCTTGGCGTCCGGACCGTATCCCTGGCGCCCCCTCATGACTGTGCCTCCTGGCTGATCCTGACGGCGGTCTGGCCCGTGAAAGCCTCCCAGCGCCGGACGATGACATCGCAGAACCGCGGGTTGCGCTCGACGGCGAAGCACCGGCGGCCCAGGCGCTCGGCGGCGATCACCTGACTGCCGCTGCCGGCGAACGTCTCGAGGCAGATGTCTCCCGGCCTGGTGTGCTTGAGCATCGGCAGTTCGAAGAGCCGGACCGGCTTCTGGGTGGGATGATTGCCGTCGGTGCAGCGGGCCTTGCCCTCCCAGTCGACCTCCCAGGCGTTCGAGTACTCGTCGGGGACCGGCAGCGCCTCCGGCTTGTTCCCCTGCACCCAGCCCATGAGACAGGGCTCGGTCCGGTAGTTCCACATTGCGAAGCCCAGCACGAACGTCGGCTTCACCCAGGTGATCGTCTGGTGGTAGCGGATGCCGGCGGTCTCCCAGGCGCGCAGGAAGCTCGAGGCTGTGGCCGACGCGTGCCAGCAGTACCAGGCGGCGTCCTTGGCCACATGCTGCTTGGCGCAGAGGAAGATGCGTTCGAGGAACGCCTCGAACGCGGCGGGCGACTCGTAGTGATCCCAGTACTCGTCGCCCCAGTCCTTGTTCTGGCTGCCGGGCTCGCGGCCCTCGGACTTGTCCCGCTGGTTCTGCGGGTGGCTGGTGCCGTCGTACCCTACACCGTAGGGCGGGTCGGTCGCGTAGAGCTTGGCGACCTGGCCGTCCATCAGCAGATCGAGCACCGCCGGATCGCCGCTGTCGCCGCACACGAGCCGGTGGCCGCCCAGGATCAGAAGGTCGCCGGGTTGGGTGATCGGCTCTTCGGGGGCCTCGGGCACGTCGTCGGGTGCCGTCAGACCTTCGGTGGGTTCTGACTCCTTAAATCGCCCTTTCAGTTCGTCGTCCAAGAAGTCGAAACGCAGGTCGTCGCTGAGATCCGGCATCGCAATCTTGATCTCGGCCAGGAGCCGGTGGATATCGGCGGTGAACTCGCCGGCGATCGCCGGGTTGTTCAACGCCACGTTGAGTGCCTTCTCCTCGATCTCCGGCAGGTCGACGACCACAACCTGCGTCTCGGTCTCGCCCAACGCCTGAAGCGCCTTGAGCCGCTGGTGGCCGCCGACGACGCGGCCGGTGCGCCGATTCCAGACCACGGGCTCGACCAGGCCGAAGCGCTCGACGCTCGCCTGCAAGCCAGAAAGGGCCTCAGAACTAATTGTCCGAGGGTTGTAGGGCGCCGGGACGAGTTCCAAGATCGCCTTGGTCTCGATGATCAGATCCTTCTTCGACATCACGATTCCTCCGTGGTGGTGGTGAACGAATGCGGGCGTCGTGCGCAGCTGGCATTGTCTGCACCCCCCTTGCTCACTGACCCAAGGTCACGCGCAGGCCGAGCGCGGCGAACGCGTAGCTCACGAAGACCACGACCGCCGCGATCCTCAGTCCGTCGATGATCATTCCGACCAAGACCTGCTGCAGAAAATTCCGCATGACCGACCTCCTGTGTGCTAACAATGATTGCCGACGTCGCGCGTCTGTTCAGCCGGTCGCACGCCGGCCGCGCGCACGTCGTTTCCGGCTGGCACGTGCCGGCTCTGTTCTGGGCATAGACACTTCGGGGGCGTCGATCTCCGACGAATGGGCTGTCTCGCGCTTCGGATTGAATTCGTAGACCCAGGGCGCCGACATGCCGGTGATCTCCATCAACGCCTTGAGCGCCGCCCGCCCCTCGCGCGTATCGATGGCGACTCGCATCCTGCCGGCGAGCGAGAACCAGAGGTCGATGAGCCGCACCCCGTCCATCCATCGCCGTCCGTCGGCAGTCGTGAAGGTGCCCAGTATTGCGGCAGGCGCTTTCTGTCTGACCAGTATCATGACGGGCGTCGGGTCGATGCCGACCGATTCACATTCGGCAAGCACCGCCTCGTCAGTGACGTCTCCTCCGGCCTCTTGATCGCGCAGCAAGGCGATGGACGTGGCGACCCACGGCGGGACTCGTGCGCCGCCCGCTGCATCAGGCCACTCGCGACAGACGAGATCATCGGACCGGAGCTGGTGGTGACCACCACCGCCGGCCTCAGCCTCCTGGCCGCCCGCAGGCGACTGGATACCCAGTTTGGATTCGTGATCGTGACCCATGACGCACTCCTTTGAGTCCTTCGTGGTGCCGGCAGTCACGGCGACTTGCCGTGCCGTCGACCGGCAACGAGCGCCGGGCTCGGTGCCCAGGAGCCCTCCGCCCTGCTGGGCCGCGTCGCCTAGTGGTGGGCCCCGGCTCGACCAGCCCACCTGCCGCCCGCTGGGCCCTGGGACGACCATGCTGCACGTTGGCCGGTGAGCTGCACCCAGTGCCGCACAGTGATGGCGAACTGCGCCGGCCCGAGTCGCGTTGCGCCGGGGGCCCGCAGGCGTAGCCTGGGCACGGCAAAGCTCTTTGGGGTTGGGAGGGAACGGAGTCCCAACACCAAACACCAATGTCATTGATTTGATCTTTAAGGTGTTTTTATGCCCCATTGATGGGCGACACGGAAGAAGGTCGCCGTGGGGCAATCGCCAGCCCTCAGTCAGCCGTCCACAGTCCACGCATCCAGCGCCTGTCGGGCTGCGACCGGTGCGCAAAGCAGAGGCCGCCGGCATTTTGCGGAGTGTCTGCGGAGTGTTTGCGGAGTGTCCGGACGCGAAATCGGCAAACACTCCGCAAACGCAACCGCCTGCTGCAAAGTCGGTTAGGCGGGGCATGCGGAGTGTTGCGGAGTGTTGCGGAGTGTTTTTCCCATACAGCTCATGCGTGTGCGTGCGCGCATGTGCGCGCGCATGCGCGTGCGCGCGCATAGGATAAGAGAAACACTCCGCAACACTCCGCAACGCCTCCAACCCGCTGTCGGGGGCGCCGTTAGCTTGCGGACGCAACAAAATGTTCCTACCGCAAACACTCCGCAACACTCCGCAAATTCGCCTCATTCTGCTTCCTCCCCGATCGGAAACAGCGCCGCGACGGTCTGCTGTAGCCGGTACTCCCGCGCTTTGGTGTTGCTGTTCTTGGTGATCACGACTTCGAGGTCGCCGAACTTCCGGCCGCGCAGACTGCTGAGAGACTTGCCGAGCTTCGCCTTGCGCGCCTGCTCCGACTGCCCGTAGCACGCGAACGCCACCAGGTCGTGGGCCTCGGCCAATTTCAGTAACTCGCCCACGCCCACAGGGACGCCCTGATGATGCTCCCACCACACCGCAACCAGAGCTGACCATTCCCCCGACTCGCTGTCGGCCGCCGCATAGAACTCGTCTGCGTCGTCCAAGAAGCCCGGCAACCCGAGGTGCTCGATGATGCCGCCGATGGTCCTGGACCACGGCTCGAACGACGCGCGGGTCTGCGTGCCATCAGGTCGTCCGGCACACACCCAACTGCGGATGATCGTCAGCACGGCCCTGACCAACGCCACACGGTTCTGGTACGCCCACTCGCGGATCGATGGATGCTTAAACAACGTCCGCTTCCACGGCTGCGGTTCTTTGGGACTGATCCGGATCCGAATGCAGCGCCGGGCGATCTCCAATGACAGCGCCGGGTTGTTGCCCGAGGCCAGCCACAGGGCCCGGTTCGGGGGGGTCACCATTTCGGTCTTGCCGAGGATTCGGTCGTCCCAACGGTCGGTGGTGATCGCGGAGGCCAGCTGTGCGGACGACAGGCCGCCGTCGAGATTGTCGATTGAGATGATTGGACGGCCGCGGCACAGGAGCGCCGTGAGCTTTTTGCGAGTCTCGTTCTCGTCCTTGGTCAGCGTGGTGCCGTTCGCTGCCTCCCCTATGCAGACGATCGTGATCAGGTCGGCCAGCAGGCTCTTGCCCGAGCTGGGGACCGGCGCCTCGAGCAGGTGGATGGGAGTCGGTCCCTCAAACGTGCGTCTCACAAACGTCAGCAGGAGCGCGGCCACGGCGTGTGCCCGATCACTGTCCGCGGCGAACGGGAAGTCGACCAACAGGTCGTCCAGAAGCAGCGTGCGGGCAGCCTCCAGATCGGCGACAGTCGGACGAACAGGAATCGCGAACTCGTGCGGATCACCGGGCAGATGCAGCCACAGACGGGCGCCGCTGTGATAGCCGGGCGCACAAATGAGCTCCCAATTGGCGTCGAATACCGGCGTCGTGACCACTGACTCTAGTCGAGGCAAATCGTGATGGACATTGACCAGCATGTCGTCCGCAACTGCCCTCGGCGGGGTTGCGTTAGAGAACTTCCCGGTCTCGGTGACCTTCACCCAATCCGCTGCGCGGATCAGCTCACCGTACGCCGCCGCGTGGTTGAGATCGGAAATCGCCGGCACAAGATCATCCGCTACCAGTCGGGCAAGTCGCCCCCCGTGGTTGAAGAGGCGCGGCGGTTCATTCCTCGCAATAAGCTCCCGCCAGCTGTCACGCAAAATCTCAAGAAGCTGACGAGAATTGACACATATTGCATTGCGCTCCACGGGGCAATCGGTCGCCCCCTCCGCATTGGCGTCGCCGCTCGACAGCTTTTCGAATGCAGACTCCGCCAACCCACGCGCCTCATCTTCAGGCAACGGCGGGTCGCACCGGTCCTGGTTCGTGGCAAGAACGGCTCCGATCAGTTCAGAGATCCCCAGGCCGCGCGCACGAAGCTGCCATGCCCGATCCCTCAGGAACGTGTGGCGGCCTCCCTGTACGATCTTCTCGTCGGCCGCGGTCGACCGATTCCGGCGCTTCCTAGAGGGCTTCTTGACGCGCGCAAGTTCCTGCAAGAGGCTCACCAAGGCATCGGGCAGTACCGGCGGGGCTTCGAAGTTGTAGCCCTCGTCCAACCAATGATGTCGGCCTTTGTAGCCCTTGACGTGCTTCGTCACGAAAGAAGGTGGAAGAACGAGGCTGGCGCCGCGGCCGGCCTTCACGTCGACGCTTGGCACAGGGAAGCTCGAGTCGAACATCGGATCTTCGCGCTGGCGGAAGATGTAGTGGCGTGCTCCGCTGGCGGTCACTGCGACCAGGCCCGTCTTCATGGCCTCTTGCTGGGCTGCGGACAAGCCGTCGATCCATGGATTGGGGTCCATCCGGGGACCGTCAGGGCTGGGCAAGAGGTCGACGTCGAAGACAACCAAGCAATCACAGCGACAGACGACCAAGGCTCCAGGGTACTGCGACCAGAGCTCCTCCGCTCTGGCCGAGTCATTCGTTACGTCTTCATCGCCCTTCCAGCTGCCGCGCATAGGCAACAGCAATTCGTCGGACGTATATCTGGCTGGGTATAGGCGCAAGTGTGGGCCAATGCCACCTTGCAGCATCTTGCCAACAGCATTCCGCAGTTCCATCTCAGACAGGGGACTCGTCCCCGTCGGGTTGCGCAGCGGCGCGCCGTTACCGGTGGCCATGGGCAGCGCTCCCGATTGTCTGATCCTGCTCGGTGACTCCATGTTCGCATCGAGCCGCACCCTGCAGCTGAGCCAACAGGCGGACGATCGCCGGGTGCTGGTTGTCGTCCGTGCCCTCGGGCGGCGCGTGGACCTGCGCGCCACACTTGACACAGGCCCGTCCGTGGATCGCGTCCAGGGCCTGGGCCAAGTCCCAGACCGCCTCATCGGGGATCGGGTAGATGGCGACCACCCCGCCCAGGGCCAGAGCCGCTTCTTCGAAGGCCGCGGTCAGAGCCTGCTTGCACCGACATTCGTCAGTCATCGTACGGTCCCCCTTTCTCGAGAATCTTCTTTATCCTTTTAAGGGGGGTCTCTGTGCGCTGGGGGGACAAGAATTTTGGGTCTGTGCTGAGATATTGCAGGGCACGCCGACGGCCCTGCTTTGCCGCCGCATAGCTCAGCCCCAAGCTGTCGGCCATTTCCTGGATCGAGCGGTCGTACTGGGCGCATCCGATCAGAACCAGGGCGCCGGCCCGGGGGATCCTTCTCCGCTGGACGAGGATCTCGATGTATGCGAGGGCCCAATCGCGGTCGTGGCGGTAATCGACGTCGGCGAGTCCCCAGTCGGTGGCCCCGGGATCGCGAAGCCCCACCCCGTCACCGTCGTCATGTGCTTCTTCCTCGTCGACGATTAGGTGACGGCGCTTTCTGGACAATTTGTGCTCCTGCAAGTAGTGTCGACGTACTTCGTGCTGGACGTCGTTGAGAATCTTCTGCCCGAGGCACTTGGGACGTCGGTCAACGTCAATCCGGTCCAGTGCGCGCAGGTACGCCCAGAAGACACTTGAAGCCAGACTGTTGCGATCCTCGTCGAGCGCCCGCAGCCGCGTGGATAGTCGATCGAGATGGGGCCACAAGACGAACAAGAGTGGGTCATATCCGGTGGCCCGCGGATTCCGCTTGAACTCCAGGAGCAGTGGTCGCACGACGGCATCGGCCGTTTCGCCCCAGATCCCGACTCTGCTCAACCAGAGACGGGCGTCGTCCCATGTCGCAAAATTGACGTAGGGTGATGTGGGATAACCGCGCATCAACTGTTCAAGTGCCTCGCGACTGGGAGCCGGCACCCCACCGGGCAGCCCCTGCGAAGAACGTGACGACCGCCTGAGACTGCGACCGCCGGTCTTGTTGACTTGACGACGTGACGCCATGCCCGCCTCCTCGTTGCCGAGGCGGGGGCCGTCGTGGTGTCGCGCGAGCCGGGCATGACCGTGTCACGAAGAAGGGAGCCGCCGTGAGGCCGCCAGCTGGCGACATCCACAACGACTCCCGGTGCTCGGTAAGCCTGTTGCCTGGTGTCTTTCGCTATCGCGCGGGTTACGCGCGATCCTTCGCGATCACGATCATCGAGACGGGTAGCCCGTCTTCGAACTTCAGCTCTTCGATGTCCATCGAGATTTCGCGGTCAAATATCGCAAAGAGCTCGACGACATCGCGTTTGAGTTCGCGCATCTGGCGTTGGTCTGGCCGGTAGGATTCGGCACCGCGGCCAAATCGGTGCGAGCGCTTCACCATTGGGGGGGGATCGAAAACGGGTTCGCCTTGGCGGACACTGAGACCCAAGATCCGGCCGAAGGCGTTGTCGTGCATGTTCTGTAGGAGGCGGGCTCGCGCTGGCGACAGATTGGACTCACTGGTGACGTTGGTCATGACGGTCCTCCCGGATGGTTGCCCGTTGTGCGGCCAATGCCGCGTTGACGGGTACATCCGTAATGGAGGATTCGAGCGGTTATTGGGAATAGAACGGGAATGGTTTGGGCGGAATTAGGGGCGCTGCATCTGGTAAGCAGTCAATGCGTTACGTTTTGATGGGCATGATCAGGACCCACGAAACGTTGTCAGGGGGATCGAACTCGAAGCTGCGCAGCTCGCTCGAATATTTTTTGCAATTATGCAGCAGGGTGTACAATCGTGGGCCGCGGTTGATGTCCAATTTTTTACGCATGGAGTCAAACAGCCTAATCGCTGAGTTTGGATCACATGACCCCCCGTCAGCTCGCATGCTACATGGTCGACCAAATCCACCCTTGACGACGTATTCGCGGAACATCGCTAGCTCGGCAGCGGTCGGTTTCGCCTCTTGATGAGGCTCACTTTCGCTTGCACGCTTGTAGCACTTGAGCGCAATGCCATCGATGAAGAAATCGTAGGACCCACGATCCTCACAAAGGGCCAGATAGGCGCTCTTGGCCATGGGCACGCTCCCATGATGGGAGCCATTAACGGTTGCGTATTCCGGGACGTCGACCCGAAGTTGGGTCTTCCTCGTTGGCGCTCTCGGCACCGCAGCTACCTCGACGCGACTGCCGCAAGCAGCGGCAGCATCGCAAGCGCCGTTACTGGGAATACCTTGGTGTTCATTCTTACCTTTTGTGTTAACGGAACTCGGCGCTATGCCCGAGCCGCCATCGAAACCCCAGCGCGAGCTAACCGGGGCAATCCCAAGCTTTTCCTGCATTCGCAGCTCGGATTGTATCTTGAAGAGTTGACCATCTGGAGTATTGCCGTAGCCATTGAGGAAGGTCAACCGGGCAACGCCTTCTCAATTTCACGTAATGATCGCGCGCCGTCAGTCCAAAACCGATCGCCGGCGAATGCGGTGCTGACGCCGGCGTGCTCTCGATTTACTGCATGGCGATGGCTCTGGGTGCTCCATCAATCCGACTCCTTCAGGTTTTGCTCCCAATCCGCAGGAGACGAATGCCGAGAGTCCAGCAAGGGCCCTGCAAGCGATGACCCGCCCAGGCGGCGGTCGGACCAATCCCGTCCTGCCCACAATACTAGCCGTTTGTCGGAGCGCCGCAATGTCGGCACCGCCAGCCACGGCGTCGCGTTGGAGTGCCGAACTTCATTGGTACAAGATCAAAGCTCGTTCACCATACCCAGGTCGAAGACATTGGCGTCAAAATATCTGTCCCCGGTCGGCGACGGCCCTCCCCATATATGGATATGGAAGTCAGCCGAAATTCAGCGGCCAGGTTGGAGATGCCGGAGCCGGCCGCCACGGTTCACTCAATAGCCGCGACGCTTGCCGCCGGCTACCTGCGTTTGCAGCGCCAACGGGCCGCTAACCACCCGCAAAATGGCCCGCCGCAAACACATACAGATCGCCCTTATATAGCTGGACCTGTGGCCGCCCATGAGGCATATATTGTTATCCCACAACGAGTTGCCACAGCACCAGAGGAAGCGCCATGACTCCCGAGGAGCCCAAAAACGCGAGCCGATTAACCAACGCCACCCGCAGCCGCCTCCGCGACCAGCTGGCTTCGGGCGCCGACGACACGAACCCCGATTTCCTGTATTCGACAACAGCCACCGCCCTGCTCCTGGCCGTCGAGGCCGGCCTGATCGACCCCGTCAGCCTGGCGCGCGCCGAGTTGGCGGGCCGCGGACTGGATGCCAACGGCGACTGGGTCGGCTTCGCCGGCGCCCGCCAGATCCACTTGGGCCTGGCGGTCGCCGACTGCACCGACACCAATGCCGCGCAAGTGGCGGTCGCCGAAGCCGCGCGCCGCTTCCTCCATATTGAATCGCTCGCAAGCCGAAACGCCGATGCCCTGGATTTTCACGAGCTGGCCGTTTGGTCGATCCGTGAGGCGCTGGCCGCGGCATTCGAGGCGGGCGCCGCGTCCGCCACCAACCACACAACCACACAGGAGGACTGACATGAAATCTCCCCAAGACTGGATGGTCGCGACGGCTCTCATCGACGCGCTCAGATTGCCGGGCGTGTCGACGGCCGACGTGTTCGCGGAAAATGGGGTTACCGTAACGCGCGCTGAAAACCTTGGAACATACGGCATGCAAACACTCAACGCCGGCCTGGTCATCACGCTCGACGACGGCACCGAGTACATCGTGACTGTCACTCGGATCCGGTAAGGGGGTTCGACGTGAGCATCTACCTGCAGACGATCCGCGAGGCCCTGGCCCGCACCGGCCGGGCGGGAGCCGCCGATCCCCGCCACGTCGAGGCATGGATGCGCCTCGAGCACGGCTGCTTGGACGGCCTGTCCCGGCAGCAGTTCACGGAAGAAGTCACGATCGCACTGCAGTGCGTCGCTGCCGCCCCTGCGGCCGACAGCGAGGCGCTCGCAGCCAGCTTCGGGCTCTAGAACGAGGAGGACCGACAATGTCGACCAAGAAGACAGCCACCAAGAAGACGACCAGCAAGAAGGCCCCGACCAGCAAGTCGAAGAACGTCTCCGCAAAGCGCAAGAAGCCCGCAGCGAAGCGCCCGGCACCCGCCGAGGCAACGGCCCGCCCCCGTGACCCGAACGCGCCGGCGATTGGCACGACGCTCAAGCGCTCGTTCAAGGGCCAGGACATCATGGTCAAGGTCACGGCAGACGGATTCGTCTTCGGCGAACTGGCCTTCAGCAGCCTCTCGGCCGTCGCCCGTCACATCACCGGCTACATGGTCTCGGGGCCCGTGTTCTTCAAGTTGGTCGAGCCGAAGCGCGCGGCCAAGGCGGCCAAGTGATGAGCGGCCCATCGATCGCCGCTCAAGTCGTGGCCCTCAGCCAGTTGAACGTCTCCCAGCTGCGCGAGCGGTGGCGCGATCTTTTCGGCGAGGAGACCAAGCAGCGCCACCGTCAGTATTTGGTCAAGCGCATCGCGTGGGAGTTGCAGCGGCGCGAGAGCGGCGAGGAGCTGTCGCCCGAAGCCCTCAAGCGGCTCGACGAATTGCAGGACGAGTTCCGCAATTCGCCGCCCTCGGAGTGGTTCAAGGGCGCCAGGCACAACCGGCCGCAGGCGGCACCTGCGCGCGCCAAGCGCCGGCCGGTGACGGCGGCCACGGCGCCGAAGCAGGGCACCGTGCTGACCCGCGACTACAAAGGCCAGAAGATCACGGTCACGGTCCGCGGCCCCCGCGAATTTGAGTGGAACGACGAAATCTACACTTCACTGTCGGCGGCAGCCAAGGCCATCACCGGCAGCCACTGCTCGGGGATCGCGTTCTTCGGACTCAACAAGAAGGGAGGCGTCTGATGAGCGACGTCCAATTCCACGAGACGCGTGACGGGCGGCAGTTCCACTGCGTCACGGTACCCGAGTTGGTGCGCCAGGTCACACGCCTGAATGACTTGCTCGCGTTGCTCATCGAATCGATCGACCGGCACGCACAATCGTCAGCCGTCAATCCCGAGGATGACGGAGAGCGGAAGACGTGATCCGCCGCGCCGAAATGACGACCGAGACCAAGGCCGTTCGCGTCGCTGTGTACTGCCGCGTCAGCACCATTGACCAGACGCTCGGCGAGTTCACGAGTATCGACAATCAACGGGCAATGGCCGAGGCATACGTCCGATCTCAGGCCCTCAAGAATTGGGTTCTCATCGACGAGCACTTCGACGACCCCGGCTACTCGGCATCGACTGTTGAGCGTCCGGCTCTTCGGCGCCTGCTTTCCCTGGTCGACGCGGGGGGCGTGGACGTCGTCATTTCCCTTCGCCTGGATCGGTTGTCGCGGTCACTGTCCGACTTCATGAAGCTCATGGATCGGTTCAGGGCGGCGGGCGTCGCCTTTGTCAGCGTGACGGAGGCATTCTCGACCGATACGCCGGTTGGGCGCTTGACTATGGGGCTGCTCGCGACGTTCGCGGAATTCGAGCGCGCCACGATTTCTGCCCGGACCTCGGAGAAGGTGTCGGGAGCGCGGCGTCGTGGTCGTTGGACGGGGGGCCAGCCGCCATTGGGCTACGACGTTCACGTCGATGGCGGCAAGCTCGTCGTCAACGAAGTCGAGGCGGAAATCGTCCGACAGGTCTTCGATCTCTATTTGACACTCGGCTCGCTGCAGGCGACCACCGCCGAGTTGAACCGCCGCGGGTGGCGCACCAAGACGTGGGTGACAAGAAGTGGCGCGCTCCACGCGGGTAAGCCGTTCACCAAGAACGTCGTCAATGCGCTGGTCTCGAACCCCCTCTACGTCGGGCGCACTGTGCTCAGGGGAGAGACATTCGACGGCGAGCACCCGGCGATCGTCGATCAAGAGATCTTCGACCGCGTCCAGCGGCAGCTGGCGGCCAACAACGTCAGCGGCGGGGCCGTCACCAAGAACCGCTACGGGCATCTGCTGCGCGGCCTGCTGCACTGTGCCGCTTGCGGTTGCGCGATGACCCCGAGCGTCACGAAGAAGAAGGGCCGGGCCTTTCGATACTACACGTGCGCCGTCGCGACAAAGACCGGCTGGCGCAACTGCCCGCACCCCTCGCTGCCTGCTCGCGACATCGAGAACGAGGTTGTCAAGCGCATCGCCGCTGTCGGCCGCGACCCCGAGCTGGTGGCCGCCACCCTCGACCAGGTGCGTAGCCTGCAGAAGTCGCGACAGCCCCAGCTTGTCGCCGAACGCAGACAGCTGGAACGGGATCTGACTAGGCTGCTGGACGGCGGTCGGACTGAAGACCAGGAACAGATCGGGCGGCTCGACGCGCGGCTGGCCGAGACCGGCGACGAGCTTGCGTTCCTCCGGGCGACGACCGTCGACCGCCGGGACCTAACCCGGTCCCTGGCCGTCTTCGACGAGGTCTGGGGCTGCCTGCTACCACGGGAGCAGGAGCGCGTCATTGGCTTGCTGGTGGAGCGCGTGGAATTTGATGGGGAGCGGCAGACGGTGGCCATCACCTTCCGCCCGACAGGAATCAGGACGCTGGCCGCCGAGGTGGCCGCAGCCCAGGGGGGCGCCGTGATGGCCGACGAAGCGCTACGCGTCGAGTTCTCGGTCCAGCTGGCCGGCAGGAGGCCCGAGCCGAAGGCGGCGCCCGGCGCCAAACGGGAGCGGCAGCGGCAGGACAGGGCGGCTCGTCGCGCTCGCAACCTGGCCCTTGCCCATTGGATTGACGGATTGATCCGGCGCGGGGAGGTGGCCGACCTGGCGGCCGTGGCGAGGATGTGTGGGGTCAGCCGGGCGCGCGTCTCAGCTGTCGCAGGCCTGCTCGGGTGTACAAGATCAGAGTCGGCTGAGTCGGTGAGGCCCAACTTGTAGAAAACGGGTATTGCTAGCATCATATCATGTTGTTGGGCCCCGCGCCGATCGCCACGAATGCGCGGGTTCGGCACCCATGAGCCGAGTTCACGGAATCATCCGAACGCGGAGCAACTGTCGATGGGCTGGGAGCAGATCCCCTCAAACCCATGGCATAAGGGTGCTGAAGTTCCCATTGGCTCCCGCAAGACCATTGTGCATGGCGAGTGGATTTCCAAGAACTTCCCGTCCCTTGGCGTCTTCATCGCGCGCAGCAGTCGGATCGCGCAATCGCTCGAACTCATAAGGGCCGTTCAAGACAAAACCGCTGGAACCCCGCACGAGTCCGACGTGATGGAGGCCGAACGGACGATACATGAATTCTACTTCATCGGGCGCACGTTGTTGGCCTTTCCGAGATTTTGCAACGAGACGGTACAGACGAAGCTTCAATCGTCCATCGACGGCAATGTCGACAGCCGTCAAGATCGCAACCATGAAGCCAGGAACACCCAATCTGAGCTGTTCCATTTTTGCGTTCTCATCCATGCCGACTTCCTGCCCGAGCTGGCCGAGCCTGACATCCGCTTTCGCTTTGCTGGCGAGGTCTTTGGTTGTGCGGTGAAACGCATGAACACGACTTCTGACAGCAAAATGAGAAGCCGCTTCAAGCAGGCCATCAAACAGATTCGTCGCTCCGGAATACGTGGATTTGTCTGCATTGATGTTGATTTCCGCCTTTCATCCATGAGCGAACCCCTTGACTCGTTCGTAGCGCACGAACGCGGCCATCAATTCGACGCAGCGATCGCGCACTTGTTCGGTGTACATGGAGAACGCTCAGTTGAGCCCGCCTACTGCGGCTCATTTGTGGTCGGCTTGGCACGCAGCGACAGCGGTGTCACCGGGCCCATTCACGTGGCAGCGTACTACCAAAAGATCGTAGTATTCGAGGACACGTTTGCGGACCCCAGCTTGGCTGACGCCTTTCAGTCCGCGCTGCAAAGGGGCTACAATGCGTTCCTGAATATCGGCGCCAGCTGATACACCCCGGTGCCGACGCCCGGCCTGACGCCCGACGTCGGCTAGCTAGATCTCGGTGCAGAGGATGTGTGCGTCAGCTGAGCTCGGGTCAGCAATGTCGCCTCGCTGACCGCTATGGCGGCACTCGAACAGGAACGACCGGTCGACACTACTATTTGCAATCGATGAGATGAGAGTCCTTGCGGAACCAGCCCCCACTTGCTCACATGCTCCAATTCTCCACCATCAACATCCGGCTGTTTCGCCGCCGCTTGCGGGCGCCAATCCCGCGCGCCCCAGCTCGAATCATGCAATTGCAATGGCCAACTTAGAGTGCTAGCCTATGGCCCAGATCGGCGGCTCGCTGAACCGGCGAAGTCCCGTTCGACATGTCGCTTCCATCGAATGCGTGATGCCGTACTGAAAGCACAGGTGCGTTCACCGAATCAAATCACGTTAGGAGACGCCCATGAGAATGAGCATCGCAATGCGCGCCGATCTACTAAAGACGCTATTGGTCGAAGACCGCCAAGAGATTCGCGGCATCCGTTCGTCAATATACAACTTGACCACATTGCTCGCGACTGCGTCGTTTGCGATCAGCGCATTCCTGTTTCGCCAGGATCAGACTTTCGCTGCCTCGTCGTTCACCCGTACAATTATCGACGGACTCTTCGTCATGCTTCTGTGGGTCTTGTTCTTGCGGCTCAAGCGCGACCTACATCGCGCCCGCCAGTGTCTCGTGGCGAGACAGAAGCTAATTATGGGCTTGGGAACGGCCTCTGGAATGGCAATCTTTAATCCCTTTCAAGACGCGCGCAAACAGACGACCGACGTGAGCGATTCTGAACTGTGGTGGCTTCCGATCTTGGCGACTCTCGCGATCATGATCAAGGCACTCGTTGTGTATAATCAACACCCATAGCGGCTCGCTGCGGCCGCAGTCGGTTGCCCGCCGCAAATGCGGACCTTGGTTTCTGCACGTTGATCAGGCACGAGGAGGAGCGCGTCCTCGGCCTCCTCGTCGACCGGAGCGAATTCGACGGTGCCCGGAAGACGGTCGCCGTCACCTTCAAGCCGACCGGTATGAGATCGGCGGCCACCGACGTGGTCGCGGCACAGCAGGCGCTACGGTGAGCCAAGACCCGCTCAGGATCGAGTTTCGAGTCGAGTTGGCGAACCGGCGCGTGGCGCCGAAGCCGGTGCCCGGGGCCAAGGCTGACCGACAGCGGTTGGACCGGGCGGCGCGTCGGGCCCGGAACCTGGCGCTGGCCTATTGGATCGACCACCTCATCCGAACCGGGCAGGTGGCCGACCTGGCGACGGTGGCGCGGATGTGCGGGGTGTCGCGGGCGCGGGTGACCCGGGTACGTGACCTCGTACAGCGGGATTGCGCTGCACATGAGAGTATCCTTGCCCTGCAAATCTCTGTGCCCGCCCAATAGGGGAATGCGGCCTCGCAAATCCTTTCCATGCTCCCATTCTCATGCTAGCCTCCGTGGATAACACGCACCGTCTGGCGCAACCTGTTTGGCCCGCGGTCGCGACCGGCGGGATCTCCCGTGACTTGCCCCATGATTGGCAGTGGCCGCTTGAAAGGAGCCGTAGATGCCCGATGCGACACAGCAAATCCCCGACTGGGTAATGGTTCTAGCCGTATTGCTTGGGCCCATCCTTGCCGTACAAGCCGAAAGCGTTCTTCGGCGGCGGCGTGAGCGCCATGAAAGAAAGTTGGATGTGTTTCGCACCTTGATGGCGCATCGGGCGGCCGGCCTCTCTCCAGCGCACGTGGAAGCGCTCAACAGAATCGACATTGAATTTCGCGGAAACAGGAAAGTGACCGCCGCATGGAAGTCCTATATCGACCATCTCAATGACCACTCCTTGACGCCGGAGACTTGGGGTGCAAGGAAGGAAGATTTGCTAACCGACCTCCTAAGTGAAATGGCTCGCGCACTCAACTACGACTTCGACCGCGTGCACATCAAGCGCGCTGCATACTACCCTCAGGGATACGGGGACATCGATCAGGATCAATTGGCCATACGTAAAGGACTCGCGGCAGTTCTCAAGGGGGAGCAGCACGTTCCCATGCGGATTACATCAGTTCCCGTCACGGAGCAGGAAGCTGCGGAACAGGCCGAGCTGCGCGGGCTTATGATCAAGTCATACCGAGGAGAGTTGCCGCTCGAAGTTCGCATTGTGGATCGCGCTACCGCCGACTAGAACCGTAGCACATCCGCAAATGCCGGAGACGGCAATCCAGGACCGCGGGAAGTTGACACTCCCCATATGAGGGGTTTAGCATGCCTACCGGGGCCGCTGCGTGAGGCTGACACGCCGCCACTTTGTTAGATCGGCCCATACGGCGCTATGTCCAAGGAGAACATGATGGCCAGACTTCGACTTGTCGTGCTGCTCTCTCAAGCACTGCTGCTGGTGTCCACGTTGGCGTCGGGGAGTGAGCCGGGGCAGGCCCCTGCACTTTCAGCGGCTGAGAATTCCACGTTCAGCCGCGTGATTGGCAAGGCCTTCCAGGCTCCCCTTGTGGAAGCCGATCTGGACAGCGTGCGCTCCGTGTGCCAGCACTACACGACTCGTACGGGAATACGAATGAGCCGCGCCGAGGTGACGGCCCTCGGCGACATCCTGACCTTGACCTATCGATACAACGTCGAGCTAGGGCGCTGCCTCCTGTTGTCGCTGGATTCTGGCCAACCATTTGTCTCCAAAGCCTATGGAGAATTGGCACAGCAGATGGTGGCCACCGGATACGCGCGAAAAGGAAAGATAGACGCTGATCGGTCGCTCTTGGTCAGCACCGCGCGGCGTACTCGTAGTACGAATGAATTCGGTGAGGAATTTGCACCGCTTACCCGCGGGAGCATCCTGGCAAGCAATGCCCATCTTGAGACCGTCAAGCCGAATTTCGACAAGATCGCGCAAGTTCTTGGGGCCTTTGCAAATTAGCCGGTAGGATTCTGTTTTGTTCTCGTGCTGGCCAATTTTCACGGCAAGTCCGGAGGTGGAACGAGATGGGACTTTTTGGGAAAAGCAAGATCACCGAAGCAGAAGCCGTAAGTCGGTTTGTAAGTGAGTTGGCGGCAAGCATGAAGAGACAATGGCCCGCGATTGCCGGCCAGCTGAAAATGGCGTCCACGGATAATGAATTCATGAAAGAAGAAAGACATGCGGATTTCGAGTTCTTGCTCGCGGCTTACGCGGTGCAACTTCGTGCGCTGCGAAATGTCTTGCCAGCAGATCAAGCTGCGAGAGTTCGCGGTCATTTCGATGCTTGTATTGGCGTGGCGCTACCCGGGGGATATGCCGAGTCCGCAATCGGCGAGTACGATAAGGCATGGGACGAGGCCGCGGCAGCGGGCGAGATGCCGTTTCACGGCACGGCTTCAATGTTGTTCAAGAAGCTCGGCTGCCGCGACACGGTTTCGGCGGGAAGCCAAACGTTCATGAATCCTGTTCTGCTAACGGCCTTTGGTGCAATCCTAGTGGATTTTGAGATTGGTTGGTGGAAGAACGCGGCAGCCAGACACAATATCGTTCCGTAGTTGTGTGATGCGCGCTTTCACGCTGCGCTGTTGCGCGGATACCGCGCCTTCTTCGATATCGGAACTGCGTGATTTCGCTTGGCCACCCAGTGGCCTCCACTTCATTCAATGACATCCCAACAAGACGATGTCCCACCGCATGCGCTTGGCGTCTGTTGTGTCACCTCACTACCGATACACCCCGCCCCACCCTCTTGATCATCGAACTCTTGTAGATGGCCTGCCGCACGACCCCCGCGCAAATTGGCGGCCTTTGTTCGGCCCGGCATCAGCGTCTCGAACCAGGTCCTCTTACCATGCGACTCACCACTCGTGGCTTTCGACGAGTTCGATATCCGCGTCCTCAAGGCCGAAGAGCTCATACACACAAGCATCAGTCCGACGATCGGCGTCGTCCAGCTGGCGCCGGAGGATAGTTCTCGTTGCCTCCGATCTCGCAGCCGACAGCTGCCTCCGCAGCACAAGGGTGGAGTCGACAAGGGCAATGAGGCTGTCCACGTGCGCCTTGGGTGCATCCTTGGGGTACGGGAATTCGCGCAGATTCTTGATCACAATCTTCGGGAACACCCGCCTGGCTCCCTTTACCGCCTTGCCTTTGTAATACGCTGAAATAAGGCGGGAGTTAAGCACGCCGACCAGCATCTTCAGCTTTGCCACATCATCATGCTGATTCAGGACAGTGAGCACGCTCTTGTTGCTCAGAAAGCAATCCTCTTCGAATGTCGCATTCAGACAACAGGGCGGGGGCGACGTAATCTCACGTATCAGAACGCGCGGCCGAGCAAAGACATCAATGGTTCGCGGCTGCGATAGCCAGCGCCCGTACCGCATCCACATGCCGGACCAAGCCGTCTCATAGCGTCTGACGTCCTTCCCCTCCAAGTAGCGATACGTGTCGTCGGAATCTCCGTGGTCTCGATCAAACACGTGATTCTTGACATCAGCCGCGGTCTGTTTCGGGACGCCCTTGCCCTTCTCATATGCCTGCAGACCCGTCCGCACGTCAAAAACATCGCCCACCGTCGTTGCATTCAAGGCCACACGGCGGAGAATGGCATCAAGGCCCTCGGCCCCAGAAAACGAGATCCGCCCCGACGCATCCCATTCGCCCTGCGCGATCGAATGCCAGGTGGGTGCCGCAAATTCGGCGGCGGAATTGACCCGCGCAACTCTGACTGCATCTGATTTCCCCCATTGCAGACGAATACACAGGGCTCCATCGCCACTCTCTCGAATACCTCGTAATTGAGATCGATCACGCTGGCCAATTTAGGCCTCATTAGATCACGCAGCAGCCTAGCGCTTTCTACACTAAGCCAGGAGTTCGGGACGATGAATGAGAAGCACCCAGTCCGCTTGGTCATCCGTTCTGCGTGCTCCATGAACAGCATGAATGTGTTTTGCTTCTCCCACGACGCCGCAAAGTGCGTCGCGTAGTACCCGCGCTCAGGCTTCGTCATCAAGTCGCGCGTGAAGATATACGGCGGGTTCCCAACCACACAATCAAAGCCGCCCGATTTCATTGCCTCGGGGAACTCATGTCTCCAGTCAAACGGATTGATTCGCTTGACTTCCTCCGTGTCTGGCAAGAGTCTGTCGGCGAAATAGTCATGATCGATAAGCGAATTGCCGCATTTGATGTTGTCGGCCAAATTGGGTAGTGCCCGCTCATGAAAGAGTGCCATTTGCCGCGCAAAAGTCTGGTCGTTCTCGCCCTCCAGTACTGTCAAGAGGAGCGACAGCTTGGACACTTCTACGGCCTGGCGGTCGACGTCCACGCCGAAGATGTGGGCAATAAGGATGCGCTTCTTCTCACCGATCGTTAAGCGCCACTCGCCTTTTCCGTCCCGGAATAGTGCCTTCTTGTGCGCCTCCGGGTTGTTCCCGGTGTACCACTTGAGACAGTAGTCAAGGAGGAATCGGTATGCCCCTAACAGGAACGACCCACTTCCACAGGCCATATCAAGGACGCGGAGAGGCTGTCTTGCTATTTGGGCCGGACTTTTACCTTCGATTTCTACACCTACGGTTCGCGCGACAATGTAATCGACGATGTATTGGGGCGTATAATACACGCCTCCCGCCTTGCGGACTTCCGGCTTGTCTTCAACCTTGGCCTGGTGCCCGGCAGTCAATCGAATGACCTTACCGATGAAGCGTTCATAGACCGTGCCGAGGATTTCGACCGGGAGAACCGTAAATTCGTATGGCGAGCCGTGCGCAAAGTACAGGCTTTGAAGGATAGGCCTCAGCACCTTGTCGTCTAGATGGAGCTTGGGCGTGATCTGATCCGGACCTTCTGAGACGCCTGCTTCATTTCTGAAATGAAACATCCCCGAGTTGTACTTCTCGTCAGCCTTGTGACAGAGCGTGCCGACGAACCGCGTATAGATGCCCTCCCTCTCGCACAACTTCAAGAGCTGCTCTTCAGGTTCTAGGCGCCGGTCCTCCGCCATGCGCAAGAAGATCACGCGGTCGATGGTCAACTGGACTGCAGCGTTAAGGTCATCGGCGGACAACGATGGGTTGCGCAAGGCGAAATTGCGGGCCAGCGCTACTCGCCAGCCCTCAATCTCCTTGAGGAATTCTGCGTCCACCTCCGAGGTTCCACGCTTGCGTTTGTTGGCTGCATATTGATCGAACGCCCCGGACCAAACCGCCTCCCGGGAAAAGATGTCCCAAATTTCGTGCAGGCGGTCGGCATATTCGTCATACCTCAGGTAAAGTGTTCGTGCGTGACTGGCCTGGTCACCTGGTCGCGGGCGCGAAGCACAATCGTAAATGGCCAGCTCTTCGAAATCGGTGAGAATGGAGCACGGTGTCTTGGCGCTCCAGCCGTAGCGCCGGAGTTGATAGGCCGGGCCAGAATCGGAGTTGATGTTGACACCGCACTTCTTTGCCTCTGCGAAGAACTTCAGTGTCTGCCCTACGCGAAAGGCATAATCTGGAGCCTTCTGCCGACCTTCGATCTCTAGGCTATCTTCAAACATGACCTCGCGGTACTGTGGAGCAATGAGCGCGGAGTTTCGAACGTCCCAGCCCAGCGCCTCGAATAGCGGGTCAATGAGCGTCTGTCGGACATGGGCCTCCTTAACCCCTGGCGCCAAAAACGACTGTCGATTCATCTCGAAATAGCGGCACAGCGTGGCAATCTCGTTCTTCCCCTGCTCAAATGTCTTGCTCATACCCACCCCTCTGGGGAACTGACACCCTGCTTGAGTACTGGACCCGCGCGACCGGCGCGTTGACGGGTCAATCTGCTTGATCAGTCCAATCCACAGATTCTCGCAATTAACGGACGAATGGCGGTCCGGGGGATATCGCGTTGCGCGCCGGCGGGTGACCGCCTGATCACGATTCCCGCCGGGCTCGTGTTTGATCCCGTCACTCCGCATGGCTAACTGAATGCGTGTCATCCCCATAGCGAAGATCCGACGTGTTTCACCGATGATACACCCTTGAAGTCGCGCGGTAAAGCGGTTCGCGGACGGGGGTAGAGTTGTCATGGTTTCGGGCACTCAGCGACGGCGCGCCCCCAGGGCGCCGTTACCGCGAAGTGTGTGGAACCATCCGAATCCTCAAGGCCCCGGCACGACGGCCGCTCCAACTTCGCGCCTGGCGCCGCCGCCTGTGCTATCATTGCCCCCGGAATCGGAATCGGACTCGAATGCGGAGATTTGCAACAATGACCGCCTCCCGCCGCACCACCATCTTCATCGACGGCAGCACCTTCCGCGACACGTTGCGAAAGGCGTTTCGGCGGCATGATTCCCGACGGGAGTAGCGCAGTTGCGCGATCATGGCGCCATGTCTGTGATGAATGCGTTACGGGTGGGGTATTGCATAGGCGCAGGATGCGGACCATGCGCCGCGCGGCGCAGTAGGGGCCCGGGTCGCGGTCCCTGCCGCAACCCCGAGACGGCGCGGCGCTTTGCGTTCGCTGGTGGGCGCCGTGCGGTGTCTGAGGGCCAACGTCGCGGGCAGTCGCAAGCGACCATTCTGCGGCTTGGCCGGACTACCGAAATAGACCCTTCACACTTCCCATGCTAGTCGATTCGCTTGGGACCGCTTCGGAAAAAACGAGCCGTGGGGCTGGTCCTAGTGCATTTGCACCAAGGGGAACAAAGGTAACCTTCGCATCTGGATTACCCAGAAACGCAGTCATAGATAGGCGAACAAAGAGTTCAGATTGGCCGCTAATTACAACGTCGCGCATGCATTCGGTAACGTCTAGTGTGTATAGCCCCTCACCGTGAATCGCCAGAGGCTCGGTCATGCAAAAAGGTCGAGAAAAATCAAAGTCCCATTTCCCCTGCCAATCCACGCTTGTCCAGGGCACTAGACAAACGTCAATTCGTTCCGCGAAGTCTCTTTCCGGTACAAAAAGCTCCAACCGACACGATCCAAAATCACTAGGAAAGTCACCAATATTCCACAGCATGACAGCACGCTTGTTCGAAAACGTGCCATACCCTGTAGGCTCGTAATAGTTCGATACGACCAGCCCGGGGAAATTCGATGTCCCCCCGCCGAAGAGAGCTATGGAAATCGCTTCGTGCGGCGCGACAACCGTCTCCCCGTATGCTAATCCGGCGAACATCAATACAACGGCGATTGAAAACGGACTGCGCATAGCGTTTCCTCTCGTGGCTCGGGACATCGGTTGCAGCAGAATTGTAGCATGATCTTCGGTTGGGTTGGCAGAGACTTAGCCCGTATCCCATGGCATGGTGAACAATGGCACGTGATATGGCGAATCCTATTGCACTCCAAGCAGGGGGCCCCCACATGAACATTAGCCAGAAACACGCATTCCATCTGCACCGCGACCCCCGACGCCCTCCACCTACAAGCAACCGTGCAGCACTGCCGACACACCAGCTTGCCAGCCTGCTTCATTCATTGGTCCGGTTCTACAAAGGCCCAGCTGAGTCCGACGTTCGGATAGAAGCAGCTAGCGCTCAGCCACCGTTCCGCAGCTCCGGCGATGGCCAAATGGTTCTCGTGACGCAGTTGATTTGGACACGGGCACTCTTCAGCGTGCTGTACGCGGCTCAATTTCCCGTGGCCGCTGCATTCATAGAACCAGCCATAGGCTACGCCGATTTCCTCAGCGCAACAGCCAGAAAGGTCCAGCGACAGGCTCGATATCTCAATCAGTCGATCCCCGTGGGCCTTCACGACGATGCCTTTGCCATACTCCATCGTTCCAACGTGCTCCGGGTAGGATATCGGAAGGTCGGATTCAACAACCACCATACCATGCTTGCGGACCAGCGCGATGAGTTCCGGCATGCATTCACACTTGCCCTGATCTCCGAAAAGTCGCCCACGCGGGGCGCGAAGGAACAATGCGTTTTGCAGGAGATCGCCACCACGATTCTGGGCAATCCAGAACGGGCTGAAGAATGCTTCGTCAGCAGGGTGGCACTTCAGGGGTTTGAACGAGTACTCTGGCAGACGGAGGCCCCGCATGTAGATCGGCAAGTCGCGCACGCGGCCATGAATCAACTCCCAGGGAACTGAAAAAAGGTACCGCAGAATTGAGTCTTCGGCGGGTGAAGGAAATACCCGTGACATTTCGATCAGCCCGGCGGATTCGGCGTAGTCCCGAAACGCTTGTGCAGGCGCACTTATGTGAGCGATGATAGATACGGAAGGGAGTGCCCGCAATGGACCGATCAGCCATGCATCCTGTGCGATTGGCCGCACGATCCCATCTGCCCTCGCTGGCAATGCTCCAACAAGGTCGTGAAGTTCGATTCCTGCTTTGCAGATCGCTTCGCGGGACAACACGTATAGATGACCGATGCCATCATGTGCTGAACAATTGCCTACCTCGTGTACGAGCGCCACGGGAGTTCCGGCAGAGTCCGCAGTAATCTCGAAGCAGTTTTCAATCTGAAGCCGATAACCTGCGAACCACGAGGCCACGGCAGCTGCGGCCGTTGCATCGACAAAGAACGATCTCCAGCCATAGTGTTGGAGGATCGCTTGGGACATAACGATCGGCGTTGGCACTGGCTCGTGGCCCCATACTGCCTGGATCACTTCTTTAGCGTAATAGGACCAGAGCTGCGTGTGGCCCGGGACACAACCGGACCTGACCATTGAGGACATTATGCTGACGCATCCTGATTTGTCCGAATAATGCTCAGTTTGGCCTCGAAACAGCGCTTCCTCGCCGTACAAGTCAAATGCCGTGCGAATTTCCTCGCACGAGCTTAACCTGATTTCATCCAACTATCTCTCCCATTTATTTGCGGCCCTGAAGCTCCGCGACTAACCAGTATCACGATGAGGCTAGCCATCGAGATTAGATTGCGGTCGCATCGTCTCGCATTCTCCAGTGTCCTTGTTATATGTCAAGATTTCCTGATTATCTGTCCGTACAATGCGGATGATGACCACTGGCCAAGGGGATGCGCCTCCTTGGCCACCTTCGATCTGCTGGATCTCTCGCGCTCCAAATACCAGGAGGCCATTCTCGCCAAGGTCGTTAATGGACTCGGTGAATCGAAAGGTTACTTCTACACGTTCGGCTGGCTCGATCTCGGACCACATCTCCCCCCAATCTTGCAGCGATTGCAGGAAGCCACCGACAAGAGATACCTCCTGATCTGTCTTGAGTTCGTCGTAGTCGAGTGAACTGGCGCACGCGCTTCCGATCAGGGCCATGAGTTCATTGCCATTACTTAGACGTTCCAAATGCGTCGGAGTACCTGATCTTGATCTAGTGATGCGAATACGGTTGGTCGCCTCGACTTCGTTGAGTCGCGATGCCACCCACGTTTCGTGATTAGTCCTCATGGTACCCAGTAGTTCTGCGGTATAGGTTTGAGCCTGATCGTCCACTTGCTTGTGATGGACGCGGCACAGCAAGATCAAGTTGTCAATTGCGTCGACATATTCAGGAGGATAATCGGGGTTGTACCTTGGACCCATCGGCAGCCGCGACACGATATGACACTCGTCGCCAACGATGGCTGCCCTGTCATGCTTCGTGATTTCGGCAACAAGTTCGCAGCGACACATAGCGCAACGGCTGCCAGCTTGGCCCCAGAGAATCTTCCTAGTTTTGTCGGAGATCGCCAATGCAACTCCTTATATGTCGATCAACATGCCTCAGTTGTGAGTGCGGCGGGTTTGGTCGCATTTACGGTCGGCGCGCTGGGCCCTTCGTGGTGCCCCCCGCTGTCGCTGGTCGGTGCGTTTTTCCCTACCTCCGATACCTCTCCGCACTCTGCCAATACCGACTGAAGCTCCGCGGCCCGTTATGCTCCCCGCGACCGGAATAGTTCGGGTCCCGCCGCCCGAGCGGCCCCTTCGTGCCGGTCGTCGACCACCCCCGCGCCTCCATGTGGAGCTTCACGAGGACGCCCAGCGCCTGCTTGGTTCGCAGGGCGGCCGCGGCGGACCGGCGCCCGAAGTAGTCGCGGACGAAGGGTTCCGCCTCGAGCTCCCGGAGGATTCCGGCGAGCGCCGGCATGTCGAAATGGACCTCGGCCATTTCCAGGCGCTCCTGGCGGGCCCGGTCGTTTAGCCAGGCGATCCACTTGTCCCACCGGACGTGGGGGTCGCTGGCGACATCCGCGAATCGGCGGCCCTGGCCGTCGCCCAGGAAATCCTCCATCGTGATCGTGGACTTCATGTCGGCCTCTGCGTCGATGAGGGAGACGGTTGCGCCGGGGGCAGCCTCATGCGGAACGATTCATAATAGACTATTTATTATAGCGAGTCTGCGTCAACCAAAATGGAGCCAAGGGCCGATTCTGAGACTGAGAGACAATTCCGCGGCGCTTCCCACGCCCCGGGCGTCTCTCGCGAAGTCTCTCAATTTTCGCGACAGTGCGGGCGGCATAATTTTGCATCCATAACTGACTGTCCCGTAGGCAGTTACAAAAAGACCCTCGTGCCATAACGGCCGAGGGCCTCTGTAAACGTCTCGCCGCCCGATTCCCGGGCAAAAGATGATTGGCTCCCCGGTCGGGGCGCGCAGCGTGAATGCGAGAGAGAGAAATAGGACAGTGTTATCGGAATAATGCCTTCACGCCCCCAAGGCTCGTCTTCTCTGCTTCCACCGGCACCGACGAAAACGGTTCGAAATCAACGAACCCGTGAATTGGCAAAGACGGTGGCACTACTGGATCATTCCCGTCGATGATCCAGGCCGATATGGAATCGGCAATCGCTGTTCCCCAATAATTGCCAGTCAAGTCAATGGTCAGATCTGGCGGCTGCGGAAACCCCCGAACTAGGACCGCCGCACCTTCACCTTTGAGTATGTGGTTGTCTCTCAGCCTTGGAGTGCAACTAGTTATGCTTATCGCACGTTCTCTTGAGCCGGAAAACAAATTCCGCTCGCAGACAACGTTGTCAGCCCCCAGGCCAAAGGCGATATTGATCCCCCCACCGTCGAACGAGTTATCCGCGATGGTATATGAACCGGGCCCGTAGACCTCAAGTCCGTAGCCCCCTGACGGTACGTCCTTCACTGAGCAGTTGCGCATTGTCCCCGCGCTTCGATCAAATATCCCCGCGCTGTAACAGCCTCGTATGTCACAATTGTTCACAGCGACTGCTGCAATAAGCTGCACGCTGAATGTGGCGCCACAGTTCAAGAACGAGCACGCATCAATTGTCAGAGATGTCGCAGGAGACACCCCGGCGACTCCAAAATCGGTCACGCCCTCAAAACGACAACTGCGCACCACGCCAGACGCAAGGGGCCGCACTCCGCGAAACACACGCAAGAAAGCGCATTGTTCGAATTGAAACACCCCGTTTTGTACGTATGCACCGTAGTTCGTGTCCAAAAAAGTCAACGCTGACACACTCAAGGAAGCGCCCGTGCCTGATGGCCAGTATAGCAGCCCCACCGCGTTTGCGCCCAGTCCCCACGTGCCTGGCGCACCTGGACCGATCAACGTAACGCCTTCGCCCGCACCGATGACCGTCAACGAGCCCATGCGCACATTGGCGTACACATTCCAGTCGTTCCCAGAATACACATACGTCCTGTATTCCGTGAATCGCCCAGGGCCTATCCGGATCGTGTCGCCGCTGGCCGCAACATCAACGGCATCCTGAATGACGCCGTAATCGCCTGAACCGTCCCTTTCGACGCGCCAGGTGCGAGCTTCGACTGCTCCTGCCGCGTGCATCAGCCACAGCGCTACCCACAGCCCCCACACAGGGGCCTTTCGGCCGGACAATAGCAAATCACACGATTCCATTGCCCCGATTCCTATTTCACCAAGGACACACGCTTACTGAAGGCCCGGCTTCCCGCCACCATATTCACGAAGTACACCCCGCTCGCGGCACCACGACCCGAGTCGTCATGTCCATCCCATTTCACCACGTGAACGCCCTGTTCCATGGGACCGTCCACAAGAGACGCGACGCGGCGTCCGCTTACATCATAGATGACAATAGAAACCCGCGCCTGCTCGCTAAGTGTGAACTGAATCTCGGTATCCGGATTGAATGGATTCGGTGCAATCGACCTAAGCGCGGTCTCAAACCGGACACTCTCCGTTGACGGGGCGCCCACAGGCCCTCGGTTCGCACTGTTTTTTCCAGCCGTACCCGGCTCGGTCCCTGCCACGACCGGCTCAAGTGCGAGGCCGCACGCGCGATCGATTCCAACCCAGTTCGCACCATCGACAGTCACCCAACTTCTCGCGCCGTTGCCACTGAGATATCCAATTCCCGCCCCGCCGCCTACCCCATCCGCGATCGCCGCATTGCCCTCCGGCAGCCGAAACAGCAAATACGCACCGTCTCCACCGCACGCAATCGGTTGACTGAATGCCAGCTCGGTCCATCCCGACGACACGCCCGCTACATTCTCGGCCAATAGCGTGCAGTCTCCGACATCCGCCAGTCCTACTTCGCTGCCATAAAGCGCCAAGACTTCGGGAAATACTGCCAACTCATCGTTGTTGTACCACCGAATGCCGGTTAAGTTCGTCCCATCCGGCACCGAAACCCATGCGGCCAAGTAGCTGTTTGCCGTCACCGGATTCAACCGCAAGATACCGGCCACCCTACCCGGTTCACTACCGGCGCCACTAGAACCAGCCGTCGCCGCTTGCGAAATCAAGAACGCGAGCGCGAACTGCACCAAGACCGACTTCGTTCCCATGATCGGCACGCTCCTTCCTTATTGTTCAGGCAGGCACTCGGTGCCGCACACGGTGATCCTGAAACTCCTTGTCGCCCCGGTAATCAAGGTACCATCAGCATTCGCGCTCGCAGGTGCGTAGTAGACCAGCTGCCCCAGCACGCACGGCATTGAGAATGCTATCTCGTGAATGTATTGGCTTGGATATGTTGCCACCATCGTGCAGGACACGCCCGCATCGGTCGCCAAGACCGTGGTCCCGCCACTCCCTAGATTCGGATCACCAACCTTGTACACGACCCGATCGAACGCGGGATTGGTGCCCATATTGGTTCGCCAGGTGAACCTCCAATTGCTCAGCTCCGTGCAAGGAATGATCTCATAGCCACCAGATACGCTGCTCATAGCAAATCCATGCGTGTCGTCCACAAACGACAAGGAAAAAGGTGGCACCCCACCATTCGGCAATACGGCACCTGCCTTCACCTGGGAATACCCATTCGGCCAAGTTACCGTGATGTCGCTCACCGTCGCGTCGCTCAACAATCCGATCACAAGTGTTCCGTCGTCTTGCCCGCCACGGCCACTGCCTCCGTCAACTACCCGGCAGTACTTGTCTGCACCCTGAGTAACGGTGATCATAGCACCAATACCCATGTAGTTGTTGGGTCCGCCGACATCGGATTTCAGAGCCACCCTCACCCAATTCTGCAAATTCCCATCCACCGTCGGCTCCACTCCGGCCGCCGTGAAGAAGTTCGAGACATCAACGGCAGTCTTTCCAAGGAAGAGATCCAGATCACCGTCTGCATTGAAATCGGCCACTACGCTGCCCCCCACTTTGCCCGGCCAATCCAAGCCGATCGCAGCGGTGACCGGCGCAAAGAACAAACCCCCGGCGTCCAACGTGCCCTTGAATAGCTCGGGTGTTCCGGCGGGATTCGCGGGCAATACGAGTACGTCCTGTACGCCGTCTCCATTGTGGTCGAACACGCGCATGCCGCTGGTCTCAGTCGTATTGTCTATTGGAATGGCCTGGGTCAGGACACCCGTCCCAGAGTTCAGTCTCACCGACGTGCCCGTCGCCTTGGCGAGCACCAGATCCAGATGGCCGTTGTTATTGATATCACAGAAGCTCGCCGCCACCACGGCATTCACAGTGGAAACACCCAGCCGGGTGTCGGCCTCATTGGTGAACGTCCCATTCCTGTTGTTCCAAAACAGGCGGCTCGTTGTGCCCGATGTGCTGGCGTCGCCAACGAAGAGATCGGGAAACCTATCGAGATCAATGTCTCCCCAGGCTGCGGTTACACAGTAGGCTGGCTGGTTGTTGCCCACTCCGGACGCAAGCGACATGTTGGCAAAGCCGCCGCCAGCTGCGGTCTCGTTATGCAGCAACACACCATTCAGCGGAGTCCCCGGATCTACTCCAGGCTCGCCAGCTCCAACGTTACCGCGTCCGACAAAAAGATCCACGCGGCCGTCACGATCGTAGTCGCCCCAGGTTCCAGTGATGGAATACTGCAAGGGATCCGCGCCTATCATCGCGCCGCCCACGTCCTCAAATGCAGGCAGCCCGAGTGTCGACAGGCCAGTGTGATATAGGCGCGCATTCGTCTGCGATGCCGCAAACAAGTCCTGACGGCCATCATTGTCGAAGTCGGCGACGGCAAGACCCAACAGATTGTCGGGCATCTCCCCCCCAGTTCTAGTGGAGGGCACTATCTCAAACTGCGGGATACCGCCGATCTCCGTGAGGCTGCTGAACAGCTGCGCCGATTGGCCCCTTAGGCTAACCAGCATATCCGGAGGGCCTTGCTGGTCAAAATCTATGGGTACGCTGCTGTACGGCTGGCCGGGATAACGGAGCTTCGCAGCCGATGACTTGTTCACATAACTCATTTCGGTCGGCTCAATTACTTGAAACCGCACCGCTTGCTGGACGACATCCGTCGGCCCATAGTAGACCACCGCCGTGAAGTCATAGAAGCCGGGTGGCGGAACGATGTTGGGAACCGCAGGCCCCTGGTACGACCAGACCCCATCAAGATCCGGATCACTCAAGTTGACCTGCGAAAAGACAAAACCGTCGGCAGGAAGTGGAGTCAAATGGGCGGAAGTCGCCGCTTGCTCCCCACACATCTCCGTGCGGATCGCAAACATGGGGTAGGAGCTCGACGTGCGCGAAAGCGGATACTCAGCAATGGGCGCCACAAGCGGCGAAGGAAGGACTGGCACTTGGACATCCTTCACGGCAAAGCCATCGCTCACGTTCAGCCCTCTCGCAAAAACCTCAACTGTCCGCGGATATGCGCCGGCAATCGCGCTTGACACTTCCGCCGAGTAAATGCCGTCGCCGGGTTGCAGATCGCCGTGAGTGTGATCATCATAGAGTTCCTGCTCGGAAGCGGCTCCGCCGATGTCAGTCGTGTTTGCGTATACTTTCCCGATGGTGAATGGCGCCTCGACGTGAACCGCAAGAAGGTGCGGTCCGCCACATGGGGGCCCCGCATGGATCGGTGCTGCCTCGTCTGTGATTGATATATCAGATTGCAAAAGATTAAACGCAAGAGCTCTTCCCAATGTCGTGCCGCCGACCACCCATCCCGGAGCGCTTACGAAGATTTCGTCCCCGGGGATTTCATCCAAGTCACCTATGTACCCAGCGCATGTTCCGAATGCAGCGTTATCGGGTATGGCCGCCGGTGCAAGCTGCCAGACGCTCGGAGTGGATGGTACGTTCCCGCATACGACCGTCCCCGGTGCCATCCGGCTGCCGCCGAGTGCGATGGTCACCCGCCCCCTATTCGTTCCCGGCGGCGTGTGAAACCTGTCCCCAATGATCAGGTCGTTCTTGCCGTCACCATTAGCATCGCCATCAACAGCAAGACACCAGCCGAAAGTCCCGCCGCACGAGAAGGTCGTCCGGGCTTCGGGCCAAATAGTCTCGGACAGCGGTCCTTCGTATACTTCCACATTGCCGTTCGATTTGCCTACAACAACGTCGTTGGCGGCACTCCCGGCAACATCATAGCCACCAGCAATCGACCGTACGCCCGCTAGCTGGAAAGACCATGACGCGTCGTCGACAATTCCGGGGCCTACGGTCATCACCGGCGCGCTGCCGCCCTGCAAATCTGTAAACGTGGTGTCGCCCAATACAACATGTATCATGCTTGGGGCTTCGGAGATGAGCAGGTCATCAATCCCATCTCCTGTTACATCCCGCACCCCAGCCAGGGCAGATCCAAAGTAATTCGTAGCCACAACGGGCCTTACAACAAGGTCCGCACTTCCGCCCGCACCGGGACCACCAAGGTAAATATTCACCTGCGATGTTCCGCCATCGACAGCAAAACCAGTGCGCACTGCGAGGTCGCTATATCCATCCCGATTTATGTCGCATGTGGATAGCACTGACCCAAAATACTTAATTGATCCATCATTGGAATTTGGCACAATCCATTCTCCGGCATTTGAATTCACACTTAGGATACGGCTACCTTGATTGTAGTCGCTGCCGACGGTGAATCTGGACGCGCCCAGCAACTCCATTTCACCGTCACGTCCGCCCGGTAGGTACACAGCTGCAGCACCCAGGCGGGATGTGAGGTTGTTAACCCCTTGAGTAAGTACCGTCACATCCGTACCTTGACCCAGAAATGGTCCATGGAGCACAAATGCTGCCCCATAGTCCGGAAAGATTTCTCCTGACGCAACGCCATATGAGGGCGCGCCCACCACCAGATCAAGTTGCGAGTCATCGTCAAAGTACCCGGCGGCCATTGAGCTCCCAAAGCCCGTAAGCAGCCCCGAAGTTGCATCATTGGGTCCAGAGTAGGAAAGAATCTCAGTCTGCGCCGGCGACCGCGATGCAACTAGACAGCCGGTGATGCTTAGGGACATGACTGACACTACGCGCAATATATAGCTACCCCGCCAACGCTTCATGATGCCTTTCCTTCCAAGCCGTTAGGACGACCGCCCCCAGGGACAACCACGGCTCCACGATGGAACCTGAACTGCCCCGGGATTGCCGGAGACTCCATTCTTTGAGAGGTCAGGACCATGAGCAATCAGAGTCGCCGCGACAGCGGCAAATCTTGCCCACATTCCGCACTCTACGTGATCGATTCTTGGTGTGTCGGCTCTCGCGCCACCCTGGGCCGTGCGGCCGATCTGCCGCGTGAGATTCGATGCGTTGATTCAGCTTCGAGCCTACCGCTCTGCGACGCGCGCTTCAATGCCCAATGTTCACCGCACCGGGCTTTCCGTGTAAATTTTTCATCAGCAGCCCACCACCTCGAATCGCGAGTCCACCGCTCGAATCACTCTGGTGATCGGCTACACCAGTAAAGGCCATTCTCGGGCGATTCGGGTGCAATATTTCTTTGGAGTTCGCGGAATAATTCTGAATGCGGCTCGACGCGGGACACAATTGAGACACACGCCTTACGATTAAATCACAGATCACATCATCTATCACCTGCCTGCTGCGGGGGCAGTCATGGAGCGCCGCATACAGCGACACGATTAGCATACGACTGCCTGCTCCCGGTTCTGCTAATCAAAATCTTTCAGGGACCGGGTGTGGCCAGAGTGCGCCACGGTATCACAGTACTCGATCAATGCTCTGGACCCTATCGCCTACGTCGCGTCACCCATGAATCCCGCGCCACAATCCTCCGTAACTGTTCACCATTCGCCTGCCCAACAATGCCGATCGGATTTCTCGTTGATGTTGCTGCAGTCGGCTCCGCAGTCACCTGCTCCGGAAACGGCAGCCTCGGCGCCAGGTTCTTCTCCACAGCCTTCCACAACGGATTCAGCAAACAAAGCGCCGCATGCGCCTGCACCCGACAATCCAGCGCTTCATTCCGAGCCCGCGTCTTGATCCACTCCGCCTTCGGAAATCCCTTCGTGTACCTGATCACGCGCTTCTCGGCTGTGAGCTGCTTGAAGTACTCCTCCTCGTATCCATCGCCTTCAGGGAAGTGGCAGTATCCCGGCCCAGGCGTCTGCTCCTTGAGCCGCGAGTAGAGAATGCCCTTGGCCTCGTCGACCCCGACCGTGAACAACTTCACCGGCAGCGGCGCCTGCCCCTGCTTGCGGTTCGACGGAGCCGAGATGATCGGCCGCCCCACGCCTGCCCGGCCAACCGTCGCATACACACCGCGCACCTGACGCGGCTTCACGTACCGATAGACGGCCTCTGTGCGATGTCCGGCCGAGTCGATACAGCAATGCACGATCCGCATGTTGAGCCCATCCTCGCGTTCCCAGGTCGCCGACAACACTTCATCAAGCTGGCGCCAGACCGGAGCCGCCGCGGGATCGCCCCACAGCACCCGGTACGAGATCCCCCACGATTCCTCGCCCGTGCGCCATCCGCACACCTCCAACTCGAGCCGGTCGTCCTGCACATCCACCCCCGCGGTCAACACCAACACCGGCAGCGGCACCACGGACGGGTAGTGCTCGCGCCGGGCCATGAGGCTGTCCTGGTTGATGACCTCGCCCGACTCTTCCCATGTCTCACCCAGGCAGGTGTTGATCCAGGTCTTCAGTTTCTCAGGGCCCTCGTGCTTGGCGTTCAGGAAGTCCCGCGCCATCTCGCCCCACGCGTACCACCCCAGCGGCGAATACAGCGCCGACAGGTGATACCCCGCCGTGACGCCGTCACCTTCGGCCTGGGCCACCCACCGGCCGTGTTCCAGCATGGCGGACTTGTGATGCTCGGGGACAAGGGCCTGGCACGACTCGCAACGTAGAGCCGCCTGCTCCGGCTGCCCGTCGGGCCATTCGAGGTTCTGCCACAGGATTGGCGCCATCACGCCGCAGATCGGACACGGCACGTGGTACCGCCGCTGGTCGCTGCGCAGGTAAGCCCGCTCGATCCTTGAGAGATCCTTCACCGTCGGGGTCGAGCAGATGAAGATCTTCCGGTTGCGCCTGAAGGTGGCCGTGCGCTTGATCGCCAGTTCGACCGGGTCGCCCTCGCCGTCGACATCGATCTCGTAGCCATCGACCTCGTCCAGGAACAGGTTTCTGACGGGCATCGACCGCAGGCCGACCGCGGAGTTGGCCCCGGTGATGACGAGGATGCCGCCAGGAAACTCCTTCGTGAGGATCGTGTTGCCCGAGTCCCGGGTCCGCGACGGGCTGATCTTCTGCCTCAGCCGCGGACAGTCGTCGATCATCGTGGCGATGCGCTGCTTGCTGATCCGCTTGGCCATCTCGACCGTGGGCTGGACCATCATCATCGGGCCGGGCGCACAATCGATCACGAACCCCAGCCAGTTGTTGCCGGCCTCCGTGCCGCCCAGCTGGGAACCCTTCATGAGGACCACGACCTGGGTCGGGTCCCCGGGCGATAGACGGTCCATGATCTCGCGCAGATATGGCGTGCGGGATGTGCGCCAGGGGCCGGGCTCGGCCGCCGCGCGCTGAGGCAGCAGGCGGTGGGAGTCGGCCCACTCGCTGACTTTGAGAACCGGGTCCGGCCGGATGCCCGCGCGGTAGGCGTCGGCATAGATCAGTTCTGGTTCAACCATTGGCCTGCGCCTCCAGGACGGCGCGCAGTTCGGCGCTGAGGATCGCTTCAACCGATACCGGGTCGGTGTCCGCCGCCAGGATCGCCGCCAGCCGGCCGGGGATTGCCAGCACCGCATCGCGCGTGTCCCGGGCGCGCCGGAACGCCTCGGCTTGGACCCGGGCCGCATCCACCAGACCCTTCGAACGCTCCTCGTAGGTGATCTTGGCCAGCCGGGCGGCGTAGGCTTCGCGGATGGCGCGTGAGGTTGCGTACGAAGGCGCGGTGCCGCCACCGGCCGGTGGGGCGGGCATCGGTTCTGCCGGCAGGGATGGCGGCGCCTGCCGCACACCTGGGGCCGCCTGACGCGGCTGCACCACCTCGCCGCTGCCGTCGCCGCGGGTATCATCGGTGGTGGCGTCCCAGGCCGCGTCCGCCTGCACGGGATCGATCAGGCCGTCAGGGTCACGCCTGATGCGGCCGGCCATGAGCGCCTTGTGCACGGCAGACGGCGTGCCGCCCTTCAGACCAGCGGCTCGCCGGTGCCGGGCGTATTCCCGGATGCTGAGCCCGCTACTGGTCACCGCCGCCTCGCTGCTCTCTGATCTCGCCAAACGTCCCGCCGCCATCTTCGAGCGTCGCCTGCAAGCCCGTGAACGTTTCCCAGCGCCTGACGATCACGTCCACGAACCGCGGGTCCAGTTCCAGCAGCCGGGCCCGGCGGCCCGTCTCCTGGCTGGCGATGAGCGTCGTGCCGCTGCCCCCGAACGGGTCCAATATGACAGCATCACGGGGGCTCGAGTTCTGGATGGCGCGCCTGACCAGCTCGACCGGCTTCATGGTCGGGTGCAGGTCGTTGTGCGCCGGCTTGGCGATCAGCCACACATCGCCCTGGTCCCGGGCCCCGCACCAGTAGTGGGACTGGCCCTCAGGCCAGCCGTAGAGGATCGGTTCGTATTGGCGGTGGTAGTCGGACCGCCCCAGCGTGAACGCGTTCTTGGCCCAGATGACGAACGTCGACCAGTGGCCGCCCGCCTCGATGAACACCTTCTGGAGCGTGGCCAGCTCGCTCGAGGACATGCACACATAGACCGCGCCCTCGACCGCCCGCAGCAGATTGCCGATGGCCGCCTGCAGGAATGCCTCGAAGCCGCTGCCGAGGTTGTCGTTCTGGATCGAGGCCCCGTCCGCGCCGTGGTAATCGACGTTGTACGGCGGGTCGGTAAAGACCATCGCCGCGCGCTGGCCGCCCAGCAGCCGCTCGATGTCCGCCTCGACCGTCGCATCTCCGCACAGCACCCGGTGCTCGCCGCACAACCACAGATCGCCCGGCCGGCTGACCGCAGCCGCGGGCGCGGGCGGCACCTCGTCCTCGGCCTCCCGGGCGCCTTCGTCCGGGTCGCCATCCAACATCGCCGCCAGCTCCTGATCCGTGAACCCGATCACGTCCAAGGGGAAGTCCTCGCCATCGAGGGTCGCCAGTTCGAGGGCCAGCAGCTCGTCGTCCCAGCCCGCCAGTTCGGCCAGCTTGTTGTCGGCGATCACATAGGCCCGCCGCTGGGCGTCTGTGAGATGGTCCAGAACGATCACGGGCACTTCGCCCAGACCCAGCTGCCGGGCCGCCAGCAGCCGTCCATGGCCGGCGATGATCCCGTCCTGGCTGTCGACCAGCAGCGGGTTGTTGAACCCGAACTGCTCGATCGAGGCGGCGATCTTCGTCACTTGCTCCGGCGAATGCGTGCGAGGGTTGCGCTCGTAGGGCACCAGCCGCTGCAGCGGCCACATCTCAATGGCGCGTGCCATGCGGCGTGGGAGATCTACCGGTCCCATGGATGACCTTTCGTGCGTTGGGGGCGTTCACCGTTCACCGTTCACCTGGGCGTTCACCTTTTTTTGAGGCAGTCGGTAGTGCGATGCTGGGCGTCCGCCCACCCGCAGTGAAACGGCCCAGGAAGGACCCGTGGAATAATGACTTGGCTGTTAACCGATCGTGGCCGAAGCCGCGCTGCGAGGCCCGCGTTGCGCCCATCGCAGTGGCCCTTGCAGCCGTTGCGTGAGCCCATTGCAATGCGTCTGCTCGCTCTGCTATGATCTTTGAGGCTGGGGCGGGCTGATCGCACAACCGGTGCTTCTGTCGCCTGACCTGCTCCAGCCTGGCCTTGGGCCTGCCAACCTGCACTTCGTGCGCGCCAGCGGCCGCGTCGCAACGACCGCACCGCTCCCGAGTCCGTTTCTCAGCGCCCGCGTCTGCAGACCACGCCACGCCACCCCCACACTCGTACAGGCGCGCTGCAGCCCACGTGGCATCGCTGCACGCAACGACATCGACAACGCGGCCATCACCGCTGCCGGCAGCAGTCGCGCCGCTCGCAGCAGCGCCGAGGCTGCGCTGAGGGTGTGCCCAGGGACGGATCGCCAATGTGACCGACCCTCTGCACGGGCAAGCGGCGCGGCCAGCGTCACTTGCCGTCGTCGTCGCCGCTGTTGCTGAGGGTTGCTGAGGGTCTTTTGCAATCGCTCTCACATGTGCGCGCGCGTGCGCGTGTATAAAGGATGTAAGAAACCCTCTGCAACCCTCTGCAACGTCCCGCATCATCAACGGCCGCAGTGTATTACTGTGCTGAGGGTCGTCGCCAAACCCTCCGCATACCCCCAGCGACCCTCCGCATTTGATGATCATGCCGACCCCTTCGCTTCAAGAGCGGATTGGGAGACCGCCGGGCGAACACAGTAGCGACGGGCTCCATCGTGACTGTCCTTCGAGAACACCACTTCAAGGCCGCTGAGCTTCCTATCACGGAGGCTACTGAGGGACTTGCCAAACTTCGAATCGCACGCCCACGAGGAATCTCCCGTCCTGGCAAAGGCGATCAGATTGCGCTCTTCGGCCAATTGCATGAGGGTACGAGCGCTGACGGGGACATCCCGGTGCTTCTCCCACCAGACCGTCAAGAACGCCGCCCACTCGTGCGACTCGGGGTCCGCGTTGGCGTAGAATTCAGCGTCACCCAGAAAGCCGGGCAGACCGCAGTGATTGATGATGCCGCCGATCGTTCGCGCCCACGCTTCGAATGAGCCAAGCACCTCCGTACCCTGTGGCCTGCCCGCGGCGATCCAGCTCTGGATGATCGTCAGGACTGCCCGCACCAACTGGATGCGGTTCTCCCTGGCCCACCCCACGATGTCCGCATGCTTGAAGCCCGTTCGCTTCCAAGGCATCTCTTCGCTCGGGACGATCCGGATGCGCACGCATCGGCGCGCAATCTCCATCGACAGCCTGGGGTTGTTGGCGGACAGCAGCCACAAGGCGCGATTGTGGCACTGGACCATCTTGTTGACGCCCAGGAGCCGGTCAGTCCACGTGTCCGCGGTGATGATCGCGGCCAACTCGGCCGACCGGATGCCCCCGCGCACGTTGTCGATGAAGATCACCTGGGCGCCGGCACTCAGCAGCGTCGTGAACTTCTTGCGTGCTTCGCTCTCGTCGTACGCCAGAGTCGTAGTCCCCACCCGATCCCCCACGGTGACGATGCAGATGAGGTCAGCAAGGCGGGTCTTGCCGGAGCCAGGGGTTGGAGCTTCCAGGAGGTGGATGGGCGTCTGTCCCCAGAACATGCGACGGACAAATGGCAGCAGCATTGCCGCCACGGCGTGGGCGCGGTCACTGTCGGCTCTGAACGGGAAGTCCACCAGGAGATCGTCGAGCAGCAGAGCGAGGGCGTCCTCCAGATCGGCCTGCGTCGGGTGCTCCGGGACCTTACAGGCGGCCCAGCCTTCATGCAGATCCATCCAAAGGGCCGCATCAGCGTGATACCCTGGCCGGCTCAACAGTTGTCCCTTGGCGTCAAAGACTGGGGTTGTGGCTATGGTGGTCAATTCGGGCAGCCTTTCATTGGGGTAAGCGAGAAGGTCCTTTGCGATCTCCCGCGGCGGCTTGGCGGCGGTCTCAATGCCGCTTCTTGTCTGAACCCAACGGGCCGCCCTCATGAGCAGTCCGTTGACGCTTGCCTCGCCGACGAAGTTGATGGCCCACCGATGTTCCACGTGCGACATCTGCGACAAGAGGCCCTGCGTCACGAACAGCACTGGATGGTCGCCCTGCGACAACAGGGCGTCCCAGGCATCCTCAACGATTTCGATTTGCTGTCGGCCTCCGACCTGGATCGTCGGCAGATCCGTCCTTCGTGACTCCATGGCCTACTCCACCGCGGCATGGGAATCACGGGCGCCGACTGACGCGGGGCAGTTCGCCGCCGCGCTCGTGTCGGCACCCGTGCCGCGCACCGTATTCAAGGTCGTAATCACGTGAGCGTCACATCGGGGGCGCGTTCGACTCGGAACGCCGGCTCGCCGATCGTGGCGGCCAGCAGCGCCGTGAAGATCCTCGCGATGGCGCCGCCCACCTCCGTGCTTGCGTCGACCTGCGCTTTCCGACCCGCGCAGTCGCATTCGAAGGCCCCTTCGAGTTGCACGCGGGAACGGCCATGCAGGCCCTCAGCGGCCAATGCGGCCAGCATGAGCGTGTCTTCCACCTGGGACATGTCCGTCTCCGCTTCGAACTGGTAGTCGTACGTCGAGCGATTCAAGGGCGGTCCTTTCCGTTGCTGGTGAGGTGGCGCGGCACGCCGATGGCCGCGCCACTCTTGCCCGCTTGTCATTTACCGGATTCTCGAGAGAATCGGCGGGCACATTGGCGATATTCGTCGAGTCCGAATTCATCCGCGGCAGCGCGCAGACGATCGATGACGCCCCGAAGGGTCGATCGCGGAATCCCTACGACGCGCGCAACGTCTGTCGCGCCACGCTCCACAAGCAGAAGGCACACAGTGCGGTCAACGGGGTGCAGCCTGGCCAAGAAGCGCCTTACGTCCAGCCCGAGATCCATCCGCTCTTCCTCGGAGCGCACGGGTCCTCGAGTTCGGCGCAGGTAGTCGTCTCTGCCGATGGTTTCGTGAAGCTCCTGCCCCTCGCAATCCCCATCATCGGGGCCCCAGTTCAAGCTGAGGTCCAGCTTGCCCCGCCCTCGCTTGACTGCGGATCTGGCTGTCAGTATCGACTTCGCCTTGTTCTGGGCCACGAGCCTGATGAAGGCGCGGGGATGCCCCCGCTCGGGGTCGAACGTGTGGAGCCGGCTGAGTAGGTCGAGCCAGATGTCCTGCTCGATGTCACCTACGTCGGCGGCCAGCAGCCCAGCCTTGCCGACCATGCGTCTTGCAGTGCCGCGGATTACCTGAAGTGCGAAGCCAGATTCATCTTGGATGTCCATTGTGCGCTCCTGCTTGCCTTACGGCGAGAGGAGCCATCCCAGGAGCGAGGCCCAGCGGAGAAAGCTCCGCAGGGATGGCCATGGGTTTCAGCCCAATTAGCTGGACCTCACCCGATGGCCGGGCGCAGCAGATCGTTTAGCAGATAGGAGTTAGCGCGACAGGCGTCTGCCAGGCCTGACGGTGGACCGGTCTCTGTGGTCCGTGTGCCCGAAGCCGTGAAGGGTCAGCTTGGCAAGCCGCAAGCACAGCATCCCGTTCTTTATGTGCGGGGAACGCAAGGTCGGCAGCACGTCGGGATTGATGCCGGCCTTTTCGAGCTTTTTGCCGCGGATATCGCGTATCATTTGTGCCATGCGTTTGCCATAGAGGCCCGCCGCGAATTGGTCATCGGCAAAGGTACGTATATCGATGCCGTAGGCCGCTTCGACGAGTGTTCGCAGATGAACACCACCGCGCCATTCGCTGAGAAGCATAAACATTAGCTGCCGCTGCTTGGCGACATTCGAATTCAGAGCGGTGAAGGTCACTTCTCCGTCCAGCGTACCATTGGTGAAGGTCCGGAGCTTAATCGCGCCGCGATCTGAAAGCTTTGCTTCTCCGATTGTGCAGACCTTGGGATCAGCTCTCTCGATGAGCCCCCTGCTGAAGCAGTATGTTTGCCACATCTTCTTCGAAACACCGCGTCCGTGTGCAATGTCACCGGCGATGACCTCACCCATAGCCGCGATATGGCCCTTGAAATTGCTTATGCCCGGTGATGCGGCATCGCCAAGCCCGGCAAACGATCCGATGCGCTTGGCCCCTAACTCTTGATAGAGGAAGCACGTGAGTTGGCGGCGCCGCTCCATATCCTCAAGGGCCGCAGGAGCGATGGGCAAGATGACCCTTGCGCCAACCGAATTGTCCACCAAGAAGACAATTGCTGGCCGTAGTTCGTCTGGAATGGCTAGACGCCGCGCCAGCGCGTGGTATTCGCCCTGCAGATATCGCCGCTCGCCGCCCCCGTCTCGGCACCGACTATGGTATTCTTCGGTGTGGCGTCGATCACGTTCTTCGAGTTCCGCCGATCGTAGTGCCATGTAGACTGGACCGGCCACACTGGGCGGGCCCATGGGCCGCCACCACAGCAACTCTCCGCCGGACTCATCGAACTCGGGGACGCGATCGCAGATCAGTTCGTGGAGCTTCAGCTCCGCGTCGCTGACCGGGTACGCGAAGATGACTCCAGGCTTTTCCGCCTCCGGCATCACTTCTTCGCTGGTGAAGATGCAGTGGACTCATTGGCCGTTGCCGCTGGCGCAACAGTCACCCTGGGGCCCGATACCTGAACCTGAATGTTTGCGATCTGATCCGCGCCGATCATGGGAGCCAAACCACGCTCCCCGTACGTGAGCCTGCTGATGTCGATCGTTCGGTGATTTCCCGTCACAAATCGAATTTCGTGTGCCATGCGCCAGCCTCCGTGCATTGCCAATGGGATCGTTCACTCCTGATTCGCAAAGTTCCCGATCGCAGCACTCGCTTCAAGCGGAGTTTTCTAATTACTCCCGCTGCTGCCCAGTGCTTCCCGCGAATGTACCGAATTCTCCGCCACTTCGGCTGTCCCCCGAGTAAGGGGAAATTCAGGGAGCCAATTGCGAATCATGCGCGCGCGCACCTTCTGGCGGAGGTCGAGTGAAAGTGCCTCGTTCGTCCAAGTCACATGGACTGTTTCCCAGCGCAAAAAATCCTGGCAGTGGACAACCCGATCCTAGTTTTCGAGCCGAAATCGCCGTCATCCTCGCCGCGGGTTATCTCCGACATATTTCCAGCAGGGCCAGTTCTCCGGTACGTGTAGCTAACCCCCGAAATCAGGCCCAGTTACAGCCCCCAGATTCGCCAACAATTGAGTTGCTGTGCCCCGCCCCCGGAGTGATAGATCGACGTGTCGATTCGCGTAACACGTTGCCCTAAAAGGAGTTTTGATGTCGAACGAGATCCCCGGGCCCGCCAGCGAAATGTCGGCAACAACTCGCAGCCGCGTTGCATCCGAGATGGCCGCCGGCCAGGACGCCACCGATCCGCAGTTCCTCTACTCGGTCACCACAACCACCCTGCTGCTGGCGATCGCAGGCGGCCTGATCGACCCGACGCAGCTAGCCAAGGCCGAACTGGCCAACCGCGGCCTTGACCGAGACGGAACCTGGGTCGGCTTCGACCGGGCTCGCGAGATCCACCTCGGCGCCTCGACGGCCGTCGATGACGCGGCACCCCAAGCAGCCGCCGAAGCCACCGTGGTCGAGATCGCCCAGCGCCACCTCGGACTCGACACCCTCGATACCCGCAACGCCGACGCCCTCGACTTCCACGACCTCGCCGTCTGGAGCATCCGCGAAGCCCTGATCGCCGCGTTCAAATCTGGCGTCCGATTCACTCGGGACGCCACCAACGGGCAGTAGCCCACACCCAAGCCAGGAGGCATGGATCATGACGACGAAGAAGACCACCAGCAAGACCAGCAAGACGAACAAGACCGCCACGGCCGGCAAGTCGAAGAAGGCGCCTGCCAAGACCAGCAAGGCCCCCGCGCCGAAGGCCAAAGTTCCCGCCAAGGCAACGGCAAAGGCAACGGCCAAGGCCCGCGACCCGAAGCACCTGGCGGTTGGCGCGGTCCTGACCCGGATGTTCAAGGGAGAGCAGATCGAAGTCTTCGTCACGACCGCCGGCCTCGTCTATGAGGGCAAGACCTTCTCCAGTCTCTCGGCCGTCGCCCGCCACATCACCGGCTACATGATCTCCGGCCCCGTCTTCTTCAAGCTGGTCGAGCCCAAGCGCCCGGCCGCCGAGGGCAAGTGATGGCCACCCCCTCGATCGCGGCCCAGGTGGTAGCCCTGACCCAGCTGAATGTCGCCCAGCTACGCGAGCGGTGGCTGGAGGTGTTCGGCGAGCCGACAACGCAGCGTCACAAGCAGTACCTGATCAAGCGGATCGCCTGGGAGCTGCAGCGCCGCGAGAGCGGCGAAGAACTGTCGCCCGAGGCCAGGAAGCGGCTCGATGAACTGCAGGACGAGTTCCGCAATTCGCCGCCCGAGACCTGGTTCAAGGGCGCCCGCCACAACCGTCCGCAGGCGGCACCTGCGCGCGCCAAGCGCCGGCCGGTAACGGCGGCCATGGCGCCGAAGCAGGGCGCCGTGCTGACCCGCGACTACAAGGGCCAGAAGATCACGGTCACGGTCCGGGGCGACCGCGAGTTCGAGTGGAACGGCGAGATCTACACCTCGCTGTCGGCGGCGGCCAAGGCCATCACCGGCAGCCACTGCTCGGGGAATGCGTTCTTCGGGCTCAACAAGAAGGGAGGCGCCGCATGAGCGACGTGCAGTTCTGCCAGACCAAGGCGGGCCGCCAGTACTACGAAGTGACGATGCCTGAGCTGGTGCGCCAGCTTCACCGCCTGAACGACCTGCTGGCGCTGGCCGTCGAGATCGCCGACAAGCAGAAGAAGGACAAGCCTGATGTACGCACCCGTAAGGACTGAAACCGTTCGCTGCGCCGTCTACACCCGCAAAAGCACCGACGAGGGGCTCGACCAAGCGTTCAACTCCCTGGACGCCCAGCGCGAGGCTGGCGAGGCCTTCATCGCCAGCCGCAAGCACGAGGGCTGGGTGTGCCTGGCTGACCGGTACGACGACGGCGGTTTCAGCGGCGGCAACGTCGAGCGCCCGGCCATCAAGCGACTGATGGCTGATATCGAGGCCGGGCGCATCGATGCGGTGGTCTGCTACAAGGTGGACCGCCTCAGCCGCAGCCTGCTGGACTTCTCCCGGCTGATCGAGGTGTTCGACCGCCACAAGGTCATGTTCATCAGCGTCACCCAGCCGATCAACACGGCGGACTCCGGCGGCCGGCTCATGCTGAACGTGCTGCTGTCGTTTGCCCAGTTCGAGCGGGAGATGATCGCCGACCGGACACGGGACAAGGTGTCGGCGGCCAGGCGCCGGGGGAAATGGACGGGCGGCGTGCAGGTCCTCGGCTACGACGTGCATCCGGACGGTGGCAGCCTCGTGGTCAACGAGGATGAGGCCGCCATCGTCCGCCAGATCTTCGACCTCTATCTGGAACTCGGGTCCATCCAGGCGGCGGCCGCCGAGCTGAATCGCCGCGGGTGGCGCACGAAATCGTGGACCACCCGCAAGGGCGTGTTCCGCGAGGGCGCGCCGTTCAGCAAGAACCAGTTGAACGGGCTTCTCAAGTGCCCGCTGTACGCGGGAAAGGTCGGGCTGCGCGGCGTCTCGTACGAAGGGGAGCACCCGGCCATCGTCGACCAAACGACGTTTGACCGCGTCCAGCGGCAGTTGGTCGCCAACAACGTGAGCGGCGGGGCCGTGGCCAAGAACCGGTACGGCCATCTGCTGCGCGGCCTGCTGCAATGTGCGGCGTGTGGGTGCGCCATGACCCCGAGCGTCAGCAAGAAGCCGGGGCGGGTGTACCGGTACTACGTGTGCGGCAATGCTACGAAGACCGGGTGGGAGAACTGCCCGTGTCCGTCACTCCCGGCCAAGGCGATCGAAGCCGCAGTCGTCGCCCGCATCAAGGCCATCGGCCAAGACCCTGGGCTCATGGCCGCCACCCTGGATCGAGTCAAGGCCCTGCAGCGCGAGCGACAACCGCAGATGGTCGTCGAACGGCGACATCTTGACAGGGAGTTGACCCGGCTTCGGGACGGCGGGCGGCACGAGGACCAGGAGCAAGTCGGGCGGCTCGAGTTGCGGCGCGGCGAAATCGACGGCGAGATCGCTTTCCTTCAAACGACAGCTATCGACCGTAGGGATCTCACCCGGGCGCTGGCCGCCTTCGACGAGGTCTGGGAGTGTCTGCTGCCTCGGGAGCAGGAGCGGGTCATTGGCCTGCTCATCGACCGGATCGCGTTCGACGGCGCCCGCGAGACCGTCGCCATCACCTTCAAACCCACGGGCATCAAGTCGCTGGCCGCCGACGTGGCCGCGGCACAGGAGGCGCTACGGTGAGCCAAGAACCGTTGAGGGTCGAGTTTCGGGTGGAACTGGGGAACCGGCGGTTGGAGCCGAAGCCGGAGCCGGGTGCCAGGGCTGAACGACAGCGGGTGGACCGGGCGGCTCGTCGGGCCCGGAACCTGGCTCTCGCCCATTGGATCGACTACCTGATTCGGAGCGGAGAGGTGGCCGATCTGGCCACGATGGCGAAGTTGTGCAAAGTGAGCCGCGCTAGGATGACAAATATCGTTGGCCTCGTGAAAGCGGCACCGACAGAGCAAAACTGCATTCTTGTCGCCGCACATCAATAAGCCCCGCCTGGAGCCATCACCACCATACGATAGCCCAATGCCGGCCATCGCAGGCGGTCCGCGCGGGGACGCCGTCCATTGCCAGTGACACAATCTGGCTATTGGAGGTTTGCCCCTCGGTTCCGGTGATGTACTCTCCGGCATGCGCGGCCAGAGTCCATCGCAATCCGTGCCGCGAGCCGTTCTCGTGATCCTATTGGGTTCCGCGCCGTGGTCCGCACCGAAGCCTATCCACGAAACCGGTAGTTCCGATAACTTTAGTCTTGCCTCAGGGGGTATCGTGCGAACTGACGGCGCTTCACTGCAGCTGTATTTCGGACGCTGCAAGATCAAGATCGATGAGCGCGACGTAGCAATGGTGGAGCTTGAAGAGGCGCTGCGCCAAGCAGGCAATCAATCGCAGCTGTATGGGCAAACGGCAAACCTGTTATTGGCCGTGGCGACGATCGCGGGCTCCCTCCTCGCCGCCGCGGCGCCGCCAGCACTATCGAATCTCACACAATCCCAACGTATGATTGCCGCCCTCGCGGCATTCCTGATATTGGGGGCATTACTTGTATTCTTTGCAGAGCTGCAGAAGACCATCACGCTCAATTCCAGAAAGGTCGTAACACTGCGGCGCGCACTCGGTCTCGACTACACACATCTTCACCTGACGCTGCCGAACTGGAGGATAGAAGGCGCTACCAATCCGTTCGCGATTCGCATGTACCCTGGCTGGCGTTCCGCGACCGCTCTCCCGTTCTGGGTTGTCTGCGCGATTGCCACATGCGTCTGCTGCTTCGTCCTGGACGACCTGCACTTCGCTGACCCCGTTCCAATGACTGTGCCGTGGTGGGGAAGTGCCATTTTCGTGTTCGCCGTGTTCGCACTTCTGTTCCGCCATAGACTACTAGACTTCCACGAAACGCTCTATCTCCGATTCATATATCTGCTCGCCACCATTCTTCGCACTCGCTTATTGGTGGACTTTGCCGGCATTCTGTTTCGCAGCAAACTTGCCGTCTCGGAGATGCAAAGATTGGAGTTCGATCCAGCGCGACTAAGAGAGCTCCTGGTCGCCCTAGAAGACCAGCGCTTCCATTCTCACGCCGGCATCGACTTGTTGGCTCTTGGACGAGCAGCGCTTTCTTGCTTCCCCCGCTACAGAAGATCACGCGGCACTATGCGAAGTGGGGCATCAACAATTACAATGCAACTGGCCCGGACCCTCCTCGTCGCCGACTACAACAAGACTGCACGACGGAAGGTACTCGAAGTTCTTCTCGCCAGATGGCTGGAGCGCCAGTTTGACAAGGATGAAATCCTGGATCTCTACCTGGTGTCTGTAAGGTTCGCCGTCGGCGTATTCGGCATTCCAGCAGCTTTTGCACACTACTTTGGCACCACCGACAAGCGCTCCACATCGGACGCAGAAGCATTTCTTCTGATCGAAAGACTGTCCAGTGTTCGCAACGGTATCCGACCCGATAAGGTCATTGCACAATTGCGACGGGCCCAAAAGCGCGTTCCGGATTTCAGTTCATTGGGCACTGCAGCCCTTTACCAGTCGCTCATTGCAAGTGGCATTCTTGTCGGCGACGCGTCTCCGCTCGAAAGAGCAGAATCGTGAAATCGGCCACTGTGCGATTGCGGCCAGGCTCTGCAAGTCCATGTGAGTTCGCAATGGATGATTCATACAACGTTCGGGCCTGCGGCGTGGCCGCCGTGCCCGAAGCAGCAGCCGCAGGAAAGCCCCTAGTCCATGCTTAGCAGTCGCGAATCGGCGCTCCTCATCTGGATAGCAGCCCTCATCGCATGTTGCCTTGTGCACCCAAGGCTACGCGAGAACCTGCGACACGTTGTGCGCGCGGCGACCAGTCGGAAGATAGTCGTTCCGTTTCTTGCTTTGATTGCGTGGACTGTCATGGAAGTCTGGCTGGCGACCAGAGCGATGAAGTGGAGCGCTGCGCTAACTGCGGGAGCAATCGTTTGGTTCATTACGGTGGGCATTGTACTTTTCGGCAAATTCGATGAAGCCTCAAGTGGCGCGTACTTCTTTTGGCGCAAAGCCAAAGAGACCCTTGCCATTTCCGCGCTGCTAGAGTTCTACCTGGACTTGTACTCCTTTCCCCTGGGCGTCGAGATATTCTTGCAGCCCGCCATTGCCATTCTTGCGGTCATCCCGATTCTTGCCCCGCGCAATGAAAGCGGGGACCGCCTCAAGTCCTGCGCCGTAACCAGTGCTGCTCTCGTCGGGCTAGGGTTGCTTGGCTTCACCACCGCTCACATGGTTCATGACTGGGCAGTAATTGACAAGCAGGGCCTCTTCCTCGAGTTTGCGCTCCCCGTATGGCTCACCGCGGGAGCATTGCCGTTCATCTATCTCTTGGCGATGTACTCGGCGTACGAGATTGTGTTCATCCGCCTGCAGTTCACTGATTTGGGCAGATCCAGCCCACTCAGGTCCCGCCTCGCGCTCCTGATCGGCCTAAACTGCCGGCTTGCCGCAGTTGCCAATATCCCGATCCATTGTCTTAACCAGATCGCAGGCGCACCGACGCTTCGAGCCGCTCTCGTCATTCTCCGGGACTACAAGGCAGAGAGGCGGCGCGAGGACCACAGACTGAAGGACGAGCATCCCCCCGGCGGCCACCCCAAATTCCCCCTATGACTGGCCATGGGCCGGGACCGTCATAGCATCTGGCCTACATCCAAGAACTCACCGCCCGCGAACCATCTCAACAGCGTCGCCATTGCCGCGTCCTCAAGTCGATGCGTAAAGAGGAGCGCCAATCGCTTCTTGGGTCGCGAGACCGCCACATAGAATAGGTTGCGGTAGCGCTCGTAGTCCCCGATTCGAGTCCCTATCAAGCTCGGATTCCCGGCCATTGCAAGGTAGCGGTTGAAGTCGTACTCGTTCCAACCGCGCCCGAACACGACAAGGACGTTTTCAAACTGGTCGCCCTTCACCCCGTGTTTGGTCTCGAACGGAGAATGCCCGTCGAGATACCTGCAGAGCGCGATGATCTCTTGGTACGACAACGCGTGAAGCGCGTGGAGCTCCCCGACACTTCCCTCCAGTGGCTCGCCGCGCGCAAGCGCGTCCTCAAGCGCCTTCTCCTGACGTACGACTGCTTCTGAGAGGATTGGCAGCCCCGTGGATGACAAATGGCTGATCACGTCTCCGACCGTACCAGTGACTCGAAGCTCGCAGAGCCGCCCCATCGCGGCGGCCCACCTGGCCTTGTCCGCCGGCCCGTTCATAACCGGATGTACGGCGTCAATCGCTTCGAACATCTTGCCGAACCGCTTCGCAAGGTATGCCTGCGCCGCCGGCTCAAGATGCTCCTGGAAGTACGCAATGACTTCGTTGGCCTTGCGCGTAAAGGAGTCGTTGTACCGAAAGACCGCAGGCATCGAACCGTAGCCCATCTCTGCCGCAAGCGCCCGGTGGGTCAGCATCAGGACCTTCGTGTCTCCAACAAAATCCCAACCAACGCTTTCCAACTCGGTGCGCACAGCTCCGAGTGCTCGCGCGGCTTCGGCCCCAGGGAGATCGCCCTGCCAGTGGTTCTTTGTGAGCCGATTTCCGGCCCATCCATTGGTGTGAAAGACGCGTACTTCCCCCGGCGCAACCGGGTCGCTTACTGCCTGCGCAAGCTCCGGGCGCATCAAGTTTAAGCTATCGACGATTGGCTTCGCGCTTCGGAAGTTTGCATTCTTGTCGATGCGCTTCAGAGCATCGTGTTTGATCGCTCCGCATCCATCACCATAGATCTTCTGCCAGTGATCACCGAAAAAGCCGAATTGCGGTGCATGCGGCTTGCCGATTAGCTGGTCCTTAAGACATTCGACAAGCGCCGTATTCGTGTCCTGGTACTCGTCCACGAGGATGAGCGGAAAGCGCGAGGCCACCGCGTTGCGAAACTTCGCGAACTGCATAAGTTCGATAAACACAGGAAAGATGTCGTTGTGGTGCAGATTTGCCGTGCCATCTTCGATCGAGCGCCGGCCGAGTGCATACCCGACTGCCGTGATGTTCGCTGCGTCGAGCTCTTCGGTGCGATTCTCCCAGCCCGGCAGCGTGCGGACAAGCTCGCGAAGCCGCTTCTGGAACGGGCTGACGAGCATCCACGCGAATGCGTGCGTCGTGTCGCAGTAGATCGCCGGATCGCCATCGGTTTGCGTAATGATCATATCCCGCGCGACATTTGTGTAGGTGACGCAGGCGACTTGCTGGTGCTTGCGTTGAAGCTCCCGAGCCCGGTCCTTCAGAATGTAGCGAAGCGCAGCGATCAACGAGTAGGTCTTGCCGGCGCCGGCACCTGCCTCAAACACGAAGCTCGACCGGTCGTCGAGGCATCCCTTCAGTGCTTCCCACGCGGTTGCGGCCGCAACTTCGGCTGGATTCGGCTGGGCGGCGGCACTCACGCGAGTTCACCAGAGGTTGCTGTGTCGGGAAGTGCATTGATCGCCGTGGCGGCCTGTGGCTCGGAGGCGAGCAACACGCCACAATCAGTGACCTCGACGTTATTCACGGCGAGCCAGCGCACGCCCTCTTCGATGTATCGCGGCGTGGCCCAGTCGGTCTTCTTAATTGCGTAGGTCAACGCGAACTTTGACTTCTTCTGCTTCGCAGCCTTGACCTTCGCGGCCTTCGCGAGCGCATCGTTCGTCGCCCCCGTGATGCCAAACAAGGCCTGGTTAGCGAGAATGAACGCGTCTTCGAACGTCCGGCCACACGGCCCGCCCGGCGCTTCCGGCACCTGATAAGCGATCCGTAGGCTGCCACGCGTCTTCGCAGAGTTGTCGGCCTCCAATGCCATCGACAGCGGGAACAAGGTCGCCCCAGCCGCAACTTCTTCATCATCGTCAGATGGCTCAACGGCGGCGACGTCCGTCATCGCCCAAGCCGGGACTACCGGCGCCGCTTCCGGCGCAGGCCCGGGCGCTGTAGCCGGCTCCTCGACACGCACCCCAGGCGCTGGGGCCGCAACTCGGGCCGGTGCGAACCAGTACTTGATGCAGGAATTGCTGGTGGTCTCCCCCTCGTGGACAAGGCAAGCTTCGAGCTTCTTTTCGTCGTTGCGCTTGACGGCGTCGAGATCGGTGATAATCAAACTGCGCAGCTCCAGGAATTCGAGGAGCGGAATGAAGAGTTGTGCATAGGCTCCGCCGACCTCCATGATCGTGATATATTGGCTGGTGAGCTTCAGGGTCGGATCGTCATGATCCAGGGCGCGCATCACTCGCGGCAACATAAGTCGCTCTGTCGTTCCCTCAATCAGCACCGCTTTGTCCGCGAAGAAGAGGTCGCAGCGCGTCAACGTGAGGTACTGGTGCAGGAAGTCAGAGGCAGGGCCCTTTAATCCGGCCAGGTCGCTGCTAAGGTCCTTGACCTTAGTACAGCGCACTCCGAACGGCAGATTTTTCGACGTCACGGCGAAATAGCGGATCGTGTCGAAGCGCGCCTCATTCGCGACGTGCGGCGAATGTGTCGAGACGACGAATTGTACCGGCCATGATACATCCTCGCCCTCGGCGGCGCAGAGCCGATCGACGATCGCCGGCAACTGCCGGATGAAGACCTCTTGCATTTGCGGATGAAGATGGGCTTCGGGTTCTTCGATCACGATGAGCTGCACGCCAGGCGCATTCGCTTTCGCCCGGTACTCGCGAAAGAAAGAAACGATTTTGAGCAGAATGTAGAGAAGGTTGCGATACCCGGAGCCCGTTGTAGGTCTCGGTAGCTGTACCCGCTATAGCCGTCGTACCGGACCTTTGTGAAGTTAGACAGAAGCTTGCCGACTTCGAGCGTTGTCTCCGGCCGCAACGGCACATTGTCCAAGCCCGGATACCCGAAATTTTCAATCACAGGCATGAGCTTCGCGAGCTCCGTCTTAAAATCCGTGTCCATCTCCAACTGGATTGCCTCGACGGCCTTCTTGAGGCCGTCTGCGATGTTCTTTTGGGAGCCATCCGCTGTCGAAACGGAGGCGCTTTGAAACAGGCTCTCCAGCACTTTTGCCAGCACGTCAGTGTCACGGCTACCCGTACCGTCGAGCGACCGTTGGGCGTTCACAAGGCCGAGCGACAACAGGTTGGTGACAGCTTTGGGGGTCACGTCACGCGTGTTCGTCGGGTCCTGCGGGTCCTCGGCCCACATCCGCGTCGTGAAGAGCTTTGGCACGCGGTCAGCCAAGCTGCGGAATAGAGCTAAGCGACTATTGGTCGAGTCGGCGCCGTTGGTCGCATGCCGGACGGCTTCCTTGTGCCCCTCGAACAGCGCCGCAATCTGTCCATCGGCAATGCTCCGCGAGCACACGATGACAACCTCCGTGCAGTTGTCGTCGGTATCTATGACGAATTCGCGGAGCGGGCCAAATTCAGGAACTGTCGGGTCGAAGCTCACGTGAAGCCGCAGAACAATTGACGGCACCAGTGCGCGAACCTCTTCGACGTCAGCACCTCTTAGGTGTGCGCGGTGCGCTGCGCAGAAATCATCGTAGCAAGCGCTCGAAAAGTCCTCGATCTCGAAGGTGCTCCGCTCCGCGAGGAATTTTCGGATGATGTCGGAGAGCGAGGTCTTTCCGCAGTTGTTACGCCCAACCACGATTGTAGTTTTGTCTTCAAGTTGCAGAGATATGCTGTGCAGTAAGCGGAAGTGCTCTATTTCTATTGTCTTGATCTTCATGTGGCCTTCCCGTCAGAAGCGGATAGTAAAAGGATCGCCCATATTCCCAACAGCCCGCGGGCCTCGGCTGGCGCACGATGACCCCATCAATTGTGACACGCCCCGCCCCCGCCCGTCAATCCACCCCCCCAATTTGAACCAATCGTTCGGAGTCACCGGAGCATTCAAGCCGATGCGTCTCGCTTCAGAAATTGGCCGTGACGTCTGTGCGGCGCTGCCAGCCCAATCCCCACACGGCAGAGGAGTTCCTAGGGCTGCCCCACACGGAGGCGGGCTGTGAACGTGTTCACCGAATGCACGGTTCCGCGCGTAGCGCGACGCCCGGATTCCCGCGCGCCGCTTTCAATTCAATTGAAAGCCGCTCCGTCGACGGCCGGGTCTATTCTGAGACCACCCCGGAGTCCCGGACCACCCGCCACACGCCATCACGCCCGATACACCCCCCGCCCCACCCTCTGGATCTTCGCACTCTTGTAAATGGTCTGCCGCACGACGCCCGCGAAATTGGCGGCCTTCGTCTTGACCAGCTTCTGCTTCTTGATCGTGGCGAGGATCTCGGGGACTGCCATCGGGGCGCCCTTCGCCTTAAGCAGGTCGACGACGACGGTTTCGACGGTGGTGGCGGGCTTGGCCGTCGCCCCTTTGGCCGCCGCCTTCTTCCTAGCCTTCTTCGTGGCGGGCTGGGCCGCTGGCCGCTTCCCCCGGTTGCCGGCGACACGCTTGGCGGCACCTGCCCCCTTCACCAAACGAGCCAGGTCTCGCTCCACTCGTTTGAGATCGGCCTCCAACTCCGCCTGGCGCGACTTGAGATCCTCGATCTCCTTCTCGGCGAGCAGGGCTTTGAGGTCGGCTACGGTCAGAGAGGACAGGGGATTCGGCTTGGGGCTGGGCATGTGGTCCCTTTTCTTGTGCGGTTCTCCGATTTGCTACCCGGACAACTGTAGCGGCCGTTGCTTAGGGCGTCAATAGTATGGCCGCAATGAAGCACTGGGCCCGAAGTTGCAATGCCTTGCCGTAGCTGCCGATTGGGCTCATAGTCGCCGGATCATGACAGGTCGCCTGCACAGCGACTCAAGCACCCGTTGTCGAAACGCCCTGCGTCACGGCGGTCCGAGTCGGTCCTTGATTCAGTTTTCGTGGGGAAGCCCTTCGCATCCGCGCTTGACGTCGCCAACGAGACGTTCCCGGTACAACGTCAGCGACTATGCGCCATCAATGCGCAAATCTCCGTTGCCAGCTCAATGCACTTCTGACAACATGGGTCGACAGCTATCCGACCTCCCGGCGTGGGCTGGCGCCATAACCTGCCATGCCGGTACAGCGTTATCGAACTCGACCTGGAAGTATGATCTATGCCACTCAGCTGGAACGAGATCCGATCCCGTGCCGTCGCCTTCTCCAAGGAGTGGGAGGGTGCTTGTTCGGAGAGCGCGGAGGCGAAGAGCTTCTGGGACGCCTTTTTCAGCATTTTCGGTATCACGCGGCGCCGGATCGCTTCCTTCGAGTCACCTGTCAAGAGATCTGATGAACAAGGCGGCTTCATCGACCTTCTGTGGAAGGGGAATCTCCTTGTCGAACACAAGTCGCGCGGAAAGGACCTGGGGCGCGCCGCAAAACAGGCGTTCGACTACTTCCCCGGCATAAAGGAACGGGACCTACCGCGCTTCGTCGTCGTTTCCGATTTCGCCCGTTTCAGGCTTTATGACTTGGATGAGGAGACAACGCATGAGTTCCCGCTGGAGGATTTGCATCGCAATATCCGGCTTTTCGGGTTCATTGCTGGCTACCAGACCCGCAGCTTCGGGCACGAAGATCCCGTAAACGTCATGGCAGCCGAGAAGCTGGGGCTATTGCACGATCAGTTGAAGGAGGAGGGATACGATTCCCAATCGCTGGAACCGTTCCTGGTCCGCATGTTGTTCTGTCTGTTCGCCGAAGACACAGCGATCTTCGAACGGTCTGGCCTGCGCGACTATGTGCAGAAGCGTACGGCCGATGACGGCTCTGATCTCGGAATGCATCTCGCTGGACTATTTCAGACACTGAATACAGCGCCGGACAAGCGACAAGCCAACCTGGACGAGCAGATGGCAGAGTTCCCTTACGTGAACGGCCGCCTGTTTGCTGAATATCTACCGCTGGCAGCCTTTAACGCGAAGATGCGGGAGACGCTTCTTGATTGTTGCGCATTGGACTGGAGCCGCATCTCGCCTGCGATCTTCGGAAGCCTATTCCAGTCGATTATGGACAAGGCAGCTCGCCGGAATCTCGGAGCGCACTACACATCCGAAACCAACATCCTGAAGGCATTGCGGCCCCTGTTTCTCGACGACCTTCGCGACGAATATGCGCGTTGTCGCAACTCCGTGAAGAAGTTGCGTGATTTCCATGCGAAGCTGTCTAGATTGCGCATCTTCGATCCTGCGTGCGGCTGCGGGAACTTCCTGGTCGTCGCGTATCGTGAACTGCGCATGCTCGAGTTGGACGTTTTGCGGACGCTGCACCAGAAACAGGAGACCGGATTTCTCAACATCAGCGAGTTGACCTTGCTGGACGTCGACCAGTTCATCGGCATCGAGATTGAGGAGTTCCCAGCCCAGATCGCGCAGGTGGCCCTATGGCTAACCGATCACCAAATGAACCTGAGGCTGTCGGAAGAATTCGGACAGTACTTCGTCCGCTTGCCGCTGATCAAATCGCCGCGGATCTATCACGGCAACGCCTTGGATGTCGACTGGCGCGAAGTGGCCCAGCCCGCTGACGTTTCCTATTTGGTCGGCAATCCGCCGTTCGTTGGTGCCAAGTTCCTAAACGACACCCAGCGCGAGGAGCGCAACCGCACCTTCCATGACACGCAGAACGCGGGCCTGCTGGACTATGTCAGCTGCTGGTATCGGAAGGCGGCCGAGTACATGCAGGAAAGCCCGCGGCTGCGGGCGGCGCTCGTATCGACCAATTCGATCACGCAAGGCGAGCAGGCGGGGGTACTTTGGCCGGACCTTTTCCGGCTCGGAGTGCGGATCAATTTCGCCCACCGAACTTTCCAATGGAACTCGGAAGCTCGCGGCAAGGCGGCCGTACATTGCGTTATTGTTGGGTTCGCCTTGGAAGACGCGCCGCGGAAATGGATCTTCGAGTACGAGACGGTCAAGGGCGAGCCGCACGCCGTTCCGGCGACGAACATCAATCCTTATCTGGTTGACGCCCCGGACATCGTCATCACCAACCGCGGCCGTGCTCTGTGTGACGTTCCGCCCATCGGCATCGGCAACAAACCGATCGACGACGGGAACTACCTCTTCACACCCGACGAACGCGCCGAATTCATCCGCCTTGAACCTCAATCTGAACCGTGGTTCCGGCGCTGGCTTGGATCGCAGGAGTTCCTTAATGGGATCGAGCGTTGGTGCCTGTGGCTGGGCGACTGCCCACCCGATCAGTTGCGGCAGATGCCGTACGCGCGCAAGCGAGTGGCGGCAGTTCGCGACTTCCGCCTAGCCAGCAAATCTGCCCCAACACGGAAGCTGGCCGAGACGCCGACGCGGTTTCATGTGGAGAACATGCCAGCATCAGCGTTCCTGTTGGTTCCGAAGGTTTCTTCGGAGCGACGGCACTACATACCAATTGGCTTTGTCGAACCAAGCACGCTCGTTAGCGACCTCGTCTTTATTGTCCCCGGTGCAACCCTCTTCCACTTCGGCGTACTGTCATCCCTCCTGCACAACGCATGGATGCGCGCCGTCGCAGGACGACTTGAGAGCCGATACCGCTACTCGGCCCAACTGGTCTACAACAACTTCCCTTGGCCCGAGACCACGGCAACGAGAATGGAAGCGATCGTCGCGGCGGCTCAGTCGGTTCTCGACGCCAGGGCCGAATTCCAAGATGCGACGATGGCCGACCTCTACGACCCGGTGAGCATGCCTCGCAGCCTACACGATGCCCATCGCGCGCTCGACCGCGCCGTGGAAAGAGCCTATCGCACGCAGCCATTCACGAACGAGCCGGAGCGTGTTGCGTTTCTGCTTGATCGGTACCGCGGACTCGTGAAGATGAACTGATCGTTTCTGGTCGCACTGCTCGCGCCCCAGGGGGTTAATACGTGACCGCCGCGTCTCGCCGCACCACAATCTTCATAGACGGCAGCGCCTTCCGCGACACCCTGCGCAAGGCGTACTACGACAAGTTCCGGCGCCTCGAGGAAGCCCTCGATTACCACGCGTTCGGCCAGTTCCTGTGTGCGGCCGACGAGCAGCTGGTCAGGGTGAACTACTACACGGGGCAGCCCGTGGACATCACCGAGGTCCAGGACGAGGCTACTGGCAGACTGAAACCCATGATGGGCCGCATCGAGCTCGGCGACCACGAAGCCCACCGCGCCCAGCGCGTCCTGGACGGCCACCGGCGGCTCGTGCGGCACATCGACGACTGCCAGTACACGAGGCTGGCTACGGGCCGCGTCGTCGCCCACAGGAAGACTCACGCCTACGGGACGGCCTTCACCTGGGCCCAGAAGGTCTTGATAGGGGTTGGCGGTCTGGAGATGTCGCCTGCGGATCGATCGCTATTCGACGAAGCCGTGCACGCCAACCAGGACGCCCGCGACTTTCGTCGCCGCCTGGCCGCGCGCCTCGATGAGATCCGTGATCAGCGGAACGTCCCGGGCGAGCTGCTCCCCCGCTATACGGAGTACGTGTCGATGCTGCGGGACGAGGCGATCTCCTTCCAGGAGAAGGGCGTCGACACGCTGCTCACAGTCGAGATGATGGAGGCCTGCCTGCGTGACAGCTTTGACGTGGCGATCCTATTCGCGGCCGACGAGGACTACGTGCCGCTCGTCGAAGCCGTGAAGCGGGACGGGCGGCGGGTCGTCCACGCGTTTCTCGATGTTGCCAACCACGGCCGACGACTCCGGCAGGCGTGCGACGACTTTCGCGTGATCACGGAACTGGATCTGCATCGTTTGGTGGGTAGCGGCGCCTGACACTGGAATGACACTTCACCTTCGGGGAGTGGACCCCTCGAAACATCGCCACCCGCGAGAGAGTTTCTGCGCGGCCGATTCCGAGTGACCCGCACGAATCCAATCTACGCAGCTATCGGTTGTGGTATGCTTCCGCTGCGCGGGATTTCTCCCGACAGACTGAAGTCGCATCGAACCCGGCATCTGGTTCCAATTGGCGGAAAGGCGAGACCAATGGCAAAGAAGTTCCTTTACGTGTGCTTCGGAATCTTGATTCTGGCCGCAGCAGCACATCTCGGGGCGGACAACGTCCGGGCGCAAGCCGGTGGAGATTTTGTTGGCATTGCTTCGGGCTCAACTGCCAATGAGGTGTACACCATTACCCTGTCTGGCGATTGCTACCGGTCAGATAATGCCGGATACACCTGGATGTATAGGGGAAACGTCCTTGCCGGCTCCGTTGATGCGAAGAGTAGCTCCTTGGGCGACGTTAAATCCAAGTTCCGTTGATTCAAGCGGTCTTTGGACAGGTTCATTTGTCAGGGTCGCCAATGCCAACTGCCGGACGATAGCGCCGGTGGTCACATTCGCGGCGACCAATCCTGAGCACTCGGGCTGAATGGGCTCCAGCGCCGACGGGCCCGGCGGGCGTCGCGACTCGCTGCAGGGAGGCACTCAGCACAAGGCCATTCGGATTGCGCCGTAGTGGCGCGCAAAGCTGTGAGCAGCACGCTATTCACAGCCCGGCTTCTGACGCTGATTCGGTACTTCAAGGAGGCGCTCCATGTGCGAATGGTCAGAATGGCGGTCGTTTCCAGATCCGGCGCAGCTTGGCTATTTGGTGGCGCCGCTTGGCCCGGGCGTCTACGAACTGAGAAATCGGCTCACGTTTCAACTTGTCCTCGTCGGCATAGGGACTTGGTGCGCGTATCGCATGAGCTCTCTTGCCGGACGGCGCAGGAACCCGCAACAACAATAGCAAGCGGGAGTACGTTGCAGCCCATGTCGCGGACATCGAATACCGCACAATCGCATGTCGCGCAAAATCTGACGCCGCCAGAATCGAAAGGGAACTGAAACGGCGGTGTTCATATCTGTTTCCCACATGACAGTGCGCATATCGCCTGTCCGCCAACGACCGGACAAGAGTCGTTTGGGAAAGAAGCGCTCGCGGCTACGGCCCAAGAACTCCACCACTCCCACCAGTAGCTGGGCCCCACAAAGACATCAACCCGCAAGCTAACCCGGCCTCACCGACGAATATCACCGACTCCCTCCGAAACCGGTGATGACTTCCGAGTGATCACGGAGTCGGATCTTCAGCGGTTTGCGAGCAGCGGCGTGTGATCTTGAAATTTTCCGCCACTCTTTTGCACCGGTGAGCAAGCAACTCCACTGCAACCGTGGATTCAGGACCCACTGAATCCTCTGCGAATAGCCCTACCCAAGATCAGCGAGAGACGCCCTATTCCCACCACAAGGTACCAGACGATTGTAAACGCAATGCCGCCGCCAACAAAAGCGACTGGGATTGTGAGCACCCCAAGCGGCGAAAAGCGGATTATTAGGAACAACACAGCAATGGGAGTCACCGCATAGATCACGTACACTATCCACATCATTGATTTGCCGATTTCCGACCAAGCACGACTCGTGTGTATCCGTCCAGTAGAGATGTTCCTGACTATGATCCATACCGTTCTAATGACCAAGAACGCAACTGTGGAAACTGCCGCTGGCAACAGAACGTACTTGAGGATGACCGGGACTGCTGCGACCACTCCATCGAAGAAAGCACCTATGAGAGCATGGAGTACAATTCCCGCCATGACTATGACAGCCAGAATGCCGACTGTATAAAAGAACGCCTTCACGCCCCCTGCCTCACTCGACGACTAGCGCCGGCTTCCGCTGCCACCCGAGCCCCTGCGGCTACCCCAGTGGTAGCCACCCCGAACGCCGCCACCGGTCCGCGGACGATCTTGGGCCTCGTTCACGCGCATGGCGCGACCGCGCGGGTTGTCAGAGCCTGTTGCTCTATCCACGCCCGCGAGAACCTTTCCAGAGGTCCGTGTACGGCACGACAAGTGCTCCTTCTTCGGCGAGAATGCGACGCCGCTGGCGCAGGAATCCATCGAGGTCGATGTCGCCCGAGAGAACCATCGCTAGGTCATAACCGTCGATGACAAAGAACGTGGGCTGCTTCCCGTAGGAGATCGCGGTCTTGGCGTCAGTCGATACCCCACTTAGCGAGATGAAAGCGCCCCTTGTGTACGCGGACTTCCCTTCGATCTTCCCGCGAAAAACGAGCAACGACGCCTCTGAGACCGGGTCCTTCTCCCACTTTGCCTCCACGAGATATGTCTCGTGGTCAAGTTCGAATGACCCGTCTATCTGCTCTCCAGTAACACGAAACGGTTCACGAGGTGCCAAGCCGTGCAGGGCGAAGAGGCGGTTTAGGATCTTCTCGAACGCAAACCCCGCTTTCTGCGGTGGCAACG
>JADJRU010000020.1 GCA_016712105.1 Ahniella sp.
ACACCATCTGGTTCAAGCCGCTCAGCATCAACTGGTTCTACGAACGCGTGTTCTTCATGTTCGGCGCGAAGAATCCCGAGATGTTGTCGAGCATGCGCATCCTGCCGTCCTGGCTGGATTGGTATGGTGATGACCTGTCCGACTCGTCACTCGCGTTCGAAGACGAGATGCGCGCACAGATGCAGACCGATCTGGCCACGCTGCGTCGTTACGACCGCAACAAGCTCGATGCCGATGGCAAGCTCTCTTACGACATGTTCGAGTATTTCCTGGCCATGCAGGAGGAGGGCGACCGGTTCCGTCACCACAACTATCCGTTGAACCAGTTGTTCGGGTTGCAGAACGGACTGCCCACATTCATGGCGACTCAGCACACCGTGGACAGTGTTGGTGCGGCCGAGGACTACATTGCACGCCTCGACAAGTTCCCGCTGAAGTTCTCGCAAACCATGGAAGGGCTGAAGGCGCGTGAAACGGCCGGTATCTTGCCGCCGACGTTCGTCGTGGAAAAAGTGCTCGACGAGATGCGCCGGTTTGTCGCGACGGCGCCCAAGGAACATATCCTGTACACAAGCTTCGTCGAAAAACTCGACAAGTTGCCTGCCGGCACGCTCGATACGGCGGCACGCGAACGTTTGCTTGCCGAAGTCGAGCGATCCGTGACGCAGTCCGTGTTTCCGGCCTACCAGCAGTTCATCACGTATTACCAGGAACTCCAGCCCAAGACGAAGGGCAATCACGGTGTGTGGGCATTGCCGGATGGTGAGGCGTTCTACGCATTTGCCGTGCGCGAGCAGACCACGACCGACATGACTGCCGATGAAGTGCATGTCATGGGTCTGTCGGAAGTGGCGCGCATCGAAGCCGAAATGGACACGATCCTGAAGGCCGAAGGTTTGGTCGACGGTTCCGTGGGTGAACGGGTCCAGATCATTGCGAAGCGTCCCGATCAGTTGTATCCCGATACCGACGAAGGCCGCGAACAGATCATCGCCGACTTCCAGCGCATCATCGACGAGATCGATGCGGGCCTCGGCGACACGTTCAATGTGCGACCGAAAATGGGCGTGCGCGTGGAACGGGTGCCGGTGTTCCGCGAGAAGACCGCGCCGGGTGCGTATTACAACCCGCCGGCATTCGACGGATCCCGCCCAGGCGTGTTCTCGATCAACCTGCGCAACACCGCGGAAGTGGCACGATTCGGCATGCGCACACTGGCTTATCACGAGGCGGTTCCGGGCCACCACTTCCAGACCACGATCCAGCAGGAACTGACCGGCGTACCGACATTCCGCAAGGTGCTGCCGTTCACCGCGTTCTCCGAGGGTTGGGCGCTTTATACCGAGCGTCTGGCCTGGGAAATGGGCTTCCAGAAGGAGCCGCTCGACAACCTCGGCCGTCTGCAGGCGGAAATGTTCCGTGCCGTGCGCCTGGTCGTGGATACCGGCATGCATTCCAAGCAATGGTCACGTGAGCAAGCCATCGAATACATGTTGGCGAAAACCGGCATGCCGGAAACCGACGTCGTCGCCGAAATCGAGCGTTACCTGGTGAATCCTGGCCAGGCGCTGGCATACAAGGTCGGCATGAACCGGATCCTCGAACTGCGCGAAAAGGCCAAGGCCGAACTCGGCGACAAGTTCAAGCTCGCGCGTTTCCACGACATGATGCTGACCGGTGGCGACATGCCGCTGACGCTGCTCGATCGACGGGTAGCCGAGTGGATTGCCGCGGAAAAGGGCTGAGCCGGTTCCGACGCTGGGCTTCGGGTTTCTGAAGCCCAACGGTTGAAATGGGCTTAAGCAGGCCAACCAATTCTGGCGACGGGCTGTGCGACTGACGAAGCCGGCCGTGCTCGCCTATTGATCTCGACCGCCCACGAAGCATGAAGACCAGACTTTTTGCAAACTTTCGTGGGTCATTCACGGACGTAGCGTGCAATACGAGGCAATCATTTTCAGCCCATGCGCCCACAGCATGGGATCTGGGCCACTCTTGCCAAAACCGGCCCGTCGTTGTGTCGCAGTGACACGATTCCTGAGACGGTCGACAACAGGATGGTCGGCTGTTTTACTCGCCGGAGGGACGACCCGAGAGACTGTGCGCTGACTTTCGGGAACAGGGGCGCTGGGTGCTGGCTCCAGACAATCATTTTTCCGATCGCAGGAGATCGACATGAATTCGAGTTTTGCCGTGACTCTTACCGGCCTGTTTTGTGCTGCCGGCTTGGCCCTGAGTGGCCCTTCAGAGGCGGCTACCCGTACCTACAAGATCGCCCATGTCAATCATCAGGGTTCGAACATGGTTCTGGTGTCGATCAGCCCGCAGTTTTTCCGTGGCAGCAGCGCCGATCAGAATCGCTGGTACACCGGCATCCAGCAATGTGCGCGTTCTGCCAATCTCGCAGGACAGACGCTTCTGGTGACCAACGACAACGGTCGTTACCGTTACTACGGCCCGAATGCCTGGCACAACTTCATGAACACGATCGACCTGAATTGGTTCAATGCGCGGATCAACAAGAACCTGACTTGCAATTTCTGACTCGGTCGGGCTGTCTCGGACTTGAGGATCAACGGATGGGACACAAGGCCTGCACACGCGTGGCAGGTGCCTCGAGCAACTCCGGTGGACGCAGTGCTGCTCGCATCAGCCCAAATCGCGCAAACAAAAAAGGCCTGCACGTTGGTGCAGGCCTTTTTTGTAGTTGATTCTGGCTCCCCGAGCTGGATTCGAACCAGCGACACACGGATTAACAGTCCGTTGCTCTACCGACTGAGCTATCGGGGAAGGAGCCGCGCATTTTGCTGATCTGGCATGGGGCTGTCAAGCCCCCGGCCAGAGTGGCTTATGACTTCGGATCGGGCAGGGCGTTCGCGGTTTGCGAGAGGGCGACCAGGCGGCGCTTGCCGTCTTCCACTGCAGACTGGATTTCCTTCTCGTTGTTGGCCGAAAGCGTGCGCATTTCGTCGATGATGCTGACCGATTTTTCCTGGAAGTTAACAACCGAATCGACCAGCTTCTTGATCGATTCCGCACGCAGGGTTGGGCCATAGCCTGCACGAGTGGCTTCTTCCAGCACCTTCGTGCCGACTTCGCCCAAGGTTTCGAGGCTCTTGTTCATGCCGGTTTTCATGGCTTCGAGCGTCTGCGTGGATTCGTGCAGGCCGTGCATACCGGTGAACGAGGCCGACAGCGCCGTGAACACGGTTTCGTTCGTGCCGAAGAACGTGACCGATTGCGAGTACACGCGCTCCTTGGCGTTCGTGATCTGCATCAGGCGCGCCATGATCACTTCGGTCGTGTTGTACGAAATCGACAGGTTTTCGGCCAGATCCCTGGCGATCTGGTAACGCTTGTCTTCGTCTTGCAGTTGGCGCAATTTGTCATCGCGCGCCAGTTCCAGCCGGGCAACCAGTTCGCGGTCTTCCGAGTTCTTCTGGGCGTCCACGGCATCGGAAGCCGCCTGCAGTTCCTTGCGCGCCAGGTCGAGAAACTCTTCGGCTTTCTTCAGGACCTGCAGGCCCAGCACCTGCGATTCCTTCAGTGCGCCGCGAAAGTCGCGGTAGGCATCAAGGATGGTCTGTTCCTTCTGGATCTGTTCCTTGGAGTCGCGGGCGACCTCCAGATAGGTGTCCTTGATGCGGTCGAAACGGCTCGGGATGTCTCCGCGGGTGATCTTCATCCAGATGTTCGACAAACGCTCGAACGTGTCGATCTTGCCATCTTCGACCTGCACGACCATCGCCTTGGCGTCGTCGCGGATGCTGTCGAATGCTGTGGTGATGGCCCGATAGCGCTCGCCGACCGCCATGTCGGAAATCTGCTCGCGCACGACCTCGTTGAACAGGCTTGCCTGCGACAAGGTGCGGGCGATTGCCAAGGTCTTGTCCTGGTCGAGATGGCTGATCTTGTTGATCAGGGCCACCACCGGCGCTTCTTCAGGCTGCGACTTGATCAAACCGAGGTCACGCAGGGCGCCGAGTGCCTTGTCGAGGCGGGCGAGTGGGGCGAAGGCGGTTTGGGTCATGGTGGTCCTCAAGGGCTGGGTTGAGCCCCGGATGATAATTGCACCGGGCGTCGACGGGGGATGACGAACGTCAGTACATGGACCCAGGCGGCTCAGCCGCGATAACGCCGCTCGACATACCGCTCGATGATGCCGACGAATTCCTCGGCGATCTTCTCCCCGCGCAAGGTGACGGTTTTCTGGCCATCCTCGAATACCGGTGCAACCGGCGCTTCGCCGGTGCCGGGCAGCGAAATGCCGATATCGGCATGTTTGGATTCACCCGGACCGTTGACGATACAGCCCATGACCGCCAAGGACAGGCTTTCGACGCCTGGATGTTTGAGTTTCCACTCGGGCATCCGCGCACGGACGTGGTCCTGCACGGTTTTGGCGAGTTCCTGGAAGAACGTGCTGGTGGTGCGTCCACAACCGGGACAGGCCGTGACCAGCGGCGTGAACGCACGAAGGCCCATGGTTTGCAGCAGTTCCTGTGCGACGATGACTTCGCGTGTTCGTGATTCACCCGGTTCCGGCGTCAGTGAAATGCGGATCGTGTCGCCAATGCCTTCCTGCAACAGGACCGACAGTGCCGCCGTCGACGCGACGATGCCCTTGGAACCCATGCCGGCCTCGGTCAGGCCCAAATGGAGGGCGTAGTCGCAACGGGCTGCCAAAGACCGGTACACACTGATCAGATCCTGGACGCCGCTGACCTTGCACGAGAGGATGATCCGGTCCCGGCCCAAGCCCAGTGTTTCGGCGTAGGCGGCGGAATCGAGTGCCGAGCGAATGAGGGCTTCGCGCATGACGGCCGCGGCATCCCAGGGTTCAGCGCGTGCGTGATTCTCGTCCATCATCTGAGCGAGGATGGACTGGTCCAGGCTTCCCCAGTTGACGCCAATCCGAACCGGCTTGCCAAAGCGCTGCGCGGTGTCGATGATGGCGCCGAATTGGCCATCGCGCTTGCGCCCGAACCCGACATTGCCCGGGTTGATCCGGTATTTGGCCAGTGCTTCGGCACAGGCTGGTTCATCGGCCAGCAACTGGTGGCCGTTGTAGTGAAAATCGCCCACGATGGGGACATCGATGCCCATCATCGCCAGACGGTCGCGGATTTTCGGTACGGCGATGGCGGATTCGATGTTGTTGACGGTGACGCGTACTGCTTCGGAGCCGGCGCGCCACAACTCGCCGATCTGGCGAGCGGTGCCTTCGATATCCGCGGTATCGGTGTTTGTCATCGATTGCACGTGGACCGGATGACCGCCACCCACCCAGAACTTGCCGATCGGCACAGCCACACTGTGGCGACGCGGCGCAGGCGCCGCGTGTGTTGGCATCATGGTGCTCATGTCGTCAGGCCAGCGGCGTCGCGGGGCGCCAAACGAAGATAGGCACCGGTGTTTTCAAGGACTTCGACGTCGGTCTGCAATCTGGTTTTGCCTGCTTGATCACTGAAGTGGACTGCCGGTTTCGAAAATTCGATGCGTGAGTAGGCCTTGTCGCCGATACTCGGCGCCACGATGGTCGCCATGTTGTCGTCGCGCTTCAGCGGCACCAGTTCAATGGCGCGCATCGGCGTCTTGAATACGCCATTCCCGTCGGCCGGACGAACCGCCGCCGGAACGGCCTGTCGAGCCAGCAACTCAATGCCTGCCTCGACTCGCCCGTCAGCGTCGAACCGGATCCAGCGAATCGCGCCAACCATCCAATCGCGTTCATCGTCCTCGTCATTTTCGCCTGTCACCGCCATGCCAATCAACTCACCGATCTTGGCCTTGGCGCCGGACACGGAACTCCATTCGAGTCGATAACCACCCAGACCCTGGTCCAGTACGCGGGCCCGTGTCGCGATGGGGCGTGACGAGTCAGCACCGCCGGAATTGTTGGTCCACGATGCCGAGCGGTCGCGTTCGCTCATCGAGATGCCAGGGCCTCGGATATCCCGGACAAAACTCTCGAAGTCGGTCTTGTTGGCGAGGTGGTAATGCAGTGCCGTCAGACCGATCAGGGTGTCCAGTTCATGGCCGGCGCCGAGACGCTGATGCATCCGGTCGAACACGGGCTTCCAGCAATACATCGCGCGGCGGATGAGGTCCTGGCCCAGCGATACCGCATTGCCATTACGCAACTTGAACGACAAGGTGGCGTTCATCGACTGCGCGATCGACAGTTCGCGCTCCAGATAGGTCACAACCCCTTCGGTGCTGAACGACAGCAGCGCTCCGGCGCCCGCTTGTCGCTCTTCCGGCAGATAACCCGGCCCGCGGTCTTCTTCCAGCGGCAACGCGAATTCGCCGCCACCACCGGGTTTGAGCACCGCATATTGAGCCCAGCTGCGGCACGCGTCGAACGCGTCGAGCATGTCGCGCTGGCTCAGGCGATAGGGGTTGCTGATCGCAAACAGCAGGGACTGCTTGTAACAGAGTTCGGGGGTCACACTGGCCTTGCCGAGCAGCGGGTCGTCGTACTCCTTGTCGGCCAGCTGGATGGATTGTGCGAACCGGATCAGGTCGTGCATCGACTTCCAGACGCCCGACTGTGGCGAGGCATACAGCAAATACCCGCGCAGCAGTTGTTCGCTCCAGTGTGCCAATGCCCGTCCCAGGGCCATGGCCACCGGTTTGCCCTTCAGGAAGGGCACCTTGCCTTCCGGGGAACAGATTTCGTAGGCCGCCATCGTGTATCCCAATGCCATGGCAGCATGGAAGTCACGCGATTGCAGTCCCAACTGATACTTGGCGGAGGGCAGCGGAAAGCTGGAGCCGACCACTTGCCGGTCCGCTTGAGCGATCATCTGCTGGATCGGCCCGCGAAGCATTTCCAAGGCGGCCAGGCGCTGGTAACCGTCGATCTTGAGCGTGCTGATTTCGTTGATGGCAGCAAGCAGTGGCCGCGCGGCGGCCATGGCATTACCCAGAGGCAGTTGTGCAATCCATTGGCCGAGCGCACGCGCTTCAGTCTGGAACGACTGTTTGGTGGGCGCTATCCGCTCCGGGAAACGCTCGTTGAGCTTGCGATAAAGGGGATTCATCCACACTCCCGGCAACAATGCCTTGCTGGCGCTAGCTTACTGCGCGCATTTCTTGCGTCGCAACGCCTTTCCAATGTGTTTCCGCCCTGTACTCCGATTCCAGCTGTTTCAGCTGGAATGGAGGAAGATCAGCCTACATCAATCAATTGAACTCAAGCACCAGATCTTCTTCGCAGAAGTCGAATGCCGTCAATTCCGAATCAGACCCGTCGGAAAAACGCGCCATGAAGAAAAACTCGCAACCCGAGTCATCCGTGCTGCTGTCCCAGACCAACTTCGAAGTGGTGCCAGCCTCGATACCCTCACCGATGTTGAATTTGCCCCAGTTCTCACCATCTTCAGAGACCACAATTCCGACAATGTCGGAATCGGTGTTGTTCGCAATTTCAAATGAGTACTCGGCAGAGGCAGACAACGACATTGTGGCCAGAATCACGAACACGATTTGCTTCAACATTTCTTGGTCTCGTCAAGCGCGAGGGTGCGCAAAACCAGTTTACGCCGATTGAACACCGCCGGTTGCCGGTTTCGGTAGTGCGGCAATTGTTTACTGGCGATCGGACATGCGTCTGGATGGACGGGCCTTCCCAGCTCACCAATCGGTGCGTCCGGGCCGTAATAGTCCATCATGCCTTCCTGGGTGGCGCGTACGACCTGGCGTTCCATCTCGGTGAGCATCGGATGCCAGATGTCGAAAATCAGCACGACACGCAACTGGTCGCTGTTGTTGAAGGCTTCATGTTCGATGGTGTCGTCGAAGATGAACAACTCGCCTTCCTTCCACTGGCGCACTTCGGCGCCCACACGGAAACTGCAGTCAGGCGGGATGATCAGCGGCAGGTGGAAGGTGAGGCGCGCGTTGGTCGCGCCATTGTGGGGCGGAATGTGCGTACGCGGCTTCAACGCCGAAAACATCACGGCCGGGGCACGATCACGGATCGTGATTTGCGGCACTTGGGCAAGCGCTGCCAGAGTCTGCGGGCAAGCCGCGCAGTGTTCCTCGACACGCAGACCATGTTTCCAGAGGAAGAACGCACTCCAGTCGAGATTCCCATCCAGCGTTGCAAACTGGCCCGGAGATTCGGACTCACGGGTCTGGACATAGGGTTCGAACCCGCCGCCATGTGTGGCCAGGAGTCCTTCCAACTCGGTTCGGATGACCCCGGTTGCGGCTTCGACGCCCGCGGACCACGCAAAATCCTCGCGTTCGAAGAATGGAATCGAGGGCAAACGCGTCACATGAAACATCAGCGGCTTGCTGGGGAAGTAGCGGGTCTGGCCGAGGGCGATGGCCAGGGTTTCGTCGATCCGACGAGTCACTTTTGCGGAAAATCCGGATTTGATCGGATTGACCCGGGCGAGCAGTACATCGGCCAATTGACGCCGATCGGCCATGACCAGATTCTTGGCGTACTGGAGTCGACCCTGGAATTCGGGAAGGCGGGCCACCTGTTCGGGCAGGATCGCCAGCGCCTGACTGGACGACAGCGCGGCATTCCGGATTTCGCCGAGGGCTTCGTAGATGTCGGCCTGTTCAAGGTAAGCGGCAAAGGCCATGGGGTCGAGCTTGACGGCGCGATTGAGCGCGTCCAGAGCCGGACGAAGTTGGCCTTTGAGTTTCAGAACCCGCGCCAGATTGGCAAACGCCAGTGCGGATGCCGGCTGGCCCTGGCAAGCGCGTTCGAAGTGTTGCCCGGCCTCTTCAAGCGCTTGCCGTTGCAGCGCCATCTGTCCGAAGAAGTTGTGCGCAAAACTGTTGTCCGGTGCCAGCACCAGGACCGCTTCAAAGTGTTTGGCGGCGGCCGCGAATTGGCCTTGGCGGGCAGCGCGGTCGGCTTCGACCAGATGGTGTTGCAGGGTCATGAGCGGCACTCTGGATAGAACATCAGGAATGAAGGCAGGCCGGATCACGGCCGAGACGGATACTTCGGAAATCCATGCGCAGGGCATCGACGCAGAGCAGCTTGCCGAGCAAAGGCTCATCGAGGCCGAGCAGCCATTTCAGCGCTTCGATGGCCTGAAGGCTGCCGATCAGGCCGGGCAGTGCACCAAGGACCCCGGCTTCGGCACAGTTCGGCGCTTCACCGGGCGCCGGTGCTTCGGGGAACAGGCAGCGATAACAGGGCTGGTCCGGGCTCGTGTGCGGCGCAAACACCGAGACTTGGCCGGCAAAGGCCTGAACGGCGCCGTAGACCCAGGGGATCTGCAATTGCAGCGCAGTGTCGTTGACGAGATACCGGGTTTCGAAATTGTCGGAACCGTCGATGATCAGATCCGCGCCACTCAGGAGCGTCCGGGCATTGCTGGCGTCCAGTCGTTCGGGACGGGCATGGACGGTGATCTCCGGATTCAGTGCCAGCAAGGTGCGGCGCGCCGACTCCACTTTCAGTGTGCCCACGCGGTCATCGGTATGCAGGATCTGGCGCTGCAGATTGCTGCGGTCGATTCGATCCTGGTCGATCACCGTGACGGTGCCGACACCGGCCGCGGCCAGATACAACGCGACGGGTGAGCCCAGGCCGCCGGCGCCAATCAGGGTGACACGCGCACGCGACAGCCGTTCCTGCCCGGCACGACCGACTTGTGGCAGCAGGTGGTGGCGGAGATATCGCTCGTCGCTGGATGGTATGGCGCATGCCAATTTCGTCAGCGGCAAGGTTGCCGAGCGCCACGCGGTGACGCCGCCTTCCAGGATCGCCACCGATTCGAACCCAGGTAATCCAAGCAGACGTTCACACCGTTTGCCGCTGGCGCAGACCAACAGGACCGGCACATCGCCGGCGCCTTCGATGGCGGCCCGGATGGCCTGATCGCCGAGGCTCAGTGGGACATTCTGGCTGCCGTTGATGAAGCCGTCTGCCAATTCGGCGGGTTCGCGGATATCGATCAATGCCCATGCCGCAGCATTCCGGCTCAGGTCATCGATGGAAATGAGGCGTTCGGCAGGCATGGGTCAGGCGCAGTCGGAATCGTCCATGATAACTGCGGCCAGCCTCAATGTTCAGTGGGTGATGTGCCTTGGCCGATCAGAACACGCGACGGTACGGCAGAATCGGGACCAGATCCCCGGCACACCAATCGTGACGATCGGCGGCAAGTTCGATCAAGGTGTTGGATTCGACGACACTGCGCATGGCCCCTGACGACTCGCTCGGGTGGATGGTCGCGACCAACCGACCCTCCGGATCGACCGCGATGTTGCCGCGGCGCCACTCCAGTCGACCGTGCGATTTTCGCAAGGGCGCAGCCAGTTGTGCTTTGAGCATCGGCCGGTCCGACTGTCGGGACCACATTCGCAGCAAGGGCGCGACAAACGCGTGTAGGCTGGCAAACACCGACACCGGATTGCCGGGCAGACCGAGTACGACACTTTGCCCCAGCCTTGCGGCGAGTACCGGCATGCCGGGTTTGACGGCTACGCGCCAGAAGACGATCTGGCCCAGTTGATTCAGCACGGCAGGGGTGTGATCCACTGGGCCGACCGATGCGCCGCCTGTCACCAGAACCAGATCATGGCCTGCCGCGGCTTCGGAAACGGTCTTCTGGAGCAGGGACTGGTCGTCGCGGAGCGGGCCGATACAGTGGATCGAGAGGCCGCGCTCGGCGAACCATGCCGCGACGAGTGGGCCATTGCTGTCGATACGTTGACCCAGGGCAGTCGGTTCTCCGACCCGGACCACTTCGTCGCCGGTGACGATCACGGCAACACGAAGCGATTCGAAGACGGGCAGCCGGGCCAACCCGCATGACCCGGCCGTCGCCATCAACGCGGCATCGACGACACTTCCGGCCGGTGCGATCAAATGACCGCGGGCGAAGTCATCCGTAGCGGCACGGATATTGGCATTGGCGACGACGGCGCAACGCAAGGTGATGACATCACCCTCAAGATCGACGTTTTCCTTGGGCACCACGGTGCCGCAGGCGTCCGGCACGATGGCGCCCGTGGCCACGGCAACACATTCGTTGGGCGCGAGACTGGCCGCAGCGCCGCCGGCCAGAGTCTCGCCCGAGATGCGGAATCGACTGCCGGCCGCAAAACCGCTTTCGGAGTGAGCGAGCGCAAAGCCGTCCATCGCAGAATGCCTGAAGCCGGGAACGTCCGCCGGTGCGTGAATGTCGTCGGCCAGAACAGCATGCAGACATTGGCTGATCGAACGCCATTCCTGCGGGCGCGGCAATGCGGCGGCCAACGCCCGCAAGTGGTCGATGGCCTCGGCATAGGCAATGGGTTTTGGCGGGGTCAATGCCGGCGCAGCAGGGGCTGACGTGTTCGGGAGCGGATTGGACATCAGGGCGTCAACGGACATCCTTCGTTGAATTGATGTTCTCGAACTGGGCCGCCGCGTTCGCAAACGGCACCTCCACGACATTGAGTTTTTCGTGCCATCGCCAAATGGCACGTTCGCCTGCCGCCAGGGCCGCTTCGGCTACCGGTGCCAGGGTTTTGCCGGTACATCGCGAACAGATACTGGCGTTGTTCGCCGTCGTGTGACCGCGACCTCGGCATCACTGCCGTCGAGTGCCGCGTGGAGGCGCGTGACCAGATCCAGCGGAAACTCCGGGGTGTCGCAGGGCGTAGTGACGAGATACGGCCGTGTGCATTGGGCCAGGGCCCTCCTGATGCCGGCGATGGGGCCGAGAAACCCCGGGCTGGCATCGGAAACGACCGGGACCCCCAGAGTCTGATACCGGTCGAGGTTTCGATTGGCGATGATCAGGACGGAGCTGACTTGAGGGGCGAGTCGCTCCAGCATGTGTTGAGCCATCGGCTTGCCCTGCCAGGCGATCAGGCCCTTGTCGGCACCACCCATGCGCAAACCGCGACCGCCAGCGAGGATACAACCCGTGATGTTCTGCTTCGCCATGCATGCTCCTGGTCGGGCCGGTTGTCGATGCAGGAACGCCCGGGCCGGGCGTCACCTGCGAGTTGCTGAGGAAAGGTACGGGTGTTGACCCGCCTGTTTCATGAGTCGCAAAGCCTGCCCCGTGTTCTTGCAGGACGCCACTCAGGACCCGTTCCGAAGCAAGTCTATTTTCACGATGCTGGACCTTTCGGCCGGAGACTAGATCCATCAGCCGGGCGCATGACACTGACGAAAGACAGTGTTGTACCCCGGCCGACTGAAATCTAATCACCGAACTCCCGGTCCAGATACTCGTGAATGGCTTCCTCCACGGGTTTCTTGATGGCAAACAACAGGATTCCGAGCTTGGCGAACACCGTGACCTGGCCTTTTTCAAGCGTGATCGAACCGTGGACGCCGCTGCGTTCGAAGTGCAGGACGTCGCCGTCCCAGCCGTGGGTGACCGCAAATTTCTTGGCGATCGACTTGGCAACCCGATTGACCGCAGCCTTGGCCTCGGCATGGTTTTTCTTGTGTTGGTGTGTGATGTGGATGGTCGACATGTCGGTTTCTGGGAAAAGGCAGTGGTGGGCGGAGAGTCCTGCGTTAAGATCATGCCAGAACAACCGGTGCGGGGAAGTGCTGATGATGTGGCGATGGGCGTGGATACTGGCGCTGTTTGGCTCGTGCGGACCCGCATGGGCTGAAGAACCGATGGATGGCGCGTTGCGCGGACAGTTGCAGGTCACCGCCAATGGCGTGGCGTTGCGGGCCACCGAGGCACAGGATGCAGTCATCTATTTCCGTCCCAAACAACCCGTGGTGCCGGTTCCGCCAGCCAATCCGGCGATCATGACCACACGCCGAAAGCAGTTCGTCCCCAGAATCCTCGCGCTGCCGGTCGGCGGGTCGGTGCAGTTCCCGAATGAGGATCCGATCCTCCACAACGCGTTCTCGACGTCGACGGACAACGCGTTTGATACCGGCCAATACGGCAAGGGTCAGGGCAAGATCCACACGTTCGATCGTGTCGGTCTGGTGCGCGTGTACTGCAATGTCCACCATTCCATGTACGGGTTCATCCTGATTCTGGATACGCCGTTCCACACGCGTGCCGATGCCCAGGGGCGTTTTGCGCTGACCGGATTGCCACCCGGTGAGGGCGAACTGGTGATCTTCCATGATCGGGCGCCACCCCTGCGGCAGACAGTCGTGGTGGGTGAAACCGGTCCGCTTTCGCTGACGCTCGAGTTCAGCAAGCGCAAGGTGCCCACGCACACCAACAAGTTTGGCAAGCCGTACCAGAGGACACCCAATGCAAACTACTAAGCCGGCTTTTCGTCTGCCGCTGGCCGCCCGGATCTTCCTGGTCTGCGGCGGGCTGATCACGGCGGCCATTCTGGCGGCGGTCGCGGTGACCTACAGCCAAGGCCGGAAGATCGCCGATGCCAGCGTCGAGTCGGCATTGTCCACATCGGTCAGCGTGCAGGATGCGGCGAAACAAGCGCAGTTGGATCAGATCCAGACTCTGGTCAGCTTCATCGCGCAGGATCCGGCGGTCGTTCAATACTTCGCCAGTTCGACAGATTCGGTCACCGATGCCGGGTTGTTTGGCGAAACCGAAACGGTAGACCCACTGGCGACCGGCAGTGTCTCGCTTGCCGACTTGTTGAGCGAACGCCAAAGCCAGTATCCGTTTGCACTGGGCATCTTCCTTGACGATCAAGGCAATGTGCTGGCACGCACCGACGAACAGGAAGCAGTCCAGGAATCGCTGCGTGACGATGCCTTCCTGCAGCCGGCGATCAGTGACGTGCAGCCGATCTCGGGTTTCTGGCGTCAGGGTGCAACGTTGTATCAGGCGGCCATCACGCCCGTTCAGCGTGACGAGGACCTGCTGGGTTTCCTGCTGCTGGCCCAGGCGGTGGACGATACGTTCGCGATGAAGGTCGGCGACATCAGCGGTGCCCACATCGCTTATCTGTTTCCGGGATCGCCAGTCAAAGTGGTGTCGAGTTCGCTGAGTGACGAACAGGCACAGGACCTCGCCAAGAATCTTGGCCCCGACTCGGTTGCCGGCAAGGCAATCGAAACCGCCCAGTCAGTGGAAACCCTCGAGTTGACGCTCGGCAGCGGCAAGTGGATCGGCCGGCTGCGACCCGTCGATGCTGATGCCGGTCCGCATCTTGGTTCGGCACTGCTGCTTACTTCCGCCGATCGTGCCTATGCCGGTTTTCAGCGAATTCTGAATCTGGTACTGGCGGCGGGCCCTCGGTTCACTGGTGTTGGCGCTTCCGCTGTCGTTCCTGCTGGCCAAGGCCACTTTGCGACCGGTCCATCAATTGGCGCTGGCGGCAGAAGAAGCGGCCGACGGCAACTACCAGACGCGCGTGTCGGTGTCGGGCACCGACGAACTGGCCCGGCTGTCGCACAGTTTCGATCGGCTCCTGTCAGACCTTCGGGAGAAAAGCGATATCGAAGGCTACGTGACAAACCTGTCGCGGTTTCTGCCTGAGCCGAAGTCCGAGCGCGTGACACCTTCGGCGGGCACTGCCACGGCCGTGCGCACCCGATTGCCGTCGCTCGTCACAAGGGTGGTGCTCGGGATCGAATGTCGTGCACTGGCCAAACCATTTCCGCGTGATCAGATTTCTCAGCGAGCCAAGGACATGTCGGATTTTGTCTCGGCGATCGATGTGGTGGCTCGTCGTGCCGAGGGCCAGGTGCTCGTCCAGACCGGCTCACGCGCACTCGTCGGGTTTGCGGGTTCCGATGCCTTGATGCGCGCACTGCAGGCGGCCAGCAACCTTCGTCGGGACAGTGCGCTGCCCGATCTGTTGTCGGCCTCGTTTGCGTTTGCGTTGCATGAAGGTGACGTGCTCGAAGGTCAGCTGCCGTGTCCGGCGGCTCATCGCCAGTCAGCAGCGGTGGCACCGTGTACCAGCTTGATCGCTTGTTGTCCGAAAGTGCAGAGGGCGGCGTTCTGGTCGCCCGGCCGATGGCTGAAGCGGTCAAGGAAGCCATTCACGCCGAAGCCGGCGCGCAGAATGGCCTGATCAGCGGACGTCCGTTTTTCGGCCTGCCGATCGACGCCTTGGACACCTTGCCCCGATTGACTGTGGCGCACGCAGAGACCAGCGGTACCGGCGACACGGTGATCACCCCTCAATCGCAAAGTGCCATGACCCGTCGAGGCGACGAACCCACGATGGGGTCGGTGTTTGGAGGACGCTACGAAATCCTCTCCGAACTGGGTGCCGGCGGCATGGGTGTGGTGTACAAGGCGCGCGATCTGGAGCTCGATGACGTCGTGGCGCTGAAGATGCTGCGTGGTGCCGGGCTGATGGACGAGGAAAGTCTGGAACGCCTCAAGATCGAGATCAAACTGGCGCGCCGAATCACTCATCCCAATGTCCTTCGAACCTTCGACTTTGGAGAAGTGAATGGACGCCCTTACATTTCGATGGAGTACGTGCGTGGCATGACTCTTCGTTACTTGCTGAAGCAAGCTGGGCGGATCCCGTTTTCCGCCGGCCTTCGAATCGCCAAACAGTTGTGTGCCGGGCTGGCGGCTGCGCACGAAGTCGGTGTGCTGCATCGGGACATCAAGCCGGAGAACCTGATCCTCGAGCAAAGTGGCAACGCGAAGCTGATGGATTTCGGCATTGCACGGCCGGCCCGTCGATCGGAGCCGGGGCAAACCCGTCAGGGCATGTTCGTCGGGACGCCGCATTACGCGTCTCCCGAACAACTTGCCGGTGATGAAGTGGATTTCCGGGCCGATGTGTATTCGACCGGTGTTCTGTTGTGCGAAATGTTCTGCGGCAAGCTGCCGTTCAATGGCGCGAACACGATGGAGATCTACATGGCGCAGATGCAGCAGACGCCGATCAAGCCTTCCGATTACTGGCCGGAGATTCCGGAAGATCTGGAGGAGGTGATCCTGAAATGTATCGCCAAGTCGGCGGATGATCGGTATCAGACGGTCGCTGAACTGGGTGTGGCTCTGGGACGTTTGCGGGCGTGATTGGACTGAAGGAGTAGGTCGATGAACCGTTTGGGTCAGCTCATGTTGGGTTTGGTGATGTTGCCGGTCGGAGCCGTGTCGGCGCAGGATCCCTTTGCCGCGGAAAACAGCGATTCCCAGACCCCTTCATCGATCGACTGGTGGGGTGAGGCGCGGCTCTGGTATGACCAGGTCGACGATCTGGCAGGGCGGGATGACATTGCCCGCAGCCGTTTGCGCGTTCGTACGGGTTGGCGCGGCGTGATGGACCAGTTTGAGTGGGGTGCCACGCTGGAAGGCCAACTGGGCTCCGATGACAACCGCACGAACAGGATCAACCTCGACAACGAACGTTCCGATGATCTGAATCTCGACGAGTTCTACGGCCGATGGAATTTTGGTGACCAGTCGAATCTGCTTGTCGGCAAGACGTCCATGCCGTTACGTCTGAGTCCGATGTTGTTCGACCCGGATCTGCGTCCGCTGGGTATCAGCGTGACGCATGGACAGGGCTTTGGCGAATTCCACCGGTGGTCGCTCGTGGGGGGAGTATTCACCGGCGATCATCTCTATGGCGACGAGTCCCGGCTCGCCGCAATCCAGGCTGGCCTTCATTTCCGGGAAGGCATGAACTGGTCGTTCGAGGGGCTGCTCGCTTATCTGGACTGGTCCGATCTTGATGTATTGGCAGTTCAGGGGCTCGGTCGAACGAACCAGCGAATTCAGGGTGGCACCGTGTTTCGCAGTGACTATGAAATCCTCGACCTGCAACTGGCGACCCGCGGCACGCTGTTTGATTGGCCGTTCCGAATGGAAATCGACGTGGCGCGCAACCTGGGCGTTCGGGCCGCACCGGGAACGAATGAAAGTGCGTTGCGGGATGCCGGTCGTGTCAGCGCGGTGCTCGGCGACCGCCGTGGACTGAATGGCGTCGAACTCGGTGCTGCCTGCCAACGAATTCAGCGTGATGCAGCGTTGGCGCCGTTCACCGATGACGAGTGGTGGTTCCACAGTTTCTCGCGCGGCTGCCTGCCGTGGGTTGGTTACGGCATCAGCCACAATCTCTCGACCCGGTTTGCGTTCTCGCGGGAACGTCGAGACGATCAGAGTGAAGACGTCGAACGGTTCCTCGTTGATCTCGAGTACCGTTGGTAAGGCCCGTCGTTGGGCCTTGAGTGTAACCGTCGCGTTTGGGCGGCGATCGAAACGCCACCCTGATGATCTGCATGGCCCGCCCCGGCATGGGACGGGCCAAACTTCAGGTTTGCGTCAAGCTGCCTTCGCGACGTCGGCTTGCATGCGGGGCCTTCTACCAAAGCACGACGGACACCCGCGATGATGAGGTCGACCTCGGCACCGGTGATCGTGAACGGCGGGGTGAAACGCAGCGAATTCGTCCCGCCGTGGATCACGCCAAAGCCGTGCCAGCGCAGGTATTCCTCGGTGCTGCCGGCGCCATAACATTTGAACTGCGGTGCCAATTCGGCCGAGAACAACAGGCCCGTGCCTTGTACTTTGGTAATCGTGCCCGGGAGTTCCTGCGCGGAGTGCCTCAAGTTTGGCGAGGAATTCCTTGCCGCGTGTCGTGATGTTGGTGCGGACGTCTGCCGTCAGGCTGCCAAGCACCGCAACGGCGACATCGAGTGCGCGCGGATTGGTGGTCATGGTGTTGCCGTAGATGCCCTTGCGATAGATCCCGGCGGCTTTTTCGTTGACGGCCAGAACCGACAGTGGATACTGCCCGGCGGCGATCGCCTTCGAGTAACTTTCGATATCCGGCGGCGCCAGATGTTCAAAGCCCGGCGAGTCGATGATCGACAGGTAACCGGTGGTGCGGATACACGCTTGGATGGCGTCGATGATCAGCAGGCTGCCGTGCGCTTCCGTCAGTTCGCGCGCCGCCTGGTAGAACGCCGGCGTGGTCGCGACGCCCGGGTTGCCTTCGCCCATGACAGGTTCGACAAACACGGCTTCGATGAACCAGCCGTTGCGATCGGCTTCGGCAAATGCCGACTTCAGGCTGTCGACGTCGTTCGGTGTGACGGTGATGAGATTGTCGGCGCCACGGAATGTCGCCAGGTGTTGCAGGTAGGTTTTCCGACTGGAATCGCTGACCTGCGCCGGACGGTCGGTGCGGCCATGAAATGCGCCCTTGAGGCCCAGCATCTTGATCGGCTTGCCGGCGTGGCGGCCACCCAGATCGGTCATCAGCTTGGCGTTCACGTCGCTGATGCGTGCAGCCAGGCCCATCGCTTCGGAACCGGAGTTCAGGCACAGGAAGCGGCTATAGGGGCATCCGCCGCGACGCTGGCCGATTTCCTTGCGCAACGCGCGGTCGAAGCGCAGTTGCGACAGGTTCGGTGTCATCACGTTGGCCATGACCACCGGGCGCGCCATCGCTTCCAGGACCTGCTTCGGCGCGTGACCAAATGCCAGCATGCCGTAGCCGCCGGAGTCATGAACCACGGCACCCTTCAGCGTGACCACCCAAGGGCCGCGACCGGCAAGGGCAACGTACGGATTCACCGCGTCGTCCTGATAGAAATTGATGTAGCCGGCTTGCACCTGGCGCATCTGTTCGCGTTCGTCGAGCAGCAGCAGTTCCGGCAATTCGGACTTGATCTGAGTGAACTGTGCGTAAGCATCCTCGATCGCTTCGACGAGTTCCGGGTAGCCGGCGGCGAAGTCCGTGATCAATGTGTCGGTGAGTCCCTGGGTCAGGGCGGCCCCGCCGGTCTGGCGCATTTCGTTCAGTTTGTCGATCAGATTCATGCTGCAACTCCCGCCGGACTTGTCGCCCGGAGCGTTCGTGAAAGGAAGCCACCATGTTAACAGGGGCAATTTCCGGGGGTAACCCCCTGAGATCAGCCACAATCAAGGCTTACTGGACGTGCCTTTGTTTTGCCCGAGCGTTGTTCGTGTGCGGCAATCGGGTCATTGCGGCAGCCCGTTTGGTGGATCTGACATCTGTCAGCCGCCCTTGCTGTCTGTCGTCGTGGTCCATGGGGCAGGGCAGCCACTATGCTCCATGGCTTCGAGAATGAGTGGATGCCGGACGATGTTGCGACAGTGGACTCAATTTGAACGTTGGTTGCGGGCCCGACTCCTGCCACCGGTGATGGAACCGGGTGCAATGCCGTTCTTTTCGCTGAGTTACCTCTTGATGCTGTTCATGCCGGCCTTTCTCGATGGCCCGCGTATGCCTCGCACCGACTGGGTTTTGACTTCGGCGAGCGTGATGCTGTTCCTGCCTCTTTATTTCCGCTTTTACTGGACACGCGGATGGCGCCGGATCGGCTTGATCTTCGCCATCCACATGATCGGATTGGCTTTGTTCCGGCAAACATCTTTGCCAGCGTTTACGTGATTTTGCGTGGGTATTGGCTGCGCACTTGCCGTCGCGCCGGATGTTGGGCGCTTTGGTCATCACCATGGCAAGCAGTGTGCTGCCCTATCTGCATATGGAAATGCCCTTGCAAGTCTGGTTCTGGGGCACCGTGTTCCCTGGTGTGCTGGCGTCGATCGGTTGCAAGGTCTGGTTCAATGCTGCGCGTCGGAATGAAGCCTTGCGGCTTTCGCACGAAGAGCTCGCGCACATGGCGCGGGTCGCAGAGCGCGAACGTATTGGCCGAGACCTGCATGACCTGCTCGGTCATACCCTGTCGGTGATCGCCTTGAAGTCGGAACTGGCCGGCAAGCTGGTCGATCGGGACATCCGCGCGGCCGCCGAGGAAATGCGGGAGGTCGAAAGAATCTCGCGGAAGGCACTGATGGAAGTGCGGCGTGCCGTGACCGGCATGCGTACACCCGGCATGCTGGCGGAAATGGCCAACATCAAGATGGCCATGACTGCTGCATTGGTCGAATTCGATTACGACGCAGAACCGCTGGTGCTGAGCCAGGAGATCGAAGGTGTCCTGGGTTTTGTCGTGCGCGAAGGGGCAACGAACGTGATTCGCCACGCGCATGCGCGGCGTTGCCGGTTGCTGATCAAGCGCAACGGTGACCAGGTTCGTCTGGAAATGGAGGACGATGGCCGGGGTGGGGTGGTTGAAACCGGCAATGGCCTTCGTGGATTGCGCGAGCGGATCGAGTCGGTGGGTGGAGACCTGGAGATTGTGTCGCCGCTGGGCGGGGGCACGCGACTCGTGGCGCACCTGCCCGCAGATTACGAGCCCAATGGCGAACCGCAGCCAAGGGTGTCCCTGAAACTGGTGTCGTCGAGGTAATCATGCCGATCCAAGTCGTTCTTGCTGAAGATCAGGCCATGGTGCGCGGTGCCTTGGCCGCCTTGCTCAAACTGGAATCCGACATCGACGTGCTGGGCAGTGCCGCAGACGGTGAAGAAGCCTGGCAGATGGTCCGCAAATTGCGGCCCGATCTGCTGCTGACCGATATCGAAATGCCGAAACTGACCGGACTCGAACTGGCAGCCAAAGTGCGCGACACCGGGATGCCGACGAAAATTGTCATCCTCACGACGTTCGCGCGCCCCGGTTATCTGCGGCGTGCGCTCGAAGCCGGCGCCAGTGGTTATCTCCTGAAAGACTCGCCGGCCGAAAAACTGGCCGACGCGATCCGCAAGGTGCATCGCGGTGGTCGCGCGGTCGATCCTGAGTTGGCACTGGACGCCTGGTCGGAAGCCGATCCGCTGAGTGATCGTGAGCGGCAGGTCCTGCGTTTGGCAGGCGAGGGGATGCAGGCGAACGATATCGCGGTACAACTCAGTCTGTCGCACGGCACGGTGCGCAATTATCTGTCGGAAGCGATCGGTAAACTGGGTGTCGAAAACCGGATCGAGGCGTATCGGATCGCGCGGCAGAAAGGCTGGCTGTAGCGTTTGGCCCGGGTCAGTTCCGGGCGTTGCTGATGGGGCTGGCCGAGCCGATGAACATTCTGCTGACATCGATGGCGTCGAACGCATAGGTGCCATTGCAGAATTCGCAAGTGACGGTGACCATACCCAACTCGTCCAGCGCAGCCCGCGCTTCGTCTTCGCCGATCGAACGCAAGATGTGCTCGGCGCGGTCGCGCGAACACCGGCATTCAAACCGGACACCCTGCGCTTCGTTGAGGCGCACTGTTTCTTCATGGAACAGACGATGCAGCACTTCTTCCGGAGTCAGATCGAGCAGTTCGCGTTCGGTCACCGTGGCCGCCACGGCCCGGGCATACTCGTACATCGCTGCATCGCGCTCACGGGCGATGCCCCCTTCGCCGGGGACTTCCTGCAGGAGCAGACCGGCACAGGACTGCCCGTCAAAAGCCAGATGGATCGATGTGGGCAATTGTTCGGAGCGACTGAAATACGCCTCAAACGACTCGGCCAGGCTGTTGCCTTCCAGGGGCACCAGTCCTTGCCATTTCGGTTCGCCGGTCTCGCGCATCACGGTCAAGGCCAGGACACCCGAGGCATCCGTCAAGTCGGCGGGAGACGCCGGGATCACCGCGTCCGCGTGCCATCGTGCCACGCCACGCATCCTGCCTTCGCTGGAACATTCGGCGAACACCAGTCGCAATCCGGAGCCGGTCTTCAGATGGACGGACACCGAACCTTCGAACTTGATGTCGCCGGCAAACAGCGCCGACGCTGTGGCAACCTGCGCAAGCCAGCGCCGGACATGTTCCGGGTAGTCATCGCGATGTGCGATTTGCTGCCAGGTATGGCGCAATTGCACAATGACGCCCCGGACGTTGGCTTCTTCGAAATAAAAGCGAAACAGATGATCTTGAGCAGGTTCCATGGTTGCAGTGTACTGGCGGGCACGTTATCGCGCTTGCCCGGCCGAGTGCTGGCGCATGGTTGAGACCACCCCCAAACGCAAGCCGGGGTGGATCAGGCGCCTGTGGCGCTTGGGCATTCGTCTGGCCATGGCGTTTGTCGTCGCGACGATCGTAGTCGTCCTGCTGCTGCGGTTCCTGCCCTTGCCGGTCAGTGCCGTCATGATCGGCGAACGGGTCGAAACCGGGCAGTGGCCCACTCAGGTCTGGGTGCCTTGGTCTGAGATCTCGGGGAACATGCCGTTGGCTGCGATCGCAGCCGAAGACCAGTTGTTTCCCGAACATCACGGGTTTGATCTGCAGGCCATTGGCAAGGCATTCGAATCCAACCAGCGCGGTCGCGGCAATGTGAAAGGTGCCAGCACGATTTCCCAGCAAGTGGCCAAGAACGTCTTTCTGTGGAAGGGTCGAAGTTGGCTGCGCAAGGGTCTGGAAGCCTGGTTCACGATGTGGATCGAACTTCTGTGGTCGAAAGAACGCATTCTCGAGGTGTACCTCAATGTCGCCGAGTTCGGCCCGGGTGTGTACGGTGTGGAGGCGGCGTCGCAGCGATACTTCGAACGGTCGGCGTCGCAGTTGGGCCCCAGTCATTCGGCGAGGCTGGCCGCAGTCCTGCCGAATCCGAAAAAGCTGTCGGCTGCCAAACCGTCCGATTATGTCCTCCGGCGGCAGCGCTGGATTGAACGGCAGATGCGTCAGTTGGGCGGCACGGCTTACCTTGATTCAATGCGCTGAGGGAGCGTGCTTCGCGCGCTCGAGACCTTGGCTGCCTTCATCGCCGCAAGCAACGACCCCAGTCGCTGATTGGCCCTCTCTAGCGGCAGCCGATGGGCGTGGCCACGAGATTGGCGGTGTCCGGGACAATATCGCGCCAGTTCACTTCCGCGCCGACGACCGTAGCGAACTCCAGCCAATACTCCGGCAGTTCGTCCTGCCGTTCCGAGATCCCGGGCAGGAACCCGAGCGCCTGGACTTCAGCTACCCGGCGCTCGGCGTTTTCGCGATCACGGAACAGGCCGAGGGAAATGGTGTTCTGCTGGTCTCCGGCAGTCACCACGTAATAATCGCGGATGCCCTGCCCGGACAGCGTGCGCGCGGCCGACAATGCCGAAGTGCGGTCGCTGAATGCCGGCAGGAAAACCCACCAGCCGCGGGATCGTGTGGTGCGGGTCTCGCGGAACTGAACCCGATCCACACGTGGAGTCAGGGCCGCCATCGTGCGGCGCAGGTCGGCCTGGGTGCCGAATGGTCCAAGTTGGGTGCATGACAGTCGCGCCAGATCGGTGGCACTGCGCGGTGCTTCGGCCAGTTCCGCAGCCGACGCCGCTGCGCCCATCTGTTCGCTGAGCAGAACCAGTTGCGGCACGCCGACGTCGGTTACTGGCATGGCAGCCACGCTGGGCTTCGGTGCCAGCCACAACCAGGCGGCGACCCCGATATTGCCGGCGAGCAGCAGCACGAACAGGACACGAGCGAACAAGGCGGGGGATCCGGAAGCCAGAGCAGGGTGAGCAGTTTAACAGGCCGATCAGGCTTCAGCCGCGATACGACGACGTTCGATCGCCTCAGCCCGCTTCGTGGTCCTGGAAATGGTCGCGCTCGGCAGATGGGGGATTCGGTTGTTGACCCGGACCATTCCGGATTCCCAAAAAACAACACCCCGTTGGATGCGCGAACATGCGCATCGAACGGGGTGATCAGCGCTTCGACGTTTGAATGGATTACGCGTCTTCGGCTTCAGCTTCTGCTGCGGCGGCATTCGCGGCCGCGCCAACCGGTCCGGCCTTGATGATGAGCTTGGCGCGCAGTTTTTCTTCGATCTCGCGTGCCAGGTGGGCGTGTTCCTTGAGGAACACTCGTGCGTTGTCCTTGCCTTGACCGATCCGTTCGCCGTTGTAGCTGTACCAGGCGCCGGACTTGTCTACCAGGTTGTGGGTGACGCCCATCTCGACGATCTCGCCTTCGCGAGAGATGCCCTCGCCGTAGAGAATTTCGAAATCGGCCTGCCGGAAAGGAGGTGCCATCTTGTTCTTGACCACCTTCACGCGGGTTTCGGAACCGATGACCTCGTCACCGCGCTTGACCGAGCCCACACGACGGATATCCAGACGCACCGACGCATAAAATTTCAGCGCATTGCCACCGGTGGTGGTTTCCGGGCTGCCGAACATCACGCCGATCTTCATGCGGATCTGGTTGATGAAAATGACGAGGCAGTTCGACTTCTTGATGTTTGCGGTGAGCTTGCGCAGGGCCTGGCTCATCAGGCGCGCATGCAGGCCGACATGGGAGTCGCCCATTTCGCCCTCGATTTCCGCCTTGGGCGTCAGCGCTGCGACCGAGTCGACCACGACCACATCGACTGCGCCGGAACGCACCAGCATGTCAGCCACTTCGAGTGCCTGTTCACCGGTGTCGGGCTGGGAGACGAGCATGTTGTCGACATCGACGCCCAGTTTTTCGGCATAACCGGGATCGAGTGCGTGTTCGGCATCGATGAAGGCTGCAGTGCCGCCATTACGCTGGCAGTTGGCAATGACCTGCAAGGTGAGCGTGGTCTTGCCCGACGATTCGGGGCCATAGATTTCGACGACGCGGCCGCGCGGCAAGCCGCCGATGCCGAGTGCGACGTCAAGGCCCAGGGAACCGGTGGACACGGCCTCGACGACGTCGGCCTGGCGGTCGCCCATGCGCATGACGGTGCCCTTGCCGAACTGCTTGTCGATATGTGCGAGCGCCGAGGTGAGCGCGCGTTTCTTGTTGTCTTCCATGGTTTGACTCCTGAGTCTTGAATTTCAGATGGTTCGTGCAGGTGGCCAGATTGCCAATCCGTCTTCTCAGCGATTGAGACAATCCGGCCAGCACCAAGCCACAGTATCCCACGAGCCGACGTTCGCCCCGGGTGAATTTCTGATTTTCAGCTCAGCAATTGCATGAGTCCGACCAAGGATCGGGCCACTGTTTGGCGACGGACAGCCTCGCGATCACCAGCAAAATGCAGACATTCGGCGTGCGGATAACCACCGCGGCGTTTCCAGGCGATCCAGACCGTCCCGACCGGCTTGTCCGGGGTCCCGCCGCTCGGTCCGGCGATTCCCGTCACGGCAACGCCCAGGGTGGCGCCACTGTGCACCAAGGCACCGGCGACCATTTCCAGCACGGTTTCCTCGCTGACGGCCCCGTGTTTGATCAGGGTTTCCGGTCGGACCCCAAGCAGCGCCTGTTTGGCTTCGTAGCTGTAGGCCACCATGCCGCACTCGAACCAGTTGGAACTTCCCGGCACTTCGGTGACCGCCTTGGCGATCCAGCCCCCGGTGCAGGACTCGGCGGTGACGACACTGGCGCCTTGTCGCTGGCATCGTTCGCCCAGTTCTTCGGCCAGCGCGTGGAGTTGGTGATCGTCGGGTGTACTCATTCGGGTTCGCCATGATGCGCGGAATCCGTGCAGAATACCGGCAACCTCGACTTGCGTGGGAAGCACAGCGTGCACGATTTGCCGATCTCGCCGGAAACACCGGAGCGGGTCAACTGATGGAAGACGTCGACGCGCCACTGCTGCGTCTGGCGGAGACGCTTCGCGCCATGGATCCAGCAGAGCGGAAAGCGCATCTGGCAGAGCTTGCACAAGTCGATCCGGATCATGCTCGGCAAGTGCTGCAGTGGCTTGACACCGGCACTTTGGAGGAATCGGCCGAAGCGGAACCCGATACTGACGTGCGCACGGCGCAGACGGAGCAGCCTGGCGCACCCGAAGGAGACTTCGAACGCTACCTGAGGCGTCGTGCACTCTTGGTCGAACAAGTCTGGTTTGGCCGGCAATTGGGGCGCTATCGGGTCGAGTCCGTGCTCGGGCAGGGTGGCATGGGGATCGTTCTGGGTGCCGTCTCCGAAGACACCGGCGAGCCCGTTGCCATCAAGATGGTTCGTCCCGATTTGATGGGGCCCGGTCTGGACATGCGCTTGAAGCGCGAAAGCGAGGCCATGGCGCGATTGCAGCATCCGGGTATTGCGCGTTTTCTCGGGCTGGGTACCACCCAGGAAGGGCGGCCCTTTCTGGTCATGGAACGTGTCGACGGGACAAGTCTCGATGTCGCGTCGGCGACGATGGACCTCAGGTCCGCGATACAACTGCTGGCCCGGGTCTGTACCGTGGTCGCTTACGCTCACGTGCACCAGGTGGTGCATCGTGACCTCAAGCCCTCGAACATTCTGGTTCAGCAAAACGGCGAAGTTCGTTTGCTTGATTTCGGGATCGCCAAGTGCCTTGCCGACCAGGCGCACGTGACCCGCACGGTCACCGCCGAACGAATGTTGACGCCGCGTTACGCGGCGCCCGAACAAGTGCGCGGCGAGACCAGTGGGCCGCCCGCCGATGTTCACGCCCTCGGCGTGATGCTCGTCGAGATGGTCGTCAAAGCGGTCGGGCGGCAGGGATCTGGTCTGTCGGTGGAAGGCCTGGAATCCCCGTCGGGTCCGGCAACCGGTCCCAAGGCACTGGAGTGGCAGCCAGCGAACCCAGCCCGCATCGGTGATCCCGCGTTGCGCGCGATCGCAGAGGTGGCGCTTGCCGCGACCGCCGACGAACGGTACGCCGATGCGGGTCAACTGGGTGAGGACCTGACCCGCTGGCTGCAAGGTTTGCAACCTCGCGTGCTGCATTGGCGGCAGCGTCTCGTGAGGCGTTGGCGAACCCGTCGTCCGGGTCTGTTGCCGGCCGCGGCAGTCTCTGTCGTGCTTGCCGCAGCAGGGATCTTCGCGTGGTTCGAGTTTGTCTATCTGGAGCGACCTTTCGAAAGTGGTTACGGATTGATCGAGCGTGATCTATCGGGGCTGTCCGCGAGCCAGAAGGAATCCGTGCGCGAGGCATTCCGATTGGATGCCAATGGTGATCGCAATAGTGCGATGGGTCTGATGCGGGTGGTTGCCGACAGTGACGCCACGACGGCATTGCCGCAGGTCATGATGTCGATCTGGCTCGGGGCGCGCGGTGAAGCATCGGCGGAACGCCATCGAAAGAGTGTTCAAACAGGTCTGGCAGATGACAGTCATCCGTTCCTGGCCCTGTTTCACGAGGCGCACAGTCGGGAAGTCGACCCGGCGACTCAGCGCCGTGCCCTCGAATCCGCGCTGGCCCTGAGACCGTCGGCATGGAAACTCCGCTTTGCCCTGGCGCACGACGCCATTGGCGCAAACGACGCGCGACGTGCCCGGGCAGATTGGCACAAATCCAGTTCGATGACTTTCAGGATCGGCGCGTGCCTCAGGTCCTGGCCGATCGTGCGCTGCTGGGCGACTGTGACGCGGTCCGACCGATGGCCGAGCAATTGCCCGCGGATCGACCGGCGTGGAAAACCTGGGTCGAGGCTGCCTGCGACTTCGCCGAAGGCCGGTTCGGAGAGGCCATTGACGGCTTCAACCTGATCCTGGTTGATCCCGATGTCGGCCGGCAGGCGGCCACGCTCGACGTGGTGCGCAGCGCCCGACTGGTGGCGCTGGGTCAGGATGGTCGTTGGCTGGAACTGCTGGATGCCGCTGCCGAGGGGTATCGGCGCGCGGCTGAACAAAACGACCGTTACAGCGCCCACCGGGACGCGATGATGGCGTTGGTCGCTGCACATCGTCTCGGATTGCAGCCCGACACCGATACCTGGCGGGAGCGTGTGCTGGCGGTGGAGGAGCTTCAGTATCAAGTGGACGCCCATGTCGCCGTGCGTCTGCTTGGTTTGCCATCCCGGTTCCAGCTACCCGCCTTGCGCGCCGACGTGGCCGCGAAGATGGACACCTTTCCCGGACTTTCGGTCTTGCTTGAAGCGATCGAACATCACCAGTCGGGACGGAACGACGCCGCGCTGGCGGCCCTGTCCCGGGCAAGGCGCGAGGGGCTCGGTGAAACCCGTTTCGCGCCCGTGCTCTCGGCGCTTGAGCGAACCCGACATGTCGGTCACGCGGAAGAGCCACTGTTGCTCTGGTTCGCGCCTTGGTCGGACTGGGTGGCACATTGGGTGTTACCGGTGGACGCCCCTACGGTCCCACTGAACAACGCCGGTCTGGAGCATTGAAGCAGCCGGCTTGTGACGTTCGTTCCGGGATTGGTACACATGGCAAACAATGGGGAAATTCGTTTCATCAGGCCCTGTGCGGGGCCTTCGCCATCAGTGTCGGGGCGCTTTCATGGCATCCTCGGTCTCTGTAATCGGAGGCCTTGAGCGCAGTGCAGCTTGATGAACGCAAGGTTCATGTCGACGACCTGAAACCGGGCATGTTCGTACACCGCCTGGATCGGGATTGGCTGGGCCTGCCGTTCCCGCTGGAAGGATTTCTTCTGGAACAGAACGGCGAACTCGACGTGCTGCGCAAACACTGTGATTTCGTGTTTGTCGATCTGGAACGCAGCCGAGTGCCCGTTCTGGCCGGTCTGCCGGAAGCCTATGCAGGTCAGGAAGCCCGCAAGCGCTACAGCAATCAGGTCGAATTGGCCGAAGAGTTGCCATGGGTGCGCAACCAGCACGCGCGGACCAGACAACTGGTTGCGCAAGTTTTGTGCGACCTTCGTGCGGGTCGGAAACTGAATCTGGTGAATGTCCAGGAGGCCGTGGTACCGGTCGTGCAGAGTGTTCTGCGCCATGCCGACGCCTACCTCTGGGTGAATGTGCTCAAGAAACGCGATGGCTACGAGTTTGCGCACGCCATGAACAACAGCCTGTTGGCCGCAGTGTTTGGCCGCCATATGGGCTATCCGGAAGCGACGCTCGTGGCACTGGCGACCGGCGGTTTGCTGCTCGATGTTGGCAAGACCGCACTGCCGATGGAGTTGCTGAACAAGACCGGCCCCCTCACCGACGCCGATATGGCCTTGTTCCGGAGTCATGTCGAACAGGGGCTCCTGGTGCTACAGGGCACCGGGATCCGCGATCCGGAAGTGGATGTGATGGTCCGAACGCACCATGAGCGCTTCGATGGTTCGGGTTATCCGAACGGTTTGATCCGCAACCAGATCCCCTTGTTCGGCCGGATGGCAGGCATCATCGATACCTTCGATGCCATGACCAGCGACCGCAGTTTCCGCAAGGCGATCAGCCCGCATCAGGCCTTGCAGCAGATCTACCGCTGGGGCGACCGACTGTTCCAGCGCGAACTGGTCGAACAGTTCATGCAGTGCCTCAGTGTGTATCCGACCGGCTCGTTGATTGAACTCAGCAGTGGCGAAGTGGCGATCGTCATGGCCCAGAACCAGGCTCGTCGTCTCAAGCCGCGCATCATGGTCCTGACCGACAGTCACAAGCGTTTGCGGCCGAGTTTCATGGAGGTCGACTTGTTGAATCAGGGTGTGTCCGACATACCGCGCGAAATCGCCAAAACCATCGAGCGTGGCGCCTACGGGCTCGATCCCACTGAACTCTACCTGTCCTGAGCATGTTGACGCGCAAGGACGTGAGCCACGAGATCGCGGGCGAAATCCGCGCGGCTGACGGCGGTTCAGTGGCGGTGTTGTTGTTGCGCCTTCGTCGGTATCGGCAGGAGCACATCCTGTTCGACAATTTCCTCAACGAGACCGTGACGGAGCGTGTGAAACAGAGTCTGCGGCCGGAAGACCGCGTATTCGAGATCGGCGAAAACCGCTTTGCCCTGTTGTTGCCCGGTGTTCGGGGCAGCAATCACGCTCAACTCGCTGCAAACCGACTGGTCCGGAGTTTCGTCGAACCCATCAACAATGGGGTGCAGCAGGTTCAAGTCATGCCCACCATCGGCATCGCCGTGTATCCGGATCATGGTGATACCGGCGAACAACTGCTCGATGGTGCCGAATCGGCCTTTGAGCAAGCATCACTTTCGAATGATCGTTATGCCCTCGCGCAGATCAACGGGCGTCGACGCAGCATTTCCTATGACGCATTGCGGGATGCGATTCAGCAGAATCGCCTTGAAGTGAACTTTCAGCCGATCTGGAACATGCGAACCAACAGGCTGTTTGGCGCCGAGTCGCTGGCGCGTTGGTCACACCCTGAGTTTGGTGAAGTGAACCCGACCGAGTTCGTGTTGCTCGCCGAGCAGACCGGACTGATCACCGGATTCACGCGGTGGAGTCTCAATGGCACGCTGCGCCACTGTGCCAGTGCTTTGGCGCGGAATCCGGACCTGCATTTTGCGATCAATCTCTCGCCACGCGTGTTTCACGACCCGGGTGTTGTCGAGCAGATCAATGGTGCGGCACAAATCTGGGAAGTGCCGAGTGATCGGATTGTCCTCGAGGTCACGGAGTCTGCAGTGATGGAGGACGCAGAGATCAGTGCTCGGGTGTTGCATCGATTGCGCGAAATCGGATTCGGCATCGCCATCGACGATTTCGGCATCGGTTACTCCACTTATTCCTACCTCAAGCGTTTCCCGGCGACCGAACTCAAGATAGACCAGAGTTTTGTGCGTGATCTGGCGGTCGATCCGCGGTCGGCCAACCTTGTCCGATCGATGGTGGAACTCGGACATAGCCTGATGATGCGCGTGGTGGCCGAAGGAGTTGAAACGCCGGAGTTGGCAAAGTTGCTGGGCGACATGGGTTGCGATCTGGCCCAGGGCTATTGGTTCGGGGCGCCAGTGACTGCAGAGGTCTTCATCAAAGGATTGCCGGATTCGTCGGGCTGAACCTTGGCCGGCGGCCTGAGCCGCCGGGAACCGAGCGCCACAGTGCCAACACCGAGCTGGCGCGAGACGAAGATCGGCAAGCTGCTAGACTTGGTGGCATGACTCCAAGAAGTAAAAGCAAGGGTGGGCCGAAGCCCACCAATGGTCAGGCCAAGCGCCCGTCCTCGAAGCCTCCTGCCGCGCCATGGTTGCCCCAAAAGGCCAGCGGCCCCAAATCCTCCAAAAAAGCTGGCGGCGGCCAGGCCGGGCCGGCGTATGCCGGCGTGCCCGATCCCCACGCAGCCCGCGAAGCCGACCGGTATGAACAACCGATCGCCAGTCGAGAGGCCATCATGGATCTGTTGGCGAAAGCCGACGGACCACTGACCGCCGACCGGATCGCCTATGCGCTGAACCTGAGCAAGCCGAGCCAGCAGGAAGCGCTCGACAAACGTCTCGCCGCGATGCTGCGGGATGGTCAGGTGCTGAAGAACCGGCGCGAAGGTTTCGGTCTGGCAGCTCGACTCGATCTGATTCCCGGCACGGTGATCGGCAAGGCCGACGGTTATGGGTTCCTTCGTCCGGACGCCGGTGGCGACGACCTTTTTCTGAGCCCGCTGGAAATGCGGCTGGTGATGCATGGTGACCGGGTCCTGGCCAATCGAATCGGTTTCGATCGCAAGGGTCGGCCCGAAGCGGCCATCGCCGAAGTGCTCGAACGGCGCGTGACGCGAGTGGTCGGGCGGTTCGAAGAACGTGCAGGTCTGTATCTCGTGGTGCCCGACGACCGGCGCCTTCAGCAAGACGTGCTGATTTCCCCCAAGTCCATTCTGGGCGCCCGCAACGGACAGATCGTGGTGGCCGAAATCCAGGAACCACCGCGTCGGGACCGTCCGCCGATCGGTCGAATCGCCGCCATCCTCGGTGACCGTCTGGAGGCAAGTTTGATTGTCGACATGGCGATTGAATCACACGGCCTGCCGCGGACGTTTCCGCCGGCAGCCATTCAGGAATCCGAGCGGATCGCGCCGATCGTGCCGGCCTCGGCGTGTGTCGATCGACTCGACCTGCGGAAGCTCCCGCTGGTCACGATCGATGGCGAGGATGCCCGCGATTTTGATGATGCCGTGTTCTGCGAACCCGTTCGTGGCGGCGGTTGGCGCCTGGTCGTGGCAATCGCCGACGTGGCCCATTACGTGCGGCCGGGTACCGCGCTGGATGACGAAGCGTTCGAACGTGCCACATCGGTCTATTTCCCCGGCTTTGTCATCCCGATGCTGCCGGAGGCCCTCCAACGGCATCTGCTCGCTGAATCCGGCAGTGGACCGACTGTGCCTCGTGTCCGACATGCGCTTGACGAAGACAGGCCAGGTCACGCGTTCGACATTCCATCGTGCCGTGATGCGGTCGCATGCGCGCCTGACCTACAACAAGGTCGATGCCGCGATGACCCATCAGGACCCGGATGTCCGGGCGGATTTGGCCGATGTGCTGCCGCAGCTTGAGCACCTCTACGAACTGTACGCCGTGATGGCTTCGGCGCGCCGCACGCGTGGCGCCATCGACTTCGAAAGCAGCGAAATCAAGTTCACGCTGGACGCCGGTGGCAAGGTGCAATCGGCGAAGCCGGAGGTGCGGAATCATGCCCACAAGCTGATCGAGGAATGCATGATCGCGGCCAACGTCGAGGCGGCGCGGTTCGTCAGTCGACACAAGTTGCCGGCTTTGTATCGGGTGCACGCCAAACCACCCGAGGAAAAATACGCGGAACTCGCAAGCTTCCTGCGCGAGTTCAAGGTGCCCTTGCCGAATCATGCTTCGGTCACGCCGCTCGATTTTGCCGCACTGCTGGAGCGCGTTCGCCAACGACCCGAGGCGAGGCTGCTGGAGCAGGTCGTGCTGCGCGCGCAGAGTCTTGCTGTCTACTCACCGGAGTGCCAAGGGCACTTTGGCCTCGCACTTGATGCCTATGCCCACTTCACATCGCCGATCCGGCGTTATCCTGATTTGCTGGTGCATCGGGCGATCCATTACGTGTTGCTCGAAGGGAAACCGTCCGACTACAGCGAAACCGGCGAATCGATGGCGCGCAAGGGCATGCATTGCTCGCAGCGTGAGCGCCGCGCCGATGAGGCTGAGCGTGAAGTCGACGAGCGTTACCAGTGTGCGTTCATGAGCGAACATGTCGGTGCGGTGTTTTCCGGGGTGATCTCGGGCGTCACGTCGTTCGGCTGTTTTGTGGCGATCGGCGAAACCGGGGTCAGTGGGCTGATCCATGTCACCCAGTTGCCGCTCGACTTCTATCATTTCGACGCGCAGCGACGCGAACTGGCTGGCGAGCGCGGCGGGCGTCGATTCCGACTGGGCGACACCGTGCAGGTGCAGGTGCTGCGGGCGAGCATGGAAGAACGCAAGATAGATCTGAAACTGGCCGAGGCCGGTCCGAGTCGGGCCAGTCAGGCGACGGACGGGCGCGAAACGGCCCGTGAAACCGGAAAGAGGCGCAAACGATGAGTTCAAAGGAAGTGCTGCTCGGCATTCATGCCGTCATGAGTGCCTTGGAGCACGACGCTGGCAACCTCAGCGAAATCCTGCTCGCCGAGGGCGGCCGCAATCCGCGGGTTGCCGAATTGGAGTTGCTCGCCAAAGAGCGCCAGGTGCGATTGCATCGGCGCAGCATGGAACAACTCGACAAACTGGCGCGCGGTGAACGGCACCAGGGGGTCGTTGGATTCTACGAGGCACCGCCAAGCCTGGCCGAGTCCGATCTGAAGCCATTGGTGGACAAGGCGGGGCCAACGGCCTTGTTCCTCGTCCTCGATGAAATTACCGATCCGCACAATTTTGGTGCTTGCCTGCGCAGTGCGCTGGCGGCGGGCGTCCATGGCGTCATCGTCGCCAAGGACCGTGCCGCGCCGACCAATGCCACGGTGCGCCGATCCAGTGCCGGTGCGGCCGATCGAGTCCCCATCGTGCGCGTGACCAACCTCGCGCGGGCACTCGATGTCTTGCGTGACGGCGGCGTCTGGCTGACCGGACTCGACGGTGAAGCCGAAGCCAGCCTGTTCCAGCAAGACCTCCGCGGTCCGACGGCGATTGTCATGGGCGCTGAAGGCGAGGGGATGCGCCGGCTGACTCGGGAGCGTTGCGATTTCCTGGCGCGCATTCCGATGCCCGGACCGATGGAATCGCTCAACGTCTCGGTGGCCACCGGCATTGCCTTGTTCGAAGTGGTCCGACAGCGCACTTGAGAGGCTGTCACCAGGAAGTTCTTCTTCAACAGGCTTTTTCGAGCAGTTTCAGGAGCGCCTGCGAGCGCGAAGCCATTTGGCCCGCAACGCCCTCGGGGCTGGGCGTCGGGCAGGCCGGGGCGCCAAACAGTGCGATTCGCTGCCGCCACACGTTCCTTTGTTGGAAAATACCGCCTGGGTGCGACAGAACCGACGAAGTTCGAGCCGGGAGTTTGTCTCCGGTCATCGCATCACCGCAGGTTGCTGATAGTGTTTGGTCATGGTCGACCGACCGCCTCGACGGGCACGTTCGGTTGGAAACAAGGGCACTTGGAGTTCAGGCATGTCGTCGATTGAGTTGTTGCGGTCGATCCCGATGTTCACCGGTTTGGCCGATGCCGACCTGAAGGCTTTGTCCGACGCGCTGACGCGTCACGTGTTCAAGGCAGGGGCGATGATCTTCCGGCAGGGTGATGCCGGGGACACGATGTACATCGTCGAATCGGGGGACGTGAACATCCATCTGGCGGGCCATTTGTCTCAGCGCATTTCGTTGAAGGACATCTCCCGTGGCGAGTATTTCGGCGAGCTTGCCCTGTTCGACCAGAAGCCACGCTCGGCGAGCGCCTTGGCCACCACCGATACCCTGTTGCTGGCGCTGAAGCACGACACCTTGGCGACGTACCTCCAGAACCGTCCGCTGGCGGCCATGGGCATTCTGCGCACGATGAGTGAGCGGCTTCGCGAAACCAACGAAATGTTGTCTGCCCGTGCGGCGAAGAACGTCGACGCCGAGTTCGACCGGCAGTTGTCCTGGAGCGACCGTCTGGCCGACAAGGTCGCCTGAGCTCAACGGTAGCTGGTCATTCATCCTGCTGTTGCTGGGGATCACGATTGCCTGGTGTGCGATCAACATGACCAGCCTCATGGGGCGGCCACTGGATCCCTACCCATTCCAGTTCTTCAACCTTGCATTGGCCATCCTGGTCGGACTGCGAGGGCCCTTGATCGTCATGAGCCAGAACCGGCAATCGGTGAAAGATCGGGCACGGGCCGAGACCGACTACAAGGTCAACCTGAAGAACGAGGTGAACATCGAGACCTTGATGCGCGAGTTCAGCGAACTGCGCGCGGAAATCCGCGGCACCGTCGCGCCGCATGATGATCGACGCGGCACCACGACCGATGCCACCGAGGGTTGAACCCTGAGGGCTCAACCCAACTGGGTCAGCAACCAGGTGAAGACGCTGGACGCGGCGCCGTCAATGAAGAATCCCAGTGCGAACACGGCAGCAAGAATCGCCATCTGAAGTCGAAAGCCCTGAAACGGTTCAGCGGTCACCCTGAGCTGGCGTGCCTGGTCCCAAGGGGCAATCTTGTTGTTCAGTGTCTGCACGCCTGCTGTCAGCACCGTGATCAGGCTGATCACGGGAATGCCGAGCGCCAGGCCGCGGCCAACCACACTGACCTGTCGCCCGATGGCTGTGACCAGTCCCGGATTGCCGCCAGTGTTCGTTTGCACCGTGAGCGCAAACAGGAATTTGCCGGGAGTGGCGCCGAATACGGCGAGCATCAGCGCTTCGGCGGGCACACTGAGCAGTAGGCCGAGCCAAGTGAGCGCATAAGCTTCGGGTGGCGAATCGGTCTCCACGCTGGCACCGCCGAGGTACAGCCTCACCAGGACCACGGCCAATGCCGTCAGGATGGGCATCACCAGCAACAGGTCGATCATTCGCGCGCCAAAACGGCGCAGCGTGACCAGCGTGAATGCCGTGCTGACCCGCAATTCCTCGGCTGACTTGTCCACTTTGTTGATCGGCGGCGGTGCCGATTTTCGGGGCTGTTGCATAGGCGCCATTCGTTTTGCTTTCGCCTTGGCCTGAGCATCAACTTGGCGGTTGCTCGCTGCCGCCGATCGCGCGGCACCGGCAAGACCCGGGGTTGTGCCGCGGCCGACGGTTTCCTGCGCGACCTGAATGGGCGGCGGCACCAGGCTGGCTGCGGCCTGCGCAAGGGAAAGTGGTTTCCATTCGGCCATGTCCGGATGCCAGGTCAGCGCACTGCCAGGCAACCTGCGGCTGGCGATCATGCGATCGAGTTCGATCCGGCTCAGCGGGCCGATCGCCTCATCCCAGTCGGGATCGCAGACGTACCAGAAGTCGCTCATGATGATTGGGCCAGTTCCAGTCGGGTCGCCGCACCGCGCATGGAAGGGCTCAGATAGAAGTGGCTGCCCAGCGGCACAAACCCGGCTTCATGGAAGACGCGCCGGTACCAACTGGCGTTTCGGAACATGAAACCATCGAGGTCGCCGACAAATTCGTCCCCGCGACAGAACACCTCGAAGAAACCAAGCCCGTGGCACAGTTCATCGAACCCGGACAATCCGGCGACCAGGGTCTTGTTGGGCAGGTAGTGCATCACGTCCGAACAGATCAACAAGTCGTAGCTCCGGTCGAACCGCTGCTGCGCCAGGGCGCCAAAGTCGAGCAGGCGCAGGTTTCGTTTCATGCCGAAGCGTTCGATCGCGTATTCGCTGCTGTCGAGGCCGAGGTAGTGGCAGTTCGGTCGAAGTTGGGTGATGGCTTCGCCAAACACGCCTTCGCCACATCCGACATCGAGCACCGAGCGCAGCGGGCGCTCCAGATAGTGCTCGGTCACCGCCACGATCATGTTGATCTTTCGCGCCATCGTCGCACTGTGTTTCACGCGCGTCCCGCTGTTGCGGTACCAGCGGTCGAAATAAGCCTGATCGTAGACCTTCGCGGTGGTCGGATCACTTGATCCGTCGGATGTGCGTTCGCTCATGATGGTGCCTCAGGGCGTCTGCCGAACCGGGATCGGGACGTTGCAGAGTTCGATACGCCCGGTCGGCTCCAGAAACCAGTCCTCGCGGCGGGTGCGTCGAGCTTCGACCAGTTGTTCGAACAGCGGCGTGTCGGTACGCAGCACCTGCAAAGCGCTGCGGTCTTTCGCGGGTGTGTCGGCAGCGAGGCGGATCGACTGGATCGGGGTCATCGTTTCCTTCTTGTCGATGAAGCCCAGAGCGGCCTTGCCGCGTTCGAGCGTGGTCAGCCGTTCCATGCCCGAGAGCACGCGTCCGACCAAGGTCACATTACGGTCGAGGTGGCGGGGCGCATGGCCGATCACCACGTAGAGCTCCGCGCCATTGCCTGAGTCGGAGGTATCCCCGCGACCGGCGCCGACCATGCCATAGCAGTGCGCCAGCCAGATTCGTTTGCCGCTGCCGGCCACGGGGAAACCCGGCGCTGATGCCGGCAAAACCCCGCATAAAGATCGCCATCGGGCAGCAGCAAAGGGCAGATCCGGCGAACGATCGAGGGCATATTCACCGTCGAGTTTTTCGGCTGCCTGGCCGAGTGACCGTTTGAGCTTCGGGTCTTCGGCGTTCGGGTCACCCCATTGAACGACATAGTTTTCCTGCACGCGCAGGATCGACAGTCCGTCAAAGTAACCCGCGCGCACGAGTGTCTTGATGTTGGCCACGTGGTTTGGCGCAAACTGCGGCGCCAGTTCGATGACCACCCGACCGGCGGCGAGGTCCAGATAGAGCGTCTGTTCCGGATCCGGATCACGCCAGTCTTCGGCGGTGGATGCCGCCAACAATTCGGCCATGCCGGGTGGTTTCGCGGGCGTGTCAGCCCTGGCTTGAAGCACGGTCAACAGCAGGGCCGGCAAAATGGCCAGCGCAGCCAGGCGAAGATCCATACAAGACTCCGATTCATCGAACGCTGACCATATCGGAATTGCCGGGTACACGCGATAAGCTTCCGCCCATGAACCATGCCCTGCCTCTGCCGCCGGCCCAGTTTGGCTTGAGATTGCCGCGCCCCCTGCTGATCGCGCTGATCGGGTTGCCGGGTGCCGGCAAATCGTCGGTGGCGACCTACCTGGCCAGCCGGTTCCAGGTGCGCGTCGTCAACCGGGATCGCATCCGTGCGGCCATGTTTCCGGAGTGTGCCTACAGCCTGCCGGAAAAACGTGCCGCCTTTCAGGCGTTGATGCTGGCGATTGAAGTGAATTCCGCGCTGGGTGAATCGACGATCGTCGATGGGATGACGTTTTCGCGGCGGTCCGATCTCGAGAAAGTCTCGGCGCTCGCGGGTCGATACGGGCTGACCATGGTACCGATCTGGCTCGACATCGATCCCGAGCTGGCTCGGCAACGGATTGCAGCCGATATTGCCGCCGGCCAGAACTCGCCGTTGGACCGGGTGCCCGAGCTGGTCGACTCCGTGCTCGAACGCTTTGAACGGCCGCCACCGACGGTGCCGGTCATCGACGCCGGAAAAGCGCGCGAACAGGTGTTTGCGTTGGCTGAGCGGGTTGTGCAGCAGCGCGCAGGGTTGCTCCGCTCCGGCAGTTGATCCGCGCAGTTCAGGGTTTCCAGCGATGGACACCGATCCCCAGGAGTTCCGCGAGAAACACGCCTCGGGCAGTCCAGTCCGGCAACGCACGGGCATCCCGCCATAACGCGGAAAGTTTGCCGGGAACCCTTGTGGGCGCTTCGGTCGGGCAATCACCCCCGCCAAACAAGTAATCGGCCCAAGCCAGCCCGCGCGCCAAAACCGGTCCTTCGCCGCTTTTTTGGGCTTCGGCCATCGCTCTGGCGCGTGTGTCCGGGTCGGCACCGAGCAGGAACAGGTCATACAGCCAGATCGCCCGCTGGTGGGCGTTCTTGTCCAGATGGACGGCCGCCAGCACGAGCGCATCGGCGGCACCAGGCCGATACAGTCGAGGCCAATCGGGGCAGGGCACCGACTGCGCAAGCACCCGTTCAAAGTCCAGATGTGGCAATCGCCATGGCCGGAAGAACGGCCGGACATGGACGTCGATGCCGACCGGCACCGACATGCCCGCATCCAGAACCAGTTCAAAGCGTGCGAACCGGCTGCTCACGCCGGCGGTCAGGCGGCAGCCACGGTCACGGAGGCCGTCGACCATCGCTGCCAGATGTTCCGGTCGCACCCAAAGATCGATATCGGTCCGCTGTCGCAGCCAGGATTGGGGATAGACCTGGCGGGCCAGCGCCTCACCCTTGAACAGCAGCGCTTGATCGTCAAGACCGGCGAGACAGTCGTCAATTCGAGACAGAACCCGGGCATGCAGACTGTCACGCAAGCGCAATTCGGCCACGCGTCGGCGGCAGGCTGCGTTGTCTGTGTCCGACCCGGTCAGTCCCGGAATCAACAGCCAGCGCCAGCATCCTCCCGGTCGAGGATTCCGATGGCCTCCTATCCAGCGCCAGGTGTGTTGGGGCCCCGGCACCCAGTCGACGCATCAATTGCAAAAAAGCCGGGTTAAATTGGGTCATCAGGGGAGTGTAGCGTCCGGTGCTTCGGCTACACTCCGCCAAAGCCGACGGAGTTCGACATGATTCGTAAGTTATTGCTGCTGAACCTTCTGGTTTGTGGATCTGCCTTCGCGCAGATTCCGGACTGGTTTGACCCCAATGAGTCGACCCAGCAGAATGCCGAGGGCGCCAAGAACGACGGGGCGAATCCGACGGACGCCACGCGCGGACTCATGGCCGCTGGCGAGGACCCCGCACACAGTGTTCAGGCCGTCATCAAGGCGTTCAACACCTGCGATTCCGTCTACGACTCCGTGAAGGCCGCCGCCGGCAACGATCCGAACCGGGCTGGTGATCTCGTGCAGGCTGCGTCCGCCTCGGGCTCTTGCCCGTGCGCCGGCGAGAACATCTGGTCGGCCGCGCGACTTGAAGACCGCGTCCGCCTCGAGCACCGCCGGATTCCGGTGGAAATCTTTTCGCTGTGCGGATGTTCCGGTGCCGCAGCCCAGGCTGCTGCAACCGCAGTGCCGGATCAGGCCGACCGGATTCTCAGTGCTGCCTTAAACGCCAATCGCCGTCCAGGCGGAGTGGTCGACTCGCTTGGCCAGATCGGATCGAATCGCGGGCCGGTCGGGGGCGAGGGCGGTACGCTGACGCGTCGTGACGACCAGCAATGTGAGCAGGACGCCGATCCAACCGATACCTTCGATGCAACCGCCCTCTGGCAGCCGGGTTCAGTCGATCCCTCCACCATTCCGGCCACGCAGGCGCGAAATTGTGACTGGGACGAGGAAGACGAAGAGCGCAGTGGCGAACTCCAGGTCGACCAGTTTGTGGCCGACGGTGGCAACCATGCCCTGGTGCTGCACAACGGCACCCGCGACACGATCGATTTGTCGGGCGAGAACTATCAGGTCGAACTCTATTTCCCCGGAAGCAAGGAAGCGGGTCGTCGCGTCGCACTGAGTGGCGAAGTCCCGCCGAACGGTCTGTTCGTGGTCTCCAGCGAACAAAGCGGTTCTGCCTGGAAACAGCGCGCGAACCTCGTGGTGCCGTCGACTCTGATGCAACCTGCCGAAGCCGTGGTTCTGCGTCGTGGCCTCAACGATTCCGGTTGTGACTGCGCCCGGGTCACCGTGGCCGGCACGCTGAATGGTCTCGGTGCCGACGGCGAACAATGGCGTCAGGACAAACAGGACGAGCAGCAGGGTGAGGTCAAGCTGAAGAACGCCGACAGCATCGGTCAGGTGCGTCCGGAAGAGTACGAGCAGTCACAGTGGGTACCGCCTCTGGGTGCCGTGCCGCAGACACTCGCGCGTATCGATTCCGCCTGTCTGAATGATGCCGACGTGGCTGATGACTTCACGAATGCGTCGAACAACTGAGTGCCGGTGATGCCGGGGCGGCAACTTCAATCCGGACTGTTCGGCCATGTCGAACGACGTGCTGATTGCTGAATATGCCGCCGTGCAAGTACCGGATACCGATCAAGCCTGGCGGATGGTCGAGCTCTACAACAATACCGGTGTCCCGGTGGACCTGGGTGAGCAGGGTTATGTCCTGGAAGTTTATGCAGCCGGTGAGCGTGAACCGCAATCGGCAACGGTTCTGAAAGGGAACGTCGACAATGGTGGCCGCTTCCTTGTCACCACGGATCGCGCGCCCAGTGAGCTGAAGGATCAGGCCCGCCTGATCGCGAATGAGTTGGCGGTGCCGAAGGTGGATGCCGTGGTGTTGCGTCGTCTGGCGGTGCGAACCGGTAACCAGTGCGAAGCCGAAGTCGCTTCGGCACTGCGTACGCTTCCGCGGGCGCCGATTCCGCTTCAGCCGATCAATCCGCGTCCGCTCACGGGCACCCCTGATCCGGAAGACCTGCCGATCGACCCGGACCGTGGCGGCGAGATTGCCAGCCCCAACTGATGTCTGATTGCCTGCATGGCCGGGGCGTTGCGCCCCGGCCATGTTCTTTTTGGGAAACGAAGAAACTCTCATGATGCATGTCACCATTTTCGGAACCGGCTACGTCGGCCTGGTCACCGGTACTTGTCTCGCCGAAGTCGGCAACCTGGTCACCTGCGTCGATATCGACCAGATCAAGATCGATGGCCTCAATGCGGGGCGAATCCCGATTTTCGAGCCGGGTCTGGAAGACATGGTGCTGGCGAATGCCCGGTCCGGGCGCCTGAAATTCACGACCGATGCGCAGGCCGCCCTGGCTCAGGCGCAGATCATCTTCATCGCGGTGGGCACACCACCGGACGAGGATGGGAGTGCCGACTTGCGGCATGTGCTGGCCGTGGCCGGGACGATCGGAACGCACCTCGACCATTACGCCGTCGTCGTCAACAAGTCGACTGTTCCGGTGGGCACTGCCGACAAGGTCCAGGCGCGTATTGCGGCAGGATTGGCGGCGCGCGGGCAGAAGAGCGAGTTCGATGTCGTTTCGAACCCCGAATTCCTGAAGGAAGGGGATGCGGTCAAGGACTGCATGCGCCCGGACCGTATTGTCATCGGCAGTGACAGTGCCCGTGCGATCGAACTGTTGAAGCACCTGTATGCACCGTTCAATCGCAATCATGAGCGATTGGTGCTGATGGACCTGCGTTCGGCCGAGCTCACGAAGTACGCGGCGAACGCCATGCTGGCCACCAAGATCAGCTTCATGAACGAGATCGCGAACATCGCCGAACGGGTTGGCGCCGATGTCGAGGCCGTCCGTCAGGGCATTGGCTCCGATCCACGAATCGGCTACGCCTTCATCTATCCGGGTGCCGGGTATGGCGGTTCGTGTTTTCCGAAGGATGTGCAGGCGCTTGAGCGTACTGCGCGCCAGTTCGGTTATCCGGCGCGGATCCTGGAAGCGGTCGAGGCGGTCAACGCCGATCAGAAACAGCGTGTGCTGGCCATGTTGCGCAGTCACTTCGGTTCGCTGAGCGGACGCACGTTTGCGCTTTGGGGCCTGGCGTTCAAACCCAATACCGACGACATGCGCGAAGCGCCGTCGCGGGTGGTGCTGCAAGACCTCTGGGCCGATGGCGCGCGTGTTCGCGCATTTGATCCGGAGGCGGCACATGAGGCCAGTCGCATTTTCGGCGAACGCGATGACCTGACGCTGGTCGACGAGCCGTTCGCGGCGCTGGACGGTGCCGATGCGCTGATCGTCATCACCGAGTGGAAGCAGTTCTGGGCTGCCGATCTCAAGGCCATCGCCACCCGGCTGAACACACCGGTCATCATCGATGGTCGCAACATCTTCGATCCGCGCGCCGTCGAGGCCGCGGGAATCGCCTATTACGGGATCGGCCGCGGTCGCAGTGTCGTCCGCCCGAATTTTGTTGGAGCCTGAGCATGAGACATTACGAATCGGTCAAGCGGATCCTCGTGACCGGCGGTGCCGGGTTTCTGGGATCACACCTGTGTGACCGATTGATCGCGCAGGGCCATGAGGTGGTCTGCGCCGATAACTTGTTCACCGGCAGCAAACGCAACATCACGCACCTGCTCGGACATCCACGATTCGAGTTCCTGCGCCACGACGTGACGCACCCGCTGTACATCGAGGTCGACGAAATCTGGAATCTCGCGTGCCCGGCATCGCCGGTGCATTACCAGCATGATCCGGTCCAGACCACCAAGACCAGCGTACACGGCGCGATCAACATGCTCGGTCTGGCGAAGCGCCTGAAGGCAAGGATTTTCCAGGCTTCGACCAGCGAAGTGTATGGTGACCCGAAGATCCATCCGCAGCCCGAGAGTTACGTCGGCAACGTCAATCCGATTGGCCCGCGGTCATGTTACGACGAAGGCAAACGCTGCGCCGAAACGCTCTTCTTCGACTACCACCGCCAGCACCAGTTGGAGATCAAGGTCGTACGGATCTTCAACACTTACGGGCCGCGGATGCATCCGAACGATGGGCGCGTGGTCTCGAACTTCATTGTTCAGGCCTTGCGCGGCGAGGACATCACGATCTATGGCGAGGGCCAGCAGACGCGCTCGTTCTGTTACGTCGATGACCTGCTCAACGGGTTCCTCGCTTTCATGGCGAGTCCGGCCGACTTTGTCGGCCCGGTCAACATCGGCAATCCGGGTGAGTTCACGATCCGCGAACTCGCCGAAAAGGTCATCGCACAAACGGGGTCGAAATCCAGACTCTCGTTCAAACCACTCCCAGCCGACGACCCGACGCAGCGCCAACCGGACATCCGGCTCGCGCGCGAGCGACTGGGTTGGGAACCCACGGTGGCACTGGACGAGGGCCTCACGCGCACGATCCGCTATTTCGACGATCTGTTGTCCGGTCGTCTGGGCTGAGCCATGGTGAAGAAGGTACTGGTGACAGGTGGGGCCGGTTTCATCGGCAGTCATGTTTGCAAAGCCTTGGCCAAACGTGGTCATGAGCCCGTCGTCTATGACAACCTCAGTACCGGACATCGTGACTTGGTCCGGTACGGCCGCCTGATCGAAGGGGATGTCGGCGACGGTGAGCGGCTGCAGGCCATGCTCCGCAACGAACGGATCGATGCGGTCATCCATCTTGCTGGCCTGTGTTATCCAGCCGATTCCATGCGCGCACCCTTGGCCTATTACCAGCAGAACGTCCGCAACTCTCTGGTGTTGTGTGATGCCATGGCCGCAGCGGGTGTCGGAACACTGGTCTTCTCCAGTTCGTGTTCGGTGTACGGCCACGCAAGCGAAGCGGTCGACGAACAGGCCACGTTGTCACCCATGAGCCCGTATGCACGGTCGAAGATGCTGGTCGAGCAGATGTTGTCCGACATCGCCGTCGAACAGGATTGGACGGCCGTTTCCCTCCGTTACTTCAACGCAGCCGGCGCTGATCCGGACGGCGAACTCGGTGAATGGCATGAGCCCGAACCGCATCTGATTCCCCGGGTGCTGATGGCCGCGACGGGCACACTGGCCGAACTGGTGGTCCATGGTACGGACTATCCGACCGCCGACGGCACCTGTGTGCGCGACTACTGTCACGTCACCGATCTCGCCGTGGCGCATGTGCTGGCGCTCGAACGGGTGCAGACCCGCGGTGCGCTGTCGATCTTCAATCTCGGTAATGAGCGGGGTTTTTCGGTGCTGGAGATCATCCAGGCCGTTGAAACCGAACTCGGTTTGACCGTGCCGGTTCGGTTGGCCGGGCGTCGTCCCGGAGATCCCGCCTCCGTGTCCGCCAGTTCACGCAAGGCCAGGGATGAACTTGGCTGGTCACCCCAGTACGCTTCCCTCACCGACATCATCCGGACCGCACACCGATCGCTCGCTGCGCGCCCAAACAGGACAAGCTCATGAGTCAGGACGCCCCCATCAGAAAGACCGCGCTGATCACCGGCGTCACCGGCCAGGACGGTTCGTATCTTGCCGAGTTGCTGCTTGCGAAGGGCTACGAGGTGCATGGCATCAAACGGCGCGCGTCGAGCTTCAACACCGAACGTGTCGATCATCTGTACCGCGACAAGAACGACGAGCGCCAGGGTCTTCGCCTGCATTACGGGGATGTCTCCGACTCCCTGTGCCTGCTGCGTTTGATCGAGTCTCTGCAGCCACACGAAATCTACAATCTCGCCGCGCAGAGCCATGTATCGGTGTCGTTCGAGAAACCCGAGTACACCGCGAACGCCGACGCGCTGGGCCCCTTGCGGATGCTGGAAGCGATCCGGACGCTGGGACTGAAGGACCACACGCGTTTTTATCAGGCGTCCACGTCCGAGTTGTACGGCGGCATCCATCAGGTGCCGCAGAACGAGGACACGCCGTTCCATCCGCGCTCACCGTATGGCGTCGCCAAACTCTATGGACACTGGATCACGGTGAATTACCGCGAGGCCTATGGGCTGTATGCGTGCAGCGGCATCCTGTTCAACCATGAGTCGCCGCGCCGGGGCGAAACCTTCGTCACGCGCAAGATCACGCGGGCACTGGCGCGCATGTGCCAAGGGCTCGACGAGGGATGTCTGCGCCTCGGCAACATGGATGCACGTCGTGACTGGGGTCATGCGCGCGACTACGTTGAAGCACAGTGGATGATGCTGCAGCAGGCGGCGCCGCGTGACTACGTCATCGCGACCGGCGAGCAGCACTCCGTGCGTGATTTTGTCGTGGCTGCCGCGCATGAACTGGGTATCGGCGTCGAGTTCAGCGGTGAGGGCGTGAACGAAGTCGGGCGGGTGGCCAGCATGCAACGTGAATGGCCGGGTTGCCGCGTGGGTGACTTGCTCGTGCAGATTGATCCGACTTATTTCCGGCCGGCCGAAGTGGACACGCTGCTCGGTGACGCCAGTCGCGCACGCGCGGAATTGGGTTGGACGCCGAGCACCTCATTTCATGAGCTGGTGGCGGAAATGGTGAAGGCCGACCTGTGGCTCGCCGAACGCGAGCAAAAATTCGGGACCCATCGTTATCACGGCCCCGGGCGGGATGATGCGTATGGCAGCTGATCGCCGTGTGGTGGTCGCTGGCAGTCGCGGCATGGTCGGCTCGGCGGTCATGCGCCGACTCGCCGACGAGCCGGAAACCCGAACCATCGGCCTGACTCGTGCCGAAGTCGACTTCACGGATCGATCGGCAGTGTTTGCGCGTTTGGCGGCACTGAAGCCGGACGTCCTCGTCATTGCCGCGGCAAAGGTCGGCGGCATTGAAGCCAACCGTACCCAGCCGGTGGCGTTCCTGACAGAGAACTTGTTGATCGAGTTGAACCTGATCAGTGGCGCGCATGCGGCGGTGTGCCGCAGATCCTGTTTCTGGGCAGTTCCTGTATCTATCCTAAGTTTGCGGAACAGCCGATCCGCGAGGAATCCTTGCTGACAGGCGCGCTCGAGCCCACGAACGAGGCCTACGCTCTGGCCAAGATCGCCGGCATTCGGCTGTGCGAAGCACATGACCTGGAATTCGGTCGCGATTATCGAAGCCTGATGCCGACGAACCTGTACGGACCGGGCGACAACTTCGATCCCACCGGCAGCCATGTGATCCCGGGCATGATGCGCCGGTTTCATGAAGCACGGATTGTGTCGGCGGATTCCGTGTCGGTCTGGGGCAGTGGCACGCCGCGGCGCGAGTTCCTGCACGTTGATGACCTCGCGGACGCAGTGGCGTTTGTCCTGAACCTGTCGCGTGCGGATTGGGCCAGGCAGACCCAGCCCAATCAGCGGTTCTTGAACGTCGGCTGTGGTGATGATCTCTCGATCGCCGAGTTGGCCCGCCACATCGCCGATACCGTCGGATTCGCCGGAGCGCTGGAGTTCGATCGAAACAAACCCGATGGCACACCGCGGAAATTGCTGGACGTGAGTCGATTGAGTGCGCTGGGCTGGCGCGCGCGCAGGCCCTTGGCTGAAGGTCTGCGGGAAAGTTACACCTGGTTCCTGGAACACCAGCAATCGGCGAGGCTTTGATGGGTTCAGCGTTGACCACAGGGCTGTTCACCTTCGCCGGGACGCATGTCCTGATCGGGGTGTTGGCGTGGTTGGCGCCCCGCGCAGGCTGGGTGGATCGACCCGGCGGGCACAAACATCATCTGGGTGACGTGCCGGTCATTGGTGGCTTGGCAGTCATGCTCGCAGTGTCGCTTTCGGTCTGGTTGGCCGGGCCTCCGGGTGCGCGGTCGACGGTCGTACTCGCCGGGATGGCGGCCCTATGCCTGCTGGGTCTGGTCGATGATCGATGGAGCATGTCGGCCCGGACCCGCATCATCATCCAGGCCAACGTCGTCGCACTGGTGCTGGTCCTGGCGGATGTCCAGTTGATCAGTCTGGGGTCTTGGGTCCCGGGGATCGACGATCTCCAGCTTGGATGGGCCATGATGCCGTTTTCGGTGTTTTGTGTGGTCGGTGTCATCAACGCCTTCAATATGGTCGATGGCATGGACGGGCTGTCGAGCAGCCTTTTTCTGCTGGTGGCGGCCGCGCTTTGGTTGCTGATGTCGACGGCTGGTTCGGATGCCGGACTGTTGTTCCTGTTGTCCACCATGATCGCCGCCATGCTCGCGTTCTTGTGCTGGAACTGGCCGCTGCGCTGGCGGCTCCAGCGCATTTTTCTCGGCGATGCCGGAACGCTGCCGATCGGCTTGCTGTTGGGTGTGCTGCTGGTGGATACCTCGCAGCAACCGAACGCGTTGGCACCCGCGGCGGCATTGTGGCTCTTCGCTTGGCCACTGATCGATACGGTTTCGGTGATCCTGCGGCGGTTGACCCAAGGTAAATCGGCGTTTTCGGCCGACCAGCGCCATATCCACCATCTTGTTGTTGCGGGCCGGATTCAGTGTCCGCCAGACATGGATTGTTGGCCGATGCTCGCGCAAGGCTTGATGGCAGGTAGCGGGTTTGCTGATGACACGCCGGGTTGGCCGATGTGTGGGTCGCCGGCAGCTTTCTGGTCGTCGCGGTCTGGTGTCATCTGATGCTCATGCGCGTCGAGCGCACGCAGCGATGGTTCGGCCGGCCCTTGCGCGAGCGGGTCGGCGAAGATCATGTTTGACCACGGTCACCCGGTCGAGCGCTGCCTTTGGCTTGCGCAGGTGCTGCTGGTGGCGCTCGCACCCTGGCTGCTGGGCAGTAACCGCGACTGGATCTGGCCATGGATCGCCGCGGCGGCACTCCTTTTCGGCGCGGCCACCTTGGCTCTGTGCCGGTTCGATTCGCGCCGGCATGAGCAACTGGTGCGCAAGGGTCGTCGCTTGTTCTGGGTCGCCGTAGCCGGTTTGCTGCTGATGCTCGTGGTTGCGTTGCTGGCCGGACCCCTCGGGGTCGCTGATGCCCGGGCCGTGCCGCGTCAATGGGTGTGGTCGCTCGCGTTGTTGATCCTGACCAGCAGCCTGGTCTTGCTGACCCATTCGCGGCGTCGCCTGCGCTGGGTTCTGATGATCTGGTTCGGGAATGCTGCAGCACTGGCGATGTTCGGCTTGGTGACCACCCTGTCCGGCGTGGACTTCAGCCTGTTCGGCATCCAGCTTGACGCCACCAGCGTCGCGCGCGGGCCATTCATCAACCGAAACCATTTTGCCGGGTATCTGGCGGTGGCGGGTGGGCTGGGTTTTGGTTTGTTGTGCGCCGACCTGAGTCCGCGCCTGTACGACGAAAGCTGGCGCCAGCGAATGGCTCGGTGGCTGGCCCTGTTGCTGAGTCGCAAGCTGCTGGTGAGAACCCTGTTGGTTGTGGTCGTGATCGGGCTCATCGTGTCGCAGTCGCGAATGGGCAACCTGGCCTTTGCGGGCGGTATTGCGATCGCAGGTCTGCTGGCGCTCTGGTTCTGGCGCCCCTGGCCGCCGGCACTGTTGCCGCTGGTGCTGTCGATCTTCGTGATCGACGTGATCATTGCCGGATCGTGGTTCGGCCTCGACCGCCTGCAGCAACGATTCCAGGATACGACCGTTGTGGCATCCGTTGAATTGGCAGCCGGTGAAGCCGCAGGTCAGGCACCGGTCACGGGTAGTGTGGAACCCAGTGACGGCGAGCGTGTACGGGTGGCGCTCGGCAGCCTCGGCATGTTGCGCGATCACCTGTGGTTGGGAGTCGGTGCCGGCGCATGGCGCAGTGGCTTCGGCGAGTTCAAACCCGCCACGGTTCATCTGCATTACCAGCATGCACACAATGACTGGGTGCAGTTGCTGGTGGAGCGAGGGGTGCTGGGTTTCCTGTTGTACGTGGCCCTGCTCGGACTTGCCGTGAAATACTGCATCAAGGTCTTGCGCGACCGCGAAGATCGACTGTTGCGCGGTGCCGCGGTCGGCATTCTTGCGGGGCTGTCGGCGATGGTCATCCACGGGCTGGCCGATTTTAATGCGCAGATTCCCGCGTACGCGTTGTTCATTCACGTACTGCTGGGACTTTCCGTTAATGTGGCTGCATTGCCGGAACGGTCCGCCTTGGTCAAACCATGAATCTTCTGTTGCGTCCCGCCTTGTTGGTTTTGTCGTTGAGCTTTCTGGCACCCGGTGTCGAGGCGGGCTGTACTTTGCCGCGCGACAAGACGCCGGTGGACTGGCGCGTGCCTGCCGAGCAGGAATTGTCGACGCTCCGTAAGCAGGTCAAGTCGAAACAGAAGGCCAACGAAGCGCGCGAAGCCATGGCGAACATGGCCGTGACACTATGGGTGCGCTCGAACCGGCTGGAGGCGGAAGGTGATGCGAGCACCGCAAACGCGATCCGCCGGTTCCTCCGGGATCAGCTGCCCGACACCGAATGGCGCATCGGCTATCAGGCACAAAACAACGACCAGGGTGCAGCCGAGGCGATTCTGACCCGCCTTCGTGTTGACCCGAAGTCCGATCCCAAACAAGTCTGCAACGCGGCGTTTCGTGCGGCGGGCCTGGGCAGCGCCGAAGGCCAGTTCAGGCAAGCACAATGTGTGACCGATGGCCTCGAATCAAGACGTTATCTGGAGCAAGCTGCAGCCAGTGGTCATGCCGCCGCGCAAGAAGCGCTCGGCCGGATCTGTCTGAATGAAGGCGCCGGCAGTGCCGACTGCACGACGCGGTGGTTGTGTCGTTCGGCACAATCCGGCCGCAAGGAAGCGCAGAGTCTGCTGGGCTGGTGGCTAGGTCGCGCAGAAGCCCCTTCGGCGGATCGGGTCGACGCCGAAGCCTGGCTCAAGCGTGCGGCGGAGCAGGGTGACCGTTCGGCGATGAACAATCTTGGCGAATGGTGGGAGCGTGCGGACGACTTCAACCAATCCCTGATCTGGTACCGGAAGGCAGCCACTGCCGGACAACCGGAAGCGATGGTCAATGTCGGCCGATTGTTGGCGCGCAGCCCCGATGGCTGTGCAGAAGCAGCGCAATGGTTCGATCGTGCTGCGGCGCAGGGCTTGAGTCTGGCGAACGAGTACCGCGCCAAACTTCCCTGTGTTCAGGCGGGCGGCAACCCGAAATAATCCTTCACTGCACTCGCATGAACCCAGAATCTTCGATCGTCATTCTAGGCAGTGGGCTTGCGGGGTACACCCTTGCACGTGAACTGCGCAAACTCGACAAACTGGTGCCGGTGACGGTGATCAGTGCCGACCATGGCGGCTTCTATTCCAAGCCGATGTTGTCGAACGGGTTCGCCAGCGGGCGAACACCCGAAAGCCTGGTCACCAGTACCGCCGAGACCATGGCGAGTCAGTTGGGGATCACTGTGCTGGCGCACACGCGTGTGGTGTCCATCGACCCCACGGCTCACGAACTGCACACCGATCAAGGCGCCATCCCGTTTGGGCGATTGGTCCTGGCGCTGGGTGCCGATCCAATCCGGTTGTCGATCGATGGGGATGCCGCCGACCAGATCCTGTCGGTGAATGATTGGGAAGACTATCTTCGCTTTCGCGCACGAGTGGCCAATGCCGATCGTGTGATGGTGCTCGGTGCCGGGCTCATCGGCTGTGAGTTCGCAAACGATCTGTGCCTGGGTGGCAAACAGGTTGCAGTGGTCGATCTGGCCGAACGGCCTTTGGGGCGACTGTTGCCGGATCAGGCGGCGGCCGTGGTCCAGCAAGCCCTTCAGGCGGCCGGGGTGCGTTGGCATCTGGGCACCAGCATCACCCGCGTCGATCATGCCGAAGGGCATCTGTCGGTCGCGCTCGCCGATGGAACACGATGGGCAACCGACCTGGTGTTGTCGGCGATCGGCTTGCGACCGCGAACCCAATTGGCGGCCGAAGCGGGCTTCGTCACGGGACGCGGGATTCAGGTCGACCGGTTCTTGCGCACCAACCAGCCGGATGTCTACGCGCTCGGTGATTGTGCCGAGGTCTGCGGACTCGTCTTGCCGTACGTCATGCCCATCATGCAAGCGGCGAAAGCGCTTGCGAAAACGCTGATCGGTGAGCCGACCGAGTTGTCGTACCCGGCGATGCCGGTGACCGTCAAGACGCCGGCGGCACCGACCGTGGTGGCGCCGCCCATGGATGTCCGGCCCGGGCGCTGGGAGGAAACCGTCGACGAGCGGGGTGTTGTGGCGCGTTTTCTCGGCGACGACAACCAGTTGCTCGGGTTTGCGCTGGTCGGCCCTGCCACGGCAGACCGTATGGCGATGACGAAGTTGTTGCCTGCCTGGTTGTGAGGCTGATGGTCTGGATCGATGCCCCGGTTGTCGGGCGTCGATGCTCAAGTCCTGACTGATACCATCCGGCCATGCAGCTTACTCAGGCGGAAACCCCCGATAGTCTCGAATCCTGGCTGGCCGGGCTGGGCACCGACCGGCGTGCCGATCCGGGCGTGGCCGCTGCCTGTGCTGCCTATGCCGAGGCACCACGGGCCGACTATCCCTTGCCCAAGCTGCTGGCCGTATTGGGCATTCTCCGGACGCTGGGTGTGGACAGCGAAACGCTGTGTGCCTGCATCTGGCATGCGTGTACCCATGTTCCGGCGCAGTTGCCGCCACGCTTGCGCGCATTGGTGGACGGACAGAACGAGGCGCAACGCGTCTGGTCGCTGTATGCGGAGCGGGGCACCAGCGGCGGTGCCGAAGGTCTGCGCCGGCTGCTGCTGGCCATCATCAAGGATTTGCGCGTGGTGTTCGTGCTGCTGGCCGAACAACTGGTGCGACTGCGCCAAGGCGCGAACCTGCCGCCATCCGAACAGCGCGCCGCCGCGCAGTTGACGGCGGACATCCATGCGCCACTGGCCAATCGGCTGGGCGTCTGGCAGATCAAATGGGAATTGGAAGACTGGTCATTCCGATACCTGCAGCCGGAGCAGTACAAGCGTATTGCCAAGGCCCTGGATGAACGTCGCGGCGATCGTGAGCGGTTCATCGAACGCGTGCAGGCCGACCTGCTGAAGGAGCTCAATACGCAGGGCATCCAGGCCGATATCGCCGGAAGACCCAAGCACATCTATTCGATCTGGCGGAAGATGAGCAAGAAGCAGGTCGATCTGGACCAGTTGTATGACGTGCGCGCGGTGCGGGTGCTGGTGCAGGACATTCCGACCTGTTACGCCGCGCTGGGTGTCGTGCATGCCCTGTGGCCGCCGGTTCCCGGCGAATTCGATGACTACATCGCGAGGCCGAAGGGCAACAATTACCGGTCCTTGCACACGGCTGTGATCGGTCCGGAAGGCAAGTCGCTGGAAGTCCAGATCCGCACCCAGGAAATGCATGACCATGCCGAACTCGGTGTGGCGGCACACTGGCGTTACAAGGAAGGCGGGGCAGGTGATGCCGCGTTTGAACGCAAGATCGCCGGTCTCCGCCACATGCTGGAGGCAAAGGCCGACACCGAGTCGGATGCGGCCCTGCTGGCGGGCCTGCAGACCGATGTGGTCGATGATCGGGTGTACCTGCTGACGCCGCAAGGCAAGGTGCTCGACCTGCCGCGCGGCGCGACGGTGCTGGATTTTGCTTACCACGTGCACACGGAAGTGGGGCATCGTTGTCGTGGCGCGAAGATCAATGGTCGTCTGGTGCCGCTGGAAAGCTCGCCGGCCAGTGGTGACGTCATCGAAATTGTCGTCGCCAAAGTGAGTGAGCCTCGCCGTGACTGGGTGATCGCCGCGAACCATTATCTGGTCACGCCGCGCGCGAAAGAAAAAGTCCGGGCGTATTTCCGGAAACTCGATCACGAGCGCAACGTCGTGGCCGGACGTGAGCTGGTCGAGAAGGAACTCAAGCGCGTCGCCATGGCGGATGCCGATCTGAGTCCGCTGCCGGCGCGATTTAATCTCAAGACCACGGATGATCTGTATGTGGCCATTGGTATCGGCGAAGTCACCACCGGCCAGGTGGCTCGCGCGCTGCATGAACTGGCGCAGCCCAAGGCCCCCGGAAGGCCGGAACAATCCGCAGAACCGCCAAGGCTCAAACGTCGCGACAAGGATGCGATCGTCATCGAGGGGATCGGCAATCTGCTCACGCAGATGGCGCGTTGTTGCCAGCCGATTCCCGGTGATCCCATCATCGGTTATCTCACGCGCGGGAAAGGCGTCAGCATCCATCGACAAGGCTGCGCCAGTTTCGAGAACCTCATTCGCCGGGACCCGGATCGATGTATGGAAGTGGCTTGGGGCCATCGCGCCGAGTTTTCGTACGAAATCGAAATCCTCGTACGGGGTTATGACCGCAAGGGCCTGCTGAAAGACGTATCGTCCGCGATCTCGGCGGCCGACGCGCACGTCATTGCCGCCAGCACGCGCCTCGACGCCGACCACGGTATTGCGGAGATGCACTTTGCCGTGCGGGTGAGCGACTTCGCCCAACTGAGTGGACTGCTGAACAAGGTCGCCGGATTGCCGAACGTCATCGAGGCCCGACGCAAGGCGCAAAAATAGGACGTACCTCCCGGCGCGAGGTTCAGTTCGTGTGCCAAGCCGATCATTCTTGAACAAGAGAGCTCGCGGATCGCGTATCCCTGTGATGCAGGATGGACGAATTTGCGGTCAGCTGGGGTCCCATCCTTCAGGAGACCACCATGCGCTCAAAAGTCGGCCAGTCTTTCTCTTTTGTCGTTGCACTGCTCGCAGCACAGCCAAGCCTTGCGGCAGTGAATGTGGACTACCGGAATTTCGACAGCGAGGACCGCGAGTTTGCTGCCACCTGCAGCGGCTCCCGTGCGTCGATCAAGTTCAACCGGGGCACTACAGGATCGGCCACGCTCCAGGGCTCCGCACCCTGTGTCATCAAACAAGGTTCTGAAGAGGTGATCTTGAACGGCGGGGAAGACGTGGAGATCAAGAATGGCGTGATCCAGATCGTCGATTGACGCCATTGAAGGAACCCGATCCGGACGCGATTTCGACGCTGTCGCGCCGTCTGGATCCCACATTTGATTGTGATAGCCTCAAGCCCCCACATCGACCGCCAGGGGCGGAAAGGCTTGTCCATGCGTTGTGTTCGTGCGTCTTCGATTTTGGCCGTCGCAATGGCCGCTACGCTGGTGCCGCAGTTCGCTTCCGCCGGCCTGATCAACAATGTTCTGATCCAGTGGCGGGGCCATGCCGACAAGTGCGAGGACCCGGTCCAGCGTTTCCCCGAAGCGATGATGCAGGTCGCGATGTTCGAGGCGATCAACGCAATCCAGCCGAAGTACAAACCCTATCTTGAAGAATTGAACGCACCGGCTGGCAGTTCGGTGGACGCCGCCGCTGCAAGCGCCGCGCACGACGTACTGGTGCTGGTCTGTCCGGATCAGAAGGAAATCTTCGATGGCGCACTGAAAGCGGCGCTCGAAGCCATTCCGGATGAGACGGCACGGGATGCCGGTGGAAAAGTCGGGCGCGAAGCAGCGGCGGCTGTTATTGCGGCGCGACAGGATCCCAAGGGCGGGCTCCAGGATCCGGTGTTCGATCCACCAGAACCCGGGCGTTATGCGTCGACGATGCGTCGCGCGGGTTTTCAGTTGGCGAGTCACAAGCCCTGGGTCATGAACAGCCCGGATGAACTGCGCTCGGCGCCGCCACCGGCACTCGACAGCGAAATCTGGGCCAAGGATCTCGAAGAGGTGAAATCGCTTGGCTCGAAGAAGTCCAAGACCCGAACTGCCGAACAGACCGACAGCGCGAAGTTCTGGGCGGGGCGTGACACGCGAGTCGTGCTCGATCAACTCATTGGTCGTCCGGGGCGCACACTGGTTGACGATGCACGGTTTCTTGCGCTGGCCGAGATGGCTCACGCCGATGCCTACATCGCGATGATGGACGGCAAGTACCACTACGACCTGTGGCGTCCGATCACTGCCATCCGCCACGCTGATACGGATGGCAACGCGGCCACCAGTCCCGACCCGCAATGGATCGGCCTTGGTGAGACGCCGTACCACCCGGAATATCCATGTGGCCATTGCCTGAGCGCCGCGGCTGCCGGTGCCGTCATTTCAAGCGAGTTCGGCAGCAATGTGCCGCCATTGGTACTGACCGGCGAAGAGTCCATGCTGCGCCGTTTCGATACGCCCGATGAGTACGTCAATGACGTGGCCACGTCGCGGATTTATATCGGTGTGCATTACCGCTTTTCGGTGGATGCCGGTGTTGCCGCCGGCTCGGCGATCGGCAAGCTGGCAGCAAAGCGTCATTTCGCGCCTCTGGCGAAGGGCATGGAGTAAGCGAAGTAAAAGTCGTCTGGCATTCTGAGTGTCCCCACCAAAGGTTCCCATGAAGTATCAATATCCCTTGTCGCTTGTGTTCAAGATCACCACGCTGTCGACTGATTTCACGATCAGCGACGCGCGGCAGTCGCCTCTGTTCTATGTCCGGCAAAAGATGTTCAAGCTGGCGGAGGAGCTTACGGTCAGTCGGGATTCGTCGCAGAACGAGAAGCTCTACACCATCAAGGCGAACAAGTGGTTGGACTTTTCGGCGTCCTACGCATTCACCGATTCATCCGGCACCGATCTCGGAAAGATTGCACGCAAGGGATGGGCTTCGATCTTCAAGGCGCACTACGAAATCTTTGATACGCGGCAGTCGTTGAATTTCACGATCCGCGAAGAGAACGCCTGGATCAAGGTGCTGGATGGCATCTTCAGTGACATTCCGATCATCGGTCTGCTTTCCGGCTATCTCTTCCACCCGGCCTATCTGGTGACGGATACGTCGGGCAAGGTCGTGGCGCGGTTGGTCAAAGAGTCGTCTCTGATCGGTCGGCGCTTCAAGCTTGAAGAAAAGGCCGGCTTCGCCAATGAAGCGGATGAAGAGCGGGCTCTGCTCGGGCTCTCGATGTTGTTGATGCTGGAGCGAAGCCGCGGCTGACAGGTTGATGAAGACAGTCTGTTGGTGCGCGGTTCATCGATCGGTCGACATCAGGTATGAAGCAAACGCCCGCGACCGCGGGCGTTTTGTTTGCCGCGTCGGATTCCGCAACAGGCGAGTCACCAGCGCCTGATCGGGCACAGTCCCATCCAGCCCCTTGGAATTAAGCCATGCTGCACCGACAATGGCACTTTCCCAGGATGGACCTCATGCCCACCAACAAGGACTTGCACAAGGAATTCAGTTTGCCCGCCGACGAGCCGGAACGCCTGGCGAATCTGTGCGGTGCGACGGACGGGCATCTGCGCCAGATCGAGCGGGTGTTGCCGGTGGAGATTGCCAACCGTGGGTCGGTGTTTCGCGTTCGTGGCCCCGCCAAGGCGGTCGAGCAGGCGATGCGGGTCCTGCATCGCCTGTACGAGGCCACGGCAGATGAACCCTTGACGCCCGATCAGGTGCATCTGGCTCTGGTGGAGCATCTGGGGACGGCACAACCGAAGGAGCGCGCGGGTTCGATGGAGCCGCAGGACGTGAGTATCCGGGTGAAGCGCGGTGCCATCCGCGGTCGCGGTGCGAACCAGCAAAAGTATCTGCATGCGATCGTCCGCCACTCGATCAGTTTTGGCGTGGGGCCTGCCGGCACCGGCAAGACTTATCTGGCGGTGGCCAGCGCGGTGCAGGCGCTGGATGAGAACCAGGTACAACGAATTCTGCTGGTTCGGCCGGCGGTCGAGGCGGGTGAGAAACTCGGGTTCCTGCCGGGAGATCTGTCGCAGAAAGTCGATCCGTACTTGCGGCCTTTGTACGACGCGCTCTACGAAATGCTGGGCGTCGAACGTGTCGGCAAGCTGATCGAACGGAACGTGATCGAAGTCGCGCCGCTCGCCTACATGCGCGGCCGCACGCTCAACGATGCCTACGTGATCCTCGACGAAGCGCAGAACACCACAGTCGAACAAATGAAGATGTTCCTGACCCGCCTGGGGTTTGGCTCGACGGCGGTGATCACCGGAGATGTGACGCAGATCGACTTGCCGCGGCATGTGCGGTCCGGGCTGAAACACGCGATCGAAGTCCTGAAGGACGTCGAGGGCATCAGCTTCACGTTCTTCGAAGCACGCGATGTGGTGCGGCATCCGTTGGTCGCGAAAGTCATCGACGCCTACGATCGATTTGATCGTACCGACAGCGCAGCGGTTCCGCATGCCTGAGATGCGGCCGCAGGTCATCGTGTACGACCTCGACGGCACGTTGGTGGCGGGGGACGTCGGCAAGGCGTTCCTGCATCACTTGCTGAGATCGGCGTGGTGGCGAACGCTGCTGGCGGCGTTGGTCGCTCCGGTGTTGATGCCGATGTTGCATGTTCAGGGCCTTCGTCGTCCGGCGATTTCGGTGTTCCTGTGGCTGGGGAGTGTCGGTCGGGCAGGGCGGATCGGCGCACTGGCTCGTGCGTTTGCGGCCGGGTATCCGTTGGAGATATTGCCCACGGCGACGACCAGCCTGCGTGCCGACTTGATGGGGCCGCATACGGTTGTGGTCGCCACCGGGGCATGGGAAGAGTTGAGCGCGGTCCTGCTCGATCGAATGGCGTTGCCCAGCAAGCCGGTGCTGGTCGCGTCCGGACTGCGTGCTTTGCCGGTGGGCTGGTGGTCGGTCGGCAGTGTAATGGTCACGAGAAAATCGCCGTGCTTCGCGAAGAGGGGTTTGCACCACCCTATGATCGTGCGATCACCGACGCGTGGCTGGATTGGCCGCTGTTGGCCGGAAGCCCGAGCGCCCATCCTCGTGACCGAATCACCAAATTGGCCGAGCGGATGCGCCAGCATTTGGGCTCGACCCTCGAGGTTTTGGGCGCCGTGAGCCAATTGACCGTCCACTGGGATATTCAGGTGCCGAAGCGGGGTCTGCCGAATGTTGCCGACGTTGAGGTCTGGGTTCAGGCTGCGCTGAAGGTGGCCAAGCGGCGCCGGAATACCGAACTGTCGATCCAGGTGCTCGATCGGGCGGCTGCACAACACTACAACCTGAGTTATCGCGGGCGTGATTACGCCACGAACGTTCTGTCGTTTCCGGTCGACTTGCCGCCCCAGGTGCGCACGCCGCTGATCGGTGATCTGGTGATCTGCGCTCCCGTGGTGGCTGAGGAGGCCAAGGCGCAGAACAAGGCGGTACGCGACCACTTTGCCCACTTGTGTATCCATGGGGTCTTGCATCTGCTCGGGTACGACCACGAGGTGGACGCCGAAGCCGAGCTTATGGAAGCTTTGGAAATCAAGGCGTTGGCGGCTCTTTCTATTGCAAATCCTTATCAATGAACGAAGTTGATTTGGTAACGGCGGGGGGATTCGATACACTTTCAGACCCGCCCCTTGGGCTGCCATTTGGTTGGCAATGAACGACGGACCCCCAGTAGTACCCCGGCAAGATCCTGGCTCGATCGTTTGGGCCACATGCTTGCCGGCGAAGCCCGCAATCGCGAAGAGTTGATGCAGGAACTGCGCGCGGCCAAAGACAACGGCCTGCTGAGCGCCGACACGCTGGCGATGATTGAGGGCGCCATCGCGGTCTCCGACAAACAGGTGGCCGATGTGATGGTTCCCCGGTCCCAGATGGTGACGGTGCCGATTGAGGCCGACCTGCCGGAAGTGTTGCGCATCATGCTCGAGTCCGGTCACTCCCGGTTTCCGGTCTGTGGCGAAGACAAGGACGAGATCATCGGCGTCCTTCTGGCAAAAGATCTCCTGCGATGTCTTGCTGAACAACAGGCGCCCTGCAACATTCGCGGCCTCGTGCGCGGTGTCCGCCTGATTCCCGAAAACAAGCCGCTCAATGTGCTGCTCAAGGAATTCCGCCAGTCACGGCACCATCTCGCGATGGTGATCGACGAATACGGCGGTGTGTCCGGCCTGGTGACCATTGAAGACGTGCTGGAAGAGATTGTCGGCGACATCGACGACGAACACGACGACGAGGCGAACCCTGATCTGAATATCCGACCGATGCCGGATGGTCGTTTCAGCGTGAACGCGGTGACATTGATCGAGGACTTCAATCAGCGCTTCGACACGAATTTCCCGAACGACGACTTCGACACGATCGGTGGCATGGTTACGCACACGCTCGGCCGATTGCCGCTGTCGGGTGAGGAGATCATTCTCGGTGCGTTTCGGTTCCACGTAACGAAGGCCGACAAGCGCCGCGTGTTGCAGCTCACGGCCGAACGATGCAGCAAGTCTTGATCCGCTGGTTGTTCGGGTTGCTGCTGTTCGGACTGACGGCTGCGGCCGTGGCACAGGATTCGCCTGCTGCCTCGGAACCCGCCATCGACCCCGATAGTGGTGCGGCCTTGCAGATCGTGCTCGTGACGATCTCGCCGGGCGAGATCTATTGGCAACGATTTGGTCACAACGCCGTGCTGGTACTGAATACGGTACGCGGACAGGCTCGGCTGTACAACTTCGGCACGTTTGATTTCGAACAGGAAAACTTCCTGCTGAACTTCATGCGCGGGCGCATGCTGTATCGGTTGTCTGAGGGATCACTCGATCAGGAATTGGCGATGTATGCCAGGGAAGGTCGCGGGGTCACTTTTTCGTCGCTCGATCTCAGCCCTGACCAGCGTTATGCAGTGGCCGAAATGCTTGCCGAAAACGCGTTGCCCGAAAACGCCGAGTATCGGTATGACTATTTTGTCGACAACTGTTCGACGCGTGTCCGGGATGTGATCGATCGGGTGTTGTCCGGCAGCGCACAGGAACAGCTGCGTGCGCGCAGTGAAGGCTCGACTTATCGCCAACTGGCGGTGCGTAATGCCGAAGGTGTCCCGTGGATGTCGATCGGCATGGATATCGGCCTGGGACGCCACGCTGATCGCCCACTGAATTTCTGGGAGCAGTCGTTCATTCCCGGCGAGTTCGAACGATTCGCCGGGGAATTGAAGAACCCGGAGACCCAAAGGCCGCTGGTCATGGAACAAGCGGTTCTGATTCCCGCGAAAAGGGGTCGCCAACCTTTCGACTGGATTGGGATGGCTTGGTCTGACTGTGTTGTCGGTCCTCTTGTCGGCTGCGTGGTACGTCGCCAGCACGCGATCGATCGGTTTACTTCGCAGCACTGCCAATGTACTGGCCATCACGATCCAGATCGGCAGTGCCCTGATCGGCGTGGCACTGATCCTGCTGATGACGGCCACGGAGCACAGCATGGCGGCCGCAAACGAGAATCTGCTGTTGTTTGCGCCGACCGCGGTGTTGCTGGTGCCGGCCCTGTGGCGTTTGCGCCGGCAGGATTCCGGCGGCGGCCGGATCTGGGCCTGGCTCGGCTTGTTGTTGGCCACATTGGCACTGTTGATCAAGCTGGATTCGGCGGCACAGGCCAACAGCACCTGGCTTGCATTGTTGTTGCCCTGGCACGCGGCGCTGTGGTTTCGCGTCGCGCGGCCGATGGACTGACCGCACTGATGATCACGCCCGAAGCCCTGTCGACCCAGATCAAGGGATGGGCCAAGGCATTGGGCTTTCAGGATTGCGGGATCAGCCGTTCCGCGTTGGACGAGGACGAAACCCACTTGCTGTCGTGGTTGAACGATGGCTGCCATGGCGAGATGGAGTACATGGCTCGACACGGCACGGTGCGCACGCGCCCGGCCGAGCTACACCCGGGAACCGTATCGGTGGTGTCGGTGCGTATGGACTATCACAACCCGGCGAGTGCCCCCATCGATGACGTGCTGGCCGATCCCGAGCGGGCGTTCGTGTCGCGTTATGCGCTGGGTCGGGATTACCACAAGCTCATGCGCAACCGTCTGCAGAAGCTAGCGACACAGATCGAGTCGGTTTGGGGGGCTTTTGGTTATCGGGCATTCGTCGATTCGGCGCCGGTCCTGGAAAAGGCGCTGGCGCGGAATGCCGGTCTGGGCTGGATCGGCAAACACTCGAACCTGATCCATGAGCGTCACGGCTCCTGGTTTTTCCTGGGCGAGTTGTATACCGACCTGCCGTTGCCGGCTGACGAGGCCCATGTACGCAACCATTGCGGAACCTGCACACGCTGCATCGATGTCTGTCCGACGAAGGCGATCGTCGCGCCGTATCGGGTGGATGCCCGTCGGTGCATTTCCTACCTGACGATCGAGTTGCACGGCGCCATTCCGGAAGAGTTCCGCGAGGCGATCGGCAACCGGATCTACGGCTGCGACGATTGCCAGTGGGTATGTCCCTGGAACAAGTTTGCCGATGCCACGACCGAGCCGGACTTCCAGATTCGGCACGGGCTGGACCAGGCCCGATTGGTCGACCTGTTCGCGTGGACCGAGTCCGAGTTCAATCAACGAATGGAAGGCAGCGCAATCCGGCGGATTGGCCATGAACGCTGGTTGCGCAACATAGCCGTGGCGTTGGGGAATGCACCGTCTTCAGGTCAAGTGCTCGACGCATTGGCGTCTCGTGCGGACCACCCGTCGGAATTGGTGCGCGAGCATGTTCGGTGGGCATTGGCGCGGCACTCAGTCGGCCGGGTGTGAGCGAAGTGTTTGCCTAAGCCCCCCCAACCCTCCCCGAACATCGGGGAGGGCTGATCCGGGGCAGTCCGAAACTTCGTGGCATCGCGGCTGAAGCCGCTCCCACAGATGAGCGCTCGTCGCTAGTTTTCATCAGGAACCTGCCGCCAAACCGGACCTGTGGGAGCGGCTTCAGCCGCGATGCATCGGGTGTCACCGGCCCCTTACCGACATCGATCAGCCGCGCACATACTCGTAACTGGAGCCGACACCCAACGGAATGCCCAGTCCCCAGAACAGCATCAGGAATGCCGTCCACGTGACCAGCAGCGTGAGCGAATAGGGCAGCATCAAGGCGACCAAGGTGCCGATGCCGGTGGATTGGACGTAGCGGCGACAGAAGACGACGATCAGCGGGAAGTAGGGCATCAGGGGCGTGACGATGTTGGTGCTGGAATCACCGACCCGGTACGCGGCCTGGGTGAGGTCGGGCGAGATGCCGAGTTGCATCAGCATCGGCACCATGATGGCGCCGATCAGGGCCCATTTTGCCGACGCTGAGCCGATCAACAGGTTGACCGACGCGGTCAGCAGGATGATGCCGATCAAGGTCATCGCCAGCGGCAACCCGAGCGACTGCAGCGTGGTGGCGCCCTTGATGGCGATCAACGCCCCGAGGTTGCTCTGTCCGAATGCGAAGATGAATTGTGCGCAGAAGAACGCCATCACGATGTAATAACCCATGCCGCTCATCGATTTCGTCATGCCGGCAATGACATCGCGGTGGGTGGTCACGCTGCCGGAAGTGATGCCATAGACGATGCCCGGCACCAGGAAGAAGATGAAGATCAAGGGCACGATCGATTGCATCAGCGGCGCAGCCGAGACCAGCAGGTTGCTTTGCCCGGCCGAGATGGCCGTGCCCGCTGGTGCACGCCAGGGTGAGGTTTCCGGCAGAACCGTCAGCAGGAACAAGACGGTGAGCACCACCATCGATGCCACTGCCCAGCCCAGCCCGCGCTTTTCTTCGGGCTTGAGTGCGTCGAGTGTGGGCAGGGATGCTGGATCACCATCCACCGGCTTCGCGGCGAGTCGCGGTTCGATGACCCGATCGGTCAGGTACCAGCCGACGAGGATGATGAGGAAAGCCGACGCCGTCGTGAACGTGTAGTTGTTCAGCGGATTGACGACGACCGTCGGGTCGATCAGGTGGGCAGCCGTTTGCGACAATCCGGACAACAGAGGATCGAGGCTCGACGGCAGGAAGAACGTTGCCGAGAACCCGCCCGATACGGCCGCGAAGGCCGCGGCCACACCCGCGAGCGGATGCCGACCTGCGGCATAAAAGATCACCGCGCCCAGCGGAACCACCAGGACATACCCGGCGTCCACGGCGATATGGCTGAGGATGCCGACTGCGATCAATGTCGGCGTCAGAAGCTGTTTGGGCGTGACGGTGAGCATCGCGCGCAAGCCCGCGCTGATGAAGCCGGAGTGTTCGGCAACACCCAGCCCCAGCATGGCGACCAGCACCACACCGAGCGGCGCGAACGTCACGAAGGTATTGACCATCTGCGCCATGAACGCGGTCAGGGACGTGCCGGCCAGCAGGTCCTTGACCTGGATGGGCTGTCCCGTGCGCGGATCGACTTCGCTGAACTGGACCCCGGACAGCCACCACGATACGGCCCACACCACGAACATCAGCAGCAGGAACAGCATCGCCGGATCAGGCAGGCGATTGCCGACGCGTTCTACCCAGTCGAGGAATCGGGCAAACAGGCCACGAGGTGGCTCGAGGGTCGCAGTGGTCATTCGGCAGGCTCCGGGCAGATAAAGACGGAAGGTAGCCCGTCAATTCGTGAAGGAATCGCCATGGGGGTGTCTTCTTTGTCGATACATTTGGGCCGCTGCGCACAGATGGATCGAAGCGCGTTCAGAGCCCGCGGACGCGCCCGATCAACAGTCTGGTCGAGGCATCAACCGTGTCGGGAATCGCACCACCGTCAATCAGCGGCAACAGTTCGTCGGCCAGTTGTTTGCCGAGTTCCACGCCCCACTGGTCGAACGCGTTGTTGCCCCACAGCACCGACTGGACGAACACCTTGTGTTCGTAAGCGGCGAGCAGCAAGCCCAGCGTGAATGGCGACAGTTCGGGCAACAGGATGGTGGTGCTGGGCCGATCGCCCGGGCATTCGCGCTGCGCGCGCAGTGCCGGGTCGGCATCGTCGGTCTGTCGGCCATGCAAGAGTGCCGAAGACTGCGCCAGCATGTTCGCCATCAGCGCCTTGTGGCTCGCGTCGTGATCGTGAGCGGGGGTCACCGCCCCGATGAATTCCACGACATTGGCGAGTTCACCTTGGTGCAGCGCCTGGAAAAAGGCATGCTGCGTGGCGCTGCCCACGCCGCCCCAGATGATCGGGACCGTCGCATGGCCAATCTGGCTGCCATCTGCGGCCACCGATTTGCCGTTGCTCTCCATTTCCAGTTGCTGCAGGAACGCGGGCAGATGGCGCAATCGTTCGTCGTACGGCACCACACAATGTCCGGGCAGGCCCAGCACGTTGCGACTCCACACACCGACCAGCGCCATCAGCACCGGCACGTTGCGCACAAAGGGTGCCATGCGGAAGTGGAGATCCATGGCTTCGGCGCCGGCCAGGAACTCGGCGAATCGTTCATATCCCAGCGCCAGCATCGTCGACAGGCTGACTGCGCTCCAGACCGAGTAACGACCGCCCACCCAATCCCAGATCGGCAGCACCTGCGACGCGCCAATGCCGTATCGAATGGCACGAGCCGGGTTTGCCGTAATCGCCACCAGCCGGGTGGCCGCCAGCTCGGGACCAAGTGATGCTTCCAGCCAGCGGCGAAGGATGGCGCCGTTCGTGAGGGTTTCCTGCGTGCCGAAACTCTTCGAGACGAGGCAGACCACTGTGCGGTGCGGGTCCAGTGTGGCAAGGAGGTGGTCGACCGGATGGGCGTCCACATTGCCGACATAGTGCACGCGTACGGGGTCGGTGCTGCGCGGGTGGGTTAATGCCTCCAGGCAGAGTTTGGGGCCCAATTCGGAGCCACCAATGCCCACATGCACGACATCGAAACCATCGTCACCGAATTGCCGGCGCAACGTGTCGACCAATTGCCGGCACTGTTCCAGTGTCTGGGTGGCGGATTGCCGCGCGGCCTCGAAAGCGGGCACGTCGGTCGCACCGACTTGTCGCTGTTCGGCGGCACGCAAGGCTGCATGCAGGGCCGGTCGGCGTTCGCTCGGGTTCACCACGGCTCCGGCGAACAGTTCGTCGATGCGGTGCTGAAGCCCGGTATCGGCGGCAAAAGCCAACAAGGCTTTCAGCGCGGACTGGTCGATCTTGTGTTTGCTGAAGTCGAAGCAGGTATCACCGACGACTTCGCTGAGCTGAACCATACGATCTGGTTCGGACGCGAAGATGTCGGTCGTACGGACGCCATCAAGCCGCTGCTTGTGCGCGGCAAGACGTTCCCACCAAATGCGGCGATCAGCCATGTCGGAGCGGGTAGGGCGCCTGAGCGCTCAACTGCACTGGAAGTACAGAATGTTGTCGACGTTGTTGTTGACTGACTGGCCCAGTGAAATGGTGCCGGCCTTGCGCAGATGGATCTCGTCACGGTGCAGCCGCATTTCGTCGTCTTCGCCGATCTTGACGAACGTGCCGTTCGTGCTGCGGTCGGTGATCACGAAATATCCGCGTTTGTATTCGACCGTGGCATGGTTGCGCGAGACCCACTCGTTGTCGACGACACAGGACGACGTGGCATCACGACCCAGCGTGAAGGGGGGCGAACTGGCCGAGATCTCCATGACCCGCCCCTTGAAGCGGACACTGACCTTGGCACCGGAGCCGGGGATGTCATCCAGTCGGATCGCGCGCTGAACGGTCGTGACATTGGACAAGTCTTCCTGCCAGATCACGTCGACGATATCGATCGGGTCCATCTTGCCGGACACACGAATGGCACCCAGCGACCGGGTTTTCACGGAACCGGAGTTCGTGAGGCCGCGAACCGTGCTGGCGGTCGTGACAATTTGTTCCCGTTTGGCGGTGGAGCCCATTCGTGCGGCCGTGTTGACCGCGTCGCCGAAGACGTCGTTGGCTTCGACCAGGGTTTCGCCGTGGTGCAGGCCAATCCGGATGGCGAGATTTTCCTTCACGAAGCCTGGGTCGTGTGCCATGCGCTTTTGCATGTCCACGGCGGCCAGGACCCCGTTCAGGGCGCCCGGGAAGGTGCACATGATCTCGTCGCCGATGGTTTTGATGACTTTGCCGCCATGCCGGCCGGCAATGCCGCTCAAAGCCTCCAGCACAGCCGAGATCAAGCGGCGGGCTTCGACATCGCCGCGCAGCTCGAACAGCTTGGTGCTGCCACTGACGTCGGCAAACAGAATGGTGAGCGATTGAGTCTGGGACATGGCCGGATCATAGGCGAAAGTTTGGGCAACCTCCACCGTCAAAACGAGAAAATCCTGTGACACTCGTTTTCGTCAACCAATCCGAGGGTTGGCCGCAATTGGCGCGTGAGTTTCCGGGGGCTTTGCAGGTGCTGTTCGCCCGCAGCGGGACCCTCCGCCAATATGCCGCCCACTCGGCGCCACTGACCCGCGTTTCGTTCCGGGCCGGGGATCGCATCAACGCCCACGGCCGCAGCCTTCAGGTCGAGGAAATCGAAGATCGCGACGGCATCTTTTATTACCGTTGCGGCACCGTGACCTGGTCCGAGTCCGAGTTGGACGACTTGCAGAACGTATCGAAGGCCGAAGATCGCCTGGTCCAGGGCCGCGTCGACCGCAACGACAAGTTCGAATTCCGGGTCGAGGCGCTCAGGCGTCGGGCCGACGCCCGGCGCAGCAGGGCGTTCGGTATCGAGTCGGCGCGGGTCGACCTGATCCCGCACCAGTTGCGCGTGGCCGAGATCGTCGCAGACCGCCGACCGCCGCGAGTGCTGTTGGCCGATGAAGTCGGCCTCGGCAAGACCATCGAGGCCGGTTTGGTCATCGCCCGACAGTTGGCCACGGGCCGCGCCACCCGCGTGCTGGTGCTGGTGCCGGAGCCGCTGGTGTACCAATGGTTCGTTGAAATGTTGCGACGCTTCAATCTTGCCTTCTCGATTTTCGACGAAGAACGGGTCGAGGCGATCGAAGCCGCCGGCGATGGCCGCAATCCGTTCAAGGACGAACAACTCGTCATTACCGACAGCGATTTTCTGGTCAGTTCGCCGGAGCGCGCCAAAATGGCGGTACTCGGCGAATGGGACTTGCTGGTCGTCGACGAAGCCCATCATTTGTCCTGGGCGCCGGATTCGGAAAGCTCCGAGTACGTCCTGGTCGAGGCGCTGGCCAAACGTACGCCCGGCGTTGTGCTGCTCACCGCGACGCCCGAACAATTGGGACGCAGCGGCCATTTCGCCCGACTGCGTCTGCTGGATCCGGCGCGTTATCACGATCTCGAGAAGTTCCAGCAGGAAACCGCGTTGTATGCGCAGCGCTCGAAACTGGCTGCCAAACTGGCCGATGGCGTCGAGCTCGAAGGTGAGGACCGTCACCAGTTGCACGGTCTGCTCGGCAAGGAACGTCTGCAGAGCGCGACACGCGATGAACTGCTCGGAGAGTTGATCGATCGCCACGGCACCGGTCGCGTGATGTTTCGCAACCGGCGCACCATCGTTGGCGGATTTCCGCGCCGCGTGCCGGCGCTGGAGACCCTCCCGTTGCCAGCTGAAGACGCCGAAATGCGTGGGCACCTGCTGGCCGAGTTCATGAGCGACGTCGACGAGCATGGTCATGCACTGCCGTTGAACTATGCAAAGGACTTGCGCCTCGACTGGCTCGTCCGTTTGCTGGAAGCCCATCCGCGCGACAAGTTCCTGCTGATCTGCCGAACGCAGGCCAAGGTGCTCGCGCTGGAAGAAGCACTGCGCCTCAAGAGTGGTGTCGGTGTCGCGCGGTTCCATGAGGGCATGAGTATCGTCCAGCGTGATCGCAACGCCGCATTTTTCCAGCAGGCCGACGGAGCGCGTTTGTTGCTGTGCGCCGAAATCGGTTCGGAAGGTCGCAATTTCCAGTTTGCCCAGCATCTGGTGTTGTGGGATCTGCCGACCGATCCCGACCAGCTTGAACAGCGCATCGGTCGCCTCGACCGGATTGGCCAGAAAGGTGATGTCCATCTGCACTTCGCGTGTTTTGAGGACAGCGCCCAGGCGGCCCTGTACCGCTGGTATGACCAGGCACTTGATGCGCTGCGCAGCAGTCCGCAGGATGGCCGCGAGTTGTATCGCCGGTTTGGGGACGAACTGGTCGAAGCGGCACGCGCCTTCGCGCTGGGCCAAACCAATGCAGTTGAACAACTGGATGACCTGATCGGCCGGACTCAGGCGGCGCACGAAGAATTGGCGCTGGCCATCCAGGAAGGTCGCGACCGTTTGCTCGAGCTGGCCACCCAGCGCGCGGCGTCCGAGCAGAATCTGCTTCGGTCGATGACGGCTTCCGATCTGGATCGGACCCAGGACGATTTTGTGCTGAAGCTGTTCGAGCAATTCGGTATCGAGAATGAAGAGTTGTCCGAGCGTGTTGTCGTGCTCGATCCGGAGTACCTCAACACCGAAGCGTTTCCCGGCTTCGGAAGTGGTCCAAGGCAGGCAACGTTCGATCGCCACATTGCGCTGGGTCGCGATGACCTCCTGTTCCTGCGCGTCGACCACCCGATGGTGCAGGGCGCACTGGACTTGCTGCTCAGTGCCGAGACCGGCAACGCCACGTTCCTGGTTGATCCCGAGTTACCGCTGCGCAGTGCCTACCTCGATGCCGTGTTCGTGCTCGAGTGTATGGCGCCGCCCGAACTGCATGTGGACCGATTCCTGCCGCCGCTGCCGGTGCGTGTGATCATCGATTCGCGCTTGAAGGAACACGGTGATTACACCGCGTCGGAAGAAGCTGTCCGCCGGGCTGGAGACTTGCAACTGGATCCTGCGAAGCTGCGCAAGGTGCTGAGCCAGTTGGTCCCGCCGATGCTGAAGAGTGCGACGGGTGTCGCCGAACGATTGGCGCGGCGGGAAACCGAAGCAGCGATGCTCGAAGCCGACGCCGCGCTGGATGCCGAAATCAACCGCCTGACGGCGCTCGCGCAAATCAATCCGGGCGTCAAGCCGCAGGAAATTGCGGCAGCCCAGTCCGAACGTGCAGAACTGCACGAGCTGATTCCCTCGTCGCACCTGCGTCTGGATGCGGTGCGATTGGTCGTCAGTCCGGATTTCCTGAACCTGATGAAGTAAGCGGAACCCGTTCCGCCGGAGTGGTCATGCTGAACATTACCCCTGCTGCACAGTCACACTTTCGCCGAATTCTCGACCAGCAGGAAATCGAAGGTTTGGGTGTGCGACTCAGCGCCGTCGCGGCTGGCACACCGAAGGCCGACTGTCGTCTGGAATTCTGCGAGCCCGCCGATCTGGATGGAAACGAGTGGGCCGTCGAGTGTGACGGCTTCACGGTCTATGTCAGTCACGACAGTGTGGCCTGGCTCGACAGTGCATCAATCGATTACCAAACCTCCGCCACCGGTGGTCAGCTCAGCATCAAGGCGCCCAAGATCAAGGGCCAGGTGCCGGAGGCCGATGCCAGTGCCGTCGAGCGCATCCGCTACATCCTCGAAACCGAAATCAACCCGGGCCTGGCCGCACATGGCGGACGTTGCACCTTGGTCGAATTCACCGCCGACGGTGTTGTCGTGCTGCAGTTCGGTGGTGGTTGCCACGGTTGCGGCATGGTCGAAACCACGGTGCGAGAGGGCATTGAGCGCACGCTCAAGGCTCGCGTCCCGGAAGTCACCGCAGTGGCCGATGCCACGGATCACACCACCGGTCAGAAACCCTACTACAAGCGCTGAGGGAAGCGCGTGTTGGCTGGGCTTCCTCCGTCAGCGCAGCCATCTGCACGGCCAGACCGACCCCGCCTGACGAAAGACAGGTCTGGCTCCTCCCGCACGTCAGTATCCGGACCCTTGCGACTGCCTCAAGGTATCGCCACGGAGCAGGCATGGTGCCTGGCGGGAGCAGCCACATGAAACACCTCGAACGAATGCTGAAAGTCGCCGCCTGTGCGGCGGTATTGGTGATGTCTCATCTTGATGTCGGCGCACAGACGCTGGCGATCACACAGCCGGGTCCCACCAATGCCGGGCGCAACGACTTGATCGTGCTGCCGAGCGGTCTGCCGTTCCTGGTGACACAGGAATCGGGTGTCGTCCGGGCCGTGACTTGTGCCGATGCGGTCTGCACTTCGGTGACGTCCAGCAACGCAGTGGCGAACCTCACCGCATCGCGGTTGCGGGTGGCTCTGGGTGCCGACGGTCTGCCCGTGATTTCGATTTCGATCCTCAACAATGGCCTGAGGTTCGTGAAGTGCCAGAACCTCGCGTGCAGTCTCTCCAGTACCTCGATTCTGGAGCCGGGCAACCTCGGTACAACTGATCACAGCCTGGTGATACCGCCGGATGGTCGACCCGTGTTGGCCTACTTCGATGGTACGGCGGGGGATCTGAAATACGTCCGCTGCGGCGACACGGCTTGTGTGTCCGGCAACCAATTCAGCATTCTCGACAGCGCTGGGTCCGTGGGCCGCGCGCCGGCCATGAGCCTGGTCGGCGGTCTGCCGCAGATCGCCTACAACGTCGACGGTGTGTCGCTTCGACTGGCCCTGTGCACCACACTCGATTGCACGAGCGCGACGTTCAAGGCGCTGGCAGCGGAGAACGCTTCCCATATCGCCGCCATGACCGCCCGTGATGGCAGTGCGCTTGTCGCCTACATGGCCGACACGACCAGCACCGACAGCTTGAAGATCGCGAAGTGTTCCAATGCACTCTGCGCCACTGTCGCGGTCACGACCATTGACCAATTGCCAGGGACGTCGCTCGGAATCGGAGTGAGGATCACTGCTGGCAGGGACGGCCTGCCGGTCTTGAGTTATCTCGATGCCACGGCTGGAAGCATCAAGCTCGCGCGGTGCACGCGGGCAGACTGCACCAACTCGACGCTGACGACGGTGCAAGCGCCGACACCTTCGTTGTTGTCGAATGGTGCTGCGAATGGCTTGGCGATTTCAGCGGCCGGTACACCGGTGCTTGCCTATTCGCAGGGTGGCAAGTTGACGATCCACAGCTGCAACACGCGCAGTTGCCAGTGATCGATCAGCTGACCCAGCCAGCCAGCACCAGCAAGGCCAGAATGGCGAGCCACAGGATCAGCACGCGCCAGACCAATGCCATGGCCTCTTGTGCCGACAGTTGTGTGGACTTGCGTTCGAGCGTTTCGTCTTCGGCACGCAGGGCTTCGTCTTCGGCATCGACGCTGGCACGGGCGGCGGCGAGCATGAAGTCGGCGCCTGGCACAAACCAGCCGCGACCGTTGCCGATGTGGAACTCCCGCCAGGCGTTGATTGCGGCGTCGAAGTCGGCGGCGAGTGCCAGTCCGAAGGTCATCAGCTGTGCTGCCGGCCAGTCGAGGATCGATACCAACCGATCGAGGCCAAGGGCATGGGCTTGACCGACGTTCGCCCGCAACTGGGCTGATTCACTGGCTCGTTTGGCCAAACGATAGAGCAGGGCACCGGCGGGGCCGGCAATCAGAAACCACAGCAACACCCCAAACCAGCGCCGTAACGCTGCGAGAAATACCTGGTCGACAATGACTTGGCATTCCAGGGCCAAGGCCGGTGCCGGGGGTTCCTCCGGCAAACCTTGAAGGGCTTCGGAGCGGTCGTCGCGACTCTGGCCGTGGACCAGGCGGTCGACATCCTGGTCGAGATCGCGTGGCCCCCAGCACAGGAACAGGATCACCAGGGAAAACAGGAATTCAGGAAGGCCCCACCACCAGTCCTGCACGAGCCACTGAATCAGACCGCACAAGAACACGGGGATGCCGACAGAAAACACCGCGCCCCAGGCGCCGGACCAGGCGTTGGCGTTCACGAATGGGTTGACGTTGCCGCTCAGATACGCGTCGAACCACTGGAACTGACGAAAGGTCGTGAACGCAGGCACAGCGTGACTGAGCGTGAGCGCAACGATGACGGCGAGCAGGACGGTAGCCATTGTGGTGATGATAGCCCGTGCCAGCACAAGTTCCCATGGCCTTCATCTCGCCAAGTCCCGGCCAAGCTGGTCTACTTGTGGTTTGTTCCGAGTTGCTCATTCGATGTTCGAGCTTGCGCCCGCCAACCTGCTGCCGTATTTCGCCATCATGCTGCTCGCCATGGCTTGCGCACGAGTGCTGGGCCGTTTCATGCCACCCCCTTTACCGGGCATTCCGAACGGCATGCTGGATGCGTTCCGCGGATACCTGGCGGTCGGCGTATTCATCTGTCACGCGATGATCTGGCATGGATTTCTGAAGACGGGTGTCTGGTCCGATCCGCCTGCCCAGTTCTATACGCAGATCGGGCAGGCCGCAGTGGTCCTGTTTTTCATGATCACCGCATTCTGTTTTATGGAAAAGTGCTCGACAGCCACGAACGACCGATGGACTGGCCCAGACTGTTCATTTCGCGCGTCCTCAGGCTGACGCCGGCGTATTTGTTGGCCGTATTGCTGCTATTTGTGCTGGTGGCTGCCCTCAGCAACTTCGAACGACAAGAATCCTGGTCGGACCTGGCCTGGAACGCGTGGCGATGGTTGACGTTCACGCTGCGCGGTGATCCGCCGCTCAACGGCGATGCGAACACGAAGTTCTATGTGGCCGGCGTGACCTGGACGCTGGTTTACGAATGGTATTTTTACGCCACCTTGCCTGTGCTGGCAGTGCTGCATGGATACCGGACGCCTTGGTGGTTGGTGGTGTTCGGTGTCCTGATCTGGTTCAGTTTTGGCTGGCCCTGGATCGGCGTGCTGTCGTTCTTCGGCGGGTTTCTCGCTGCCTGGTTCCGTCGTTCGGCGCTTGAGCGCTGGGTGCTGGCCAACAACCGGACGGCATCGGCGATCAGCCTTGCTGCGATGATCGCGACGGTTTCGGTGTTTCCAGGATCGTTCGCGTGGTGGCCGAATCTTCTGCTGACCGTCGCGTTTGTCCCGATCGCGCTGGGCGCCGACTTGTTCGGGCTGTTGCGCGTGCGCAGTGCCGAAACCCTGGGTACGGTGAGTTACAGCCTGTACTTGATGCACGGACTCATGCTGGGCTTCTGGTTCTTCTTCGTGCTCGGCCGGGACTGGACTGCCACGTTCTCGCTGACCGAACACTGGATCGCGCTCTTCGCGCTGACACCCTTCCTGATCACCCTGTGTGTGATCAGTTACCGGTGGATCGAACGTCCGGCGATTGACTGGGTGCCGGCCTGGACACGCGCGTGGCGCAAGCGGTTTGGTAGCTGAAAGCGGCTCGGGCAGGTGTCAGGGCTATTGCCCCAAGTGTGCTTCTTCGGCCAATTTCCGTTGTGCCCGCTTGTTTTGCTGAGCCCTCGCGGTCAGGTTGAGGGCTTCGACAATGGCTGAAAAAAGCATGGCGCCATACAGATAGCCGCGCGGAATCTCGAAGTGAACGCCGTCGGCGACCAGCGCCACACCGACCAGCATGATGAAAGCCAGAGCCAGCATCTTGATGGTGGGGTGACGATCGATGAACTCGCCGACCATGTCGGCGGCCAGCATCATCACCAGCACGGCTGCGATGATGGCGGTTGCCATGATCGGGACTTGATTCACGAGGCCTACGGCCGTGATGACGCTGTCCAGTGAGAACACGATGTCGATGATCGCGATCTGGATGATGACCAGCGTGAACGCACTGGGAGCGCGACCGGACGCTTCACCTGTGCTGTCTTCCCGGATGCTTGTCCAGATTTCCATGCCGCCTTTCACGAGCAGGAACAAACCGCCCCCGATCAGCACCAGGTCACGAACCGACAAGCGAAGTTCGGCCACCGTCAGGATTGGGGCCGTCAGCGACGCCAGCCATGACAGCGTGAACAACAGCCCTAGGCGCGTGAGGCAGGCCAGTGCCAGGCCAAACTTTCGCGCCGACGAACGCTGCTCGGGCGGTAGTCGCGACACGGCGATGGAAATGAAGACGAGGTTGTCGACGCCGAGGACAATTTCGAGCGTCGCCAAAGTCAGCAGCGCCAGAAGCGCCTCGGGGCTAAGAAGTAATTCCACGGATCAACCTGTCAGACGCGGCCACAACACCGCGCCCCAGACAGCAAGCACGTTGAGCATGGTCAAAAACACTGCCGCGGAGCCCATGTCCTTGGCGCGGCCGGCAAACACCGCGTACTCCGGGCTGATCTTGTCGACCACCTGTTCCACTGCCGAATTCAACAGCTCCGCCGACAGCACCAGGAACAGGCAGCCGATGAGCATGGCACGTTCGATGGGAGTCTGTCCGAGCCAGAAGGCCAGTGGCGTCAGGACGATCAAACCATAAACTTCCAGCCGGAAGGAACTTTCGATCCGGAACGCCACAGCCAATCCCTTGCAGGACCACATGAACGCGCGCCAGATCTTGCCCGGGCCACGCGGCATTACGCCTTGTTGATCAGCCATGGGGTTGCAGCGTTCGGAGGATGGGAAGCACTACTGTGCGCATGTGTGAAGGAATAGTCAATCGCCGATTATGATGCCTTGCGCCGCCGGCCACAACAAGTGGCCGCGATGATTGTCGATGAATCGACCTTGAAATCACCCGGCACGGCAGCATGTGCAGACTTTGTCGCCACGCAGGGAGTGCATCGATGTTCGATCCGCAGAAGTTGTTGATGGGTATGGTCGGTGATGCCATGGGCGGCGCCTTCGGTGGCGGCCGCAAGAAGAACAAGAAGGGCAATTCCATGTTCCGTACCGGCAACTTGGCTGGCAAGGCCGCGCTCGGACTCGGGGCGCTGGGTGTTGCCATGGCCGCATATGAGCACTTCCAGCAACAGAAGGCTGCACCAGCGCCGGTGATGCCGCCGACCCCGACGCCGACGCCGGTCCGGCCGGTCATGACGCCGGTTCAGGCGGGTCCGATCCTGCCGCCACCACCGCCGCCGGCATTCAAACTCGAGAACCTGAGCGCTGAGGAAGCCGAGGCCGTTCTGTTGGTCCAGACGATGATCGCGGCGGCCCACGCCGACGGACTGATCGACGCCGAGGAGCGGGCGCGTATTGTCGCGCGTGCCGGCGAAGCGGGTCTGGACGCCGGTACGCGGATGTTCCTGGAAGCCCAACTGGCGTCGCCGCCCAGCCCGGATGAACTCGCGGCACGCACGCGACCGGATCAGGTCGACGAAGTGTATGCAGCGGCTTTGTTGGCGATCCGCATCGACTCCGAGGCGGAGCGTCGGTTCCTGGCCGCGTTTGCAAAGAAGCTCGGCATGGATCCCACGCGCCAGCAACAGATTCAGGAAGCGCTGCTGACCTCGGCCTGATCCGCCCGTGCCGCCGGTAGTGAAACCGTCCCGGTTAACATTCTGTTGGGGTTGGCGCGTCACACTGCGCCGACCGTTTTTTCATGCCCATTCAAACCTAAACCCGCAAAGGAGTGTTCCATGCATCAGTGGTACCTGAGCTACAACGGACAACAGATCGGCCCGCTGGACACAGTTGCTGCCATCCAGCAGGCGCAGCAGAACCCGAATGGTTTTGGCTGGCGTCAGGGTTTTGCCGAATGGCTTCCGATCAGCAAGATCGGCGAGTTGAGTCCGGGTGCACTGTCCGTGCCGGCGCCGCCGGTTGCCGGTGCTCAATCCTCGGCTGATGTCATTGATTACAAGATCCACGGCCACGAGATGCAGTTCGTTGAAGTCGAATTGGATCCGGGCGAGAGCGCCGTCGCTGAAGCCGGATCGATGATGTACAAGGAGCCGATCATCCGCATGGAAACCGTGTTCGGTGATGCCTCGGCGCAAAGCCAGGGCAGCGGCCTGATGGGCAAACTGATGTCGGCCGGCAAACGATTGATCACCGGTGAGAGCCTGTTCACCACGGTGTTCACGCACGGTGGCAGTTCCGGCAAGGCCAAGGTGGCGTTTGCGGCGCCTTATCCCGGCACGATTCTGCCCTTGCCCCTGACGAACTACGGCGGTCGCATCATCTGCCAGAAGGATTCGTTCCTGTGCGCCGCGCGCGGCGTGTCGATCGGACTGTTCTTCCAGAAGAAGGTCATGACCGCGCTGTTCGGCGGCGAAGGGTTCATCATGCAGAAGCTCGAGGGCGACGGGCTCGTATTCGTGCATGCCGGCGGCTGTGTCGTCGAGCGTGAACTGAAAGCCGGCGAATGCCTGGAAGTGGATACCGGCTGTGTGGTGGCCATGACCTCGTCGGTTCAGTTCGATGTGATCCCGGTCGGCGGCGTGAAGTCCATGTTGTTCGGTGGCGAAGGTGTGTTCCTGGCAAAAATGACCGGCCCGGGCCATGTCTGGATGCAGTCCTTGCCGTTCTCGCGTATGGCTGGCCGCATGTTTGCCGCGGCGTACCAGAAGGGCGGCAGCAAGGAAGAAGGATCGGTGTTGGGTGGACTCGGCGGTATCCTCTCCGGAGATCGCGGTTTCTGATCTACTGGACAGTCTGTTGAACAGCAGTCTGGCAGTCGCTTGACGATGGCTGAACCGGTGAAACCCCGGTCAGCCATCCGCACGTTGAAAGGTAACGCCCCATCCAATTGGAGTTTCCCATGCGTCGTACCGTGCTTGCCCTTGGAGTTGCCCTCGCCATGTCCTCGACCCAGGCTGCCTCACCCGATTTTTCGCTGACGATCTACAGCTCGGCGCAGCCCGGCCAGTTGAACCCCGAAGCGCTGAAGAACTACGGCGTGGCGCTGCCCGGTTATGCCTTGGTACGGGATCGCCGTCCGCTGGACCTCGAGCAGGGGCGGGCAGAACTTCGGTTCTCGGATGTGGCGGAGCGCATCGACCCGACCACGGTCAGTTTTGCGTCCTTGACCGACCCGGATGGTACGCGCGTACTCGAACAGAATTATCAGTTCGACCTGGTTGACGGGCAGAAACTGCTGGGCAAATTCATCGGCGAGAAGATCTCCGTCGACCAGATTCGTGGCAACGAAGTCGAGCGCATCACCGGGCGATTGATGTCGGCCACCGGTGGCCTGACCTTGATGAAGGAATCGGGCGAGGTACAGACGCTCACGCACTACGCCAACGTGCAATTCCCGGCATTGCCGGGCGGTTTGATCACCAAGCCGACGCTGGTCTGGCTGGTCGACGCCAAACGTGGCGGCCAACATGATGCGCAGGTGTCGTATCAGACTCAGGGCATGACCTGGTGGAGTGACTACAACGTCATTCTGTCCGGGACCGAAGACAACTGCCGGATGGATCTCTCGTCCTGGGTGACGATTGTGAATCAGTCCGGCGCCAGTTTTCCGGCGGCCGAACTCAAGTTGATCGCCGGTGAAGTCAACCGCGCACCCGCAGCAGTGGCGCCGGCGGGGATGATGATGAAATCACGGGTGATGGAGATGTCCGCCGAGGCCGACACGTTCCAGGAAGAAAGCCTGTTCGAATATCACTTGTACAAACTGGGTCGACGCACCGATCTGCCGCAGAACTCGACAAAACAGCTGGAGCTGTTCCCGGCGATCGTCGGCTCGAAGTGCACGCGTGAACTCGTGTTCACGGCCAGCGAACTGCCGTATCGCTGGTGGGGCCCGCTGACCGATCAGGGGTACAACGCCACCCGCGATGGCGAGGTGGGCGCGTACCTTGAGTTCGACAACAAGGAAGCGAACGGCATGGGCCTGCCGCTGCCGGCTGGTCGCGTGCGGGTGAATCAGGCGTCGGAAGACGGCAGCCTGGGGTTCATCGGCGAGGACCTGATCAAACACACGCCGCGCAACGAAAACGTGCGCATCAAACTCGGCAAGAGTTTCGACGTGGTGGGTGATCGCAAGCAGACCGATTTCCGCATCGACAACGACAAGAAGTGGATCGAGGAAAGTTTCGAGATCACCGTACGCAACCGCAAGCAGGTGGCGACCAAAGTGGTCGCGCGGGAATACCTGTACCGCTGGAGCCAATGGTCCGTCACGCAGCACAATCGCGAGTTCGCGAAGCGGGATGCAGCAACCATCGATTTCCCGCTGACCATCGAGGCCGATGGCGAGGCCAAGGTGAAATACACGGTGCGCTACACCTGGTAAGGCGCAAAAAAAACCCTTCTCCCGTTTACGGGAGAAGGTGGCCGAAGGCCGGATGAGGGAAATCTGGCGCAAAGCTACTGGTCGATGCATGGTCTTGCCCGGATCGGCAGAGACCACCGCGGCTTCTCGTGCGATGCAATCGCCAGCTACCGATCAACCCCGTGTGCTGGCCACCACCGCAATCAATTCATGCGCCACGCTGGCCCCAGCCAGCGCCGTCATGCCGGCATGGTCATAGGCCGGAGCCACTTCGACTACATCCATGCCGACGATGTTGAGGCCCGCCAGCCCGCGAATCAGCTGCAGCGCCTGATGGGTGCTGAAGCCGCCGCAGACGGGTGTGCCCGTGCCCGGTGCAAATGCTGGATCGAGGAAATCGATGTCGAACGTGACGTAACAGGGTGCGGTGCCGACCCGACCACGAATCGCCTGGACCGCTGCGGGCATACCCAGTTCGTGCAGGGCGTTGCCGGTGACGACCTGATAGCCGTGTGTTTCGGCGTTGAACGTGCGCATGCCCAACTGGATGGATCGGGCTGGGTCGACCACACCTTCTCGCGCAGCATGGAAGAACATCGAGCCGTGGTCGATGCGGAATTCGGATTCGGCCCAGGTATCACAATGGGCGTCGAAGTGGATCAGCGACAGAGCGCCAAAACGTTCGTGTAATGCGCGCAGGATCGGCAAGGACACGAAGTGATCGCCACCGAGCGCCAGCGGCAATACGCCCTGGGTAATGATCTGCCGGAAATGGGCGGTGATCTGCGCCGGGATCCGATCCGGAAAACCCTGGTCGACCAACAGGTCCCCGGTATCGATCACGTTCAAGCGATCAAACGGATCAAACGGCCAGGAATAAGGTCGGCACCATGCCAGCGAAGCGGATGCCTCGCGCATCGCGCGCGGGCCAAATCGTGCGCCAGGCCGATTCGTCGTGGCGAGGTCAAACGGCACGCCCACGATCGCGACATCGGCGCCCGTGAGATCTTTGGTGTAACTGCGTCGAAGAAAACTCAGTGCGCCCGAAAAAGTCGGTTCGCTGCGGGTGCCATACGGCGTCTCGCGCGTGAATGCCTGATCGGTACTGGCCGGAAGCCAGTTTGGTTCGTCCTTGCCCATCGATCCTCCGGCAGACGGCCGAAATGGGTGGTCTCATGCACCGACAGGCTGTCTTCCGACAGCCTGTCGAGCAAACTTGCTCAGGACTTCAGTGCGTCAGCAGCCGGCACGTAGTCGTAGCTCAAATCGCGAGCCACTGCTTCATACGTGATCTTGCCCTTGTGGACGTTCAAGCCATTCAGCAAATGCGCATCATCGAGCATCGCCTGCTTGCCCTTGTTGGCGAGTTGCACGGCAAACGGCAAGGTCGCATTCGTCAGCGCAAACGTCGAAGTACGGGCGACACCACCCGGCATATTGGCGACGCAGTAATGAATCACGCCGTCCACTTCGTAGGTCGGGTTCTGGTGCGTCGTCGGTTTGCTCGTCTCGAAGCAGCCGCCCTGATCGATGGCCACGTCCACGAGCACTGAGCCGGGACGCATCATGCCGAGGTGCTTGCGCGAAACGAGCTTCGGCGCTGCGGCACCCGGAATCAGCACCGCGCCGATCACGAGATCGGTGGTCGGCAGCAGGTCTTCAATGGCATCAATCGTCGAGTACAACGTGGTGATCTTGTCGCCATACAACTCATCGAGGTACTTGAGGCGGTCCAGCGAACGGTCGAGGATGGTCACTCGCGCGTTCAAACCCATCGCCATACGCGCGGCATTGATGCCGACCACGCCGCCACCGATCACCAGCACTTCCGCAGGTTTCACACCCGGTACACCGCCGAGCAGCACGCCGGAACCACCCTGGGCCTTTTCGAGCGCATGGGCGCCAGCCTGGATCGACATGCGTCCGGCGACTTCGCTCATCGGCGCCAGCAGCGGCAGGCCGCCTTTGCGGTCGGTGACGGTTTCGTAGGCGATCGCGGTACAACCGGACTTGATCAAGCCTTCGGTCTGTTCGGGATCCGGTGCCAGATGCAGGTAGGTGTAAAGCAACTGGCCTTCGCGCAGCATGGCGTACTCGACCGGCTGCGGTTCCTTGACCTTGATGATCATGTCGGCGCGTTTGAAGATTTCCGCCGCGCTATCGACGATTTCGGCACCGGCCCGCTCGTACAGGTCGTTCGTCAGGCCAATGGCCTTGCCGCCGTCGCGCTGCACGAGCACCTTGTGGCCATGCGACATCAGCTCGCGCGCACCCGCAGGCGTCAGCCCGATGCGGTATTCGTGGTTTTTGATTTCCTTCGGTACACCAACAATCATCACAGCCTCCCGGGCGGATAAGGGCAAAACGGTTTCGACACGGATTATGACGTTTCGCGGATCACTTCGACGAGTGTCGAGAAGATCCGGTCGATATGGGATTTTTCGAGGATCAGCGGCGGCGACAAGGCAATCACGTCACCGGTGACGCGGATCAGCAGGTCCTTCTCGTGGAAGCACTTGGTGAACACGTCGTAGGCGCGCGCACCCACTGCTCCGGGTCGGGATGCCAGCTCGATCGCACCGATCAGTCCGAAGTTGCGGATATCGATCACGTTCGGAAGGTCACGCAACGCGTGGATCTTCTCTTCCCAATACGGCCCGAGTTCGATCGCCTTGTTGAACAGGTTCTCTTCGGCGTAGACGTCGAGCGTTGCCAGTGCTGCCGCGCAGGCCAGTGGATGGCCGGAGTAGGTGTAACCGTGGAACAGTTCGATCGCGCCTTCCGGGCCATTCATGAAGGTGTCGTGGATGGTGTTCGATGCGAACACCGCACCCATCGGCACCGCGCCGTTGGTCAGACCCTTGGCGCAGGTGATCAGGTCGGGCACGACGTTGTAACGCTGTGCCGCAAAGGCGTTGCCGACACGACCGAAGCCGGTGATGACTTCGTCGAAGATCAGCAGGATGCCGTGTTTGGTGCAGAGGGCGCGCAACCGATCGAGATAACCCTTGGGCGGTAGCACCACACCCGCGCTTCCGGAAATGGGTTCGACAATGACCGCCGCGATCGTGCTCGGGTCATGCAACAGGGCAATACGCTCCAGATCATCCGCCAGCTCGGCGCCGTGTTCCGGCAGGCCCTTGCTGAATGCGTTGCGGCCGATGTCGAGCGTATGGCGCATGTGATCGACACCCGGCAGCAGCGGGCCGAAGAACTTGCGATTGTTCGGCAGACCGCCGACCGAGATGCCTCCGAAGCCCACGCCGTGATAACCCTTTTCGCGGCCGATGAAACGTGTCCGTTGGCCTTCGCCGCGGACGCGGTGGTAGGCCAGCGCAATTTTCAGCGCCGTGTCGACCGATTCCGAACCGGAATTCGTGAAGAACACATGCTTGAGCGGATCCGGCGCGATCTCGGCCAGTCGCTCAGCCAGCAGGAACGGCAGCGGATGGCCCATCTGGAACGTCGGCGCAAAATCCATGGTGTGGATCTGCTGGCTGACCGCAGCGGTGATGCGCGCGCGGCCATGGCCGGCGTTCACGCACCAGAGTCCACCCGTTCCGTCGAGGATTTCCCGGCCGTCGACCGTTCGGTAGAACATGCCCGAAGCCGACGCCAATAGTCGCGGGTGCTTCTTGAATTGCCGATTCGCCGAAAACGGCATCCAGAATGCGTCCATCCGCTCCGGATGGCTGGTGGCAACGGCGGCGTAATGTTCTTGGAGATTTTCAGTCATTTCCACGCTCCTGGCACGATAGGCGCGCACGCTAACAGTGTTGAAGAAACTTGACAACGGGAGACCGGAAACCCGGCAAAAATTGACCACAAAGCGGGTAGGTGTTAATTATTTCGCATCATTTCGGAGGTGTGGTGGACATTGGCATTCGCCTGATGGCGGTTCGCAAGACCAAGGGCCTGAGCCAGCGCGAGCTGGCCAAGCGTGTCGGCGTGACGAACAGCACCATCTCGTTGATCGAACAGAACAAGGTGAGCCCATCGATCAGCTCACTGAAGAAGGTTCTGGATGGCATTCCGATCTCACTAGCCGAGTTTTTTACGCTCGACCTGCCGGATGACGGGGCCGACGATCCGTTCTACCTGCCCGAGCAGATGCCCGATCTCGGCAACAACGAGATCCACTATTTCCTGATCGGTCAGCGCCGCAAGAATCGCCAGATGTGCATTCTGCGCGAAGTCATGCCGCCTGGATCGGATACCGGCGACACCATGCTGAGCCATGACGGCGAAGAGGGTGGGGTGATCGTGCAGGGCAAGGTCGAAATCACCGTGGGCGACGTGGTGCGTGTGTTGGGCCCCGGTGAGGCGTATTACTTCGAAAGTCGCAAACCCCATCGATTCCGCAACGTCGGCAAAGGCAACGCCATTCTGGTGAGTGCCTCGACACCACCCACTTTCTGAGATTCCCATGAGCACAAAGACCTTCGCCGACTGGCAGGACCTGGCTTCCCGTATCGACATCCCGCGACAGGCCCTGATCGATGGCCAGTGGGTTTCGGCGCAGTCTGGCCGGACCTTTGCGTGTCTGAGTCCGATCGACGGACGCACCTTGGCAGAAGTCGCCGATTGCCAGGCCGAAGACATCGATGCAGCCGTTCGTGTGGCGCGTCGCACATTCGAGTCCGGGGTGTGGTCGAACACCAAACCGACGCATCGCAAGAAAGTGCTGCTGCGCTTTGCTGCTCTGCTCGAGCGCGACCGTGAACAACTGGCTTTGCTCGAGGCGCTCGACATGGGCAAGCCGATCGGGGATGCGCTCGCTGTCGATGTGTCGGCGAGCATCCGGTGCATGAGTTGGACCGGCGAAGCCATTGACAAGGTTTACGGTGAGATCGCGGCGACCGGTCCGGACGAACTTGGCTTGATCACTCGGGAGCCGCTGGGTGTGGTCGGCGCGATTGTGCCGTGGAATTTCCCGATGCTCATGGCGACCTGGAAAATTGCACCAGCTCTGGCGACCGGCAATTCCGTTGTCCTCAAGCCCAGCGAGAAGTCGCCGCTGACGGCGCTGAAACTTGGCCAATTGGCACTCGAGGCCGGTATTCCGCCGGGTGTGCTGAATGTCGTGCCCGGTTATGGCAAAACCGCCGGAGAACCTCTGGCTCTGCACATGGAAGTGGATGGTCTGGTGTTCACTGGATCAACCTTGGTCGGCAAGTACCTGCTCGAGTGTGCGGGCCGCTCCAACATGAAGCGGGTGTATCTGGAATGTGGTGGCAAGAGTCCGAACATCGTGTTCGCTGACGCACCCGATCTCGATCGCGCCGCGGAAGCGGCCGCCATGGGCATTTTCTACAATCAGGGTGAAGTGTACCGCAGCCTCGCGTCTGCTGGTCGAACGCTCGATCCATGATGATTTTGTTGCCGCAGTCGCGAAGGCGGGACAGCGCATGAGCCCGAAACACCCGCTTGATCCGGATGCCAGCATGGGCGCCATGGTCGACGAAGGCCAGACGCAGCGTGTACTCGGTTTCATTGATCGGGCACGGGCCGATGGTGGCGAATGTGTGCTGGGCGGCACGCGCGCGTTTCCGGTCGCGAACGGTTGTTATATCGAGCCGACGATCTTCAAAGGGCGTCGCCGTGAACCACACGATTGCCCGCGAAGAAATTTTCGGGCCCGTGCTCGCGGTGATTCCGTTTGACGATGAAGCCCAGGCATTGAGGATCGCCAACGATTCAGAGTATGGCCTGGCAGCCGGTCTGTGGACCCGCGACATCACCCGTGCGCATCGTGTGGCGCGGGCGCTGCGTGCCGGCAGCGTCTGGGTCAACTATTGGGATGGTGGTGACATGACCGCACCGTTCGGTGGTTACAAACAATCGGGCAACGGGCGCGACAAGTCGCTGCACGCGTTCGAAAAATACACCGAGGTGAAGGCAACCTGGATCAATCTGGGCTGAGCGTCGCGTTCGGCTTGGCAGCCAAACGCGCCTTGATCCGATCCAATTCCTGCTGCTGTTCGGCTGCCAGAGGTGCTTCGGCGGTGACGGAAGTCGCCACGGTGTCCAGATTGCGTCTGGCTGCAGTCAAATCCTGATCACTGCCGAGCCCGATGAAGTTGTCCGCCTGGGCCAGAAGACCCAATCGCGTGTTGCCATGACTCGGACCGTAGACCTTCGAACAGATCGTGACCACTTCCGCGTGCAGTGGTGCAGCGTCGGCAAAACGCTTCTGTTCCGTTCGCCAGTTCGCCAGTGCGGACAAAGCCTGCATCAGCTCGCTGCTGTCCGGTTCGGCGATCGCGCGGAGGCGCGACACGGATTCCAGCAACAGAGGTTCCGCCGCCAGGCCTGAACCGGCCTGCCGTTCCGAGATCGCGTGTTCGACCGCGGCAATCCACGGAAACACGGAATCTCGGCCAAGCGCTCCGAGGAACGACTGGTGCGCAGCCAGGAATTCCGCCGCCGACATTTTGAACTCACCCCTTGCCCGCAGCAGCACACCGCGGATCACCTGCGCCTGGGCGAGATCGGGGCTGGCCGGAGGCAGCAGGGCAATCGACTCCTTGATCAAGGCATCGGCTTCGTCCAACTTGCCGATCCGGCGCAGCAGGTCACCCCGTCGCAACAGCAGTCTTGCAGTCTGCGGTGTGCTCTTGTGCCGACGGGTCAGGTCGATCGCACGGACATAAAGGGGATCCGCAGCGTCGTAGTGCTGTTGCATACGGAGGATGTCGCCCTGCAGGGCCAAGGGTCGAACCAGCAGCAGGGTGTCCTTTCCGTGTACCGCCTCGATCAGGTCGACCAATACCTGCGCTTCGGCAAGTGCCGCGTCGTATTGCGCAGACTGTTCGAGTACAGCCAGCAAGTCGGTTCTTCGGGCAATCGCCTGCGGCGACTTGGCGCCGAACACGCGTTCGGTGATCGGCAGGATCTGTTCCGCCACTGCTTTCGCTTCATCGAGGCGGCCGAGTTGGGTCAATACAGACACCAAGCGTGCCTGAGTCTTCAGTGTTTCCGGCGCGTCCGCACCCGCCAGTTTCGTCAGGATGGCTGCACTGTCCTGAAGCAGCGGGAGGCCGGCCTCATAATCGCCCAGACCGACCTTCGCGACCGCAAGGTTCGATTGGGCCGTGGCAAATTTAATGCGTCCCGCCGAAGTGAGTTCTGTTCGCTGCGCCACGGTTTCTTCGAGAACCTCATGCGCCGAGGCATAGTCGCCGAGGCTGTTCTGGATCTCACCCAAATCGTTCAGCAGTTCACTGCGCTGCTCGGGGTCGTCCGCGAATTGTGTTCGGGTCCGGTCAATGCCGAGCCGGATCAACTCGGTCGCCGATTTCGGTTCGGCTTTGACCCTTGCCATCGGATCCTGTTCGCGAAACAGCGACAACGTGAATTCCTTGATCGACTCGGCACGGTCGCGTTGTTCCTGGGCGAGCATCGCCTGGCTGCGCGCGACATCGGCTTGCCACAGCGCAATGACCAGACCGCCAGTCAATCCCAATACCGCCAATGCCGCTGCAGTCACGCCGCCACGGTGGCGCTGGACGAATTTGCGGATACGGTAGGTTCGTGAATCGACCTCTGCGCGGACGGGCAGCCCTTCCAGAAAACGCCGGATGTCGTCGGCGAACTCGGCAGCGCCGCGATACCGACGCTCGGGTTCACGACGCATCGCGAACAGAATGATGGCATCGAGGTCACCATCCAGTTGACGGGACAGTCGTTGTGTTGCAGGATCTGCCGTGGCGGCGGTTCGCAAGACCGCGACACTCGGTTTGATCAGGGTCTCGTCGTGCGGATGCCAGTTGATGCGCTCCAGATCCGCACTGGTGCGTCGGTGCGGACAGACCCCGGTCAGCAATTCGTAAAGAATCACCCCCAGAGCGTAGGCATCCGCTGGGGTGCCGATCGGCTCACCCAGCAGTTGTTCGGGTGCCGCGTAGCTGGGGGTAAGCACACGCATGCCCGTGCGTGTGAGCGTTTCATGGTCTTCTTCATCCAGCAGTTTGGCGATGCCGAAGTCGAGAAGTTTTGGTTGACCGTCCGAAGCGATCAGGACGTTCGACGGTTTGAGGTCACGATGCACGATCAGCCGGCGGTGGGCATAGGCCACCGAATCGCAGATCTTCAGGAACTGATTCAATCGTGTAGACACATCCCAGGAACCGGTCGTCGCGGCCTCCATCAAGCCTCGGCCTTCGACGAACTCCATCACCAGGAACGGTAAACCATCGGAGGTCACGCCGCCGTCGACCAGGCGCGCGATGCCGGGATGGTCGAGTTGGGCGAGGATGCGTCGTTCGCGCAGGAATCGGCGGATGATGTCGTCGCTGTCGAGTCCGCGCCGCAGCAACTTGATGGCCACGCGCTGGTCAAAATCGGCCCCGGTCCGGCGGGCCTCGTAAACGTCGCCCATTCCACCGCGTCCGACGTGTCGGACCAATTCGTATGGCCCGACGTGTTGGCCGCTGCGATCGGGGTGGGGTTCGGTACCCCCGTTCCGAAGCGCGATCTGATGTTGGGTCGATCCATCCAGTACACCGACTTCGGCATCCTTGGCGAGCCAACGTGCCAGTTGGGCGAAGATGTCGGGTTCAGTTGCCTGCAAGCTCGCCAGTGCTTCCGCGCGGGCTTCGGGGGCCAGATCGTGCAGTTCGTCGAACCACATGGACACCCGCTGCAGGCGATCGACATCAAGTGCCATCGGCATCACTCCCTTCCAGCCGCGCGTGCAGGAACGCGCGCGCCTTGCGCCAGTCGCGCTTGAGCGTTCGCTCGGACATGCCGAGTTTCTCGCCGGCTTCCTCGAGGCTCATGCCGGCAAAGAAGCGCAATTCGACGAGGCGTGCCAATCGGGCGTCGAACGATTCGAGTGCAGCCAAGGCCTGATCCAGCGCCATCAAATCGATGTCGCCGAATTCGGAGTCGGATGCAGAAGGCGTTTCGGCTGCAGCATCGAGCGACGTGATGTCCACCTGGCCGCCGCGCTTTTCTGCACCGTGGGCACGCAAACGATCGATCGCGATTTGCCGCATGGCCCGCGCCGCAGTGGCGAAAAAGTGTACGCGACCTTCGGTGCCGAGTGACATGCCGCGGATCAGTCGCAGATAACTCTCGTGGACGAGTGATGTGGCGCCCAGGTCGGACCCATCGAATCGCTGCCGCTGTCGGCCGGCGAGGGCACGAAGTTCGTCGTAGACGACGCTGAACAGTCGATCCGCGGCCGCACGATCTCCGCTCTGTGCGCGCCCGATCAGATCGGTCACTTCGTCCACCATATCCCGGCCTCGGCATAACGTCGCAGCATGATATGGACGCAGTGCCTGCAAAGACAAGCGTGGCGGCAGGCATAACCGTGATCAGGTCGGGGCTGTTCATGTCTGGTCTTACGGAAAACGCAGACAAAGCGGGACATGCGCACACTTTGGCCCCGATCCAACCGCTTTTCCGTATGGGCCAATGAACCCCACGGAGCGTTTCATGTCCATCAGATCCAGATTGTTGTTCACCCTGATTGGCGTCAGCGGCGCCGATGGCGCCTTGGCCGACACGGAAGCCTGCATCGGATCCACGACCGCGCTGTATCAGGCATTTGCGGCCGTGAACGGTGGGACGACCGGCACGGTCCTGTTCAAGCTTCAGGCGGGCACTTATACCCTTGGCTCTGATCTGACGCTTGGTTATCGCGCCGAGGATGGCGACCCGAACCGCAGTCATGGCACATTGACCATTCGGGGCGGTTACAACAGCGATTGCACCGCGCAGTCGGCCACATTGGGCGCGACGACGTTTGTCGCGAGCTCGGGTAACCCCGACATCAGCATCGAGTTGAACAACAACTCGCTGTTGTTCGAATCCGTCAGTTCCCAGAATGTCGATCTAGTCGTCAGCAACTGGATCTGCTACACGCATCACTTCGAGGAGGGTAATCAGGTCACCATCCGGAACGCCCGTCTCCAGAACACGAGGGTGGTGCTCGACAGCAACTGCCACAGCACGGCGATCCGGAACTCGATGATCACGTCGCGATCCGACAATCCGAATGATTTCGCGATCATCGTTTCGCCCTATGCCGCCGCTGATGTGTCCACGCCGTCAATCACGATGGTGGGGAGCACGATCCGCTCCGGGGCATTGCGGATCGTCGTCCAAACCGAGACCGCAGACGCGCCGAAGCCTTTGGTCAAACTGCAGAACAGCGTGTTCGAAAATGACGGTGCGGAGGTATCGGTCGATCATGCCGATGTGTACGCCATTCGCAATCGTTACGACAGCATGGCCATCACGAATGGCCAACTCCGGCAGAACGAGAGCAATCTCGGCGCCGCGCCCCAATTGGGTGCGAACGGTCTGCCGGCGACCACTTCGCCGCTGGTGAACGCCGGGTCGCGGTTCGTGGATGGCGGCTTGCCCGTGCTTGATCTGGCCGCGAACGCGCCTCATCGGCGCCGACCCAGACATCGGTGCGTTCGAGACCAACGTCAACAATGCCCTGTACCTGGACGTTACGACCACTGCCTCGTCCGGAGCGGGGTCTCTCGCGCAAGCGGTGGCCAGCGCCAATGCGTTTGATGGCGGGCAGGTGATCCGGTTCGCCTTGACTGGTTCTTGCCCAAGGGTGATTACCCTGAGCGCGCGGCTGAGCATCACGGACGACTTGAGGATTCTCGGGGATACCCAGGCAGGAACCATCCCGAACACGCTCGTCAGTGGCGCCTACAACGGTGCCCCGTGTGTGGTCCTTCGTGCGGGCAGTGGCGTGACCGAGGCCATCGAGTTCGAGTCAAGTGACGCAGCCGACAATTTGCAAGTGACGAATCTTGGGTTCTCGGGGTTCAGCAACGCCGGGGTCACCGTGCGGTCGGGTCAGGGGCATCGACTCACCGGCCTGCATTTCGGCGCGGCAATTGGCGCTGTGTCGCTCGACGATGTGAGTTTTGCGATCCGAGTTGCCGATGCTGCCGGTGGCGCCTTGATTGGCGGTGACGAGCCGGAATTGGCCAATCTGATCGGCAATTCCTCGATCGCCATCCAGTTGGGTGGTGTGGGTGGCAGTCAGGTCATGGGCAATTCGATCGGGTCTCGCGGCCTGGACGACCTGGGCAACAATCTGGGCATCAGCGTGACCTCGCCCTTGAACGTGATCGACGCCAACCGCATTGTGCTCAGCAGTTCGCCGAACCTGCTGATCAATGGTTCGGCGGCGATCCAGAACGTGGTGACCAACAACTCGATCAGTGCCGGCGACAGCCACGGGATCGCGATCTCGAATGGTGCGAACCGCAATCGGATCGGACCGGACAACAGCATCATCGGCAACGGATTGGACGGGATTTCGATCGCTTCGGGGGCACTCAACCAGATTCGCGAGAACCGATTCGGCAGCAACGGTGGACTCGGAATCGATCTGGGTCCGGATGGTGTCTCGGAGAACGATATCGACCCGGTCACGTCGATCATCACGGGTACGCCGAATCGGCTGCAGAACTTTCCGGTGCTCTCGACCGTTCGCCGAGTGCCAGTGTTCAACCAGATCTTTGCGGTCCTGGATGGTGAGCTCGAGACAACGGAAGGAGCGTACGCGATCGATGTATTTCGGGTTGCTTCATGTGATGCATCGGGCCATGGAGAGGGTAACGTGCTGATCGGCAGCACGAGAGTGACCGTGGATTGCACGCTGCAGCTTCACTGTGCGGAGCCATTCGAGGTCTTGCTGGCCGACGACGGTTTCGACGACGGACAACACATTGCTTTGACCGTGACCGGACCCGGCGGCAATACCTCGGAGTTTTCGCCCTGTTACGACCAGAATCCGGACTACGACATCACGGTCAGCAACGGCGCGAACGGCGCACAAGCCGGCGCAGCGACGACGTATACGATCACCGCGACGAACGATGGATACACCACGGTCGGCAATGAACGGATCCGCGATACGTTTCCGGCAGAATGCGCGAATGTCATCTGGACCTGCGCCGGCAGCAATGGTGGCACCTGCAGCCCGTCCGGTATCGGCAACATCAACGACTCGGTCGTGTCCCTGCCGATCGGCGCCAGCGTGACCTACACGGCAACGTGTTACCTTGCCGCCAACGCAACGGGGAACCTGGTCAACACGGCTACAGTGACCAGCGGGCGCACCGATCTGACGCCTGCCGACAACACCGATACCGATAATGATCCGATCATTCGGGTGCAGTTGGCCGTCGGTGGGGCGAGTGTTGTCGAAGGAACCGGCGGTTTGACCCAATTGGTGTTCAACGTCACCGCCACCCCGACGCCCTTGGTTGAAACTGAAGTGGACTACGCAACCATTACCGGAACGGCGGCGGCAGGCGTCGACTACACCTCGGTATCCGGCACGCTGACTTTCCCGGCCGGGACCGCGTCAAGGGTCGTGCGGGTCAACGTGGCGCCTGATGCCGAAGTGGAAAGTGATGAGACGGTGGTCCTGACGCTGAGTAATCCCAATGGCGCAGGGATCACTGCGGCAACGGCAATCGGGACGATCATCAATGATGACGCCTTCGGCACCACAACCAGCATCAGCAGCCACACGCCGAATCCATCCGAAATCGCTGAACCGTATACGGTCACGGTGCAGGTCCGCTCGGGAACCCAATCGCCGCTGGGTACGGTTGTGATCAGTGAGGGTTTGGGCGAGTGCACGGCCACGCTTGAGGTCGTTTCAGCTCAAGCCAGTCGCGGCAGTTGTGTGTTGAGCAGTGCCTTGCCCGGCAATCGGACGCTGACCGCGACGTACGTCCCATCGAGTACCAGTTTTGCCGCCAGCAATGCGTCGGCAACGCACCAGGTGTCGATGCCGGTCTTGTTGTCAGACGGATTCGAAGATTGAGCAACAGGTGTTGTGCCGTGCCACCAGTGCTGTGCACCCGATTCACTGTCCTTGCGATGGAGCCTGATGCAGGAACGAGATTGCCGCGCACTTCGTGCTCGCAATGACGAGGAGATTTTTCGTCTACTGCGATCAGGAATGTGTTGAGCGGTCTGGAAGCAACCCTGACGAATCAGTCAGGCACGAACGGGGGCTTGCCGCATACCGTGACCTGTGGGAGCGGCTTCAGCCGCGATTCGGGTGCTCAATCCATCCGATTTAATGCCTCGCGGCATGACGCCCAAGGATCACCGCCAGTGCGCGTGCTTGTGCGACAGGCAAGTAGGGAATGGACAGCGACGCGCCCAACGGGTTCGCACCCATCGTGTCGATGAAGAGGTCTGCCATGGCAGACCGGCGGTCGAACGGGCTGGTCTGCAAGCGCACGACCTGCACCTTGTCGAGTTCCACGACCAGCGTGTGGCGTGTGAGCCAGCCGCTTTGCCAGACAAGGAACTGGCGATTGATGGCATAACGACTGTGTTGGGCCCATTTCCAGGACGAAAAAACCGACCATCCGGCCAGAGCCAGTAACGTGAGTGCCCACGGATTGAACCAGGCGTTCGCCAGCGCCAGCAGAGTCCAGAATGTGGCACCCAGCCGAGCTCGCCGAATCCAGGCGCGATGATGCAGCGGTCGCCAGTCCAAGGTTGTGGCGTCAAATCCCGGCAGCGCCATGTTGACCAATTCATCTGTCTTGGCGGGCGGCGCGATGGGCGCCAGCCACTTGAGTCGCGCATGTTCATCATTCACGGCGGCCACGCCGCCCGACACATCGACGCGGATCGACTCGCGGTTGAACCAGCGAGACAACACGGTGCTGTGTCGATCGAGCACCTGAATCCGGTGCCGGCGCGCGCTGGCCTGGAATCGCGACAGCAAGCCCGCTTCGGTGGCCAGGCGCGCACCGTGACGCGTCAGCCGAAACCCGTAGAACTGGAGGAGTGCCAAGGCGATCGAAAAGACGCGCACCAGCAGCAGTGCGGACAGCACCAACGCAAACATCGATGCGGAGGCGACCAACCAGGAATGGCTGTCGTTGCCCAGGCCGCCGAACAACTGCTTCGCCTGGCGACCCATGCTCTTGAAGAAGGAGGCGGAGTGGTCGTCCGAAAACTGCGTCCAGGCGGCGACAAGGGAACCCACCACCAGCATGCCGCGATTGGAGATGACACCAAGCTTGAGCACTTCGCCGAGTGACATCTGGTGCAGGCACTCGTCGGCATTGTCGAGCGCCTGCTGGCTGTCCTCGGGGCTGTCGCCAGCGTGCTGGTGACTGCGCAGGATGGCCTCGAGCGCTTGCGCATCGGCGCGTCGCAAGACACTCATCGTCGCTTCCGGCTTGACGCCGCCGGCGGACTCCAGCTTCAGTTCGGTCACGTCGAACAAGCGGTGCAGCAGATTCTGCTTCTGCACGATGTTCTGGATTCGAGCGAATCGAATATGGCGCTCGGTGCGATCGAAAATGCCCTCGCGAATGACGAGTTCGTCGGCCGCGATCCGGTACCGAAACCCGAAGCTGTAGACCAGCGAATACGCCGCCACACCCAGGCCACCCATTGCGGCATACAGTTCCCAGGTCTCGCCCCCGCCAAATACCAGCAGGACGATCAGCGGAAACATGACGTGCCGCAACTGCGTCAGCAGCGCAAACAGCCATGACATTGGGTGCAGGCGACGCTCGTGATGGCCGTCGGCAGCGGCATCAAGCGCCATCGACGCCCTCGCGGCGGTCGAGCAGCGCATCACGGAGCGCCAGGGCATCACCATGGTGCAGTCCGCTGACCTTGATGTTCTCGAGCCTTGTCCCGGCGGTATGGACGTTCAGTTTGGCCATGCCCCAGCGACGGTCAAGCGGCCCTTGATTCACTTCCGTCTGCTGGATGCGCGACTTCGGAACAAACGTCTCTGATTGCCAGAACACGCCGCGATGAACGAGCAGGCCGTCTGGCAAGTGCTGGACCCGGTAGTGCCGGAAGCTCGCGCCGCCATGGATCACGCCAATGACGCCGGCAGCCACAAACGCGACCACCCCGGCTGAAATGGGCCAAAAGACGCCCTTCGTGGCAATGGCCACCAGCACGAAGGCAGGCGGTACCAAAGGGAACAGGAACATCAGCCAGCCGCCCAGTTTCAAGACCAGCGATTCTTTCGGGTGTATCGCCATGGCGCCAAAGGCGGGTGTCGAACGGGGCGTGCTGGTGTCCAACGTTTTGTGCTCCTGGTGTGCGGTCATTCTATGGGAACGTACCAGTTGGCGCCCGGCGCGAAAGTCACGGCATCGACATGACAATTGTCGGTGCTTGCTACCTTGGGCCGCTCACCAGCGCGTTCGCGCCTCGACTATTCGGGTGTGGTCGGCTTTATCGATCACGCTCGAATTGTTGGATTTGTCAGCCGATCCTGACAAACTGACTGGCTCAGCCAAACCGGAATCCATCCCGTGACTGCCTCAGTTGTTTCACCCTGGCGACTGTGTGTCGCGCCGATGATGGACTGGACGACTACCCAATGCCGGGTGTTGCATCGTGCCTTGTCGCCGTCGGCACGCCTGTACACGGAAATGGTGCATGCGAATGCCGTGGTGTTCGGCAATCGTGCCCGTTTGCTGGAGTTTGATCCGTCCGAACATCCCATTGCTCTTCAGCTGGGCGGATCTGAACCGGTGAAGTTGGCTGAGGCCACTCGGATCGCCGTGGCGGAAGGCTTCGATGAGGTGAACCTCAACTGCGGCTGCCCCAGTGATCGCGTGCAGTCTGGTCGCTTTGGCGCCTGTCTGATGCTGGAGCCTGAACTCGTGGCCGAATGTGTGCAGGCGATGATCGAGGCGGCCGATGGCGCGGTGCCGGTCACGGTCAAATGCCGCATCGGCGTCGATGACCAGGATGACGACGCCGATCTCGATCGTTTCGTGAACGTGGTTTCTGCGGCCGGTTGCAAGGTCTTCATCGTGCATGCGCGCAAGGCTTGGCTGAAAGGCCTGAGCCCCCGCGAGAACCGCGAAATTCCGCCGCTCAATTATCCGCGTGCGTTCCGGTTGAAGCGTGAGCGCCCGGATCTCACGATTGTGCTGAACGGCGGGCTGTCGACGATCCCGGCCATGCAGCAGGCTTTGGAGCAACTTGATGGTGTCATGCTGGGGCGTGTGGCCTGGCATGAGCCGTATATCCTGTCGCTGGCCGAGCAGGCCTTGTGTGATGACACGTTTGAACTGCCTGTTCGGACCGACTTGCTGCGCAGTCTGTATCCCTATGTCCAGCGACGTCTGGCGACAGGCGAGAACCTGTCACACAGCATTCGGCCGATGCTCGGCCTTCTGCAGGGCTTGCCGGGTGCCCGGAAATTTCGCCGGGTCCTCAGCGAAGGCGCACATCGGCCGGGTGCGGATGAATCCCTGATCGAGGCTGCGTTGACGGCCGCCACTGATGCCGCACGGCTGGAGACACAAACATGAGCATCTACCGGGATCCCGCTTCATGGATGGCGCGCCTTGCGCTGGGCGTGCCTGCGGATTGGGGCCGGGCCGTGCCCGATCAGGCCTTCCTGGTGAGCCCGATCGGTTTTCGCCGTGCCGACGAATCGGCGCGCGACAATGTCTATATGGCTGAAAGCGGATTTGATGCCGAACGGGCGCTGACACAACATGCCGACCTCGTTGCGGCGGTTCGAGGGGTGCTGCCGGCAACCGTGTTTCCCGGTTCTGCAGAGACGCCCGATGCGGTGTTCCCGAACAACGTGTTTGCCAGTGTGCCCAGGCGATTGATCATCGGTGCCATGAAACATCCGGTGCGCCAGCGTGAGGCGGCCCGGACGGATCTGCCGGCCTGGTTCGAGGCGCAGTTTGGTGCCTCGGTTCAGCGATTGGACGCGCCCGGCGTGGTGGCCGAACTCACCGGGCCGCTCATCATCGACCGCGGTCGAGGTCTCGGCTTCTGTGGCATGAGTGAGCGCGTCAACGAAGCCGGTCTTGCCGCCATGGACGAGGCGTTCGGCCTGCGCGCCATGTATGCGTTTGATCTGGTGCCCGGCGAGTACCACACCAATGTGGTCATGTCGGTGCTGGCTGGCCGGGCGCTGGTGCTGCATCGTGCATCGGTTGCTGATCCTGCCGCCGCCGATGCCATTGCGTCCTTGTATGGTGATGCCGTGATCTGGTTGTCGGATGAAGAAAAGGCGGCGTTTGCCGGCAACTGCATCGCGTTGTCCGATCGCCATGTGTTTCTGAGTGCTCGGGCATACCAATCGCTGGCGGCTTCAACACGCCAGCGCTTTCTGGACCTCAGGTTCGAACTCGTGCCGGTTGCACTCGACGAAATCGAGAAAGCCGGCGGCAGCCTGCGTTGTTGTATTGGCGAGATCTATTGCTGAAGCAAGGCTTCAGTCGTGAGCCATCCGGAATCGTTTGGATTGTCGCGCCGAGAACGCGCGGGCGAGCCGGTCGGGCAGGGTAGTCACGAAGGCCTTGATCAAACGATTGCGCCAGCCACAGACGTGAACGATCCGATCGGCTTCAATGGCATCGAGGCCTTCGCGGACCACGGCCTCCGAGGTCATCCACAACCACCGGGGCATCTTGCTGACCAGTGGGCGCGACCCATTGGCGTCGTGAAACTCGGAATAGGTGAATCCGGGGCAGAGCGCGAGCACGCGAACACCCTTGCTGCGGTTCTCGAGTGACATCGACTCGCTGACCTTGATCCAGAACGACTTGCAGGCGCCATACAAGGTGTGGCCGTCCGAACCGGGCATGAATCCCGCCAGCGAGGCGATATTGATGATGCGTCCTGAGCCGCGTGCCCGCATCCCCGGCAACAATCCGTGGATCAGCGCCAGTGGGCTGGTCATCATCACTTCAATGAACTGGCGATGTGAGGCCATGTCGGCGCCGTGGAAGCGGCCGGGCTGGCCATAACCGGCGTTCTGCACGAACAGGTCGATGGGTCGGCCGTGCAGGGCGGTCAACAGGCTTTCAACATCCTCCGGGCGGGCCAGGTCGGCGGCAATCGTGTCGACACGGATGCCGGACTTCTGGCGAAGTTCCTGGGCCAGTGCGTCGAGGCGATCCAGCCGGCGTGCAGTCAGAATCAGGTCGTGGCCGTTCTCGGCCAATTGGCGCGCGAACTCGGCGCCGATACCGGCCAAGCGCCGGTGATCAAAGCAGTCTTGCGAGGCTGGGTCATGGGGGGCAGGCACGCTTGCACAGGGAAAGTGGGCAGGCTATCCGATTTGCCTTGGCCACCGGTATGATCCCGCCCCTCGAAAGAACCCGTGGATTGCGAGTAATGCGTCGGAAACTGGTGGCAGGCAACTGGAAGATGTTCGGCAGCGTGGCGCGGAACGCCTCGTTGGTCCGCGGCTTGCTCGACGGTTTGACCGACACGCCTGCCGAAGTGGCGGTGTTTCCGCCCGCTCTTTATCTGCAGCAGGTTGTGGGCCTGGTCGCGGGTCGACCGGTGCTGGTCGGGGCGCAGGACCTGAGCCCGTTTGCTGAAGGCGCCTACACAGGTGATATCGCCGGCGGCATGATCAAGGACGCCGGTGCGCGGCTGGTTCTGGTGGGGCATTCGGAGCGTCGCCATGGTCATGGCGAGTCGGATGCGCTGGTGGCGGAAAAATTTTGTGCCGCGCAGGCTGCGGGGCTTACTCCGGTTCTGTGTTTGGGCGAAACGCTGGCCGAGCGTGATGCGGATCAGACCGAGCAGGTGCTGGGCCGCCAGTTCGATGCGGTGCTGAATCGCGCCGGTGCAGCCGCCATGGCTGATGCGGTGTTGGCGTATGAGCCGGTATGGGCCATTGGCACCGGGCGGACGGCCAGTCCGGAACAGGCAGAAGAAGCACATCTCTTCCTGCGTAGCCGAATGGCATCACACGATGCTATGATCGCAAGCTCGCTGCGTATTCTTTATGGCGGAAGTGTCAAAGCCAGCAATGCGGAAGCGATATTTGCGAAACCGAACGTCGATGGTGGGTTGATCGGCGGCGCGTCCCTGGTGTCAGGAGATTTCCTGGCCATCATTGCCGCGGCGTCCTAGGCCGGCTGTCAGGAAACCAAAAGATCATGGAAAAGTTTTTGCTCGCGCTGTACGTCATTGTCGCCATTGCGATGATCGCCTTCATTCTGATGCAGCGTGGTCCGGGGGCCCAAGCGGGTTCCGGCTTCGGCTCCGGCGCGTCGGGTACTGTCTTCGGTGCACGCGGTTCGGCGAACTTCCTGTCGAGCAGCACCAAATGGCTTGCCATCGCGTTCTTCGCGATCAGCATCGCCATGGGTGCCTACATCTCTCGGGTCCGTCAGGGTGATGCCTCGGCGAACCTCGGTGTGATGGCGGCTGAAGCCGCAGCCGCGGAAGCGGCGAGCAAGCCTGCCGCTGATGGCAAACCGGCCGATGCGAAGCCGGCGGATCCATCGGTACCGGCGGCCACTGCGCCGACAACGGACGCCAGTGTTCCGGCGGCCGCACCGGCGGCCCCGGTCGAAGATGCCGTTCCGGCGGCTCCGGTTGATGCGGGTCAAGAACTGGAAAAGAAAGATACCGAGAGCAGCCAAAACTGATCAAAGTCGGTACAATTTACAAACGTGCCCAGATGGTGGAATTGGTAGACACACTACCTTGAGGTGGTAGCGGCGTAAGTCGTGGAGGTTCGAGTCCTCTTCTGGGCACCACTATTCCAAAAAGAAGCCGCGACGCGGCTTCTTTTTTTGAAGCAGACAAAGCATAGGAAAGACCTAATGGATCTGTCGCAATACCTGCCGGTCCTGATGTTCCTTGGTGTGGCCACGATCCTCGGCGTCGTGCTGCTCAGTGTCGGTAGCATCCTCGGGCCCGGTCGTCCGGACGCCGAGAAACTGGCACCGTACGAATGCGGTTTCGAAGCATTCGAAGACGCGCGCATGAAGTTCGACGTGCGCTATTACCTGATGGCGATCCTGTTCATCGTGTTCGACCTCGAAATCGCCTTCATTTTCCCGTGGGCCCTCGTGTTCCGCGATCTGGGTCTGTTCGGGCTCATCGAAATGGGCCTGTTCGTCGGCATGCTGTTCCTCGGCTTCATCTACGTCTGGAAGAAAGGGGCGCTCGAATGGGAGTGAAAACCAGTTTCTTTCACAATCCGGAGCCGATCGGCGAAGTCGACGACATCCTGCGCCCGGAAGGTGACAACCCGCTGCTTGAGCACGGTTTCGCAATCACATCTGCTGATGCACTGATCAATTGGGCCCGGACGGGTTCCATGTGGCCGATGACCTTCGGTCTGGCCTGCTGCGCTGTGGAGATGATGCATTCCGGTGCCGCGCGCCTGGATCTCGACCGGTATGGCGTGGTGTTTCGCCCCAGCCCGCGTCAGTCCGACGTCATGATCGTTGCAGGCACCTTGGTCAACAAGATGGCGCCGGCGCTTCGCCGCGTCTACGACCAGATGCCGGAACCAAAGTGGGTGATCTCCATGGGTTCCTGTGCGAACGGCGGCGGGTACTACCACTATTCGTATTCGGTTGTGCGTGGCTGCGACCGCGTCGTGCCGGTCGATATTTATGTGCCTGGTTGCCCACCTACAGCCGAAGCGCTGATTTGGGGCATCCTGCAATTGCAGAAAAAGATCCGCCGCACCAATTCGGTGGCAGAGCGGTTGCCCAAGTTTCTTCAGAAGGCCTGATCGATGAGCAACAGGGCCACACTTTCCGAGCAATTGCACACGCGGTTTGGCGAGCAGTTGTTGGCAGTACGCGACGGCATCGACGTGGTCGAGGCGGATGTGCGAACGACGGACTGGTTGAGTGTCGCACGCGTATTGCGCGACGACGACGCGTTCGCGTTCGAACAGGCGGTTGACCTCGCTGGTGTCGATTTTCTTGGTTACGGTGATGCCGAGTGGGACACCTCCGACGTCAGCGGCGAAGGATTCTCGCGCGGTGTCGAGGGTTTTGGCCCCGGTCGCTTCAACTGGAGCGAACGCCCGGAATCCGTGCGCATTCCGAACCGGTTTGCGGTAGTCGTCAACCTTCTGTCGCTGAAGCATAACCATCGCCTGCGCATCCGCACCTTTGCGCCCGACGACGGTTTGCCGGTGGTCGCATCGCTGATGCCGGTCTGGCGCGGCGTGAACTGGTTCGAACGTGAAGCGTTCGACCTGTACGGCATCCTTTTCGAGGGGCATCCGGATCTGCGCCGCATCCTGACCGACTATGGCTTCATCGGGCATCCGTTCCGCAAGGATTTCCCGCTGATCGGCAATGTCGAGGTCCGTTATGACGAACAGAAAAAGCGCGTGGTCTATGAGCCCGTGAGTATCGAGCCGCGAGTCGGCGTGCCGCGTGTCGTGCGCGATGACGCTCGATACGCCACCTCGAAGGCCGAAACCGAAGCGCGCGGGGCAGGGAAGTAAGCCATGCAAGAAATTCGCAACTACACCATCAACTTCGGTCCCCAGCATCCAGCTGCGCACGGCGTGTTGCGCCTGGTGCTCGAGATGGACGGCGAAGTCGTGCAACGTGCCGATCCGCACGTGGGCCTGCTGCATCGTGGTACCGAAAAACTCGCCGAATCCAAGCCATTCAACCAGTCCATCGGTTACATGGATCGACTCGACTACGTGTCGATGATGTGCAACGAACATGCGTATGTGCGGGCGATCGAGCAACTGCTCGGGGTCGAGGCGCCGGCGCGTGCACAAGTCATCCGCACGATGTTCGACGAGATCACGCGAATCCTGAACCACCTGATGTGGATCGGTTCGAACGCCCTCGATCTGGGCGCGATGACCTTGTTCCTCTATGCGTTCCGTGAACGCGAAGAGCTGATGGACTGCTACGAGGCCGTCAGTGGCGCCCGCTTGCATGCCACGTATTACCGTCCGGGTGGTGTCTATCGTGACCTGCCTGAGCGGATGCCGCAGTACAAGGAATCCCGCTGGCACAAGGGCGGCAATCTCAAGCGCATGAACTCCTGGCGCGAAGGGTCGATGCTCGATTTCCTCGATGCATTCGCCGATGATTTTCCTGCGCGTGTCGACGAATACGAAACCTTGCTGACCGACAACCGCATCTGGAAACAGCGTACGGTCGGCATCGGCGTGGTCAGCCCTGAGCAGGCTTTGGCCTGGGGCATGAGTGGCCCGATGCTGCGTGGTTCCGGTATCGAATGGGATCTTCGTCGGAAGCAGCCGTATGCTGCCTACAACCAGTTCGAGTTCTCGATTCCGATTGGCCGCAATGGCGACTGCTACGACCGTTACCTCGTCCGCATGGAAGAAATGCGCCAGTCGAATCGCATCGTCAAACAGTGCGTGGCTTGGCTGCGTGCCAATCCGGGCGATGTGATGCTGCGCAACTTCAAGGTCTCGCCGCCGTCCCGCGAAGAGATGAAGGACGACATGGAAGCGCTGATCCACCACTTCAAGCTGTTCACCGAGGGTTATTCGGTGCCGGCTGGTGAAGTGTATTCCGCAGTGGAAGCGCCGAAGGGCGAGTTCGGTTGTTACCTGGTGTCGGACGGTGCGAACAAGCCGTTCCGCGTGAAATTGCGCGCGCCTGGTTTTGCACATCTGTCGGCCATGGACGAGATCGCCCGTGGTCACATGCTGCCGGACGTGGTTGCCTTGATCGGCACCTTCGACGTCGTGTTCAGCGAAATCGACCGTTGAGTCCATCATGAAAGCCACTGGCCATTACGAACAAGTCAAGAACGTCGATCCGCTCGAGGTGCTGAACGCGCATACGCGCGAACACATCGACCACTGGATCGCCAAGTTTCCGCCGGAGCGCAAGCGTTCGGCACTGCTGCAGGCGCTGATGGCGGCGCAGGAACAGAACCACGGCCATCTGACCGACGAACTGATCACGGCAGTGGCGCGTTATCTGGACTTGCCGCCGATCTGGGCGTATGAAGTCGCGAACTTCTATTCGATGTTCGAGACCACCGCTGTCGGCCGCAACAACGTCGCCATCTGCACCAATATTTCCTGCTGGCTCAACGGTGCCGAGGGCATCGTCAAGCATTGCGAAAAGAAACTCGGCATCAAGGTCGGTGAATCCACCGCCGATGGCCGCGTGTATCTGAAGCAGGAAGAAGAATGCCTGGCCGCTTGCGCCGGTGCGCCGATGATGGTCGTCAATGGCCATTATCACGAGCGCCTGACGCCTGAAGCGATCGACCACATCATTGATAACCTGAAGTGAGCACTTGACGCCCATGGCCGTCGGTCCCGCACCCCAAGAACACAACGTCGTCTTCACGACCCTGCATTACGACCAGCCGTGGAGCTATGAAAGCTACCTGAAGGCCGGTGGTTACCAGGCGCTGCGCAAGATCCTGTCCGAACCGGTATCGCGCGAGCAAGTCATCGAGACGGTCAAACAATCCTCGCTTCGTGGCCGCGGCGGCGCCGGTTTTCCGACCGGGCTCAAGTGGAGCTTCATGCCGCGCAACGCGCCCGGCCAGAAGTACATCCTGTGCAACTCCGACGAGTCGGAGCCGGGCACCTGCAAGGATCGCGATATCCTGCGTTACAACCCGCACTCGGTCATCGAGGGCATGGCCATTGCCTGTTACGCGACGAACTCGACGGTGGGATACAACTACCTGCGCGGCGAATTCCATCACGAGCCGTTCGAACGTTTCGAACAGGCATTGAAGGAAGCGTACGCGAATGGCTGGTTGGGCAAGAACATTCTCGGCAGTGGCGTCGATATCGACATCCACGGCGCGCTGGGCGCGGGCGCTTACATCTGCGGCGAAGAAACCGCGCTGATGGAGTCGCTGGAAGGCAAGAAGGGGCAGCCGCGATTCAAGCCGCCGTTCCCGGCCAACTTCGGTCTCTTCGGCAAGCCGACCACGATCAACAACACTGAAACCTATGCCTCGGTGCCAGCGATCATTCGCAACGGCTCCCAGTGGTTCCTTGAACTCGGCAAGCCGAACAATGGCGGCCCGAAAGTGTTCTCGGTTTCAGGCCATGTCCAGAAGCCCGGCAACTTCGAAATCCGCCTGGGCACTCCGTTCAAGGATCTGCTCGAAATGGCCGGTGGAATGCGCCCGGGTCGCAAGCTGAAGGGCGTGATTCCGGGTGGTTCGTCGATGCCGGTGTTGCCGGCCGAAACGATGATGGGCATCACGATGGATTACGACGCCATCCAGAAGGCAGGCTCGGGTCTTGGATCCGGTGCCGTCATCGTGATGGACGATTCCACGTGTATGGTTCGTGCCTGCCAGCGTATCGCGCGTTTCTATTACGCCGAAAGCTGTGGCCAGTGCACACCTTGTCGCGAGGGCACCGGCTGGATGTACCGCATGCTCACGCGCATCGTCGAACACAAGGCGACGATGGAAGACGTGCACATGCTCAAGCAGGCTGCCGGCCAGATCGAAGGCCACACCATCTGCGCCTTCGGCGAAGCCGCGGCGTGGCCGGTGCAGGGTTTCCTGCGTCACTTCTGGCATGAATTCGAGTACTACATCGAGCACAAGCGCTCGATCGTCGACGTCGAGATGGGGAAAGCGGCATGAGTGCGCAACCAACTGCACCCAACACAGTGCCGACCACACCGCCGGACATGGTCAACGTCGAAGTCGACGGCCGCGCCATGCAGGTCAAGAAAGGCTCGATGATCATTCAGGCGACGGATGCCGCCAAGGTCGCCGTGCCGCGCTTCTGTTATCACGAAAAATTGTCGATCGCGGCGAATTGCCGCATGTGTCTCGTCGACGTTGAAAAATCGCCGAAACCGGTGCCGGCTTGCGCCACGCCGGTCATGGAAGGCATGAAGATCTGGACCCAAAGCGCGCGCGCTCTTTCGTCGCAGCGTAATGTCATGGAATTCCTGCTGATCAACCATCCGCTCGACTGCCCGATCTGCGATCAGGGCGGCGAATGTGAACTGCAGGACGTGGCCATGGGTTATGGCCGGTCCGTGTCGCGGTTTGTCGAGCGCAAACGTGTCGTGGCCGATGAAGACATCGGTCCGCTGATCTCGACCGAGATGACGCGTTGTATCCATTGCACGCGTTGTGTCCGCTTCATGAGCGAAATTGCCGGCACGAACGAACTCGGTGGCATTGGCCGCGGCGAACACACCGAGATCGGTACGTACATCGGCAAGTCGATCGAATCGGAACTGGGCGGCAACATCATCGACGTTTGCCCGGTCGGCGCGCTGACCAACAAGGTGTTCCGGTTCCGCGCACGGCCGTGGGAACTGATCGCACGTGAGTCGATCGGTGATCACGATGCACTCGGCTCGAACCTGTTCCTGCATCTTCGCCGTGGCGAAGTGTTGCGAGTGGTGCCGCGCGGCAACGAGTCGATCAATGAATCCTGGTTGTCGGACCGCGATCGTTACTCGCATCAAGGCCTGATGGCTTCTGATCGCGTGACGAAACCGATGGTGCGTGATGCCGAAGGTGTGTTGCGCGAAGTCACCTGGGAACAGGCGCTGGAAGCGCTGGCCGAGACACTTCGTGCAGTCGCGCCGGCTGAAACTGCGGCGCTTGTTGGTCCGTCCACGAGCAACGAAGAGGCCTTGCTGTTGTCCCGACTGTTCGGCGCCATCGGCGTCGGCAACGTGGATCACCGCCTGCGGGTGATCGACGAACGTCTGCTTGCCGGCACGGCCGAAAAGCCGGTGTTCGAGATGCCGCTCGCCGAGATCGAAAAAGCGGGCGCCATCCTGATCGTGGGTTCGAACCCGCGACTCGATCAGCCTTTGCTTGGCCACCGCATCCGCAAGGCCTGGAAACACGGCGCGAAGGTGTTTGCCGTCAATCCTGTGCAACATGAATTCCATTTTGACTGTGCAGACGAGTGGATCGCCGAGCCAGGCAGTCTGGTTGCTGCGTTGGCGTCGATCGCCAAGGCGGCCGTGGAAGCTGGTGCGCCGGTTTCCGAAGGGATCCAGCACCTGATCGCGAGCGCCATCGCCGACGACCGGGCACGCGCCGCCTTCAATGCCCTGAAGTCCGCCAGCAGTGCCTTGGTGCTGATCGGCGACCAGGCTGTCCAGCATGCTGATGCCAGCGTCCTCCGTGTGCTGTCGCGATTCATTGCGGCTGCTGCGGAAGCGCGTTGTAATGAACTCCCGAACGGTGCAAACGGTGTCGGTCTGACTGCGCTTGGCATCAAGCCGAAGAACGGGCAGGGTGCTTCTGCGTGTGTCGCGAAGCCACGCTCCACGCTGATCCTGTATCGCGCCGAAGTGGCCGATGTGGCCGACATGGGTGCGGCTCAGGCAGCACTTCAGGCGGCGAAAACCGTCGTCGCCTTTGCCGCGTTCGCTGACGAAACGCTGCGGGCACGCGCCACGGTTCTGCTGCCCCTCGGGCTGACGCCGGAAATCGACGGCAGCATGGTCAATGTTGACGGACAGGTCCAAACCTTCAAGGCTGCAGCCAAGCTGCCCGCGGAAGCGCGGGCTGGCTGGCGAGTCCTGCGAGCACTCGGTGCGTCGATGGAATTGCCGGGTTTCGGCTTCACCGAATTTGCCGAGTTGCACGCCGATGTCGTGGCTGCCTTGGCCCAAACGAATTCGGTTTGGCCTGCTGCCTCTGCGGTCAAAGCCTCCGAGCCGGTGCAGGGCGATGGTCTGACGCGAATCGCTACTGTGGCGCCGTACTCGGTGGACGCGGTAGTCCGTCGCAGCCCGGCGCTGCAAGCCACACCGATCGCTGCTTCCGCTACTGCTGCGGTGAATCCGGCCGATGCGAAGCGGCTTGGTCTGACCGGCAAGACCGTCCGCGTGCGCGGTCAAAACGGTGAATCGACGCTCGCTCTGCTGGTCAGCAATCGTGTGCCGGTGGGCGGGGTCTGGATCGAGTCGGCGCAGGCATCAAGCAGCACGCTGGGCCGAATGGGCAGCAAGCTCACGTTGACCGGGGGCGAGGCATGATCACGGAATTCGTCAACCAGATTCACGGCGCGTATTTCGGTTTCCTCGGCGAATGGCCGACCTTGGCCATGCTGGGTTGGAACCTGCTGAAGATCCTCGTCTTGACCGTGCCGCTGATTCTGTCGGTGGCGATGTTCACGTACTGGGAACGCAAGGTCATCGGCTGGATGCAGGTGCGTCTGGGTCCGGTCTATATCGGCAAAGGCCTGCTGCAGCCGTTTGCCGACGTATTCAAGTTGCTGTTCAAGGAAATCATCATCCCGGCCGAGGCCAACCCTTGGTTGTTCCGTTTGGCACCGATCCTGGCCTTGGCGCCGGCGTTTGCTGCCTGGGCGGTCATTCCGTTCGACTGGCAGACCCGGATCGCCAATCTGAATGCGGGGCTGCTGTACCTGTTGGCAATGACCTCGCTCGGTGTCTACGGCATCATCCTGGCCGGTTGGGCCTCCAATTCGAAGTACGCGTTCCTCGGTGCGATGCGCAGCGCCGCCCAGGTCGTTTCCTATGAAATCTCCATGGGTCTGTGCCTGGTCGGTGTCCTGATCGCCGCCGGTTCCCTGAACCTGACCGAGATCGTCGCTGCACAGCAGGGCAACCTCGGCATGTTCGAGTGGTTCATGTGGCCCTTGCTGCCGCTGTTTGTCATCTACTTCATCTCGGGCGTGGCCGAAACCAACCGCGCACCGTTCGACGTGGCCGAAGGCGAGTCGGAAATTGTCGCCGGCTTCCATGTCGAATACGCCGGCGCAGCGTTCTCGCTGTTCTTCCTGGCCGAATACGCGAACATGATCCTGATCAGCTTCCTGGCTGCGCTGCTGTTCATGGGCGGCTGGCTGTCGCCGTTCCAGGGCCTCGGCATTCCGCTGCTCTCGGCCGACGGTTGGTGGTGGCTGTTTGCCAAGGCATTCTTCTTCGCTTTCCTGTTCCTGTGGTTCCGCGCGACATTCCCGCGTTACCGTTATGACCAGATCATGCGTCTGGGCTGGAAAGTGTTCATTCCGCTTTGTATTTTCTGGGTGTTTGTCACGGGTGTCATGGCCTACGCCGGCACGTTTGTGGCGGGGGCCTGACGCGAGTCGCTTATGGAAAAGATCACGCGCTACCTCAAAAGCCTGCTGCTGCTCGAACTGCTCCGCGGCATGACAGTGACCGGCAAATACTTCGCAAAGCCGAAGTACACGCTGCAATACCCGGAAGAAACCACGCCGAAGTCCAATCGCTTCCGTGGCCTGCACGCGCTGCGTCGCTACCCGAACGGCGAAGAGCGGTGCATCGCCTGCAAGCTCTGCGAGGCGGTGTGCCCGGCCCTGGCGATCACGATTGATTCGGGCCGCGCGCCGACGGTCAACGTCGGACCACCCGTTACGACATCGACCTGTTCAAGTGCATCTACTGCGGCTTCTGCGAGGAGAGCTGCCCGGTCGATTCGATCGTGGAAACGCACATCCACGAATACCACTTCGAGAAGCGTGGCGAAAACATCGTCAACAAGGCCCAGTTGCTGGCCATTGGCGACCGTTACGAACATGAGATCGCCCGGGCTCGCGCCCAGGACGCAGCATATCGATGAGGCAGGCATGACTCCCGAACTGATTCTCTTCTACCTGTTTGCGGCAGTCACTGCCGCCGCGGGCCTTGGCGTGATCCTGTCACGCAACCCGGTGCATTCAGCCCTGTGTCTGGTGTTGACCTTCTTTAGCGTGGCCTGCACCTGGTTGCTGATCGGGGCCGAGTTCCTGGCGATCTCGCTGGTGCTGGTCTATGTCGGTGCCGTGATGGTGCTGTTCCTGTTCGTGGTCATGATGCTCGACATCAAGGTTGTACCGGAACGCGAAGGGTTTGCCGGCTACCTGCCGGCCGGTGTGCTGGTGGCTGTGGTCATGTTGGTGGAAGTGCTGGGCTTGCTCGGCATGGAGCGGATGCAGAAGGTCGGTCCGGCCATCGATCCGGCCGCTGCCGCCGGATTCACCAACACCGAGTGGATCGGTCGAACCCTGTTCACCGACTACGTGCTGGCGTTTGAGGTGGCGGCGCTGATCCTGACCGTGGCCCTGATTGCCGCTGTGATGCTCACGCTGCGCAAACGCGGCAGCGTCCGCATCCAGGACCCGGCCGAGCAGGCTGCCACGAAAAAATCCGATCGCCTGCGGCTGGTGGATCTGCCGAAGACGGTTGCCGACAAGGAGTCGGGCGCATGATCAGTCTCGGCCACTATCTGGCGCTTGGCGCCGTGTTGTTCTGCATCGCACTCGCCGGCATCTTCATCAACCGCAAGAACGTCATCATCCTGTTGATGGCGATCGAGTTGATGCTGCTCGCCGTGAACATCAATTTCGTGGCGTTCTCGACGTTCCTGGGTGACGCGGCTGGTCAGATCTTCGTGTTCTTCATCCTGACCGTGGCTGCCGCAGAGTCGGCAATCGGTCTGGCCATCCTGGTGGTTCTGTTCAGAAACCGCGCCACCATCAACGTCGAAGACCTCGACAGCATGAAGGGCTGAGCCATGAAGTCGATCCTCATCATCATTGCCCTGGCGCCGCTGCTTGGCGCCGTTCTGGCAGGGCTCTTCGGTCGGCAAATCGGCCGCGTTGGCGCCCACACGGTCACGATCGGCGGTGTCGCGGTGTCGTGCCTGTTGTCCCTCTATGTGTTCAAGTTGATGGCGTTCGACGGCGCGCCAACCTACAACGAGAACCTGTACACCTGGTTCGAGATCGGCAGTTACAGCGCCCACGTCGGGTTCCTGGTCGACCGTCTCACCGCCATGATGATGGTGGTGCTCACGTTCGTGTCGTTGATGGTGCATATCTACACCATCGGCTACATGCACGAAGACGACGGTTATCAGCGTTTCTTCTCGTACATCGCTCTGTTCACGTTCTCCATGCTGATGCTCGTGATGAGCAACAACTTCCTGCAGCTGTTCTTCGGCTGGGAAGCGGTCGGTCTGGTGTCGTATCTGTTGATCGGGTTCTGGTTCAAGCGCCCGAGCGCCGTGTTTGCGAACATGAAGGCATTCCTGGTCAACCGCGTGGGTGACTTCGGGTTCCTGCTGGGGATTGCCGCGGTGCTCTGGTACTTCGGCTCGCTCGACTACGCCACCGTGTTTGCCAATCGCGAGTCGATCGACGGCAAGACCATCGAAATCATTTCCGGGCATGCCTGGGCAGTACCCACCGTCATCGGCATCCTGCTGTTCATCGGTGCGATGGGCAAGTCGGCCCAAGTGCCGCTGCGTCTGGCTGCCGGACTCCATGGAAGGCCCGACGCCGATCTCGGCGCTGATCCATGCCGCCACGATGGTTACGGCCGGTATCTTCATGGTGGCGCGTATGTCGCCGCTCTACGAGTTGTCTGGCACGGCGCTGGCGTTCATCGTCTTCATCGGCGCCACCACCGCTTTGTTCACCGGGCTCATCGGCCTTGTCCAGAACGACATCAAGCGGGTGGTCGCTTATTCGACGCTGTCCCAGTTGGGTTACATGACTGTGGCACTGGGCGTTTCGGCCTACAGCGCTGCAGTGTTTCACCTGATGACGCACGCCTTCTTCAAGGCGCTGCTGTTCCTCGGCGCAGGCTCGGTGATCATGGCCATGCACCACGAGCAGGACATGCGTCACATGGGCGGCTTGAAGAAGTACATGCCGATCACCTACTGGACGGCTGTGCTCGGAACACTGGCGCTCGTCGGCACTCCATTCTTCAGTGGCTTCTACTCGAAGGACGCCATCATCGTTGCAGCCCAGCACGCTTCGGGTGAGCACGGTGGTGTCTTCACCTACGCATACTTCGCTGTTCTGGCGGGTGTGTTTGTCACGGCGCTCTACAGCTTCCGTCTGTTGTTCCTGACCTTCCATGGCAAGGAGCGCTTCACGGTTGTCGAACACCATGACGATCATGCACACGGCGATCAGAGTCACGACGATGACCATCATGACGACCACCACCATGTGCCTGGCCAGTTGGCGCACAAGCCGCATGAATCACCTTGGGTGGTGACGGTGCCGCTGATCCTGCTGGCCATCCCGTCCGTCATCATTGCCTGGTTCTTTGCGAAGCCGATGCTGCTGGGTGACTTCTTTGCCGGATCGATCTTCGTCGATCCCCTCGCGCCAACCGATGGCCGCACTCGCCGAACATTTCCACTCGGTTGCAGGGTTTGCATTACATGGCTTGATGACGCTGCCGTTCTGGCTGGCGTTCGCGGGTTTCGCGACGGCCGCCTATGTCTATCTGTTCAATCCGGCGATCGCTGATCGTGTGTATCAGGCCCTGCGCCCGCTGGCGCGGATCCTGGAGAACAAGTACGGCTTCGACGCCCTCTACCAGGCCGTGTTCGCGCGCGGCAGCGTCCTGCTGGGTCGCGGATTCTGGAAATTCGGCGACACCGCGCTGATTGACGGCGCGATCGTCAACGGCAGTGCGACCCTGATCGATCGGCTTGCGTACATCACGCGTTCGATCCAGTCCGGATATCTCTATCACTACGCCTTCGCCATGATCCTCGGATTGATCGTGCTGCTGACGGCGTTCCTGTGGATCAAATGACGGAACGCCTGATATGACCGAACATCTGCTCAGTATCCTGATCGGCCTGCCCGCTGCTGGCGCGGTAGCCACCCTGTTGCTCGGCAAGTCGAGTGCGACCACCGCGCGCTGGATCTCGCTCGGCGTTGCCTTGCTGACGCTGCTGGCATCGATCCCCCTGTATCTCGGCTACGACGCCCAGGCCGGCGGCCTGCAATTCGTCGAGTCGAAAGTGTGGATCGAATCGATCAATGCCTACTACGGGCTCGGCGTCGACGGCATCTCGGTGGCACTCATCCTGCTCACCACGTTCACGACCGTGCTGGTGCTGATTGGCGCCTGGGAAGCGATCGACGAAAAAGTGCACCAGTACACGGCCGCGTTCCTGTTCCTGGAAGCGCTGATGATCGGCGTGTTCGTGGCGACCGATGCGCTGCTGTTCTACCTCTTCTTTGAAGCCATGCTGATTCCGATGTTCATCATCATCGGCATGTGGGGTGGGCCGCGGCGCGTCTACGCCACGATCAAATTCTTCCTGTACACGTTCTTCGGCTCGATCTTCATGCTGATCGGGTTGATCTATCTGTACCTGCAGCACGGCACCTGGAACATGGCCGAACTCGCTCAGGCGACGATTGGTCGCGAAGCGCAGTTCTGGCTGTTCTTCTCGTTCCTGCTGGCGTTCGCGGTGAAGATCCCGATGTTCCCGGTGCACACCTGGTTGCCGGATGCTCACGTCGAGGCACCGACCGGTGGTTCCGTGGTGCTGGCCGCCATCATGCTGAAGGTCGGCGGCTACGGCTTCCTGCGGTTCTCGCTGCCGATCACGCCGGATGCGTCGCAGGAACTCGCATGGCTGGTGATCGCGTTGTCGCTGATCGCGGTGGTCTACATCGGCTTCGTCGCGCTGGTGCAGGAAGACATGAAGAAGCTGATCGCCTATTCGTCGATTTCGCACATGGGCTTCGTCACGCTGGGCATCTTCATCAGCTTCACGCTGGCGCGCGAGAATGGCGCCACCGACGCGGCCCGTCTGGGCCTGCAAGGTGCGATGGTGCAGATGATCTCGCACGGATTCATCTCCGGCGCCATGTTCTCGTGTGTGGGGGTGCTGTACGACCGCATGCACAGTCGCATGATCAAGGACTACGTCGGCGTGGCCAACACGATGCCCTGGTTCGCGGCGTTCTTTGTGTTGTTCGGCATGGCGAACAGTGGCCTGCCGGGTACGTCCGGATTCGTCGGTGAGTTCATGGTGATTCTGGCAGCGTTCCAGTCCAGCCCGTGGATTGCGGCAACTGCAGCGCTGACCCTGATCATCGGTGCGGCCTATACGCTGTGGCTGGTGAAGCGGGTCTTGTTCGGTGATGTCGCCAACGACCAGGTCCGGGCGCTCCAGGACATCAATGGCCGTGAGGCCTTGATGCTCGGTGCGTTCGCCCTGGCTGTCCTGGTGTTCGGTATCTGGCCGGCGCCGTTGACCGACCTGATGGACACATCCATCAATGACGTGGTCGCGCAGCTCGTGCGCGTCAAGGCTTGAGGTGCCGCCCGTGAACCCCGCCAACATCATCCCAAGCCCGGTGTCGATGCTCGACTTCTGGGCCATTCTTCCGGAAGCCTTCCTGACGCTTTCGGCCTGTATCCTGCTGATTGCCGATCTGTTCATCCCGCGTGAGCGCAAGTCGGCAACACACTGGCTCAGCATTCTCGTGCTGGTCATCACCGCCGTGCTGGTCTGGCGCAACGGTCAGGACCCAACCCTGTACGGCAATGCATTCAGCGGCCTGTTCGTGCGCGACGGTGTGGCCACCCTGGCGAAGTTCTTCATCCTGATCAGTTCCGCACTGGTGCTGGTGTACGCCAAGCCGCATCTGGAAATGCGCGGCCTGATGCAGGGTGAGTATTACCTGCTGATCCTGTTCTCGGTGCTCGGCATGATGCTGATGGCATCCAGCGGATCGATGCTTACCATCTATCTGGGTCTGGAACTGCTGGCGCTGTGCTCCTACGCACTCGTGGCCATGGATCGCGACAACAAGCTCTCGTCGGAAGCCGGCATGAAGTACTTCGTGCTGGGTGCGATGGCGTCCGGCCTGTTGCTGTATGGCATGAGCATGGTTTATGGCGCGACCGGCGAGCTTGAGTTGTCGGGCATCCGAGGCGCGATCAACAGCAACATGCAGCACCCGAACCTGGTCCTGTTTGGTCTCGTGTTCATCGTGATCGGCATCGCGTTCAAGTTTGGCGCGGCGCCGTTCCACATGTGGGTGCCGGACGTCTATCAAGGTGCTCCGACCTCGGTCGCCATGTTCATCGGCAGCGCGCCGAAGATTGCCGCGTTCGCGATGGCTTACCGTTTGCTGGACAGTGCCCTCGGCAACGCATCTCACCACTGGAGCGACATGCTTTCGGTGCTGGCCGTGTTGTCGCTGGTGCTCGGCAACCTGATTGCCGTGGCCCAGACCAACTTCAAGCGCATGCTGGCGTATTCCACCGTGTCCCACGTCGGGTTCCTGCTGCTCGGGCTCATTGGTGGTGGTGTCGATGGTTTCGCGGCGGCACTGTTCTACTCGGTCACGTACGCACTCACTGCAGCGGCATCGTTCGGTGTGATCGTGTTGATGTCGCGGTCCGGGTTCGAGGCTGAAAACATCGAAGACTTCTCCGGTCTCAACGAACGCAACGGCTGGTATGCCTTTCTGGTCCTGCTGATCATGGCTTCATTGGCCGGTGTGCCGATGTTCGTGGGTTTCCTCGCCAAGCTGGAAGTGCTCAAGGCAGCAGTGCAGGGCGGTTCCTTGTGGCTTGCGCTCATCGCCGGCGTCTGTGCCGTCATCGGCGCGTTCTATTACCTGCGCGTGATCAAGGTCGTCTATTTTGATGAGCCGAAGACGAAGGAAGTGCTGGTGGCGCCGGACGACGTGGTGTTCCGCACCGTGCTGGGGCTGAATGCGCTGGCGCTGGTGGCGCTGGGCCTGTTTGGTGGTCCGCTGATCAGTTGGTGCCAGCGCGCCGTCGCGGGTATTTGATTCCGTTCACAAGAGAACAAGCCCGGACACCAGTGCCGGGCTTTTTGTTTGACAGGAGTGTTCCATGTCCGAGACCCCAACCCAGAATCTCCCGAAGCCCAAGAAGTCCGTAGCGTTGTCGGGTGTTGCCGCCGGCAATACGGCGATCTGCACGGTCGGCCGCAGCGGCAATGACCTGCACTATCGCGGCTACGACATCAAGGATCTCGCGGAACAGACTTGCTTCGAAGAAGTGGCGCATCTGCTGGTTCACGAGCACCTGCCGAACGCGTCGGAGCTGGTGGCCTACAAGAACAAACTGAAGGGTCTGCGTGGTCTGCCACCGCAGGTCAAGGCAGCACTCGAACTGATGTCGGCGGCAACACATCCGATGGATGTGATGCGAACCGGTTGTTCAGTGCTCGGGACGGTTCTGCCTGAGAAGGAATCACGGCCCATCAACGAAGCCCGCGACATCGCGGATCGGCTGATGGCCAGTTTCGGCTCGATGCTGTTGTATTGGTATCACTTCAGCCATCACGGTCGGCGCATCGATGTGGAAACCGATGACGAAACCCTCGCCGGGCATTTCCTGCACCTGTTGCACGGTCGCAAGGCGAACGAACTGATGACGCGGGCGCTGGATCAGTCGCTGATCCTGTACGCCGAGCACGAGTTCAACGCCAGCACGTTCACGGCACGGGTCGTGGCAGGAACAGGTTCCGATTTCCATTCCGCCATCACCGGCGCCATCGGCTCACTGCGTGGCCCGAAACATGGTGGTGCCAACGAAGTGGCGATGGACATCATCGCGCGTTACCGCAGCGCCGATGAAGCCGAGGCCGATATCCGAGCCCGTATGGAGCGCAAGGAGATCATCATCGGCTTCGGCCATCCGGTCTACACCATCGGCGATCCGCGCAACCCCATCATCAAGGAAATCAGCCGTCGTCTCTGCCAGGCCGCAGGCAACACGCGCCTGTTCGACGTGAGCGAGCGCATTGAAACGCTGATGATGGACATCAAGAAGATGTTCCCAAACCTCGACTGGTACAGCGCGTCGAGTTACCACATGATGGGTGTGCCGACGGCGATGTTCACCCCGCTGTTCGTGATTGCACGCACGTCAGGCTGGAGCGCGCACATCATCGAACAACGCATCGACGGCAAGATCATTCGCCCGAGCGCGAACTACATCGGTCCCGACGACCGCGAGTTGCCGCCGATCGGCGATCGCTGAAGAGCGGTGGCCAAATAGCATTCCTTCTCCCGTTTCACGGGAGAAGGTGGCCGAAGGCCGGATGAGGGCCAGCTTGGCGGGAAGTTCGGCTTGTCGCCGGATTGCCCTCATCTGCCTGTCGGCATCTTCTCCCGCATGCGGGAGAAGAATTTCTTCGATGAGCAAATCTTGAGCCCTTTTTTATTGCGGTGCTCTCGCAGACCTGACGTGCAGGTGTCGTTGCAGCACAACTGAAGATTTGGGTACGCTTCTTTCAGGGAGCGTGACATGGCTGCGAAATCAGGCAACGAAGGTCCAGTTCGGGTCGATATCACCAACGAGATGCGCAAGCAGTTCCGCGAAGATGCTGCGGGCGCATTGGCGCGGCGTTCCACGGCCTGGTTACATGGCCAGTTCCTGGCCATGGCGCAATGGATCCTGATCGGCAGCATTGGGCTCATGGGGCTCTATGTCTGGTTCTGGTCGCCGATCGGCTTGCTGATCCTGTTCCTGGCCGGTCTGTTCAGCGGCATGGCTGCCGATGCCGTCAAGTGGCTGCTGATTCGAAAGCGTCTTCAGCGCGCCTACGATGACCTCAACAAGGATCGTCTGGTTTGGGCGATCGTCACCGCGATGAAGGCGGGTCGAACCCAGATTCCGGCGAGTGCCATGCATTACGTCAACCCGGGTATGGCGATCATGGTCGACCTCTATGCCGCCGTGTTTGCGGCAGGGTTGTTCTATCTCGGTCTCAGGCATCTGGGCGTGGACCTCATTGAATCCCTGCGCACCGAGACCGGCATCCATTGGGCACTGCTGGCCGTGGTGGTGTTGCCTTGGGCCTCGGTCATCGAAAGTCTGGTCCGACGATCGGGCGGTCAGGACGACGCTGCCGGTTTTCAGGCGGGCGGGCGGGGCGGTGGCCTGTTCGTGGTGGTGATCGCGTTTCTGTTTCTCGCCGAGCGGCCTTCGGCGATCCATTCGCTGATGGTGTTCATCAATGCCGGCACCGTGCTGGTGGCGCTGCTCGCCGCGTTTGGCCTGGTCTTGATGTCGGGCGAGCGTCGCTGGCTCAAGGAGCATTTGCCGGACATCGAGTCGGGCACCGGGGCATTCGGAAAGAGTGCCGAACGCACCGGCAAACGAGGCAAACAGTGGGTGATCTCACGACCGGGCTCCGTACTGCGTCAGGATCCCTAGTCAGAGTGGTGCGGGAAAATATGGCGTAGCAGCTCGAACGACGGGTCACACATCACAATGCACCTTCAGGCCGAGTTCCAACGATCTGCGCGTAGCTGATCACCCTGGTCAACAGCAACCGACCGTTCTCTTCGCGCGTTAGGTGGGTGAACTTGGCAACTGGCACCGAATGGTTAGCCACCCTTGAGCACCCATGCCCGCGGGTTGTGTTCAAAGCCAACCTTCGGGTAGTACTCGTTCGCTTTCGGTGCAGCCAACAGCACGATCATGCATTCGCGCCCAAGCCTTCGCTTCGTTTCATGAATCAGCTCGGTGCCGATACCAAGCCGCTGGTACTCGGTATCGACCGCAAGGTCTGCGAGGTAGGCCACATAGGTGAAGTCCGTGAGCGAGCGCGAGATGCCCACCAGGCGCTCACCGTGCCATGCCGTAACAATGAGGTTCGAGTTCGTGAGCATGCCCTCGAATATGTCCGGTCGATCTACGGGCCGCCTGTCACCGAGAGTGGACCGCTTACAGAGGTCGATCGCGGCCTCAGCGGAAATCCTGATGTCGTCTCGGTATGCGATATCCATGCGCACGGAGCCTTGGTTTGGGGTGGTTAACGAAGCTTTGAAAAGGGCGGCGTCGATCTTGGTTTCTTCGGTGATCGAGTGCAAGGGAGCGGCGGTTTCTGCGGACCTGCCGAGTTCACGGACCTGCTCAACGCCACGGCCCGGCGCGCGTGACGGGAACGATGGTCTCTCCCATGAGGCGGAACAGTCCGCGCCAGCCGCCGAACCAAAGCCGTCCATCGCGGTCCTGGTAAGTGTCCTGGATCGCGTTGGTGGTCAGTCCCTCGGCCTCACCATAGTTCTGGAACGTCTTGCCGTTGAACCGGTAAAGACCGGAGTTCTCGACGGGAAACCAGATATCCCCGGCCCGATCCATGAAGAGGTCCCACACTTCTGTGCCTTCGACACCGTCGGCGTCGGTCACGGCGGTGAACGTCTCTCCGTCCAGGTAGCAGACGCCCTTGTGATGCGTCGCAAACCAGAGGCGGCCGTTCCGGTCTTCGAGGATGGCGTTGACGTTGTTGCTCGACAGACCGTCTGCTTCGCTGTAATTGCGCAGCAACTTGCCGTCGTAGACGTAGGCCCCGCCGTTGGTGCCGAACCACAGGCGGCCAGCCCGATCCTCGGTGATGCTGCGAACCATGCGCGCGCTCGTTACGCCAACCCATGGATCCGGTTCGGCCTCTGGTAGCTCGAAAGCAGTGAATCGCGCTCCGTCAAACCGGGACACGCCCTGCAAAGTACCCACCCACAGCTCGCCACGACGGTCGAAGGTCAGGCACCAGACGTCGTCGCTGGCCAGCCCGTCGCGCACCGTGTAGTTCGTGAATGACTCGCCATCGAACTTGGTCAGACCGCCCTCAGTCCCGAACCAGACGCTGCCGTCGGCACCCTCAACGATCGCACGCACCGCTTCGCCACTGAAACCCTGGGCGAGGGAGAAGAACTCAAGTTTCTCGCCATTCCAGCGCGCAACGCCGTCGCCGTTCGTACCAAACCACATGTGACCGCGACGGTCCTCGTGGATGCGGCGAACGAACTGGCTGATCGGGACATCGGGCGGCGGAACCGGAGCATTGGCATCGCGTTGGACTGCCCCGTTGTAGATCGCGGTCGATGTCTCGCCGGGTGGCCCGGCGCAGGCGCTGGCGATGCCGAGCAGCGTCAAGGCGAACAGGACCAGGGCGCGGCAGGTGAGGGTGGGGCATAAAGTGTTGCGAAGAGCGGTGCCATGTTTCATCGGTTTGCCTGACGAGGTTGGAGGAGAAGTCGCGATCGGAATCTTCGGGCGATCTCCGGAGGGTGTGCAAAGCTTGCCTGAGCGTTGATCGTCGAATGTGGGACTTCTGGTGAAGCCATTTAGTTCTCGAATCTCCGCCAAGTTGTCGAAACCGATTTTTTCCACCTCCTCAACGCCCGAACTCAGCCGCCCCGCGATGCGGCGTCGGCTGGAGCGACTGGTTGGGCATCAAGCTCGAAATCGCGGGCAACCTTCTTGACCGTGAATCGATTTCCCAACGTGTAGCTGTAATAACTGAATGAGTCGACCATCAGTCCTTCCACCTGGTACGCATCGTAGAGATTTGGATCTGCAACGAACGCCTGCTCAAGCTTGCCGTTCATCCGGGCCTTGCTTTGACGCGTATGCAAGTCCTCTCTTGCGCCCGGGGTTCCTCAAAGCCGGGGACAGCCCGTCTGACTGACTTGTGCATGGCTGCTCGAAGCAAGGCCCGGCGCGATCAATGCCGTCGGATTCTTGAGCTTGTTCATGTTTGTCTTCTCCATTTTGCGGATTCCTTGCGCGGTGGGTTGGTGGACCGTGACCAGACAGTGGCCCGTCGTGTCGCCAGGAAACGCGAACCTCGGAGCACGGCGTGGTTCCCGCTGCTCGTCGATCGATATGCGCCGGGGCAACGTCAACCCCGGACGGATAAAGACACGCAAGAAGTCACACGCGAGGATCATCCCGCACGAAAAGAGCCCGAATGCGCGAAGCAGTCGCCGCGCGAGTGCCTGATCTGCTCGCTTTGCGATAAACGAACCAGGCCTGCCTCTGCATCCGGTAGGCGGAGTCCGCCGGAAAGGCCCGTGCCAGTTCTGCAGGTCGGGTTGGCATCACCTACCCGACGCCAAGCCTTGTGGGCTTGGCGGTCAACGGCGCCACAGTTCTTTTCGCGCCAATGATCCTTTTGCCCGCCGTTCTGCGCGTCCCTCAAAGCCGACCGCTTTAGCGTGAGCCGCTGCCGGCAGCCGTAGCCCTTCACTCAGGACGGGCACCCAACCTTGAACCAAGAGAACCACACATGAAGAATCGCAACTACTCCAGACTAACCTTGCTTGCCTTGTGCGTAAGCTTGGCTCCCGCGGCTATGGCCCAGGTCAGCCGCACGCCCTGGCAGATGAATCAGGGCGAGGGCGTGATCAAGAACCTCAAGGTGGACCGGGCCAAGCTGTCCGAGGTATTCGATCGGGCCACGATTCCCGCTGAGGGCGCCGGCTGGGCACCCGCGCCGAATACGGACACTATCGGCTTTGGCAGCGATTCCGCTTCGCAGATCGACGAGGCGGGCGGGACCTGCGATACGGCACTCGACTTCACCTATTTCCAGACTTTCGTGAACGTGCCGTCCGGGACCACCGTCGATGAATTCAAGATCATCTTCAGCGGTATGGACGACGCCTCCCGTATCACCGTGTTCAATACCAACCATCCGACGGGTCTGGTCGTCGAGGGCAGTTATGTGACCAAGGTCGCGGGCATCGGGGGGACCTCCGACCTGAAAGATCTGATGGCCGCCGGTTCGAACCGGGTGGTGATTACCCAAGTCGATTGGTGTCCGAGCGGCAACAAGCTCCAATCGGCGAAGGTCGAACTCAATGGCAGCATGGTCGCTGCAACGCCGTCGCTGCAGCACCGGCGCAGGACAACGCCGCTCCGGCCACGATTTTCGAGCACAAGAATTTCGGCGGCAATAGCCAGGGAACTGGTGGAAGGTATGAACGTCGGTCCGCTGGCGCTGGGCAATGATGTGACCAGTTCGGTCAAGGTCGCAAACTGCTGGAGGGTCGTTTTGTACGGTGCCGGGCCGGGGCAGAAAGGACCGGAACTGGTGCTGACAGCGGACAACGCGGATCTGAGCGCGAACGACTTCGACGAGATTGTCTCCAACGTGCACGTGGAGCGTGATCCGAAGTGCGGCGATGCTCCGGCCACACTTTTCGAGCACAAGAATTTCGAAGGTAGGAGCCAGGCTCTGCTGACAGGCATGAACGTCGGTCCGCTGGCGCTGGGCAATGATGTGACCAGTTCGGTCCGGGTCGCCAAGTGCTGGAAGGTCACCTTGTACGGGGCCGCGCAGGGTCAAAACGGACCAGAACGGGTGCTGACGGCGGACGACGCGGATCTGAGCGTCAACGATTTCGACGAGATTGTCTCCAACGTGCTTGTGGAGAGTGACCCGAGTTGCCAGCGCTGATCTGCTGCGAGAAGTTCTGAATGTCGGGTTGGCAACGCCAACCCGACACGTGGCTGAACGTTGCTGGGCCGGCCCCTGGCAGAGCGGTGTGCCATTGCGCCAGCGGCAGACGGGCGTCGACAAGGCCGATCGGGTTGGGCCTGATACCGAACCTTGAAAACCGACCAAATAGTGTTGGACCGATCCGCCAGCATCATTTCGAGAGCCGCATTCGCTTGCATCGCCGCGTCCGCCGAATTGCCCTTCGCCATCAGGATCGTCGCGCGTCTCGCCGCAGCCCGGGCGTGAACTTCCTGCTCGACCGCGACGGCCTCGGGCATTCGGGATTCTTTTGGCGGGGATGATCCTCACGAGTGACTTATTGCGAGTCTTCCGTTCGTCCGTGGCTGATGTTACGTCGCCGGTCCGGCGCGAACGACTAGCGGGAACCACGCCGCTGCCTCCGAAGTTCGCGTCACCCGGCAACACGACGGGCCGCGAGACGCCGGTGCCGGGGTTGATCTGAACTCCGGGGGATTCCTTGGTAATGCCTACAGCGGCATTCGGTAGGTGGAATCCGCCGGAAAGACCTGCGCCAGTTTGGGCAGATATTCGGCTTGAAGGGCCCGAGCGGCTCGGTGATCCCCGCTGGCCGCAAGGGTCCGGGCATAGGCGACGGCGTAGCGGACGGTTCGCGGATTGGTCGGGCCCCGATCTGCCAGCATCATTTCGAACGCCGCATTCGCTTGCAGCGCCGCGTCTGCCGGATTGCCTTCCGCCATGAGTATTGTCGCGCGCGTCGCCGCGGCGCGGGCGTGAACTTCCTGCTCGACGGCCGCGCCGACCGCTTCGACCTGATCCAGCAGCAGTCGTGCGGCGGCACCCTCGCCGCGGGCGGTATGCCATTGCGCCAGCGGCAGACGGGCGTAGGCGAGGCTGATCGGATTGGCGTCGCCCTCGCTGCGTTCGGCGATGACCGCGTCGAGCAGCGCGCGCGCTTCGGCATTCGCCTGTCCCGATTCGATCAGCACCTGCGCCAGGGTGGTCCGCAGCACCTGCAACATGCCGCGATCGCGGCCGTCCACAAGGCTTTCTTGGATGCGCAGAGCCTGACGCATCGGTGGCAACGCCTGAGTGTGGCGGCCCTGCAGGGCGTCGAGCCAGCCGGCAAAGAAGAGGGCCTTGGCGTATTGCGAGCTGTTTGCGCCGTTGAGTTTCAGGACTACCGGCATGCCGAGTTCGATCATCTGCTGCGCCTCGCCGAACAGGCCGGCTTCAGCCAGGCGGTCGGTCATCACCATCCGCTCGGTGGCCAGCACCGAGCTGTCCGCGCCGAATAGTCCTTCGGTGAGGGCAATGCGCTCACGCGCCACGTCGAGTCCGCGCGTGTACTGGCCGCTGTACACCAGCGTGCGCTCGATCTGGCTCAGTGCAAGCCGGTAAGCGTTGGTCGGCGCCGCGCCGCTGCCGGTGTACAGCGCGAGCGCGCGTTCGCAGTGGACCAGCGCAACGGCGTGGTCGCCCGAGCCGGAGGCGATGTAGCAGAGGTCGACTTGGCTACGGGCGATGAGCGCTGCGTCGGCGCCGGCGGCCTCGCGCAGCTCGAGCGCGGTCTGCGCGGCGCGGCGCGCGGCGTTCTCCTTGCCAACGCTGTCGAGTGCGTAGGCCAGCACGCCGTGCGCCTCGGCCATCAGCAGCAGATCACCCTCGGCGTGGGCTTGTACCAGCTCGAAGGCGCGCTGCGCGGCATCCTCGCCCTCCAGGGTCGAGCC
>JADJRU010000021.1 GCA_016712105.1 Ahniella sp.
CGACACCATCGGCTCGAACTTGCCGATCAGTCCGCGCAAATGCAGGTCATCTTCCTTGGACGTCAGATAGTCGTTGCTGTAAGGTAAAACCCTCCATGTCCTTGAACTCAACCAACTGTCCATCGATCTTGCGAATTCTCTTCGCGCAGTTCAAAAAATCCAGATGTTGCGGTCTCTTGGTGCCGTTCGAATCGACCTTGGTGAAGCGATACATCAGCGCCAGGGACTGGCCCGGCTTGAGCGTATAGGTTGGCGGCGACGCTGTGCTCACTGGAACCTCCTTCCGATCGAGGAAGGCTTGCGAGATTCTCTCGCTGTTGTACTCGCTGATCTTGCGCTCCGCGTCGCCGACCCGGCCGATGTACGCAGCGTAGGGCACATCTGAAGCGTGGGCGATCTGACTCATGAGCAATCCTGTCAAAAGCAAAGGTAGTGGACGCATTTCCGTTCCTGCAACGCCGCACCGCGCGGCGCAATGATCATCACGTGATTCATCCTGGCCCAAATCCCAGAGGCATGGGACGGTGAGATAGAGCGGGCCCCAGAACCACACACCGCACACACCGGACACCCAGCAATTCCCGTGCGGAGCAGAGTTGTTGCTGGACACCCATGAGCAAAAAACTCCCCAAGCAATAAGATCAATCATTGCTGTCAGGCGGAGGTCATGATTTCTATGGCCCGTCGCGGTTGGTCACCGTCCAGGACTCACCGGACTTCATTTCCACGCCGGTGCAGAGAACCTTGAACACGTCATCGCATGATCCCGAGGGTGACGACCGGACACCCCACCAACGTGGAACGCGCGCCTGTTAACTCCTGGACTAATCATCCTTGGGTGTCCGATATTCGGCGTGATCGAACCGCGATAAAGTCGAGTGGCCTAATCGGATTAGCCATCAATGCTCTAAACAGCCCCGCTACTGAAATCGGGGGACGTCGGCTGCAACGCCCCGGCTCCTCGATATTCTGATCTCCGGCAAAACGGGTCAGTGAGGGCACAAGGCGCCGTGCTTCACGGAATCGGCGGCGGGTTCCCACGGTTGAAGTACTGCACGCATTCGTCGAAAGTGAAATTGCGCGAAATCCGCGTGCGGGCCAGCGCCATCAATTCGTGCGCATCGCACGTGTAAATCTGCACGCGCTGTTGATGACAGACCGCCATCCGTTTTCCATCGGGCCGCCAGGCAACGCTGTCGGCAGGTCCGTGATTGACCGCAAACGATTCTTTGCCGGTGGCGCTGTCCGAAATCCGGACAAATCGTTCGATACCAGCCCAGTACGGACCATTGCCGCCATCGTAGAGCCCCGTGGCCTTCGGCCATGAGGTGACAAGCTGCTGACCATCCGGGCGCCAGTACACCAGCGGCGGAAGGGTAGCGGTGTAATCGTCAATAAACTCCGGTTGTGGCAGGCGTTGCCCGCTTTCCAGGTCCCACAGGCTGAGCACGGGAATGTCGCCCGGTTTGGGTCCGGCACCGGACGCCGTCTGGCCACCGCCCACCGCCAACAAGGCCAGGCGTGTGTGGTCAGGGCTGAACGCAGACGCGGCAAATCCCGGGGGATTCGCGAAGGAATACAGCACGGCTTCGCCCGGCACATACCAACCGGTGATCGTGGAACTGGTCATCGTCACCAGACGTTTGCCATCCGGCAGCCAGACCATGCTGATCGGGGCTTCGGCATTGGGACCGCCCAAGGTCCGCAACACACGCCCGGATTCCACCTCTCGAATCGTCACCGCGGCATTTCCGGTTACGACCGCCAGAACGGTTCCATCGGGGCTGAGCGCATGCAGCAACGAGTCCATCCCGGCATCCGGACTCGACACGAGCTGCCGGGTTCGCATATCCCACACGCCCACGCGATGTGGCGCATAGGTCGCCGCCAGGGCGGAGCCATCGGCGCTCCAGCTCAGGTTCTGCAGTGACGCCACAGGCACCGCATCGACGACCGGCAATGTCAGAAGTGCTTCGCCATTGGCGGCAAACCAGATTCGGGTGACGTTCTTGGATCCCGAGGCGTTCAATTCGTTCGCGACAAGCCACGCACCATCCGGACTCCAGGCAACATCGATCCGCTGGGTCGGGCCTTGCGTCGGAAAACGAAACCATTCCGTGCCGTGATCCGCATCCATGATCCGGATGGCGTCGAAGCAGGCCACCGCAATCCGCGCACCGTCCGGGCTGAATGCGGCGGAGAACACCTCTTCCGCGAACCGAAGCGTCGCCCACTCGACACCATCCGACCCATCGTCCACACGCATGTCCCAGATCTTCGTGTTGAGATAACCACGCTTGCCGGCACCTTGCCCGGCAACGTTCGGGGAAAAATTCATCGGACCCGTTTGCCCCGTGCCCGTCGCCAACTGGGTGCCGTCGCGGCTCCACGCCAGAAATGGATTGGCGTCGGCTTGGCGAAGCCCGCGAAGCGTCATCGACAGAGCGCCATGGGCCGCGTCGAAGATCCCAACCTTCCCACCACTTCGTTTTGCCAGTCGCTTGCCACACTGCATCGAGCGCCACGGCTAGCATCGTGCTGTCCGGGCTCCAGGCCACACTGGTCACATTCCGATCCGGGCCCAAGTTCTGAACGGCGGCACCGGTATTCGCATCCCACAATCGAACGCCACTCGCGCACGTGGCAATCCGTTTGCCATCGGGGCTCCAGGCCACGTTCGACACTGAGCCACCGCCCAAGGTCATCAACAACGCAGCAGTCTCGACATCCCACACACCACTCGATGTCGAACTCTGGATCGCCAGGCGCCGACCGTCCGGACTGAAGCAGACCGAAAACGCCTGATCAATCCGAATCGTCATCAGCACTGTTCCGTTCGAAGCATCCAGAATTGCGACATTCGGCAGCAAGCTGCCCACGGCAATCTTCGTACCATCAGGACTGAACGCAATGGACCATGTGTTCGTCAGCGGGTTAGACCACAAGCGCTCACCGGTCTTGGCAGCCCAAAGCACAACCGGACCATCCGCCGACCCGGTCACGATCAGCGAGCCGTTGGGACTCCAATCGGCACAGGTCGGCGCCGCATTGGCGTCATACCGAAGCACACGCCGCAACCGCGACTGCCAGATCGCCTGACGAAGCGCGAGTTGTGCTGCAAGCTCTGCCGGTTCGCCGTGCCGCAAGGTGGCATCAAGCGCCTGCATCCCCAGCAGAATGCTGCGTTCCGGATCCTGATCGAGCGCCGCAGCAGAAAGCGCCGCAAAGACTTGCGCCTGCAGCGAATGGGGGTTGTCGGAAGTGGGCATTCGGTAAGCTCCCAAGTGGAAAGTGATCGGCTTGCCGCGAGGGTATCGGAATCTCAAGTCTCCCATTTCAGCGTGCGGAAACACGGGCACGAAGGGGAGAGAGGGAACCCAAGTGGTTGGGTCGACCTTAGTTCGAACCGCGCTTCAGCTGCAAGATCTGCGTCCTCGACATGCCTGCCGCCAGTCGTCACGGTACTGCCGCCGCTGATCCCAAAGGCGTTGTCGGGGCGATATCGGTCCCTTAGCGTTGTTCGGGCGCGGTCACCTTCGATGGCCGGCTCAACAGGAACAGCTACTATGGAAATTCAATCTCGTTGGCGTCACACCCTGATCCGCAAGCTCGTGACTTGTCTGGCCATCTTTGCCATGGGGAACATGCCTTGCCCGGGCAAGGCCGGCGATCAGGTCCTGGACAGAACAAGGCTCTGGTGCGGCAGGTGTATGAGCAGGGTTTGAGTCGCGGCGAATTCAAGGTGCCGTACGTCCGATTTCATCGGCCACGGAGGGTAACAAAACCTTTGATCACTCGGCAGGCATGGCCGAAGCCAAAGGCTTGCGTACGGCGTTCCCAGACCTGCAAGCGCGCGTCGATCTGATCCTGGCCGAAGGTGACCTCGTTTCGGTGCGTTGGACCGCCACCGGCACCAATACCGGCGCGGCCATGGGCATTCCGGCAACGGGCAAGCACGTGCAGATCAGCGGTACCACGGTGTTTCGGATTCGGGATGGCGCGATTGCCGAAGAATGGACTTCGGGCGACAACCTTGGCCTGATGCGGCAATTGGGTTTGCTGCCGGCGGAGTTCCAAGCGCCATTGCCGAGACAAGCAGCGCAGCGATAGGCTCAGCGGATGAGACTGCTCGCTCAAGGCGGCCCCAAAAGCGCATGGATTGCTCGGATCGCGGCAGCTTGGGCCTTGCTCGGGCTGTTGCTGGCGGCTCAAGCTTGGTTGTCTTATTCGATTCGTAACGAACCGATCGCCTGGACGCGTTCGCTCGCGGTGTGGCTGAGTTGGGCCTGCTTCTGGGCAATCTTGACCCCAGTTGCGCTGCGACTGGTCAAGCGCTTCCCGATTGAGCGCCCCTGGCGGTTCCAGCGACTGATCGTGCATCTGATCGCCAGCGTGGTCCTGGCCAGCTTTAATCTGGCCATGTTTGCGGTGGTTGCCCCTTGGGTGGGCGCGCAGAATGTAGAGGCCACCTGGTGGGCGACGTTCTCCCGATTGATGGCCGCTGCCTTTCTGCTCAATCTGCCCGTGTACTGGCTAATGATCGGCGCCAGTCAGGCCGTGCGCACCGCGCAAGGTGGCGCGCGAACGGCAGCAGCAGGCACTGGAACTGCAGGCACAGCTGGCAGAAGCGCGACTCCAGACATTGCGGGCACAGATCAAGCCACACTTTCTGTTCAATGCGTTGAACACGGTGGCAGTGCTGATGAAGGAAGATGTCGCGCTAGCCGAGCGTGCGCTGCTGAGTGTGTGTGGGCTCCTGCGCGCAACGTTGTCGGCTGACGATTCGCACCAGATTCCGCTGCGTGACGAACTCGCCCTGGTCGAGGCGTATTTGTCGGTTGAGCAGCTTCGATTGGGCGAGCGATTGTCCTACCGAGTCAGTGCCGAGCCCGAGACCTTATCGGCACAAGTACCACCGATGGTGCTGCAAACCTTGGTGGAGAACGCGGTCGAGCATGGAATCGCGCCACGGCGAGCACCCGGTCGTATCGAGGTGACGGCGACGCGTTCTGAATCGGGGCTGTGTCTCATCGTTTTCCGACAATGGCTTTGGGCTTGGTCAATGAGGCATCCGAAGGCATTGGGCTCAGCAATATCCGAACTCGGCTGGCCTTGCTCTATGGCGACCGCCAACGGCTGGTGCTGCAAGCGGCTGCGGGGATCGGCGTGGGTGCCCGCATCGACCTGCCAATGGCTCATGAGCCCGTCCCATGAGCTACCGGGCGCTTATTGTCGACGATGAACCGATCGCCCGCCGTGGCATGCGCATGCGTTTGGCGGCACAGGCCGATTTCGAGGTGGTTGGTGACTGCGGCGATGGCGCAGCGGCGATCGAGTCGATTCTGGAACTGAAGCCGGATGTCGTGTTCCTCGATATTCAAATGCCGGAGGTTGACGGCTTCGAGGTGGTCGCTGCCTTGAAGCCGGAACAACTGCCGGCCGTGGTGTTTGTCACCGCCTTCGATCAATACGCCATAAAAGCCTTCGACGTGCAGGCCTTGGACTACGTGCTGAAGCCAATCGATGGTGAGCGGTTTGAGCGCACGCTGATGCGAATCCGCGAACAACTGGCGCGCACGCGACCGGATCAGGATCTGGCCGGACGGATTGAGCACGCCTTGGCAAAACTGCGACAGGACGGTCATCGCGCTTACGCGGACCGCCTGGCGGTGCGCACCGATAACCGCGTCCGGATCGTCGAAGCGGCCGACATCGACTGGGTGCAGGCCGCTGGCAACTATGTCGAATTGCACGTCGCGACCAAGGTGATCCTGATGCGCGGTACGCTGTCTGATCTGACCGCGCGCCTGGACCCAGAGCGCTTCGTTCAAGTGTCGCGCTCGGCGGTGGTACAGGTAAGCAGCATTCGCGAGCTGCAGCCCGGGTTTGATGGTGACTATCTACTGCTTCTTGACAGCGGCGCCGCGGTTCCGGGAAGTCGCCGGTATCGGCAGGTCTTTTCGCGTTTGGGGCTTTGAAGGTCAGCAAAGATTGCGCTAAGCGGTGGCTTGGTCGGGCCGATAACAGATGATGTGGGGACACCCACTCAACCTAAGAAAACAGAGGATGTGCTCAAGGGATTGGGGCTTGCAAGCGCGATGGCCGGCGCGCTCTAAACTGCTATCCAAATCAGGGACAAAGCTCGCTGCATTCAGTGAGTGTCGGGGTGTTTTCTTTGGTAAGCGGCCAATTTTCGAATTCGTCAGCGCGAGGTCGCCTTCAGGCGTGACTGCAGCTCGCAATGTCGCTGAAAGCCTTCAATCGTGGTGAGTCATTGGCGACCGGAATGGCTCTCGCGTCCTAGAGACCGTGGCGGACATATTTCGGAAGATGAATTCATGGAGCTCCTGGGCGTCCGATGGGGCGGGTTTTCCGTCCGTGGATATGGTTCGTTTTGAGAGACTATTGATGGGTTTCCGATATGGGTCGACCGAAATAGTTCTCATGTCTTGGAACCTTGGCGGACACTCTCAGAGGATGAATTCAAGGGTGCTCCGGTATTGGTCCTCAGGAAATGTCCTCATTGACCTTTTTCTGTAAGAGCCGAAACTCAACGAGCATGTCCTTACCATGTTTGCAGAGTAACCTTTCAAAAGGACTAGAAGATGGCACGATTCATTGTAGTTCTTGGAGCCGATGGCGGAGGTGTAGAAGTACATCCCATGAAGGATTGGCTCCGCAATAATCCTATGCATGTCCCGCCAGGGCAGAACCCCAGTGAGAGTACATCTCGCCAGTTGCTTAGCGGTTTGCGTAAACAGGGGTGGTCTTTCCAAGAGACGTCTACCGAAGTACGACTATTTCCACCTAACTCGCGGCTTTCTGATCAAGACGTTTCATCAGCGTTGGGCGTATCAGTTGAGCAAGGAGAGTCTGCCGAAGAACTGGAAGAGGCAGTCTTTCAGTTTGAGGCCCAACTTCGAGACTTCATCGCGCAGAACTTGTCGCGAATCGAGGTTCCCGGATTGCGGTTGCGGCTGTTTCATGATGATGCTGGCCGGAACGGCATCGAGTATCCAACACCAGTTGGTCCAATAGATGTGCTCGCTGAAGATCAAGATGGTCACTTGTACGTGTTTGAACTTAAGCGCGGCCGAACACCAGACCATGTGATTGGACAATTGATGCGTTATATGGGGTGCTTGAAGGCAGTGTATGGCGGAAAGCGTTCAGTGCATGGTGTCATAGTTGCTCGTGAGATCACTTCGGGCTTGCGCTACGCAGCCACTGTTGTCCCAAACGTTCGGCTTTACGAGTATGAGATCCAGTTTTCGCTGCGCGGTGCTGGGCACCTCCCAAGTGGCGCCTGAATGCGGTGCAAAAAAGTGTTGCTTGGATGGTTTGTTGAGTTTAGACGTTCAGTATCACGCGACTCAAAAATGTGCCGAGTCGAAAAACTAATCACACGAGCATGATTTGAACTCACCTTGGCGGGCGCACGGTATGAAAATGTTCCAACTCCTAAATGGCGAAGAACTTGAGATTTCAAAGGCATTTCCGAGTGGCGTGATTCAGGCTACTGATGCTGAATTGAACGACCGATATGCTGGCGGGGCGGTGCGAATCGTAACCGAGCAGGCACGGTACCCGTTACCTCAGATCCCGCAGATGGTGTCCAGCTCCGATTACAGACTCGACCCGGAGTTTCAAAGGCGTCATAGGTGGGACGATGTTAAGAAGTCGCGTTTAATTGAGTCGTTCATAATTAACGTGCCTGTTCCACCTGTTTTCTTGTACGAGGTTGGATATGCCAAGTACGAAGTTATGGATGGCCTCCAGCGACTGACGGCGATTGACGACTTCTATCAATACTTTTTGGTGCTGGACGGACTGGAGGAATGGCCAGAGCTCAACGGGAGAACTTATAAGACTCTGCCGGAGGCGGTTCGGCGTGGCGTTGATCGCCGATACTTGTCATCCGTGGTCTTGCTTCAGGAGACTGTGAGCGATCCGGTTGAGGCGCAGCGGCTCAAGCAGCTTGTTTTTGAGCGCATAAACAGCGGTGGAGTATCGCTGTCGTTCCAAGAGAGTCGAAACGCCATTTTTGATGGCCCAATGAATCGATTGTGCATTCGCCTAAGCCGACATCCTGCGCTATGCAAAACTTGGGGGATTCCTGAGCCGAATCCACAGGAATTGGATGGTGGGGAGATCAACCCCAAAGCGAGGTTAAATGACACATTTCGTAGAATGGACGACGTTGAGCTCGTCCTCCGGTTTTTCGCCTATCGGCAAAGACTTTCGAATCAGGATGGTGCATTGAAGCCGTATTTTGACCGTTACCTTCAGTTGGCCAATAGTTTCCCATCTGAGGTTGTCGATAGCCTGCAAAGTATCTTTGAGTCGACGATCACACTCGCATACGATCTTTTTGGGGAGGAGGCATTCTATCTTTGGCGCAGGCGTGCTTCGGGATGGGGCTGGTATCGCAGACCGACAACCGCTGTGTACGATCCAATGATGTTTGCGTTGAGTCAGTTTAAGGGAAAGCGAGATGATCTGATCGCCAAGAGAATTGAATTGAAGGATAGGGTTCGCCAGATGTATGAGCAGCACTACGATCAGTTCGAGGGGCGGTATACGAATAAGGAGAATCTTCGCGTTCGGAATGAACTTTTTACGGCTGTGTTTTTCAGTGTGCTTTCATGACGCAATCAGCCTTGCCAGATGCGCTCAGGTCAATTGAGAATGTAAGGCGATTCATTCGCTCATCAGAGAGCAAGGTTTCCGCTGTGAAGCACATTCTCAGCATCAGCGAAGATATTGCTCGATGTGCATCGACGTGGGCCCGTGATGTAGCCGAGTTTGATGAAGGAAGGAAGTACGACTTCGCGTGTGCCGTGATTATGTTGTATGGCGCAATGGAGCGGTTCGTTGAAGACTCGGCTGAGGAGGCTATCGCTGGTCTGTTGAGGGTGACCGAATCGTATGAAGATCTCCCTGCGCGACTCAGAACTGTTCATTTCGATTTGACTTTGACCCATCTTGCCCGCACAAGAGAATCCAGATACGACAGGCGCATTGGTGCTCAAGAACTTGTTCAGGCGCTTTCGAGTTGTCTTTCCAGCAATTGCCCGTTCGAGTTCATCACTGATTCAATGCTTCATCACAGCGCAAACTTTCGGGTGCAAATAGTTGATGACTTTTACGCTCGTCTCGATTTGTCGTCTGCAAGCATACTTGCCATTGAGTCAACGCCGTTCCAAGCTTACCTAACTTCTCTTGGAATTACGGTGTCATCTGGCCGACCAGAAGCAATTTTGGATCGAATAAATCTTTTAGTCTCGATGCGAAATGAAGTGGCTCACGGTGACATGAGGAACATATTAGCGCCAAGCGAACTTATGCCCTATTGTGATCAATTAGAAGCATATTGTCGTGGTCTATCTGATGCTCTTGATAGTCATGTCGTTTCACTGTGCACACAAGAGAGGCATTGACCACGGGACGAATTCGGTTGTTTGTATCCATTCTAGGGGCGCAAGAATAAAGATCGGCGAAGAACTGGCGCTACAGCGAGCGGACCGGAGATGGTCAAGAGCCAAGGTGGATTCAATCGAGATCAATAGGGTTCCGGTCGAAGAGACGCCCCTAGGGATTGATGTCGAGGTGGGTATCAAGATTCAGGGACGGTTCAACGGTAATTGTCGTGTGAAGAGTGGCGTATTCAAATGATTTATCTAGCAGCAAGGTGCATATCAAGTTGGCATTTCTGCGAAATCTGCGTTCGTGAATCTGTCACGGTTGATGTGATTCGGAGCCGGGTCTATGAAATTCCTCTGTGGGTTTAGCGACTAGGTGTTTCGCCTTGAAGTACTCGAGAGAAAAGGAAAACCATGGTGCAGAAGGGACCTACTGAGAGCGGCTTCCGCAAGTATCGTGCTCTTTTCGGGCGGCGCGAGTTGCTCGATATGGACCATCCACCTGGAAGCATCATCGTCGTGCCGTCGCTAGATGGATGGAACGATTTCGGACATCAGACTCGTGTCAACTATCGAATCCGCATGCATGAGGCAACGCCGTCAGTTGAGATGACCGGCTTGATCGGATTCATAAATTCGGAAGGTCAGAACGTCAGGGTCTTGCTCCAGCAACTTGTTTCGGCCCAAGCTACGTCGACGGATGCTGTTGCAACCGAGCACCGCTTCTTTACGATGCTGCCTGACATGGAAGCATATCGACGGCTTGTTCAGTTGCTGGGTGCCGACGACGCAACGCAGGTGCTGTCGACTTTGAACGACCTGGTGGCATTGAGTGAGTTTGGGTCGTCATCGGCTCTCTTGCATCTTGCCGTTCAGTCGGAGGTGTTTTCATTGTCTTTCATGCGAAGTTCTGACGCGTACTTTGCTTACAAGAATGCAGGGACTCTTCTACGAGGGCTTTCGACCGAAAACACGGGCATCTTGTCACCGATGTTGGCAATTAGTTTTCAATTGCCGAGGCGACAATGTGCGCATGATCTAAAATTTAGCTTCGACCATGCAGCTGACTTGCCGAAGCGCATCGCGGTGATAATTGGAAAGAACGGTGTGGGTAAGAGCCAAGCGCTGGGCCGAATTGCTCGTGCTGCTATCGATGGTTCGGCTGCCCTAACGGCTGCAGCAAATGGCGGGCGACCGCTCATCAACCGTCTCTTAGCCTTCGCGCCATCTAACGAGGCCGAGTCGGTCTTCCCAAACGATACTAGGAAACGGCCGCGAATCTGGTACAAGCGTCACTCGATGAATCGGTCCCGTCGGTCGCGTCGCAATGAATCCCTCTGTGACCTGATCGTTCAGGTAGCCAGATCGACGCAGACGGTCGCGTCGTCGTCACGCTGGCAGCTATTTACTGAGGCACTAAGCGCCATCACGAATGCCGACGAGCTTCATCTCCCGTGTATCTCGACTTCGGGGGGCTATGTGCAGTTGAGTAAGCTACTCCAGGGGTCTGAGCAGCGTGTCCTTCAGCGCTTTTCGTCAATTGACGCCAAGAAGGAGCCCGTGCGCGTTGTGGATGGCGAGGGGTACCCTCTCAGTAGCGGGGAAATATCGTTTCTCAAGTTTTCCGCGCAGGTTAGCCTACATATTGAGAACGGCTCACTGCTTCTGCTGGATGAGCCAGAGACGCACCTTCACCCTAACTTGATTAGTCGGTTTGTCTCGCTCTTGGATGGTCTCCTAGAGGCTACTGGTTCCGCGGCGATCATCGCGACGCACTCTGTCTACTTCGTGCGAGAGGTATTTCGGGAGCAAGTTACGGTACTGAGTGTGGACAGCGATTACTTTGTTCGAGCGCAGTGTCCTAAATTGCGTACCTTTGGCGCAGATGTTGGTGCGATCTCCTACTTTGTTTTTGGGGAAGACGAGCCGTCTAGGCTGGCCAAACAAGTTGAGGAAAGGCTAATCTCGAAAGATGCAACTTGGGCAACGGTTTATGAGGACTATGGAGACGAGCTTTCCTTGGAGATGCTCAATGGACTGCGCGCCGAGATCGAGGGCAAAGTGATGTCATGAACAAGCTACAATTGCCTGCATATGATGACTCCGCTGCATTTGTCGACCTCTCTAAGAACGCGAAAGTGGGCAGCTATCCCCATCTTCAGCCATTCGTCGCAAAGGTAAAGGCGAGTTATGCTCAGTATATTGCCGTGAATGGCGAGCCTACGCTCGTTCAGAATTTGGCGATAAGTCAAGTCGCTGTGCGGTTCCTGGAAGGACACTACGAGTCACCACCAAATGATTTGGCGCACATTGCCACGATGCGGGATAGGTCCGAACACTTAGTGTGTCCAATGTGTGGATCCATGCACAGCGGTACACTGGATCACTACCTGCCGAGAAAGGATTTTCCGATCTTCGTCGTATTCTCGAAAAACTTGGTTCCTGCCTGCAAGTGCAATGTCAGGCGCAATCGTACGCTGCTGGGTCCCAATCCCGGCGAACGTGTCTTGCATCCGTATTTCGATGCCTGTCTTTCAGAACGGCTGGTGAGTGCTCGGTTTGAAGACTTGGGCACGATTCCCAAGGTCTCTCTCGGGTTGATGATCTCTAACGCGCATCCACATTACTCAGCGATTGACTTTCACGTTCGGTCAATTGTCCAAAAGTCAGCGGTCGTGAAGTATCTGGCTGATCGTTGGAGTGCGATGTTCCGCAAGCCCAGTCTTGTGGTTCGTGCTTTTGAAAAGAACATGCGAACTCAATCTGAAGTTAAATCCTTGCTTGAGAGGGAGCGCGACTTTCTGGATGATCTACATAAGGGGAAGAATAATTGGAACTCGATCTTTGTTTCCGGTTTGCTTGATCCAATCGTTCTATCTTGGTTGGCTGAAAAACTTTCGATGCATGGTCGAGTTCAGGACAGTCCCCTAGGTTAGCTCTGAATAAGTGGCTAGTTCCAATGTCGCTCGACGACTGCCGAGGCGATCGCTCGGTTTTTGATCGTTCTTAAGTTGCATTTCGCGCGATCGAGCGCACTTTCCTGCTTTACCCGAACTGCGGGCGCAACTTCCCTGAGTTCGGCATCAAAAGCTTTCCAACCTGGTGCAGATTGGCCAGCGCGAACAGAGTGACGATGTGCGGCGTGTTCCTTCCCAGACCTTTGAAACGCACCTTCACATACCCGAACACGCACTTAATGATCCGGAACGGATGACACCATGCAATTGATTTGCGTAAGCTAAGCGAAACCATTGTTCGCGGCAAGCACAACTCTAATCAACTCCTCCCCGTACTTGGCAATCTTCATATCCCCAATTCCTGGGACTTCCGCAAGCTTGGCCAAGGTAGTAGGCCGCTGAGCAGCAATAGCCGCCAAAGTTGCGTCATGCAGCACCACAAACGCCGGCAGGTTTTGCGCCTTGGATCGAGCACTGCGCCACTTCTTGAGCGCGGCGACTAACGGATCACCAGCGTCCGCCGCAGTGACACTGGCAACACCCTTAGCCTTCTTTCCCTTTTTCGCAGCCTTAGCCGGCACATCAGTAGTCCGCAGCCAAACCTGTGCGCCCTTGAATACCGCTCGGCTGGCCTCGTTGAGTTTAGCGCACCATAAGCCGGATCGATGTCGACTTTGCCTTGTGCAACCAACTGCCGGGCGATCGACTGCCATTGGGTTGCTGTGTACGCGGTGCCGATGCCGTAGGTGGAAAGTTGGTCGTGGCCGAACGACGTGATCTTTTCCGAGCTGTCGCCACGGAGGATGTCGATGATGTGTTTCATGCCGAAACGTTGTCCGCTTCGGTAGACGGCACTCAGGAACATCTTTGCGGCTTCGCTGCCGTCTATTCGTTTTGGCGGGGTTTGGCAGTTGTCGCAGGCACCACAGTTGCCGTGGTGGGGTTCGTCGAATGCGGCGAGCAGGTTGATGCGTCGGCAGTCTACGGATTCGCAGTAGTCGACGAGGATGTTGAGGCGTCTTCTTTCGAACTGTTTGTGTTCTTCGTCGGCTTCGGATTGTTCGATGAAGCGTCTTGGCATGACGAGGTCGCCGTAGCCGAAGAGCAGCAGGGCTTCGGAGGGCTGGCCGTCGCGGCCTGCTCGTCCTGTTTCCTGGTAGTAGGACTCGATGGATTTGGGCAGGTCGAGGTGGACCACGAATCGTACGTCGGGTTTGTCGATGCCCATGCCGAAGGCGATGGTGGCGACCATGACGATGCCGTCTTCCGTCAGGAAGCGTCTTTGGTGCCTGCTTCGGGTCGCTGCGTCGAGCCCTGCGTGATAGGGCAGGGCAGGCCAGCCTTTTCCGGCTAACCTGGCGGCGATTTCATCGACCTTCTTGCGGGACTGGCAGTAGATGATGCCGGCTTCGCCGCGATGGTCGGCGAGGAAGGCGTCGAGTTGCCGTGGGGCTTCGTCCTTCGCATGAACACGATAGGTAATGTTGGGCCGGTCGAACGAGCTCAGGAAGGTTCGCGCGTCCTCCAACCTGAGTTGCGAGATGATTTCGGCTCGGGTGCGGCGGTCGGCGGTTGCCGTGAGTGCCATGCGCGGGACGTCGGGCCAGCGTTCGTGCAGCACACCGAGTGCCCGGTACTCGGGCCGGAAGTCGTGGCCCCATTGGGAGACGCAGTGGGCTTCGTCGATCGCGAACAGCGAGACCGGGATGCGGTCCAGCAGGTCGAGCGTGGATTGCATCAGCAGGCGTTCGGGCGCGACGTACAGCATGTCGAGGGTGCCGGCTTCGAGTTGGCCGATGACTCGTGCAATTTCGGCTGCCGCCAGCGAGGAGTTCAGGAACGCCGCTTTGACGCCCACTTCATGCAGTGCCTCGACCTGGTCCTGCATCAGCGCGATCAGCGGTGACACGATGATGCCGGTGCCGGGTCGCAGGATCGCGGGGATCTGGTAACACAGGGATTTGCCGCCGCCGGTGGGCATCAATACGAGCGCATCACCCCCGTGCAGGACCTGATCGACGATGTCTGCCTGCAAACCCCGGAATTCCGGGTAGCCGAAAACTCTGGCCAGTAATGCGCGGGCGTCGTTCAGTGTGGCAGCGGCAGCGGAGTGTGTCGGTTCGGTCACGGAGAGGTGCGGCGGGAGTTCAGCCTTCAAGTATGTCATTGCTGGCGTTGGGTTTGCCTATCCGTTTGCTGGAGGGGATGCCGATAGGCCGATGACAGCAGGCGAAAAGCAAATTTCGGGGCCAATCTGTCCCTCATCCGGTCCTGCGGACCACCTTCTCCCGTAAAACGGGAGAAGGGCAAGTTAGCGCAATTCTTCGCCCGCTGCGCCCAGTTTGATGCGCGCATCAGTGCACCAAAGGGGCGACCTGCGCGCTCATCAAACACAAAATGGCAGCATGGATGATGAATGTCTTGATTCGGGCCAGTAGGCTCGCGGCGAGCAACACCTCAAACCCCCAATTTCCTGTCATTGCGAGGAGCGCAGCGACGCGGCAATCTCGTACTTGCCTCAAGCCTGGCCACAAGATCCAGATTGCCGGGCTGCGCGGCCTTCGCTGACTTCTGGGGACTTCGGAAATGCCGCACGGTCATCACTCATTCGAAAAGCTCGGCCGTTCAGTCTGATTCGCGAATCAGTGCACCAAAGGGGCGACCGGCACGCTCATCAAGCACGAAACAACGCATTGATGATGAATGTCTTGATTCGGCCCAGTAGCCACGCGCCGAGCAACACATCAGACCCCAATTTCCTGTCATTGCGAGGAGCGCAGCGACGCGGCAATCTCGTGCTTGCCTCAAGTCTGGCCGCAAGATCGAGATTGCCACAGGCCGCTGCGCGGCCTTCGCAATGACAAGCTGTTGGGACTCCGGAGACGACCTGCGGTCATTACCCAGTCGAAAGACTCGGTCATTCCGTCTGATGCGCGAATCAGCACACCAATGGATGGCCAGTGCTCCCGCGGCATGCACGGCACTGCGCGCGTTGGCTGCTTGCGGCGTAGCCGAAGGAAAGGCTAATCTTGCACCATGATCGCGCCCGAGGCCCTTGAATGCCTGGATCAACTCACCACACCGGTGCTTTTATGCAACGGTTCGGGGCAGATTGAGTATACGAATGGCGCTTTTTGCGCCTGGATGGGGATCGGCGCTCGGCGTTGGTTCCACCAGAACGTCGAGATGTTGAATGCCTCCGGGACCTCGCTGGCCGACTGGCTGGCACGTGCGCTGATGACGGGCCATGCCGAGCGTACGGGCGTGCTGAAACTCCAGCCTTCACCCGACTGCGACCGCGAGGCGATCGTCACCATTTCGCCGTGGAAGGGGGCTGCGCCGGGCATCACGGCACTGATGGAGTTCCGGGTGATCGACGATGCGTTTGATCAGGATCCGGCTGCTCGTTGGCCACAGGCGATGCAGGCCACGCTGAAAGGCCTGGCGCATGAAGTGCGGAATCCCCTCGCAGGGTTGCGCGGCGCAGCGCAGTTGCTGGCGCGCAAACGGAACGATGCCGAGACGCGGCCGTATCTCGAAGTGATCGAGAAGGAAAGCGAGCGCCTGCTGCAACTGGTCGAGCGTTTGTTGGCGCCGAAGCCGGAGCACGCGTTCGAAGCCGTGAATATCCACGAAGTGCTGGAGCGAGTGCGGCTGTTGACTGAAAGTGATGCTGGCTGGGCCGTCCATGTGCAACGCGATGACGACCCGAGCCTGCCACCGGTGATGGGCGATCGGAATCGGTTGATCCAGGCCGTTCTGAACATTGTGCGCAACGCGCTGGAAGCGTCGGCGAGTGAGGTGCGCTTGCGCACACGTGTGGACTACCACCACGCCATTGATGTCCTCGGCGCGCAGATGGCGATGCGTGTCGACGTGATCGACAACGGCCACGGCGTACCCGATGCGCTGGCGCCGCAGTTGTTTTTGCCTTTGGTGTCCGGTCGGGCCGAAGGCACTGGGCTCGGCCTCGCACTCGCACAGGAAATCGCCCGAGAACATGGCGGCATGCTGAGCTTCCGCTCGCGGCCCGGCCATACCGTATTCACCCTGTTGTTGCCTTTTGCCGGGGGCGCTCCGGCGCCTGCCGTGGAGCCTTCGAATGCCTGAAATCTGGTTGATCGACGATGACCGCTCGGTTCGGTTTGTGCTCGCCGAAGCGCTGCGCGATGCCGGCTACATGGTGCGCGATTTCGACAACGCGCGTGCCGCGCTGTCGGTGTTGCCGCATGCGCGCCCTGCGGCCGTGTTCACCGACGTGCGGATGCCCGGAATGGATGGCATCGCGTTTCTCGAAGCGCTGAAGCGGGAACATGCCGATGTGCCGGTGATCGTGATGAGTGCGTACACCGATGTGGCCAGCACCAGTGCCGCGTTCAAGGGTGGGGCATTCGATTTCCTGCCGAAGCCGTTTGACCTGGATGCCGCGGTGCGGCTGGCGGACCGGGCATTGGCCGATGAGGGTTCGCGACCCGTGCGGGTTGAGCCTACGCCGGCGCGGATCGAAGCCGAGTTGTTGGGTGAGTCGGCGCCGATGCGCGAGTTGTATCGGGCGATTGGGCGCGTTGCCCGACTCAGCTGTCGGTGTTGATCACCGGCGAAACCGGTACCGGCAAGGAACTGGTGGCACGTGCGTTACATCGCCATTCCCTGCGTGCCGATAAGCCCTTTGTGGCGCTGAATACCGCGGCGATTCCGGCGGACTTGCTGGAGTCGGAATTGTTCGGGCACGAAGCCGGTGCGTTCACTGGAGCGAACAAACGACACCCGGGTCGGTTTGAACAGGCTGAAGGCGGCACGCTGTTCCTCGATGAGATCGGCGACATGCCCTTGCCGCTGCAGACGCGCTTGTTGCGTGTGCTGGCGGAAGGTGAGTTCTACCGTGTGGGTGGCCGCGAGTTGATCAAGGTGGATGTGCGCGTGATTGCCGCGACCCATCAGGATCTGGAGGCCAAGGCGGTGCGCGGCGAGTTTCGTGCTGACCTCCTGCATCGCCTTGATGTGATGCGTTTGAGTCTGCCGCCGCTGCGTGCACGTCGCGAAGACATCGACTTGTTGGCACAGCGCTTCATGTTGCGTGCGGCGGTGGAAATGCACAGCGAGCCGAAGTTGCTGAAGCCGGAAGCGCTGAAGTTCCTGCGTCAGCAAGTGTGGCCGGGGAACGTGCGGCAACTCGAGAATTTCTGTCGGCGCTTGGCCGTGATGGCGCCGGGGCGGGAGATCGGTCTCGCGGACTTGCCGGTGAATACGCTGGCTGGATTCGGGTTGACGGCGCCGTCGCCGGATGACGAATACGCGGCTGAACAGCCGGCACCGGCTGTGGGCTCGGATCTGATGTTGCCTCCGGATCCTCGGCAAGGTTTGTTGTACCAACACGGTGCGGCGACGGCGAACGAGCAGCGGCGGGCGGTACGGCACGCCGAAACCCTGGCGGCGGATTGGAAGGTGTCGTTGCGCGAGGAAGTGCGGCGTGCGTTGCGGGCACAGGAGTCCGGCATCTATGACGCGGCACTCGCGGCGTTTGAGCGGGTGGTGCTGGATGCCGCCCTGGAAGTGACGAAGACGAATCGTTTCGAGGCCGCCAAAATGCTGGGCATTGGTCGTAACACGATCACGCGCAAGCTGGGCAGCTCGCGCGGGAAACGAAAGCCGGTGTAGCGCACTTCGTGGCCAGTCTGCCGACAACCCGTTGGAGTCTGATCGAGGCGACTGCGGCCAGCGGCCCCGAAGCCCGAAGTATTTGCCTGAATCCATCCCAACCCGCCCCGAACATCGGGTAGGGTTGTGGTCAGTCCGGAACTTCGCAGGATCGTTGCTGATAGGGAGCGCAGGGCAGGTTGTAGCGTAAGGCGATCAACCTGCAATATTGCTCCAGACGCTGGAGTGCTGTTCGTCGACGATCGACAGCTGAGATCAGCGACTGACTGCGGTAATGTCGGCCAACCTGCCACCCACGAGTGTTCTGCCCATGCCCAATCGTCACCGCTATGCCTTCCTGCTGACCCTTCTTGCGCTGAGCGGATCCCTCCAGTCAGCAGCGCCGGGCGACAGCCCGCCGCAAACTGCCGCCGCAGCGCCCGCGCTCGCCGCTAACTATCCGAGCTTCAAGGTGGATGTGCAGCTGACTGCCGCGGCACAGGAACGGCTGAACAAGAGTGGCAACAAGATCGGCGTGAGCTTTGAATTCGGAACGGAGCTGGGGCCGGACTCGCCGAACATGATCTCGAAGCTCGTTGAACTCGAACAGCCGGGTGTGATCGATACCGAAAGTTTCGGGTTTGCTGCGGACGACGTGGCCAAGCTGGGCGAGGAATACGATGCTCAGGCCGGCGGTTTTTCAATCAGCGAGACCGATCTCAATTTTCTGGATTGCGGAAGTGTCTTTGGCAGCATCACTGCGCTGCGCGGCCAGACCATTGTGATGTCGTGTGATGTGCTCAAACTGGACTGAACTCTGTTGTCGATGACCGGGTCTGGTTTGAGTGTGCCGCTGCAGGCAATACGGTTTCGGACCCGCGAATGAAAAAGGCCGCCTTTCGGCGGCCTTTTTTTGGATCGCGCAGGCGATTTACTTCACGCCGTGCATCAGCTTCTGGATCAGCGGGGCGATCAGGAACAACAACACGCCGAAGCCGATCAACGACCAGAACCCGAAGGTGTAGCCGCTGAGGGCCGAAGCCGTGGTCATGCCACCTTCGCCGCTCACGTGACCGGCGAAGATGCCGGACAGATTGTTGCCGATGCCGGTGGACAGGAACCAGCCGCCCATACCGAACGCCACGAGACGAATCGGTGCGAGTTTGGTGACCATCGACAGGCCGATCGGCGACAGGCACAGCTCACCGATGGACTGGATCCAGTACACGGCGAACAAGGTCCAGAACGGGATCTTGAGTGTGGCGGGATCGACGAGCTTCGACAGGGCATACATCAGCAGCAGGAACGCGAGGCCGTTGAACAGCAGGCCAAGCGGCGAACTTGCGCGGGATGGACGGTTCCACTTACCCATCTTCACCCAGATCCACGCGATGATCGGCGCCAGCGCAATGATCGCCACCGAGTTGACGCTCTGGAACCAGGCCGTCGGGAACGTCCAGCCATTGAGGTCGCGGTTGACGATGCTCTCGGCGAGGAACGTGAATGAACTGCCGGCCTGCTCGAAGAACATCCAGAACAGGATGTTGAACGCAAAGATGATCAGCATCGCAATGACTTTGTTGCGCGACTCCTTGCCATTCTTGATGCCTTCGATCATCAGCATGATGGCGAGGCCGATGAACATGATGGTCAGAATGACCTGCAGCTTCTGAGCGCCCAGAGCGAGCAGGAAGTACACGAGCGGAATCACGGCAAGTGAGCCGCCGATTACCGCGGCAACACGGCCCATGCCTTCGCCACCCACAGGAGGTGCGCCGACGCCCTTGAGTTGCCCACGGCCCAGCCAGAACCAGATGGTGCTGATCAGCATGCCGATTGCGGAAGCGATGAACACGTACTTGTAGGCCGGCATGGTTTCGGTACCGAACACTTTTTCGGCGAGGTGCTGGGTCAGGATCGGGGCGATGAACGCACCGGCATTGATGCCCATGTAGAAGATCGTGAAGCCGGAATCGCGACGTTCATCATTGGCCGCATAAATCTTGCCGACGACCGTCGAGATGATGGGCTTGAACAGGCCGTTGCCGACGATGATCGTGGCGAGGCCGAGCTTGAAGACGTCTTGATTGGGGATACTGATCAGAACAGGCCGAGTGCCATGATCACCGCGCCGATCAGGATCGATCGCTGGTAACCGATGTAACGGTCTGCGACGAGGCCGCCGAAAATGGCGCCTGGCATAAACCAGCGCCAGATAGGAGCCGTAGATCAGGCCGGCAGGTTGCTGGCCCGAGGGTCGCCGTTGTAGAACTGCGCAACGATGTAGAGCACCAAGGCCCAACGGATTCCGTAGAACGCAAAGCGTTCCCAGAACTCCGACATGAACAGCATCCACAAAGGGCCTGGATGGCCCATGATTTGTGGGTAAGCAGGCGGATTTGCACCGGCCTGACTGGCAGTTCCACTCATCGATTCTTCCTTTTCATGTGTGTCTAGGTACGGCGGCAAGCACCGCGGGTGATCTTTCGCCCACTAACCGCAGGTGAAGAAAGTGCGAAAGGTTTAGTGACAGTTGCGTCCGGAGTCAAACACCTGATCTGCTGCGGCGCAACATTTGCTGGGGACGGGCCCATTGATTGGCTAGAATATCGGTCTTTGCCGGGAGTTGTCGCCATGGTCACGATCAAGCAGGAAGACCTGATCCAGAGCATCGCCGATGCGCTGCAGTACATCAGTTATTACCACCCGGTCGACTACATCAAGAACCTGGCTGCGGCCTATGAGCGCGAGCAGTCTGAAGCGGCACGGGACGCGATCAAGCAGATTCTGGTGAACTCGCGCATGTGCGCCGAGGGACATCGTCCGATCTGTCAGGACACCGGCATCGTCAACGTGTTCCTGGAAATCGGCATGGACGTGCACTTCGAGGCCACCATGAGCATCGAAGACATGTGCAACGAAGGCATCCGTCGTGCTTACCTGCACCCGGACAACAAGCTGCGCGCTTCCGTGCTGGCCGATCCGGTCGCGACACGTCGTAATACCAAAGACAACACACCGGGTGTCGTGCACATGAAGCTTGTGCCCGGTAATACGGTGCACGTGACCGTAGCGGCGAAAGGCGGCGGGTCGGAAGCGAAGTCGAAGTTCGCGATGCTCAATCCGTCCGACTCGGTCGTGGACTGGGTCATGAAGACCGTGCCGACGATGGGTGCGGGTTGGTGTCCGCCGGGCATGCTGGGCATCGGCATTGGCGGCACGGCCGACAAGTGCATGCTGATGGCGAAAGAGTCGCTGATGGAGCCGATCGACATGCAGGAGTTGATCGCCCGCGGCCCGAAGAATCGCATCGAAGAATTGCGCATCGAGTTGTACGAGAAGATCAATGCGCTGGGCATCGGCGCCCAGGGTCTGGGTGGTTTGACGACCGTGCTGGACGTGAAGATCCACGATTACCCGACGCACGCGGCGAATCTGCCGATTGCGATGATCCCGAACTGCGCGGCGACGCGCCATGCCCACTTCGAACTGGATGGTTCGGGCCCGGTGGCCCTCGAACCGCCGTCTCTCGAAGACTGGCCGGCACTCACGTACGACGCCGGCAAGGGCAAACGTGTGAACCTCGATGGCATCACGCGTGAGGAAGTCGAATCCTGGAAGCCGGGTGATGTGCTGCTGTTGAACGGCAAGCTGCTGACCGGGCGCGATGCTGCGCACAAGCGTATGGTCGACATGCTGAACAAGGGCGAGACCTTGCCGGTCGACATGAAAGGTCGATTCATCTACTACGTCGGCCCCGTGGATCCGGTACGCGATGAAGTGGTTGGTCCGGCTGGTCCGACCACGGCCACGCGCATGGACAAGTTCACTGACCAGGTGCTCGCCGCAACCGGCCTGCTGGGTATGGTCGGCAAGGCCGAGCGTGGCCCGGCTGGTATTGAAGCGATCAAGAAACATCGCGCCGTGTACCTGATTGCGGTCGGTGGCTCGGCGTATCTGGTGTCGAAGGCGATCAAGGCATCGCGCGTGCTGGCGTTTGAAGACCTGGGCATGGAAGCGATCTACGAGTTCGAGGTGAAGGACATGCCAGTCACCGTTGCGGTCGACGTGGAAGGTCATTCAGTGCACCAGAGTGGCCCGCGCGAATGGCAGGGCCGGATCGGCAAGATTCCGGTGTCGGTGGTTTGATCCGGCTGTTTTTGGGTCCCGCCAACAGTGATCGCCGCTATCGCGGGGACCACTGATTGGCGTGGAATCGACCACACTGACCACTGCCGTCATCCCCGCGAAAGCTGCGCGAAAGTGCTGGGCTTGATCTTGACCCGAACATCAAGGCTGTCATCCCCGCGAAAGCGGGGATCCACCAGTTTTCGGCGGTAGTTGGGTGACCTGTGGCGTGCGAGTGGATTCCCGCTTTCGCGGGAATGACGGGATGTTGTGTGTGGTTCGGTGCACTCAATCGCTCATCGCGGGAATGACGGATGTTGTGTGTGGTTCGGTGCACTCACTCGTTCATCGCGGGAATGACGGATGTTGTGTGCGGCTCGGTGCACTCACGCGTTCATCGCGCTGACGCGGAGGACATCGTTCGCCAAGGAATCGACCTGGACATCAATGCCGTCATCCCCGCGAAAGCGGGGATCCATTCGGATGCGAACGTGTCATGGGACTGAGGCGTACGAGTTGATTCCCGCTTGCGCGGGAATGACGGATGTTGTGTGTGGTTCGGTGCACTTACTCGTTCATCGCGCTGACGCGGAGGACATCGTTCGCCACGGAATCGACCTGAACATCAATGCCGTCATCCCCGCGAAAGCGGGGATCCATTCGGATGCGAACGTGTCATGGAACTGAGGCGTGCGAGTGGATTCCCGCTTTCGCGGGAATGACGGAGTGCGTGTGGTTCGTGCACTCACTCCCGTTCATCGCGGGAGTAACAGGTGTTGTGTGTCGTGGGCGGGCTCACACGTCGCGCAGCGCCGAAGGACTTAACGCCGTCAGCGGGGATGCGATGCCGACACCATCGGGAATGCTGGCGCTTGCCTGGATCGGGTCAGGGATGATGCGCGTCGAGACTGAGGTGCTGCCCCGGTTTGACGGTCGCCAGTGCTGCTTGAGCGCTGGCGAGGAAGGCCTCCGGATCGCTGGCCTGGCTGAGTTTGCACGTGGCTGCCAGGCTGGTGCAGCGGGCGAGCAGCGGATGGGGCGGTTCGGTGAATTGTTGACGGAGCTGAGCCAGGCTTTCGTCGATACGACGTTGGGGATCGAGTCCTGGCGCACCCGACAACAAGACGACGATGGTGTCGTCCTGAACACGCCAGACACAAGGTTGCGGGTCCAGCAAGGTTTGCGAAACGCGATTCGCCAAGAGATTGCAGGCCTCGTTGCGTCGGGCGGGCGTGACATTCTGGGCACCCGGATCGAGGCGCAGGAACCACAGCGTCATGGCTCGGCCACCGCGTGTGACGGCGCGACACTCGGCTTTCATGCGCTTCCGGAACTGCGTCTCGCTGACCAGGCCGAATACCGACTGATCACCCTGGCGGCGGTCGAGTTTGCCGGAAGCGCGACGCAGGTTCTCACGCACTCTGCCGAGTTCCTCGGCTTGACGGTTGGCACGCGCCTGACTTTGCATCAGGCGATTCGCCGTGTGCAGCAGGTGGATGGCGCCCGCTACGGAATCGGCGAGCGCACGCAACAGCAAGCGGTTTTCACCCGTGAAGGCGGCCGCCGATTGCGCTTCGAGATTGAGCACGCCGAAGACGCGACCACGCAACATGATCGGCAACGCCAGCTCGGCGTGAACCGCGGCGTTCACCGGAACATAGGAGGCTTCCGGGTGATGTCTTCGATCAGGATCGGCAACCCTTCACGAAAACATCGGCCGACCACCCCTTCGCTGATGGGCCACTGTTTGCCTCGGTAAGTGACATGCGGTGATGCGCCCAGATGCGCCATCACTTCCAGATGACCGACCAGATCACCTTCGAGCAAGACAGTCGACTCGACGGTCTGGAATCGGGTGGACAACGAGCGCAGCACAAACGCGAGCAGCGCATCGAGATCATCGGATTCCATGGCTTGGCGGGTGAACTCGGCCACAGCCTCCAGAAGCTCCGCGCGGCGTGTCAATTCCTCGACGCGGCGCGCCGCCGCGATGGCTCCGGCAATCTGTTCCGAGATCGTGCGCAGCAAGTCCAACGAGTCATCGAAGGTGCCGATACGCGTGCTTTCCAGATTCAGCACCGCAATCACTTGCCACGATGCAGGATCGGGACACAGTTCGGACAAACCGCCGGGCAGGGTATGGACAAAATTCGCATGCTGGCGGGCATCGCTGACCAGAACCGGTCGGCCCGTGACGGCGACCTCGCCGACCACGCCTGACCCGAATTCGCGCGAATATCCGACCTGCACATCGGTCGGCAGCGTGGTCGCCAGCGCCTCGCAGACAAATCGCCGGGTGTCGTGGTTCACACTGGCCAGCGCCACGAACTCCCACTGGAAAAAATGGGCCAAGGCCTCTGCCACACGCTGGAGCATGGGGCGCAAGCCCAAATCCTCGGTGGCGATCCGGGCCAGGTCGGCGAGGATTTCGGGCAACTGGGGCTTGGTGTGGGGGCGTTTGTTCATTGCTGCGAGTGTACGCGTTCCCGAAGATTCGGGCAGAAACCGGGGCAGGGAACCGCCAAGGCCGGCACCCGGTCCATCACACCCGATCCAGCGCCTGCTGCAGATCGGCGATCAGCACATCGGCGGATTCGAGTCCGATCGAGAAACGCACCAGCCCCACCGGGACCGATGCCGGGAAATCGAGCGAAGGCCAGTCACGGACACCACACACCGGGAACACGAGCGACTCGTAACCACCCCAGCTGGCAGCGATCAGGAAGCGCTTGAGCCCGTCGACAAAGGTTTCGACCTGATCGATCCGCTCGGCGCGCAATTCGATCGAGAACAGGCCGTTGCCGTGTTTGAGCTGACGTTCGGTGAGGCCGAAGCGTTCCGGCTCCTGTCGGGCCCAGGGCGAGTGGACCCGGGCGACTTTGGGGTGCTGTTCCAGCCAGTCCAGCACTTCGGCGGTGGTTTCGGCGATCTGCTTCAGGCGAACCGGCAGGGTCCGCAAGCCGCGCAACAGTAACCAGGCATCATGTGGCGAGAGGATGGCGCCGAGTGTCATGTACGGGCCGGCAAACACCTCTCGCATCAGCGACTCCGAGCCGCACAGCGCCCCAGCGACCACGTCGCTGTGGCCATTGAGGTACTTCGTGGCCGAGTGTGCCACCAGGTCGATGCCCAGGTTGAGCGCCGATTGCCCGAGCGGCGTGGCGAAGCTGTTGTCGAGCAAGGTTCGGATGCCGCGTGCCTTGGCCAGTGCTGCAATCGCTGCCAGGTCCTGTTGCTCGAACGTGAGTGAGTTGGGGCTTTCCAGCAGGATCAGCCTGGTGCGATCAGTAATGGCTCCGGCGACCGTTTCGGGCGAACGCGCGTCGATCAGCCGTGAGGTGACGCCGAATTGCGCCAGATGCTTTTTGACGAGAGTCCGTGTCCACGCATACGGCTTGTCGACACACAGCACTTCGTCGCCGGCACGCAGCACGGCCAGTGCACCGGCCGCCATGGCCGCGGCGCCGGACGCGAACATCAGGGCGCTTTCGGCGCCCTCGAGGGCGGCGATCTTGCGTGCCACGATCGCCACGGTCGGGTTCTGGCCGCGTGTGTAGACGTATTCGGCAAACTCGTCGCCGATGCGACGGCGCATGGTCGCCACATCCGGATGCGCGAACATGGCGCTCTGCACGATCGGCGGGATCACCGCGTCGAAGTATTGCGACCGATCTTCCCCCAGATGGTTCAGGATGTAGGACAGATCGGTCGGGTGCGACATGGCTTACTCCCGCGACAGGCGCTCGCGCATCAGTTCAACGACCGGCGCATGGAGTTCCGGATCTTCGAGCGCCAGATGGACGGTGGCTTGCACCATGCCCAGTCGATTGCCGCAATCAAATCGACGGCCAGTGAAGCGGTAACTGAAGACCGGTTGTTCCCGCAGCAGCGTGGCGATGGCATCGGTGAGTTGGATCTCGCCGCCGCTGCCGGTCCCGGTGGTTTCGAGCAACTCGAATATGCGTGGATCGAGGACATAGCGGCCGACGATCGCCAGTGTCGATGGGGCAGCGTCGGGCTTCGGCTTCTCGACCACGCCCCGCAAACGCGCAAGCGTTTCGGTGACCGGCTCCGCTGAAACGATGCCATACCGATTCGTGTGTTCGCGTGGGACATCTTCGACGGCGATGACACTCGCGCGCTGTTCTTCGGCAATCTCGACCATCTGGCGCAGCGCACCGTGACCACGATTCCAGATCATGTCGTCGGGCAGCATCACGGCGAAGGGCTCGTTGCCGACGACCGCCTTGGCGCACAGCACGGCGTGGCCCAATCCGAGTGCTTCCGGTTGGGTGACAAACACGGCCCGTACGCCCGGCGGCAGGAGGTTCCGCACGATCGACAACAATTCGTGTTTGCCGGCCGCTTCGAGTTTGGCTTCGAGTTCGTACGACTTGTCGTAGAAGTCGGCAATCGAATGTTTGTAGCGGTTGGTGACGAAGATCAGTGTGTCGCAGCCGGCATCCACGGCCTCTTCGACCGCGTACTGGATCAGCGGCTTGTCGATCAGCGGCAGCATTTCCTTCGGGACCACCTTGCTGGCGGGCAGAAAGCGGGTGCCCAGGCCAGCAACGGGAAAAACGACTTTACGGATTCGCATGAGTCAGCTTGTGTATGGAGACAACCTCGCCGGTTTCGGCGCGTTCATTCTCGAATTCGGGGACGAGTGCTCGCAGGCAACGCAGGCACTCGGCTTCGTCGAAGCGGCGCACGGCCGCATCGGCACGGTTCAGCATCTGCACCAGTTCGGTCCACGGCACCTCACGCGACTGGGCGAGAAAGATCTTGCGATGACCGGTGCTTTCGTAGTCTTCCTGCTCGTGGAAGAGTTCTTCGAACAGCTTTTCGCCCGGCCGAAGACCGGTGTAGACGATCTGGATTTCCTTGCCAGGCACTTTGCCGGCGAGCAGGATCATCTGCTCGGCCAGGTAGGAGATCTTCACCGGCTCGCCCATGTCGAGCGCGAAGATTTCGCCACCTTTGCCCAGTACGGCAGCCTGCAGGATCAACTGGCAGGCTTCCGGGATGGTCATGAAATACCGCGTGATTTCCGGGTGCGTGACGGTGACCGGTCCGCCCCGACGAATCTGTTCGCGGAACAGCGGCACGACACTGCCGGCGGAGTCGAGCACATTGCCGAACCGGACGGTGATGAAGTGGGTGCGCGAACGCAGTGACAAGGCTTGGCAGAACACTTCGGCAGCACGTTTGGTGGCGCCCATCACACTGGACGGGTTGACCGCCTTGTCCGTGGAGATGAGCACAAAATTATCGACGCCGTGGCGATCGGCTGTCATCGCCAGCGTTTGGGTGCCGCACAGGTTGTTGCGCAGTGCCTCGCGCGCCTGGCTCTGCAGCAGCGGTACATGTTTGAACGCCGCGGCATGGAACACGGCATGCGGACGCAGTTCGGTGAATACACGCTCGCAAGTGGCGGCATCACCACAATCTCCGAGTACCGGATTAAACACCAGCTCCGGAAACTCGCCGCGCAGTTCCTGTTCGATGCGGTAGAGGTTGTATTCGCTGAGTTCCAGAACGGTCAGGGAATCACAGCCCAATCGTGCGACCTGACGGCACAGTTCGGCGCCGATTGATCCACCGCCACCGGTGACCAGGACGCGCTTCCCGGCGAGGCCGGTGCGGATGGCTGTCCAGTCGAGCGATACCGGGTCGCGACCGAGCAGATCCTCGATCGCCACTTCTTTCAGCTCGTTGAAACTCGAACGGCCCTCGACCACGTCCTGCAGTCGCGGAATGGTTCGGAAGGGGAGGTTCGAGGCTTCACACAGCGTGACGATGCGCTGCATCTGCTGGTTGTTCGCCGACGGCACGGCGATGACCAACATGTCGGCCGCAACTTCCGCCAGATCAGGCAACTCCTCGATCGGACCAATGACCGGCACGCCGTGGATCTTGGTGCCACGCAACGCACGGTTATCGTCGACAAAACCGACCGGGCGATACAGGTTTTCACGACGGATCTCGCGGACCAGGTTTTCGCCCGCCCGACCGGCACCGAGGATCAGCACTCGAAGGTCGGCTTGTTGCCGGGCCATGTCGGTGCGGCTGTCTTTCCAGAACCGGTACAACATGCGCGGCGCCGACAGGAACAGCATCAGTGCCAGCGGGTAGATGACGAGGACCGAACGGTGGCGTGCCGAGCAGGCGGTCGTAAATGAACAGGCCGATCGAGATGGCAATGACGCCGCCGACCGAACCTCGGGCGATGTTGACCAGGTCGGGCATGCTGGCGAAGCGCCAGAGGCCCTTGTACAGGCCGGTCCACATCAGGATCAGACCCTGGATGCTCAGCACGATCCAGTACTCGGCGCCCCACAAGGGGATTTCCGGGGGCGATACCTGAACGTTGTAGCGCAGCCAGTTGGCGCCAAACCAGGCCAGCCAGACCATGGCCAAATCGTGTCCAACCACGGCAATGCGCGGGTGGATCACGCTGATCAGTCCAGACGGAGGCGGGCGGGCCGGGGGGAGGGTGCGTAGGGTTCTGACCGGGAGCCCGCTATTGACGTGCAGTGTGCTGCAAAAAGCGCGTGGCCGGGTGGGCGGGGCTGCGAGAGGCTGGGCTTCGCTTCGCTCAGCCTGCCAGTCTGGCCGGCCCTCAGGCACAGCCCACGCAGCGGCGAGGTACTCGTTCTTGAGGCGGATGTAGTGCTGCGCCGAGTAGTAGAGCATTTCGATCTCGCGGTCACTGAGCACCCGCACCATCTTGCCCGGATTGCCCATCCACATCTCGCCGGTCTGGACGATCTTGCCGGGCGGGACGAGGCAACGCGCGCCGACGAAGGCGTGTTTCATGACGCGGGCGCCGTCGAGGACGGTGGCACCCATGCCGATCAGGCAGGCGTCTTCGATCGTGCAGGCATGCAGGATGGCGCCATGGCCGACGGTGACATCGGCACCGATCAGCAGCGGGAAACCGCCGGTGACCGAGGGGCCATCATGCGTGACATGCAGGATGCTGCCGTCCTGAATGTTCGTGCGGGCACCGATGCGGATGTGGTGCACGTCGCCGCGCACCACACACATCGGCCACACGGAGGCGTCTTCGCCAATCTCGACGTCACCGATCACGACCGCGGCCGGATCGACATAAACACCCGAAGCCAGGCGCGGCAGTTGGCCTCGGAACGGACGGATCGCAGACGACATGGTCAGATCGCCTGGGGCACAAGCGCCCAGCCGCGCAACTCGGCAGCAAACTGCTGCAGCGAGCGCGAACCCGACGCTTCGGCATCACGGCACCAGGCGCGCAGTGCTTCCAGACGTTCTTCGGCGTTCTTGCTGGTGCGCGCGAGAATGTCGTTCAGGCGGCGACGGTGTTCGACCAGCGTGCCGATGGACGGCCGCGAGTTCAGCCACTGTTCCATCGCGGCGCGCTGTTCGTCATTGAGCCAACGGCCATCGCTGGCAATGCCACGGCGGATCCGGCCCGACAGACGCTCACCGGCTGCCTTGGCGGCCGCCAGTTCTTCTCGCAGCGCAGGCCGGATGACCGTGCGGAAGTATCGTTTCGACAGGTCATAACGAGCGGTCATCGCCGCCTTGAGCGTCTCGCCGTCCGGCAACGGAATGTTCGGGCGGATCTCAAGTGCCGGCGCGATACGCAGGACCTTCGCCAGGCCAAACGTGCGCAGCACGCTGATCACGGTCCAGCCGATGTCCCACTCGTAGCGGCGCAGTTGGAACTTCGCCGAACTCGGGTAGGCGTGATGATTGTTGTGCAGTTCTTCGCCGCCGATGAACAAGCCCCAGGGCGTGAGGTTCGTCGAGCGGTCGTCGGTTTCGAAATTGCGATAACCCCACCAGTGGCCGAGGCCATTGATCACGCCAGCGGCAGCCACCGGGATCCACAACATCTGACAGGCCCAGACCGCAACACCGATGAAGCCGAACAGCAGGAAGTTGATGATGAACAGCAGAGTCGGGCCGAGCGGTGACCAGCGCGAGTAGAGATTGCGCTCGATCCAGTCGTCTTCCATGCCTTGCGAGTACTGCATGATCATGTCGCGGTCTTTTTCGACTTCTGATACAGCGACACGCCGTGGAACACGACGTTCCAGATGCCATGGGCCACCGGGCTGTGCGGATCTTCGTCGGTTTCAACGCGGGCATGGTGCTTGCGGTGAATGGCGACCCACTCGCGCGTGACCATGCCGGTGGTCAGCCAGCAGACGAATCGGAACATGTGTTCGATGACTGGATGGAATTCCACGGAGCGATGTGCAGCCGACCGATGCAGGTACAGCGTATTCGCGAAGATCGTCAGCTGGATCGCTGCGAAGAAATACACAACGTAGGCCCAGGTCGGTGAACCGGTCAGACCAGCGGCGAGGAAATCAATGATCGACATAATGTCCATCCAGTGGAGAAGGACTGATTATTCACCCAGTTGCGGTCGGCGTCCAATAAACGAACGGTTGTTTGGCACTGAGTGACATATTTTTGACGGGAAGTGGTTGTCCCCGCATGAAGCTGTGCCTACTCAAAGCCATTCCTGAACAGCAGACCGCCGCTGTCCAGAGCAAAATCCCAGATGCCTCGGCCATAGGTCGAGAAGCGCGCGGTGTTCTCACTGTCGACGAAATCCACGTCCCAGTAAACCTGTTCGGGAGCACTGGCGCCGGAGAGATCCACCCATGAAGAAGTCGCGGTGTCGTAGTAATACGGCCCCAGTTCGGTCGCTGCGAACAAGTGTTGGCCGTCCGCCGAAATGGCGAGGTCGTAGACCATCGTGTTCGGCAAGCCGGTCGAAAACGCAGCGAAGCTGCTGCCATCCGTGGTCGAGCGGAACACGCCGGGATTGGAGTATCCCGATCCCGCTACGTAGATTGTGCCGGGCACAGTGGGATGGACAACGATGTCGTTGCCGTGGAAGTAGTGATTGCCGGGAAGGCCTGAATTGGTGACTTTGGTCCAACTGCCGCCACCGGATTTCCGGAAGAAATCCTGTGCGGTGCTCATGGCGTAGCGGGTGTTGCCGTCACTGGCGAATGCCACCGCGGTCACCGCGTTGACGAAATCGAAACTGTCCTGTGCGCCGCTGATGCTGCTGCCGTTGTAACTCAGCTCGACCACACGATTGCTGTTGCCACCGCCGATTCGCCCGCCGGCAAGAATGGCGCGATTGCCATTCGTCGGGTCGGCAGCGATCGGCGGAAGGAAAAACCAGCCGGTGAAGCCCTGCGCGCCAAAATCCCAGAAACGGAGACCGTTCGTGTTCGGTGCGGCTGGAGTCGTTTCGAGCATCGCGAAACCCGGGTAGACCATCCAGGTGCTGACGCCGCCGTTGCCGGACGTCAGGTGGGCATAGTCGCCACTGTAGGTCTGGATGAAATCATTGATGCCGGGTGACGGGTTCACCACCTTCTGCAGGCCTTGATCCTGTGCGCCGGCGAGGATGTGCCGTGAGCCACTGCGCTGGGTGTACGACCCGTAATACTGCGAGACATTGAGGCCCGAGAGGGACAGGTTGGTGACGGTCATCAGATTGTCGTTCGACTCATACAGGCCGCCGTCCGTGCTGATGAGGATACGGTCGGCAGCGCCATTGCTGAACACGTCGATGTTCGGAATGTCAGCATGCAGTTGGCTGGCGGGATTGCCGTAATAGGCGAACCATTCATTGACCAGCTGCCAGCTCTGTGCGCCGTCCAGACTGCGGTACAGGTTCACCCCGCCCACATAGGCATGGTTCTGGAATTGCGGAGACGCCTCGGCGGAAAAATTGCCGAACATTTCGGTGGGTGCCGGCGTACGTGTGGTCCAGGTCAAACCGCCATCCAGCGAACGGTAGACATCGGTACCGCCCGAACGCGAATAGAACGCGTACAGGAAATCCCTGCCCGGACGTGCTGTTGCGCCCGCCACTGAGCGTGACCACATTCGGCGTGCCGGCATGTGGCACGGTCGAGCGTGCCACCAGTGCATGGGTTCCGGTGTGATCGTCGACAATTGAGTGCCGTTCAACAGGTACATCGTCGTCGACGTGTCGCGGGGCGAAAAAATCGCGACCTGATCACGATTGCCGACAAAGCCCCGGTCCGTGAACGTGCTACCGCGATCCGTCGAGGCGAACAATTTCGTGCGCCAATCGCCCATCGCGCCGTCGAAATAGGTCCGCAGGAAATACACCTCGGTGCCGGCCGCATCACGTGCTGCCAGACCGGTGGCATACCAGCCGCCGCCGGGGTTCCCGCCGGTCGAGTCCGTATAGGTGGTGCCGGCATCATTGGAGAATGCCAATCGGGTCGGTTGATCACCCACCACCAGCAAACGTTCGGGATTCGTGAGCCGGAGCAAGGTGCCGACGTTGCCGTTCGGTCTGAACATCACGGTGTCGTTCGGGCTTGTCCAGTTCAGCGCGCCCCGATCGGCACGCCAGACCTGTCCGCCATGAGCCAGTGCCGTGATGCGGTTGTTCGTACTGTCGAACTCGGCCGACACGACGCGCCCTGACTGGGTTCTGCTGCCGCGTTCGACCCAATTGCCGGCCAGTGCGCCGGGAAGAACGGTGCGCGACCACTCGGCTTGCTCGACGCCGGCGGCCATCAATTGACTGCGAAGTCGCGCGCGCCGTTCGATCCGCGCAGTGCGGGCTTCGCCGTCCATGCTCCGCCAGTCGACATCCGGCGCAGCCCGGTAATTGTTCGATCCAGGCTTTGCGGCGACTGGAAAAGTCGTCACCCCACTCACCCGGGCCTTCAGTGGGAGCCGGAAAATTGATGGGATCGGCTGACGGTGCAGGAGGTGTCAAAGAATACAGCGTGGCCGAACAAAGTGCTGCGCCAGCGAACAACAGACTGGTCCATTTCATGATGCGGCCCTCGGGTCAGACTGCAGTCTTGCGGATCGCCGGTTTTGCGGCAAGTCTTGCCAACGCCATCAGACGGATCGATGAGCACAATACTTGCTGGCCCGTGACAATTGGTTCAACGAAGCGCTTGAGCCCATGAAATTTCTGGAGATGCATCCCCAATCCATTTACCTGACCCTGTCGCTGCTGAGCCTGTTGACCGGCGGGGTGTTGGGATTGATGCACCGTGGCCTGGCGCCGGATGTGCAGCCTGCCGCGGTGCTTTGGCGAATCGGCACCCTCATGTTGGCGCTTGCCGGAGTGTTCTTCGCGTTTCGTGGTGAAGTGCCATTGGTGCCATCGGTCATGGTCGGCAACACGCTGGCGATGATGGGAACGGTGCTCTACGCACACGGACTGCGCCGATTCTTCGGGTTGTCGATGCCGGTATGGCCCTACGTGCTGGTCGCGGTCGGGTTGATTGCGCTGTTGGTCTTCGTGGCTTGGTATCCCATGTATCGGGCACGGGTCATTTTCGCTTCCGGGATCATGGCGACGCACATGATTGCTGCGGCGATCTGGGTGTTTCAGCGCCGCAATCTGGAGCTTGAGGTGTCGGGTCGCATGATGACCGGTGTGCTGCTGGCTTGTGGCGTCATCATGGCCTTGCGTGCCGTCACCGCACCCTTCACGGACGTGCCGTCGCCGCTTGCACCCGGATGGATCAATGTTCTCGGCGGGTTGGCCGGTGCGGTGTTTCCTGTTGTCGGTACCACGGCATTCCTGATGATGGCGTCCGAACGCTCGCGAATCCGCCTTCAGCGTGCGGCCGTCACCGACGAGTTGACCGGACTGCCGAATCGACGTGCGCTGACTTTTGCCGCACAGCAGGGTTTGGCTGAAATCCGCGGTGGCGGCCAGATGGGCTTGATCCTGTTCGACATCGATCGCTTCAAGTCGATCAACGATACCTATGGCCACGAAATGGGTGATCGGGCACTCGCGCACATTGCCGATCTGTTGCGTGCTGGCGTGAGTCCGCCTGCCGTCGCAGGCCGATTTGGTGGCGAGGAATTCCTGTGTGTCGTGCCCGGTGCCGGTCTGGATCAGGCTGCCGCATTGGCCGAGTCACTGCGGCGACGATTGGATTCGTCACCGCTGGTCTTGCCGGGACGTGAACTGAGCATCACGGCGTCCTTTGGCGTCAGTACCGTCCGACCCGAGGACATATCGATCGATCGTGCCCTGGCGCGCGCCGATGAGGCGCTCTATCGCGCCAAAGCGGGTGGCCGGAATCGCGTCGAAATCGACTGTTGACCCTGCGCCCGAAACGTCAGCACCAGCACATCCCGCCAGGCAGGCTTATGCGGATCCTTCGGCAGCACGGGTGTCACACCATGCAGGCAGCGATGGTCGTCGAGCAGCGCCAGGTCGAAGGTTTCGGTCAGCGTGAAGGCGTCGAGCTGTTGGCCGTCGGTGGCATGGACCGTGGTGGTTCCGCGCTCGATGTTCTGGCGGTCTACGAGCATCACCAGCACAAAGTCGACGCCATCACGATGGACACCTTCGGGCGTGGGTTGCCCCGGCAGGTCTGGTCCCGCCTCGATCCGGAATTGGTGCGCTTCGATATGCCAGTGGTGCGGGCCGGCAAGCTGCGACAACAGGTCGAGTGCGAAACCGAGCACGGACTGGAAGACACGCGAATGAAGCGTATGCGGCGCAATCGGTGCGTACCAGCGCTCAATACCGCCGTTCAGTCGGTTGTAACTCAGATTCTGGAAATGCGGCTGCTCGGGTTCGATCACCAGATCATCGAGCGTGCGGGCATTCATCACGGCATATCGCCGGCGCCGATAGCGGCCGGCATCGGCCATGTAGGTATCGAGCGGCATGTCTTGCCACGCGGCGCGCAAGTCCTGCACCTCGTCTGCCGTGGCAGCGATCAAGGGTTGAAACTCGGCAGCGGACAAGAAACGGAAGCCGGTCTCGCGAAGCGGCTTCAGGATGGGAACCAGATCATTCATCCGCATCATTCTCGATGACCGGCGCGTGGCTTGCAAAGAACGCCTGGACATCAGCCAATGACCGGGTCTGCCGCATCGGCGGCAGACTGTTCAGAAAAATGCGGCCGTAACTGGATGCCGTGAGGCGCGGATCACCCAACATCAGCACGCCCCGATCTGCGGCATCACGGATCAATCGACCCGCGCCCTGTTTCATCGCGATTGCCGCATTCGGAATCTGGATGTCACCGAACGGATTGCCACCTTCATCCTTGCAGCGCTGGATGCGCGCATCGAGGACCGGGTCGTCGGGGGGTGCGAACGGCAGTTTGTCGATCACCACGACCGACAGTGCATCACCCTGGACATCCACACCTTCCCAGAAACTGGCAGCGCCGAGCAACACGCCGTTGCCCGACTGACGGAACTGTTCGAGCAGGCTGGTGCGCGTGGCCGTGCCTTGCACGAACAGCGGGAATGGCAGGTCGGCGAGGAGTTCAGCGGCGCGCTTCAGTGCGCGATGTGACGTGAACAACAGGAAGGCGCGGCCGCCCGAAGCCGCAAGCACAGGCCGCACCGCTTCGACGAGGGCGCTCGTATGCTCGAACGAATTCGGTGCAGGCAGGCTGGGTGGCAAATACATCAGGGCTTGCCGCGGATAATCGAAGGGACTTGGCAACAGCAGCGTTTCAGGGTCCCACAGGCCGATCGCGCGCGTGAAGTGGTCGAATCGTTTGCCGACACTGAGCGTGGCCGACGTGAACACCCACGACGCCTTGAGGCGCTGTCGGAACTCACTCAAGGGTTTGGCGACATCAAGCGGCGTCGACGTGATGCTGACGTTGCGCTCGCTGTACTCGTACCAGACGATGTGATCCCGGTCGTCGAGTGTTTCGGTGAGATCCAGACGATTGGCCAGCAGTTCGGCGCGATCGCGGCAGCTTTCGAGCCCCGGACTCGCCTCGGCCAGGGAAGCGAGTTGCTGGTGCAGTTCACTCAGATGATGACGGATGTCGTCGAGTGCCCGACGGACTTCGTCATGGTTCGCCACCGTCGCCCATGCAGCACGTGCTGGTTGCCCATGCAGTGCGAGGCGCAGATCGCGGCAGGCGAGGTCGAGGTTCGCGCCGGAGAGCTTAAGCGCTGCCTGCGTGCCGGCCACGGCGGCCGCTTCCCGTTCGGCATCCAATCGCAGATCGGAAAGTTGCCGGGTCGATACACTCTCGCCGAAGAACTGACCCGCGAGTTCCGGGATCTGGTGCGCCTCGTCGATGATGAAGACGTTTGCGCCGGGCAGGATTTCACCGAAGCCCTCGCGCCGGATGGCCAGATCGGCAAACAGCAGGTGATGGTTGACGACCACGAGGTCGGCCTCCTGTGCGGCACGTCGCGCGCGCACGACAAAACATTCGTTGAACTGCGGGCAATCACTGCCGAGGCAGTTTTCGCTGGTGGACGTGACTCGCGGCCAGATCGGCGAGTCTTCCGGCACGGTGTCCATCTCGGCGATATCGCCGCTGACGGATCGACCGGCCCAAGCGTGGATACGAACGAGTTCCGCCACCTGCACACGGCTGTGCAGATTGCCTTCCTTGCGGGTCTTGTCGAGGCGATCGCGGCACAGGTAATTGGCACGGCCCTTCAGCAAGGCCAGTTTGGCCCGGCTGCCCAGCGCCTTGCGCACACGCGGCAGGTCACGATGGAACAACTGGTCCTGCAGGGCCTTGGTGCCGGTCGACACAATCACCTTCACGCCCGACTGTAATGCCGGGACCAGATACGCGAAGGTTTTGCCGGTACCGGTGCCGGCTTCGACGACCAGTTCCGAGTGATGCTCGATGGTGTCTTCGATGGCGCGCGCCATGGAGATCTGCACCTCACGCACGCGGAACCCGGCGATCGCGGCGGCCAGGGCGCCGTCGTGATCGAGCGCAATTTCCGCCGGGGTGCGCGATTCCGCTTCCATACCGATGCCCCTCAGAACCGCGGCAATTCAGGCGGGAAACAGGCTCTGGCTTTCTCGCGGAGGGTCTGTGCGGTAGTGATGTCGGTCGCTTCTTCGCGCGCGGCCGCCTGGGTCAGGCGGATGCGCACGCAGAGTTCGCCGAAGTCGATACCCAGTGATTCGGCCTTGCGCGCATGCTCTTCGGCTTCATTGAACCGTCGTTGGGCCAACGCAAGTTCGGCGCGTTGTTGCCACAGTGCCGGGTCTTCGGCCATCAGCGTCAGCGCCTCGGCGAGCAAACGCTCCGCTTCGGCGAACTGGCGCTCACGCTCCAGCCTTTCGGCGCGCTTGCGCAAGGACAACACGTCGGCATCGGCCAGCGGGAATGCGCCACCTCGCAATTCGGCCTGGGCCGCCTCGGTGCGGATCTCGCTCAGCCAGTCACGTTTGGGTGGTTCCGGTGGCGGCGGCGGAGGCGGGGGCGGTTCCATGGTCTTGCACGCGGCCAGCACGAGCACCGTCACCCACAGCAAGGACCACCGCAGTCGTTTTGCCAAACTATCCATGTTCATCCTCGTCCTCTTGCTCGCGGCCAAACCGTTCGCGCCACCAATCACTGAATTGGAACCCATCACAATTTGCGAAATCAATCGGTTGGTAGTCGCGAATGAACGGAATGGGTTTTGCACCCTCGCAGTCGGGTTGGGTCAGCCGCTGACTTGCCGGATCGACCCAGTACACGGCCGGGTCGTGGCCGAGGTCGAGCCGCAAGGGCTCGGTCGGCAGCTTTTCGAACAAACCGGCCCACAGGCGCATGGCGCCGGTGGACCCATAGAAACCGGCCTTGTCGTTGTTGTCGCGGCCGAGCCACACCACGGCGAGGTGAGAGCCGGTGTATCCGGCGAACCATGAATCGCGGCGATCGTCGCTGGTGCCGGTTTTGCCTGCGGCTTCCAGATCACCAAGGCCCAAGCCGATCAACGCCGAAGCGGTGCCGCTCCGGCCGGCTTCCTGCAGGGCGAAGGTGACCAGACGGGACGCCTGCACAAGATCGCCGGCGCTTTGCTCACTGGAGTACCGGGTCAGTGGACGCCCTCTCGGATCAATGACGGCGCGCACCGAGTTCAGCGCGACCAGATGCCCGTCGGCAGCCAGATACTGATACGCCTGCGTTACCTGCAAGGGCGAGAGTTCGGTGGCGCCCAGCAACAGGCTCGGGTGCGGCGATACCTTGGCGCCGGGAATCAGCGCTTCGAGCACACGACGGACCTTGTTGACGTCGAGTTCCATGCCGAGCCGCACGGTCGCAATGTTGTACGAACGCGCCAGCGAATCCATCAGGCTCACGATGCCGTGTTCGAGATTGTCGGAATTGCGCGGTCGCCAGTCCGGCGCGCCGCGCTGTTTCAACACGTACTCGGAGTCGTCGAGTGGCGTGATCAGCGAATAGCGATCCGGTTGTGCCAGTGCGACCAGATAAACGAACGGTTTGACCAGGGAGCCGATCGGCCGCGCGGCATCCATGGCCCGGTTGAACCCGGGTTCGTCGGGATTACGGCCACCCACCATGGCTTCGACGCTGCCGGTCGCCGCGTGGGTCACGACCATCGCGGCTTCAAGGCCGGAGGTGTCCTTGGCGAGCGTCTTGATCTTCTCGCTGACGGCTCGTTCGGCGAATTTTTGCGTTGAAGGCGCGAGCGTGGTGTAGATGCTCAGGCCTTCGCTGGCCAAGGAGCGGCTATCGAAGTCACTGGCGAGTTGCGCGCGCACCAGGCCCATGAATGCCGGGTATCGGTTTTGTGGCAACGCGCCACCGCCCACAATTCCGAGGCCTTGCCGGCGCATGGCCGCGGCGTCGAGTGTGCTGATCAACCCGGCTTGCGACATTTCCAGCAGAACCAGATTTCGCCGCTTCATCGCAGCCACCGGTTCGCGGCGCGGATCGTACGAAGACGGGCCCTTGATGATGCCCACCAGCAAGGCGATTTCCTGAGGCTTCAGCGCATTCAGGTCGCGCCCGAAGTAGAACTCGGCGCCGGCACCGATGCCATGGACGGCCTGCGCGCCCATTTGGCCGAGGTAAACCTCGTTGAGATAAGCCTCGAGAATCTTGTTCTTGTCGTAGCGGTATTCGATCGTCAGCGCGATCGCCATTTCGTTGAGCTTGCGCGCGAGCTTCTTGCGACGGTCGAGGAACAGGTTGCGCACCAGTTGCTGGGTCAGCGTCGAACCACCCTGACTCAACTCACCACTGCTGGCATTCACCCACAATGCGCGCAGCAGACCCTTGGGGTCGACCCCGTAATGGTTGTGGAAGTTCTGGTCTTCGACCGCCAGCAGCGTCTGCACGAACAGCGGCGGAACTTCGTCGAGTCTGACCAAACGACGTTCCTGGCGGGACTTGCCGTACAGCGTGGCAATCCGCGCCGGATCGATCAGTGCCGATTCAAGGTCGGTCTTGCTGCCGATTTCCGTCAGGCGGGCGACCCGACCCCGGTTCAGCACCACCTGCAGGCGTGCGGCACGATGCCGGCCGTCGCCGTCGACGAATTCGCGTGTGGCGATGTCGAAGGTCTGGTCGCGTTCGGCATAGGTGCCGGGTTCGGTGACCGGATCGGCTTCGGCATAACGGGAAGCCGCCAGTTCGAGTTTCAGCGTGGCCGCATCGATCCGTTGGCCGCGCTCCAGCCTGAGCGGCCGGGCATAGACGCGGCTCGGCAGTTCATACGTGAGGTTCGAAAAGCCGGCCCGGACCAAACGGTCGATATGCCAGAAATACGGCACACCAAAACCCACGGCGATGCCCAACGCCACCAACGCGGGGGTGCGCAGCCATCGGTACAGGAATTTGAGTGCAGGCAGGATTTTCGACGACCACATTGCCGATACAAGGAAAGCTGGGTGATGGTCAGTGTACCGGGCAGGGCCCGGCGGATTCGGGCGAAATGCTGAACGAAGCGTCAGGCGCGCAGATCTAGTGACCGATCGAAGCATCGCGGCTGAAGCCGCTCCCACAGGTGGCGCGTGAGGAACCCCGCAGTGGGGCCTGCCCCAGACTCCCAACTGTGGGAGCGGCTTCAGCCGCGATGCGACGTTGTCCAATCCGTGCAAGCCCTCCCCGATGTTCGGGGAGGGTTGGGAGGGGTTTAGGCAAACGCTTCGCCGCCGCTTCAAAGCGAACCACGAGCCGCGGCCTCAACCCGATCCATGTTGCCGATGCGATCCGGTATCGCGAGGCTTACCAAATTCCTCTCCACGACGGTTGCTGGGCTCCTGCCTTTAGCCGCCTCCCGGCCCGGCAGCACCACCGCGGGTGAGCTTGGCCGGGTCGAGCAAGGCCGCGAGTTCATCGCGCGCCAAACCGGTCACCTCCTGCGCGACGTCCAGTACCGGCCTGCCTTCGCGGTAGGCGCGTTTGGCGATCAGTGCGCCTTGTTCGTAGCCGATGCGTGCATTGAGGGCGGTGACCAGGATCGGATTCTGCGCCAGCGTGGCTTCGATCCGTGCGTGGCGCACGGTGAATCCGGCTAGTGCTCGGGTGGTCAGCAGGCGGACGACATTCGTGAGCAGGGACAGGGACGACAGCAGGTTGTGCGCCAGCACGGGCAACATGACGTTGAGCTGGAAGTTGCCGGACTGGCCGGCGATCGTGACGGTCAGGTGTTGGCCCATGACTTGGGCGCAGACCATGGCGACCGACTCCGGAATCACCGGGTTGACCTTGCCGGGCATGATCGACGACCCGGGCTGCAGCGCGGGCAATTCGATCTCGCCGAGCCCGGCCAGTGGCCCTGAATTCATCCAGCGCAGGTCGTTCGCGATTTTCATCAGCGTACACGCCAGTGTATTCAGCTGACCGGAGAGTTCGACACATTCGTCCTTCGCCGAAATGCCCTCGAAATAGTTGTCGGCACTTTCAAAGGCCACACTGCCTTCGGCCGACAGCAATTCCGCGACCCTTGGGCCCAGCCGGGCATCGGCATTGATCCCGGTGCCGACCGCGGTGCCACCGAGTGGCAAACGAGCGACCCGGCGTTGGGTATCGGCCAGTCGTTCGATGTTGCTGCGAACCTGTGCGGCCCAGCCCAGCAGTTCCTGGCCGAGTGTCACCGGCATCGCGTCCATCAGGTGCGTGCGGCCGGTCTTGACCGTCTGCAGATGTTCGCCCGCACGGTGTTCGAGCATGAGCTTGAGATCAAGCAGGGTGGGCAGGAGTTCGTCGGCGAGCAGCCGGGCGGCGGCGACCTGGATCGCCGTCGGAATGACGTCGTTCGAGCTCTGTCCGAAATTCACGTGGTCGTTTGGATGGACGGCTGCGCCGAGTCGCTGAGTGGCCAGTCGGGCAATGACCTCGTTCGCATTCATGTTGCTGCTGGTGCCGGAGCCGGTCTGGAAGACGTCGACCGGAAACTGGTCGATGTGTTCGCCGCGGGCAATCCGGTCGGCGGCAAACGCGATGGCCTCGGCCACGGCAGGTGGCAAATGCCCGAACTCGCCGTTTGCGCGTGCACAGGCTGCCTTGATCGCGCCGAGGGCGGCAATGAATGCGCGGGGCATGGTCCAGCCCGACACCGGGAAATTCACCACGGCCCTTTGGGTCTGGACGCCATACAGCGCGTCGGCCGGCAGTTCGAGCGGGCCGAAGCCATCCTGTTCGGTGCGGGTTGTCATGGTGTTCGTCCGGTAGGGAAGGGCAAGCATAGTTACTGGCAAGTCCGATCGCTTGCTTCGTCCGCGTTATGCTTGCCGCTTTCCCGAGCGAGGTTGTCGCATGTGGTACGTGATTGAAGGCAAGGACCGTCCCGACAGTCTGGCTGGGCGCATGGCGGCGCGACCGGCACATCTGGCCCGGCTGAATGCACTCAAAGATTCGGGTCGCTTGTTGCTGGCCGGACCGTTGCCCGCCATCGATGCCGAGGATCCGGGTCCGGCCGGATTCACCGGCAGCCTGATCGTGGCCGAATTCGAGTCGCTGGATGCCGCCCGTGCGTGGGCCGATGCCGACCCGTATCTCGAAGCCGGCGTGTACGAATCCGTTCGGGTTTCGCCGTTCCGCAAGGTGCTGCCGTGAATGCCGAGCGCATCGAGCGGATGCGCGCCAAGCTGACCGAAGCACTGGCGCCGACCACCCTCGACATCATCGACGACAGCCACAAACACGTCGGACACGCCGGTGCGCGGGATGGCCGTGGGCACTTCACGGTGCACGTCACCAGTTCGGCATTTGCGGGTCTTTCCTTGCTGGCGCGTCACCGGGCCATTTATGCCGCACTCGGCGGGATGATGGACACCGACATTCATGCGCTGGCGATCAAGGCCGACGTGCCGGATCCGATGAGCGAATGCTGGATTCCATTCCTGTGGGAGCGGCTTTAGCGCGGTGGGCAGGCCGGCTAAAGCCGCTCCACAGTTGGCCATGTCGCGACTGGCCAACATGGCCCAAACCAAGTGCCTGAGGCCAGACTATTGCGCCTCACGCGCTCAGAAGCCTTCTTCGAGACGCTGCGATTCCCCGACTCCATGGTCACGCACTGCGTACAAGGCAGCGCGCGATTCTTTCGATAGTGATGGTCCGTCTGAGCGCACTTGTGGCGTCCGACGGGATTCATGAGCCTGCTGCCCGATGTCCGATGAGCCAGAAGCAGTCCTTTCAACCTCCGTGTTGAAGGCACAGCCAGTGCAGACCGAGATGCCCCTGGCCATGGTGCGCGGCGAACCCGTGCTTGCCATGCCGAAGGACCTCTACATCCCGCCGGATGCGCTGGAAGTCATCCTCGAAGCTTTCGAAGGTCCACTCGACCTGCTGCTGTACCTGATCCGCCGACAGAACCTGAAATTCTCGATATCCCGATTGCCGAGATCACCCGGCAATACATGGAATACATCGAGCTCATGGTCGACATGAAGCTCGAGTTGGCCGCCGACTATCTGGTCATGGCAGCCATCCTGTGTGAGATCAAGTCCCGTCTGCTGCTGCCTCGGCCACCGAATGCCGTCGGCGAAGAAGAGGATCCGCGTGCGGATCTCGTGCGCCGACTGCAGGAATACGAACGGTTCAAGAAAGCGGCTGAAGATATCGACCGTCTGCCGCGCGAAGGTCGCGACTTCTACCGCGTCGACGCACACGTCGTCGAGCAGGAGACCATCTCCGTGCCGCCGCCGGTGGAAATGCGCGAGCTTCTGCTGGCGCTGAAAGACGTGATGAAGCGTGTCGAGTTGTTCGGCCGCCACAACATCAAGCGCGAAGCACTGTCGGTGCGTGCGCGCATGAGCGAAGTGCTGACACGGCTCAGTAACGGCGAGTTTGTCGGCTTCACCGAATTGTTCACCGTCGAAGAAGGTCGTCTGGGTGTGGTCGTGACATTTCTGGCCATTCTCGAACTGGCGAAGGAAAACCTGCTCGAGATCACCCAGAACGAGGCATTGGCGCCCATTTATGTGCGCTCGAAAAGCTTTGATGGCCCAAACCTCTCTGAAGCCGCGAATGACGACGTGGCTGGTAACGCGTAATGAACCCATCGAACGAACACGAAGAACACGAAACACCGGAAAGTTTGCCGGAAGCGGTGGCCGAAGCGCCCACGCCAGCCGAAGTGGCCGAAGCTCAGGATGTTTATTCCGACCAGCCTGTCCACGCGGCACCGGCGCCATCCGATCTCGAATCCCTGAAGCCGCTGCTGGAAGCCATCCTGATGGCGGCCGGCCGGCCGATGACGGTTGATCACTTGCATGACCTGTTTGGTGACAGCCAGTCGCCCGGCAAGGAACGTATTCTCGAAGCCTTGGCTTCATTGATGTCGGATTGTGCCGGTCGCGGCGTTGAACTGATCGAGGTGGCCAGCGGTTTCCGCTATCAGGTTCGCACCGATACCCAGATCTGGGTGTCGCGCCTGTGGACCGAGCGCCAGACCAAGTATTCCCGTGCCCTGCTGGAAACCCTGGCGTTGATCGCCTACCGGCAGCCGATCACCCGCGCCGAGATCGAAGCGATCCGCGGTGTGGCGGTATCGAGTTACATCATCAAGACTCTTGAAGAGCGCGAATGGATCCGCGTGCTGGGTCATCGGGACGTCCCCGGTCGGCCGGCATTGTTCGGCACCACACGCCAGTTCCTCGATTATTTCAGCCTGAAAAGCCTGGACCAGTTGCCGCCGCTCGCCGAGTTGAGGGACTTCGATGCCCTCGAACCGCAGATGCCGCTGGCCGGCACGACACTGGACGAAGTTCCGGTACCGGACGTCGTCGTCGACAACACGGCCGCAGTGGTCCCGGAAGAAGTCATCGAAGATGAAGTCGATGAAGACGAATTTGAATCACAAGAAGATGTAGCCCCTGAAGCAGAAGACGGTGACGCCCACGCGTTCTCCGAGCCGAACACCGACCTCGTCGTGAATGATGACGTCGAACACCTCCACGAAGACCTGAGCGGGCAGCCCGAAGACATCGAGCGCGCCGACCCCGTCGATCCCAATCAAGACACCGGAACCACCCCATGACCATTGATAAATCCCGCCTGACCCTGAAGCTGAAGCGCGACAAACCGGCCGGCACCATCATCGAAGAACGCATCCAGAAGGTGCTGGCGCAAGCCGGCCTCGGCTCACGCCGGACCATCGAGGAGCGCGTCGCCGCCGGCGACATCCGCATCAACGGCCAGCCCGCAACGGTTGGCAACAGTGTCCGCACGGGGGATCGTGTCGAGATCGACGGCAAGGCCTTCATGGCCACAGTCACGCCGGTCGAAGACATTCATGTCCTGCTTTATCACAAGCCGGAAGGCGAGATCAGCACGACCGAAGATCCGGAAGGTCGGCGCACCGTTTACGAGCGCATGCCGCGCCTGAAGAACACGCGCTGGATTTCGATCGGCCGTCTCGACATGAACACGACCGGTCTGTTGTTGATGACGACCGACGGCGAACTGGCGAATGCGATGATGCACCCGTCGCGCGAACTCGAGCGCGAGTACGTGTGCCGCATCCATGGCACGGTCACCGAAGCGATGATGAAAGCGCTGCAGACCGGCGTGCAGTTGGAAGATGGCCCGGCGAAGTTTGATGAACTGCATGTCATCAGCCTGGGCGAGAGCCACAGCTGGTTCCGCGTGATCATCAAGGAAGGCCGCAATCGCGAAGTGCGTCGCATGTGGGAAGCGGTCGGCGTCGAAGTGAGCCGCCTGAAGCGCATCCGCTACGGCAAGGTCGAGTTGCCGCGTGAACTGCGTCGCGGCCATTTCCGCGCCATGCCGATCGAGGAAGTCCGCGCCTTGCGCGAAGAACTCGGTCTGCAACCGATTCCCGAATCATTGACCCTGCAGGCCGTGATCGGCGTGCGTCGCGCCAGTCGCACGCTCAACGAATATCGTCCTGAAGGCAAGTCCGAAAGTTACAGCTCCGGCAATGCCGATGAAGCCCGCGAATTGCGCGCGTTTGATCGAGTCGACGACTTGCGTCGTCCGCCCAAGCGCCCACGCAAGCCGGGTGCCGGTGCCGGTGCCGGATTCAAGAAGGGTGGTGGCAAGCGCGGTCCTGGCCAGCCAGTCGATCCGAACAGCTTCCGCGGTTTTGGTTCCGGTGACGACGGCAACCGGATGCCCGGCAATCGCAAGCCGGGTGGCAAGGGTCCACGTGGTCCGGGCGGCCCCGGCGCGCGCGGGCCTGGTGGTCCTGGTGCTCGAGGCCCGGGTGGTCCGGGTGCTCGAGGCCCGGGTGGTGCCGGTGCACGTGGAGCCGGTGGCCCGGGCGCGCGGGGTCCAGGTGGCCCACGCAAGCCACGTGAGTTCGTCGGCCCGATGGATTCCAATCAGTTCGCGCTAGCCGATCGCGGTCCGCCGCGCGGGGGCAACGGCAATCGTGCGCCGAGTGGCATCGACGGCAACCGCGCACCCAGCAGCCGGCCGCCCAGTGGCAATCGTGGCCCCGGTGGTCCCGGTGGCAATCGCGGGCCGGGTGGTGGCAATCGCGGCCCACGGGGTCCGCGCGGTCCGATGTGACAGACCAAGTTTCTTCTCCCGCTTTGCGGGAGAAGATGCCCGAAGGCCAAAAGTACTGTCGATCTGCAATATGTTCTTCTCCCGTTTTACGGGAGAAGGGTTGATTCTAGGCTCAGTCGCCGCCTTTACCCAACGCGGCACGCGCCTCGCAGGGCACCTGGATGACTTCCGGTTCCGGGCCCAGCTTGAGTGCGGTCAATTGCCCGCCCCAGACTGCGCCGGTGTCGATCGAATACACACCGAGTCCGCGGAACAGGCCGAGCGCGGACCAGTGGCCACAGACCACGGGCAATTCGCGTTTCTTGCCGCCGGGCACTTCGAACCATGGGTAAAAGCCGTTCTTCTGGGTGCCCGGTTCGCCCTTGAAGTCGAAGCCGATGCGGCCATGGACGTCACAGAACCGCATGCGCGTCATCACGTTGATGATCGCCCGAAGCCGCTCGACACCTGTCAATTGTTTTGACCAGCCGGCGGGCTTGTTGCCGAACAGCCGTTTCATCAAGTTCCGGAACTCGTTGCCGCGCAGCGCACGTTCGACTTCGCGTGCCCGGGCTTCGGCAAGTTTGATGGTCCAGCGCGGTGACAGGCCGGCATGGACGAGCGCGAACCCGATATCTTGATCGACGTGCATCAGCGGTCTGTGGCGCAGCCATTCCAGCAGTTCATGGGAGTCGTGCGCCTGCAGGACACGTCGGAGATCCGGATTGGCCTTGTTGCGTTCTTCTTCGGTGCGGGTGGCGATCGACAGCAAGCTGAGGTCATGGTTGCCGAGTACGGTGACCGAGTAGGCGTCGAGTGATTTCACCAGGCGCAGCGTTTCCAGCGATTGGCCACCGCGGTTGACGAGGTCACCACAGAACCACAGTTGATCACTTGCAGGATCAAATCGAATCCGGTCGAGCAGGGCGACCAGCGGGTCGTAGCAGCCCTGCAGGTCGCCGATCGCATAAACCGCCATCAGTGCAGGATCCGCGGCATCGACAGGACAAACCGCTTGATCGGCGCGTCAAGCAGGTGCCTTCGTCGGCAACCATCTGGTAACTGCCTTCCATGGTGCCAACCGGCGCTTCGAGGATGGCGCCCGAGGTGTACTCAAAGGCTTGTCCGGGTTCCAGGCGCGGTGTTTCTCCGACGACTCCCGGGCCCCGGACTTCATCGATCTTGCCGCTGCCGTGGGTGATCAGCCAGTGTCGCGACAACAGTTGTGCCGGCTTTCGGCCGGCGTTCGTGATGGTAATGGTGTACGCGAAAGCAAAACGGTTTTGTTCCGGCTCGCTCTGGTCGGGTAGAAATCGGGTCTGGACATCGACCTTGATGGCATGGGTGTCGTTCATGACCCGATTGTCGGTAGCCGGAGCCATTCCCACAAGTAGCGAATGACCTGTTGTGAGGTGATCACACAGGAACATCAACTGCCAGGCGGAAAACTCTCAGTAGGCAAACTCGCGGAAGATCGGGTCGATGTTGCCTTGCCATTCACCATGGAACAGTTTCAGCTTGCGCTCGGCCGGTGTTTCGTTCGCCAACGCAATTTCGACGAGGGGCTCGATGAACATGGTTTCGTCGACACCGCGGCTGTTCAGGCAGGCGCGCGACTTCAGGCCGTGGCCGGCGATCTTCAGCGCTTCCAGTGCCAGATCGCGCACTGTGCCGTCGCGGAACGGCAGTTTGAGACCCAGTCGCGGCACGTCACGGCGCAAGGCCTCGCGTTCGGCGAGCGAGAAATCCTTGACCAGATCCCACGCGGCATCAAGTGCGACCTGGTCGTACAGCAGTCCCACCCAGAACGCCGGCAGCGCACAGAGTCGGTTCCACGGGCCGCCATCGGCGCCGCGCATTTCCAGATATTTCTTCAGTCGGACTTCCGGGAACGCCGTGGTCAGATGATCGGCGAAGTCCTTCATCAACGGCTTTTCGCCCGGCAGGATTGACAGCTTCCCGGCCATGAAGTCGCGGAACGACAAGCCACTGGCGTCCAGGTACTGACCCTTCCGATAGACGAAGTACATCGGGACGTCGAGCAGATAATCGACATAGCGCTCGAAGCCGAAGCCCTCGTCAAACACGAACCCCAGCATGCCGGTGCGATCCGGGTCGGTGTCGCTCCAGACCTGTGAGCGGAAACTCAGGAACCCGTTGGGCTGGCCTTCGGTGAACGGCGAGTCGGCAAACAGCGCCGTGGCGATGGGTTGCAGGGCCAGCGACACGCGGAATTTCTTCACCATGTCGGCTTCGGACGCGAAGTCGAGGTTGGTTTGTACCGTACAGGTGCGCGTCATCATGTCGAGGCCGAGCGAGCCGCGTTTGGGCATGTACTCGCGCATGATCCGATACCGGCCCTTGGGCATCCACGGCATGTCGGCGCGCGCCCACTTGGGCTGGAACCCCATGCCCAGGAAACCGATCTGCAGTTCTTCGGCGACACTGCGCACCTGTTTCAGGTGGGTGTCCACTTCGCAGCAGGTCTGGTGGATCGTTTCCAGCGGGGCGCCGGACAACTCCAGTTGGCCCGCCGGTTCCAGCGAGACCGAGGCCAAGTCGCGCAACAGCGCGATCGTGTGGCCTTGTTCGACCACTTTCTCCCAGCCAAAACGTTCGGCCATGGTATTGAGCAACACGCCGATGCCGCGATCGCCTTCATACGTTGGCGCACGCAGGTCATCGGTTCTGAACCCGAACTTTTCGTGCTCGGTGCCAATCCGCCAGGCGTCTTTCGGCTTGTTGCCGGAGGCCAGATAGTCGACCAGTTCGGCCTTGTTTTCGATGGCCGCATCAGCCGTTTGAATCGGATTGGACATGGGTGCTCCCGGACCGTTGCTAGGCTCTTGATCAACGCCATCCTGACGTTGCTCTACATCGCAAATCCGGTACACGTCCGATTCCTGCTCAATGACAAATCAATCGCGTCAAAGCGACAGGGCAGCCGGCTTGCGCCGGCTGCCAGCCGCCATCAATGGCGGTTCGGCAAATCGTGCAAGTCACCACGCCCAGAAGTGGCGGACTTGCCCATCAGGACCGGACCGGGCCGTCAACAACCCGTCAAAGCGCCAAGGCCATCAAGAGGCCGGCAAAACACGGTACCGATGCCGATGCCGGTCACGAACGCGATGGCACCGGCGACATAAACCATGAGTCGCAGGGACGAGAGCGCCGTAGCGATCTGTTCGCCCTGGGCGCGGCCTTGATGAACGACAAACCAGGCACCCAGCATCACAACGCCAGCGCCAGACTCACCATCAGCGAATCTCGACCGATCTTGGGCATCGCTCTCGCTCCGGTTCCCGCCTAGGTGCAGGCCAGTACCTTTGGCCCATGTCTGGCTTGTAGCGCAAAACGGGGGCGAACCAACCTCGAGCAGGGCGAGCGGCCAAATCCGGCCGACCAGCGCGATTACTTGACTGCTGCAAACCGGCGGGCATCACTCGGCCATGCCGGCGTGCGGGCGATTTCGTCGAGGACCTGGGACGGGTCATCGACCATCGACCACATCGCGGCATGGGCGTCCCCCATCATTCGCTCCCGGATGCTGAGTTCGAGGAACTGCATGAGGCCCGTGTAGAACCCGCGCGTGTTCACGAAGATGATCGGATTGAAGTAGATGCCCAGTCGCTTCAGCGTGATCGCCTCGAACACTTCCTCGAAGGTGCCGCAGCCTCCCGGCAGGGTCACCACCGCATCGGATCCGGTGAGCAGGCGATGTTTGCGCTCGCGCATGTCTTCGACGATTTCCAGCGATGCCAAGCCTGGATGTTGCCATTCCACTTCGGTCATGAATCGAGGAATGATGCCGATGACCTCGCCATGCTCGCTGAGCGCCCCGTCGGCCACTGCACCCATGGAGCCGACTCCGCCGCCGCCATAGACGAGCGTGTGGCCGGCCTTGGCGATCCGGGCACCCAGATCGAATGCGGCACGATGATAGTCGGGGTCACAACTGGCGCTGGACGCGCAATAGACGCAGATTCGCATGGGAGTCCTTCAGGCTGAATCAAATGGAAAGGCGAGCACCGAGCGCAGATCGTCGGTGCCGAGCAGGTTCAGCAGCAAACGATCCACAGCCCCATGGCCACGCCGGCACAGTCGGGCAGATTGGGTAACGCTGCCAGCAAGGCTTCGTCGATCTCGGGCAGGACCAGTCCGCGAGCACGACGGCGCGTGTGATCCCGCTGGAATCGAAGGCGCTGTTCGGTGCTGTCGTTGAGCTCGTGATATCCGTTCGCCAATTCGACACCGCCCAGCATCACTTCGAATCGGCTCGCCACGGGTGGTGATTCATCCCGGATTCGCGCCAACGCACATTGACTGGCCGGATAGTCGTAGACGAGCAGCAGTTCGTCGGCAGGTCGCCCGACCGTGAGTCGGTGCGTGATGATCAGGTCGAGCCAGTCGTCGCGATCGAGGCCCGCAGTGTCGATTCGAATATCTCCCAACGCAGATTGCAGGGACTCGATCGACGCGGTCATCGGATCCAGTTGCAGCGCATCCAGAAACCACTGCCGGTAACTGCAGCGATGAACCACCGCGACTCGTCCGACCAAGGACAACTGTCGTTGCACCAGTTCGACGACTTGTTCCCCGAGTGCGCGATGGTCGATCCCGAGGCGATACCACTCCAGCATGGTGAATTCAGGGTTGTGCCGTTGGCCGGCTTCGCCGTTCCGGAAGACGCGCCCGAGTTCGTAGCAGTCGCCAAGCCCGGCAGCGAGCAGCCGCTTCAGCGGAAATTCCGGCGACGTCCGCAACCAGCGCAAGGCGGGGCCGGCATCGACATGGCCGGTGAACCGCGTCGTGAAGCTTTCGATGTTCGGATCCGTGTTGCCCGCTCGCGACAGGATCGGCGTCTCGACTTCGAGCACATCCTGCCCGGCGAACCACGCGCGAATGTCGGCGTAGAGCCGGGCGCGCAGAATCAGCGCATCCCGGTTCATGCGCCCTCGTGGCGAGTGAGCAGGTCCAGCAGTCCGGTTTCATCCAATACCGGAATACCGAGTTCCTGCGCTTTGACCAACTTGGACCCCGCTTCAGTGCCGGCCACCACAAAGCTGGTTTTTTTGGACACGGAACCCGAGAGTTTTGCGCCCAGCGCTTCCAGCCGCGCACCCGCCTGGTCGCGTGTAAAGTTGACCAGCGTGCCCGTCAGTACCGCTGTCTGCCCGGACAAGGGGCCCGCCGCGGCCGCAACAGGTGGACCCTCGGTGAATCGCAGCCCGCCCTTGCGCAAATCGGCGATCAACCCGCGATTGCCGGCGTGCAGACACCAATCGAGAATTCGCCGCGCGACAACCGGACCGACATCCGGCACGGTCAGCAAAGCCGGTTCTTCAGCCTGCATGATCGCGTCCAGGCTGCCGAAGTGATTGGCCAGGGTTTTGGCGGTCGATTCGCCGACATCGCGGATGCCCAGTGCGAACAGCAGTCGAGGCAAGGTGGTGTCGCGACTCTTTTCGATCGCAGCGAGCAGATTTTCAGCCCAGCGGGTGGTCGGCTTCTTGCGCGGATCTTGCTGAACCCCGGCGCGCTCATCCTGCCGGAGCTTCAGTTCAAGCAGGTCGGCGAGCTCAAGTTGATACAGGTCGGCCATCGAATGGAGCGCGCGTGGGCCATCGTGACGCCGGAGGAATGGCAAGTCGACCATGTCGGCGATGGTTTCATCACCTAGCCCTTCGATGTCCATCGCACGCCGGCTGGCGAAATGGCGAATGGCCTCACGCAGTTGGGCCGGGCACGCGAAACCATTGGTGCAACGGATCACCGCTTGTTCGGCTTCGCGTTGCACCGGCGCGTCACACACCGGACATCGTTCCGGCATCACGAATTCACTTGTCTGCTCGGGGCGCTGATCGAGTACCACGGCAACCACTTCGGGAATGACGTCACCGGCACGCCGCACGATGACGGTGTCGCCGACGCGCACGTCCTTGCGACGTATTTCGTTTTCGTTGTGCAAGGTGGCATTCGTGACCGTGACGCCGGCCACGTGCACCGGTTTCAGACGAGCCACGGGCGTCAGGGCGCCGGTACGGCCAACCTGCACGTCGATGCCTTCGACGATGGTGAGTTCTTCCAGAGCCGGGAACTTGTGGGCAATGGCCCAACGCGGCGCACGCGAGACATAGCCCATCTGTTCCTGCTGGGCGCGGTCGTCGAGTTTGTAGACAACCCCGTCGATGTCATACGGCAAGGTTTCGCGCGCCACACCGATCCGCGCGAAGTAAGCCAGCAGGCCGGCTTCGCCGCTGGCGCGATCGACCAGCGGGCTGACCGGCAGACCGAACCGACGCAGCGCTTCGAGCATGTCGCTATGGCGCGCAGGTACGGCCCAACCCTCGACCACACCCAATCCATAAGCGTAAAAAGACAGCGGCCGCTCGGCCGTGATCCGGGGATCCTTCTGGCGCAACGAACCGGCGGCGCCATTCCGCGGGTTGGCCAACGTCGCATCCCCGCGGGTCAGCGCAGCGGCATTAAACGCGTCGAACGCGGCCTTGGCCATGTAGACCTCGCCGCGGACTTCCAGCACCGGCGGGGCTTCGCCGCGCAAGCGCAGCGGAATGGCGCGAATCGTGCGCAGATTGGCGGTGACATCCTCGCCGGTACTGCCGTCACCCCGGGTGGCGCCACGAACGAACAGGCCGTGTTCATAACGCAGGCTGATCGCCAGTCCATCGAGTTTCGGCTCGACGGAAAATTCCGGTTCGGCCACACCCAGCGTGTCGACGATTCGACGGACAAAGTCGGCGACTTCCTCCGGGCTGAATGCGTTCGACAGCGACAGCATCGGTACTTCGTGCGCGACCGCACCAAACGTCGTCGATGCTTCACCGCCCACACGCTGAGTCGGCGAGTCGGAGCGGGCCAGCTCCGGATGGGCGGCCTCCAGCTCGATCAGCTCGCGCATTTGCCGGTCATAGACGGCATCGGGCACGCTGGGGTCGTCGAGCACGTAGTAGCGGTAGTTGTGCTCGGCGAGTTCCTGGCGCAGGATGTGGATACGTTGTTCGGGCGTCATGATCTTCGTTGCGGCAGCGAAAGGGAGGCGAGATTCGGTCTGGCATTATGGCTTGCCGGATGACTCTTGGCGCATCCTGACTTTTGCCATGCGCTGCTGATGTGCGCAGATGGTCACACTGACTGCCATGACCACACCGAATGCGTTGACCGATACTGCAGGCGCCACCACGCCATGGCGCGCCTGGCAGGCGCTTGGGCGCGACGAACGCATGCTGGTGCTCTGGTCGGCCATGGCGTTCTACGTGGTCCTGGCGTCGTATTACGTGCTGCGTCCGATCCGCGATGAACTGGCGGTGTTTTCCGGCGCCGAGCAGTTGCCCTGGCTCTTTCTGGGGACACTGGGCCTGAGTCTGGCCTGGTCGCTGGTCTTCTCGCGGCTGGCGAGTGGCCGGCCGCGCCGGGAGTTTGTTCCCTTGGCCTTGCGCGGATTTGCGGTGGTGCTGCTGCTGTTTCTCGGGCTCTGGTTCTGGGTGCCGGCGGCTCAGGAAGTCTGGTTGGGGCGGGTGTTCTACGTGTTCGTCAGCGCCTTCAATCTGTTTCTGATTTCGCTGGTCTGGTCGGTGGTGGTGGACAGCCTGCGTGTCGAACACGGGCATTTGCTGCCCTGGGTTGCGGCGGGCGGCACACTGGGCGCCGCGACAGGCAGTCTGGTGACTGCTGCGCTGGCGCGGCATCTGCCGGTGCCGGCGTTATTGCTGGTCTCGGCCGTATTGATTGAAGTGGCGGTCCAGTTGTTTGCGGCGCTGTTTCGTCGGGTCGCTCGCCCTGGCAGTGCCGGCAGACCAATCAACCGATGGCGCGCTCGGAGGTGACTGGCGGGATGCGGTTTCGCGCCTGCGCCGTTCGCCCTATCTGCTCGGTATCGCCGGATTCATCATGCTGTTCACGATCGGTTCGACGTTCCTGTATGCGTTGCAGACGTCCATTGTCGAGAGCAGCCTTGCCGATCGCGGACAGCGTCGCGAGTACTTTGCGTTGCTCGATCTGTCGATCAATGTCCTGGCGCTGGTCGTGCAGGTGTTTGTCACCGGAAACCTGATCCGGCGATTCCGGCTGGGATCATTGCTGGCCGTGCTGCCGGTGTTGTCGATCGCCGGTTTTCTCGCGTTGTCGGTCGCGCCCGTGTTGCTGGTCTTTGCGCTGTTCCATGTCAGTCGCCGCAGCCTGGACTTTGCGTTGATGCGTCCGGCACGCGAGCATCTGTTCCTGCCCGTCGAACGGATCGACAAGTACAAGACCAAGAGTCTGCTCGATGCGTTTGTCTATCGCCTCGGTGACCAGATCGGCGTGTTCCTGCATGCCGGCTTGTTATGGATTGGCCTGTCGTTGCAGGCGATCTCGGCCGCAGCGATTCCGGTGTGTCTGGCCTGGCTGGTACTGGCCCTTTGGCTGGGTGCCCGCCATGAATCGCTCAAGGAATCGGCCGTCACCAGAACTTGAACTGGCGATAACCCTCGGCGGACAACCACAGCGGCACACCGACCATCTTCGCGAGCAGGGCGACCACACCCCAGAACGCCTGGCCAAAAGCCGGCACGGCGATCATCAGGACGAGCAACACGATAAACGCCCAACCGGCCATGCTGTCCAGACGTTGGCGCAGATCCGGCGCGATCCCACGGCGACAACGCGCCGTAACCGTCGAGGCCGGGCAGGGGCAGAAGGTTCAAAACGACGGCGCTGGCTTGCAACACGCCCAGAAACGCGAGTGCCGGTGCGACCGGATGATCAGCGACCGATGGCACCTGAAACAACAGGCCGATCACGAACAGAAGAATGAGGTTGGCGGCAGGCCCGGCCAGCGATACGGCGGATTCCCATTGGCGGCTCTTCAGGCGATGCCGCTCGATATACACCGCCGCACCAGGCAGACCGATGCCGCCGATCAGCAGGAACAGCACCGGCATCAGGATGGAATTCACCGGATGCAGGTACTTCAGCGGGTTCAGACTGAGGTAACCCTTGTCCTTGACCGTCGTGTCGCCGCCCCGAAACGCCACTGCGGCATGGGCAAATTCATGCAGGCACACCGAAAACACCCAGAGAAACAGCACCAGCAAAAACGTCATCATGAAATGTTCCGGGTCTTGGTGGTGTCAGGTCAGTCGCGGGGACGAATGTCTTTGGGTATTTCAAGTTCATCCCCAGGCGACAGGCCCAGTGCCTTGCCCACCCCGGCATTCAGTTCAAGCACGTATTTGGCCGCGCCGTCGCTCGGATAATTCGGGCAACGATCACCGGCCGAGCAGGTGGGAACGTTGTACTGGCTACTGACAAAGCGGCGGTCGGCATTGAAGTACATGATGTCGAGCGGGATCTTCGTGTTCTTCATCCAGAACGCGCGACGGTCCTCATTCGGAAACACGAACAGCATGCCGTGGTTGTCATCCATCTCGGTCCGGAACATCAGGCCACGGGCCCGTTGATCGTCATCCAGGGCCAGTTCGACCTGGTAGGTCTGGCCTTTCAGGGTGACCGGCGTGAGGTCGAACAGCCGCCCAGAAAAACCGCCAGGCAAAGCGTGAGCCCGATGCGAAACGTCATGCGGGTTGACCCGGTGTCGGGCCGTCGGCATCCATCTGCGAGATGTTGCGCGAGCGGTGGAAGCGTTCGATGAGCTCGGTCAGGCCGGCGAAGTCGCGTGGTGGCATATCCATGAACTCCACGCCGATCGTCGCGACATTGGTCCGGACCAGCAGGACGTCGGCGGCAAACGGCGGACAATCGGGAAACAGCAGCGTGAGCTTGAAACGGCTGCCGTCGGGGGCGCCGAACCCTTCCGGTTTCTGCATCTTCAGTCCGTTGATGGACAGGTCGATCAGGGCACCGCGGACGCGGTTTCCGCCGATTTCGACTTCGGCTTCGCCGCCGGCTTCGAAGCGCGGTTCCTGGCGACGATCGTCATAAAATTCAGCCATGTTCGTTCTCCTTGGCAAGGGGGGCATGTTATCAGGCTGGTTTTGGCCAGCCGAGTCAATACACATTGGGCGCGTTCCGGACTGCGGTCGTTCGGCAAATCAATCACTTACGAGTGAACTTCGTCCCAAAGCGCCGGCGGAGAGAAACAAGCAGCTACCGCTGGAAGTTCAAGCGCATAATGGTAACCTTCCTGCAAGTATGCGATTTGTGCGGTAATTCCATTGAGCGGCTCAGGACACGCGTGATCGAAATCCCAGGCTACCGAATCATCAAGACGCTTGGCCGTGGCGGCATGGCGACGGTTTACCTTGCGCTGCAGGAGTCGGTTGACCGCGAGGTGGCCCTGAAGGTCATGTCGCCGGCATTGATGGTGGACCCGAATTTTGGCGAACGTTTTCTGCGCGAGGCGCGGATCGCCGCCAAGTTGCACCACCGCCATGTCGTGGGCGTCCACGATGTCGGCCGGCACAACGACATCCACTACATTGCGATGGAGTTCCTGCCCGGCGGTTCGCCGCGGATCGAGGACAAGAATCCGCTGGAAGCCACGTTCGTGCTGCGTGTCGTGCGTGAAATCGCGACCGCACTCGGTTATGCGCACAGCAAGGGTTTTGTCCATCGCGACGTCAAACCCGACAACATCCTGCTTCATGACGACGGTACGGCGGCGCTGACCGACTTCGGCATCGCACGCGCCAGCGATTCGGCAACGCGCATGACGCGAACCGGTTCGGTCATCGGAACCCCTTATTACATGAGTCCGGAGCAGGCCCGCGGTCGCCCGCTGGATGGCCGCGCCGATCTCTACTCGCTGGGTGTCGTGCTGTACGAGATGCTCACCGGCAACGTGCCGTATCAGGCGGATGACCCGCTCGCCATCGGCATCATGCACATTACCGAGCCGGTGCCACGCCTGCCGGCACAGTTGCAGCCGCTGCAGGGCCTGCTGGACCGCATGATGGCAAAGCTGCCGGAAGAGCGCTTCCAGAGCGGCGAAGAGATCGCGGAAATCATTCGCGAAATCGAGTTGGACATTGCCGAAGGCCAGATCCCGCAGATCGCGATTCCGAACGAGAACTATCGGCGCAAGGTCATGGCCGATCATTCGCGGACTCAACGATTGCAGGCTGGTGCCACGCCAAAGCCGAACAACGTGTCGGGTGCCCGGTCGGAGCCTTCGCTCGGACGCGTCGAGGAAGTGACCGGGAGTGACCGTCGACCGCGCCAGCTGCAATCCCGTCCTGTCGCGGATCGCGGCAACCGTCCTTTGTGGCCGATGATCGCCGGCATCTGTGTGATCGTGCTGATCGGGCTCGTGGTGTTGTTCCGCGAACCGTTGGGTCGAATGATTTCGCCGGGTGATGTGGCCGAGAATCTTGCCAAGGCCGAAACGGCAGTCCGCGAACAGCGCTTTTACGGTGCACCGGACAGCGCGCTGGAGCTCTATCGTCAGGTGATCGCCGTCGACCCCGACAATTCCACGGCCAAGGTCGGCATCAGCAACGTCGGCAACAAGCTCGTCATGGACGCGACCGATCGTGTGAGCGCCGGCGAATTCGACCGAGCCCGCGAGCTGCTGGGCATGGCGAAGGAAGTGCTCGGCGGCGGTGCCCAGGTCGAGCAGTTGGAGTCCCACCTCAACGACAAGGAATCGGCCGCACAGAACATCGAAGACCTGATGGTGCGAGCGCAGGCGGCTTTGGTTGAAAAGCGCCTGATCGGTGCGGATGGTGCGCTCGAATTGTTCAAACGGGTCATTGATGACGACGCCAGCAACTTCGACGCAGTGAAGGGTCAGAAGGAAGCGTTGAACGAGGTTGCGCTGCAAGCCGAAAAAGCCGTTGACGACGGCGACTTGGCCACTGCGAGTCAACTGGTCGACGAAATCGCGCGAGTCAGTGCAAACCACGCGAGTCTGGCGAATCTGCGTCCGCGGATCGCAGATGGACAAGGGGACTTCCAGGAATCGATCGAGTCCGACTTGCGTCGGGCCGAACAATTGATCGCTGAACGCGCGTTCTACCAGCCAGAAAACAACAATGCCCTGACGATTCTTCGGTCGGTGCTGAGCCGGGACCCGAACAATCTGCGAGCGAAAAACAATATCTCGCGAATTGCCAGTGAACTCATCGTCGAATCGCGTGCCTACCTGAACAAGGGTGACGTCAACGGCGCCAAGCGCTTGCTGCAGAAAGCCGAGGAACTCGGCGCGAGCGGCAACGATGTGCGTCAGCTGAAGACCGACCTGCGCGAATCCGCCGAGCGGATCGAAATCCAGTCGAAGACAAAAGTCCTGACGATCAGCGAGATGCAGAAGATCGACAAGTTGCTCGGTGACGCCGAGCGGCTGATGCCGTCGGGCAATCTCATCGAACCCGTGGCCGAAAACGCGCATGACAAGTATCGCAGCGTGTTGGCCATCGACCGCACCAATGCCAAGGCCATCGCCGGCATTGCCGCGTTGCCGGCGAAAGCGAAGATCCTGTTCGAACAGGCTTTGAGTGGCGGTCGCTTGAATGCAGCCTACGAGTACCTCGACACCGTGCTGTATCTGGCACCCAATGAGGCCACCGCGCAGATATGCGTACACGTCTTGCGGTGTCTTACCTGGAGCAGGCGCGAGAAACTTGCCGAAGGGCAAGCGGATGCCGCCCGCACCGCCTGGAGGCGTGCCCGTGACCTGGAAGCCGACATGCCCCGGAATCACGGAAGTGGCCACCCTGTTGGGCCCGCAATGAGGGATCACCGCGGCGGTCGACTTGCCCCGCTGTTGGTGCTGTGTTCTGTCCTGATGGCGGGCTGTACGGTCGATTCAACGCCATCCCGTGATTCGCTGATGGCACAACGCGCCATCGAAGCCGATATTCGATTCCTCGCCGACGATCTTCTGGAAGGGCGTGAGGCGGGTACACGGTTTTGACCTTGCTGCCGCCTATGTGGCGGCGCAGTTCCGAAGCATGGGCCTCGAACCGGGCGGCGACAAAGGCGACTGGTACCAGAACGTGGACATGGTCCGCGCGGTGCGCGAACGCGAGGGGGCGCAGTTCTTGCTGATCGCTCCAGGCAAACGCGAGCGCTTGCGCTTTCAGGATGAATTCCTGCCGGGCGTATCGTATGTATCCGCAGCCGTC
>JADJRU010000022.1 GCA_016712105.1 Ahniella sp.
TTGCAGGAGATCGGCCACCCCGCCCAGTTCGCCCGACACACGACCACCCAACTGCAGCACTGCCCATCCAGCCAAGGCAACCAGCGCGACAATGGTGACGCCCGTGAGGATGCGGATCGGCCAGAGCGGACGCCGCAGGCGTTCGATCACTTCCTGATTCTGATCTGCAACCGAGAGCAACTCGGCGCCGACCTGCGCCAAGCCGGAGTCGGGAAAACGCTCCGCGATTCGCGACTTGAGTGCGAAGATCGTGCCTCGCACCGCCTCGGCGTGCAACTCGGCATATCGGGTCATCACCTGGCTCCAATCAAGGCATGTATGTTCGGGATGGATTGTCATCGCGATTGTGAATGATCCCGACCCATTCGGATCAATCCGGCCGCTACTCTTGGTGCGCTCACCCACTACAACGCCATTCGGCATAAGCACTTAGCCTCCGGATATTTGTTTGCTCCCTCCGGCGCGACTACGATGCCGACATGGACTCCGAATTTTTCCTCTGGCTGGCGATCGGCGCATTGGGCCAACTGATCGACGGCTCGATCGGCATGGGCTTTGGTCCGATCGTCAGCTCCATCCTGCTGAGCATGGGCGTATCACCGATCGCGTCGAGCACGGCGGTCAACGCCGCAAAAATTGCGACCGGTGCGGCGTCGGCGGCAAGCCATGCCTGGTTCAACAACGTCGACCGCCGGACCTTTCGGCATCTGGTCATGGCAGGCATGGTCGGCGGTCTGCTGGGCGCGCTGGTACTCAGCCAGGTCGATGGCAAGTCGGTGCTTCCGTTCGTGAACGCGTATCTGCTCGGCCTCGGCTTGCTGATCGTTTATCGCGCGTTCCGCCCGGTGGTGCCGAAATTGCCACATGCCCTGGGCATTGCCGGCACCGGACTCGCTGCGGGCACATTAAATGCCATCGGCGGCGGCGGCTGGGGGTCGATCACGACGGCCGGACTGATGGGACAGGGTCAACAACCGCGATTCGCCATCGGCACGGCAATGCCGCGGAATTCCTGGTGGCGTTCGTGACCACGCTGGCGTTTTCAGCCAATTTCGGGTCGGTGCCCTGGCTCAATGTCCTCGCCATTGTGGCGGGTGGTTTCATCACTGCGCCGTTTGCGGCATGGCTGGCCAGACACCTGCCGATGAAACTGATGACCGTTCTGGTCGGTGCGCTGGTGGTGTTGCTGAGCGCCAGCAGCCTGTGGGTCACGCTGAGGCTGTAAGAGCGAAGTGGGCGCCTGAACCCCTACCAACCCTCCCTGAACATCGGGGAGGGCGTGCCAGCCCGAAACTTCGTGGCATCGCGGCTGAAGCTGCGGCGATTCCGTGAAGAAAGTGTTGCGACCCATGAAATGTTCGGGCTAGCCTTGCACCCTATGCCAACTGATCGGGGTGGACTTTGGCCGAGCGATTCCAAATTGCGATTGTAGGTTCGGGCCCTGGCGGCCTGAGCGCGGCTGCGCACGCCGCCGAACTGGGCGTTTCGCATGTCCTGCTCGAAGCCGAGCCGCACCTGTCGAACACGATTTACCGCTACCAGAAGGGTAAACACGTGATGGACGAGCCCGGCATCCTGCCGCTGCGCTCGCCTCTGGAGTTCAAGGCCGGCACCCGTGAAGCCATTCTGGGCGCCTGGAACGACGGCGTCGCTCGCTTGGCCGTCAACGTCAAACATGGCCATGAAGTCAGCAAGATCACCGCCCAGCCCGGTGGTGGCTTTCTGGTCGAATGTGCGAACAAGGCACAGATGATTGCCGACAGGGTGGTCCTCGGCATCGGCCTGCAGGGCAACATCCGCAAACTCGGCGTGCCCGGCGAAGACTTGCCGATCGTGCAATACACCCTCGATGACCCGGGCGCATTTTCCGGCGAAACGATTGTTGTGGTCGGCGCCGGTGACGCCGCCATCGAAAACGCGCTGGCGCTCGCCAAACAGAACACCGTGATCGTCATCAATCGCCGCGACGAATTTGCGCGTGCGAAGGAAGGCAACCTGCGTGGCATTTGCAAAGCCATCGAAGAAGGCACGATGCCGTGTTACTACAACCCCGGCCCGGAGAAAGTCGAAGCGTTGAATGTCGGCCGCAAGAAAGGCCGCCTCGTGCTGCAAACCCCGCAGGGGCGCGCCCAGATCCTGATCGATCGCATCATTGCCCGCCTCGGCGCATCGGCGCCGCGTGGCTTCGTGGAAGGCTGCGGCGTCAAGTTCCCGAGCAAGGACCCCTCCGCCGTTCCGGCGATTTCGCCACAGTATGAGTCGAACGTCCCTGGCCTCTACATCGTCGGCGCCCTCGCCGGTTATCCGCTGATCAAGCAGGCGATGAACCAGGGTTATGAAGTCGTCGAATACATCCTCGGCCGCAAGGTCGAACCCGCCGACGAACCCTTGCTGCGTGACCGTCTGAAGAACGTCCCGAATTTCCGCAGTGTCGACGCGTTCATTGCCGATATCCAGCGCAACGTGCCGCTGCTGTCGCAGATCACGCCCCTGCAGTTGCGTGAATTCCTGCTCGACTCGGAAATCCATGCGCCCAAACCGGGCGCCACGGTGTTCGCCAAGAACGACTACACCAACACCTTCTTCTCGATCGTCGAAGGCGAAGTCGAAGTGGTCGTCGACGCAGCGCAGAACCGCCGGATCAAGCTCAAGCGCGGTGAATTCTTCGGCGAAATGGGTTTGATCTCCGGACGCCGCCGCGCCGCGACGGTCCTGGCCGGGCCAGGTGCCGTACTGATCGAAACACCGCGACGTTCGATGAACCGTTTGATCCAGTCCGTCGAGGCGGTGAAGCGCGAAATCGACAAGGTATTCATTGCCCGTGCGCTGCAGTCCCGCTTCACCCCGGAATCGCCGATCGAGCGACTCAACGAAGTGGTGGAGTCGGCGCGCATCGTTCAGTTCAAGGCCGGCGACATCGTCTTCAACGAAGGTGATCCCGGTGACTGTGTCCATCTGATCCGACGCGGTTCATTGACGATCTCGCGCCAGATTGGCGGCAAGGACGTCGTTTTGTCCTACGTGGCTGCGGGCAACTATGTCGGTGAAATGGCCTTGCTCGGCGACAGCCGACGTTCGGCAACGGTTCGTGCGGCGATTGCCAGCGAAACGATCCGGGTCGAAGGCGAAGCGTTCAAGCGATTGATCCAGCGCGACCCGATCCTGCGTGCTCGTCTGCAGGCCGAATACTCGGCACGTACGGCGTCGAACCTGGCCATGCAGCAGATGCCGGCCGGTGGCGACATCATCTCGTTCCTGATTGCGCAGGGCGCCGGTGAAGCCACCGACATCCTGCTGATCGACGAAGCTTTGTGCGTTCGCTGCGACAACTGCGAAAAGGCCTGCGCGGAGACACACGGCGGCACCTCACGACTGGATCGCGAAGCCGGGCCCACGTTCGCGAACGTCCATGTCCCCACGTCATGCCGACACTGCGAGCACCCGCACTGCATGAAAGACTGCCCGCCGGACGCGATCCACCGTGCGCCGAACGGCGAGGTCTACATCGCCGACAACTGCATCGGCTGCGGCAACTGCGAACGCAATTGCCCGTATGGTGTGATCCATCTGGCGGCGAAACCACCGAAGAAGCCGGGGCTGTTGTCCTGGCTCATGTTTGGCGCAGGGCCGGGCCCGGGTGAAGCGCCGTACGACCCGAAGGCCGGCAAGTCGAGCGAGAAGAAAGCCGTCAAATGCGATATGTGCAAAGACCTCAAGGGCGGGCCTGCCTGTGTACGCGCCTGCCCGACCGGCGCCGCCATCCGCATCGGGCCGGAAGAATTCCGCGCCTACGCACGGAACCGGAGCTAAGTCGCCATGGCCATGCATGAATCCATTTTCGACTATTCACGCTACCGCTACCTGTGGGTCTCGATGGTCTTGTCGCTCGGCTCGATCGTCGCCTATCTGTGGCACGACCCGATCGGCGAACCGAACGGCGGCAGCTGGCTCGGTTACACACTCGGCACGATCGGCGCGCTGCTGATTCTCTGGCTGCTCTGGTTCGGCATCCGCAAGCGCAGTTACAAGAGTCGCGTCGGCACCATGCGCGGCTGGTTGTCGGCGCACGTCTATCTGGGCACGTCGCTGATCCTGATCGCCTTCCTGCACTCAGGCTTCCAGGTCGGCTGGAACATCCACACGCTGGCTCTGGTGCTGATGCTGATTGTCATCTTCAGCGGATTTTTCGGGGTCTATACTTACGTGCGGTATCCAGCGGTCATGACCCGGAACCGCGACAGCGCAACGCGTCAGTCGCTGCTCGATGAAATCGCCGAACTCGATGCCCAGGCACTGCAACTCGCCGATACAGTGGATCCGAAAGTGCACGCTGCGGTGCTCCGATCGATCGAGCGCACCGAGATCGGCGGCAGTTTCATCACGCTGCTGCGGCCGAGTGACGAAACCGACAATGCGCTCGATCAGGTCAAGACGTTCATGGAGCAGCGCGACAAGCCAGCTGCCGGAGCGCCGAAGAAGGACATGTCCACCATGTTCGCGATGGTCGACTTTTTGTCCGCCGGCTCCGCCGACGCCAAGAGTGACGCTTTGCGCAAACTGCTCGACACGCTGGCGCGCAAACGATCGCTGACCGACCGCATCACCCGCGACCTGCAGGTGCAGGCATTGATGGAGATCTGGTTGTACGTGCACGTCCCGCTGTCGATGGCGCTGCTGGCAGCGCTGACAGCCCATGTGGTTTCCGTCTTTTTCTACTGGTGAGGTGAGCGATGCGTTGGCAGATTCTGCGTGTCTCCCAGCAAGCCAAGGGCGCAACCAGCGTCGAGGAAGACATTCATTTTGGCGAAACCCTGACCGTCGGCCGTGGTGCCGATCAGGCCATCTACCTGCCGGACCTGCGGGCGGCCCTGTCGCACTGTTCGGTAACGGTCAAGAATCCCGGCCGATACCGAATCCAGTCCTTGATCGTGGCTGGTGTGCGCGTCAATGGAAACATCGTTCAGGAAATCGATGTGGGCGCCGGCGCGATCCTTGAGCTGGGCGGCACACGACTTAAATTCCTCGACCCACCGAAAGACTTCGAGGGCGCGGTCGAAATCACCGCGATGGCCGCCGAGGAGATCGCCAAGAATGCCAATCGTTTTGTCGGCAAACTGACGCTCGGCGAAACCCGGCTCAGCAAACGCTGGCCGTCGTGGATCCTGTTCTCCGGCGTTGCGCTGTTCGCGCTGATCCTGCCGCTGCTGGCGCACTATGTACCGGCGTCGCGCCCGGCACTGGACCCACTGCCGATCGGCTCCCGGGACACCTGGCAAGCGGGCCAGCTGGTGGCTGCGCATCACTTCTTCGGCGAAAACTGCAACCTCTGCCACCAGGGCAATTTCAAGACCGTCCAGGATGAATCCTGCAAGGCCTGCCACGGCAACATCGGTGGCCACGTCGACGACAAGCGCTTTACGCTCAGCCAACTGGGCGATTCCGAATGTGCATTCTGTCACCGCGACCACAGCGGCATTGAAGCGCTGATCCGGGAAGACCAGGAACTGTGCGCCGACTGCCATGACGATTTGTCCAAGCGCGAAAAGAACGCCACCGCACAACTGGATGTGGCCGACTTCGCGTCGAAACATCCGGGATTTGTGGTGAGCCTGGCCAACTGGGACACGGCGGGCAATTACAAGCCAACCCGCGTCGCGTTGGCGAATCCGGACATCAAGGAAACCTCCGGCCTGAAATTCCCGCACGACCTGCACTTGGCGAAGGAAGGCATTCAGGGCCCGGATGGCGACGAAGTCATGCAATGTGGCTCCTGTCACCAGCCCGAACCGGGTGGCGCGCGATTGCGTCCGATCGACTTCGAGGACAACTGCCAGAAATGCCACAAGCTGACCTACTCCATCCGCGAGGCCGATCGCGAAGTCACGCATGGCAAGCCGGCGCTGATGAAAAACGAGATCGAGGAGTTCTTCGCAGGCCAGGCGCTGGAAGGCGCATTCAACGACACCAATGCACCGACTGTCGTGCGCACGCGCCGCCGCCCGGGCCAGCCGATCACACCGCAGGAAAGGGCCGAGGCGCTGTCCTGGGCACGTGAGCAGGCCACACAGAGTATCGACAACCTGTTCAACAGCAATGCGTGTACCTATTGCCATACGGTCACCACCGACGACGTCGGCAGCCTGTCGGTGGCACCCGTTCGTGTCGTCGGTTTCTGGATGCCCAAGGCCCGCTTCTCGCACCGCAGTCACGAGAGCATGACGTGCAGTGACTGCCACAAGGCCGAGACCTCCAGCGACAGCTCCGACGTGCTCATGCCGGATATCGACAATTGTCAGACTTGCCATGCCGGCGAACACGGCGAGAACAAGGTGCCCAGTACCTGCATCACCTGTCACGGGTATCACGAAACCCGTTTGGACCTGGACAACAAGGGTCTTCCGGAACTGCGATGAGCGCCATGACACCCCATCATTTCGCACTGAATGCCGTCGAGCGTTATTACGCCTGCTTCAACGACGGCGATCATGCCGGCATGTTGGCCTTGCTTGCCGACGACATTGCCCACGACATCAACCAGGGCAAACGCGAAACCGGCCGCGAGGCTTTTGCGCGCTTCCTCAAACGAATGGATGCCCATTACCAGGAGCGTGTGGTCGACCTGGTCGTGATGGCAAGCGAGGATGGCAGTCGTGCTGCGGCGGAGTTCCGGATCCTCGGGCGTTACCTGCGGACCGACGAGGGTCTTCCGGAAGCACGCGGACAGAATTACGACTTGCCGGTTGGCGCGTTCTTCGCGCTGGCCGATGGTCACATCACCCGCGTGAGCAACCATTACAACTTGCAGGACTGGATCGCGCAGGTCCACGCTTAAACCGTGGCTGTCACCGTCCGCACTGTCGTCGGCCGTGATGCCGCACCGTATCTGGACGATCTCGCCCGACTGCGGATTCAGGTCTTTCGCGACTGGCCGTATCTGTATGACGGCACCGCCGACTACGAGCGTCAGTATCTTGAGGCCTACACTCGCGCACCCAGCATCCTGTTGATCCTTGCCGAAGACGGCGGCCGGGTGGTCGGCGCATCAAGTGCGATGCGCATGAGCGACGAGACCGAGGTCATGCGCGCGCCACTCGAAGCCGCAGGGATCGACACGAGGAGCCTGTGTTACTTCGGCGAGTCGGTACTGGATCCGGCGCACCGCGGATTGGGCCTCGGCAAACGCTTTATCGAAGAACGGCTCGCGCATGCGCGAACGCTCTCTGCACAACAATGCTGTTTTGCCGCAGTCGTGCGCGACGCGGACGATCCGCGGCGACCCGCCAACGCACAGAATCTGGAGCCCCTGTGGCGCCGATACGGATTTGCTCCGGCAGTCGGGCTTCAACTCACCCTCGATTGGCCCGAAGTCGACCGCGGCGACATCAGCCATCGCCTGCAATTCTGGTTCCGCGACACTTGATGGCCATGCCTCCACCATGACCATCGAACACCCAGTCAGCACTCGATTGCGCTCGGCCCTCGGCGAACTGCCGCCCAACTCGGGACTTGTCGTCGCGCTGTCCGGGGGGCTCGACTCGACCGTGTTGTTGCACGCTCTCGCCGGGCTGACCGAGGCCCGATCGATCGGCTTGCGTGCCTGCCACGTCGATCATGGCCTCAACATTGAATCGGCCGGCTGGGCGCAACATAACGCCCGGGTCTGCGCGTCTCGGCATTGACCTCACCTCCGTGCGAGTCGAGGTTCCGGCTTCGTCGCTGGGGCTCGAAGGTGAAGCGCGTGTGCGCCGTTACCAGGCCATGCGTTCCCAGTTGTTGCCGGGCGAGACCCTGCTGACCGCGCATCACGCCGATGATCAAGCCGAAACGCTGTTGGCCCGACTGGCACGTGCAGCGGGCAGCAGTGCGCTGCAGGGGATTCTCGGGTTGACGCCATGGCCACCCGGACACCTGTGGCGACCCCTCTTGCCGCTACCGCGGGCCACACTTGCCGACTATGCACGGATCCATGCGCTGAACTGGCTCGATGATCCGATGAATTCACGCAACGACCTCGAACGCGGATTCCTGCGTCAGCGCGTCCTGCCTGCATTAACCGAGCGCTGGCCGGACTTTGCCGCCCAGGCCGCACGCAGCGCGGTCTATCTGGAACATGCCGTCCAGGCCGAACTCGCCCAGGCACGACGTCAACTGGCGCGCGTCCAGCTGCCCGCGCCCGGGGTTCTGTCGGTGGATGCCCTGCTGGCGCTGGCCGATGCCGATGTGTCGGCAGTGATCCGGCTGTGGTTGCAGACACTTTTGCTGCCGCCGGCACCGGCGCGTCTGCTCGATGAACTGCTGCGCCAATTGCGGGACGGCAGTACGAATCTGCATCTTGGCCACACCACCCTGCAGATCCGGCAGTATCGTCGTGTCCTGTATGCGTTTGAAATCGACCCGCCACGGGAATGGCCGGAGCTCTGGGATGGCCGTGAACCCCTGGCAACCCATACCCGCTGCGAACTGGTTGCCAGTGAACCGTTCACCAAACCCCTGCAGGTGCGTCAAAGACAGGGCGGCGAAAGAATCCGCATCCACGCACGCGCCCGGAACCAGGAACTGCGTGACCTGTTCCAGCGTCATGGCATTCCCACCTGGCAACGCGACGTCCCGCTGCTGTATGCCGGCGACACATTGGTCGCGGTCGGTGATCTGTTCCAGTCGGAGCTCTGGGAGGCCCAGGTGGGACCGGCGCGACTGCGCTCCCGACCCCGCTTTGTGGGCAGTTGTTGACGCGCTTCCGGATTGCCGTTTTCGAACAAAGTGATAGCCTGTCCGGATGAATACTCCCGCCCCGCTGGAACCGCAGGCCTTCGAATCGGCGCTGCGCGAACTCGAACAAATCGTCGGCCAATTGCAGACTGGCCAGATGCCGCTGAACGACAGCCTGCAAGCCTTCGAGCGCGGTATTGCGCTGTATCGGCAATGCCAAGGCCTGCTCGAACAGGCTGAGTTGCGCATTCGTCAGGTCAGTGAGGCCGAACTGAACGCAACACCTTCCGGAACCGGCGATGCGGCCTGAGTTGACCGAACCGCTGAAGCGCCTTGCTGAGCGTGCAGAAGGTGTTCTCGCGTCTGTGCTTCCACCTGCCACCCTGGAACCATGTCGGCTGCATGAAGCCATGCGCTACAGCGTGCTCGGCGGCGGCAAACGCCTGCGTCCGCTGTTGTGTTACGCCGGCATGCTGGCCGTCGGCGGCCGTCTGGAATGGGCCGACCGTGCCGCCGCCGCACTCGAAATCATCCATGCCTATTCGCTGATCCATGACGATCTGCCCGCCATGGATGACGACGATCTGAGGCGCGGCAAACCCACCTGCCATATCGCGTTCGACGAGGCCACGGCGATTCTGGCTGGTGACGCCCTGCAGGCTCTGGCATTCGAATTGATCACTGATGACCCGCATGGCGTGCCCGAACGCGCACGCCTCGCCGCAATCCGGACGCTGGCAGTAGCCTGTGGTTCACAGGGCATGGCCGGTGGCCAGGCGTTTGATCTGGCGGCAGTAGGCCAGGTCCTCGACGAATCCGAACTGAAACGCATGCATGCGCACAAAACCGGCGCCTTGATCCGTGCGGCGGTCTTGATGGGCGCCGAACTGTCGGGTCAGGCCGACACCCGCCAGATCACTCAATTGGCACAATTCGGCAGCCTGGTGGGCCTCGGCTTCCAGATCAAGGACGACATCCTCGACATCGAGGGCAGCACCGAGGCGATCGGCAAACGCCAGGGTGCCGACATCGCCAGAAACAAGCCGACGTTCCCGTCGATCATGGGCCTGGACGCCGCCAAGACTGCGGCCGAACACACCCGCGAGCAGGCATTGGCCGCGCTCGCATCGTTTGGCCCCGAGGCCGAGTTGTTGCGTGACCTTGCGCATCATTCGGTGGATCGGAACAGCTGATCGGGTCAACCCGTCAGAAGCGAAGCAACTGTGCCAGCGGAAGCCGCTCCCACCAGAATGACGCAGGTGACTGATTGTTAGCCGGTCAACTCGAGCCCGAGTCAACACTCTAAACATCCCGCTCAGGAAAAAGATCAGCGTCATTGCGGAGCGCAGCGACGCGGCAATCTCGTCCTTGCGACACATTCATGCATTGCCTGCACCCTGAGATTGCCGCGGCCCGAGATTGCCGCGGCCCGCAGGCGGGCCTCACAATGACAGGGCCTCGCAATGACGGCTTCTTGCTTGATGCGCGAGGATCAGCGCACCAAACGGACGATCAGGGCTGCCACAGTCGAAATCTTTCAGCAGACAATCCCTTATTTCGAAACGCAGGTCACCGTAGCCAGTTCCTTCAGCTTCTCGCGCGTCGGATCAGCCATCAGGCCGTTCTCGGCCAAGGTGCGACAGCCCTCTACGCTACCGATGTCGAACGCCCGCTGGGCGCGTTTTTCCCAGAAATCGGCAATCCGCTGCAGACCGGTGATGGCATCGACGTTGTCCGGGTCCTGACTCAACACGTACTGGTAAATCTCGGTGGCGTTGTCGCCCGCCGGATAACTCAGGTGCTGGCCGAGTTTGCTGCCATCGACGATGCCGTCACGAACATACTGGTGCGCCCGTTCAATCAGGCTCGACGTATCGCCGTCGTAAACGGTCACGTTGGCGGGTCCTGGATCCGGCGTCACCGGATTGGTCGTCACCGGATCGGCGGGTTGCTGGACCACCACGTCCGGATCAGTCGGTGCAGCCGTCTGAGGCTTGTCTTTCTTCATGATGCCGTAGCCGATGCCCGCCACCGCAATACCGCCGGCGATCACGGCGGCAATAAGGATCGACTTGTTGCCGCCACCCGAGGGAGCCACAGGCGCTGGCGCCGCGCGCATCGACTCGGTGCTCGCATTGGCATTCGCATTGGCGCTTGCCGTGGCCGCTTGAGCGAGCGTCATCGGATCCAGCTGCGCCATCGGCTGCGGGCGATTGACACTGCGCTTGCGGGTTTGCTGGGCGTCACGAATGGCTTGTGCTTCCGGCGCCACGGCCATGAGCTTGTCGAGTGCGGCGACGAATTCATCGCCGGTGGCGTAGCGGTCACTGGCCAGCTTCGCCATCATCTTGTTCAGGATCGGCTGCAGCCATGCGAATTGCTGAGGCAGGATCGGCAGCGGGTGCGTGACATGCATCAGCGCGATCGTGAACGGATCGCTGGATTCGTAAGGCGGTGCGCCGACCAGCATTTCGTACATCATGGCGCCGAGGCTGTAGATGTCGGAACGACCGTCAACCTTGTCGGCGCGGGCTTGCTCCGGGCTCATATAGTGCGGCGTGCCGATCGAGTTGCCGGCCTGCGTCGACATGGTGTTCGAGTTCATCGCCTTGGCGATGCCGAAGTCGGCCAATACGGCCGTGCCATTCGCGCGGAACAGCACGTTGCCGGGCTTGACGTCGCGATGGACCACACTCTTCTCGTGGGCGTAGGTCAGACCCATGGCGACGTCACGCATGACGTCGATGATCTCGGTCAGATTCATGCCGAGGTTCATGCGATCCCGCAGCGTGCCGCCGGGGATGTATTCCGCGGCGAGGTAGTACAGGTTGTTGTGCTGGCCGATGTCGTACACCGTCACCAGGTTCGGGTGCGCCAGCTTTGCGGTCAGCCGCCCTTCCTTCAGGAAGCGCTCGGTGAACTCGGTGTTGTTCGACAAGGAAGGCGACATCACCTTCAGGGCGACTTCGCGATCCAACGATTCTTGCAGGGCCAGATAAACAGAGGCCATGCCACCGACGCCGAGTGGCTTGTCGATTCGGTATCCGGGAATTTGAACAGCTTCGGTGACGACGGTTTCCATGGCGCAGCTCTGATTTTGTCCGAACGATAGCAAGGCCGGACCAATCGGCCAAGATTCAGAAATTTCCGAGGGCAAATTCAGCAGTTTGCTGAGGCGGGGGGGGCGCCCGGCCCGGCAGGATGCCGACATGTACCCGGATCGCCAACCTACCATGTCCCAATCCTGCCGTTTTCCTGGTCTGATCACCCTGCTGGTGCTGGCAACCCTGTCCCGGACCACCGCGGCTGTTGAGCTCTATGCCTGCGTCACAGCCGGGGTTCAGAGTTTCAGCGACCGCCCTTGTGGTCCCGATGCGAAACCCTTGGTCCTTCCCGACCCGCCCACACAGCGGACCAAAACCAAAAGCGGGAGCCCCGGAAACGACGCGCGCCAGATCGAGGCCTGGCGCAAGGCATCGGCCAACCGCCTACCACCCAGCCTTGGGGGCAAGGCCCCGTCAGCCGGTGCCGGTTCCAGCGGCAAACCGAAACCCAGCAGCCCAACAAGCGCCGAAAAAGCCTGTACCGAGGCAAGGGCCGCCCTGGCGCAGGCAGAGGCCAGGTCCCACCTCGACTTCAACGCCCGCCGCAAGTTCGGCGACCGGATTTGGGCTGCGTGCAACCCCTGAAAGCGGGAGACAATCAACTCCGGGAGCGGCTTTGGCCGCGATGCGACAATGTCTGAACCTTGCAAGCCCTCCCCGATGTTCGGGGAGGGTTGGGAGGGGTTTGGGCAAATACGTTCGTCCTTGGTGCCTGGCGACAGCCAAGCACCAAGGACCTTCTTGCACACCCCAACAACACTCGCCAGCATCCCTGCCTCAGGTTCCAGCGGGAGCCAGGACCCACATCCATGAAGCAGACGATCGAATCGGCCTTGGCCGAAGGCGTGAAGAAGCGCGAACTATGGGCCTGGGCGATGTTCGATTTCGCCAATTCGGCCTACACGACCGTGGTCATCACGGCGGTCTACAACGCCTACTTCGTCGCCACGGTCGCCGAGCGCGCGCCCCACGCGACTTTGGCCTGGACGCTGGCACTGTCCCTTTCCTATGCCTTGATCATGCTCAGCGCGCCCGCCATCGGCCGATACGCCGATCGGCGCCATGCGAAGAAGAAGCTGCTCCTGATCATCACGGTCATCAACGTGTTGGCCACCCTCGCGTTGGCCTATACCGGTCCCGGCACGGTGGCGCTGGCACTCGGCCTGATCGTGTTGTCGAACTTTGCATTCGGTACCGGCGAAAACCTGTGTGCAGCGTTCCTGCCGGAACTGGCCAAAGCCGATTCCCTCGGGCGCGTGTCGGGCTGGGGCTGGAGCCTTGGTTACCTCGGCGGATTGTTCTCGCTGGGGCTTTGCCTGGTGTTCATCGGCTGGGCCCAGGCTCGCGGCTGGACCGCTGCGGAGTTTGTCCCCGGCTGTATGGTGATCACCGCCGTGAGTTTTGCGCTGGGCACGTTACCGACCTTCCTGCTGCTTCGCGAACGGGGCCATTCATCCCGCGCTCCCGGCCCGACCGTCAGCACTTGGGCTCACCTCCGCCAATCGCTGCAGCAGTTGCGCGGGCTACCCGATCTGTTTCGACTGCTGCTCGCCATCGTGTCGTATCAGGCCGGCATTCAGACCGTCATCGTGCTCGCTGCGGTGTTTGCGCAGGAAGCACTGGGCTTCGGCACCCAACAAACCATCGCGATGCTGTTTGTCGTCAACATCACGGCCGCCCTCGGCGCCTTTGTGTTCGGGTTCCTGCAGGACCGACTGGGGCATCGCGCCTGCCTGTCCGGCAGTCTGGTGTTGTGGATCATTGCGATTGCCGTGCTGGCGCTTGCTGAAGGCACAACCGCCTTCTGGATTGCCGCCAACCTGGCCGGCCTCGCGCTGGGTGCCGCTCAGTCCGCCGGTCGAGCACTGGTGGGATTCCTGAGCCCATACGCACAACGTGCCGAGTTCTTCGGCCTGTGGGGACTCGCGGTGAAACTGGGATCGATCATCGGCCCCTTGAGTTACGGCCTGACGGAGTACCTGAGTGGCAACAACCACCGGATCGCGATGGCCATGACAGCCGTGTTTTTTGTGATCGGGCTCGGCATTCTCGCCGGCCTCAACGCAGACCGCGGTCGCCGCCTCGTCCACACCGTCTGAGGTCACATCAACGTTTGTTCGGCAGCCTCGAGTTTCTCGACCAGGCGCAGAAACTGCGCTCGCTCCGTCTCGGTGAACGCGGCCTGCAACTGCCGCTGATAGTCGAGCGCCAGCGGCACGATCTCGTCGAAAATCCGGAAGCCCTTTCGGGACAGACACAACTCGGACCGCCGCCGGTCCTCGCCGCTGAACGCCTGTTGCACCAGTTCCTTGTCGACCAGCGACCGCACAGCCCGACTGACCGCCACCTTGTCCATCGCCGTCCGTTCCGCCACTTCGTTCGCACTCAGGCCGGGGTAACGACCGAGGACTGCAATCACGCGCCACTCAGTGATGCCGATCCCGAAACGTTCTTCGTACAGACCGGCGATGTCCTGGCTGATCCGGTTCGATAACACCGACAGCCGATACGGCAGAAACTGGTCAAGTTCCAGCACCGCGTGCGTGGGCTCGTCGGCGACGGCGCGGGCACGCGGATTTCGAACAGACGTTTGTGCGGACGGTTTGCGCATGACCAAATTTCCAAGCTTCGGTTGCAAGTAGTTTCACTTGCAACTATATAATTGCACCCCCCATCTTTGGCAAGCGGAGCCACCCCATGAACGCATCAGTCGCCAGCACGTCCAGCGCGCCGAACCTCGGTATGCAGGTCACCACGTTCGAGAACCCGATGGGCATCGACGGCTTCGAGTTCGTCGAGTTCGCAGCGCCTGATTCCAAGCTGCTGCACGACTTTTTCAAGAACATGGGCTTCAGCGCCACGTTGCGCCACAAGACACGACCGATCACGGTCTACCGCCAGGGCGGCGTGAACTTCCTCGTCAACGAAGAGACTGATGGCTTTGCGGCGGATTTTGCGCGCCAGCACGGACCTTGCGCATCGGGCTTTGCGATCCGTTTCGCGAAGCCGGTCGACGAAGTGTTCACGACGGTGATCGGCAATGGCGGCGAAGCCATCACGCACAAGCCGGAAACCCGCACGATCCGCGTGCCGGTGGTCAAGGGGATCGGCGACTGCATGTTGTATCTGGTGCCGAACTCGGGTGATCCGTACGCCGAAGATTTTGAACCGATCCCGGGCGCCGATCCGAATCCGAAGGGTTTTGGCCTGACCTTCCTCGACCACCTCACGCACAACGTCTAATTCGGCAACATGAAGAAGTGGTCGGACTACTACGAGAAGCTGTTCAACTTCCGCGAGATCCGCTACTTCGACATCAAGGGCGCGAAGACCGGCCTGAAGTCGAAAGCGATGACCGCGCCCGATGGTGTGGTGCGCATTCCGCTGAACGAGTCGTCCGATCCGAAGTCGCAGATCAACGAATACCTCGATCAGTACAAGGGCGAAGGCATCCAGCACATCGCCTGCTTCACCGATGACATCTACGACACGGTCGAAGCCATGCGCGAGCGCGGCATCGAATTCCTGAACACCCCAGCCACGTCTTTCGACGTGATCGACGAGCGGATTCCCGGCCACGGTGAAGACGTGCCGCGTCTGGCGAAGAACAAGATCCTCATCGACGCCGACATGGAAACCAAGAAGCGTTTGCTGCTGCAGATCTTCACGCAGAATGCGGTCGGTCCGATCTTCTTCGAGATCATCCAGCGCAAGGGCAACGAAGGTTTCGGCGAAGGCAACTTCCAGGCTCTGTTCGAGTCGATCGAACGTGACCAGATGCGCCGCGGCGTGCTGTAAGGCCAGACCCACACCATGACCACCCTTCAATACCAGACCGGCTTCGGCAACGAATTCGCCACCGAAGCCCTGCCCGGCACCTTGCCCGAAGGCCGCAACTCGCCGCAGCGTGTGGCGCACGGCCTGTATGCCGAGCAGATTTCCGGCACGGCCTTCACCGCCCCGCGCCACCAGAACCGTCGTACCTGGTTCTACCGGATCCGGCCGGGCTCGCTGCACACGCCCTTTGTGCAAGTCGACAACAAGCATTTCCACAACAACTTCGACGAACGCCCAACCACGCCGAACCAGTTGCGCTGGAGTGCGCGCCCGATCCCGACCGAACCAACCGATTTCATCGAGGGCCTGTTCACGATGGCGGGTTTTGGTGGTGCGTCCGGTGGCAGTGGCATCGGCATCCATCGTTATGCGGCGAATCGCTCGATGACGCGGTTCTTCTACAACGCCGATGCGGAAATGCTGATCGTTCCGGAGTCCGGGCGTCTGCGCCTCGCCACCGAATGTGGGCTGCTCGACATCGAGCCACAGGAAATTGCCGTGGTGCCTCGAGGCATCCGCTTCCGCGTGGAGTTGCTTGATGGCGCGGCACGCGGTTATGTCTGCGAGAACTTCGGTGCCCTGTTGCGTTTGCCGGATCTCGGTCCGATCGGCTCGAATGGGCTTGCCAATCCTCGTGACTTCAAGACCCCGGTCGCATGGTTCGAAGACGTCGACGGCGATTTTGAACTGCTGACCAAATTCCAGGGCAACCTGTGGTCGGCGCGGATCGACCACTCTCCGCTCAACGTGGTCGGCTGGCACGGCAACTTTGCGCCGTACAAATACGACTTGCGCCAGTTCAACACGATCGGCTCGATCAGTTATGACCACCCGGATCCGAGCATCTTCCTGGTGCTGACCTCACCAACCGATACACCGGGCGTAGGCAATCTCGACTTCGTGATCTTCCCGCCGCGTTGGCTCGTCCAGCAGAACACCTTCCGGCCACCCTGGTTCCACCGCAATGTGGCCAGCGAGTTCATGGGCCTCATCACTGGTGTCTACGATGCGAAGGCCGACGGTTTTGTGCCCGGCGGCGCCAGCCTGCACAACTGCATGAGTGGCCATGGCCCCGACCAGGCGACGTTCGACAAGGCTTCGAACGCTGATCTCAGCAAACCCGACGTGATCACCGGCACGATGGCGTTCATGTTCGAGTCGCGTGGCGTGATCAAGCCAACGGCCCAGGCACTGGATGCGCCAGACTTGCAGCACGATTACTGGAAGTGCTGGCAAGGTTTGGCCAACAACTTCCGAAAGCCTTGATGTCTGCGATCATTGACCACTGTTTGGATCAAAAGGGATTTCGATGAAACTTGCTTCACTCAAAGCTGGCGGCCGTGACGGCACCTTGATCGTGGTCAGCCGCGATCTCAAGCGCGCCGTGCGCGCCACCGGCGCCGCCCGCACGCTGCAGGCGGCCCTGGAAGACTGGTCGAACGTCGCCCCACGGCTCAACGCCCTGTCGGAAGACCTCAACGAAGGCTGTCGTGTGTTCAGCAACAACGAACACGTCTTCGACGTCGACTTCTCGGCACTGGCGGCTCCGCTGCCACGTGCCTACGAGTTCGTCGATGGCAGCGCCTACCTGCCGCACGTCGAGCGCGTGCGCAAGGCACGTGGCGCCGAAGTGCCGGCGAGTTTCTACACCGATCCGCTGATGTACCAGGCGGTCAGCGCCGGCTTCTACGGCCCGCGTGATCCGGTGTTGGTGCCCAGCGAAACCTACGGCATCGACCTCGAGGCCGAAGTGATCATCGTGACCGACGACGTGCCGATGGCAGTGAGCGCCGAAGACGCCGCACAGCACATCCAGCTGATCGGACTGGTCAACGACGTATCACTGCGGAACCTCATCCCGGACGAACTGGCCAAGGGTTTCGGCTTCCTGCAATCGAAGCCGCGTTCCTGCCTGAGCCCGGTGCTGGTCACGCCCGATGAACTCGGTGACGCCTGGCGCGACAACAAGGTCCACTTGCCTTTGCTGACGCACATCAACGGGCAATGGTTCGGCGCCCCGGAAGCCGGCGTCGACATGCAGTTCAGTTTCGCCCAGTTGGTCGCGCATGCAGCCAAGACGCGCCCGCTCAGTGCCGGCACGATTGTCGGCTCGGGCACCGTCGCGAACCAGGACACCAGCACTGGCGCATCGTGTTTCGCCGAAATCCGCACGATCGAAACCCTGCGCGACGGTAAACCGTCAACGCCGTTCATGAAGTACGGCGACACCGTCCGGATCGAAATGAAAACGCGTGAGGGCGTGGATATCTTTGGCGCGATCGAACAGGTGATCCGGGCATCGGGCGGTTGATTCCATCAGGGAGCGCAGCGCGGCCCAGCTGTCATAGTGAGGAGCACAGCGCGGCCCAGCTGTCATTGCGAGGAGCGCAGCGACGCGGCAATCTCTTGCTTGCGACACAGTCACGCCCCACCGCAGCCTGCGATTGCCACGGCCCGAGATTGCCGCGGCCCGCAAGCGGGCCTCGCAATGACCAGGGGCCGCAATGACAGTTGGGCGGCGCGCTCAGGGCCGGAAGCAGTCATCCGCGGACAAACGCCCTGCTGTCATGGCGAGGAGCGCGGCGAGGCGGCAACGCGTCCCTCATGGCTCTGTCGCAACCGAGATTGCGCGCCCGCGGGCTCGCAATGACAATGGGGCGCATGACGCCCTCGACCTCTGCGTCGCCAAAAGCCCAATCAATCGCTTGTGAATCAATGCGCCGACGAGGGCGCAAACCAACGACTTCAGTGATCCTTGTTGCCGCCGCCGCGGTCCGCTAGGCTCAGGTTTACGTTTTGGCGCATTTCTTGCTGCAAAAACCGGTTGACCCACCGATTGGTCAGGGAGAGCGAACCATGAGCGACATCAAGCTTTACAGCTACTGGCGATCCAGTGCGGCATTCCGCGTGCGTATCGCGCTCAACCTCAAGCACCTGCGCTACGAAATCGTTCCGGTCAACCTGATCAGCAGCGATGGCGGCCAGCAACACAGCGCCGACTTTCATCAGGTCAACCCGCAGGAACTGGTCCCGGCGCTGGTCGACGGCGGCCGGGTGATCCGGCAATCGCTGGCGATCATCGAATACCTCGACGAAAGTTACGACGGCGCCAAATTGCCGCCGTCCAGCGCCCGTGAACGCGCCCGTGCGCGCGGCCTGGCGCAACTCATCGCCTGCGACATCCATCCGCTCAACAACCTTCGGGTGCTGCAGTATCTGGAGCACGAAGACAACATGCCGCAGATCGAGCGTGAGCGTTGGGCGCAACACTGGATCAAGCTCGGCATGGCTGCTTACGAGGACATGCTGGTCACGAATCCGTCGACAGGCGATTACAGCGAAGGCGACATTCCGTCGATCGCCGATTGCTGTCTCGTGCCGCAGGTGTTCAACGCACAGCGGTTTGGTGTGGACCTCGCGCCGTACCCCGAGATCCGCCGCGTTGCCGCGAACTGCATGAAATTGCCCGAGTTCGAGTCCGCCCGCCCGGAAAAACAGCCTGACGCGCCGAAGGCTTGACGCATTGCAGGCGGGGGTGCTGAGTCCTGTGCGGACCTCGGGAGCGCCTTCCGGCGCGATGCCGCTGTGCCTGCACACCATGGGCAAGCCGCTCCCCAGACGTGGGCCGAGCGACTCACACCCAACCTGTGGGAGCGGCTTCAGCCGCGATGCCCTCGGTGATTCGGGACTTGCCGAATCAGGCCTGAAACCCCACCACCAGGAAGCTAGATGACCGAATCGGACTTGTTGCTCGCGGGCCTGGCTGGCCTCGCGGCGGGCTTTCTCGACAGTATCGTCGGGGGTGGCGGGCTCATCATGACGCCAGCCATGCTGAACCTGTTTCCGGGCCTCAGCATCCTGCAGGTCATCGGCACCCAACGCACCAGTTCGATCTTCGGCACCAGTGTCGCGGCGTGGAACTACCTCAAACACGTCTCGGTGCCCAAAGGTGCCCTGATTGGCGCCTCGGTGGCCGCACTGCTGCTCTCCATCGGCGGCGTGCTGCTCGCGAAACAGATCGATGCCGAAGCCCTCAAATGGGTCGTGCTGGCGATGTGTGTGGCTCTCGGCATCTACACCGCGTTCAAGAAGTCCATGGGCGAACAGGACGAATCCGGCGACGACCAACGCCGCATCACCGACCGCGCCATCCTGATCGGCGGCGCCTGCGGCTTCTACAACGGCCTGATCGGCCCCGGCACCGGCACCCTGCTCGTCTTCGGCTTCGTCGCACTCATCGGCTTCAGTTTCCTGAGAGCCTCCGCGCTCGCCAAAGTCAGCAACGTGGCAGCCGACCTGGCCAGTTGGTCGATACTGGCCTTCTCAGGTTTTGTGGTCTGGAAAATCGCCGCAGTGCTGATCGTCGGCAACGTCATCGGCAGCTACCTGGGCAGCCGCTTCGCCATCCTCAAGGGCAGCCACTTCATCCGAGTCATGTTCCTGAGCATCGTGGTGTTGCTGGTCGGCAAGCTCATGTGGGACCTGCTGCGATCGTAAGCCGGGCTGAGCGAAGAGGTCGAAGAAGCCCAGCTACTCGCCAAGGTTCCGGCAAACCGAGTGAAGCCGAGATCTCGAAGCCAAAGAAGGTACGCCGGCGAAAGCACATCAGGAAACACGATGTACCCATGCCGAGCAACCCGGCCACCGCAAGACACTGCGAGCCCAAAGCTTGGCACACTCAAGCGAGCAGCAAGGCTCCATCCCACCGAGGTTCGACAACGCTGTCGAACCTCGGCGAGTAGCGGACTACTGCCCCTTGCTCTCGACAATCTGCTCGTGCAGCGCAACCGGCGGGGCGCTCACTTTGCGGAAGCGGATGTTCATCAGTTCGACGAACACCGCAAACGCCATCGAGAAGTAGATGTAACCCTTCGGCACCGCATGGCCCATGCCGTCGGCAATCAACACCACGCCGATCAGCAGCAGGAACGACAGCGCCAGGATCTTCACGGTCGGATGTCGCTGGACGAACTCGTGAATGGCCTTGGCAAGGAACACCATCACCACCGTGGCACCCAGCACAGCCACCACCATCAGGCTGATATGCGGCGTCATGCCGACGGCCGTGATGATCGAGTCGAGCGCAAAGACCATGTCGAGAATCATGATCTGCATGATCACGCTCGCAAACGTGGCCTGAACGCCACTCCCGGCGCCGCCCTGCTCACCTTCGAGCTTGTTGTGCATCTCGTTGACCGCCTTGATCAACAGAAACACACCGCCACCGATCAAGATCAGATCACGCCAGGAAAACTCATTCCCGAGCACACTGAACACCGGATTCGTCAGCGACACGATCCAGGCGATGCTGAACAACAACGCAAGTCGCGACACCGCCGCGACCGCGATCCCGATCTGACGGGCCTTGGCACGCTGATGCTCAGGCAACTTGCCGGCCAGAATCGAAATGAAGATGATGTTGTCGACACCCAGCACCACTTCCAGAGCAAGCAAAGTGGAAAGCGCGATCCAGCCTTCCGGTGTAAAGATCCATTCAAACATCGATTCGGCCCTCGTCAGTCGGTTCAGGGGCAGCCAGAACAGGCTCGGCTGCGTAAAAACGGCGTCAATGATGTCTCGACGAATGTCGGGGATTTGCGAAGACGGACGTTCCCGTACAACAGACGGCTGGTGCCAAGCGCGCTGGCGCTGAGCGAAGCGTGCGTAGGCTGGGCTGACGAAGGAAGCCCAGCTGCTTGCCTTAAGTTCGGGCTACCCGGTGGAAGCCGAGCGCTCGAATCCAAACGAAGCGAAGCCCAGCTTGCGACAAGTCACCACGTGAACCTCAATCGAACCCTCGTGGCGATGTCTCGGTTCTGCGGTTCGTTAATCTCGACGCCGGGCGAATCCCGGCAGCAGAAGTCGCGACTTTAGCGATTTTCGAGACTGCTCACGAGCAATCCAAGGCCATTCCACTTGCACTCGGCGAGAATCGGGTGAGTCCCGTTCTATCTCGTCGGATGCGTGTCCGGCACTTCACGTTCAAACCGAATTCGTTCTTGTTGGGGAATTAAAATAGGCGAGCCCGGCCAGCAATCTCTCGGCACCTTCGCTGTAGTAACCCATGAACCCCTCCAGCATGAACACCACTGATGCAGGGGATTGACGAGCGCGAATCCAAAGCACCCAGTTGTCGGACGACATTGGCCAATCCGAGAACCTTTGAACGACTCTCCGGCAATTCAGAAATCTGCAGGCGGACTCGGCTAGTGTGTAACAGGTCTTTCACTAGATTCACACAGACAGGATGCTCCTCAATCGGAGCCGAGTCGATAATCCGGAGAATTGCGATCGCCCACTGAGAGAACTTCTCCGCTTCAGATGTGAGATCGTTTCTGAATTTGGCGATATCAAGAATTTTGGTCATCACGTCAAAGCATCGATGCGGGAATTGAAATCACTGGGGACGAACAAGCATCCTCATCAGTCTCCACGTTTTCGATCTCCAAGGGAACTCCTCTGTTCGGCATAACCACAAGATCATGATCGCGCTTCATTCCATTCAAGCCTTCGAGCCATGCTGTCCCTGGAGTTGCACACAATCCCAAACGTCTCGAACGTCCAACTGCGGCGTGTCCAGGAATCGAGCGATCGGCAAACGTATGCTGCAAGCCATCCTCTGCAACCCTGAAGACATGTCTTGCAATCGGACCCCGTTCGATGGAATCACTGCCAACTTGTACGTGTTGTCCTGGTTGAATGGCATTTTCCAGTCATACACAATCAGCCCCCGCAGCAAAGTCTGCGTAGTAGGGATGCATCGAGCCCCATGATCCCAGCGCTTTCCTGAAATCTCCGGCAACATGAGTAACTCGGGCTCTATGTTTTCCAGTTGCGCAAAGATGCCGAAGACCGTGATCGGGATTGGCCCTTCCCCGCTTGTCACGAAGACTGCTATCGAGCCTGATTGGTCCATGGCAAGCCAGACCGCATCGAGGTCTTTTGGATAGATCACGCTGGATTTTTGATGTGGCATCTCTAACGGTCCGACTTGAAAGAAGTTTCGGGATCAATGAATCGGCATTCGGTCAAATCATCAGGCGCATGAAAATTAGGCCAACGCAGGAAAGGATTCAAAAAGCGGGTGATGTTGCGCGACTCGGGTTCAGAAGCCACCAAGTGGAAATGTGAGATTCGTAATATTGATGAACTGTCGTTGGATTTCCATTTGTTACCTCGGCCCGACTGAAACCAACACATCAGAACCCTCGAACTAAATTGAGTCTTTTGCCAGACCGAACCATCGCAGGATCCTTCGCTTCAACGCCAGCGCCTTCCTCTTCCTGAGCGTTTTCTGCATCTTCATTCGGTGACTGTGCACAAAGGCTCGGTCAACTTGAAAATTCTTCATACTCTCGAGAAAGTAGCCGAACCCATCAAGCCCTGATTCCATTGATTGCCGCGAAGCAACAGGCACCGCAAACTCCGCAAAATCCAAAAGCGAGTCAGCCATCGTGTCTACAGCCAATTCTTCGAAGTGATCGGACCAAATCCTTGCATGCTCACGCAGGATTGTTTGTCTTGATTGTTCAGAAATATGGGATTCCCCAAGCGCATCCGAAACTGATGTGCAGAACGGGAGCATGTAGTCCGGAACTTGATCCAGAAAAATCTTCAAACAGCTCTGCATGAACTCATACAACATCGAACGACACAATTCGTCGTTCTCGCGAAAAGCCGCCAGAGCTACGGAGCAGAGGAATTCCTGATCTCCGTCCATGAACCATCGGTAGGGCTCAGGCTCAATTTGATGGTTCATTGCTATACCGCCATGCCGTAATTCGTGACCAGGATATGTCTGAGTCTACCGATCCTGGGCCATACATCCGAATGTTGCCGGCAAAGCGGCCATCGAGAACCGGCTAGCGGCTGAACTACATTCGCGGCTCGACGAACTGGTGAACATGGATTGAATCGACACTGGCCCCTGTGGAGCAAAGCGAGTGTAGGCTGGGCTGACGAAGGAAGCCCAGCTGCTAGCCTTAAGTTCCGGCTACCCGATGGAAGCCAAGCTCTCGAATCCAAACGAAGCGAAGCCCAGCTTGCGACAAGCCATCAGAAAAAACGGTGTGGGCATGCCCGGCAACGAGAGCAGCCGGTGATGAAGGAAGCCCATCCACCAGATAAAGGGAGGGTCTGAACAAGTCCCTCCTGGACTTACTCAGACCCGGCAAGTCCGGCGCGGGCCCGGACTTGCCTGACACCCAAGAAATCAGGCCCTCGCCACTGAACATCATTGCTCTTCCAGCGCTTCCTTGGCCTTTGGCACGGTCAGCACCGTCGCGCTGTTCTCAAAGCCATTGGCAAAGATCCCCTCCGGCACGATCGCGTCCTGGTCGGTGCCAGAGTCGTTACCGGGGTTCAGCGCGGTGGTGCCTGCTGGCGTGCTGACGGTTGCGGTGTTGGTGACAAAGGCACCGATTGCACCGTTCACTTCGGCAAGCAGATCAAAGCGCAAGAACTGATTGACGCCCAGATTGACCATGACATCGAGGTTGCCGGTTCCCGCACCCGGACTTGGGCACGTCGCATTGGATTGCGCCTGCACGCACATCCAGCTGCCATTGATCAGAGTGCTGGGCAAGTTATCCACCACGTTCGCCCCCGTCACGGCGTTCGGGCCTGCGTTGGCGACCACGATCGCGTACAGAGTCTGTTCGCCAACGAGCAAGGAATCTCGGTTATTGGTCTTGGCGATCTGCAAGTCCGAACCTGGGGTGACGCTGATCGTGAACTGCACCGCGGTTGAGGTATCGACGCCGCCATTGGCAGTACTCCCCATTGTCGCGCACGCGGGCGGTGATGGTGGCGGTGCCACCAACGCCGGTGAGGGCGTACGTGAGCGTGCCGTTGTTGGCGATCTCAGGGAGTTTGCATCAAGCATGCCGGACGAATCATTGACCGTGTCGATCAGAAACTCCGCAACTGCTTGTGCAGCGTCTTCGTCGGGCGGGCCAAGATCGACCTGGGCAAAGCCGATTTGTGTCTGCACACCCGTCGTGCCCCCTGGATGCGTGGCCAGCGTTCCAAGGCTTGGCGTCGGCGCATCATTTACGGGGTTGACGGTCAGCAGGAAGGTGTCGCTGCTGGTGCCACCGTTGCCATCGGTGACGCTCACCGTGATCGTCGCGCTGCCGGAAAGATCGGCAACCGGCGTCACCGTGACCGTGCGGCTGGCACCACTGCCGCCGAACACGATGTTGGCGTTTGGCACCAACGCGGTGTTGCTGGACGTGCCCGACATCGTCAACGCATCAACTGCGGTTTCCGGTCACCAACCGTGATGGCGATCGCACCAGTGGCGGAGTCTTCGTTGGTGGTTTGCACGCTGATATCGCTGATTGTGGGCGGGTTGTTGATGGCGCTGTAGAGTTCGAGTTCATCAATGCCGATGCCGAAGACGGGCGCGAGGGTTTTCAGGCGGAAACCGGTCGCGAAGACGTTGGGAAGCCATACGTGGCGCAGATTGGGATTCAGCAAGCTGCCGGGGTAGGTGATGGCGGCGATGGTCTCCCCAACTGGCGTCCGGCGTGCTGCTGTCGGGATTCGGCACCGTGGTGTATTGCAGGGTGTAGATACCGTCGGAGCGGGTGGTCTGCACGCCGGTGTGGTCGCGGCCAAAGGCGACGCGGTCGATTGCGATGGGCGTGGCACCGAGGTTGATGCCAACGAAGCTGTCGAGCGTGTCGGCGATCCAACTGTTGGCGTTGCCGTAGAGTCCATCGTTCACCTTCGCGATGGTGTGCGGAGCGACGGGAACCACGTCTTTGGCAAACGCGATTCTTCCGCGTGCCAGATTCTGTGGCACGGCGCCACCGAGCGGGACAGGCGGCGGGTTCGAGGCCGCCGTGATGGTGACCGTGAAGCTGGCGGTGGCGCTGATATTGAAGTTGTCCGTGGCAGTGATGGTGACGGTGGTCACGCCGATCGGGAAAAGAGCGCCGCTCGGGTGCGAGTAGCTGACAGAGGGCGGCAGACCGCTGTCGTCGGTAGCGGTGACGGCCGGGTAAAGAAGACAAGGCCCTGCGCGTCCGGAGGCAGCATTCGTGAGGTTTGCATAGCCGGAGATCACCGGCGGCTGGCGGGAAACACCCACGAGCGGGATGAGGAAATCGGCAATGTCAGGGTTATTGCTCGGGATGTGCAGGAGTGCCGTGAGCGGCCCCTCCATGCCTGGCGCGAAGGTGACGCTGAAGGTGGTGCTTTCGCCCTGCACGAGCGTGTTGCTGACCGGCGGTGTGAGGCTGAACTGCGCCAGATGCGCACCCGTGAGGAAAAGCGTGTCCAGATTCAGCGGTGCGTTGCCGGAGTTGGTCAGTGTGAAGGTTTTCGTGCTGCTGTCGCCGGGCGACAGGTTGCCGAAATCGACACTGCCGGTGTTGTGAGTCAGCGGGCTGCCGGCGGGTTGCTCGACGATCAGCTCCGGCAGCTGGCGGTAGATTTCCAGTTCATCAATGGCGTTGTTGCCGGTGCTGCTGACGAGGCGCAAGGCGGTGGCGGTGACGGGATTGAAGCTGAAGACATGGCGGCGCGATGGCGTGGCGAAGTTGAGGCCGCCGGCGAATTGATAGTCGAGCGTTCCGATGGTGGTCCAACTTCCGGCGGGCGTGTTCGCGCCGGGATTCGGGACGTTCGTGTATTGCAGCGTGAAGACGCCGAAGGTGCGGTCGCCGCTGAAGCCACCGGTGTTATCGCGGCCGAAGGCGATCTGATTCACGCTTCGGCTCGCACCGAGCGCCACGCCGGCGAACGGCGCCGGGACGTCATTCACCCAGCTGAAGTCGTTGCCATATTGGCCGTCGGTGAGATGCGCGATGCTGTGAGCAGGGAAGCCCACGATGACACCATCGGCGGAGGGCGTGGCGGTAGCGCTGCGGGCGGAGATTTTCCGGCGCAAAAGTGCCGCCTTCACTCACCAGCGTGAGCCCGCCGCCGTTCAGCACAATGCCTACTTGCGGATAGATTTCGATTTCATCAATGCCGGTGCCGGCCTCCAGAGTGATCAGCCGCAATCCGGTGGCCATGACGGGCGTGAACGAGTAGCGGTGCCGCAAGCCAGGTGCGGCGAAGTTCGCGCCGCCCGCGCTGAAGTAGTCGAGTGTGCCGATCGTGGTCCAACTTGTGTCAGCTGTGGCGGCGTCGGGGTTCGCGACGGTCGTGAATTGCAAGGTGTAGCGGGTGAGGCAACGGTCGGGGAAAACGCCTTGATTGTCGCGGCCAAAGGCAAACTCGTTGATCCGCATGGGCGTCGCACCGAGGCTCACGCCAGCGAAGGAACGCGCGCTGCTGGCAATCCAGCTGTTGCCGTTGCCAAAGGTGGCGTCGTTGAGATGCGCGATGCTGTGCGCGTCATAGCCGGGTAGCACGTCTTTCGCGAATGCGGTGCCGCTGGGCGCCGCGTTGCCGGGGCCGAACGTGCCGCCTTCCTCCAGCAGCGTAAAGGCCGCCACCGTTGAGCACAAGTCCGCCGGTACGCGTTGCAGTGAGGGTGTACGTCTTCTGCGTCGTGAAGTCCGGACGAGGTCACCACAATGCTGACGGGATTCGCGCCCATCACAAGCGGGATGCCGGGACTGTCGCCACCGTTGGTGGTGAAGTTGCCGTTCACGGTGATGCTCGCGAGCGGGTCGACGGCGGTGGGCATGACGTAGAGCAGCGCGACGTCGGGGCCAACGAAGATCTGGTAGCTCGTCGTGGCGCTGGTGAACGCAGGCGTCACATCGCCCGCGCTGACGCCGAGCGCGCTCAAGTTCGCGTCGTTGCTCGCCTGCTGGATGGTGAGCGCATAGTCCACACCAGTGGCTGTGCCGCCATAGATGTCGGTGGCCGTCACGGTGACGCTGAAAGTTCCCACCTGCGTGGGCGTCCCGCTGAGCGTGCCGTTGGCGGCGAGCGCGAGTCCACCCGGCAGTACTCCGCTGGCGAGCGCGAATGTGGATACCCCATTGCCGCCGCTGGACGTAAAGATCTGGCTGAACGGAACGCTCGTGCGGCCCGTGGTGGTCGCGGGGTTGTTCACGGTCATGACCGGATGCGAGAAATTCAGCGAGCTGACGGCGTCGGTGAAGAAGCCATTGGCGTCGGTCACTCTGACACTGAAGAAGGAAGGGCCCGCCTGCGTGGGAATGCCACTCACGACGCCGGAGCTGGACAAGGTCAGTCCGGGCGTCAGTGCGCCGGGGGCGTTCGGCGTCAGACTCCACGTCACCGCACCGAACGCACCGCTTTGCGTGAAGGTGCCACTGTAGGGCTGGCCGACAATGCCGCTCGCATTCGGCGGGGGGCGTGATGGTGAACGCCGCCGCACCAATGGAGCTGACATTCAAGAATCGGCCCGGTGATCAGCGCCGTCTGGTTCGTCGCGCGGAGCCGATGGCACCCAGGTGCCAGTGGCTTGAAGGAGGCCGTTGATCGTGAAGCGCCGGATCGTGTCCGTGCCAGTGAAGGCGAGATGCAAGGTTGTGCCGGTGCCGAGCGCGACATCGGCGTCATCGGCGAGTGTCGGAAGGTTTACCGCGAGCGTGCCAGCGATGACCTGCGTGGCACCGCTGTAGCTGTTCGCCGCCGCGAGTGTGAGCGTCCCCGCGCCGGTCTTTGCCAGACCACCGGCGCCAGAAAGCGCGCCGTTGAAGGTGGCAGTCACGCCGCTGGTATCCACCAGCGACAGATTCGTCAGCGTCATCGGCATGGACGTCGTGAGGTCGCTGCCCGTGACTTTCAGAAGGCCGCCAGAGCAGTTGAACCTGCCGGCACCATTACCCTTGGCAATGCCAGCCGCGCCGCCAATATTGAGCGTGCCGCCGGGCCCCAGCGTGAACTCGCCCGTGCCCGACCTTTCCGAGCCGAGCAGCATTTGCGCGCTGCTCGTGATCGTGCCGCCCGCGCCCACGGTGACACCGCCGCTGCCGTTGTAGCCGATGAGCATGGTGCTGCCAACCGAGAGTGCAGAGCCTGCGCCGGTGACGCTGGCGAACCCGCTCGTGCCACCAGGCAGAACGGCAACGGCAAGCGAACTGGGCGTGCTCACCTGCGCGCCATTCTGCCACCGTGAGCGTACCCGTGCCGCCAACGCCAATTTCCATATAGCCCGCCGCACTGAGGGAAGTGCCTGCGCCATCCACCGTCACCGCGACATCGCGAGAGAACGTGCCACTGCTTTGGAGCGAGCCGCCGAGGATGGAAATCGGCCCCGTACCGAGCGCGTTCGCGGCGGACACCACGATGCCGCCGCCAAGGAGCGTGGAACCGCCCGCGTAGCTGCCGGGGGTGTTGAGATAAAGAATGCCGCCGCCAATTTTCGCGAAGCCGCCCGGGCGCTTAATGCGCCACCGAATACGCCGTCCACACCGCTCGTGTCGATCAGCGTGGTGTCGTTGAGCGTCATCGGCACGGTGGTGGTGAGGCTGCTGCCGGTCACTTTCAACGTGCCGCCGTTGAGGTAAAAGCCGCCTTCGCCCGTGCCGGTGCGGATACCGTCCGCGCCGCCGATGTTGAGCGTGCCGCCCGGCGCGAGCACAAACGCACCGCTGCCCCCCGGCAGTTCACCGAGCCGAAGCTGCTCGCCAACAGTGACCACACTGCCAGTGCCCACGGTCATCACGGCGGGGCCTTGATAGCCGACGAAAAGCTTGGAGCTGGCTGTGAGCGATGAGCCGCTCCCGGTAACATTCACCTCGCCTCTCGAACCCGGATAAACGGCGAGCGCCGTGGTCGTGCCGGAGGTCACTTGCCCGCCGCTGGTGATATTCAGCGTGCCGTTGCCACGGCTACCCACTTCCAGATAATCCGTGCTCGCGAGACGTGCGTTTGCACCGCTGACAGACATCATCGCGACGCTGCTCGGCGCTGCGCCAACGACGATTTGGGCCTTGCCCGTCGTCTGGCCCGGCACGGTGACGTTGCCGCCGCTCACAAACAGCCCGCCGGTCCACGGCTGCGTGCCGTTCAATGTCAGCGTACCCGTGCCGATCTTGGTCAGCGCACCCGCGCCCGTGACCGGTGCAGCGAAGCTCACGTTATTGGCGAGCGTATCGACCAATCCGCCACCCGCACCAAGCTGCAGGCGCGAGCTCACGTCTACCGTATTGCCCGCTGCCCAGCGCAGGCCGCCACCGTCGAGGGTCACATTGCCGCTGCCAGGGCGGCCAGCGAGGCAAATTGCACGTAGCCGTCCTTCACGGTTGTGCCGCCTGCGTACGTGTTGCCGGGCGCGAGCGTCAACGTGCCCGCGCCATGTTTCGTCATGCCGCCCGTGCCGGCGAGCGGCGTGGCAAAGGTGACGTCGTTGCCATTCGAGTCGAAGCTGAAGTTATTGAGCAGACGCAAGCGCGAGGAAATGTCTACGCCGCTACCCGGCGCCCAACGTAGCCCGCCGCCATTGAGCTGGATGTTTTTCAGACCCGTCGGCGGATCATTGCGGGCTGCTTGGTTGAGCAAGCCACCGTCGTTGAGATTGGCCGAGGCTGCAAACTCGATGAAGCCGCCGCGCACGATCGTGCCGTCGACCACACCGCCGCCACCGCCGCCGTTGTAGTTATCGCGCGTGAGTTTGAGAATGCCTGGCCCTTCCTTGATAAGCGTCTTGCCCCAAAGTCGCGAATGGATGACCGCATCCCCGCCGGCGGTGTCCACGATGGTGTTATTCACCCCGAAGCCCATGTTGCCCCCGGCGAACGTGAGAAAGCCGCCCGGGCGCACGCGGATTCTCGTGCCAGGAAATTGCACGGTGGGCAGGACGCCGATGTCACCACCGGTGGAGAAAAAGACGCCATCCAGAGCCGGGCCGCCGTTGTCTGCGATGGTCAGGGTCGAGTTCCGCAGCGTCACCTCCGCCACGGGCAGGGGATTACCAGCGATGGCATCGTTGGCCAAACGCATCACACCGCCGACGTTGATGGCGCCACCATCGGCTGTGAATGTGCCGTTGCCAGCCTGCGCGATGCGGAGATTGCCGGCGATGTTAAAAACGGTCCCCGCGGTCTCGACGATGCCGAAGCCGTTAACCTTCGAAGTCACTGTCAAGTCTCCCGTGTTCACCACGGCGCCAGCCAGCCCTTTGAAGATGGCGGCATTGCCCACCGACTCGCCGAGTGCCGACGTCCAGCGCACTGGCGTTCAGTGTCGCGGCCCCGCCTAGCGTCAGTTCTGCCCCACGGCACCATCACCGGGACGGTCCCAGTTGATTCCGCCGTTGAACCTCAACTCCCTCTCAGCGACAATGCGCCGCTATCCAGAAAGGGAATCACGGTGCTGTTGATCGTGTTGGGGACGGTGCTGGACCCCAAGCCAAGGATATAGCTCCCCTGCAAAATCTGGAGGAAAGCGCCCGGGCTTGCCGTCAGCGTAACGCCATTATACAAATTCAAGTACCGCCAATCCGCGGCACGGCGAGCGTGACCGCCACCGGTCCATAGATGATTGGATTGACGGAAGTGGCATTGGCATAGACGACTGGCTGGCCGTTTTCATTGAGCCAATTCACGCTGGTCGCGTCCCACACCGTCGCCCCCGGCTGGAGGCTGTAGGTCTGCGCCCGCAGTGTTCCAGACTGGCTGAGCAGGAGGGTGGCGACGAGAGCGATGAGCTTTGAGCGCAGTTCACGCTTGGGTTCGAGAGCATCGAGCATGGCTGAGAAGTTCCGTAGTGTCCCTAGAACTCCTTAACGCAGTGGCGAGGCCCGATTATCATCATTCGATGAAAATCCTTGCGGTCATGCGAAAAATGAGATTTTTCCAGCGCTTGCGGAAAACCTCGATCTAGTCGTTGACGGGTGGCGCCGCTTGCACGCTCGTACCATCCGCAACCAGTGATTCCATGTTGCCGCCGAACAGGAAATCAGGCACACCCGACCAAGTGAACCCCAGAGCCAAAAGGACCACCGAACGCGTAGGTGCGGCTGTTTCCGTTTTGCAGATAGGCATCCAGCAGAAACTTGATCTTGCGCGGGCCGGCATCAAAATTCGCCAGATTCGGGTCGACAAAATCCTGGCCCTGGCAAATAGTACTCGCGCTCAATGCTCACGCCGGTGTCGATGGTGACGAAGTCCATGTAGCCGACGATGTAAACGAAGCCGGGCTCGTCAAGTTTGTATCCGATTGTGGACAATTGCAGTTCGTCGCCAGAGTTGAGCGAGGTTCTGCCGTCAGGCTGCCCATTGGCATCGAAGAGATCCAGTGAAACCGCTACGGCATCCCCGTCGGCGTTGGCGACAAACAGTAAATCCGAATCGGCAGCGCCATCGGGATAGGCACTGTAGTCGGTGACTGGATCACGATAAAGCACATAGGGCAGCACATTGATCGAGCAAGGACTGGCCAGTGTGCATTCCGCGAGCACATTGGCGTCGCCGTTGAACTCGGGAAATGGATCATTGGCTGCTGGCACGTAGTTGCTGACAAACTCAAGCGACCCCATCAGGTACGGAATGCCTGGGCCGCTGCCATCAAAGTTGAGCCAATAGATGCGACGGTCCCATTCGGCGCGATAACGATTGCTGCTGCCCTCGCGCGTGACCTCGTATCCCCGCAGAAGAATTTGAAACAAACCCACCGAGGGGTAGTTCTGGGTGTACGAAACGTAGCCATCAACCCGGGTCCACTGGCCGTCGATTTCTCCCAGCAAGCCGATGCTACCGGCAGCCTGAGTGCCGTTGGCCTGACGCAGGGCGGCGATTTGCGGGTCTCGGTCCCATTGCGCCATGCGCTCGCGAAACATCTCCATCGAAATCGCGGTAAAGCCCGCCCGCCGTTCGGCCGAAGGGAATGTTGGGGTGACCGGTCCTACTGGGAAGTCCGAGGCAAAGGAAGACTCACCCGGTAGGGCGCAAGAGATCGCAAGAATGGCCATTGCGAGGATACGGCGGGCAGACAGGGTCATTGGGAGCTCCGTTTGATGCGTGTGGAAGAAGGCTGCGAGTGGGTGCTGCGGCTTGCGGCAATTGGCAGCAAGCTCATGAGCGCAGACAAGCCGCCGAGAAGGTGCGAGGTGTGCGTGTAAACCGGTGCTCTGGCGGGCGACCAACCCTGACAGGCCGTTGTCACGCGATGGTCAGTGTCAGTTCCGCAGCGTCACCCGCGCCACTGGCCGCGGCGTGACCCCAACCGTCCGCAGTCGCATCACACCGCCGACGTTGAGTGAGCCACCGTCGGCCGTAAATGCGCCGCTGCCACCCTGCGCGATGCGGAGATTTCCTGGTTCCTGACTGGCTGAGCAGGAGGGTGGAGATGAGCCGTGAGCGCAGTTCACGCGTGGGTTCGAGAGCATCGAGCATGGCTAAGAAGTTCCGTTGTGGCCTTAGAACTCATTGACGTCGTAGCGGGGCCAAATCATCTTCATTGGATGAAAGTTAGCCAGGCCGCTGGCATTGAACGCTTGAGCGCTTGCGCAAGCCTGATCTAGTCGTTGGCAGAAGAGCGCCGCTTGCACGCTCGTTCCGTCAGGCACCAAGACTTCCATGTTGCCGCGGAACAGGAAGTCCGGCACTCCAGACCAAGTGAACCCTAAATTGAAAGGACCACCGAACGCATAGCTGCTCGTGCTTCCGTTTTCTCGATAGGCTTCAAGCAAAAACTTGATTTTGCGCGGACCGGCATTGAGATTCACGAGATTCGGGTCCACAAAATCCTGGCCGGGCACGTAGTACTTTCGTTCGATGCTCACGCCAGTATCGATCGTGACGAAGTCCATGTAGCCCAGGACGTAAACAAAGCCCGGCTCGTCAAGTTTGTAACCAATGGTCGATAGTTTCAGTTCGTCGCCGGCGTTCATCGGGGTCCGACCGTCAGGCTCCCCGTTGGCATCGTAGAGATCAAGGACACTGCCACGGCATCCCCATTGGCGTTGGCGACAAAATAAAGATCTGCATCGGCTGCACCCTCGGGATAGCCGCTGTAGTCGGTTACCGGATCACGATAGCTGACGAAGGGCACCCAGTTGAGCGCGCAAGGGCTAGTCGCCGTGCACGCTGCGATGACATAGGCGTCGCTATAAAACTCAGGAAAGCTATCATTCACTGCGGGTACGTAATTTGCTCGTCAACTCCAGCGCTGGCAGCAGATGCGGAACACCTGGGCCGTCGCCGTCAAAGTTGAGCCAATAGATGCGGCGGTCCCAGTCGGCGCGATAACGATTGCTGGTACCGTCGCGCGTCGTCTCGTATCCACGCAGCAGTATTTGAAAAAAGCCTACAGTCGGAAAGTCTTGGGTGTAGGTAACATAGCCATCGACACCGGTCCACTCACCTGCAATTTCCCCCAGCAAGCCGATACTGTCGGGGGCAGTGCCGTTGAGCTGACGTATCGCGGCAACCTGAGGGTCGCCCAATCGCGCCATGCGCTCACGAAACATATCCATTGAGATCGCGGTAACCTGGGCACGCTGCGCCGCACCAGGACGTGGGGGTTGTACGGGAAAATAAAGATCAACACTGTTTCCGAAGGCCTGTGGTGCTGACAGAGTACACGTCAGCATGAAGATGGCCATGGCGAGGTTACGGTGGGTGGGCTGGATCATTGGGTGTTCCTGTTGTGGCGGGTGATGGAAGATGGTGAGTGGGTGCGTCTCAGGTAGTGATGTGGGCGGTAGGCAGACAAGAGCCAGCCTGCGGCGATGAGCAACAGCACCATGGACGCGGGCAGCCAGGCGGCGATGGGCGCTAGGCGGGCGTGCAAAACCGGTGCTCCGGCGGGCGAGAAGACCGATTCGCAGTGCGCCTGGTGGCCAAAGCGCGCGCTAAGGCTGCGCTCCCGGCCAAGCGCGTCGATCCAACCCACCGGCCCGCGATTACTGGCGCGCACGATGGGCACACCGAACTCGACGGCACGCACCCGCGCCATGCCCTGATCCCAGATGTCGATCGGGTGGCGCGCGAAGGCGGCAAAACTGGCCATGTGGACGACGATGTTGCCGCCGGCGAGCACCCCCGCGCGGAAATGTGCGCGCGAATGCAACTCGTAGCACAGGGTGGGAATCAGTCGGCGCTGCGCGTCGAGGGTAAACACTTTACCGGGCGCTCCGACGGAGTAACGGCCCTCGCCCCACAATGGTTTTTCGTACAAGCACCAAACTCGACTTGGCGTGAAACGGCGTTTCCGTCTGTCCTGGGCGCAGCCATTCTGCGGTAAGTTGGTTGCGTGCTCCATTTCGCCGCTGGCATTGCATCATCAGCGGGAGCCCTAGCTTGTTCGCGAGTTGCGGACCTGCGGCACAAAGCTGCTCTTGGTGCACAGACTGCAACGGTGTTTCCGGCCAAACCACCAGTTCGCAATTGGGTGCGCGCTGCAAACCGTCGCGACTAAGCTCGAGCGCAGATAACGTTGAATGCGCACGATCACGCGTCAACATGATCGGCGATGCCAGCGCGGGAAGATCCAACTGCAGTGGCATGGCGGACAGACGTATCCCAGCGCCGTTTGCCTCGGCTTGCTCCAGGGCGTTGATGCGCCAATAGCCTTGGCCTGCGATGGCCAGCAGGCAAAGCGCCATGGGCACCAGGGCGAAGATGCGCTGCCGCATCGGCCTTTGGCTCTGCAGCAGACCTGCTAACAAGGCACTAGGCCAAAGCACCACGAACAACACTAAGGGTTCACCGCCAATCGCTGCCAACTGCAGCATCGGCGCGTGCTCGACGATCATGCTTGCTGGCGTGTAAGCAAAGGGCGACCAGATACCGCAGATCAAACTGGCAAAGAACCGAGGCACGCAGCAACGCGACCCGCTGCAATCCACTGCGCGCAAGCACTGTAGCGCGCCGATCCAAGGCACCAAACAGCGCAATGGGATCGCGAAGATCAGAAAGAACAGCAGCGTATAGGCAACTAGCTTATCGCCTTGATAACCAGCCGCTGCGATTGCGGAATTGAAGGTACTCCAGCGTCCGGGCGCTATGTAGGCCATACCCATCACCAGCCCGGAAAGCGCCCCAGCCGCCGGTGCCAAGCGCGACAGTGACGCCAGCCATGGCGCGAAGGCCACCCACGCCAGCAAGGGATAGTTGCCGATACCCGGTGCCGCCAGTGCGATCAATCCTGCAGAAACGCCGATGGCACCGGTTGCTTGAAGACAGGACAGCGCCTTGTGGCGAACGTCGATGCGCCGCAAGGCGCCAGCGGTGAGCTGGTTACGCCGTTCCGGCGTTTCATCGAGCGCATCGAGCATAAGTCAGCCGTTCCGTAGTCTTCCTAAACTACTTTAACGTGACAGCGCGACCGAATTATCATGAACCTATGAAATGTTGCCCTGTGACGCGAGCCACGAAGGCCCGGCGCTCCGCTCAAGGACCACCCTGGCGCACTCGCGAGCAGCTTAGATCGACGCACCCAGCTTGCGCAGTCGATCCGCCCAGCGCCCGGCAGGATCGATCGCTGGTTTCACCTTCTGCGCAATCGCCATGGCAAGCTCTCGTGCTTGCTCGGGCTTGCCGCCGGCTTGAGCTAGCCATTCGGCGTAGTCGACGTCGATCAGCCACACCTCCGGATCATGTTCTCCGCGTACGCTCACAATCTTTGCTTGCGCTTGCTTGAACAGCAAACGGGCTTGTTCGTGCTGCTCGCGCGCCAGTGCGATCCGGCCACGCTCGGCCAGTGTCCTACCGCTGCTGATGGGATCATCGGCCAAATGCGCGGGGCGTGATGGTGTCAATCGCTGCTTGCGCCGCAGCGATGTCTCCAGTTGTCGAGACAGGGCAGCGAGCTCAAGTTGGGCATCGATCAATCTTCGGGCGGCGTTGCCGCATCTGCCTGATACTCGGCAAGGACAAGTTTCATTGCCGCTTGCGCCCGATCCAGGTTGCCCAACAAACGTTCATTGTGCGCGACATGAAGACGCAGGCCTGTGAGCGTGATGTCGGTCGTTCGCGTTTGCTGCGCATGGATGGCGAGTTGCCGTTCGAATACCTTCAGCGCCGACTCATGCGCGCCAGCACCCTCATAGGTCACGCCCAAACCCAGCAACGGCACCAAGCTCGCCACTGATTCTGGCCCGTCCAACTGCGCATGGATGTCCAGGCAAGCTTGAAAGACCGGGACCGCCTCCATGTGTCGCCCAGCACGCCGCAATATCGATCCCAGAGTATGCAGTGCATAACACCGTGGATGGCTGATATCGCCATAAAGAGCGGTACGCCGGGCAACCAATTCGTGCGCCAAAGCACAGCGGCGACCGCCTGATTAGATTGGGCAAGCCCAAGCACGCGCATTTCGAGTGCGTCGCTGACGCGGAAATGCCCGGCGCCCAAGTGTTGTGCAAACGACTTGGCCGCAAGTTCCGAATGCTCCAATACCAGATCAGCATGGCCACCAACGTCGCCGAAATAGCGCGCCAGATCCAGATGCACCACTCCCGCTTCAATGCTGTCTGCGCCGCCCAGACGCGTCGCCAGCTCCAGCGCTTTCGACAACATCGGCAATGCTTCTTCGGTCTCCCCCGAATAGCCGAGAATCGAGCCAAGCAGTCGCATACTGTGAACCCGTTCAGCACTCTCGACGGCGTAGCGCTCCCGTAGCTCAAGCGCTTCACGTGCAGGCGCCAGCGCCTTATTGAACTCGCCCATGTCATAAAGCGAATACGCTTTCTTGTGCAGCGCTTCGGCCAATAGCGGATGCCAGGACTGACGGCGCGCCTGCTCAATGGCTTCATCGAACAACGCCAGCGCCTGATCGCGCTTGCCGATACTCTGATAGACGGTGCCAAGAATGCTGGAGAGTTCTGTGTGTGAGCGTGGGTCGTCTTTCAGAGCGCCTTGTAATCGCTCGCGGCCGGCGTCCAAAAGAGCCGACACCGGCAGGTCGCGCTGTCCGGATATTTCCGGGTCGGCACCCTGGAACACCGACACCATGTAATCCTTGACCGCACGAGAGGTTCTCTCGGCCCGGATTGCGTTATCCGTTGCTCGCGCATCTGCAGCGAAAACGTTGTCACCAATGCCAATACCCCGATGGCCGCTGCGCTCCAACTCCAGTTGCGTCGCAACCATTTGCGAGCAATGTAGAACGCAGTGGCTGGCCGAGCCAGAACCACCTCATGTGCCAGATAACGGCGCAAGTCGGCAGCAAATTCCGCGACGCTGCCGTAGCGATCAGCCACCTGCTGATGGGTTGCCCGTTCGATGATCGCCGCCAACTCGGCCGGCAGCCTGTGCAAAGGCGGCGCTGGTCATCGGGCCATTCAAGATCGAGTAGTTCAGTCAACACCAAACCCAAGCTGTAGATATCGCTTGCGGTACCGACTTGCCCACGCGCTTTCTGCTCGGGACTGGCATAACGCGGGGGATAGGCGGCACCGGTCAGTGCGGTGTTGGTGTTGAGCACCGCGTCATCGGTCGAGCCGCCCCAATCGGCTGCATCCACTAGACGCGAGACACCAAAATCCAGCAGCACCGGTCGTCCGTCGCTGGTCACCAGAATGTTTCCGGGCTTCAAGTCACAGTGCACGATCAACTGCTGATGGGCATAAACGACCGCTGCACAGACGTCGATGATGAGCCGCAGACGTGCCGCCAAGCTCAGCCCATGCTGGTCGCAATAGCGATGAATCTGCAGGCCTTGCACGTACTCCATGACCAGATAGGGCTGTCCCTGTGGTGTACTGCCGCCATCGTACAAACGGGCGATATTGGGATGCGTCAACGAGGCGAGAATCTGGCGTTCGCGCGCCAGATATCGCTGCTCGATGGCACTGGGCCGGCCCGACAGCAACTTGATCGCGGCGAGCTGATCGAACTGGCCATCACTTCGACGCGCGAGAAACACCTTGCCCATTCCGCCCTGGCCGATCTCTTCATGCAAGGTCCAGGCACCCAGTACGTCACCTGTGCACGGCGTTTCCGCAAGCGCTGCCAGCACCTTGAGCATGGGTTGTACGGTGTGATCGACATTGGCCATGGTCTTGTCGAGCAGCAAGTGCAGCTCCGCGAGCACTTCGCCGTCCTCTTGAAGCCGGCCCAATGCCGCGCGCTGCTCAGCGGCAGGCAAATCGCAGAGCTGGTCGAACAGGGCTTTGACGCGGGCGAATTGGTCGGGGCTCAGCATGTGTGCGCCACCGCAATGGATTGAGCGCGCAACAGGCCGTTCCACGCAGGAGCCCAGAAGGTTTGTATTCGCAATGGCATCACGCTTTTTTCCCTATACATTTTGATCCTGGCGCCTCAGCGCCAAGGCTCGCGATGATCCGCAACCGGAGCACGACGCGCACGCAAATCAAAGCGTCGTACCCAGATGGGCATTCAACCACGATTTCGCGAAGCGTAGCTCGCGGTCGACGATTTGCACCGAAACCTCGAGGACTTCAGCAATCTGATGTCGATCAAGTCCGGCAAAATAGGTGAGATGCAACACCGAGCTGCTGCGCGCATCGAGCGCTTCGAGGCGATGTAACGCGTTATCCAGCGCGAGCAGGTCGGCGATTGCGGAATCGTCGCCTACGTCGCGAGCGTGCCCAAGGTCACGTGCAGCATCGGACTGCCACGACGTTCGCTATGACGTGCCCGCGCGTGATCCACCAGGACGGCGCGCATATAGAGGGACATTGATGCAAAAAAGTGCGCTCGGTTCTGCCACTGCGGGGCCGCACCCATAACTCGAACCACGGCCTCGTTGATCAATTCGGTAGGCGAAAGCGTCGTGCTGCCACCTTTGCTGCGAAGCCTTTGGGCGGCGATCTGCTTCGCTGGTCGTAGGCCAGGTCGAACATTGATCCAGGGACGCGTCATTTCCGTCCCGCCAGGAGTCCAGCATTCGGGTCAGCGTGTTACCACTGTGCGTAACGCCCATACATTCTCGGGTTCCCTGGAAATGATCATCTCAAGTAGACCACGAAATCCGGAGCGCAGGATAGGAAGTCAAGCTCGTCGAATGCACCCTTTGACGCATGAAAAACCCTGCTCTTGCGCAAAGCAAACACAGGCGCGAACGGAGTCAGATGTTGCGACGTGTTCTTCGCCAGGTCCTTGAACCGATCCTCGGTAAAGCCGAAGAAGCACTTCAGTGCCTGGAACCCTCCCTGGATAACCTTGCCACGAAGGTTCGATTCGACCGCAATCGGGGGAAACAATTCAGACCCGCCCCAAGCGCCAACCTACACCTCAAATTCGCTTCCGCGCCGCACGCAGCAATACATGCGAGTAGATCCTGTGAAAGCCAAGCAAAGCGGTGAACAGGAACCCGAGCCCTGTCTTCCCGGTTCGCCGATCGAGCTTCGGTACCACTGCCGATCCAAAATACAGGCGAGTCCCACCCGCGCCGCTCGGCTCCACCATGAACCACGATCGAGTTCTCGCGGCGATGTCGCACATCAGGAGCTGGGTATCCGTGCGATCTTCAACGCGCCATGCGGCAAATTCACTCGACTCACCCGACATCAATCGGGCGATGTCGAGATCCGTCGATGGCCGTGACAAAAACACGCGCAGCAACCACCGCTCGATACGGAACACGAAGCCGGTGTAGAAGGCATGTACGAAGTCGGCGAGCGAAACATGGCCCGGCACGTCGACCGCATAACAATCCGTGTACGCACCCGTTCCGGCGTACCTGGCCAGCAGTGAGGATGGCGGCAAGTCAGTGCGTGTGACACGCCTGTTCGGGCTCATGCGCGCCTGCCGCACAGATAACGGATCGGGTTCAGATCACTCGCTGGACACCGACCCGGAATCGTCTGGACCTCTGCCGGCATCATCCGTTGATGTCGCCTGAACCTGTGCCAGGCGCCCGTCGACCGGAGTCGACGGGCTCACCCAAGCATCGATCACTCAAAGCCGTTCGCGAACACGCCATCGGCCAGCGCGCTGGAACAAGCCTGCACACGGATGTCGTCCACATACCAGCCGTGCGGCGCACGACCAACGGAGTCGTCACCGTGAATCGGAAGCGGAACTTCACAGCTTGACCTGCCAAGGAACTGACGCTGATGACCTTGCGGTTATAGGCCAGAGGATCGCCGCACCAGCCTGCCCCAGCACCGTTCACAGCGCCGTTGTATGGTCCGACCAGAACGTCGGCGCCCGGGACGGCTGTCCAGTTGGCGCCGCCGTTGGTGGTGTATTCGACCCAGCCACCATCCCAGCAGCCGCCGCCGGTGCGATCTTCGATCGTTTCATCGCTCTGGAACTGCAGCGTCACCGGATTCTGACCCGTCGGGTTATTGATCGTTGGCGTGTCGAGTTGCTGACTGGTCACGGTCACCACCTCAGTGGCCAGCCATGCAGCAGTGCCCGCAAACGGCCGTGCAGTGCTGACGGCCCAGTTCGAAGCGCCGGTACCAGTCACCGTGAAGTCACCGGTGGTCCCCGGCTCGGCCCCATTCGTGAACACCGAGACGACAGTCTGGCCCGCATCACAATCGCCTGCTGCGGCTTGCGTACGGAACTGCCGCACCACTGATCCAGTGCCGTTGCCGCAGATGTTGGCGGCGCCGACACGCCAGAAGTAATTCGTCGACGACGCGAGTGCCGGCGTCACCGTCCAGCTCGACGCATTCGTCAGCGTTTGTGAGCGGACAATGTTCGTGAACCCCGAGTCGGTCGCCACTTCCACCAGATAGGTCTTGCCTTGAGAGACCAGACCCCAGGTCAGCGTGGGCGTGAACGACTGGCCTGTCGCATTATCGGCCGGCGTCTGCAGCGTTGAAGTGCCGGGCAACGCGGTGGCCACTTCAAGACCGATGTTGCTGGTCCGAATTGTTGCGCCGGACGTACCCGCCACCGCCACCTGATAAGTGCCCGGCGTGACGGCGGACAGATTGCCGATCGTCAGCGTACTGGTGCCTGCCGGTGTGACCGTGGATGGCGCGAGCCCTGATGTGCTGCCGGCCGGAGTAGCACCAAGTGTCAGATCGACCGGTGTCACGAAGCCGAGCACCGAACCCACCGAAATCGTGCTGGTGACTTGAGGCGTCGAAACGGTACAGACTTCGAACTGGCTCGGATTGGCCGACAGCGTGAATGTCGGCTCACTCAGGCAATTGCTGCAGACCAGCGCGAAGTCCTGATCGGTGCCGTCACCGACGTTCGGCACGCCGTCACCGGGCAGCGTTGTGGCAATCACGCGCACCGTGACCGAAGAAGTTCCGGCCGGCAGAAACACGTTTTCGATGTTGTTGCGATTGTCGGCGGTGCCGCCCGTGGCTGATTGACCGGCGGTCATGACGTTGCCGCGGTAGGTCTGGCCACCGGCAATCACTTCGAGATCGAGATTGTTGACGAGTGCCGGATTGGCGCCTGCGGCACCGGGTGCATCGGTCCACACCAGAGAGACCCGAACGGGCGAGGCCGAAGCGGGCACACCGTACGTTCGCTCGTAGACCGCGCCAACGGTCGTCAGCACTTCCGTCTGGTCGACGTAGACCGCCTGCAAGCCATTGGCCAGGGAACGCGGCAGGTGGATGCGCCCCCAACCTTCATTGTTGTTCGGCACGTCTGCCGTGCCCATGTCGACCGCGCCATTCACCAGCAGGGACTTGATCATTGCCGGGCTGGGCGTCGCGCCAGCGTTGGCGTTGCGCCACCATTGCGCGAGGAGTGCCGACAGGCCAGCCACTTGTGGTGAGGCCATGCTGGTGCCCGAACAGAACGCGTAGTTCGCCAATACGCCAGCGCCAATCGCCGTACCGCACTGCGCAGCACCGGCTACACGTCGCGTCGAAGCAATCTGTTCGCCAGGCGCCGAGATGTTCGGCAGTGTCCGCGAGTCGATTGCCGGACCTCGGCTGCTGAACCCCGCCAGGGTATCGATCGAACCCACTCGCTGGTTACGCGACGCGCCCACGACGATGATGTTCTTCGCTTCCTTCGGCGCCGTGATCGTGCTGGCGGCCGAACCCGAGTTGCCGGCCGAGAACACTTCGATGAAGGGCTCATTGACCATCGCAGTATCAAAATTGCCGTCACGGATCATGAAGTCGTGCGTTCGCGCCGAGGCGTTGTAGCCCACACCCGCGCCTTCGCCGGAAGTCCATGAGTTGTTGCTGCCAATCGCCTGCAGGGCCAAGGCCTGCTTGCTGAGTTCCTGCCAGCCGCCTGCCGGCGGCCATGGCACCGAGCCAATACAGATCGGGTTCAGCGCAACCAGATCCACCTGCGGCGCAATGCCGATGCCGTAGTGGAAACCGTTGGCGTCAACCCCTCCGGCCTGTGTCCCGGCGCCCCCGACAATGCCGGCAACGTGTGTGCCATGCCCACCGTCGGCGTTGTCGTTACCCGGCTGACCCGCGGTTGTCGGACACCCGGGAAAGTCGTACCCGGCAACAATCCGAGCGGTCAATTCCGGGTTGCCGTAATCGACACCACTGTCGGTGACCGCCCAGCGCACGTTGTCGCCACTGACGTTCAAAGTGGAGATGTACGGGATGTACCCCGTGCCGGTGACTTGACCGGCACCATTGTAGTTGCCGGCCACAATCTGCGACGCCAACTCGTCTTCGAAATAGGCGCGCGGACTCGCGTACTCGGTCCACAGTACCTGCGGAATTTCGCTGACGGCGTCGAGCTTGCCGGCGTCGAGGCGCACGATCAGGCTCTGCAATCGGCCATCCGGCTGCGCATCAAACAGGTTGAGCACGGTACCGCCGAGACTGCGAATACGATCGATCGTGCTCGTGAGATTGCCGTCGTCATAAACCAGCATCTGGACGTTGTCGATGGTTCCGAGTCGACCTTTCAGATCTTCCGAACGTTTCCAATCGGGACTGAAACCACCCTGCCAGCGAACGAAGGGCAATGCTTCCGTCCGGTTGGCGGCGGCCTCGTCACCCCAGACGAGATAGGCGTTGTGCGGGTAGTACTGCAGCACCACGAAGCCGCTGCGAATGAGATCTTCGCGCCAGGATTGTTGCGGGGTGTCGGTAAACTGGACCAATCTGAGTCCGGCGCCATTCGGCGCGCGCGCTGCGGGCCGCCACTCGGACGGCGCGGTCGGGTCGAACGACACGCCACCGAATGACAGGTACCGCGTGTCGTCTCTTGGAAAATCAGCTGATGTTGCCGCGGAGACCACACCCGCCAGAACCACGCCGATCGCAACCGCCAAACCACGTTTGTTCATTGTTTTTCCCAGTCGATTTTAAGCCGCTAGAAATATTCGGTTTACCCATTTCTGGCAAGTGTCAGAGCCGAATTCTGGTGGGAGACGACAGTTCGGGAATCTTGCGCGCCCCCCCTCGACCTTCATGGCGGGAGTGCTGCAACGCGGCAAACTTATCCTTGCGGCTCAACCTGAGATTGCCGCGGCCCGCAAGCGGGCCTCGCAATGACAGCAGTGGAGAGAACGTGCATTCACTGTGAGCGGTCATGAAGAGGAACGCAGCGCCCCCGCCACCCGTCATTACGAGGAGCGCAACGACCCCCGCCACCTGTCATTACGAGGAGCGCAGCGACCCCCGCCACCTGTCATTACAAGGAACGCAGCGCCCCTGCCACCTGTCATTGCGAGGAGCGCAGCGACGCGGCAATCTTGTACTTGCGACAGCGCCATCCCCTGCAGCGGCCCGCAAGCGGCCTCGCCATGACCGGCATCGGCAGGCCTGCAATCGAATGCGGGCGGGATATGAGCACACGTCGCTTCGCGGGAAGCATGCACTCGGGCACACTCGACTGCATGATCGAACCTGACCGTCTTCGCGATATTGAATTCCCGGCTGTCGACGCGCCTTTGAAGGACGACGTTCGCCGGCTCGGCGTGCTCGTTGGTGCCATGCTGGCCGAACAATTGGGCGCTCCGTTTTATGAGGAAGTGGAGCGTTTGCGCACTGGTGCGATCCGGCGCCGCGAATCGGCGCAGCCGGTCACGCTTCTGTTCGATGCGGTAGCCGGAAAGCCACCGCTCGAAGCAGAACGACTGGCGCGCGCGTTCGCGACCTATTTCCAGGTCGTCAACGTGGCCGAACGCGTGCATCGCATCCGTCGTCGTCGTCACTACCAGATGCAGGGCGGCGGTGATCAACCGGGTGGTCTGCACGAAGCGCTCTCGCGTGCACAGTCACTGGGACTGTCCGCGGATGACATTCTCGTCCAACTGGCAAGGCTCGACATCGAACCGGTGTTCACGGCACACCCCACGGAAGCGATCCGCCAGTCGCTGCTTCAGAAAGAAGAAGAAATCGTGCGCTGCCTGCTTGCCGAAATCAGCGGCCTGCGCACGCCCGGCGAGAGCGCGACCGATTGGGCACGTATGCGCACGGCGCTCACGGCAGGCTGGCAGACCGCCACCTTGTCGCCCGTGAAGCCGGGCGTCAGTGACGAACGCGACCACGTGGCGCATTATCTGCTCGAACCGATCTACCGCATCCTGCCGGTGTTCCACGAAGTGCTGCTGGATGGTTTCGAGCGCAAGTTCGGCGTGAGCCCGGAGTTGCCGCGCCTCGTGCGTTTTGCCACCTGGGTCGGTGGTGACATGGACGGCAATCCGAATGTCGGCCCCGAAACGATTGCGGAGACACTGGCGCACCAGCGCAAGCTCATCGTCAAGCGATATGCCGCCGACTTGCACCAGTTGGGTGGCTTGCTCAGTCAGACCGAAAACCTGGTCGGCGTGGACCCGTCCGTGCTGGAACGTCGCGACCTGTATCTGAAACGGATGCCGGGTGTGGCCGCCCAGATCAGCCTGCGTCACCGGGACATGCCTTACCGCGTGCTGTTGCGATTGATGCGCGCGCGACTGGAAGCGGTGCTCGATGACAGAGAATTCAGCTATCGATCGGCGCAGGAACTGCTCGATGATCTGGAGCTTATCGAACAGAGTCTGCATGCGCACAAGGGCCGCCATGCGGGCGCGTTTGCCGTGCGCCGAATGCGCTGGCGCGTTCGTACCTTCGGTTTCTTTCTGGCTCGGCTTGACGTGCGCCAGGACAGCCGCGTGTTGTCGCGCGTGCTGCGCGCGTGTGATTCGGAACTCGCAGCACATCCCGATCCCGACGCCCGTATTGCCGACCTCGCCAGTGGCGCGGCAACCCCTGCACAGGAAATCCACGACCCGCATCTGGCGCGGGTACGCCAGGTGTTCCAGACATTGACCGAGTCACGGCATCGATACGGCGCGGCAGCACTTGGCCTGTTTGTCATCAGCATGGCCGGCAAGGCCGCCGACGTATTGACGGTCCTCGCGCTGGCACGATCCGGCGGACTGGTCGAGTCGGAAGGTCATGTCACGCTTGATGTCGCGCCGCTGTTCGAAACCATCGAAGATCTGCGCCAGGCACCGCAGACCATGCGTGCGCTGTTCGAACATCCGGTCTATCGCACTCATCTGCGCCATCGTGGCGAACGTCAGTTCGTGATGCTCGGTTATTCCGATTCGGCGAAAGACGGCGGTTTGTTGAGCGCACGGTTCGCATTGGAACAAGCACAGACTTCGTTGCTGGCGCTGGCTGCGGAGTTTGGTGTGGTGCTGGACTTCTTCCATGGCCGCGGCGGCACGGTGAGCCGCGGCGGCGGCAAGTCGACGGCAGCGATCAACGCGGCGCCGATCGGCACGATGAACGGCCGCCTGCGCATCACCGAACAAGGTGAAGTGATCCATCGCAAGTACGGTATCGATGCCCTGGCGCTGCGCACCCTCGCACAAACCACCGCCGCTGTGCTCAACGTCACCTTGTCACCGCCCGCCGAAGACCCCCGTGAACCGGCTTGGCACGAAGCGATGTCCGGCATGGCGGATGCGTCCCTGGCCGCTTATCGGCAATTGGTCGGTGAGCAGCAGGATTTCGTGGACTACTTCCGCGCGGCCACGCCCATCGACGTGATCGAGCGCATGTCGCTCGGTTCGCGGCCCGCACGACGCGGCGGCGCAGCGATCCGCGACCTGCGTGCGATCCCGTGGGTGTTTGCCTGGACCCAATCGCGTTGTGTGCTGCCCGGCTGGTTTGGCCTCGGCGCCGCCATCGAATCCGGCATCCACCTCCACGGTTTGCCCGCCATGCGTGCCATGGCGAGCGAGTGGCGGTTCTTTTCGACACTGCTCGCCGACGTGGAAATGGTCGTCGCAAAATCCGACATGGCGATTGCCGAGACGTTTTCGCAACTCGCCGGTCCACTGCACCAACAGTTTTTCCCGATGATCCAGCGCGAGCACGAACGGACTCGGCACCTGCTCGCCGAAATCACCGGCCGCGAACTGCTCGCGAACGACCCGCGCCTGGCGCGATCGATCCGGCTGCGGAATCCCTACGTTGATCCGATGAGCCTGTTGCAGGCCGACCTGCTCGCCCGCTGGCGTGCCGAAGATCGCCCCGAGGGGGATCTGTTGCGTGCATTGATCACGTGTGTGCAGGGTGTGTCGCAGGCTTTGCAGAACACTGGCTGATTGATTGGCGAAGCCATCGCGGCTGAAGCCCGCCTGGCCTAACCGGTCGATGCTACTCAACGCTCAAGCGGGTGGAGACTACCGCGCGCTGGGATTCTGGCGACGCCCCAGGGGGTAGTATCTGCCTAACCTCTCCACCAGCCCTCGCGCCAACAGCGCATCCGGCCTTTCGCCAACCCCTCCCCCGCGGGAAGGGCTTTCACGACTTTCGGCTGTCGGATCGCGGCTTCAGCCGCGATTGCACCGCAAAATCCTATTGCTTTGCCGCAGCCGCCACCAACGCGTCGTGGCGTTGCTGCAGCGCCTTTCGCTGCGCGGGGCTCCATTGGCCATCGGGCATTTTGGTTGCGGCCAGAATGGCCAGGGCATCGGAATAGGCGAGCCGCGCGCGCGCGGGGTCATCCAGTTGTTCGGCGACACGCCCGGACATGTCCAATACGAAGGCGTGAAACCACGGGCGGTCGCGCAACCAGACTTCGTCGACGAGCACTCTCGACAACAAACGATCGGCATCCTCGAATCGCGAGAGCGCCAATTCGGTTGCAGCACGACTCATTCGATATTCGGTCCAAACCGGCGCATCACTCGCAAGCGTGGTCGACCAGGCATATTCGACCTCGTCCCAGGTCGCGCGCGCCGCTTCGAATTGCCCGAGCTGGTGTTGCAGCCACGCTGCATTCTGCAAGGCCCAGCCTACGTTCGAGGTGCCGCTCGCCGCGGCGCCTGAGTAAAATGTTCGCCGTTTCGCGATAAGTGGTGATGGCCTTTTCATGCCGCCCCGTGGCGACATAGGCATTACCTCGGTTGTACAGGCACGAGCCGTAGTCGAAGGCGAAATCGCCCAGTTGCTCGCGAAGCCTGCCACACACGGCGTTGAATTCGACAAGCGCCCGGTCCGGTTCGCCCTTGATCGTGAGGAACCACGCCAGCGAACTTCTTGCCCTCAAGGTGAGATAACGATCTTCGCCATACAGCTTTCGCGCCAGTGCCAGGCTTTCACGGAGGTTTGCCTCGGCTTGAACCAGGTCGCCGGCCTCGGCGAGCGAGACACCACTGCGGTGTAATGCGCGCTGGGTCAGTGCGTCACGGATGCGCTCGGGCGCCACACGCGCCTGGGCCAAGGCATCTTGCGCAACATCCAGAGCCGCTTTTCGCTGCCCGGCTTCGCGTTGCAGTGCCCATCGATTGGCGGCATTGCCGTCACGCACTCGCCAAGACAGATCCGAGTCCCCTTTCGCCAAGCGTTCGGCCTCGGCAGACCATGCCCGCGCCTCCTCGCCACGGCCATTTCGATAGGCTGCAAACGCAGCCCGCTCCAGCGCCGCCGCGCGCTGTATGGGATCCACATCCGGTACTCGGTAATCCGGCAGAGCATCGCGAAAAAGTTCGTATGCTTCTTTCGGCTGCCCCATGTTCGCAAAAGTGGTGGCGAGGCTGATCATCAAGGGCGCTCGCAGGTCCGGGTGATTGGCGAACTCCGACTCGAATCGCGACAGGGCATGTTTCAGAACGTCTTCTGCACTGCTGCGATGACCAAGACCATCGACCGGATCCAGGGACTGCATCACTTCATTGAGGAAGCGAACCGTCAATGCGGAACGCTCCGATTCATGACGCGCACGCTCGGCAAGTCGCCAGGACACGACCGTCAGCGAAAGCAGGCCAAGCACGGCGACCGACCCCGCCAGAGTCGACACCCAATGGCGCCGCACGAAGCGCGTCAGGTGATACCAACGATCGCCATGTCGGGCCTGAACCGGGCGACCGTCCAGGAATGCTTCGAGATCGGCCACCATGGCATCGATGGAGCTGTACCGGCGCCCCGGTTCCTTGGCTAGCGCGGTTCGCAGAATGGCGTCGAGGTCGCGGTTGATATCGCGTCCCAAGGTGCGCACGGCCTCCCGTGCTGCATCGGTATCCTGATCACGTCGTACGTCGGCCATCGCGCGTCCGAGCGTCACCGGTTCCTCTTCCAGGACCGCCCGCCCCCATCCGATCGGATCGTGCGGATCGGCGCTATAGGGCAGTCGTCCGGTGAGAATCCGGTACAGCAGCGCACCGAACTGATAGACATCGGTCGCGACCGAGATTGCCCCGCCACGGAACTGTTCCGGTGCGGCGTACGCAGGCGTCATCGGCCCAAGCCGTTGCGCAGTGACCGGACTGAAACGATCTTCGCCCACAAGTTTGGCAATACCAAAATCCAGCAACATGGGCAGGCCGTCGTCGGTGACCATGATGTTCGATGGCTTGATATCGCGATGGATGACCAGATTGCGGTGCGCATGCGCGAGTGCCGATGCCACACGCAACATCAGCCGAACGCGGCCGCCCGCATCGGGCAGGCGATCGCGACAGTAGTCGGTGATGCTGACACCTTCGACATACTCCATGGCCAGAAACGGGATACCGTCTTCGGATTCACCGGCGTCGATCAACTGGGCGATGTTGGGATGTCGCAAGCCGGCCACGATCTGCTGTTCCTTGCGGAACCGCTCGCGCAAGCCAGGATGTGCCGACAACACGAGTTTGACCGCAACGGTCTGCTGCAAGTGACCATCCACGCGGTGCGCACGATAGACCGTGCCCATGCCACCGGCACCCAGCAACTCATCCAGAACGAATGCGCCAACACGCCGACCGATCTGCTCACGGTCCCAGTCGCGTTCGCTCGGCGGCACGATGGCCTCGGCGGCCAGCATCGCGGCGGGCCGGTCCAGCGGCGTCGTGTGATCGTGACGTGCCAACATGCGGACCAGGTCGGCGCGCAGTTCTTCGTCGTCGACTTGCGCGGCAAATTCGGCGCGCTTCGCCGCCTCCAGGTCCAGCGCCTGGTCGAGCAACTTGCGCAGTTTTTGCCAATGCCCCTGATCCATGTGCTCAGATCTGCGGCATGGTGTCGAGCAGGAACGCCTTCGCCGTATCCCAATGGCGACGGACGGTGCGTTCGGTCACCGACCGCATCGCCGCGATTTCGACAAAATTCAGGCCGGCAAAAAAATGCAGTTCGACCAATTCGGCAAGTTCAGGATCGACTGCATCCAGTTTGCGCAAGGCATCGTCAATGGCCATCAGGTCTTCCAGACGCGCGCCTCCCTGGTCGATGCCTTCGGTCAGCTGCGTCCTGGCCATCCCCTGCCCATGTTTGACCGTTGAGTGCTGACGCCCCAGATCGATGATGATCTGCCGCATCGCCCGCGCGAGCAGCGAGTAGAAGTGTTGGCTGTCGTTGATGGCACGCCCGGCATCCCCGGCGATCTTGAGATACGCCTCGTGGACCAGCGTGCTGGGATTCATGGTGACCGAACCGGCGTTCTGCCGCAGCGTACCGCGTGCGATCCGGCGCAGCTCATCGTACGCCAGCTCGTAGATCTTGCCTTGAGCGACGGCATCGCCCTGCTGGCATGCTTCGAGCAGTCGGGTGAGTTGCGGGCGATCGGCCATGGGCTCAGGGTTCCGGAATCCTTCCCCGATTCTGCCGCATTTGCGGCAGGGATAACCATGGATACAGCCGGTCAAAACCGACCTGATGACGGGCGGTCTGGTTCGCCTGGCCTTTTGACAGCCTGTCAGGCCCGGTTTGCCGCGTCTGCACCCGCGATCATGTGCATGGAAACCCATTGCAGCAGACGCTGCCAGGCCAGTTCCATGTCCGGGGACCACTCGGGCCCGAGCGTTTCGCTTAATGCCGCAATCAGGGCGTCGGCCACGAACTGGTAATGCACGGTCTTGGCGCCATAACCGCGATGGGCGGCGCCAAGCTGGCGCAGCACCGGCACCAGTGCATCGGGCGAATCGATACTGGCGATCACGACACCCAGCGTCTGGATCAACTTCATGCGCTGCTGGGCCATATCAGCCGGGAACAAGACCCTCATGCCCGGTTTGGACTCGAAGACCTTTGCGTAAAACAGCGCCGCAAAGGCGTCCGGATCCAGGGCCACTGCAGCAAGACTGCGCTTCAGCAGAGGATGGTCGGTCTGCTCGAGCAGGTCGAAGATCAATGCCTGTGGCGCCGCGCTCATGGCCCCACCCCAGCGAAACCGCGATCGAAGACGCGGCCGGCGGCCAAGGCAGACAACGATACTTCGGAACTTCTTTTCATCACGTTCTCCCGGACAGATCCAAGCGATGCGGTGGCCCAGACCCATCCGTGGTCTGCGAACGGACAATTCCGGAATCAGCGCTGGCACATGACCTCGGCTGTTCGAATTGTCCCAGTATCGGTTGGAACGGAAAACAATCGCCGATCCGGACATCAAGGCCGGAAAAATCCCGCTCTCGACAAACATAACGCATGCCGTGGATGGCGTGCGACTCGCCAGAGCTACATTCTGCCGGCCAGGCAACCAAGGGCGATGTTGCTGCGATCGCGCCAAGCAGGCCCTCATCCGGCCGTCAAGCCACCTTCTCCCGTCCAAAGCTTCGCGCCCGCGGCGGTCCGCAGAAGGGTGTTTGTTGGCTTTCCGCCAAAGAAAAAGGCCCCGAAGGGCCCGTTTCCGGATTGGCGAACGCGGGTTCAGCCTTCCTTCTTGGCCGGAGCGGCCTTTTTGGCCGGAGCAGCCTTCTTGGCCGCAGCAGGCTTGGCGGCGGCAGCCGGCTTTTTGGCCGTCACCGACGCGATTTTCTTGGCGGCCGATTTCGGACGCGCGTTGCCGTAGCTGGCTTTGGAAGTCTTGCCGCGACGGGTCTTGCGATCACCCTTGCCCATGAATTTTTCTCCTGAATGTTTGCATATGGCCCGCAAAGGCTAGCAGGGACAGCCAGAACAGGAAACCGCGGGCGATGTGGGCGAGGGGCACTTCGACGCTAAAATGCCCGTTCCTGACCCCACGGACACACTTCATGAACTTCACCAACCTGCTGTATTCGGTCGATGCCGGCATCGCCACCATCACGGTCAACCGCCCGGACAAGCTGAACGCTCTGAACCAGGCCACCGTGCGAGAACTGGAGCAGGCGTTCCTGGCAGCGAAGGCCGATCCAGCAGTACGTGTGGTGGTCATGGCCGGTTCCGGCCCGAAGGCGTTCATCGCCGGCGCCGACATCAACGAACTGGCCCAACTGACGCCCGTCGAGGCTTTGGCCTTCTCGCGCCACGGCCAGCGCGTGATGCTGACGATCGAACAACTCGGCAAACCGGTCATTGCCCGGATTCAGGGGTTTGCGCTGGGCGGCGGCATGGAACTGGCCATGTCCTGCCATCTGCGGATTGCGTCGGACGCCGCCAAACTGGGGCAACCGGAAATCAACCTCGGCATCATCCCGGGCTTTGGCGGTTCACAGCGGTTGCTCCGCCTGGCCGGCCGATCGGCGGCGCTGGAACTCTGCCTCCTCGGGCACTCGATCAGCGCAGACCGCGCGTACCAATTGGGCGCCGTGACGCGCGTCGTCCCGGCCGATCAACTCGATGCCGAAGTCGACAAGATCGCCAAACAACTCGCTGCCTCCGCGCGGTACGCCGTGGATGGCGTGCTGTCGTCCGTGCTGGTTGGCGGCGAATGTTCGATCGAACAGGGCCTCGACTACGAGTCGCAGGCGTTCGCGCTGTGTTGTGCCACCGAAGACAAGCAGGAAGGACGAAGCGCAAGGCAAACTTGCCAGCCGCAAAATGTTCTTCTCCGCGAGAAGTGCCCAAGGCAAAAATTTTTCTCCCTGGGGGAAGATGCCAGGAAAAATCTGTCTTTTCAGCAATATGTTCTTCTCCCGGTTCCCGGGAGAAGGCAAACCCTTCGCTGCCGGACTAATCCTTCGGCGGCGGCGGCGCGATGACCATGCGGTTGCCGTTGGCTTCGGGTGGGCTGACCACACCCTGAGCCTCCATCTCTTCGATCAGACGCGCAGCGCGGTTGTAGCCGATCTTCAACCGCCGCTGCACACCGGAGATCGAGGCGCGACGACTTTCGGTGACGATCCGCACGGCTTGGTCATACAGCTCGTCCTCGTTGCTGCCGCCTTCTGCAGGCGCCGCTTCCGGCAAGCCGGTGGCGCCGATGACGTGTCCATCGTGGGTGGTCTGCACCTCATCCAGCACACCCGGCATGTAACTCGGGGTCGACGAGACCGACTTGAGGTGTTTGACGACCCGATGCACTTCGTCGTCGCTGACGAACGCACCGTGTACACGCTCAGGCATCGCCGTGCCGGGCGGGAGGTACAACATGTCGCCATGGCCGAGCAGTTGTTCGGCACCGGATTGATCGAGGATGGTGCGCGAGTCGATCTTGCTCGACACCTGGAACGCAATTCGCGTCGGGATATTGGCCTTGATCAGGCCGGTGATGACGTCCACTGACGGCCGCTGCGTGGCCAACACCAGATGAATACCGGCGGCGCGCGCTTTCTGCGCGAGCCGGGCAATCAACTCTTCCACTTTCTTGCCGACGATCATCATCATGTCGGCGAACTCGTCGATGATCACGACGATGTAGGGCAACAGTTCGAGCGTATCGGCAGTCCGGCCCGGGTCGTCCTGACGAACGACAAACAACGGGTCGAGCAAGGGATGCCCGGCGTCCTCGGCGTCCTTCAGCTTCTTGTTGAAGCCCGCCAGATTGCGCACACCGACAGCCGCCATGAGCTTGTAGCGACGCTCCATCTCGGCGACACACCAGCGCAAGCCGTTCGCCGCTTCCTTCATGTCGGTCACGACCGGCGCCAGAAGATGCGGAATGCCCTGATACACCGAGAGCTCCAGCATCTTCGGATCGATCATCAGCATGCGGACATCTTTGGCCGTCGCCTTGTACAGCAGCGACAGCACCATCGCGTTCAACGCCACCGATTTGCCGGCGCCAGTCGTACCGGCGACCAGCAGGTGCGGCATGCGTGCCAGATCGGCAACCATCGGCCGACCGCCGATGTCCTTGCCGAGCGCCAACACCAACGGTGACGACATGCGGTCGTATTCCTTCGAGCGCAGGATCTCGGACAGGTAAACGATTTCGCGATTGCCATTGGGAATTTCGAGACCAATGACCGACTTGCCGGCAATCACGTCGACCACACGCACCGACGGCACCGACAGGCCCCGCGCGATGTCCTTGTCGAGATTGGAAATCTGCGCACCCTTGATGCCGGGTGCCGGTTGCAGTTCAAAGCGGGTAATCACCGGCCCTGGATAAGCGCCGACGACTTGAGCTTCGATCCGGAAGTCCTTGAGTTTGAGCTCGACCTGACGCGACAGCGCTTGCAGGGTTTCTTCCGAGTACCCCTTGATCTGCTGCTTTGGTTCGTCCAGCAGCGACAGAGGCGGCAGTTCACCCGCCGGCAGTGCGGCAAACAGCGGAATCTGCAGTTCGCGCTCGGCGCGTTCGCTTTTCTCCACCGGCGGCGTGCTGGTCTGTTCGATCTTGATCTTTTCGCGCTTCTGCTGTTTGACCGCCTCGACCTTGCGGACTTCCTCACGCTCTTTCAGCACCACTCGCTGTTCGCGCGAAGCCTTGTGGGCCACCAGCGCTTCGCGAAGGGCGAAGATCGCCCGCAAGACCGCAGCGCCGATGCGCTCCATCAACAGGAACCAGCTCAGCCCGGTGGCCAGGGTAATCGTGGCGAGGAACCCGGCGAGCAGGAACAAGGTGGCGCCGAGTTGACCGACGACCCGACGCATCACGTCGCCAATCAAGGCGCCGATCACCCCACCGGCATTGGCCGGCAAGGGCGATGCCACTTCCCAGAAGTGCAGATGTGCGATCGCGGCACCTGTCACCACAATGCCGGCCACGCTGAGCACCATCCATGCGGCGTCCTGACGCTGCCCCGGCAACACGCGCTGCTCGCGAAACAGGCGCACGGCCACGATGATCACCAGAATCGGAAAGACAAACGCGAAACCACCGAAAAATTCACCAGGAAATCGGCGATCCAGGCGCCCGCCGGGCCACCCAGGTTGTGAATGGGGCCATCATTGCCGGCATGGGACCAACCTGGATCCGTGGGGGTGAAGCTCCACAGACAGAAAGCCAGATAGATCGCCAGCGGCAGCAACAGCAGCACCCAGCCCTCGCGCAAACGACGCGCCCAGTTGCCGGGGCCTTCCTTGTCCTGATCCAAACTCATGCCGATGACCGATTCCTGCAAACGTTTCCCGGGCGGCGAATCCGCCTGGAACAATGCGGGAGTATACATGTCGGGTTTCCAGCACTTGAAAGAAGCCGCCGTCACCCGCATGCTTGCCGCCTTCCCAGCAAAAGGTTTCCCATGAGCGCCGTCAAACATTGCCGCCTGTTGATTCTGGGCTCCGGCCCGGCCGGTTACTCGGCCGCGGTGTATGCCGCGCGCGCCAACCTGAAGCCAGTGCTGGTCACCGGCATGCAACAGGGTGGCCAACTGATGACCACCACCGACGTCGACAACTGGCCGGGGGATGTCCATGGTCTTCAGGGTCCCGACCTGATGGCCCGGATGCAGCAGCATGCCGAACGCTTCAATACCGAAATCATTTTTGACCATATCCACACCGCGGATCTGAGCAAGCGTCCGTTCCGTCTGGTCGGCGACAACGGCGAGTACCAGGCCGAGGCGCTGATCATCGCCACCGGCGCCACCGCCAAGTACATCGGCCTGCCGTCGGAAGACGCGTTCAAGGGCCGCGGCGTCTCGGCTTGCGCCACCTGCGACGGATTCTTCTTCCGCGGCAAGGAAGTCGCCGTGGTCGGCGGCGGCAACACCGCCGTCGAAGAAGCCCTGTACCTGTCGAATATCGCCAACAAGGTCACGCTCGTGCATCGCCGCGACAAACTGCGCGCCGAAAAGATCCTGCAGGACAAACTGTTCGAGAAAGCAGCACTTGGCAAAGTCGAACTGGTATGGAATCACGCGCTGGAGGAAGTGCTCGGAGACGACTCCGGCGTCACTGGCATGCGATTGCGCCATCTCGAAACCAATGTGCTCAGTGATCGCGCCGTCACCGGCGTCTTCATCGCCATCGGCCACACACCGAACACGTCCCTGTTCGAGGGCCAGCTGGACATGAAGGGCGGGTATCTGAAGATCCGCGCCGGCATTGATGGCAACGCCACGGCCACCAGCATTCCGGGCGTGTTCGCGGCCGGAGACGTGGCCGATCAGGTTTATCGTCAGGCGATCACGTCCGCCGGATTCGGCTGTATGGCCGCGCTGGACGCCGAGAAGTTCCTCGACCACCAGCACTGACCCGACGATGTTATGGCGCGTCGCCGAACGCATCGACCTGGTTGATGCCAAGGACTGGGACGCGCTGGTGCCGGACGGCAATCCGTTCGTCCGGTTTGCGTTTCTGGATGCGCTCGAACAAAGCGGCTCGGTACGCGCCAATCTGGGCTGGCAGGCGTTTCATGTTCTGGGGTTCGACGGTGACCGACTGGTTGCCGCAGCGCCGGCATACCTGAAACACAACTCGCATGGCGAGTTCGTGTTCGACTGGCACTGGGCCGATGCCAGCCATCGCAGCGGCATTCCTTATTACCCGAAACTCCTCGTCGGGGTGCCCTACTCGCCGGTTCCGGGTCCGAGGTTGCTGTTCGATGCCACTTACTGGCCCGATGCCGACACGGCATATCGGGCCCTTCGGCAGCAGATCGAGGCAGTCGTCGATGAACACGCCTTGTCGGGTGCGCACATCAATTTTCATCTGGATCCCGAACGCACCCGGGACCCACGTTGGATCGAGCGTCTCGATTGGCAGTATCACTGGCGCAATCAGGGCTTTCGGGATTTCGACCACTTCCTTGATGCGCTCTCGCACAAGAAGCGCAAGAACATCCGACAGGAGCGGCGCAAGCTGACGGACGCGGGCTGGACCTTCCGGCAGGTCGCCGGCACCGATGCGACGGCCGCCGACATCGACCTGATGGTGCGCTGTTACCGCGCGACATTTCGCGAAAAGGGCAACACCGCGGCACTGACCCAAGAGTGTTTTGTCCGGATGTGTCGCGCCCCCGACCTGGGCACTCGCCTGGTGCAGGCCTGGCACGAGGGCGAAGCGTGTGCCTCGGCCTTGCTGCTCACCGGCGGCGGGCGCCTGTACGGGCGTTACTGGGGCGCATTGCGGGACGCACCTGGCCTTCATTTCGAGACGTGTTACTACCAAGGCATCGATTACGCGATCGCCGCCGGCCTTTCGGTCTTCGAGCCGGGCGCACAAGGGGAGCACAAGCTGGCGCGCGGGTTCTTGCCGGTGCGCACGTGGTCGTCACACCGCCTGGCTCACCCGGGCTTGCACGATGCCGTCGCACGCCATGTCGTTGCGGAAACCGAGGCACAGGAACAACTCGGCGCCACCTTGGCCGCGGAGAGTCCGTTCAAGGCCGAGCCGCCGGCATGATCCGCATTCCGATCCTCAGTCCCGGCCGGATCCAGGCGTTTCCGCCCATCGATCAGGCCCTTGCCGAACCGAACGGCCTGCTCTGTGCCGGTGGCGACCTGTCTGCTGCGCGATTGATGGACGCCTATCGACACGGCATCTTTCCCTGGTTCAACGAAGGTGAGGCGATTCTGTGGTGGAGCCCGGACCCCCGTTTGGTATTCGATCCGGCAAACACCTGGCCGAATCGCCGGCTGGCACGCTGGTTCCGCCAATGCCCGTGGACGATCACGGCCGATCGGGCGTTCGGCGCCGTCATGCGAGCCTGCGCCGCCCCGCGCGCCTACAGCCGGGACACCTGGATCGGCGCCCCGATGCTGGCCGCCTACGGCCGCCTGCACGAACTGGGTGTTGCCCATTCGGTCGAAGTCTGGGACGCCGACACGCTGATCGGCGGCATTTACGGTGTCGCACTGGGTCGGGCGTTCTTTGGCGAATCGATGTTCTCCACACGAAGCCAGGCTTCGAAACTCGCTTTTTTTGCCCTCGCGGCCGGCCTTCGTGAGAAGGGCTTCGAACTGCTCGACGGACAAGTCGAATCGGCGCACTTGAGTTCGCTTGGCGGCGTGCTGCTGCCACGCGCCGAATTTGCCGCGCAACTGGACAAACTGTGTTCCGAGACCCGAATCCCGGGATCGTGGCAGGCTGATTGGCCGGTCGATTCGGCCCGTTCGAGCCTGCTCATGCGCCCTCCCGCTTGGACGCCCGACCAAAGTCTGTCATCATCCGGGGGTTAACCTCAGTCGAGCAGCAATGTCTAAAGACGATCAAATTGAAATGGAAGGCACGGTTTTGGAAACCTTGCCGAACACGATGTTCCGCGTGAAGCTCGATAACGGGCATGTCATCACCGCGCACATCTCCGGGCGCATGCGCAAGAACTACATCCGCATCCTGACCGGTGACAAGGTCAAGGTGGAGATGACGCCCTACGACCTGACGAAAGGTCGAATTTCGTATCGCATGAAGTAAGCACGCGCTCGAACTTTCGACGCAGGGCCGGCAGGGTTATACTTCTGGCGTTTCCGTGCAACCAAACTTATCCCGGGCTTGGGACATTCCTATGAAGCGAAGTTCGATGTTGTTGTTGGCCCTGCTCGTCGCAGGTACCGCAGGTTCGGTCCAGGCCCAGACTGCTGGTGCGCAGGGTGATGCCGCCGCCGGCAAGAAGAAGTTCTACACCTGCACCGGTTGCCACGGCATCGCCGGCTACCGTAATGCTTACCCGGACTACCCGGTGCCGAAGCTGGCTGGTCAAAACGAGGGATACATCGTCAACGCGATGAATGCCTACAAGGCCGGCGAGCGCAAGCACCCGACCATGCGCGCCCAGGCCGAAAGCCTGAGTGCGCAGGACGTGGCCGACATTGCGACTTACCTGTCGAACGTCAAGTGATCCGGAGCCCGAACATGCGTCCAATGTCCCATTCACTGCTCCTTGCTGTCGCCCTCTTCACGCTGGCCACCGGCGCTCATGCCGCCGGCGATGCCGAAGCGGGCAAGGCTCGCTCGGCCGTTTGTGCAGCCTGCCACGGTGCCGACGGCAACAAGTCGATCGACAACAACACACCCAAACTGGCTGGCCAATACGAGGGTTACCTCGTGAAGGTTCTGCAGGATTATCGCGCCGGCATCCGCGTCAACGCGATCATGAACGCCCAAGCCAGTACGCTGAAGGATCAGGACATCGCAGACTTGTCCGCGTACTTCGCGTCGATGCCCGGCGATCTGAAAGATCTCAGCAACGACAAGTAAAACCATACCTCGTGGTGGTCAAGACGGTCCCGAAAGGGGCCGTTTTGCTTTTCGGCTAGCGCATTTATGATCGAAACCTTCCGAATGGAGGACGGTCATGGCATCCCGCAAGTCGGCAACCCGCAGTACATCGACCATCAAACCGGCCAAACGCCCGGCACGCAAGAAAGTGGCGGCGATCCCAAGGGGATTCCACAGCCTCACGCCGTATCTCGTGGTGCGCGGCGCCGATCAGGCCATCCATTTCTATACCGCAGCGTTCGGCGCAAAGCTGACCGAACGGTTGGCGATGCCCGATGGCAGCGTCATGCATGCCGAAATGCGCATCGGCAACAGCCACTTCATGCTCAGCGAAGAATTTCCCCGACTGGGGCGCCCGATCGCCGCTGCTGCTGGGCGGCAGCGCCACACATGTGATGATCTACACGCGCGATGTCGATGCGCTGATCGCCCGTGCGCTGGATGCCGGCGCCCATCTGGACATGCCGGTGGCCGACATGTTCTGGGGTGATCGCTACGGCAAGGTCCGTGATCCGTATGGCCACGTCTGGAGCATCGCCACACACATGGAAGACGTCTCGAAGAAAGAGATGACGAAACGGGCGGCCGAGTTCATGAAACCGAATCCGTGATGCGGCCCATTCGCCCATAAAAAAAACGGGACGCCCAAGGCGTCCCGTTTTGATCTGCACCAACCGGAAAATCAGGTACCGAGCATCGGGATCAGCAGCAGCGCCACGATGTTGATGATCTTGATCAGCGGGTTGATGGCCGGGCCGGCGGTGTCCTTGTACGGGTCGCCCACGGTGTCGCCGGTGACGGCGGCCTTGTGTGCTTCCGAGCCCTTGCCACCATGGTGGCCTTCTTCGATGTACTTCTTCGCGTTGTCCCAGGCGCCGCCACCGGTGCACATGGAGATGGCGACGAACAGACCGGTGACGATGGTGCCCATCAGCAGGCCACCGAGGGCAGCCGGGCCGAGGAGCAGGCCAACGAGGACCGGCACGAGCAGCGGCAGCAGCGACGGAACGATCATTTCCTTGATCGCCGACTTGGTCAGCAGATCCACGGCCTTGTCGTATTCCGGCTTGCCGGTGCCTTCCATGATGCCCTTGATGTCGCGGAACTGACGGCGGACTTCTTCAACGACCGCACCCGCAGCACGACCCACTGCCTGCATCGCGAACGCGGCGAACAGGTAGGGAATCAGGCCACCGATCAGCAGACCCACGACCACATAGGGGTTGTTGATCGAGAAGTCGGCCTTGATGCCGGTTTCTTCGAGCTTGTGAGCGTAATCGGCGAACAGCACCAGCGCGGCCAGACCGGCCGAACCGATGGCGTAGCCCTTCGTCACGGCCTTCGTGGTGTTGCCGACGGCGTCGAGCGCGTCCGTGATCTTGCGGATTTCCGGACCGAGTTCGCTCATTTCGGCAATGCCGCCGGCGTTGTCGGTGATCGGACCGTAGGCGTCGAGTGCCACGACCATACCCGCCATCGACAGCATCGACGTGGCGGCGATGGCCACGCCATACAGGCCGGCGATCTCGTAACAGCCGAGCATGGCCGCAGCCACGGCGAGCACTGGCAGCGCGGTCGACTTCATCGACACGGCCAGGCCGGCGATGATGTTGGTGCCGTGGCCCGTGACCGAAGCGCGGGCAACATCACGCACCGGAGCAAACTCGGTTGCGGTGTAGTACTCGGTGATGGCGACCAGCAGGGCGGTCAGCACCAGGCCGATGATGGCGCAGTAGAACAGCGGCATCGCCAGCGAAGCTTCGAACATCTCGGTGCTGACGTAGTAGAACGCACCGGCAGCGAGCAGACCCGAAACAGCCAGACCGCGATACAGCGCATTCATGATCTTGCCGCCGTCGCGCGCCTTCACGAAGAAGGTACCGATGATCGAGGCCGGGATCGACACGGCGCCGAGGGCCAACGGGTAGATCACACCAGCCCAGCCGTAGGTGGCGTAGGAGATGCTGGCGACCAGCATGGCGGCGATGATCGTCACGGCATAGGTTTCGAACAGGTCGGCAGCCATACCGGCGCAGTCGCCGACGTTGTCACCGACGTTGTCGGCGATCACGGCCGGGTTGCGGGGGTCATCTTCCGGAATGCCAGCTTCGACCTTGCCCACGAGGTCGGCGCCGACGTCGGCACCCTTCGTGAAAATACCGCCACCGAGGCGCGCAAAAATGGAGATCAGCGACGAGCCAAAGGCCAGACCGATCATCGGGCCGAGCGCAATCTTCAGTGACTCTGCATTGGCTTCCATGCCCTTCATGACGAACATGAAGTATCCGGCAACACCCAGCAGACCCAGACCCACCACCAGCATGCCGGTGATGGCGCCACCGCGGAACGACACGGTGAGGGCTTCGTTGAGGCCGCGCGTGGCGGCTTGGGTGGTGCGAACGTTGGCACGCACGGACACATACATGCCGATGAAGCCGGCGGCACCCGAGAGCACGGCACCGATCGCAAAGCCGATGGCCGTCTGCGGGCTACCGAGGCCCAGCCAGATCACGGCGAAGAGGATCACGCCGACGATGCTGATCGTCATGTACTGACGACGCAGGTAGGCGCCAGCGCCTTCCTGGATCGCAGCGGCGATTTGCTGCATCCGCTCATTGCCTGCGGGCTGTTTCATGATCCAGCCAGTTACCAACACACCATAAACGATTGCGATCGCCGCACAGGCAAGCGCGATCCATAGCCCGTTTTCCAGGATCATATTTTTATCTCCAGATACCCAAAGGAAGCCCGGCAGAACCGCCGGAAATGCACAAAGCCCCCGGATTCTATTGATTAGCCCCCCTCGGGGCAATCACAATGGGACATATTCCCGGGGATTGTTCCGCCCCGCCGCCAATCCGGCCGCCGATCCCCCCGGCAATGCCACGGAGCCAGACCATGGGTGCGCACCACCATCACCACCACCCGGCAGGCGGCCACGACCATGGCGCGCATGCCGGGCACGGACACGGCACGACCCCACGATGTCCACGCCACCGTGCACGACAGCGCCATGGGTGCGTTCCGCTGGAGCCTGCTGTTCAACATCGGCCTGGTGATTGTCGAAGCCGGGGCCGGCTTCTGGGTCGACTCGGTCGCCCTGCTGGCGGACGCCGCCCACAACCTGGGTGATGTCCTGGGCCTGCTGTTGGCCTACGGCGCTGCCCGCCTCGCCCAGAAGAAGCCGGACGAGCGCCACACCTATGGGTACGCGCGCTCGACGATCCTGGCGGCGATGGTCAACGCAGCCATCCTGATGTTCGCTTGTGGTGCGCTGACATTTGAGTCCTTCGATCGCCTGGCCAATCCGCATCGCCCCGATGGCTGGGTGATGATGGCGGTCGCCAGTTTTGCCGTCCTCGTGAATGCCGGTTCGGCCGTGCTGTTCTGGCGGAGCCAGAAACATGACTTGAACGCGCGCGGCGCCTTCCTGCATTTGGCCGCCGATGCCGCCGTTTCGGTCGCGGTCGTTTTTGCCGGCCTGCTCATCGTGCTGGGCGGCCCGGCATGGCTGGATCCGGCCATCAGCCTGCTGGTGAATGCCGTGATCCTGTGGAGTGCCGTGCAGTTGCTTCGTCAGGCACTCGACCTGTCGCTGGACGCCGTCCCGGCCCATCTCTCGGTCAACAAGATCGAGGCGGCGTTACGCACGATTCCCGGTGTCCGGGCCTTGCACGATCTGCATGTCTGGCCGCTGTCGACCACCGTCGCCGCCATGACCGCCCATATCGAACATGACGGCATCCGCGATGGTGATGAACTCCTGGCCGATGCCCAGCACATCATGCTGGAGAAATTCCAGATTTCGCATTGCACGATCCAGCTGGAAAACATCAGTTGCCGGCAGCGTTGCGAGGATATTCCGGGGCCGTGAAGGCGGTGGCGGCGGTCTCAACCGATCGATGCAACACAACGCATCGATCGGTTGACGTTTGCACCCCCGACTTCGCAGAGCGAAGCACGAGGGCGAAGTGTTTGCCTAACCCCCCTCCCAACCCTCCCCCGAACCCCCCCGTTTTCGGTGGCTGTCAAGCTACTTGTCGCTTTTTCGGTTACTCCCCCTGGGCCTTAGTGCGCAGGGGTTGATTGGCGCTAGGGCCCGTTGTTTTCTTGCGGGATGACACGCGGACTTGTTCGACCCGATTCGGGTTCAGGTAGACACGAGGAATATGGGTCCAGTCCCGGGTGTGTCTGGACCAGCGCCGTGGGTTGTTTCGCTTCGCCTGTTGGTAGACGGCATGGCGGTTCTTGAGGATCTCGACGTCGAGGCGTCGATGCCTTTCATCCGGCGTTACGAAGCGTATGGCGCTGTGGCGGTGTTCCGTGTTGTACCAGTGCAGCAAGCGGTCAGCGAAGGCTCTTGCATCCTTCAGTGTCGCGAAGGGCCTGCTGGGGTCATTGGGGCGGTATTTGATGGTCTTGAACAGTGATTCAATGAACGGGTTGTCGTTGCTGACCAAGGGTCGCGAATGACTGCGGGCGATGCCAAGGTCCTTGAGGGTTGTTTGCAGAGACGTGCCTCTCATGACCGCGCCATTGTCGGCATGAAGCGTCAGTTGATTGGGCGGTATGGCTTCACGGAAGACATAGTCACGGACGAGCTCGCTTGCATGCGACTGGTTCTCGCACGCATAGACCTGCCATGCGACTGCTTTCCGTGAGTAGAGATCAATGACGACGTAGAGGTACCAGAAGTGCCCTCTGACACAAGAAGGCAGCCAGGTGATATCCCAAGTGGCCACTTGATTTGGGGCGGCCGCAACGAGCTCACGCAGTGCGTTCTTCTGCGTTGGCTCCTTGCTTAGAGCGCGGTGCCTGAGCTGACGTTGGTTGCGAAGCAAGCGATAGAAGGTGCTCTCCGAGGCGAGGTATTTGCCCTGGTCGACAAGCCTTGGAACAATCTGGGTCACTGGCAAATGCCCGTGCTCCGGCGCGTTGGCGATGTCCAGAACAGCCTCGCGTTCTTCAATGCTCAACGCATTCCCGGGCGTCTGGACACGAGTCTTGCGGCGATCGACGTCATCTTGGCGCCAGCGCTGCAAGCAGCGTGCGCTCAAGCCGACGACCATCAGCGCCATGAAGCGTCGAGCGCCAGCTGCGACTGCCTCCGCCACCAATTGCTTGATCTGACGACGAAGTTCCGGGGCAATCCTGATTCCTCTCCCGGAAAGAGGCTTTGGAACTTTTTTTGAAGCACCAGCAACGCTGCCGCCTCCGCCAGTGCCTTGTCCTTCCGATTGAGCTCACGTTGCAACTGTTCCGCCTGGCGACGAGATTCCTTCAGTGCCGCCGACTCATCGACCTTTGGTGCACTCAAATGCTTCTTCCAGGCCTCTAGCTGATGCGCGAACAGACCGCGCTCCCGGCACCACGCAGAACGAGCTTCACTGCTCATCCCGGCAGTAGCCAACAACGCCTCAAGCTGTTCAGCCGGCGTGTACAGCGAACCAGACTTTAAATCAGTCGAGGTAGCCCGCTGCTGCCGTCGTTCAGACTTCAACCAGAATTTAAGCGTTCCAACCACTACACCGCAGGAATCAGCAATCGATTCAATCGTCTCGTCTGGGCTACGGGCCAGTGCGCGGGCTACAGCCAGTCTCCGGGTGTCCGGTTCATATTTAGCTTTCTTGGTCATAAAACCTCCTTACCCCCTAGTTATCGCATGGAAGCGACAAATAGCCTGACAGTGGGGGTGTTCCGGGGAGGGTTGGGAGGGGGATTAGGCAAGCACTGCTGACTTTGGTGCTTGGCGCCAGCCAAGCACCAAAATCAATTCAAGCGTCGTTTCGGTCCTGCTGCGGCAATGATGGATTGCCGGACGGAATCGGCATCCTCGCCCTGCGGCTGGCGCTCAAGATAGGTTCGCCAGTCGGCAATGGCCGCTTCGGCGTGGCCAACCAACTGGTAGAGGTTGCCGCGGTCACGGCGCTCCAGCGTGTCGCGGTCATCGTTCAGAGTGATGAGGCGATCGGCACAACGCAGCGCGCGTTCGTAGTCCTTGCGCTCGTAGTACAACTGCTTGAGGTTACGCAGAATGCGGCCCAGGATACTTCGCGCGTCCGAGGGTTCGAGCAGTCGTGTCATCTGCTCATCGCTGATCGGGCCGTTCTGGAAATGGCTGGCGGCACGCTCACGCAGCTCGTCCAGGCTCAGCGAACGTCCGCGGTTGTAGGGATCGAGCACGAGCAGACCGTCCTCTGTCGGCAGGCGCACCAGGAAATGCCCCGGAAATGACACCCCCTCAAGCCCAAGCCCCATCCGATTGCCAAGCTCGATGTGCAGGAGCGCCAGAGAAATCGGATTGCCCAAGCGCCGATCAAGCACTTCGTTCAGATAGCTGTTGCGCGGATCGTAATAGTCGGCCTCGTTGCCTTGGAAGCCGAACTCCTGAAACACCATTCGATTCAACACACGCAACCGTTCGAGCGGCTCCGACAGGTCTTCCATGCGGCCAGCGATGATCGCGGCCAACTCGGCAAGCTGTCCGCGGCAGGCGTGCTGGTCAAGCCCCGGGTATTCGTCAGCGGCAATCAACAGGGCACCGTCCAGCAGGCCCACGTCCGCGTCGTTGCGGTCACGCAGTTCGGCCCAGTGCAGCAAACGATCGGTCAGGTCCAGGTTCATGACTCCTTGGTAAGGCCGTTTGCGTCTGGAATCAAGTGCCGTTGCGCGACGTCAACCTCGGCTGTTCATGGTCGCTGCAGGAGGATCTCCAGAACGAACTTGCTGCCGAGGAACGCCAGGCTCAGGAATGCGGTCGCCAGCAAGGTCCAGCGCACCGCGCGAATCCCCCGCAAACCAAGCCGCCAGCGCCCCAGCAGCAGCCCGCCATAGACCAGCCACGCCAGCACCGACAGGACCGTCTTGTGCGCCAGATGCTGGGCAAAAAGATCCTCGACAAACAAGGCGCCGGTGACCAACGCCAGCGTGAGCATCCCGAATCCGGCGCCGATCAGGTGGAATACCAGCGCCTCCACCTGCGTGAGCGGCGGCACTCGATCCATCCAGGTCTGGAATCGTCGCGCCTTCAGTGCGCGCTCCTGCAATCCCAGCATCACGCTGGTCAGCGCCCCCATCAACAGGGTCGCAAAGGCCAGCAGGGCCAACGCGGCATGCAGCAGGATGCGCCAGTCGGTGACCGCCCGATCCGGCCGGACGTCCTGTCCCGTGGCCAATAAGGCGTGGACCACCAGGCTGAAGGCGGCAATCGGAAAGATCGCCGTGCCCAGACTGGCAATACGCCGAGATGCACCCAAGGCCAGGAACACCAGCACCAGACACAAGCCGACCGCCGAGACCGCAAGCGGAAACCCCATCACCACGGCCCCGCCCGCACGCCACGTCAGCGCGATGGCCAGTCCGTGCAAACCCGCCGCCAGAACACCCACCCAAGGCAAACGAACAGCTGCAGCCCCGGCATCGAACAGGCGCCAGGCCGCAAAGCAGTAGACAGAGATGGTGAGCAGGACGATGGAGAGCCACATGCCTGAAGTTTGGCATGGAACCTGTGATGGGCCGCAGGCGCCGCGCGGCAAGTGGATGGGCGGACCTGATCCTGGGCCGTGCCTCGCTATACTGCTCCGGCTCGTTTTATCCGCAAGGCTTACCGTCATGTTCGAGAACCTGAGTCAACGACTGTCCGCGACCATCAACAAGTTGCGTGGTCGCGCCCGCCTGACCGAGGAAAACATCCGCGAATCGTTGCGCGAGGTGCGCGTGGCGCTCCTTGAGGCCGACGTGGCGTTGCCGGTCGTGCAGGCGGTGATCGAACGCATCAAGGTGCGCGCGGTGGGTCAGGATGTCTTGCGCAGCCTGTCACCCGGACAGACCCTGGTCAAAGTGGTGCAGCAGGAATTGGCCTCGGTGATGGGCACGGCGAATGCCGACCTCAACTTCGCCACGCAGCCACCGGCCGTGATCCTGATGGCAGGCCTCCAGGGCGCGGGCAAGACCACCACGGTCGCAAAACTCGCCCGACACCTGCAGGAACGCCGCAAGAAAAAAGTCATGGTGGTCAGTTGCGACGTCTATCGTCCGGCTGCGATCGAACAACTGCAGACGCTTGCGGGCCAGGTGGGCGCCCTGTTCCATCCCAGCGAACCCGGTCAGGCGCCGGTCACGATCGCCGAACGCGCACTCGATGCCGCACGCAAGAACTTCGCCGATGTACTGATCGTCGACACCGCCGGCCGTTTGGCGATCGACGCTGCACTGATGGAAGAAGTGGCGGCCATTCACGCCGCCCTCAAGCCGATTGAAACCCTGTTCGTCGTCGATGCGATGACCGGTCAGGATGCGGCCAATACCGCCAAGGCATTTTCATGACGCATTGGCCCTGACCGGCGTGATCCTCACCAAGACCGACGGTGACGCGCGCGGCGGTGCAGCGTTGTCGGTTCGATACATCACCGGCCGGCCGACTCAGGTTCGTCGGTGCCGGTGAAAAGACCGACGCACTGGAACCGTTCCATCCCGATCGTGCCGCCTCGCGCATCCTGGACATGGGTGACGTACTCAGCCTGGTCGAGGAAGTCGAGCGCAAGGTCGACGCCGAAAAGGCGCAGAAACTGGCCGAGAAGGTCATCAAGGGCAAGAAGTTCGACCTGAGCGACATGCGCGACCAGTTGTCGCAGATGCAGAACATGGGTGGACTAACCGGCCTCATGGACAAGCTGCCGGGCATGGCGCAGATCCCGCAGAACATGAAAGACAAGGTGAACAATCGCGATGTCGACCGCATGATTGCGATCATCAACTCGATGACACCGCGTGAACGTCGCCACCCCGATCTTCTGAACGGCTCGCGCAAGGTGCGCGTGGCGAAGGGCTCAGGCACCCAACCGGCCGACGTCAACCGCTTGCTGAAGCAGTATCAGCAGATGGAGAAGATGATGTCGAAGCTGGCCGGGGGCGGCGTCAAGGGCCTGATGCGGCAGATGAAGGGCCTGATGGGCCCGGGCGGCCCAATGGGCATGGGCAGATAAGGTATGCTTGACCGCTTGTGATCCCCGGATTACGAGTCCTTACAAATCAATATGTTGGTGACGCGCCGTCGTCGCCTCCAGCCGCAGCAGGCAAAGCGCTTTTCATTTCACTGAAGATCGCTATAATGCGCGGCTCTTTTTCGGGCCGACGGTCGGCCCCCAGCGCACGAGATTATCCCGATGGTCAAGATTCGCCTTTCCCGCGGTGGCGCCCCCAAGCGTCCCTTCTACCATGTCGTCGTTACTGACGGCCGCAGCGCCCGCGACGGTCGCTCGATCGAGCGCGTGGGTTTCTACAATCCTGGTGCTACCGGCAAGGAAACGCCGCTGTCGCTGGAAACCGACAAGATCAACGCCTGGATTGCCAAGGGTGCGCAGCCGACCGAGAAGGTCAAGTACCTGATCAAGCTCGCTGCCAAAAAGGCAGCCTGATCGCGCCATGTCAAACCGGCGGGTTGAACTCGGCCGGGTTGCAGGTGTGTTCGGTGTACAGGGCTGGCTCAAAATCCATTCCTACACCGATCCGCTCGCGAACATCCTGAAGTACCGGCCCTGGATCCTGGTCGACGCTGGCGGTGAACGCCTGATCGAACAGCCTCGGGGCAAAGTGCAGGGCAAAGGCATCGTGGTGCAATTGCCCGGTATCGACGACCGTGATGCCGCTCAGGCGCTGATCGGTGCATGCATCTGGGTAGACCGGGATACCTTGCCCAAGCCAAAAGCTGGCGAGGTGTACTGGAACGACCTCGAAGGAATGCAAGTCGTCAATGCCGCGGGCGTGGATTTTGGTGTGGTCTCACACCTGTTCTCGACACCGGCAAACGATGTGCTGGTCGCCAAGGGTGAGCGCGAACGCCTGATCCCCTGGTTACCGGGTGTGTACGTGCTGAACGTCGATGTCGAAGCACGTCGAATCGAAGTGGACTGGGACGAGACGTTCTGACCATGCGCGTCGATGTCATCACCCTGTTTCCGGAGTTCATCCTGGAAGCGGCAAAAGTCGGAGTGCTGGGACGGGCGCGGGAACGCGGCCTGCTCGAGGTGCTCGCACACAATCCGCGCGAAGATGCGGAAGGTGTGCACCGGAAGGTCGACGACCGGCCGTTTGGTGGTGGCCCCGGCATGGTGATGATGGTGGAACCGCTGCGGCGGACGATCCGGCGCATTCGTGCGCTGGCAGAACCCGCACCGGTGATCTATCTGAGCCCGCAAGGGCCCAGGCTGACGCAAAACAAGGTCGAGCAGTTGGCGAAAACGCCGCGCCTGATCCTGCTCTGCGGACGCTACGAAGGGATCGACGAGCGCCTCGTGCGGCGCGACATCGATGCCGAACTGTCGATTGGCGACTACGTGCTTTCGGGCGGCGAGTTGGCTGCGGCGGTATTGATCGACGCAGTGGGTCGGTTGCAGGAAGGTGCTCTGGGTGATGCCGAATCGGCGGCCCAGGACTCATTCGGCAACGGCCTGCTGGATTGCCCACATTACTCCCGACCACCGGTCGACGAGGAAGGTCATGCAGTCCCGGATGTCCTGATGTCCGGCAACCATCGGGAAATTGCCAAGTGGCGTCTCAAGCAGAGCTTGGGCCGAACCTGGTTGCGGCGCCCGGACTTGCTCCAGAGCCGCACGCTCACCCCGGCAGAGCGTATTCTGCTGGACGAATTTCGACGCGAGCACGCGTCGGCACCATGAAGCCTGGGGCCCTCCGGCCCTGGTTTCTGGCGGTGGTCAGGCCGGACGACCCGGTTTGATCGAACTTCACGTAGAGGCATTGCCATGAACATCCTGCAACAGTTCGAACAGTCCCAAATCACGCGCAAGCTGCCGGCCTTCGGCCCGGGCGACACCGTGATCGTCAACGTCAAGGTCAAGGAAGGCAATCGCGAACGCGTGCAGGCCTACGAAGGCGTCGTCATCGGCATCAACAGCGCCGGCCTGAACTCCTCGTTCACCGTGCGCAAGATCTCGCACGGCTTCGGCGTCGAGCGCGTGTTCCAGACCCACAGCCCGGCTATCGACACCGTCGAAGTGAAGCGCCGTGGCGCCGTCCGTCGCGCGAAGCTGTACTACTTGCGTGATCTGGAAGGCAAGGCTGCGCGCATCAAGGAAGACCTGAGCGGGCACACCAAGAAGAAGTGAGCTTCGGGCGCGGTTCCGCGCCTTGAGTTTGTTTCCTGATCAGAACCAAAAGCCGCCTTGCGCGGCTTTTGGTGTTGGTCTGCGTTTGGCGACACCCCAATAGCTACGATGCGACCAGGTTTGGCTTCGCATGACGAAGCACAGAGATGAAATGTTGGCCCAACCTCCTCCTTCCCCCTCCCTCGAACGCGTTCGGGGGAAGTTTGGGAGGGGTTAGGCAAACACTTCGCCCTTGCGCTTCGCAAAGCGAAGCGCCAATAGCCACTGCTAACGAGCGGCGGTATCCGACCACCACAACTGCCCGTCCATGACGGTTTGGGTGCGCCCACCGACCTGCACCTGGGCACCTGGCCCGAAACGAATGCCAATCTCGGCATCGTGGCCGATCTCCCTGCCCTGACTCACGCGATAACCCTTGGCCAACGAGCCATCTGGTTCGCGCTCGGCGATAAACGCCGCAATCAAGCCGTTCGCTGCTCCCGACGCCGGGTCCTCGACAATTCCCACACCGGCCGGAAACGCGCGCACGACCAACTGGTGCGCCGTGGCTTCGCTGCGAGCAAACACACACAGGCCCAGGCTGTCGGTTGCCCGCGCCAACTCGCCGATCGCCCCATGATTGGGTGACCATGCCCGCAATGCTTCGGCATCCGCAAACTCGGCCAGCCACCAGCGGCGCCCACCTTCGACGAATGCACAACCCAGCGCACCCAGATCAATGTGGCTGAGGATTGTCGCCAGTCGCGCTCGCGCCGGCGCACCATCGATCAGGACACGGGCGCCCGGTGCGGCAACAAACAATTCCCGGCACTCTCCCTCGCCTTCCACCTGGATCGGCAACTACCCTGCCAGACACTCCTGCACCAGGCTCCCATCAACCGGTGTGGCGAACCCGGTTTCGAGCACGGCATGGGCACTGCCGATCGTTGGATGTCCGGCGAACGGAATCTCGCGCTGCGGCGAAAAGATGCGCAACCGATAACTCGCATCAGACCTCGTCGGCGGCAGCACGAACGTCGTCTCCACCAGATTCGCCCATCGCGCAAATCGCTGCATCCCACCATCGGTCCAATGTTCGGCACCAAACACGACGCCCAAGGGGTTGCCGCCTCCGGCTCGACGGGTGAACACATCAAGTTGCAGGAAACGAATGGGGTCAACACTCATGGATGAATCACCTCGGACAAGGCCGGCAGCGTAAAGGATCATGTCGACAAACTCGACTGCCGCCGATATGGAATTTGAGTAGCCTCGGCCATACTGTATGTCTGCGACTGGACAAGACCATGACTGTTCTGATTGATAGCCCGTTTGTGCTGCCCTGTGGCCAGAAACTGCGCAACCGAATCGTCAAGGCGGCGATGACCGAAGGGGTTGCCGACGGATTGAACCGCGCGACCCATCGTCACGCCATCCTGTATCGCCACTGGGCCGCGACTGGCGCCGGTGTGCTGCTGACAGGCAACGTCATGGTCGACCACGACGTGCTCGAACGGCCTGGCAACATTGTCATCGATGGCCGGCATCCTCATACCTACGACCGTGAAGCGCGAGCGCAGTTGGCGACGTTCTCTGCTGCCGCACGCAGCGGCGGTGGCGAGGCCTGGATGCAGATCTCGCACGCAGGGCGACAATCGCCGCGTTACGTGACACGAACCCCGCGGGCACCGTCACCGGTCTCGGTCGACCTGCTCGGCCTCTACGCCCAACCGGTCGCCCTGCACATCGACGAGCTGCCGGAACTGGTGCAGCGTTTTGCGTTTGCCGCCGAAATCGCACGCGATACCGGATTCACCGGCGTGCAGGTTCATAGCGCGCACGGCTATTTGCTGAGCAGTTTCCTGTCACCGCATGCCAATCGACGCGACGACGCGTACGGTGGCCCGATCGAAAACCGGGCCCGACTGTTGATCGAGATTCTGCGTGCGACGCGTCAGCGCGTCGGCGCCGACTTCGCGATTTCGGTGAAACTGAACTCCGACGACTTCCGCAAAGGCGGGTTCAGTCAGCAGGACTGCCTCGCGGTGGTTGCGATGCTGAATCAGGAGGGTATCGATTGTCTGGAGATATCGGGCGGCACTTACGAACAACCACGTCTGCTCGGGTTCGAAGGAAAGCCCGGCAGCGTAGTCGCCGTGCGCGAAAGCACCCGTTCGCGCGAAGCCTACTTTCTCGCGTATGCCGAAGAACTCCGCAAAGTCGCGGCCATGCCCATCATGGTCACTGGCGGCTTTCGCACCCGCGCCGGCATGAACGAAGCCCTCGCCGACGATGCCTGTGATCTGGTCGGTGTTGCCCGACCATTCATGACTGCCTCCAGCAGCGTCCGATCCATGCTCGAGGGGCAACTCGACGAATTACCGTCGCCCGAGCGGCAACAATTCCTGCGCGCAAAAGGTATCTGGTCACCCACGAGCCCGTTCCTGCTCGGCCGCATGCTCAATGTGATGGGTGCGGTGGGCTGGTCCTACCACCAGATTTTGCGCCGGGCTGATGGCCTCTCGCCGCAACCGGAACGGGGTTTGGTTCGCTCGTTCATCCAGCACTGGTTACGGGAGTTTTCGGCGGCGTGGCAAATGCACCGTGTTCGACGCAGGCAGACTGCGCGGCAGTAAACGTGCCTCTGCAATCTCATGCTTGCCTCACACATCGCCGCAAGCAACAGATCGCCGCGCCCTTCGGGCTCGCCATGACGGCGTTTGGTGGCGCACGTCGCCTGCTCAGAACTGTCATTGCGAGGAGCGCAGCGACGCGGCAATCTCATGCTTGCCTCACACATCACCCCAAGCAACAGATCGCCGCGCCCTTCGGGCTCGCCATGACGGCGTTTGGTGGCGCACGTCGCCTGCTCAGAACTGTCATGGCGAGGAGCGCAGCGACGCGGCAATCTCGTACTAGCCGCACGCATTCTCGCAAGCAAACAGATTGCCGCGCTCTTCCGGCTCGCCATCACAGCACGCTTTCCGAGTGTCGCTAAACCGAAACGGACAAGCGCGCGTGCAACGCATCCACCTGCTCGTGCAAGTCTGCCAGCGTACCGTTGTTGTCCAGCACGAACGTGGCAATCGCCAGCCGTGCTTGACGCGAACTCTGGGCCGCAAGCATCTGCCGCGCGAGACCTTCATCGATCCGGTCGCGGCGCATGACGCGCTCGACCTGCGTGGCTTCGGACACATCGACCACGATGACGCCGTCCACCCATCCGTACTGACCACTTTCGACGAGCAGCGGTATCGCCAACAGGCAATAGGGATCGGTACTGGCTTCGGCAGCCGCGCGCAAGGCAGTCCGCACGCGTGGATGCAGAATCGCCTCGAGCCGGCGTTTGTCGACCACATCGTGAAACACGCGTTCGCGCATCCGCCGTCGATCCAGGCGTCCTTCGCCATCCAGCACATCGGCACCGAAGGTTGCGACAATTTCGTCAAGCGCAGGCTGACCCGGCGCAACCAGCTCACGCGCGATCACGTCGGCATCGAAGACCCTCACACCGCGTGCTTCAAATCTCGCACAGGCAGCACTTTTCCCGGATGCGATTCCCCCGGTGATGGCATACGTGCGCCCGCTCACGGCATCAACGGCATGCCAACCGTGCGTTCATACCAGGCCAGAATCTCCGGACCAAACATGAATTGAGTCCAGCCCGCAGCCGCCAGATACGGCCCGAACGGAATCTGAGTCTGCCGATCCTTGTTCTTCAGCAACAGGAACGCGCCGCCAATCACCGCACCGAACAGCGATGACAACAATACGATCGGCAACAGGCTCTTGGCCCCGACGAAGGCACCCAGCGCCGCGAGCAGCTTGAAGTCGCCATAACCCATGCCCTCTTTGCCGGTACTGAGCTTGAACAGCCAGAAGATGCTCCACAACGACAGGTAGCCGATCGCTGCGCCCAGCAAAGCCTGCTGCGGCGACACGAACATGCCGCCGAGCGCGCAGAGAAGGCCCAGCCACATCAGCGGCAAGGTGAACTCGTCAGGCAACAAGGTCGTGTTGAAATCGATCACCGAGGCGGCAATCAACATCCACGTGAACACCAGGACGACCACCGTTTCGAGGCTGACGCCGAACCGGTACACCACGTAGGCACTGGCCAGACCGGTCAGCAACTCGACGAACGGATACTGAAAGGAAATCGGCGTCTTGCACGCCGAACACTTGCCGCGCAAAGCCAGCCACGACACCAGGGGCATGTTTTCGTACCAGCGGATACCGTGGCCACACTTCATGCAATGTGAGCGGGCCAGAACAAGCCCCGGTGGACGCGGCGCACCGTCTTCCGGCATCTCCAGAATCTCGCGTGCGTTGCGCCGCCAGCCCCATTCCAACAGGGGTGGCGTACGCAGGATCACGACATTCAGGAAACTGCCGATCAACAGGCCGACGACAAACGCCACCCAGGGATTGACCATCCAGACCAGTTCGCTCATTTGACCAACCGGTAACAGGGTTGATACGCGCTGCCACCCGGCAACTTCATGCGGTGCTGTGCCACGAACGACGCCAACAGCTCATCCAGCGCGCGCATGATTTCAGGCTCGCCGCGAATCTCGAACGGGCCGTGCTTCTCGATCGCGCGGATCCCCTCTTCCTTGACGTTGCCGGCGACGATGCCGGAGAACAGGCGACGCAATTCGGCCGCCAGTTCGTGTTTCGGCAGATCGCGGTGAATGCGCAGGCTGCCCATGTTTTCATGCGTCGGCGCGAACGGCCGCTGCAGGCTTTCGTCGATCTTCAGCGACCAGTTGTAGAAGAACGCATCGCGACCGCTGATGCGGTGATGGCGGACTTTCTGGATGCCGTGGTGCACACGCTTCGCCACCATCGCCGGGTCATCGACGATGATCTCGTACCGTTTTGCCGCCTCGTCACCCAGGCAAAGCCTCAGGAATGCGTCGATCTGCTCGAAGTACGCCTTCGACTGGGTCGGGCCGGTCAGGATCATCGGCAACGGCTCGTCGACGTTTTCGGCGTGCAGAAGAATGCCCAGCAAATACAGGATCTCCTCGGCCGTGCCGACGCCACCCGGAAACACCACGATGCCATGGGCACAGCGAACGAACGCTTCGAGGCGCTTTTCGATGTCCGGCATGATCACCAGGTGATTGACGATCGGATTCGGCGACTCGGCAGCAATGATGCCGGGCTCGGTGATGCCGATGTAACGCGAGCTCTTGATGCGCTGCTTGGCATGGCCGATCGTGGCCCCCTTCATCGGGCCCTTCATGGCACCCGGGCCGCAGCCTGTGCAGATATCGAGGCCGCGCAGGCCAAACTGGTACCCGACGGTCTTCGTGTAACTGTATTCATGCCGGGCAATCGAGTGGCCGCCCCAGCACACCACCAGATTCGGATCCAGCTTGGGTTTCAGGATGCGTGCATTACGCAGGATCTCGAACACCGCATTGGTGATGCCGTTCGACTCGGTCAGATCGAAGCGGCCGCTTTGAATGTCGGACGCCACATAGGCGATGTCGCGGACCACTGCGAACAGCAGTTCGTGGATACCGCGAATGATCTGGCCGTCGACAAAGGCTTGTGCCGGCGCGTTGATCAGGTCGAGTTTCAGACCGCGGTCCTGCTGTTCGATGCGGATCTCGAAGTCGGGATAACGCTCGGCCGCGGCGCGCGGATCGTCGCTTTCGACACCGCTCGTCAGAACGGCCAGCGCACAGCGTTTCAGCAGTGCCAGCAGATTGCCGGAGGCATCGCGGAGGCGACTGACCTCGTTGCGGGAAAGAATGTCCATGCCGCCGAGCGCATGCAGCTTAGCGTTGACGGTATCAAAGTGCTCATCGTATTCGGATTCTCTTCAGTTCGATTTCAACAATTCGCCGGACACACCGCCGGCAACCAGACGCGCGTCAAAGCCGCGCTCACACAGCAGGTAGGTGGCGGATGCGCTGCGTGCGCCGGTGTCACAGTACACCGCGACCGCGCGATGGGCATCAAGCACCACCGCCTGCTCCCGCAGGTGTGCCAGTGGAAGGTTGATCGCCTCCGGCACATGTCCTGCAGCAAATTCCTCGGGAAGTCTGACGTCCACGACCTGCACCCCGGAATGCAGGTCTTCCAATGTGATCTGGCTCAGCACAGGGCGCTTTCAGCAGTCGCTCGGAAATCCTTGCCCTCGATCTTCATCACTTTGACTTCGGTCAGCGCGCGGACCGTGGCGTTGCGGGGATTACCCGACAACAGGGCTTCCTCGCCAAAGCCACGGCCGACGCCCAGCACGTTGAGTTCGGTCTCTTCGAGTCCGTTGGGATTCTGCAGGACGACCTGCACGCGCCCTTCGGTGAGGATGTAATACGCATCACCACGATCACCCTGCTGGATGATCGTGTCGCCGGCAGCGAACGATGCTTCCTTCATGCAGGAAAACAACTGCGCGATGTTGCCCGGCGGAATCCGGTGGAAAGCCTGGTTCTGCAACAGTGCCGTCATCCAATCCTGGGGATCTTCGTCCGCGTCACGCCGGTGCGACAGGTCAACGACTTCGACACCGCCGGTTTGGGACCAGGTGAGGATCAGATCGAGATGTTCGCGATCGACCAGCAAGACCTGAGCGGGTTTGATACAGGTACCCGTACCGAGCCGACGCGCGCCCTGCGCCAGGGGTTGGCGCGCCTCAGGCGTATCGCCACGCACGATTCGATTGACCGTTCCGTCGAACACCTCGACTTCGCCGCTGATCAGGTAAACGACCGTGTTGGCCGACTCACCGCGCGAAAAGATGATCTGGCCCACCTGATAACTGCCGATGCGCGCGTGTTTTGCCAGCTCGACACGGTCCGTGGGCAGCAACGAACCCAGCGGCACGAAATTCTTGAAGAGGCTGATATTGACCATCGATCCGGAAGCAGAAGTCTGGGCGACGCTTGAGCTTCCCTGATGGCAAGGCGGCGGTCAAGCCGGCACCCAAAGGTCCAGCTCAAGGCATGCGGGATTCGGAGAGAAGTCGACAGTCCGGCCAGGACATTGATCGATGGGGGCCAAGCGCTCACGCAAAGGGGGGCTGTGAGTTGTCCTGGCCGGCTGTCGGGAACGATGGGCATACCATAAGTGTGCACATCACCCGGGACTGCGACCGGCCGCACGGTTTGGAGAGTTGCCGGTCAGCAGCAACGCGACTGTTTGCCGCCCTCGTAACGTGCCTTCTGGCAGCGCGCAACAAACTCACCTTCGGTCGGCACGGGGGTATCCGGGTGGTGTGCACGGAGGTGTGCCACATACCGCTGGTAATCCGGCACGCCGACCATCAGCCGAAACATTTCACAAAGCCGCCTGATCAAGCCCATGCGTCCTCCTGCGCGGTGACCTGCTCGGTGCGCCAGGCCTTGATGCCGGCACGCAATCCCAACACCGCAACCGCCACCAGCAAGCTCATGAAAAACGCGCACAGACTGGCGTTGACGTAATCGTTGAGCACGATCTGCTGCATCTGCGCCAGACTCTGCGCCGGCGCAATCACTTCGCCACGTTCGATGGCCGCGCTGAACTTGTCGGCATGGCTCAGAAAACCAATGCGGACATCGGCGTGGAACAGTTTCTCCCATCCAGCCGTCAGCGTACACACGAGCAGCCACGACAGAGGCAGCAGGCCCACCCACACATAACGCTCGCGTTTCATCTTGATCAGCACGACCGACACCAGCACCAGCGCCATCGCCGCCAGCATCTGGTTGGCGATGCCGAACAAGGGCCACAGGCTGTTGATGCCGCCGAGCGGGTCACGGACGCCTTGATACAGAAACCAGCCCCAGCCGCCGACACACAAGCTGGTTGCCAACAGGTTGCCAATCCAGGAACCGGTGTGGCCCAACTGCGGCGCGGCACGACCCATCAGATCCTGGATCATGAATCGGCCGACGCGCGTGCCGGCATCGAGTGTGGTCAGGATGAACAGGGCTTCGAACAGGATCGCGAAGTGATACCAGAACGCCATCATCGCCTGGCCGCCGAGCAGGCCCGAGAACACCTGCGCCATGGCGACCGCCAGGGTCGGCGCGCCGCCCGTGCGCGACAGCACGGTACTTTCGCCCACGTTGGCGGCGGTTTGGGTGAGCATCTCCGGCGTGATCTGGAAGCCCCACGACGAAATCACCGCCGCAGCGGACTCGGGAGTCGTGCCGATCAGGGCCGCGGGACTGTTCATCGCAAAGTACAGACCGGGCTCCAACGCACAGGCGGCAATCAGTGCCATCACCGCGACAAAGGATTCGCAGAGCATCGAGCCATAACCAATCCCCGGGATGTGCGCTTCGGTCGCCAGCATCTTCGGTGTGGTTCCGGAACTGATCAGGGCATGGAACCCGCTGATCGCGCCGCAGGCGATGGTGATGAACAGGAACGGGAACAGTGAGCCCGCGAACACCGGGCCAGTCCCGTCGATGAACTGCGTCACCGCCGGCATCTTCAGCGAAGGCTGGGTCACCACGATACCGACCGCCAGCAACAACACGGTGCCGATTTTCAGGAACGTACTCAGGTAATCGCGGGGTGCCAACAACAGCCAGACCGGCAACACCGAGGCGGCAAACCCGTAAATGATCAAGGACCAGGCCAAGGTGGTGCCCTCCAGCGTGAACACCTTGCCCCAATGCGGATCGGCCGCCACCCGCTCGCCCCAGACGATCGACGCGATCAGCAGGACGAGGCCGATGACCGTACCCTCACCAATCCGACCCGGGCGGATGACCCGCATGTAGATGCCCATCAGCAACGCGATCGGAATGGTTGCGGCGACGGTGAAGGTACCCCATGGGCTGTGTGCCAACGCTTTCACCACCACCAGACCCAGTACCGCCAGCAGGATCACCATGATGGCCAGGATGCCGATCTGGGCGAGCAGTCCAACCCCGCTACCCAGTTCCAGGCGCACCATGTCGCCGAGTGACCGCGCACCGCGGCGCGTGGAAAGGAACAGCACGATCATGTCCTGCACACAGCCGCCCAACACCGCTCCGACCAGAATCCACAGGGTGCCCGGCAGGTAACCCATCTGGGCAGCCAACACCGGGCCAATCAAAGGGCCGGCGCCGGCAATCGCTGCAAAATGGTGGCCAAACAGCACGCCGCCATGGGTCGGTACAAAATCCAGGCCGTCGTCGCGACGAACCGCGGGCGTCAATCGCGATGGATCGATGGCCAGCACCCGCACGGCGACGAATTGTGCGTAGAAGCGATACCCGATCAGGTACACACACACCGCCGCGGTCAGCAACCACAGTGCGTTGATGGATTCGCCCTGATGGAGTGCCACGGTGCCCAACGCCAATGCACCGAGCGCGGCCAGCAACACCCAGAAAATCCTGCCGATCGTGCCGCCCATGTTCTCTCCCGCAAAAACTCTTAAGTAACTGATTCTGAACGGGGTAACTTCACTCCGCACAGTGCTTTGGACATCGCGACAAACACAACATTCCTCGTCATTGCGAGCCCGTTGGGCGCAGCAATCCCGTACTTGCGATCAAGCTTGAGGCAAGTCGGAGATTGCCGCGTCGCTGCGCTCCTCGCAATGACAGCTTTCACTTCAATGCGCGAATCAAGCGCACCGAACGGGGCGATCAGGCCCCCATACATGCCCCTCAGGATGGGCAGGCGATTCAAATCCAGCTTGATTGCCAACTGCCAGGAGTGGCACCGCCTCCCAACACGCGCCGGATTCTATTGATCCGTCGCTCAAGTTGCAGCATTGGCGCATTCATGCGGACTTGACACCACGGGGCTATGATCACGCGGAACTCATTACCACCGGGCTTGGGCCCGGCAAGGAAAGGTCGGAGATGATGCGCGTGCGCTTGTTGGGGTGTTGTCTGATGTTGGCTGCCGGCACGGCGCTGGCCAGTGAAGGTGAATGGTCGAGCAGCGGCCCCTTGGGCGGTGACGTCTTCGAACTCATCGTCGATCCCATGTCGCCCGGTATTGTCTACGCGACCACTCAGGGCGGCGTTTACCGTTCCGACAACAATGGACAGACGTTCCAGCCCGCTCAGCGCGGCATCGTCGCCAGTACCGTTTACGCCTTGCCATTGATGCTGGATGCCGAGGCGTCGACGAAACTGTACACCTCGGATTCTTCCGGGCGGATGTACCGCACCGACAACGGCGCGGACACCTGGGAAATCTTTCGCGGGGATTTTGCCGACGATCTGATTCCGGGGCGGATGGTCGATGTGCCGGCGACCGTGTGCACCTTCGTGATGGGCTCGGGCACGCAGCGCTTCGCGAATGAACCCATGTTGTGGAAAACCACCGACTGCGGCGACCATTTCCGCAACATCGGCCTGGGCTTGCCGCCCGATGTGGTCGCCAACAACATCGCCTTCAACCCCGCTTCGCCGAACGAAGTGCTGGTCGGCATGAATGGCAGCGGCAGCCTGTACGCGTCGATCCTGCGCAGTACGGACGGCGGCGAAACGTTCTCGCCGGTCCTCGACTTGTCCAGCGTTCGCGGGTACACCCCGGGCGTGTTCGACATCCGCTTCGGACCGTCGGGCACGGTCTGGGCATCGGTCGACTTTCAGTTGTTCCACAGCGTCGACAACGGCCAGACCTGGACCGAAGTACTGCCGACCGGCCCCGGATCGGCCGTTGCCGCCGCGAACGTGTTTCCGGCTCCGACCCAGCCCAACAAGGTTTATGTCGGCCGGGGTGATGGTGTCCTTGTCGTCAGTTATTCGGCAACACCAACGCCCACCTACACCGTCACCCATTTTTCCCAGGGACTCACGCCGAACCCGACTTATCTCGCCGGAGGCGACCCGCTACCGGCCTCGGTGAACCGAATCACCGCAACGGTCGGATTCCCGGCGAGTGGCGTCTTGCTCGCCAGTACGGACGGCGCCGGGGTGTTCCGCCGCGCGCCGGTCGACGGCATGCTGAACCCGCCATGGTCGGCCAGTTCCGAACTGAATCCTGCCGGCGCACGAATGACCGGGGTCCAGGTTCATCCGAGCCCTGACTTTGCGACCGGAATCGGTTTCGCTCGGCAAGGAAACTTCCTGTTGGCCACACAGAACAACTTTTCGGCAGCCTCGCCAGCGCTGTATCTCAGCGTGGACGGTGGCAGTGACTGGAATGCGTTCAACAGCGGTTTGCGTGCGGCCAACCTCAATGCGCTGATTTACGATCCGACCTCGTTCACCGTGTCCGGGAACACGATCTGGTATGCCGCCGGTGATTCCGGTGAAGCCGAATCCGCCTACCGGAACGCCGGCCTGTATCGAAGTGATGACAACGGCTCCACCTGGATCACCATCGACGGCAATCTGCCCGACCAGCCCGGCAACGACTTTGTCGATCTCGGGGACGTTCATGCGCTGGCACTGGATCGTCGTTCCTGTGCCGCGCCGCCGCCAAGCGGTCCGTGTCTCGCCGGTCCGCTGAACACCGTGTACGCGGGCGCTGACGGCATCCTTTCGCAACCGCTGCCCGGCCAGTATGCGTTTTCACATCAGGTCCTGCGCAGCGACGACCGCGGCACGACCTGGATTGACCTGTCGGCGAACCCTGGGTTTCCGGTCAGTTCTGCCGATCCCGAGATCGTGCAGAAGATCGTGCCCATCGCCATTGCCACCAGCCCGACAGACGGCAATCTGGTTTTTGTCGGCACACGCGCCGAGTATCTGGACAACGCACCAGGGTCGGGCAACTCGCCGGCCGACCTGCACAGCGGCCTGTTCCGCAGTAGCAACCGCGGCGCCACCTGGACCCACATCACCGCAGGCCTGGAAGCCAAGGACAGCCGAACCAATACCTATCTCGATGTGACCGCGATTGCGGTTCACCCGAACGGGACGACGGTTTTGGTTGGCCGCGACCGATCTGGCCTCGTCCGGCAAATCGACGATCTACCGGAGCACCGACGCCGGTCTCAACTTCACGCGACTCGACAACGGCATCAACGGCAGCGTCTACCTGCGCGGCCTCGCCCTCGACCCGAACAACCCGAATGTCCTGTATGCCGCCGGAAGTGGCTTCGAAGCCAACCCGGGCGCGGTGTTCCGAAGCGCCAACGGTGGCCAGGACTGGTACTCGATCAGCGTCGGCCTACCGGCGGAGTCGGCCTACGGAATCAGCGTGGATCCGCACAACAGCGCCATCCTCCACGTCGGCACCGACAATGGCGTGTGGTCGATCAAGCAACTGGTCGACACCGACAACGACGGCGTGCCGGATGCGGTTGAGGACGCCGGCCCCAACAATGGCGACTCGAATTCCGATGGCGTACTGGATTCGATCCAGGGTGACGTCGGCTCGATCGGTGTCGCGCTTCGCGGCGGACCCACCGCCACCTACACCACGATCGACGTACTCAGTGGAACCGGCCCGGGCCCGGTGGCGTGCAGTCAGTCGGTCGACGTGCAGGCGGACGATGCCGACGAATTCGGCCTCGATGCCGAGGAATCCAGTGGCACGATCTTCTTCAAGCCTTACGGGGCGGTCACGTTCGAATCACAGAATTGCCGACAGGCGACCGTCAACATCACGTTCCATGGCCGCAACTTCAACCAGTACGGCTGGCAGTTCCGGTACTTCGGTCCGGCAACGCCGGGGGATTTCAACTCGATCTCCTGGCACGGTTTGCCCACGTCCCGAGCCAGACGGGTGGGCAGCGCCACCTGGCAACTGAGCCTCAGCAACACCGAACTGGGCAACTACCGACCCGTATCCGACGACGCCATCCGTTTTGTCGGGGTGCCCGCCTGCGCGCCGGACGATCGCGTGTTCGTCACCAATTTCGAGTCGGCCGAAACGCTGCCGGCGAGTTGTTACCCACCGCCCTGAGCCACTGGCCGCCAGTTTTGGCGGAACACCTGCCGATGACCCATTAAAAAGCCCGCTGCGGTTTCCCGCAGCGGGCTTACCCTCCCCTCAGGCCGACTGGCCGGGGACCGCGAGTGTCAATGGTTTTCAGAAAAGCGCACGTCGCGGCGCAACATTTGGAAGGTGAGCAATACAAGGGTCCTCGAGTCGTTCGAGGTACCACCAAGACACGCCAGCAGGGCAGAAATTTCAAATTCTTACCCGCTTGCGCGCACGAATCTGCCGTTTGTCGGAATGTCTACGATGAAGTGTGTTCCAAACATCACAAAGCGCCTGAAATTGTTGCAACACGTTGCTGAGCGTGATGGAATCCAGCGTGTCGGTAACCAGTTCGGCGACCGACCGTAGCAAGAGTGGACCGGGAACGAGGCCGGCCCGCTGCCGTCGCAGGATGCGGGGATACGGAAGGATCCGTCACCAACAAAGAGCCCTTGATGGCTCGTTACCGATACTGGGCAGGCACATGCGTATGATCTGGAGTCAAAATCGAGCAGTAAAGGGATTTACCCTGATCGAATTGCTGACCGGTCTCGGTATCGCCGCAATTCTGGTTGGTCTCGCCCTGCCTTCGTTTCGGGAATACAGTCAGAACGCGAATGCCACGGCGCAAGGTAATCAATTGGTAGCAGACTTGACGTTGGCCCGGGTCGAGGCCGTGAAGCTGGGCAGCGCGGTTCGTCTGTCAGCAGTGGGCGGCAACTTCACCGGCGGCTGGGTGGTTGCATCCGACCGGGACCGCAACGGTTCGCTCAATGGTACTGATCGCATCCTGAGGGAGGCTCCAGCTGCACGGACCGACTTCGAGTGGATTGCCGGCACCAACAGCGGAACGCCGATCTCGAATGTTTTCTTTGATTCCAATGGTTATCTGGCGCTCGTGAACGAGCCCCTCATGTTCCAGTTGATTACGCCCGACCGGGATACCCGGAAATGCAAGCGTGTCGTCGTCGGCCTCAGTGGTCGCGCCGAAAGCCGAAAAGGAATAAACAACCCATGCACGCCATGATCGCCAAACGCCGCGCCCGCGGTTTCACGTTGCTCGAAGTCCTGATCGCCCTGCTGCTGTTCACGATCAGTCTTGTGGGCTTCGCCGGATCCATGGCGGTATCGCTCCGCTCCGGCAACATCGCCAGTGTCCGGACACAGGCCACTTTTCTGGCCCAAATGATCGAAGACCGTATGCGGGCGAACCCGGCGGCGGTGATTGCGGGCACCTACAACGGCACGTTCAACTTTTCCTCGGGTGCGCCGTCCAACGTCTGCACCACGGGCTGCACGTCTGCTCAGATCGCGGACTTGGACACCAAATTGTGGGGTCAAATGCTGGGACGCTCCATGCCCAACGGTCAAGGAGTGATCGATTGCACCCTGGCACCTGCTCCAGCCGGTGCGGCCGTCCGCACTGCGCCGTGGGGACTGTGCCGCGTCACCATCACCTGGGGTGAGCAAGCTGAATCCGGCTCGAGGGGCGGCAACATTGGAACACGTGTGGGCCGCTTTGACTGGGTGTTCAACCCATGACCAAACATCCTTCACCGCGCGGATTCACGCTGATTGAAATGCTGGTGGCCATGACCCTTGGCCTGTTGCTGATGGCGGGAATCGTGACCATGGTCGTACAGACCAGTCGGACCAACACGACGCAGCAGGCATTGGGTCGCATGCAGGAAAACGGGCGCTTTGCGTTATCCAAGATTGTTGCCGACATCCGGATGGCTGGCGCCCAGTACTGCACCAGTTACGAGAACATCATGCCGATCGCGGGCCAAAGCCGTCACCGGCCACTCACTGTTCTCGCTGACGGCGCCATGCCATGGGGCATCCCCACACGTGCCCAGGTCGTCGCCGAATATGCGAGTTGGTTACCTGCCACTCAGCCGTATCCGCTCTCGACTCGCTATTTCCTGCAGGGTCACGAGTGCACCACCGACACGAACTGCCAGCCTCGACTCGATATCGTTGGCGCCGCCATTCCGAATCCGCCCGCAGCAGGTGTGGGTGATGGCAACCGAGCTCGCGCCTCCGACGTCCTGACCGTCCGGTATCTGGCTACCGACGGGGTGCCCATTGGCGTCGACCGGCCGATGTCGCAACTTGAACCGGCGCCGGTCCGGCTGGATGCCCGGTACAGCAGTGCGGCGACAGCGGCCGCCACTGAGTTTTGCGGCCGGTGATCTCGCATTGATCACCAACTGCAATTCGGCGCAGGTGTTCGAAGCGACAGCCAGCGGCAATTCGCTGATCCCGTCCGACACAACCGATGGTGGCGCGCTCCGCAATCGCATCGACACGTTCGTGACGGCAGGAGACGATGCGGGGGGCAGCTTCACAGGCGGTGACTCCCGCGTGTTCAATTTCACCAAAGACTTCCGCACCGTCACTTACTTCCTGGCTTTGCGTACCGATCGAGACGACGCAGGCGGTACCCGCCGCATCAGCACCCTGGTGCGTCAAGTCAACGGCTCTGCGCAGGCGCTGACCGATGGTGTCGAGCGCCTGGAAATTCGGTATGGCGTTGAGGCGAATGACGGCTCCATCCGGTTTCTGACCGCTCAGCAGGTGCAGGCCGCCCCCACCGTCGATTGCCCGCCCTATCCAGCCGATCTCAAGTCGCAGGAACCCGGGTGCATGTGGCGATCGGTCCGGGTCGTTGACGTGTCGTTGTTGCTCAACTCGGTTGCTTCGGATGCACCGAGTGAACGCGAGCGCTTTTCCTTCACGTTCGACAACCAGAACGAGATCGAAGCACCTGCAACACTTCCATCGGGCTTGCCACGCGAGCGCATGTTCCGTCGCGAGTTCCGCACCACCGTAATGTTGCGCAACGCAGGAATCTGAGTACCGCCATGACCAATTACCGTGCTCTTCCGCCGAAACCCCGTGGTGCCGTCCTTGCGGTCGGCCTGATGCTCATGCTGGTGATCAGCATGACAGCAGTGCTGTCCATGAGTGGCGCGATCCTCCAGGAACGCATGACCGGCGCCGTTCGCAACGAAGCCATTGCCGACAACGGCGCCGAGAGCGCTCTGCGCGACGGCGAGCGCTGGATCTGGCAGTCTTTCGTGACCAACGGCCGCGAGCTCGACCCACGCCGCGGCAACTCGATCGACTTTTTTCCGATTGCCGGAAGTAGCCGTTGACGAAATCCGGACCTTTCGGCAGAGTCTGGAATGGGTCGACTTTGGTCGTCCCTACGACGGGAACGAAACCGTCAGCAGCAATGCGATTTCAAGCAGCGACTATCACTCCATGCCGAAAGTGCCCCGGTTTACCGTTGAAGCACTCGGCGAAGGCATGTCAGGTGTCGACTGGGCACCCGGAGTCACACCGCGAAGGCGGCGCCGCAACCGGTACGGGCGGTTCCCCGGCAAACTTCATTACTACCGCATCACTGCGCGCAGCAGGCGGCACTGAAAACGTCGTCCGCGCCAGCGAAAGCACCTTCACCGCAACCTACTGAGCATGGAGGCAGCGATGTCTTTTCCCAAAATCCTGAACCATCGCCTGGCAACCGCAATTGCCCTGGGCAGCCTGTTGACCGTGGTTGGCAGCAACGCCACGCTGGCGGCACCGATGAATCTGTCCAAGGTCCCCCTGTTCATCAATTCGCGGTCGAGCCGAATTTTGCGCTGACGTTCGATGACTCAGGCAGTATGGAACTGAGTTACGTTCCGGATGAAGCGAATGATCCTTCGGCACCGATCACGGCGTTTACGCCGATGTTTCCGGACAGCAACCCGCTGACGACAGCTGGTGACTTCATCAATACCGAATGCTGGTGGCGTGATGCCAATTGGATCTACTCGGCGATCGCCAACCCGATGTATTACAACCCCAACGTCACTTACGACCCGCCGAAACGTGCCGACAGCACCCAACTTCTAAACTCCACCCTGGCGAACGCGTGGGAAGACGGCATCGACAATGCGCTCGGCACCGAAACGACCACGCGTAATCTGACCACCACGTATCGTGCGACCTGGGGTGCGAGCTTCAACGGGCCGCAGTACATTTTCCAGGCGGCGGTAGGAAATCCGGTATCGACGAATTGTAACCCGGGCACGAACGGGCGCCGCAATTTCCCGTTCGGCAGCAAGGCTTTCTACTACCGGTTCACCGGCACTGATCCGACCAGCGGCGCCAGGTTTACAACAACGCCAACTATGTGGCCGTTGATGTGACGACACTGAGTGCTGCGGAACAGACCAATTTCGCCAACTGGTATTCGTACTACCGGACGCGAAATCAAACCGCGCGCACGTCGCTGACGCGCGTGTTCGACACCCAGCAGAACCTGCGCGTGGTGTGGCAAAATCTCAACGCGAATCAACTGAACAACAATGCCGTCATCAGCACCATCAAGACGGGTGCCACCCAGCGCACCAATCTGTTCAGTTTCCTGATGAACACGAAACACAATGGCAGCACGCCCAATCGCGCCGCGGCCCAGCGCGTGGGTAACTACTTTGGTGGCGGCAACAACCAGAACAACGACCTCAACACGACCAACCCTTACTTCGATCCGCCCATTGCGCCCGCCACCACCGGCCGCGAACTGTCGTGCCGCCAAAACCACCACCTGCTGATCACCGATGGTGGCTGGAACAGTACGGCAGGACTCAACGGCGAATTCGACAATACGGCGTTCACCTTGCCGGATGGGAGGACCTATTCGCCCAACACGACGCACACGAATGTCTATTCCAAGCAGGACAGCCGCACCGACAATGGCTTGGCCGACGCGGCGTTCTATTACTGGTCGCGCGACTTGCGCCCGAGCCTCACGAACAACGTGCCGGCAGCCATCGAGGACTTCACGCTCGGTGTGACGGGTGGGGAACCGCCTCTCGGACCCGGCCAGGACCCGCGAAACCGCCTGGAGATCTATTGGAATCCGGCGAACGATCCAGCCACCTGGCAGCACATCTCCCAGTACGTCGTTGCCTTCGGCATCGGCGGCACCATTCCGTTTCCTTCCGGTCTGGACACTCTGCGCCGCGGCAACGCGACTTGGCCTTGGTGGAATGACGATGACGAAGCGAACGCCCAGAAAGTTGACGACACCTGGCATGCCGCACTGAACGGTCGAGGCGAATTCTTCAGTGTCCGCGATCCGCAGGGTTTGATTGATTCGCTTGGCAGCGTGTTTGCCTCGGTCGATCGTCGTCGCGTGAAGAACACTTCAGTTTCCGTCTCGTCGGGTTTGGTTCGTCCGGACACGCTGGGTTACCAGAGTTCGTTCGACTCGTCCGACTGGAGCGGCAAGTTTGTCGCCACACGCCTGAACGACAATGTCGGTATCTGGGCCGCGAACTGCACACTGACCGGTGGTCCGTGCGAAGACCTGCCGGGCACGCCGACGCTGCCGGCCAAAGACCCGAACCAGCGTGTGATTGCCACGTTCACTGCCAACGGTGGCAGGCCATTCCGTTGGGCCAGCCTCGATAGTGCGCAGCAAACCGCACTCAACCGGAATCCGCAAACCAACACGGCGGATGCCTCGGTTCACAGCGAGTCGATTACATCCGTGGTGACCGCTCGCGCGAGCGAACGAATGGCGGTACGTTCCGGTCCCGCACCAACCTGCTTGGCGCCATGGTCAATTCCTACGGCGTCGTTGCACCAGAACGCGAACTGTACTTCCAGAAGCAACGTTTCAGCACGATGGCCAATGTTCACGATGCGTCGTTCGAGCCTGGGTCGCTCGAAGTGGCCAACACCAATGCCTACAACGGCTTCCCGAATAACTGGGTTTATGTTGGCGCCAACGATGGCATGTTGCACGCATTCGACAAATCGACTGGTCAAGAGGTATTTGGTTATGTCCCCGGCGCCGTGGCCTCGACACTCAACAAGCTGACGAACGAAACTGCGCTGGACTACCAGTCCTATGTGGACGCCCCCCCCACCATCCGCGACGCCTTCATCAATGGCAGTTGGCGCCGCGTTCTGGTCGGCACACTTCGCCTCGGCGGCCAGGGTGTCTTTGCAATCGACATCACCAATGGTGTACCGAACAGTGAGTCAGCGCTGGCGAGCCAAGTGCTGTGGGAGTTCACTGACAAGTCAACCAATGGCGCCGACCTTGGCTTTACGTTCGGGCAAGTCGAAATCACGCGATTGGCGAACCGGGAATGGGTTGCCTTGGTCCCGGGCGGATACAACAGCGATGTCGCAGACGGCACCGTCGGAAGCGGAAACGCGGTTCTGTATGTGCTTCGGCTCCGCGACGGTTCGGTGCTGCGCAAGTTCGATCTGGGCGCCGGATCAAGCGGACTGATGACACCCATCGCTGGCGATTACAGCATCGAAGGCGATACTCCAGCTTCGTTCGACGATTATACCGACGTCACGGATCTGGCCTTTGCCGGTGATCTGAACGGCGACATCTGGCGCTTTGACTTCCAGGCCACCACGCCGGGAGGCTGGAGTGTCGTCAAGTTCTTTGACGGCCCGGCCAACCAGCCCATCACGGTCCAGCCGCGCATCATGCGTACGCGTCACCCGCAAATCTTGCGTGAGTTCATCGTGCTGTTCGGCACCGGCAAGTACATCGAACCGACCGACCGAGTGCCTGGCTCGGGTGGGCAACAGGCGTTTTATGGCATCTTCGACCGCGGCAAGAACGGCGTTTATCCCATCACACAGGCCCAATTGTTCCAGCAAACCATCACGACCTCGGGCGGGCTCCGGACACTGACGACCAACCAGCTTCCGGCTTCAGGTGCTCGTGACAAAGGCTGGTTCATGAACCTGCCTGACACGGGTGAGCGCAACATCACGACATCGGTGTTCCGCAGCAGCGACAAGTCCGTCATCTTCAGCACGCTGGTGCCAAGGTCGGACGACCCCTGTCAGCCAGCCGTCGACAGCTGGCTGATGATCATCGACGGCCAGACCGGTGGCGCCCCAGGCACTTTCGCGGCGGGCATCGACGACAACGGCGACGGGTTCAACGATCGGACCGATACGGCGCTGCTGTCAGCAGGTTTCGACACGAACGGCGATGGCCAGATCAACACTTCCGACATCACGGCAGCTGCCGGCAAGAAGTTCACGGATGCGATTCCGACCCCAACGCCTGTTACGCTGCCGGGCGGCGGCATCGCGGAGATCATCCTGCCACAGGGCCGCATTGCAATTCCCGACTATCAATGGCGCCGTCGCAGTTGGCGCGAACTGAACTCCGACGAGTGACCGACATGAACAAGCCAAAGAGCATTGGGTTTACATTGATCGAACTGATGGTTGTGGTGTCTATTGTGGCCATGCTGTCGGCCATTGCGTACCCGTCCTTCAACAGCTACATGTTTCGATCAAGGCGTGCCGATGCGCAGAATCTGTTGACGCGAGTCGCGGCCGAACAGGAACGCCACTACTCACAGTTCAATCGATATGCACTGGACTTGTCGGCAGCACCACCTGCCGGCCTCGGCATGACGCTGCTGACCAGCGAACACGGGTACTACACCGTGTCGGTGGCCGCCGGTCCAAGCGGCGACAATCAGACCTATGCACTAACCGCCACGGCAGGCGGGCGACAGGCGTCGGACGAGTGTGGCAACATGTCGTTGAACAGCGCTGGCGTAAAGACTTACTCCGGCAGCTCCACAAATAGGGCCTGTTGGTAAGCGCTCTGATCACCCGTTTGTTGCACTGTTTCAGGCATCAAGCGGGGTGCCGGTCCTGCGGAATTTGTGATAACCGCGGTGATTCCCAAGAAGCCTTTGCTGCGAACGGCCGCGGCTTCAGCCGCTAAGGCGACACTGCCCAAACCGTGCAAGCCCTCGCCGATGTTCGGGGAGGGTTGGGAGCCTTAGGCCGCGGCGCAGTAACAGCTCATTCGAAGCTCATCGGTAACCGCCAGACGGTGAAGACCGGCAGTTGCGCCTTTCAGCCCGCTTGTCGATCACGTGGACTGCAGCCCAACCTGGAAGACGTCACGCGTTCTCGCCTGAGCGACTTGTCCTGCTGGCCTGTCGCGACCACCACCACACCGGCAACAGAAAACAGGTCGCCCCGGTAAACCCGGCAAATCCGCCGCCGACCAACTGATCGGTTAACCAATGTGCTCCGCCAGCCACTCGCGGGAAAACCGAGAGCGCCGCGACCAGCAGCATGCAGGCGCCCACACGGGCACCGGCGACGTGGCAGAGGATCAGCGCGATCATCAGCGTCATCCCGAAGTGGTCCCCCGGAAAACTGTCGCGGCTCAAGTCCTTGACCAGTGGAATGAAGTCGAATTCCTGCCCGATCCGAACCGCATCGGGCAAGACCAGCGTTGGGCTCACACGACCGTAATCAATCAGGGTTTTCATCACTCCCTGCATCCAGATGGCGACAAACACAGCCATCCCCCCTCCCAGCAGGAACCGCCCGACAAGTCTGCGGCGACCGTCGGCAAACAGGTACATGCCATAACACGCTAGAACCACCGAACCGGTGACCAAGTCGAAGTATCGGCTGTTGGTGATTGCCCAGAACAAGCGTATTCCGGGGCGATCGGCCATGCTGCCATTCAGTCCATCAAATGCCAGCCGGTCCAGATGATCCCAAAACGGCCGCATTGGTCCATCGCCCCACCAGCCAAACAGCAACAAGGCGGCTGACACCGCGTAGGCGAACAACCACCACGGGTTGCCCCGCCAACGCACGGCTGGCGAATCCTGTTCGGGGAACCAGCTAGCCACAGGTACACGAACCATCGGATCAACCGTCGGCAAACAGGTCGCCAACCGACTCCTGCGGCTTCGGAGCAGCCAGACCGAAGTGGCGATAGGCACGCGCCGTGGCCATGCGGCCGCGTGCGGTGCGCATCAGGAATCCCTGCTGGATCAGATAGGGCTCGATCACGTCTTCGATCGTGCCGCGCTCTTCGCTGAGTGCCGCAGCCAATGAATCAACGCCGACCGGCCCGCCATCAAAGTGTTCGATCATGAGCTTGAGCATGCGCCGATCCAGCGCGTCAAAACCTTCGTGATCCACTTTGAGCATGACCATCGCCGCGTCGGCACTGGACTGCGTGATTTCGCCATCCCCGCGCACCTGCGCGTAATCGCGCACCCGACGCAACAGGCGATTCGCGATTCGCGGTGTCCCGCGCGCACGTCGGGCAATTTCGGCGGCACCATCCGGGTGGCACTGCAGATTGAGAATCCGTGCAGAACGCTGCACGATTTCGGTGAGTTCCGCGGGTGAATAGAACTCCAGCCGTTGAACGATACCGAAACGATCACGCAGCGGCGCCGTCAGCAAACCGGCGCGTGTGGTCGCACCGACCAGCGTGAACGGTGGCAGGTCCAGTTTGATCGAACGCGCGGCCGGACCATCGCCGATCATGATGTCGATCTGGAAATCTTCCATCGCCGGGTACAGCACTTCTTCAACGACCGGCGACAGGCGGTGGATTTCATCGATGAACAACACGTCGCGTGGCTGCAGGTTGGTCAGCAGCGCCGCCAGGTCACCTGCGCGCTCCAGCACCGGCCCAGAGGTTTGGCGCAGACTGACGCCGAGTTCGTTCGCAATGACATGCGAGAGCGTGGTCTTGCCCAGCCCCGGCGGGCCGAAGATCAACACATGATCCATGTGTTCGCCGCGTCCTCGAGCCGCCTCGATGTAGATCGACAGCTGTTCGCGGACCGACTTCTGACCGAGATACTCACTGAGCCGTTTGGGGCGAATGGTCGCCTCGATGAGGTCGTCCTCGCGCGTGGCGCTCGCCGACGTCAGTCGCCCATCGGACATCAGATGTTCACCTGCGTGCCCAGTTCAATCAGCCGGTTGCCGGGAATCTGGAAGTAAGCCGTGGCCGGCTCCGCATTCCGATGCATGAAGGTGAACAGCTTGTCGCGCCACAGCGGCATGCCCTGATCGGCGGCCGGCACCAGCGATTCGCGGCTCAGGAAGAAGGTGGTGTCCATCATGTCGAATGGCCAACCACAGCCTTCGCAACCTTCCAGCACACGCGGCACGTTCGGGCCCTCGGCAAAACCGAAGCGCAGGGTCAACGAGTAGAACTCGTGACCCAGAGGTTCGATGACAATTCGGTCGTTCCGTTCGGCGACCGGCACTTCGAGCACTTCGACCGTCAGCAGGACGTTTCGGTCGTGCAGCACCTTGTTGTGCTTGAGGTTATGCAGCAACGCGTGCGGCACCGAATCCAGGCTGGTGGTCATGAACACCGCCGTCCCCGGCACGCGCAGCGGCGGATGCGCGGCGATCGACGAGATGAACGGCGCCAGCGACAGCCCTTCTTCCTTCATCTTGGCAGCGATCAGGACACGGCCTTTGCGCCAGGTGGTCATGAACAGGAAAATCAGCGCACCCAGCACCAGTGGGTACCAGCCGCCATGCGGGATCTTGATGGCATTGGCCAGGAAGAAGCCCAGATCGATGGTGAGGAACACGAAGCCCGCAAGAAATGCGACCGGCTTGCTCCAGTGCCAAAGATTGACGGCGACGATCAGCGCGAGCAGGGTGTCGATCAGCATCGCGCCGGTCACGGCAATGCCATAGGCAGCGGCCAGATTCGTCGAACTCTGGAAACCCAGGACGGTGAGAATGATCGCGATCAGCAGGAACCGGTTCACCCAAGGCACAAAAATCTGGCCGGCGAAGGATCAACATCGGGATTCGACCCCATTCGGGCGCCAGCAGGTAGAACGGGTTCGCCGCAGTGGACGGGTCGGCCAGCAGCAGGGCGCCCTGCCCGTAGTAATTGAGGATCAGACCCGGGAACACCCAGAAGAACCAGGCCACGCGGATCGGCTTGATGCCGAAGTGCCCCATGTCGGCATACACGGCTTCTGCGCCGGTGATCGCCAGCACGACCGTACCCAATGCAATGAACGACACCAGCGGATGGACGAGGAAAAACTTCACGCCGTACCAGGGATTCAAGCCACGCAGGATGTCGGGTTCGGCAATGATCTCGACCAGGCCGAGCACGCCGATGACCAGGAACCACACCGTCATGATCGGTCCGAATACCTTCCCCACGCGCGCCGTACCCTTGCGCTGCACGGCAAACAGCCCGAGCACGATCAGAATCGTTGCCGGAACGATGTACCGCTCCAAATCCGGCGCGATGATTTTCATTCCTTCGACAGCACCCAGAATCGACATCGCCGGCGTGATCACGCCGTCACCGTAGAACAGTGCGGCACCGAAAATCGCCAGCGTGATGATGAGCCGGCGCATGCCGCGTCGTTCACCGACAGACTGCAATGCCAGCGCCATCATGGCCATGATGCCGCCTTCGCCGCGGTTGTTGGCGCGCATGATGAACACAATGTACTTGATCGACACAACCAGGATCAGCGCCCAGGTCGCCAGCGACAGGATCCCGAGCACGTTCGTCTCGGTGATCGGCATGCCGTGCGCACCACTGAAGGATTCCTTCATGGTGTACAGCGGGCTGGTACCGATATCGCCGAACACAACACCCACCGCGGCGACCGCGGTGGCAACCAGGGCGGCGCCCTTTTGTTCGGATTGTGGGTTGGACATGCTCAGGTGCAGCCCGGGCCGGAAAAGGCGCGTAGTGTAGCCAGATCGACTGGAATTGCGACTCCAGCCGGAGGCATGGAATTTCGGCGTGCCCGCGACTGTTCGCGCAATCCGTCGTTCACAGGCCGAGACACTCGCGAAAGGATGTTCAAACCGCGGCCAGCATGGCCCCAGCCCCCTGGGCGAGCAGTTTCTCCGCCACCCGGCGTCCGAGCGCTTCCGGATCGCCGACAGCACCGCTCGCGGCCGCTCGCAGGATCCGCCCTTCATGGAGCGACCCGACCAGACCGGCCAGGCGCAGGCTGTCCTCGTCAAGCGTGCAGTGCCCGGCAATCGGTACCTGGCAGTTCCCTTCCAGCATCCGGTTCATGGCCCGTTCGGCCAACACACAGGCGGTGGTGTCGGCGTCAGCCAGCGCAGCCACCAGGTCCAGCAGGTCAGTGCGATCCTTGCAGGCTTCGATGCCGATCGCGCCCTGGGCGACTGCCGGGAGCATCACAGGCGGCGTCAGTCGCTGTGCGACCCGCGCACCGAAGCCGAGTCGTTCGAGGCCAGCCACGGCCAACACGATGCCGTCGTATTCACCCTCATCGAGTTTCCGCAACCGGGTATTCACGTTGCCGCGCAGGTCCTTCAACCGCAGATCGGGACGTTGTGCCTGCAACTGGACTTGCCGGCGCATGGAGGACGTCCCGACCACGGCGCCCACCGGCAACTCGGCAAACACCGGCCATCGAGTGCTGACCCAGGCATCAAACGGATCCGCACGCTTGAGAATCGCGGCGAGCACAAACTCATCCGGCAACACCATCGGTACGTCTTTCATCGAATGCACCGCCAGGTCAGCGCGGCCTTCAAGCATGGCTTCCTCGAGTTCCTTCAGGAACAGACCTTTGCCGCCAATCGCGGACAAGGATCGGTCGAGCACGAGATCACCGCGTGTGCTCATCGGCAGGAGCTCGATCTCCAGTGTTGGATCGAGGGCACGCAACTGCGCCGCCACGGATTCGGTCTGCCAGAGCGCAAGTGGGCTCTGGCGGGTGGCAATGCGGATTTTCATCAGAGTTGTCTCGCTACGGCGCGGACGCTGGCCAGGCAGCGGCGGCTGATCTCAAAAGGTTTGTCGACGCCACGGACCCGGGCGATGTAATCACCCTTCGGATCCTTTTCGATGGCAATCAAACGATCGGCGGCCACCAGGCAGTTGCGATGCAGTCGAACGAAGACCCCTTCGAATTCAGTCTCCAGACTCTTCAAGGACTCATCCAACAGAATCTCGCCGTGTTCGCTGTGAACGGCAACGTATTTGTCGTCGGCCTGCAGGTAAACGACATCCTGAACCGGCACCAGCTTCAGGTTGCCGCGCACGCGCGCACACAGATGCGAACGGGAACGCGGCTTGCCCATCGCCAGGCGCAGATCGCGTGCGCGCTCCGGGCTGAATCGCCGCGCCTTGTCGAGCGCCTGCCGCAATCGATCGGTCCGCACCGGCTTCAGCACATAGTCGATGGCTTTGGCTTCAAAGGCCGCCAGCGCAAACTCGTCATACGCCGTCACGAAGATCACTGCCGGTGGCAACTCCAGTTCCGCCAGATGACGCGCCACCTCGAGCCCGTCCATGACAGGCATGGCGATATCGAGCAGCACCACATCCGGCTTCAGCCGTTCGATCTCGGCCAATGCCACGTCACCCCGATCGGCTTCACCGAGGATCAGCAGGCTCTTGTCGTCCAGTTCGCGGATCAGCGTGCGCATGCGCAGCCGGGCCGGGAATTCGTCGTCAACGATGTACAGGTTCATTCAGGTGGGTGAAAACGCCTTGGAAGCCCGAATAGTAGTCCTCCCGAGCGGCCGCTTCCATGAGTGTGGTCAAGAACCACCGACGAACGGTTGTGAGAGAGAGGGTTGGCGCGCGAAGGCTCCCCCAAACAAGACACCAGTCACTGACTCGTGGCCGATGAATCCCGACGCGGCCGCCAGTCCAGTGATCGCGACAGGCTCCAGATTCACGGTCATTGCGAGGCCCGCTTGCGGGCCGCGGCAATCTCGTCCGCGCGATCCAGCCTGGGGCAAGCACAAGATTGCCGCAGCTGGTTCGCGGGGGGGGGGGGGGGGGGGGGGGGGTGGCCCCGTCTGATGCACGAATCAGCGCACCCAAGGGGGCGGTCAGGGCCCTGCACCGCGCAGGATTCGACCATCCAGCCGATCCGCGTTACCGCGCCGTCGCCGCCTCGCTCACATCAACCGGCACCAGGCCCCGCTCGCCGATCCAGTCGGCAATCCGGCGCCCAGCACCAATCCCGCATCGTTGTCGAAGCGGGAAATGAATGCCGCCGTACAGGCGCGACATGGCGGCTTCCTCAGCCATCCTGTCGAGTTCTTCGGCGCGTGCCGGAATGTAACGGCCGATCACCCGTGATGCCGCACCACTGAACGTGGCGTGGCCGGAGGTGTAGGACGGAAACGGCGGCGTCAGGATCGGCGGTTTGAAGTCTTGCCCCAGCAATCGTTTGGCGGCGGTGATCGGTCGGATCGACCAATAGTGGTACTTCGAATCCCAGCACGCCACGAAGGCATCGGCCAACGCCGATGTTCAATTCCGCGAACAGGCGGATGGTCGTGGCTTCGTCAAGCTTTGCAGCCTTCGCTTCCGGCGATCGCCAGTTTGTTCCAGTGCCCTGCCGGAGTCGCCGAGCCATGCCCGTCAACCCAATACCTGGCGATCTCCAATTGCTCTGGCGTCAAAGCCACATTCACTGCAAGCACTTCGCGCAGTGAGTCGAGGTATTCCGGGCTACCGAACGCCGGCGGTGGCGGTGGGCGGAACTGGCCTGCATGAGTCAGCACCCACGGCCGCCAGAACGGCGCAAACGGCTCATCCGGCGGGTAATAGAAGTACGGCGGTGTCGGCTCCCAGGTCCCGGGTTGGAACTGCCGACCGTCGCCATACCACTGCAGTCGCGCACCATTCCAGCCTCGTTGGGCGCCATCGCGCTCGGCGCGAGCGATCACGTGTTGCGCCGCCTGCCGGCCGATCTGTTGGGCCAAAGTGATGTCGAGTGGAGGTGTCTCCGAACCCAGTCGTTCGACGAGTTGGTCGACGATCCGCTGGAATGCATCCTCTTCCGCCGGATAGAGATAACCCAGCACATCGGCAGCCGCCTGACTCAGCGCAAACCGGCGCGTGAGCGGCAGGTTCGGCGCCCGCAACCAGGCATCGTGCATGGCCACATGCACCAGTGCGAGGCCGCGTGCACCGCGCGTTGGCATCGCCTTGTGCTTGATGTGCCGCGCAATCTGCAGGCGCGTCCAGCCCATGCTGGCGGGCTCCGTGCGCCAGGCTTCAATCAGTGCCATCGCATCACGATCGGCCTCGGCGCTGTTGTGAAAGACCGATCGGGCGCGCGGCACGGGCGGTGGCAAAGATGCGTCATCGGGAATCGTGATGATCGGCTGGTAATCCACTACCGACACTGCGCCCACATCACCAGGCGACAGCACGAACAGCAACCCGAAACACGACAGCAACAAGGACCGAATCATCGCGCGCGCTCCTTGCTGGCATCGAACAACGCAGCCAGATCCGACCGCGCGACTTGGGCAGCGTATTCCCGTGCACTCTTGCCGAACACGTCTTGGCGATCGGGATCGGCGCCCGCCTCGACGAGCGTTTTCACCGTGTCGATCGACCCGGACAGGATTGCTGCGTTCAACGCGTGAACCTGACGCTTTGGCAGCAGTTCCACTTTGGCCCCGGCAGCCAACAAGACTTCAATCACTTTCGTGCGTCCGTGATAAGCCGCGTAGACCAGTGCGGATGCGCCGTCGACGTCCGTGGCATCCACTTGCGCCCCGCGCTCGAGCAACAAACCCACCAAACCCACGTGACCATTTGCCGCTGCCTGGTGCAGGGCTTGGACACCGGTGTCCGGAAGACCTGCAGACACCATTGCGCCAGCGTCGAGCAGACGTCGAACGGTGGTCGTGTCGCCCGTTCCCGCTGCATCCACCAATTCCTGAATCGGCGTCCGGGCGGGTCGATCGACCGCCGCGAACTTGCCTTCAGCAAACACTGCGGTGACCGGCGCAGCCACCAGAATGACGCACCAGAAAAAACCGAAAG
>JADJRU010000023.1 GCA_016712105.1 Ahniella sp.
GCGGTGTTCCGCCACCACCACAAGACATGGATCTGCCGATCGGCCAGTTCACGCCAGGTCAATACACACTGGTCGTGCTTCAGGAACCACCGTCGGCGAATATCGTCATCCCGGCACTCAGCACCACATTCATCGTTCTGGGCAGCGCACAGTCCGTGCCCGCCGACTCACCTTGGAGCCTGCTCTTGACGAGCATGATCATGCTGGTCTCAGGCTTGTTCTGGCATCAGCGGAAACAATCGCGCTGAACCCGAACTGCCGTTCAGGCATGCGACGCTGCCCAAACAGTGCAAACGCTCCCCCGATGCCCGGGGATGACGAGCGGAGGGGCCGGCCGGGATCACGCACGGAGGGGGCAGCGAAAACGGGCTTCTGAACGCTTGTGCCGCACACCAGAAGTCCGTCATTCCCGCGAAAGCGGGAAACCACTCGGGTGCCACACGACCCAAACCTGGTCGCAACGAGTGGATCCCCGCTTGCGCGGGGGTGACGAGCGGAGGGGCTCAGGAAACACTTTGCTCTTGTGTTTCGTCTCGCGAAACACAAGGAGAGGACGGCAGTGTTCGTGCCCTTTCAGGGCACCAGTATTACCGGCAGCGATACATCCCGAACTTCTGCTCGCCATCGGCGATTTCAGACAAAGCCTGAATGGTATCGGCTCCCGCTTCCACGGCTGAGTTGCGCGCCATGGTTTCGAGTTCTTCTTCGACCTTCATGTCCTTGCGTTCGTAGAAACCGACTTTCGACCGCACGGAAGCAGTGACGGTGCCCTTGTTCTCGCAGGCCGAGAGATCCGAGCCTTCGGCGACGCGAATTTGACCGGCGCCCTCGTCCATCTTGACCCAGGTGCAGGCACTCAGGGTGGTCAGCAGCACAATCGACAGCATCCGTTTCATGGTTTTCTCCGTTGTTGATGGCTTTGATGCCATGGCGCGGATTGTCGCAGCATTTGCCTGAATCGTTCCTCAGCGCGACGCACTACCCGCTTCGAGCGCAGTCTGCCGCTGGCGCGCGAGTTTCTCCGCCGCGGAAAACTGTTCCGGGCTCAGTGACGAACGTTGGCGGATCTGGTCCATTTCACGCTTGCCGTCGCTGCGACCTGCACCGAACGGCAGATTCGGCCGCACCAGATTCGCCATGATGGCCAACGACTCGATTTCAAACGGATTGTTGCTCAGTTCCTGCGGCAGGAACGGCGTGGGTGCACCGAACTGTGCGGCCATCGGCATCACCATCGCCGACAAGGATCCTTGCTGCAAGGCGGCCTCGAACAATCGCGGCGCTTCCGCACGATAGTCGTCGAGGAAATCGATGTTGGGGCCGGGGGCACTTCGGAACAGTTCTCCGGACAGGTAATAACCCAGCGACAACTCGTGGCCGCCCATCGCCGACCGTTTCAGCATGCCGTACTGTTCAGCGAGATGCCGATCATCGAGACCCTGGCAGCGTTGCAGCAACTTGAGTTGCCCGGCTGCGTCACGCGGCGCCAGCGGAGCGGGATTCGGTGCCGGGTTCCCGCGCTCAATCCGCGTGCGGTGCGGCATCATGGCGCGGCAAGTCGTCAGATCGAACGTGAGCCGGCACGCCGCACCGGTATCGCCCTTCAACGCGCGTGCCCGCAAGGTTTCGAACACAGCCAGTACCGGCAAGTCGATCGACGGCAAGGCCGGCCAGTCGGCGGCTTCATAGGCCTTTCCGGGCACGGCATCGGCAAGGCGCGGCACCGATCGCATCGCCGGATCCAAAGCAACACTGCGTGCAGTCGATTCGGTCGGCAGCATCTGCTTGCCCTGCTCCACCTGCCCTTTGCCGGTCGCGCCCGTCGCAGTCGCGGTGTCGGAAGTCGACGGTGTTCCACCGAACCAGAGCCAAACCCCTGCCCACACCAGCCCCAGCGCCAGCGCCACCAGAATGGTCGTCAATCGCTTCATCGGTTCATGCCGAATTCGTGGCGCCAGTCGACTGCTTGCCGCAGATCGGGTGCTGGCAGATAACCGGACTCACACTGGGCGTTGGCGCCCATCATCGCGCTCACCGCACGGTGCTGCTGCGCGACGGCCGCCCGTGCCGCGGAGAAGTTCCGCTCCAGTTCGGCGACCCGGGCAGTCTCCTGATCATTGAGGATGCCCAGGCTATTGATGTCGAAGTGACTTTTTTCACCGGCCAGTGAAACCTGCCCCAAAGTCTCGACGATCTGTGCGCGCTCCACCTCGGTCAGTCCCGCATCCGGATCCAATGCCATTCCGGAGCCCATCGGCGAGAAGCGCTGGATCAAAGCCTGGACAGCGACAACGGAACCCGCCCGAGCCGCCGCCATCAGCATGGCATCTCGCTCACCCAGCAGTACCTTGAGTTCTGCCGACGACAAGCTGGAACCCAGCACGATCCGTGTGGCATCAAACGCATAAAGCTCCATGGCCGCCACATTGCCAGCCCGAGCCGCTTGTCGTGCATAACGCCAGCGATCCCAATCCCGCAGTCCAGCCACACTCGCACATCCTTCGGTCCGCTGTAGCGCCTCCTCCATGCCGCGAATCAGGTCGGCTTGCTGCTCCGGCTCCAGATTGGCGCGACGCCGGGCCTGTTGCTCCTGAAACTGCAGGTGACCGATGGCGTCGTTGCAGGCTGCCAGTTCGAGTGCGAGGCGACATGCGGCCTTGTGGTCACCCTGGTCGGCGCGGTGACGAAGTTCGTCGACCATGGTGGTCAAGGGCGCACCCTCTTCGGGCAGCGCTGGCCAAGCCTTGGGATCAAATTCGGTCGCCAACTGAACTGACGCAACCGCATCCGACACCATCGAACTCGTTTGTTCGAGCGGCAAAACATTCGAATGATCCGCTTCAGTCGTCAAGCGCTGATCAGTGGTCACGGCGACTCCGGATACATCCATGGGCGGCGCTGGCACATCGGCTTGCTCAACCGAGTCGAAATACCAGAGGCCACTGCCGATGATGATCAGTAGCAGTGAAGCTGCGACAAACCGGACGCTCACGGAACTTCACCACGGTCTTGGGATACCAAGGGTGGAAGATAACCCGTTTGGCACACTAGGTTGGCGTCATGTACCGCATCGCGATGCGCCATTTCAGCTTTGAGCTGCCAATGCTCGGCGAATGTTTCAAGACGCCTCTTGTCCCCATACCAGGCAGCCGCTCGGGTCCGTGCAAGAGACTCCGCTCGATCGAATTCCGAATTCGAGAGAAGGGTTCGGGTCCGAAGGGACGCCAATCCTTGAGCCAGATCCGGAGCACCAAATTCAGAGGGCAGATTCTGTGTTGCAAACAACAGAACCAATCGCTGCGCTTCCTGTTCGAACGGGTCCTGCACAGGCAGAAAAATAGACGGGCTACCGAATTCATTTTGAAGCGCTGCCAACAGGGCAGTCATCGAGCCGTTGCGCATCGCGGCTTCAAAGATACGCGGCGATTCCTGCCGCCAATCATCCAGGAATGGCAGGTTGGCGGCTCCTTCCGAACGAAACGCCGAACCGGACAGATACATCGCCAGGGCCGTTTCATGCCCACCCAACGCAGCACGTTTGGTCATCGGGTACTGTTCAGACAGGTGCACCGCATCGATTCCCTGGCATCGGTCAATCAATGATTTCTGGTCGGCCTTGGCACGCGGGAAGAATGGATCGGCCTCGAATACAGTCGCTCCATACTGCAAGAGATCACGCATTCTCAGGGCGGTTCCGCAGCGCCTGAGATCAATCATCAACCGGCATGCAGCGCTGGTATCACCCCGCAGGGCGCGCGCACGCAGAAGCTCGAAAACGGATCGCAGTGGTCTGTCGATCGGTGGCAACTCAGGCCACTCCGACTCATTCCATGGTGCGACCGGTGCATCGTCCTTCAACTGAGGAATTGCCGGCAAGATGCGCTGTGGCTCAGACGCATTGCGGGCTGACGATGGTTTCGAAATGGGTTCCGCATTCTTCGGCGTCGACACGGCTTGATCGTCCGTGCCTGTGACCTCGTCCGGCGACTCGGCCGACCCGGAAACGAACGCAAACCAGCAGACCACAATCAAGATGGTCATCAACACGATGATTACGACCCGACGATTCACGGGTTTGATCCCAAGTTCTCGCGCCAGTTCACCGGTTCCGGTATCCGGGGCCGGCATGTAAGCCTCCTCACAAGCGGGCACGGGCGTGCATCGGTCCGGTTTCTGTCCAGGACTCAGCCGCTCAAAACGATCCGCCGTATGTGCCCGCATGATCTTGAGCCTCGCTTGGAAAGCAGCCAGCTCTGTCGGATCCAAGGGCTTCGGGCCATTTCCAACCCCCAATTGGCAATCAGAAGCCGCTCGATGGTGCTGAGTCCCTGGCTGTCATCCAGGGCAAGACCGGGTTGCACACCACCAAAGCGGTAACCGACGTGCATACGGGCTTGAATGCCGCCGGCGATCGCGGCGCTCATGAGCATCACATCACGCTCGCCGAGAATCCTTTTTATTTCGCCTGCATCAAGGTCAGACCTGAGGAACAGATCCTCGGCAGACAAGGCATACGCATCCATGGCAGGCACCAATCCAGCCCGAGCCGCCTGGCGGGTGTGCTGCCAGAATTCACGATCATCGTCCGGCATGCCCTTGCACCGAGCGACGTCCTTGACATGAATATCAAGCATCTCGAGGTGGTGCTGCGCATATTCCGACTCCGGATCCATTCGAGCCACTTGGCGGTCCTTGTCGGCCAGCAATTGTCTGCTTTTCCTGCAAGCGCCCATGTCACGGGACAATTGGCAGGCTGCCTTATGGTCCCCTTGTGCTGAACGCGCTCTGAGCTCCTCCAATCGATCAATCGGCGGACGATTCAAGTCGGGTAACGGTGGCCAGTCGCTCGGAGCAAACTGGGTACCCGGGGCGATCCCTTCGATCAACTGAGATTCTTCCGGCAAAAGGACATCAGGTACCGGCATCACGGCAGGCGGAGAGAACGAGGTGTCGTGAGGAAGCCTGGCTTTCCTTGAACTACCAGGCTTCCAGTCGCGCTCGCCCTGCTTCTGCCCTAACCCACCCACCACAACAGCCGCCGCGAGGAATACGAGCGTCGTCAATCCAAGCCAAACCCAATGTTTGCGTGACAAAAGTGTCACCTGATCATCGGCAGGTTCAATCCCTGCTCGCGTGCACATTGTTTGGCGATCTCGTAGCCGGCATCGGCATGGCGCATGACGCCCGTGCCCGGATCGTTCCACAACACACGCGCCAGGCGTCGATCTGCGGCTTCGGTACCGTCGCAGACAATCACCACGCCCGAGTGCTGCGAATAACCCATGCCCACGCCACCGCCGTGATGCAGGCTGACCCACGACGCGCCGCCCGCCACATTGAGCATCGCGTTCAGCAGCGGCCAGTCGGACACGGCGTCGGAGCCGTCCATCATCGCTTCGGTTTCGCGATTCGGTGACGACACCGAACCGGAGTCGAGGTGATCACGGCCGATCACGATGGGTGCCTTCAATTCACCATTGCGGACCATTTCGTTGAACGCGAGGCCGAGGCGATGACGCTGGCCGAGTCCGACCCAACAGATCCGCGCCGGCAGGCCCTGGAACGCGATGCGCTCGGCCGCCATGTCCAGCCAGTTATGGAGATGCGGGTCATCCGGGATCATTTCCTTGACCTTCGCATCGGTCTTGCGGATGTCTTCCGGATCACCGGACAAGGCAACCCAGCGGAACGGACCGATGCCGCGGCAGAACAGCGGACGCACATAGGCCGGCACAAATCCGGGGAAATCGAATGCATTCGCGCAGCCTTCGTCCTTCGCCATCTGTCGGATGTTGTTGCCGTAATCGAACGTGGGCACACCCATCTTCTCGAACGCCAACATGGCTTCGACATGGACACGCATGCTTTGTTTTGCGGCCTTCGCGGTGTCGACCGGGGCACTGACGCGACGCTCGAACCACTGTTCCACTGTCCAGCCGATCGGCAGGTAACCATTCACCGGATCGTGTGCGGGAGTCTGGTGGGTCGCGGCGTCCGGACGCACCCCACGGCGCACCATTTCCGGGAGGATCTCGGCGGCGTTGCCGAGCAGCGCAATCGATTTCGCTTCGCCGGCTGCGGTGTATCGCGCAATACGCGCGAGCGCATCATCGAGATCGGTTGCCTGCTCGTCGACATAACGCGTCTTGATGCGGAACTCGATGCGGCTCTGCTGGCACTCGATGTTCAGCGAACACGCGCCGGCGAGTGAGGCGGCAAGCGGCTGTGCGCCGCCCATCCCGCCGAGACCGGCCGGCAGGATCCATTTGCCCTTCAGGCTGCCGCCGTAATGCTGGCGCCCCATTTCAACGAAGGTTTCGTAAGTGCCCTGAACGATGCCCTGCGAGCCGATGTAGATCCACGATCCCGCGGTCATCTGGCCATACATCATCAGGCCCTTGCGGTCGAGTTCGTTGAAGTGTTCCCAGGTCGCCCAGGCCGGCACCAGATTCGAATTGGCGAGCAATACGCGTGGCGCATCCGGATGAGTGGGAAACACACCGACTGGCTTGCCGCTCTGGATCAGCAAGGTCTGATCGTCGCCCAACTCACGCAGCGCTTTCAGGATCGCGTCGTAACTCGCCCAGTCGCGGGCCGCCCGGCCAATGCCGCCGTACACCACCAGCGACTGCGGATCCTCGGCCACTTCCGGGTCCAGATTGTTCTGCAGCATCCGGTAGGCCGCCTCGGCCAACCAATTGCGGCAAGTGAGCTGGTTGCCGCGCGGGGCCCGGATCACGCGCGAGGGGTCGCGGCGGGAGGCATTGGACATGGGGGAATCTCCGGATCGGGAAAACCGGGATTATGGCAACTAGCCCATTCGAATTGTCGGCCACGCCAGTTTGTAGTAACGTTTATACATTGTTGCTGAGGAACTCATCATGACCATCACCACACTGACCAGTCGCGAGTTCAATCAAGACACCGGCCGCGCCAAGAAAGCCGCCGAGTTGGGGCCGGTGTTCATTACCGATCGCGGACGCCCTTCGAATGTACTGTTGAGCATCGAGGAATACCGGCGATTGACCGGCAGTACACGCAACATTGCCGACCTTCTGTCGATGCCGAACCTGGAAACGATGGACCTCGACGTTACGAAGCTACCTGACCACGCAGTCGCGGCTGAACTCGGCTGATGTACCTACTCGACACAAACGTCGTTTCAGAACTGCGCAAGGTTCGGTCTGGAAAGGCAGACATGAATGTCGCTCGATGGGCTGAGCAGAGCGACGCTGCGCTGCTGTTCATTTCCGTGGTGACTGTCCAGGAAATCGAACTGGGCATCCTGTTGGCCGAACGCAAAGACCCCGCTCAAGGCTCTGTGTTTCGAACCTGGTTCAATGATCAAGTCTTGCCTGCCTTTGCCAATCGAATCTTGTCCGTCGATGTGACCATTGCGCTGAGAAGCGCCGCTCTGCATGCGGTTGCGCCTCGACCTGTTCGAGATGCACTGATCGCAGCCACGGCGTCCGTCCACGGCATGACGGTCGTCACGCGCAACATCTCCGACTTTGCCCAATCCGGCGTCGTGGTATTGAATCCTTGGGACACAAACTGACCTGTTCGAAGTGTTTGCCTCACCCCTCTCAACCCTCCCCGAACATCGGGGAGGGCTTGCACGGTTTGGACAACGTCGCATTCTCGACTGAAGCGGCTTCAGCCGCGATGCCACGAAGTTTCGGACTAGCCCAGATCAGCCCTCCCCGATGTTCGGGGAGGGTTGGGAGGGGTTTAGGCAAACACTTCGCCCTTGTGCTTCGCGCAGCGAAGCACAAGGAGCGGTGGTCTCAACCGATCGATGCGTTGTGTTGCATCGACCGGTTGAGACCGCCGCCGCTACAACAATCGAACCAGGAACCACGCCGGAATGCCCACGAAGTAGATCAGTTTCACCAATACTTCCAACACGCGGCGGACCTGCTGTGCGGCGACACTTCGAAGCAGACCGACCCCGGCAACGATCACCTCCACCACCACACGGAGAAGCCCGGCAAACAGCATCAGGCCAATCATCCACGCGGCCCACCAGATCATCAGGCCGATGAGCCAGGCGCCAGGCCCGTAGGTGAAATACTCGCCGAACATCCCGCCGAACGCGATGATCTGGTGCAGCCTGAAGGCCGGCAACGCCATCAACAAAGGGAACAGCACGAACTTCACGAGTGTGCGGTCGAAGAACCGGTGATGGTTCGCGGCTCTGCTGGCGGCCCAGTCGGCGCGTGATTTTGATGCCTCATCAACCCAATGCACCGGCGCACCGGCTACTGCCAGCGCGGCCAGAAGTTGCGCGGGATCACGCAGTGCCAATCCCGAAGACCAGCGTTTGCCGTTTCCGAACAACAAGTCCACCCCGCTGATTGGCCAGGGCAGGCGCCACACGAGCAAACCGTTGAGGTCGGACAGAGGAATCTCGGTCCGTTGTCCACGCTGGACCAACGCCAGATGCTGCGACGTCAGACGAATCTTCACGGCAAAAATGCGCATCACCACCCAAGCCAACAGCATCGGCAACAACACGGTTGCGCCGAACAGCTTGATTTGAATCAGCGAGTTCACCTGAAAACCGTCCCAGACAAACATCCGGATCAAGAGCCAGACCAGTCCGACGGCAGCGGATACTCGCAAGGTTCCGGCGACAACACGCCAGATCGGTGTGAGCACCGTGCCCTCGGCAGACCAGTTCGCCGGATCGATGGTTCCTTCGTCGTGATTGGTGTTGCCAGTGAGACGTCTGGGCCACAACACCACGACGGCAAATCCGACCAGGAATAGCAAACCAGCACGGCCCACCCAATTGCCCCAACCCATCATCAAGGTAGGCATGGGACCGCGAATGGGAATCTCGCCAACCAGCACGGCCTGCTGCCCCATTTCAGTCCGCGCGACGACGGCCCCGGTTTCGTCAATCAAGGCGCTGAGTCCGTTGGTGGTTGCCCGCAACTGCGGCAGGCGCGTTTCGACACTGCGGAAACTTGCCACGGCCAGATGCAGCCTCGCGCCGGCTGGGTACGCCGTGAACCACGAGTCGTTCGACAGACCGAGGATCGCCTGTGCCCCCAATCGGGCGCCATCGATGGCCAGTTGTGGTTGCACATCGTCGAGGCAGATCAAGGGCACCACATTCACTTCGCGGCCGTCGGTCGTTCGCAGCGGAAACACGCGGGCGCCGGAACCCGGCGACCAACTGCCGACCCAAGGCAACCAGCGTCGCAGGACCGGGCCATCGAGCCAGCCGGGCACCGATTCCGTCAGCGGGAACGGATAGGTTTTGCGATAGTGGCCGAGTAGTCCGCGCTCAGGGTCCAGGAATGCCGCCGAGTTGTACTCGCCAGCGTCATCACGATCGTAAGTCCCGAAAACAAGCGGCACCCCCAATGCCTTACCCAATTCCGTCAGCGATTGATCCAGCGCCGCGCCATCCTCACTCTTTGGTGTACCGAACGTGGTCGGATAAATCGTTTCCGACCAGAGCACCACGTCGGCACCTTGGTCGCGCACCGCATGCGCGGACATCATGTAGTGCGTGTCGAGGATGTTGCGGATGACTGCGTACGCACCTTGCTCTTCGCGTTTACGCTCGAGGTCGGTGAGGTTGGCCTGGATCAATCCAACACGAACGGAGGCAACGGGTGCCGCCAAGTGGGATGACATCGCGGACAGGCGCCAGGCGCCGTAACCCGACGCTGCCGAGACGATCAATATGGCGGCAAACAAGGGGCCCCAGACCTGCGCCCGCTGTTGCCGCAGAACCGTGATCGAGTGCGCCAGCAATTCGTTGACGAGCAACAGCATCACCGTCAGTCCCGCGGCACCGCCAAGGTCTGCCATCTGGCGCAGAACGGTCGAAGGTTGCAGGCCATGACCCAAAGTGTCGCCGAGCAGTTTCGGAAACAGCCACTCGCAGGCCACCCAGGCCGCAGCGGCGGCGAACATGCTCCAGACTAGACCGACGCGTCGACGACATACAAAACGCACGAGCACAAAAGCCAGAATCTGTGGTTGCAGCAACGGCGCCAAAACAGCCAACACCAGCGTGGCCGTCAGCCAATCGATCCCGACATACGCACCAAACGCGGCACCGAACCAATGGAACACGGCCAACTCAAAAAGGATGGACATGCCGATACCGCTGAGCATGGTTCCACGCCAGGATTGCACTCGGTCCAACGCCAACAGCCAAGGTACGAGCGCGACAAATCCGAGGAACCAGGTGTGGTCATTGGCGACGAACAGGGCGAGCAACAGAGCGCTTGCCGCAATGCCTGACATTTGCCAGGCAATCATCGCGAATCGGCTGGGCGAGACCGGTGTGTCATGCAATTCGTTGGCCATCCGGACCTTCGCTCCGCTGCTGTTTCAAAATGTCTGCGAGGATTCGCAGGCGCACACTATTCCCGTCATTCCCGCGAAAGCGGGATCCGCGACATCCAGAAGCACACTACTCCCGTCATTCCCGCGAAAGCGGGAATCCACTCGTCGCGACAGTTTCCTTGATTGACGCAGCATCGACTGGATTCCCGCTTTCGCGGGAATGACGGAGGGTGGGGAGCGTGAGAACGCTGGGGCACCGATTTCCCGGCAACGACAACCCCTCGACCTTGCAGCGAAACAACTACCGAGGTCAAGGCTTGGGAACAGTCACAACGTGCACTGGAATGCCAGGCGGCACAAGTTCTGGTGGCACCACGCGATTCTCGGGAATCAATACAGGGCGACCTTCTTCGTCGTAGAAATCGAAGTCAGGCGAAAACATCAGGATCGCCTCGATGGGCTCACCCTGATCGGTCACCTGATGGTGCCGGACATAACCTTCCGGCAAGGGGAAATCTTCCGGTACACCCAGTCCATCCATCGGCGGGCTTGTGCCCGGCGGGTTGAAGGCGCCGAGTCCGCTATGGCTGCCCGCGTCATTCAGTGCAGCGATCACTTCGCCCATCGTCGGCTCCGGATCGCCCGGGCGAACATAGGTCGCCAGATCATTCGGATCCGTGCTGATGGGTTCCTGCACATCGGCGGCAGGCTCAGCCGCCGGCAACGGCGCACTGCGGCGCATGCCCCGCGGCAACTTCGACAACTCGGCCAATGGCCTGGAAGCGGCCGACTCGGTTTCTTCCGGTTTGACCACGGCGGTTCCTGATCGCGAAACAGAGTCCGCCGGCATCACCGGAAGCTGAGAAAAAAACACGATCTTGACGATCAACGAGACGGCCACCACTGCAGCAATCACGATCCAGCGGCGATAGCCGCCGGGTCGTATGACTCGGATCACACGCACACCTTCGCCGTCCGGTCCGGGCGACGAAGGGTTGCGCTGTTCCTCAATGGGCACAGTAGGCTCGATCGCAGAGACCGATCAGGGTGTCGCCGGGTTGAACACCGAGATCGCCCAGCCCATGCGTTCATGGCCGAAGTTCTGCCAGATCGGATTCTTGCCGGCGGTGATCGTCGGGTAACGTGATGCGCCCGTACCGGTGCTGCCACCCCACAGACCGGCCGAAACCGTGCCACCGGAATACGTCGGGTGCACGTCGTCGGACTGGATGTAGTCGTAGCTGGACGATGCCGTCACGAACTTCGTGTTGGCATCACGCAGGGTCGGTCGAAGCGTCGAGGTGATCCGGGTGACGTAGGCAGCCTCGGTGTCGCCAGCCACATAGCGCAGCGCATCGGCATCCACGACGCCGTCACCGTTGCTGTCGTAATCGGCGCCCATGAACTGCGCAAAACTGTCGGCGCACTTGAAGCCCTTCAGACGGGCGTTCTCGCACATCCAGTAATTCATTTTGGTCAGGTACGGCAGGAACTTGTCGCGCAAGTTGACCGTGGCGCCGGTGGTAGCGTCTTTGCACTTGCTCTGCACGTTGTCGGCGTTGTAACCCGGGTAGTACAGATTGCTGATGACCTTGAGCTTCGTGTTCACGTGCGCGTTGGCATTGATGTAATCCATCGCGGCCGCAACATTGGTCTTGCAATTGTTCAGCGCCGTGGCCATGCCGGTGTAGCTGCACGTACCGGTTTGATCCTTGAACGCGGAGCGGGCCTGCAGGCCATCGTTGCCGCACATTTCGAACGTGACCACGCGCGTCGAGCTGTGCTGCATGTAGGAACGCTCGGCGACGATCTTGTTCGTGTAGACGTCGGAAGCCACGGCGCCCGACTTCGCGCGGCGAATGCTTTCCATGTCGACATTCCACAGCGCCGACAGGTATTCGGCATCGACCGTCGGCGCCGCATATTTGCCGGCATTGCTGACCGAGCCGTTGTAGCCGGCATAGATCGAATCACCGTACGCCACGATTCGGTACTTGGTGGTGGTCGCCGAACGGTCGACGGTCCAGGAAACGTTCTGGTTGAGCGTGCTGGCAACGGCATTGGAGCCAACAGCGAGCGCAGCAGCAGCAATCAGCAACCGGAGGCGGTTGCCGCGAAGACGGGTGTTCATGTTTCCCTCCCAGGAAATGTTGTGTGAAACCGCAAACAACTTTGTATGAAACCACCAGGCCCCCGGCTCGTGCGCGGGTGACCGTCAAACCCCAAACCGAACAAACGTTCTAGTTAACAGTACGCCATCGTATGGTCGATTTGTGACTCAGGTCACGTCGCAGTGCAGCAAAAAAAGCTGGCGCAACAGGAAGCGTCGGCCTCAAGCGAGATCGCGCGACGGATCAGCCACCAATGCGAACGGTGATTGGCGAGGAGATCAGGAGACCGATCAACACCAGCCGGAACGCGACCCAATAGTCGATCGTGTTGGCGCTGGAAACGGCGCGCGGCAGCGTGATGTTCCACAGCCACTGAAAAATGCCGACGCCAAAAAGAAAAACGCAAACGATGGCGAACGCAATAACCGAGTAGAGAAAAAACATGCAATGGACTCCAAGTGATCAGCCACGATGGTGATCAAACACGGAATCGCTCGTCAAGCCGGTGATGCCCCGGCAATCCGTCACAACGCCCGGAGCCATTGCCCACTCACCGGCAAACTCAACCGGTGGCGGTTTCCTCAAGATAAGCCTGCGATGCAGCGGCGCGATCCTTCTGCGCGAGGTGCCTGCCGAATTCGTAGCCGGAACGGGCAACGGCGCAGAGAATGGCGAAGAACGCCATGCCGATCAGGACTTTCTTGAACATGACTGTTTTAACCTCGAACCAAGGCAGAGGCACCTCAGGTGCGTTTGCATCTTGGTGAACCCCAGCGCCTGGCCCCAGTGTCTCAAGTCACGACCATGTCTTCAGTCAGGCCTGATGTGTTGGTTCGCGCTGAGTTACATCGTGTGGGTCATGCGGTCCGCTGCCAGCGAGCTGGACAGGATCTGTTCGATCTTCGCCTTCGCCGCTTCGCCGTCGGCGGTTTCGTTGAACTGCACGCCGATGCCAGCGGTGCGATTGCCTTGAGCACCAGGCGGCGTGACCCAAACGACTTTGCCGGCGACGGGCAGACGATCCTTCTCGTCCATCAGCGACAGCAGGATGAACACTTCGTCGCCGAGGTTGTAACGCTTCGCGGTGGGCACAAACAGCCCGCCGGTCTTGAGGAACGACATGTAGGCGTTGTACAGCGCGCCCTTGTCCTTGATTGCCAGCGACAGAATGCCTTGTCTCGGCATACCACCCATTGGACCTGCTGCCATGTCACGCTCCTGCGTTCGTACTTGCGGCCACGGTATCACGCCAGCCACCGAGAATTTCCGTCAGGATCAGGTCTGATCGCAGCGGCGTGTCGAGTTGACCACGAGCGCGATTGGCCTGATCCCACCAAGCGCTGAGCTTCCGGAAATCCGCGCGCGCGGTCAAGCCGGACAGCCCATCAGCGTCGGACTCAGCGCCCAGACTGGCACGTCGAATTGCCTGGGCCACCAGTTGGACCGCGGCCCGGAGGCGTAATCCGGGGTCATTCGCAAGCCAACGGCTGACCACTTCGATGAGGACCGCCTTGCCAGCCAACGCGCCGAGGTCTCGGGCCACTTCATTGACGATCTGACGCTGCTCGGGACGCGCCAGCACCAATGCTTCGCCCGGATTGCCATCGGCCAGCGCGAGCGCCGGCTCGGCGTCCTTCGCGGCAATGCCTTGTGCGATCAGCCAGGCCAGACTCTGGGCCGGCTCCGGTTCGCGCACGTCGATCCGCTGGCAGCGACTGCGAATGGTCGCACTGAGCCGCAACCATTGATCGCTGACCAGGATCATCATCACATTCGGTTCGGGCTCTTCCAGCGTTTTGAGCAGCGCATTCGCAGCGGCCACGTTCATGGCTTCGGCAGGCTCGATGATGGCCACACGCCAACCACCGCGCTGACTGGTCTGGGCAAAACGGGCACTGAGCGCACGGATCTGGTCGACCGTGATTTCCGTGCGAGGCTTGCCGTCGTCGCGCAACTCGAACGTGATGGTCAGGGCATCCGGATGATTGCCGGCGCGCATCAGGTGGCAAGCCTTGCATGATCCGCAGGGTGTGCCGGAAGCAGTGGGTCGCTCACACAGCAACAAGGCGCGCAGGTGTTCGGCGAATAGCCGTTTGCCGAGGCCACGAGCGCCGCCGATGAGCAAGGCATGCGGCAAACGGCCGGCTTCGCGACGCGCCAGCAAACGCTGCCAGTCTTCTGCCAGCCAGGGAGTCAGTGTGTTGCTCATCGCAGCTGATAGCGGCGGACCGCTTCGTTGTGTTCACCCAGAGTCGCGGAGAAATGCGAATGACCGTCACCCTTCGCAACAAAATACAGCGCATCACCCGGCGCAGGCCGTGCCGCCGCCTGGATGGCAGCGAGGCCCGGCAAAGCGATTGGCGTCGGCGGCAAACCCGCGCGGGTGTAACTGTTGTAGGGCGTATCGGTTTCAAGATGTTTGCGCGTGAGATTGCCGTTGAAGCTCGAGCCCAAGCCGTAGATCACCGTCGGGTCGGTCTGCAAGCGCATGCCGATCTTCAGGCGACGCGTGAACACACCGGCGATCGGGCCACGGTCTTCTGCGCGCCCGGTTTCCTTTTCGACGATCGACGCCAGGATCAGCAATTCCTCCGGGCTGTTCAAGGGTGAATCGGGTGCACGCGCATTCCACTCGCGCAGCAGTTGCTCGTCCATCGACCCAAACGCGCGCTTGAGAATGTCGAGATCACTCTGGCCGCGCACGAACGAATACGTTTCCGGCAGGAATCGGCCTTCCGGATGTTGGCCCGGTTTGCCGACCCGCGCCATGATGTCGTCATCGCCCAGACCTTGCAGCTCCTGCTTCAGTTTCTCGGCTTTCGCCAAGGCGAGGCGCAGTTCGCGAAAGGTCCAGCCCTCCACAATCGTGAACTGGTGGTGGATCACCCTGCCCTTCGCCATGCGCGTGAGCAACTCTCTGGGCGTCATACCGGGCTCGAGCAGATACTCGCCGGCACGCAGCGTACGGATCACACCCAATTCCATCGCCAGTGCCCGCCAGTATTCGCGGGGCGCCTGAGTCGCGCCTTGTTTGCCGAGCTGGCGCACGATCTGGTTGAACGATGTACCCATCGACACATCGAGCACGATCTCGTGCCCGTCCAGCGGCATCGGCGTGTCGCTGAATTGTTGGTAGTCACGATAAATCCAGACCGCAGCGATCACCGCCACGACCGTCAGCAACAGACACAATCGTCGAAACCACTTCAGCATTCGAGCTCCGCCTGGACTTGGGACATCAAAACATGAGTGGCTGGACCGGAGCTGAATACCCGGTCACCAATTCGGCTGACGGGCATCACCCCGCGCACGGCATTGCAGCAGAAGACCTCATCGGCGGCCAGCAGTTCACCGAGTGACACCGGCCCGACGCGAACGGTCTCGAGCCCCAGAATGCGCTCGCGACAAACCCCGGCCACGCCGGCCCGCGTGACCTCCGGGGTGCGCCATTGCCCATCGGCACGCAGGAACACATTGGCCGAGGTGGTACAGGCGATCCACGCCTCCATGTCGCACATCAGCAGATCGTCGCAGTCGCTCAATGGCGCCTCGTCACGTGCCAGGACCTGCTCCAGGCGGTTCAGGTGTTTGAGGCCAGCCAGAGCGGGCTGGATCGCCAGGCGTGTTTGCGCCACCCCCAGAACCAACCCCGTTCGCGGCTCGGGACGTCCGGGCTCGGCGAACAACAGCCATTCAGGGCGGGCGCCGGCACTGCCGTAGCCGCGGCGATCGCTGGAGCGCGTGAACAACAGTTTGAGCACCCCGTCATGAAGGTCCGCGGCGATTGCGGACACACTCACCTCGACCTCCGCCCATCCATCAAAATCCAACCGGAGCCGCTCATTGGCGTGCACCAGGCGCGCTTGGTGCAGCGACCACCAGACGACCCGACCGGCCGTCACCCGCATCGTCGTGAAATGCCCGTCGCCGTAATGCAGGGCACGCAGACCGGCCCAGTCCTCAGCCACCGGATGACCGTTGCGCCAGCACTTCAAGCGTCGCGCTCCAGTGCGCGCAACAAGCCACGCGCCTTGTGTCGCGTTTCGTCGAGTTCGCGAGCCGGGACCGAGTCGAATACGATCCCGGCGCCTGCGCGCAAGGAGAGCGACTGCCCCCTCAGCGTCATGGTGCGGATCAGGATATTGAGTTCCATCTGCCGACCCGGCCCGATGAACCCCATGGCGCCCGTGTAGAACCCCCGTGGCGCCTGTTCGAGTTCGGCAATGATCTGCATGCACCGGATTTTCGGGCAGCCCGTGATCGTGCCGCCCGGAAACACCGCGGCAACGATGTCGCGTACGCTGGCGTCGGGCCGCAAACGACCGCGCACGTTCGAGACGATGTGGTGCACATGCGTGTAACTTTCCATGCCCATCAGTTCATCGACTTCCACACTGCCCGGCACCGAGACGCGTCCCAGATCGTTGCGTTCGAGGTCGATCAGCATGACGTGCTCGGCACGTTCCTTGGGATGCGACATCAACTCGGCCTGAAGTCGATCGTCGTGTTCGCCGATGCCACGCGGCCGGGTGCCGGCAATCGGTCGTGTTTCCACCTGATCACCCCGCACCGACACCAATCGCTCAGGCGAGGAACTCAACACCGCCAGATCGCCAAACCGGAAGCTGCCGGCAAACGGCGCTGGATTGGCTTCGCGCAAACGGCGGTACAGGTCGATCGGCAAGGTGCCGGGTGCCATGTGTCCGTGCCACCGACGCGACAGATTGACCTGGAACACATCGCCGGCCGCCACATATTCGCGGATCCGCTCGACACCGGCGATGAACCCTGCCGGATCGTCTTCCTGCCACTGGCTCAGACTCAGCGGCGCGATGGCGGGTAACGGTTCAACACGCAACTGCCCGAGGACGGCTTCTGCCCACGGCGCCGCCGCAGGCTCGAACACGGCGGTGACGCTGTTGTCCTCATGGTCACGCACAAGCGCCAGAGGGGTTCTCAGTGCGATGGCCAGCGGCGAAGTGTCTCTGGGAAGAGTCGACGCCAGCTTGGGCTCCAGGCACGCCGCGAACTCGTAAGACAGCAGCAGCGCGTAACCGCCTGCAAAATGACCGGGACCCGGCTGGAGCTCAAGCCCCGAGAGATTCTGATCCACCAGGTCCAGCAAGTGTTCGCCGACCGTCTGGTCGTGCTCGTCACGAACCTGATTCGGCGAAACCTGCACGAGCCGATGACCATTTCCGGCCAACAACAAATCGTATCGGCCCGAGCGCGCATGACGCGCCCGGCTTTCCAGCAACACCGGGAACCGGTCCGGGAACGCTGCGTGCAGCGCCACCAGATCAAGCCCTGCAGGCAATGCGCGCGTCAGCATGGCGACACCATGCGCGCGCGCAGGCTCAGCCGACATCGCCCATCAGAGCGAACGGAACACCAAGGTGGCGTTGGTTCCGCCAAACCCGAATCCGTTCGACACCGCGACCTGGATCTTCTTGTCGCGCGCCACATTCGGCACATAGTCGAGATCGCAGCCTTCGCCCGGATTGTCCAGGTTGATGGTCGGCGGAATCACGCCCGTGTGGAGCGCGAGCACCGAGAACACGGCCTCAACACCACCGGCTGCACCCAGCAGGTGACCCGTCATCGACTTCGTCGACGACACCATCGTCTTGTAGGCATGGTCACCCAATGCCGATTTCATCGACAGGGTTTCGGCCAGGTCACCGAGTGGTGTCGAGGTGCCGTGGGCATTGATGTAGTCGACCTCGTCGGCGTTGATGCCGGCGTCCTTCAATGCCGATCGCATGCAGCGTGCCGGGCCTTCGCCGTTTTCACTCGGTGCGGTCATGTGGAATGCATCGGAACTCGCGCCATAACCGATGAGCTCGCAGTAAATGCGCGCACCACGGGCCTTGGCATGTTCCAGTTCCTCGATCACCAGGATACCGGCGCCGTCGGCCAGCACGAACCCGTCGCGATCGCGATCCCATGGGCGGCTGGCACGTTTTGGATCGTCGTTGCGCGTGGACATGGCTTTCATCGACGCGAACCCGCCCACGGCCGTCGGCGTGCAGCCGTGTTCGGCGCCACCGGCAATCATGGCGTCGGCATCACCGTATTGAATCATGCGCATGGCCGTACCCAGGCTGTGGTTCGACGACGCACAGGCGGATACTGCCGAAAATTGGGGCCCTTCAGGCCGAGCGCGATACTCAGTTGGCCGGGCAACATGTTGATGATCGTCGACGGCACATAGAACGGCGAAATCTTGCGCGGGCCACCGGTATGCAGGGCGATCGCGGTGTCTTCGATGCCGCGGACACCACCAATGCCGGAACCGATGACGGCGCCGATGCGCTCGGCATTCGCTTCGGTCACTTCCAGTCCGGAATCAGCCATCGCCATCTTGGCGGCGGCGAATCCGTAATGGATGAATTTGTCCATTTTCTTGACGTCTTTCGCGCCCAGCCACTGGGTCGGCTCGAAGCCGTGTACTTCACCGGCAATCTGCGTGGCGAAGGCGCTGGCGTCGAAACAGCTGATGCGATCGATGCCGCAGCGGCCATTGCGGATGTTGTCCCATGCGCTTTCCAGCGTGTTGCCCACCGGCGACACGATGCCCATGCCTGTTACCACCACCCGACGCTTGCTCATCACCTGCTCCTCGAATCAAGGCGTGGACCTGATGGTCCACGAAACAACCGTTTCATTGTCGCGCAAATGAAAACTGCGCCGGTGCGGCGCAGTTTTCGGCGGCGAGAGCCTGGGCTCAGGCCTTGTTGACGTGCGTCTTGACGTAGTCAATCGCCATCTGGACGCTGGTGATCTTTTCAGCGTCTTCGTCCGGGATTTCGCACTCGAACTCTTCTTCCAGGGCCATCACCAATTCGACTGTGTCGAGCGAATCGGCGCCCAGATCGTCAACGAACGAGGCGTTCGGGGTAACTTCATCTTCCTTGACGCCGAGTTGTTCGACCACGATCTTCTTGACGCGTTCTTCGATGCTGCTCATGTTGGTTGTGTCCTCTGGTGCGATGGAATGCCCGGGCCAGCCGGGCCCGAAAGCGAAAAAACGACGCCCATTGTAGGGCAAATACTCAAACCTACAAAACAACCGTCAAACAAACGTTTACGCAGCACCAAAGAACGGCGCCCGGAAGATGCCCTGCTCGGTCACCACCGCGTCGATCAGGCTGCCCGGCGTGACGTCGAAGACCGGGTTCCAGGTCTGCACCCCCTCGGCGGCGATCCGCTGGCCGCCGGCCTCCAGCAATTCGCGGGCCTCACGCAGTTCGATTTCGATGTGATCGCCGGTTGGCATGGACAGATCCACCGTTGAACTGGGCGCCACCACCATGAACTTGACGCCATGATGACGCGCGGCAATGGCCAGCTGGTAAGTGCCGATCTTGTTGGCGGTGTCGCCGTTGCGGGCGATCCGGTCGGCCCCCACGATGACCCACTGGACCTGCCCGGTTTTCATCAGATGTGCCGCAGCAGAGTCGGCAATGAGCTTCGCCGGAATGCCGTCTTCCAGCAGTTCCCAGGCCGTCAGGCGTGTGCCCTGCCCCCACGGCCGCGTTTCGGTGTTGAACACGCGCGCCACACGACCCTCGGCGTAAGCGGCCCGGATCACCCCAAGCGCGGTACCGAATCCGGCGGTGGCCAGCGAACCCGTGTTGCAATGAGTCAGCACACCACTACCGGGCTCGATCAGCGAGGCACCCAGTTGACCCATATGCCGGATCGCGGCCAGGTCTTCGCGCTCGATCGCCTGGGCTTCCTGCTCCAGAACCGATACGGCACAGCGCTCGCCCAGCACTCTGCGCATCCGTGCCAGCGCCCAGAACAGGTTCACGGCGGTTGGCCGTGATGCGGCCAGTTCCTGCAGCGCCGGCTCCAAAGATGCGATCGACACGAGCCCCGCCGCATCCTGATGCGCTTGCGCCGCCAGCACCACGCCATAAGCCGCAGCAATGCCGATTGCCGGTGCCCCCCGAACCGTGAGGTTCTGAATCGCCGTGGCGACTGCACTGGCGGTCTCACACACCACCCAGACTTGCTGCATCGGCAACAGGCGCTGGTCGATCAGGCTCAAGCCCGCTCCGGTCCAGTGCACGGCGCGAATGCGGTCGTAGCGGGCGTAGTCAACGTCGGTCATGGCAGGGCCTCGGACAAATGGAAACCTCAATTCTGCACGTTTGGCAGCACAAATGCGCCCTGGATGCGTTCATCTTCGGGCTCCATCAGCTCCGGATATCTGCAGTTCGGCAAAATCTGGACATCGAAGATTTCCTGGACCTGGCCTTCAAAACGAAGGAATCCGACAATCCTCGCTGAGCGCAGATCGACCACCCAGATGCCGCATAGGCGCTCCGTCAATCTCTCCAGGATCGGCAAGCCGCCAAAGATGCCCTCGCGGATCTGCGAGAGACCAATGAACGCAAACGGCCCATGGAACGCCAGTCCTCGCGTGAATCCGGGCAACTCGATGAACGGCTCGGCCCGACCGCTCGCAAGATCCACTTTCGACAGGGTGCCGCGGCCCGACTCCAGCACCCACAAGGCACCTTGATGCCATCGCGGCGAATGCGGCATCGACAGACCGGTGGCCGCGACTTCGTTCGTGGGCACATCGATGATCAGGCCGCCATCGGCCTTGTGATCACGCCAGGCACCGCCCTCATCCGTCGCCGCCAGACACGTGACATAACGCACGCGGCCTTCGATCACGGCCAGTCCGTTCAAGTGGCAACGATCCGTCGGTTCCAGTCGCGTGATGAATTTTGGCTGCCAGCGCGGCACGAAGCTGTGCCAGGGATCGATGCTGGCGAGGCACGAAAAGCGCGTATTCGCGATCCAGAGTTCTGAACCCGCCCAGGCGATTTCGTGGACCCGGATATCGCCGGTGAGGTGCAACTGGCGCGGCACAAAACAGGCATCGTGACTGCCTGCCGGCGCGAGGCTGGCGGCGATGCCGCGCTGGTTGTGGCATTCCCAGATGCCGCGGGACGTGGCCACGGCAAGCCTGTCGCCCTGAGCGGCCAGGCCCATCGGGCTCGGAAACCCCTTGAAATGGGTGTTGATGCCCTCGCCTTCCGGCCGCAGCAACACCACGCGTCCGCTCTGATAGGTCGAGACTGCCAGCGAGACCCCACAGGCCGACAGCACCTGCGCAAAGCTGCGGGTATAGACACTGCCGAATGCCTGCTTTGGGTCACTGGGTCCAACACTTGCAGACCTGGCTGAATCCATGTCGGCAGGCTGCTGGCGCACACGTTTCGGGACTACTGCAGGCGCCTGACGTTCCCGTGCCTCCAGGTTGGCAAACCACTGATCGAATCGCTGAACAGTCGCCTCCTGTCCGGGCAGACAATCCGCCAGCAGCGATTCGTTGCGTCGCCATTTCTCTGGATCGGCCGGCGTCAGCGTATGACGCGACGGCGGCAACTCGCCCAACTCGGTATCCCAGCCAATATCGAGCTGCCGGCACAAACGTTCGATGCAGTCCTGAGGCGAGCTCAGCAAATCGTCGTACCGGACACCCAACACACGCGTTGGATCAAGCGCATCCAGATCATCAAGCAGATGGCCGACACAGGCCGACCACTGTCGCGCCACGATTTCGTGTTCGGGCAGTGCTTGCCATTCCCGCCACCCGGGCGTGAGCAGCAGTGACCAGGGTGGACCGGACCAACCGGGCAAGCGCGGATAGGTCACGAATCGCTTCGAAGACCAGGCATCCAGCATGGAGCTGATCGTGTCGCGCGCCGACCGATGCAGCACGACAAACCGGGCATCCGGATAGGCCTTCGCCAGGAACGCAACGCGGAGCGCATTCTTTGGTGTCTTCTCGATGAATCGCAGTGCCCGCGCATCCGCACGGACCGGTCGACCGTCGCGATCGCGCAACTGGCTGAAGAATCCATGCGTCAGTTCGGCGACTGTCATCGGTGTCGCCATATCCGCGTCGACGCGATTGCTGTCGAAGTTCACGCGCGCCGGATTGAGTGCCGGGATCTGCTCCATGATCTGATGGCTCTCGCCACCGATGGATACGAGGTCGGGTGACCGGCACAAGGTTTCGAACAATAGGCTGCTGCCCGATCGGGGCGGGCAGACGATGAAGATCGGGCGATCGAAGATTGGCTTGGTGGGTGCTTCCGAGGTCAGACGTACACTGGACTGAACTGGCGCCGTTGGCGTCGTTGCCGCACGAGGTGCCGGCCCATCAACCGTCACCGCCACACGCACGATGACCTGACGGAGAAACTCCGCGACCGCGCATCCGTTGCCCAATCGCCATGCCGACGGAAATGTCGCCAGTGTTTGGTCAAGTCGGGACAACACCTCAGAAAATGCGGCATGCCCTGCCGGACGAACGCCGAACTCGGCATAAAGCGCTGTCCATTGGCGATCGAGCGACCGCGCAAGCGTGTCCAGCGACGTGGTCGCCTCGGTACTCGCAAGTTCCTCGCGACAACGCTGCAACCAGAACCGAAGCTCAAAGGGCGTCATCACGATCGGCTGGTTTTCGCTTTCGAAGCGCAACCTTGATCCGCTCTCCGTCCCATCGAGCGGCGCTACCGTCATCGGTGCCGGCAGGAAATCCGAAGGGCTTTCACCGGCATCGATCCACTCGTGTAATCGCGGTCCGCCGACCGTGTCGATGACCAGGTGGATTCGCTCCGTGGATTCCGGGTTCAGCACGTTGTGACGGGTCCAGGTGTCGAACACCCAACACTCGCCCGCTGCCATGTTTACGGCACGGTTACCCACCTCGAAGCGAACATGCGGCGTGGTCCGCACCGGCACATGGACACGATGCCGGCTCTGCCAGTAGTAGTGCGTGTCGACATGGGCATGGGCTTCGCCATTGCCGTGGATCCGCATCAATCGGGATCGTCCGATCGGCGAATCCAATTCCGCCATGACCTGCCGCACGGTCGGCAGCAACGCCAGCCAGGGCGTCGGCCGCATCGGGCCTTTTGCAGCGTCGTCGTCCGGATTGCCAAGAGCCGCCACCAGCGGCACCGCCGAATTGCCGGCATACCCTTGTGGATGAGCACGCCATGCGGTGCTCGGCAACGCGTCGATCTCGCGAGCCAGGGCTTCGGCGTCAAAACGGATCGGCAGTCGGATGAAGGGGCGGTCGAGTTTCATGCGAACACGGATGGCAGGCCGGAAAGCCTAGCAGGACCGGTGTCAGCGACTCAGTGCCAATGGGAGCTGCTCCCTCATTAGCTGACGCTCACCAAACGCCACGGAAGCCATTGAGGCCAATGGACCCGTAAACTTTGAATTGATCTGATCAAGCGGCATGGGGCACAAGCAGGGACCGAGATCCCTGCTCCGCTGATCGAGGGAAAGCTGGCGCCAAGTAATGTTCGGGGCCAATCTGCCCCTCATCCGGTCCTGCGGACCACCTTCTCCCGTACAACGGGAGAAGGCAAAATCAGCGCAATTATTCGAAGCCGTTGTCGAAAATGCCCGTGGCGGCATACGACGCGCGGCAACTGCTGCCGGCCGATTCAATGCGGATGTTGTCGATCTGCCAGCCGTCAAATACCTGGCTGGTGTCGCTGCTGAACCGGAAGCGCACTCGGGCCGTGGCGCTGTTGTCGAGCGCTGGCAGTTCGATGCGCTCATGGCGCCAGCCATTCGTGCCGTCACATCGGAACACGCGCGTCCAATTGGTGCCGTTCGTGGAAATCTCGACATCACCAAAATCAAACGTCGCTTCCGTGTTGCAACGATGGTCGAACTCGATCCGCACGCCATTCAGGCCAGTGAAGTTGATCGCTGCCGTCGTCAGGCTCATGTTCGCGCTGTTGCCGTAGTTGCCGGCCGGGCTGTCGCTCCAGACCATCGTCGTGGCACCGGTCGGACCCGCGATGCTGGTGCGCGCCCAGGTTCCGGTCGTCGTCCAGCCGGCTGCAGGAGGTGCTTCCGCGTCGTCCACTTGTGCGTTGCAGGTGGGCAACATCACGACGTTCTGGTTGATCGTCTGGTTGGCGACCAGTTGCAGACCCGGAAAACTCTCGTCGAGATAACCCGCCTTCGACGCTGAAAGTGTGTAGGTCCCTGGCAAACGACGATGGGTGTATGCACCGTCGTTCGCACTGGTCACGGTTTCAGTGCCCAGCGCGAGTTCGCGACCAAGGGTGCATTCGTCCCGGTGGCCGTAACCGAGCCAGTCAACTGTCCAACCGTGGCCGGATCGGTGATCCGCACAAACGCGGCACCCGGTGGGCCCTGCAGTGCCACTCGCATCGATGCCCTGCACGTAGACCAGGTGATTGCCGATACCAAGACCCGCGGTGGCGAACGGAACACGCACTGTTTCAGTAGCCTGGTTGAACGTCCCGTCTGCTGCCTGCATCGGCGTGGCGGCAGCGCCGAGCGTCCAGGGCAGCTGTCCGACGTAGAGGTTGGCACCCGTGATGTTCTGAGTTGCCTCGGCACCATTCGACTGGTTGAAGCGCGTGTCGTCGACCAGCGCCTGCAGCGTGATCGTTTCACCGGGAAACACCACACTCGAACCCACCGGACCGACGTCACGCGCGTCTGGACCACTCGGCATGATGTACGGGCGATTCAGGATTCGTGCGCCGTACTTGAATGCTTCCAGGTTGGTCGGAAGAATGGAATTCGTGAAGGTTGTGCAGTCCTGGAAGAATGCACTACCCAGCTCGAACGTATAGGCCGCTACCCCAAGTACGCCATAGGCGTTGTCGTCCGAAGCGCCACTGGCCGGAATCGTGTTGGATTGCTCTGGCGTGTAGCCACTGGCCCAGGCCATGCGACGCCCCAAAGTGCGCAAAGGCGTGTTGTTGGGCGCCGGACTGGAACCGGGGAAGCCCCAGGGCCACAACACCACTTCCGAGAAACTGTGGACGTCGAGATAGAGCCCCTGAGTATCCAGAGCTGCCGACTGGTTGTAGTCATTGATGGCACCAGGACGGGTATCGGGAAACAGCGTGGCGATATAGGCATTAACCGCGTTTGACTCCGGCTCCGACAAGGTCGTGGGACCACGGTAGGTCTCATTACACTGCGAGCTGCTGGCGCCGCTGCCACCCCAATCAATCTGGAAATTGCGATTCAGGTCGATGCCATCTCCCGTGCCAGTGCAGGCACCAAGATCACGCCGATTCTTGCGCTGGCTTTGACCGGTCTCGGCAATGATTCGTCCATCCGGATTCGCCTGCAGCAGCAGGTGGAATTCATTGTGGTCGAGTAACCAGCGGGCCGTGGCATCGGTTTGATAGTTACCCAGCAACCATTCGGCGAACTGGGTGTTGACCTCAACCGGCGTGTATTCACGCGCGTGCAGGCCACTCATCACGAACATTTTCGGCTTCGGTCCGGCGATCGCACTGTTCGTCAGCTTGAGCACACGCAAGTCAAATCCCGGCTCGGATCCGGTCGGACTGGACTTGCGCCAGCTGTCGCCGATATCGACGTTCGTGGCGAGTGTCGGATTCGCCGCCACGAGGCTGTCGATCAGCGTATTCGTTTCGGCCACGGTGCGGTAACACAAAAATCCGGGAATGGCTTTGGCCATACCCAGATCCCAGGTGTTCACGCGGGAGGTGAGTTCCATGTCGTACTTCGGCGCCAGGCCTGCCTTCTGCAGGATCGCCAGTTGGTCGCCGTTGGCTTCAACCACCCACTCGCCGGTCTTGCGGTCGTGGTGGGCATGGTCGAACAGTCGGCCGATCAGCGCACGTGTTGCCGCGTCCCGATCGGGTACCCGGAACATGGCAGAGTCGGCCGCGCCGGCGGACGCCGCAGCACTGACACAAAGGAGACTGGCAATCAAACGTCGAAGCATGGGCGATTTCCGGACATTGCCGCCATGGTAATTGGAGGCTTGTTAGACAAACATTGTCGCAAAGTTCAATTTTTTGTGAAAGACGCAGTGCAGCGTGGCGCGCAGCGCTCTCCTGAACCAGTTCAGTCGCGCGGACGCCGATTGCGCTGACGCCCCGGCTACGTGCCGCATTGAGGTCGATCATCTGGAATTCGGGCTTGCGCGGGTCGTGGAACGAGGCCGCATGTTTGTCGAACACGGCCTGGCCGCGCTGCACCGCCTTGCGGAAACTGGCAAACGAATCGGCTTCGGTGATCCGGCCCTTGGCGTCTCGGGTGACCAAGGTCAATCTGCGTGGTTTCCAGGAACGCGTAGTCGCCGCCGGGCGACAACTCGAACGCCAGCAACATGTGACCGGGCAACAGTACCAGCGAAGGATTGAGGTCGACTTTCCGGAGCACCGAAGCAAACAGCACCGAGCCGTCGACGCAGTTGGCCTCGCCGCTGGCGAAACTTTCGTCGAGAAAACGGACGTACTGCGAGTAGACCTCGGTTTCAGCACTGCCGGTGCGCGTGAGCGAGCTGTAGCGGATCCCGCGCGTCTGCAGCGATCGCCATACCGCAAACACCTGACGCAACACGCGCTCGGCGTTGCCGGACTGATATCCGTCGAATCGGTTCACCGTGCCCTGTGCCAAAGCGTCCGAAACAATCCGGGCCACGATCGGATGGTCTTCATCCACATACGCGGCGAACGTCCAGGTGAGGTCGGTCGGCGCCTTGGCGTCGGCGATGAAGTACGGCGCTTCGTTGATCGAGCGGATGCGCACCCGTTGACTCATTGACTCAATCGGGCCATCGCCCAACCGCAGCGTCAACGACAGGGTTTCGGGCGTGGCACGTTTCTGTTTGCGCAGCCGATCAAAATCCCAGGCCAGCACCGGGTAAATCGAGTAGCGCTTGCCACCTTGCGGCAACACCACGTCGATGCTGGATTCCGGCAGCAATCCGTTCAGGCGGATGCTGACACGGGCCCGCTGCTGGTCATGTTCGGCCAGCACCCGCACGCCGATCAAGCCATTCGCGTCTCCCAGCACGCGCGAAGACCTCGAGCGTGGTGCCGGCAGATCGGAGGTAGCCAGGATCAGACTCGGGTAGATCTGGTCCTTCGGGCTGACCACGGCCTTCCATTCATAGGCACCGGCGAAGCCCGAAGTGAGCAACAGGCAAAGGGCGAACAGACAAGCAGGCAAGAGGCGTTGAGTCATGCCGCCATTGTGGCCAACCGTTCGTGAACGAAACAAGCACCCAGCCCCTTGAACTTGCAAACCAAGGCCACAGTATTCCACTCAAGGCAGCAGTCCGCTGCAGAATCCACGGAGATTGCCATGACCATTACCCGCTACAACCCGATCAACCTGCAACGCCAGTTCCCCGAGGAAATGAAGCACTTTTTCGACAAGTTCTTCGATTCCGGCGAAGACGAACAGTCCAATGTCGTCACCGCGCAGTGGACCCCGCGCGTCGACATCGTCGAGCAGACCAAGCAGTTCGTGATCCATTGTGACGTCCCCGGGGTCGACCCGAAGGACATCGAAATCCATATGGAAAAAGGGGTGCTCAGCATCAAGGGCGAACGCAAGGTCGAGACCAAGACCGAGGACACCAAGTTCACACGCGTCGAACGGATGCACGGTGTGTTCCATCGACGATTCGCGTTGCCCGACTCGGCCGATGCCAAGCACATTTCCGCCACCGGCAAGAACGGTGTTCTGGAACTCGTCATTCCGAAGCGGGCCGAAAGCACGCCGCGCCGGATCGAAATCCGCAGCTGATTCTGTTCACGGTCGCCAGACCTGGCAGGAAGCCCGCGTTGCGGGCTTCTTGCATATTGGGCCCGGGCCCATGAGGATGAGTGATGAGTAAGGAGCAAGCATGAAATTCAAGGACTATTACGACGTTCTGGGCGTCACCGAAAGCGCTACCGCCGATGAAATCAAGACGGCGTATCGCAAGCTTGCCCGCAAGTTTCATCCGGACGTCAGCAAGGAAAAGGATGCCGAGGAGCGGTTCAAGGGCATCAACGAGGCCTATGAGGCGCTCAAGGATCCGGAGAAGCGGCAAGCCTACGATCAGCTGAAGCGTCAGGGTTTCCGGACCGGCGATGAAGTGCCGCCGGGCGGATTCGGCGGCGGTGGCGGTTTCGACTTCGATCCGGCCGATCTCAATTCGGGCGGCTTTTCGGACTTCTTCGAGCACCTGTTTGGTGGTGCCCGCGGCGGGCCGCGCGGTGGTGGCCGACGCCCCAGCCCGAGGCGTGGCCGCGATCTGGAAATGCGGCTGAACCTGAGCCTGGAGCAAGCCCACCAGGGCGGCAAACAGCGCGTGTCGTTTGTCCGCGATGGCGAGCAGAAAACCCTTGAGGTGAAGATCCCCGCCGGTGTGCCGGAAGGCCAACAGATCCGGCTTGCTGGCCAGGGTGAACTCGGTCCGAATGGATCAGGTGACCTGTTGCTGGTGATCGGCCTCGATCCGCATCCGCAGTTCACGCTGGACGGTCGCAACATCCAGAGCAAACTGGTGCTGGCCCCCTGGGAGGCCGCGTTGGGCGGCGAAGTGGACGTACCCACCCTGCACGGCACCCTGGGCATGAAAATCGCCGCCGGGACGCGTTCAGGTCAGAAGCTGCGCTTGAAAGGCAAAGGATTTGGCGCGGACACACCCGGTGACCACATCGTGCAGATCGAAGTGCAGGCGCCCGGCGTCGACACCGACGCGCAACGAAAGGCCTACCAGGAACTGGCTGAGGCGTTTCGGGACGTGAAGGTTCGTCCTTGACCACTTCAGCCGCGATGCGCCGACGTTTCGGGCTGGCCAGAGCCCTCCCTGATGTTCGGGGAGGTTGCGAGGGTTCAGGCCAGCAGTCCGCCCTTGCGCTTCGCGAGCAAGCTGGCAAGTCGGAGATCTCATCCGTCGATGCGTTCTCTTGCATCGACCGGATGAGACCACCGCGGTCGCTCAGCCGCGCCCGCAGGCCGGCACACTTAGCCTTTGCCCGGCACGAATCAGGTATTTCGGTGCACGCACGCCGTTGGCATGGGCCACGGCATTCACGGCACAGCCGTAATGCCGCGCGATCGAATGCAGGGTTTCGCCGCGACGCACGACATGGGTCCTGCCCGAACCAGAGCCTGACGGCGCCGGGGCCACGCTCGCCGCCCGATAGGTTCCGGCGGCAGGTTTGACGGCGTCGTGCAATTCCGTCGCGGTCTGCGCCAGCACACCACTCTGGCAGCGCGCCAGATAGGCCTTCTCCGCTGTCGCCGGCACGGCCAATTCGGTGCCTGCAGGCAGGCGGGTGCCTGCTTCCCACCGGGGATTCAGGTTGCGGATGGTGCGGAACCAACCTCGCGGATTCCCGAACTGACCCATACACACCGCCAGTTCATTGATCGACGCCGTACGCACCAGTTTGATCGATGAGGGCGTGGCATCAAATTTCCGAAGCTCCAGGCCATACTGCTCGGGATGCATGAACAACCACGCCGCAGCGAGCACCATCGGTACGTAATCGCGCGTTTCCGGCGGCAGATTGCCATACACACGCTGATCCCAGAATGGACGTGAGCCACGCGGCGACAGGCGCCCCATGCGACCTTCGCCGCCGTTGTAGGCACCGAGTGTGAGCTCCAGATCGTTGTTCAGCAGCTTCAGCTGATCGTTGATGTAGCGGACATTGGCGCCGGTCACTTTCTCGGCATCGTATCGCTCGTCAAAACCGGCGCGACCCAAGCCGTAACGCTGCGCCGTCGCCGGCATGAACTGCAGCAGGCCGGCAGCGCCGGCAGGCGACACGGCATGAACCTTGCCACCGGATTCTTTCGCCATGATGCCGAACAGCAGCGCTTCGGGCAGCCCGGCCTGCTCGTACTGCGGCCACATCAGATGGCGCAGATACTGATAGTTTTCCCAGGCATCGAGCAGGTTCGGACGCATCCACGTCAGCCACTCTTCCATGCTGGCCTTGACCGCCGGATTCAACTCGATGATCTCGTCGAGTCGCTGGCCCTTGAGCATGGCCACACTGCGCGTCAACTCAGGCAAGTCTCCCTCGGGACCTGAACCCGCATCGGCATCGCCGACGGTTGCCGGTTCGTTGCGATTCTCGTCGTCGGCACCGATCACCGATTGCTGCAGCAGCGCCAGCGTCGAGGACTGCGACGCCATGGCGGTCGGATGATCACAGGTCGTTTCGATCGCACACCGCGCCAACAAGGCTCGATAACGCTCACTCGCAGCATGCACACGAACCGGACCGCCGCCCTCACCACGCGCCCAGCGCGCCAGTTCGGATTTCAGTTCGGTTTCGGCCGCCAGGATTTCGGCAAGCGTGCCCTGGGCAGGTGTGTCACCGGCGGCCTTGCGCGGATTGGTCGCACAGGCGGAGAGCAGCAACAATGCCGCCGCCATCGAGGCGCTCAAGACAAAACGGACAATCGACATGGGTTTACCCTGCAATCAAACCGCAACACGTTAGCGGGGCCGGCGCCAACGCGCAAATGGCGACTGGCCAGGCCGCGAATCCACATTCGGTGGATTCGCGGATCACGGACCATCATTCAGCCGCGAGTTTGTCCCACAGGAAGGTATAGGCCAGCGACTGCATGAACGCCGACTGCTTGTTGTCGGCCGCGCCACCGTGGCCACCCTCGATGTTCTCGTAGTAATACGCCGAATGCCCCTGCTCCATCAGTTTTGCCATGAGCTTGCGGGCATGGCCCGGGTGCACGCGGTCATCACGTGTCGAGGTGGTCAGCAACACAGGCGGATATTTCTTGTCCTTGCTGATCTGGTGGTAAGGCGAGTACTTGCGCAGGAACTTGGCTTCCTCGGGATCATCCGGGTTGCCGTATTCCCCCATCCACGATGCACCGGCCAGCAGCTTGTGGAATCGCAGCATGTCGAGCAGCGGCACCTGAATGACGATGGCCCCGAACAACTCCGGATACGTCGACAACATGTTGCCGGTCAGCAGGCCGCCATTGCTGCCGCCCTGGACCCCAAGATGTTTCGCCGAAGTGATCTTGCGTGTGGCCAGATCCCTCGCCACGGCTGCCATGTCCTCGTAAGCCTTGTTGCGATTGGCCTTCAATGCCGCCTGGTGCCAGGCCGGACCGAATTCACCACCACCGCGGATGTTCGCCACAGCGTAGACACCACCGCGTTCGAGCCAGGCTGCGCCCACACCCGCGCGGTACGACGGCACTTCGGACACTTCGAACCCGCCATACCCGTACAGCAAGGTCGGGTGACTGCCGTCGAGCTTGAGGTCTTTCTTGTGGACGACGAAGTAAGGCACCAGCGTGCCGTCCTCACTTTTCGCCTGATGCTGTGCCACCTCCAGTCCCTTGCTTTCAAAGAACGAAGGCAGCGACTTCAGCAGTTCCGGCTTGTCCGAACCGACCTTGCCGAGGTACAGGCTGGTCGGCGTCAGGTAATCCGTGACAGTCATGAAGAACTCGTCGCTCGCGTCGGCGTCGATCGGATTCACGCCAACCGTGCCAAACGCCGGTGTGCCGGCCAGTGGCTTACGTTGCCACTTGCCGTCGACGACACTCAGCACATAGAGCTTGTTCCGCACCATATCGAGTTCGTTGACGATCAGGTGGTTGCGTGTGCCTGAGTAGCCAGCGAGGGACTTGCGCTGATTCGGCTCGTACAGCATCTGCAGTTCGCGCTTGCCGGCGAGGAACGAATCGAGCTTCGCTGCAAGCAACGCGCCTGCGGGCCAGGTCGTCCCGCCGACCGTCCAGTCCTCACGCAACTCGATCAGCAGCCATTCGCGCCAGAACTGGACGTTTGCGCTGTGCGGCTTCTCGATCTTGACCGGCTTGCCATCCTGCAGGAGGTAGGCCTCATTGGTGAAGAACGTATCGGCGCGCGAGATGATGTCGCGTTCGAATCCGACGGTAAAATCGCGGCCGACATAGATGCCCACATCCGCTGCCTGACCTTCGAATACCGTTGTGGCCTCGGCAAGCGGCGTGCCCCGCTTCCAGAGTTTGCCGATACGCGCATATCCGGAATCAGTCATCGAGCCTTCGCCGAAATTCGTTCCGACGAATATGTGGTCGATGTCCTGCCAGCCGACGAAATTCTTGGCTTCGGAGAGGGTGTAGCCGTCTTTCAGGAACGCCTTCGACTTGAGGTCGTATTCACGGACGACGGTGGCATCGGCTCCGCCGCGTGACAGGGACACCAGGCAACGTTCGTACGCCGGCTTGAGACAATCGGCGCCAGCCCAGACCCAGTTCTCGCTCTCTTCTTTGCCCAGGACATCAAGGTCGAGCACCACTTCCCACTCGGGCGATTTCTTGCGGAATTCGGCGAGGCTAGTACGACGCCAAACGCCGCGCGGCTGTGCGGCGTCGCGCCAGAAGTTGTAGTAATGATCACCCATCTTGGTGACCCCGGGGATCCGTTCTTTCGAATCCAGGATGCCCAGCAAACGCGCGCTGAGTTCGTCGAAGGACTTGCGTTGGCCAAGCTTGGCAACGGTTGCCTCGTTGCGGGCTCGCACCCAGTCGAGTGCCTTGTCGCCACCAACGTCTTCAAGCCAAAGGTAAGGATCATCCGGCGCAGCCGGCTGTGCAGGTGTATCCGCCATCACTTGTCCCATCAGCAAGGTTCCCAGCCAAAACGGCAACGTACGCATCGTATCCCTCCCGAAATTGATCCTTCGACCATAGCGCGACCTATGTCAAAGCTGAATAGTCGAAAAGCCATGGTCGCGGCCCAGATCAGCCTCGCCCGGACACGATGCAGGGCTTATCATCCGCCATCGACCCTTTTCGAACAGGTGTTTATGTCTGCTCTGCCCTTGCACGTTGTCATCCTGGCCGCAGGTGAAGGCAAACGCATGCGCTCGAATACGCCCAAGGTCCTGGCGCGAATTGCCGGCAAGGTGATGGTCCAGCACGTCATCGATTGCGCCCGTTCACTCGGCGCCGAAAAAATCCATGTCGTGTATGGCCACGGTGGCCCGCAGGTGCTGGCGTCGCTGGCTGGTGCAGAAGACCTGGTCTTTGCCGAACAGGATCAGCAGCTGGGTACGGGACACGCGGTGATGATGGCGATGCCGGCGATTCCCGACGCGGCCAGGGTTCTGGTGCTCTACGGTGACGTACCGTTGATCCAGCACCTCACGCTGACCCGCCTGCTGGCTTGCCTCGATGCTGAAACGCCGCTGGCCGTGTTGACGGCAGTGTTCAGCGAACCCAAGGGCTACGGCCGAATCGTGCGGAACAAGCAGGACCGTGTTGTCGCGATCGTCGAAGAGAAGGATGCGAGTCCGGAACAACGACAATTGCGTGAAATCAACACGGGCATGCTCGCTGCCGATGCCTTCGCGCTGAGGGACTGGCTGGCCACACTGGGCAACACCAATGCGCAGGGCGAATACTATTTGACCGACATCTACGCCAAGGCGGCGGAAGCCGGCACACCGGCACAAGCGGTCGTGGTCGAGTCGGACGATGAAGCCCTCGGCGCCAATGACCCCTGGCAGCTCGCCGATCTCGAACGACGTTTTCAGCGTCGACAAGTGCGAGCCTTGTGTGCGGAAGGTGTCCGGTTTGCCGACCCGTCGCGGTTTGACCTGCGCGGCACCCTCACTGTGGGACGGGATGTCGAATTCGACATCGACGTGATCGTCGAGGGCGAGGTCGTACTCGGTGATGGCGTGCGCGTGGGGCCATTCACGCGCATTCGTGATTGCCGGATTGCCGCCGGGACCGAGATCAAGGCGCACTGTGACCTCGACGGCGCCCACATCAGCGGCGCCGCGATCATCGGTCCGTTCGCGCGCTTGCGCCCTGGGACGGAACTCGCCGAAGGTGTACACATCGGCAACTTCGTCGAGACCAAAGCCACGCGCCTTGGCCCCGGCAGCAAGGCCAATCACCTCAGTTACCTGGGCGACGCCGTGATCGGTGCGGGTGTGAACATCGGCGCCGGCACGATCACCTGCAATTACGACGGCGCCAACAAACACCGCACCGAAATTGATGATGGGGCCTTCATCGGCTCCAATTCGGCGTTGGTGGCACCAGTGAAAATCGGCCGCGACGCCACCATCGGAGCCGGTTCGGTCATCAGCAAGGACGCGCCTGACGGTCAGCTGACCGTGGCCCGGGCACGACAGCACACATTATCGGGCTGGCAACGCCCGACAAAAACGCCCAAAGCCTGAAGCTCTGCCTTTGTGCTTCGCTTTGCGAAGCACAAAGGCGAAGTGTTTGCCTAACCTGTTCCAATCCTCCCCGAACATCGGGGAGGGCTGATGTGGGCTAGTCCTAAACTTCGTGGCAGCGCGGCTAAAGCCTCAGCCGCGAACGTTCAGACGCGCCATGACCTGCCCGTGCAAACCGGGCGTTGCGGCCAACACGCTGCGGGTGTCGAGCGTGAGTGGGCCACCGTCGAGTTCCGTGAACACTCCACCTGCTTCACGCACGATCACCGCCAAGGCGGCGATGTCGAGAATGTTCACATCGGATTCGATGACGACATCGACCTTGCCGGCGGCAAGCCAGTGGTAATGCAGGAAATCACCGTAACCACGCGTGCGGTTGGCCTGTTGGATCAATTGCCCGAGACGCTGCCAGGCCGCGGGGTCGCGCGTCAGCGTCTTGACGTTGCCGATCGACAGTTGTGCGTCCTTGATCTGGCCTCGCTCGACTACGCGAATACGTTCGCGGTTCAACCAGGCACCACCACCCCGCCGCGCGAACGCGCGATGACCAAACTGGCCGGCACTGGACACGCCGAGCACCAGTTCTCCGCGCACCATCAACGCGATCTGCGTCGAAAATAGCGGGTACTCGCGCACGAACGCCTTTGGTGCCATCGATCGGATCGATCAGCCAGAGGCAGTCGGACTGCCCACTGTGCCCGTGCTCTTCACCATAGAACGCATGATCAGGAAACGCTTCGCGCAACACCGAGACAATCGCGGTTTCGGCTTCGCGATCGGCGCGTGTGACCGGCGATTCGTCGGACTTGATCTCGACATCGAGTGCCGCACGGTAGTGTTTTGCCACCACGGCCTCGGCCGCGTCAGCGGCCGCCAGCGCTACCTGCAACGCATGATCCAGGAAGGCGCTGTCCATCAGAACAACTTCTCGACCGTACCTTCGACCCGCAACAGCGAACCGCCGTTCGGCTTGCGTTGGCCGATATAAAGCAAGGCTTCGCGCACGGCCTCGTCGCGGGCATCGAGATTGATCTCGGCAACGAAGATCTGCCCGGTCAATCGAATGGTGCCATCGATCGCGAGGGGGCCACCCAGATCGCGCACGGTGCCCAGAATGCTGTCGCCATCCGGTGCGAAGTCCATACGCACGCCACCGAGGCGCGCTTCGGCCAGGCCCGATACACCGAGATCCTGCCACTGCATGAACCCCTGAGCCCGCTTCAGCACACCTTGCTCCAGCATCACTTCAGACGCTTCGATATCGATGGTGCCGAGGAGACGCAGGGCCGGAATATCAAGTGCCGGCTCCAGCAGGTTGGCCGGCAGCGAGACTTTGGTGCCCGCCAGCGTGACCAGCTGCCGATCGGCCTTCACCTGCGTTTCGAACTGCGCCGTTCCGCCGCTGAGTTTCAGCGTGCCCTCGGCACGTCCGCTCAAACCGCTGACCGGTGAAAACGACCAGGTCGCAGCACCCAGAGGAATGGCGCGAACGCTCACACCTTGCGCCTGACCTTGCCAGATACGTCCGGTCACACCCTGGAGTTTCACCAGCGGCACCTGCGTCGACACACGCGACCACACGGTCTCTGCCGGCAGGCTCCACCACGCCAGAGCCAGCACCACCACGATCAGAACCAGGGCAATCAGCAGCTTTTTCATGAGTCCAAAAAAGCCAATGTCTATTGCACGGAATCGACCAGCGTCAGCCGGCCATCGACCAGACCAGTCTGGCTGCTTCGGTCGAACTGGAAACTCTCGACCCGGATGCCGTAGCGAAGTTCCATCTGCTCCAGCCAGATCGCCACTTGATCGAAGTCGGCACGCTCGAGCCAGACATTGACACGCGAATCGGAGGCAGGCTCCATCCGCTGGATCGCGTTCGCGAGCAAGGCCTCCTGCGCGGCCTGATCGGCCAGCGCCAGCAATGATTTGCCAGCTCGATCGAAGGTTCCTGCGCTGCCAGCGGGCGCCAACTGCTTGAGCCGATCCGAGGCACCGAGCATCCACACATAGTCCTTCTCGGCTGCGGCTACGCGCAGGCCGATGTCCTTGCGCGCATCCACCAAGGGCTGGAACAGGAATGCCCAGAACAGCATGACGGCAACAACGATGCCGCCCCACCCGAGCACCCAGGCGATCGCGTTCGGAGAGGTTTTCCAGAAATTCATGGTGCACCGCCCACGCGCAAGCGGCCTTCGATTCCCGCGTCGATGCTGTTGGCGCTGACCAATTCGACCTTGCGACCACTGGCGGTAGCAGCGAGGCTCTCGCGCAGGCCATCCAATTGACCGATGTCGGGCGCGATGACCAGCACTTCGAGAGCGCCGTTCTGATACGCCACGGACTTCAACACAATCTGCGAACGTTGTGCCAGATGTGGCGCCACCAGCGCCAACAGGCCAATGCCGCCCTCGGTGGACGAACTGCCCTCGGCCACGCGTAATGCCGACTGCATTTGCGCAACCGGATTCGGCACGTTCTGGGCACCGGGTACCGCCGACCGATAAGCGGCGACCATACCGTCATTCAACGCAGTGAGCCGATTGTTGCCGCGGATCACTTCCAGCCCCATGGCTACCATCGCCACCACCAGCCACGATGCTGCAGCAATGCCGAGCCACCGCCACCAGCTGCGTTGGGTTCGCTCCTGTTTGCCCGAACTGCGCAAACGTCCGGTCAGCAGGTTGGCGCGACGAGCTCGGGCGTAGTGGCGTGCCAGGATATCGAGTGCGAACTTGCCCGGTTCCCAGTCGATGCGATTGAACTCGCTGAGTCGCGCGGAGCCGGTTTCCAGAAGGTTCGGCAACTGGCCGCTGTCACAGGCGAACGCCCGTTCGCGCGACAGGCGCACCAGGCTGCGTCCGCCCAGGTTGAACAGGCATGGCGCATCCGCTTCGGGCAGGCATTCGGCGTCGGGCACCAGCCGGTTCGGAGTGATGCCGCGCAACTTCAGATCTTCGAGAATCTCATCCAGTGCGGTGCGCGCCATACACAACACCGGCCAGCGTTGGGGGCCACCCTGCTCGACCAGCGCGACGTGGATCTCGTCAACGTTGGCGGCCAGTTGATCCTCGATCGCGAACGGCGCGGCCTTCTCGGCTTGAGCGCGACTTTTTGCGGCCAGCTCAAGGGTGGCGGAATGCACCAGTTCGGACGGTACGAGCACATCGATGCTGCCGGCACCCAGCACGGCCTCGGCCGGCAGTTCATAAACACGGCGGGACGCGCCGGTGCGGCCGTCCTTGTCGAAACGCAGGAACTCCAGCGGCGCGTCCGCGCCGACATAGCGGATCAGGAGCAGATTCGCGAGTTCGCCGCGCTGGATGGCTACCGTCATGATGGCCGGTTACGGATCCGCACGGACCCAGACGCCTGACTTCAGCACATGCGTCGGAGTCTTCAGGATCTTGATGTCCTGGAGCGGATCACCCGATACAGCGACCAGATCCGCGTGGAATCCGGGCGCGATCTGTCCGAGTTGATTCTGCTGATCCAGTACTTTGGCGGCTGAAGTGGTTGCCGCACGGATCGCGTCCAGTGGGCTCACACCCACTTCGACCATCAGTTCGAATTCCCGCGCGTTGTCGCCATGGGCCGATACGCCAGAGTCGGTACCAAACGCAAACGGCACGCCCATCTTGTAGGCGCGGCCAAATGTTTCCTTGATGCGCGTGCCCACTTCGATGGCCTTGGGCCGGATGATTTCCGGGAACCAGCCGTCGATCTTCGCCTTGTCCGACGCATAGGCGCCTGCCGAAAGCGTGGGGACGAGCACGGTGCCTTTTTCCTTCATCAGGCGCATGGTCCGCTCGTCGAGATAACTGCCGTGTTCGATCGTGCGCACGCCACCCATGATGGCGCGACGGGCGCCTTCGTTGCCGTGGGCATGAGCTGCCACGTGCATGCCGTAGTCTTTTGCCGTGGCCACCACGGCTTCGACTTCTTCGATCGTGAACTGCGGGTTGTCGGCGCTTTTGGCATACGACAACACGCCGCCGGTCGCGGTGATTTTCACCACGTCGGCACCTTCCTTGTAACGCGAACGCACGGCCTTGCGAGCTTCATCGACACTGTCGACGACACCCTGCTCCGGGCCCGGATAACCCAGCGCCTGCAGCAGGTTCTGGTTGATGCCATTACGCGGATCGGCATGACCGCCGGTGCTGGCAATCGACTTGCCGGCGGCGAAGATGCGCGGGCCCTGGACCCAGCCTTGATTGATGGCATTCCGAAGCGAGATCGCCACGCCGTCGGAGGCACCAAGGTCACGCACGGTGGTGAAGCCCGCACGGACGGTTCGCGACGCGAACACGGTCGAGCGGATCGCAAAATCGGCCGGGTTCAGTCGGAAGCCTTCGGAGTAACTGTCCTTGCCTTGTTCGCCAGCCAAATGCACGTGAAGATCGATAAAACCCGGCAGGCACGTGGACTGGCGCAAATCGGTCGTACCTGTTGCCGGTTCGCCAGCCGCCACTTTTTCGACGACAGTGAAACGACCTTGTTCGTGAACCAGACGGAACGGGCCTTCCAGCACGCCGCGCGCCGGATCCAGCAGTCGTCCGCACAGCACTTCTGCCGCCTGCGCCGCCGGCAGCAAACCTGCCATCAGCACCGCCAGCGAACCAAAGGCACGAACCGGCTGGGCGCGCATCACTTCACGCGCTCGACTTTGACCGTACTGTTGTAACCCTCGACCTGCAGACGCCACACCCCGGAGAAGCCACGCTTGAGGGTGACCTGCGGGTTGCTGATCGGCGTGCCGACAACCAGTTTTCCGCCTTCGATCTGGCGCCATTCCTGGCCGTTCTCCAGCGGGAACCGGGTTCTGCCGGACCAACCGTCGAACGAACCACTGAATCGGGTCGTGATCTCTTCCGGGCCATCCGGGCGATCGAACATGCCCTTCTCGAACCCGACGCCTTCAGGGCCGGCCGATGCCGTGTCGCCACCGGCCGGCGCGGAGCCGACCAGGCGCACTTCTTCGCCATTCATCCAGCGATTGAGGTTCGCCAGTTCTTCGGCACTCAGCTTGTCCAGGCCAGAGGCCCGGAAATCGCGCGCACTCATGCGCTCTTCGATCGGCTGGAATTCGGCCGCGGCAGCAACGCCAACCAGGGCACTCAGGGCTACAGCAAGCAAACGACGCGACATGAACACCTCGGGATCGGTAACGTCGGGAGTGTAGCCCGCATATTTCCTGAGCCGCAACGCCGACATCGCATAAGCCCATCATTTCGCAAAGAAAACTCTGGAAGAATAGGGGCTGAACTTCTGGATCAGGCATGAATCAATCGGGTATGGGCAACTGGTCGGTCAGTTTCGGCGGCGGCGACTTGTCATTTGGCACGCCCACGCCCGTTCCGGCTGATGAGGCGCTTCTGGCTGCTTCGGGCCGAGCGGTGCCGGTGGGTGAGCACCAGTACCTGTGGTTCGACGATCAGGGGAACCCTCCTGCGCCCGTCGGCCCGGACGAGGCCCTGTTACTTGGCCAGAGCCCGACTTTCTTGCGCCTGGACGACCACGTGGCCCAGCTGGCGCGGCAACTCGGCGCTCCGGCCAATGCGATCCAGCCCCTGCTCGCCGGTCTCCTGCAGCGCGGTTTGCTTCGTTCCATCCGAAGTTTGTTGCCGACACGGCAGGCCCGTGTGCCCGACGCGCCCGCGCCGGTTCAGATCATCCGGACCTGCCGGCGTCCGGCCGGGCTCGGCCGACTGCTCGACAGTCTCCTGAGGGAACAGCAGACCCACGGGCTGACCGGCCCCCTTTATGTGATCGACGACAGTGGCGATCCGAATGCCGAGGCCCAGACGCGCGAGGCGCTCGCCCGGTTCGCGGCGGCCTCCGGCCGTCCCACCGGTTTGCTCGACGGCACCACTCGCGAGCGGCTTCTGGCGCCGTGGCGTGCGGGTCTGGACGCAGGACATCAGAGCTGTTTCGACCAGTTGTTGTCGCCCGAGCGCGCACCGGCAGCAGTGCCCGGCCGTGCCTTCAACTGGGCGCTGTTGCTTGGGGCCGGCGGGACCTTGTCGATTCTGGATGACGACTTCTCCTGCCCTTGAAGCGGTTTGCCGGTCATCAGCGCGATCTCGAACTGCGCAACAGCACCGCGTATCTGGCTGAGTTCCCGGATCCGGATGATGCCGTCACCCTGGTCGAAGTCGATCAACCCATCTATGCCGAAGCCCTGCGTCTCCTCGGGCAACCGGCAGCCGCCTTGCTGGCGGAATGGCCGCTGGATGCCGAGAGTTTGGCCGGTTCCGCGGCCACTGAGCTGTCCTGGCTCAACTCGAAGCGACAGGTCCGTGCGGTCATTCAGGGCACCTATGGCAGTTTTGGTGTGGCATCGGTCCTGCCGGTCTGTGGCCCGGGTCGACGTACGCTGGGCAACCTCCTGCGCGCGCCGTTCCGGATGGATCGACTGATGGCAGACCCGATTCACCATGGCGTCGAACGGATCCGGCTGGCCGATCAGGCCGTCAGCTTGCCGTGGCTGATCGATGCGCGCGAGATGGTCCCGCCGAGCAACGCCGCCGGGGTTGCCGAAGACACGCTGTTTGCGACCTTGTTGCGGCAACTCGACCCGGAAGCCTGTTTTGCGTACGTGCCGAGCCTGATTGGCCATCATCAGATGCAGCGCCAGGACCGTGTCCGCGACTCGCTACTGCCGATCGGTTTCGGAGCCAATCACTTCCTGGCCCAACAACTGCAGATCGCTCCGCGCGTTTCGGGCGTCGGAGCATCGGCGCGCATGCGTAACCTGGTGGACTGGTTCGGCGACTGGGCGGCAATCGATGACCCAGCCTTGAGCCGACTGGCGACACGCTGGTGGAACGAGGAGCGCGCCAATGCCTGCTCCCGCCTGACCGAAGCACTTGCTTTGGCACCTCAGGCACCGGCCGAGTGGCAGGATTTTGTCCGCCGCATGCGCGCCGCCAATCAGAAGATCGAATTGAGCCTTGACCCAACCGATCTGGCCAGCTTGCGCCGTGCGATTGCCCAAACGCGCGTGGCGTTGTCGGTTTGGCCCGAACTGTTCGAATGTTTCCGGATCAAGCCGATCGAACATCGCCTCGAATGATCGCCGCAAAACCGCGCGTTCAGACACTCACGGGAGAAGGGGCCGGATGGGGACAGGCTGGCGTCCAGTCTTCTGCTTCCCTCATCTGCCCTTCGAGGCTGTAGAAAAAGCCGAAACAGCATCGGCGGGACATTTCTGGGGGCGCTTTCCCACCGAACGCCGATCGTTGAATGTGCCCGTCTGGTGCGGTCACTTTTCCAGCGTTCTTGGACTTTTTCCTGGCCCCGCAAGCGGGAGAGAAATTTTGCCCAAGATTTTCGCAGCTTCCGGCATGTTCTCCCGCAAGCGGGAGAAGAAAATATTGCCTAAAAGATTTTCGCAGCCTGCGGGCATCTTCTCCCGCTTGCGGGAGAAGAAAACAATGCTTGAAGATAGGATTTCCTGGCCTCGTTCAGCTCGATGCACCGGCCGCCACGGCCGGTACTTTGGTCGGTGCCGCATCGGCTTCGGCATAGCGCTTCTGAAGAATGCCGACGCGCTCCACATAAACCTGGGTCTCGGCATACGGCGGCACGGTGTTGTGATACTTCGCCACTGCACCTTCACCCGCGTTGTAAGCGGCCGCAACGAGTTTCACGTCACCGTCGTAGCGCTTCAGCAGGCCGGCCAGATGTTGCACCCCTGCCTTGATGTTCTGTTCGGGATCAAACGCGTTCGTGACGCCGTACATGCCGGCTGTGCCTGGCATCAGCTGCATCAAGCCCTGCGCACCTTTGCGCGACAGTGCCTCGGGATTGAACGCCGATTCGGCATGGATGATCGCGCGCACCAGCGCTTGATCGACACCATGTTCAGTGGCCGCCGTGGCGATGGTCTTGGCGTAATCGACGATATTCAGCCGGGTTGCTGTCCAGTTGACGGAAGAATCCAGCCGGCAGGCCGGGCAGCCGCCGACTTCCACCGCTACATAGGCTCGGCCGCGGGGCGGCTTCGATGAAAACTCCATCGCCAATTCCTCGTTGGGCCGGGCTTGGACCGGTCCCCTGACCGATAGTTTCCCAGATTCAGCCCGAAAAAAGCCAGTCTTGTCGCTTGACAAGTGTCCCGGTGATCTGTCGGGACCGCTATACTCCGCGCCCTTTCGCCTCACCCCCCAGGATCTGCCATGAGCGGCAAACTGCTGATCAAGACCCACGGTTGCCAGATGAACGAGTACGACTCGAGCAAAATGGCCGACGTGCTCAAGGCATCACACGACCTGGAGCTGACCGAGGACGAAGCCGAGGCGGATGTGATTCTGATCAACACCTGTTCGATTCGCGAAAAGGCGCAGGACAAGGTGTTTTCCCAACTCGGCCGCTGGAAACAGCTCAAGAAGGACAAACCGCACCTGGTCATTGGCGTCGGTGGCTGCGTGGCCTCCCAGGAGGGCGAAGCCATCATCGAACGCGCGCCGTATGTCGATCTGGTGTTCGGCCCGCAAACGCTGCACCGCCTGCCACAGATGATCGAGGCCAAGCGCGAAACGAAGCGGCCTCAGGTCGACATCAGTTTTCCGGAAGTCGAAAAATTCGACTATCTGCCAACGCCCAAAGTGGACGGCGCCAGCGCGTTCGTGTCGATCATGGAAGGTTGTTCGAAATATTGCTCGTTCTGCGTGGTGCCCTACACCCGCGGGGAGGAAGTGTCGCGCCGGTTCGATGACGTGATGACCGAAGTGCGGGCACTGGCAAACCAGGGTGTGCGGGAGATCTATCTGCTCGGCCAGAACGTCAACGCCTACCAGGGGCGAAATGGACGATGGCGAGATGGCCGACCTGACCTTGTTGATCGAAGCCATTGCCGCGATCCCGGCGATCGGCCGGATCCGCTTCACCACCTCGCACCCGCTGGAATTCAACGATCGCCTGATCGAAGCCTACGCACGGATCCCGAAACTCGCGAACTTCTTGCATCTGCCCGTGCAATCCGGCTCCGACCGCATCCTCACGGCGATGAAACGAAACCACACGGTCATGGAATACAAGCAGAAGATGCGCAAGTTGCGCGCGCTGCGACCGGACATCTGCATCTCGACCGACATCATCGTCGGCTTCCCCGGCGAGACCGACAAGGATTTCGAGTCGACGATGAAACTGGTCGAGGAGATCGGCTTCGACCAGAGTTTCACGTTCATCTACTCGCGCCGTCCGGGCACGCCTGCGGCCAGCCTGCTGGACGACACCCCGCCGGAGGTCAAGAGTCAGCGACTCGCCCACCTGCAGGCGACGATCAACGCGCAGGCCACGCGTATCTCAAAGTCGATGGTCGGTAACGCGCGTTTGATCGGCGAGTTCGTCGACGTCGAAGTCACCGAGGCGATGACGAACTCGCTGCGCGGCCGTATTGTCACGCTGGACGAAAAAGACGCTGCCTGAGGACTCAGTCCCCGGCAGGTTTGGGCATCAAGCGCAGAATCCGTCCTTTGCTCTCGGTCAGCACGTACAGCGCGCCATCCGGCCCGGCGCGCACGTCGCGCACCCGATCGTTCATGCCGGCGAGCAACCGTTCTTCGTGTACGACCTTGCCGTTCTCGAGTTCGAGGCGCACGAGCAGCGCGAACTTCAGTGAACCGACAAACAGGTCGCCCTGCCAGGGGCCAGCACGTTCGTCCGTCAGGAACGCCATGCCACTCGGCGCAATCGACGGTACCCAGTAATAAAGCGGCGGCGCCATGCCTTCCTTCTCGCTGCCCTCGCCGATATCGCCACCACTGTATTCGCGGCCGTAAGTGACGACCGGCCAGCCGTAGTTGCTGCCCGCCTCGATGACATTGATTTCGTCACCACCCATCGGACCATGTTCGTGCACCCACAGTTGACCGGTGGCCGGATGGATGGCCGCGCCTTGAGGGTTGCGGTGGCCGTAACTGAATACCGCATCGTTCGCCCGACCCTTGCCGCGGAATGGATTCGACTCCGGTGTCTTGCCATCGCGATCGATCCGCACGACTTTGCCGATGCTGTTGTCGAGTTCCTGAGCCTTGTCGCGATATTGATTACGCTCACCCAAGGTCACGTACAACAACCCATCCGGCGCAAAGGCCAGTCGTGAGCCAAAATGGAATCCGTTGTCGAGTGGCGGGTCCTGCCGGAAGATGATTTTCTTGTCGGTCAGCTGATCACCATCGAGCACCGCACGCATGACAGCAGTATGTGCACCATTACGACCCGAGGCCGCATACGACAGGAAAATCGTGCGGTTCTCGGCAAATTTCGGGTCGAGCACAACATCAAGCAGTCCACCCTGACCTTGGGCATGGACCGAGGGCACGCCCTTGATCGGTTCACCGGCCGTGCCATCTGCCGCGACGATTCGAAGTTTGCCTGGCCGCTCGGTCACCAGCATCCGACCATCGGGCAGAAACGCCAGACTCCATGGGGAGTTCAGACCTTCCGTGACCACTGTTACATCAATTTTTCCTTGTTCGCTGTCGATGGCGCCGGGAATACTGTCGGCTGCCGAACAACCCGTAGACATCCCGATGACTGCCCAGATGAAAAGATGACGCATGTCCCGCTCCGAAGTGTCATGACCCCATCCATGTTACCGAACCGCCCGTGGCGCGGCGTGATGGCCGCGTGTTGGCTGGTCGCGGCTGGCGGGGCTTTTGGCGCCGAGCCTTTGCCTCGTGCTTCGCGCTTGCCGACCGTAGTCGCCGTGCCGGCGGAGCTCGCAGCCGACGATGAATCCGCGCCGAAGCAAGAACGTGATCTCTCGGAGCGACTGCGCCTGATTCCCGAACTGGGCTGGCGTGACCGCGGCAATGCCGCGCAGGACACGCAGGTGCAAAGCCGCGGTTTTGGTGCGCGCGCCAGTTTTGGCATCCGCGGGATCCGGCTGTTTCTGGACGATGTGCCACTCAGTGCGAACGATGGCCAAGGCAGCGTTGCAGCCATTCCGGTGTATGGGCTGGGCGACGTGGAATTTGTACCCGCACCACAAAGCCTGCGCTACGGCAACGCCGCTGGCGGGGTGTTGATGACCTGGTCGCCTTTGATCGCCTCCGGCGCCGAACAACAATTCCGGGCGCTGGCAAGCGTCGATCAACAAGGCGTCGATGCCCGCGTTGCGCGTCGTACGGCCAGCCACCTGCCCGGCTTCAGCGCCACACTGGGTTGGTTGCGCGCCGACGGCGATCGGCCGCACAGCGCAGGATGCCCGGATGACCAAACCCTTCGCTGGCGCTGGTCGCTGAATCTGCTCGACGTGCCGGAAGCCGAGGATCCACTGGGCATCAGTGCGGCCCAATGGCAATCGGGAATTGTGGGCGATCCGGCTGCGGTTTTGTTCAACACCCGGAAAAGTGTCCGCTCGGGTCACACCGGTTTCAGTCTGGCTGTCCCCACGCCCATCGGCGAATGGCAGCAGAGTGCCTGGATGGGTCGTCGTGAGGTCGAACAATTCCTGTCCATTCCGGTGGCAGTTCAGGCAAATCCGCGACATCCAGGCGGCGTAATCGACCTGCAGCGGGATCAGGGCGGCCTGATCGGTTCACTGCGTCTTGAGCGTGGTTTCAGCATCGGGTGGGAATGGGCCCAAACCCGCGAGCAGCGTTTGGGCTTCGAGAACTTCTCTGGCCAGGAACTCGGGGTCCGCGGTCGGCTTCGCCGCCGGGAAACCAACGATCTGCAGACGTTCGACCTGTTCGTCGGACAGGAGCACCAATGGTCCGACGATTGGTCGGTGGATGCCGGCGTCCGTTACGGAGATTGGCGGCTGAAGAGTCGCGACCGCTTTCCGGGCAATGGCGATGACAGTGGTACCCGGAACCTGGACACCTGGTCTGGTTCCCTGCGCCTGGTCCGCGCACCCGATGGCCCCTGGCGCCAGGCTTGGTCGATCGGCACCGGGCGCGAACCGGCCACCCTGAACGAACTGGCTTATCGGGCTGATGGCAGTGCGGGCATCAACGTGGCGCTCGACCCGGCCCGGTCCACCGCCCTGGAATGGCGGCACGAGTGGCCGGGGGATCAAGACCATCACACGCTGAGCCTGTGGCAGATTCAAAGCCGTGGCGAAATCGTGCCGGCACAAAGCAGCGGCGGCCGTGCCAGCTTCCAGAACGCCGGGCGCACGCGGCGGCGCGGCATCGAATTTGCCATGGGGTTCGATATCCAGCCGCAACATCGGATCGAAGGAAGTTTCGGCTTGATCGACGCACGCTTCACCGAGGGATTCGAGTTTGTTGCCGGCACGGAACGTCGACTGGTTGCTGTGGGCAGGCGCTTGCCCGGCATTGCAGCGCAACAGGCCCAAGCTGCCTGGCTTGCTGAGTGGCGTGATCGTGATGCCACGCGGGTCAGTGTCAACTGGATCGGACGCACCGCGGCCGATGATCGCAACACGGTGTTTGCGCCGGGCTTTGCGACGGTAGATGTGCTGTGGCGACACCAATTTGCGCCCGATTTCAGTGTGCAGGTCGAACTCGGCAACCTGTTCGACCGGCGCGCGATCGGATCGGTCATCGTCAACGAAGCCAACGCACGTTTTCTCGAACCTGCAGCCGGTCGGCGAATCTGGTGGTCGCTGCAGTGGTCGCCTGAATAGGGTTGTACCGCGATAACAAGAACTTGACGCGCACCCATTGACCATCGGCGCCTTCCTCCGGTCAGCAAGGATTGCCAACCATGTCGGTTTCCGTTCGATTGCTCGTGTTCCTCGCCCTCTCTGTGCCGGCCTTGCGGGCACAGGAACCAGCCCAGCCATTGACCGAACGTCAGATGGACAGCATCACCGTTGTCGCCGGTTATCAGCCTGGCCCGGGCTTGTGGCGGGTCAGCAAAGGCGAAAACGAGTTGTGGGTGCTGGCGACGGTAAGCCCGTTGCCGAAGCGGATGCAGTGGTCGGCCGACGAAGTGCGGCAGGTGATTGCCGAATCCCAGGAAGTGATCGCCCCGCCCAACGTGAAGTTCGAATTCGACCGCGGCACGTTCGGCATGCTCATGCTGTTGCCGTCCGCGATGGGCGCACGCAAGAATCCCGACAAGGAAACGCTGGCTGATCAGCTGCCGCCAGAACTTTATGCACGCTGGCTGCTGCAGAAAAAGCGCTTCATGGGGCGCGATCGCAGTGTCGAAAAATACCGACCCATTTTTGCCGCGAACGAGCTCTTCGAAGCGGTCCTGGACGAACTCGATCTGAGTACCAAACCGGTGGTCTGGCCACTGGTCGAAAAAGCCGTGAAGAAGCACAAGATCCCGCTGACCGAGCCACTCGTCACGCTGAAGATCGACGATACGAAGGGCAAGCTGAAAGCGTTCAAGGAGGCCGAGCTGGACGATGTCGCTTGCCTGACGAACACGCTTGACCTGATCGAAAACGAGCTCGACGTACTGAAGGATCGTGCAAACGCCTGGGCGACCGGCGATGTCGAGCGACTTCGCTCCATGTCGCTGATCGAGCGCGCGAGCGCCTGCACGAATGCCATGTTGAACAGCGCCATCGGTAAAGACAGTGGCCTCGACACCTTGCAGCAGCGTGTCGCCGAATCATGGCTCGCCAGTGCGCGCACAAGCCTCGACAAGAACCGCAGCACTTTTGCGGTACTGGGCCTCGCGCAGGTCCTGAACGAAAAACAATACCTCTCGGCTTTGCGTGCCGAGGGTTATCAAGTCGAAGCACCAGGTGAATCCACGGAAGACACGATTCCCGACTCGGCACCCACTGCGGCACTTGAGTAAGGCATAAAAAAACCCGGCCATGGGGGCCGGGTATACCTGTGTAAACAGGTCAAGGGCTGGATTGCTGTGCACAATCGTCACCCGTCGGGGAATGCCGCTTCATCGGGCTGATGCAGCGGCGAGTTGATGTTGACCGAGGGAACACAATGGGATCAGTGCCATTGGTCCTGTGCCGTTTACCAACTCAAACCATGAACCTTGGGAGCCCTGATCGCCCCGTTCGGCGCACTGATTCGCGCATCAAACTGGGCGCAGAATCTGGCGATTCTGCAGTGAACCAGAAGTGGCAAAAGAACCCTTCTCCCGCTTGCGCGCGGATGACGGTTGGAGGGGCAATGCGCGGGGATGACGCTTGGACGGGCCGTGCGCGGGGGATGACGAACGGAGGGGCCGGCGGAAACCGGCTTCTGAACGCTCGTGCCACACACCAAAAATCCGTCATTCCCGCGAAAGCGGGAAACCACTCGGGTGCCGCACGACTCAAACCTGGTCGCAACGAGTGGATCCCCGCTTGCGCGGGGATGACGCTTTTGACGGGCCGTGCCGGGGATGACGAACGGAGGGGGCCAGCGGAAACTGGCTTGACGCTCGTGCCACCAAATCCGTCCCGCGGGAAACCACGGTGCCTCACGACCCAAACCGGGTCGCAACGAGTGGATCCCCTCTTGCGCGGGGATGACGCTTGGACGGGCCGTGCGCGGGGATGACGAGCGAAGGGCGAGGGCCTGCAGGGATTGGACAACGTCGCCTTCGCGGCTAAAGCCACGCGCCCACAGAAGTCCTCATGTTTTGCTCAACGATTCTGCACACCGTGCGGCACATGCCCGGTGGTGACATGCTGCGCGGCCGAGAGGCAATTACGTTGCTGGTCGTCGAAGAAGATGTCGGCGCCGAACGCCTGCAGGAACGGTCCCTTGTCGCGGCCACCAGGAAAAACGCTTCGTCCAGGCGAATGCCCCATTCCCGCAACGTCAGGATGACGCGTTTGTGCGCGGGCGCGGAGCGCGCGGTCACAAGGGCCGTGCGGATGGGCGAATCCTCGATCGGGAACGCCGCCTGCAGACGATGCAATTTGTCGAGCAGACTGCGGAACGGACCGCCACTCAGGGGCGTGTGCGCACGTTCGGTCTCGCTGCGATGGAACGCTTCGAGCCCTTCGTGTTTGCTGACCTGTTCGGCTTCATCACTGAAAATCACCGCATCACCATCAAACGCGATGCGCAATTGATCGTGTTTGCTCGCGGCAGGTGCTTGCCCCGGCAGGATCGTCGCAGCGGCGATGCCGGCCTGCAGCGCATTGCCGACATCCTCTGCATTCGACGACAGGAACAGGTCGGCGCCAAACGACTGCACATAGGGCCAGGTCGGCGAGCCATTCGTGAACGCAGCTCGGACAATCTCCAGGCCATGATGGGCAATCGAATTGAAGATCCGGATGCCGGTGTCGGAACTGTTGCGCGACAGCAGGATCACCTCGACCCGCGGGGCGTCCGTGGACAATCCATTCAGATTGAGCAGTTTGCGCACGAGCGGAAACGCCATGCCCGGTTGCAGCAAGTCGTCCTCATGCGCCAACTGGTAACGCTGGTAGGCATCGAGGCCTTCGCGCTCGAACAGTTCGTGGCTTTCCTGCAGGTCGAACAGTGTCCGCGACGAAATCGCAACGACCAGTCGATCGGCTTGTGGCCTCGCTTCCAGTGTCATTCGAACGAAGACCCGAACAGAGGGGGAGCGGGCAAAGCCTGCAGGTACTGGAGCGCCTGGAGCGCGTCGATCCGGCCAAAACCGCCGACGTTGTTCGGCACTGTCCCTGCAGGAATCCCGCCGCAGGTCTGCGTAATGCCGGCAACCGGATCGGCGGTGCCGATGATGGCTTCTTTCAACAGGGTCGGATTACCACGCGCTGCCGGGTAGGCAGAAATCAGCAATGCCGCAACACCTGCGACATGCGGGCCGGCCATGCTGGTGCCACTAAATGTGCTGTAGTCATTGTTAGGCACTGACGAGCAGATCGACGCACCAGGCGCTGAAATTTCCGGCTTCATGCGGTTGCTGGAATCCACACTGACTGGCCCGCGACTGGAGAAGGAAGACATGGAATCGCCGGAGTTGCTGCTACCGACGGTCAGAACCCGCGCAAAAATGGCCAAAGGCGTGTTCACCGTGCTGCAACCCGAGCCATCGTTTCCGGCCGACCCGACCACCAGCACACCGGCCGCATCCAATGTATTGATCACCGACTCCATTTGCGCGAAGTTCGCGGTATTACAGCCCTCGGTGGTCGGACAACCCCAGGAATTGTTGATCACATCCGGCGCCAGTCCGGTATCTCCGGCTGTTCCGTCCAGGCGAGTAGGCTCCAGGAAAAACTGGAAGCAATTGTTGTACGTCGACAAGGTTCCGGCGCCGGCATTCATGTTGCGGCATGCGATCCACTTCGCTTGCGGGGCCACACCGATGACACTGCCGCCACCGGCATCACCGACCATCGTGCCCATGGTGTGTGTACCGTGGCCGTTGTCGTCGCAGGGTGCCGCCGAAGCGGCCGCACAGGTGGCGTTGCCCCCGGTGCGGATGCCGTCCCACCAGTGATAGTTGTGGTCGGCGGTCGTGCCGTTCCAGCCACGATACTTGTCGCGCAAGGCGGGATGAGTCCAGTCGTATCCGGTATCGGCGCCGGCAACGGTGACCCCCTGCCCTGAAAACCCAAGCGCCCAGACTTGCGGGGCCTGGACACGGGTGACGCCCCATGTGGGCGCGCCGGCCGCATTACACGAGCCGGCAACCGCCTTGGCGCTTTCTTCCGGAGCCGGCAGTATCGACAGCTTCCGGTCCAGGTGCACATGACGGACTTTGGCCTGGCGCGCGATCGACTGTAATCGCGCCAACGGAAGATCCACCGCCACACTATTGCTGATCCAGAACGTTTGCGGTGTGAGTCCCAGTCGCGCGAGAGTCCGCAGCACATCCTGCTGCGACGTCTGCGCGCGCGCCTTCAGGGCAGCGACGTACGCACGCCTGGCTTCGACCGACACCGGCATGGTGGGCGCGGGTACCGGCGCGCCCTCGAACTCGATTACCACCGCAACCTTTGCTGACTTGCCGTATTGACCCAGCAATTCCGGATCCACCCGCTGGTGCCAATCGGCAGCGGAGACACACCCCGACAGCGCAGTCAAAACCAGCGCAGGGCCGAGCAACCAACGGACATTTCTTTCAGCTTGCGAATTGTTCATTGAGGATCCGGTCTTCAAGCTTGTGTTCTGGATCGAACAAGAGGTTCGCAGTGAACGTTGTCGATTCGCGGATGGTGACTTCAACCACGTCGCGCACTTCATTGGCATCGGCCGTGGCGCTGACAGGTCGTTTGTAGTGGTCCAGCACTTCCAGACGCACTTCGATGTCGGCCGGAAGGATCGCGCCGCGCCAGCGACGCGGTCGGAAAGGCGAGATCGGCGTCATCGCCAGGACCCGGGAGTCGAGCGGCAGGATCGGGCCGTTTGCCGACAGGTTGTAAGCCGTGCTGCCGGCCGGTGTGGCGACCAGCACGCCGTCACAGACCAGTTCCGACAGTTTTTCACTGTTGGTCAGGAACACGCGGATGTGCGCGGCCTGTTTGGTTTGTCGCAGCAGAGACACTTCGTTGTAGGCGAGTGCATTGACGGTCGAGCCGGATTCCGAAACGGCCGTCATTTCCAGCGGGCGCAGAAGCGTCGGTTTTGCCGCTTCAATCCGTTCGACCAGTCCTTCCGGGCGATGCAGGTTCATCAGGAACCCGAGGGTGCCGAGTTTCATGCCGTAGAAAGGCTTCGCGAGATCGCGGTACCGGTGCAGCGACTGCAGCATGAACCCGTCGCCACCCAGCGTGACGATCAGGTCGGCTTCCGCCGGTTTATGCTCGCCGTGTTCGGCACGCAGGGTGGCCAGTGCACGCTGGGCCTCTTCGGTCTTGCTGGCGACAAACGCGAGTTTCATCCGGATTACCGATTGGCCTGGGGCGCGGCAAGCATGCCGGAAAGTGCTGGTAGTGTCAGCAACACACGATTGTTTTCAGCGCGCGGATCATTTCGGAACGGCAATTGCTTTGTGTCACAAAACTCGGACTTCTACATGGCCCAGGATTTGATCGAACTTGCGCAGGCTGTCCTGCACAAGGCTTATGCCCCCTACTCAGGCTTTCACGTGGGCGCCGCCATCCGTTCGGCGAGTGGCCAGACCTATGCAGGCTGCAATGTGGAGAATGCCAGTTACGGTCTGGCGATCTGCGCAGAACGCAGTGCATTGGCCGCCGCGGTATCGGCTGAAGGCGCAACCCTGCGGATCCTCGAAGTGGCGGTTCGCGCGGAACGGCCAGGGTTGGGCGCACACGGCGCCTCACCCTGTGGCGCTTGTCGCCAGGCCCTGATTGAACTGGGACCGGAGGCGCTGGTCCATTATCTGGACCTTCAGCTCCGCCCGGTGAGCCGGCCGATCACCGAATTGCTGGTGGACTCGTTCCGGCTCTGAGCCTTTGGCGGCCGGTTTACAAGACCTCTTTCAGGTCTTTTTCGATCTTTTCCGGCGTATCGGTTGGTGCATAACGCCTGATGACCTTGCCGGAACGGTCGACCAGAAACTTCGTGAAGTTCCACTTGATCATTTCCGTGCCCAACACGCCCCGGGCTTCTTTCTTGAGCAACTTGAACAGGGGATGGGCGCTGTCGCCATTCACGTCGACCTTGGCAAACATCGGAAAGCTGACGTCATAGTTCAGCGAACAGAAGTTCTTGATCTCGTCGGCGTTACCCGGTTCCTGGTGGCCAAATTGATCACAGGGAAAGCCGAGGACCACGAACCCGTCTTTTTCGTGCCGGCGATACATCGCTTCCAGCCCGGTGTATTGCGGCGTGAATCCACACTTGGACGCGACGTTCACGACCAGCATGGCCCGTCCCTTGTATTCCGACAGGTCGTGTTGCTTCCCATCAATGTCTTCAGCCTTGATCTCGTAAACCTTGCTCATGGCGCACTCCTGAAACCAGCCCCAAGTGTGCCGCCGCTGGGGTGAAGAAACCAGTTTCAGGTGCCGGCTGACGATCGCTGAACGATCGCCCCCAAGGCCGCCGCTCACCTTGACAGCCCGTTCGAATCGGCGTATTTCTCTCAACACCGAAATTACGGAAACATCCATGAAACTCTCACCGATGCAGGAACGCTTCGTGCTCCACTGGGGCGAAATGGGCAGCCGCTGGGGCGTCAACCGCACCGTGGCGCAGATCCACGCCCTGCTTTTCCTCAGTGACCGTCCGTTGACGGCCGACGAAATCTGCGAGACCTTGAACCTGGCTCGATCGAACGTCAGCACCAGCGTCAAGGAATTGTCGTCCTGGGGCCTGGTCAAGATGGTTCATGTCCTGGGCGACCGACGCGACCATTTCGAGACCCCCAAGGACATCTGGGAGATCTTCGGATCATCACCCAGGAACGCCGGAAGCGCGAAATCGACCCGACGCTCACCATGTTGCGCGGTGCCATGCTCGATAACCCGATTGGCCCGGCCGATCAGCGCAGCCAGCAGCGCATGCGCGAAGTGCTCGAATTCCTCGAAACCGGCAATGCCTGGCTGGACGAAATGCACAAGCTGCCGCCAGCTACCGTCCTGAAGATGCTCAAGATGGGCGCCAAGATCCAGGGCCTGTTGAAGCCCGGCGGCAAATCGGCGAACGAAGGAAGCAAGGAAACTTCTGAAACAACAGAACAGTCAGACCAAGCGAAAGCACTGGCGCAAATCGACATGTTCGGGCGCTGAACGGAATATCCGATATTTTCGGTTATTACAGGCATTTGTGCCACGCACTTCAAGCCCTTTCAAGCACGAAGCAATTTATCTCTGGATTTCAAAATTCTGCATGACTTATCTCGAAAACTGTTCAATTCGAAATCGGTCCTGACCGTAAGCATCGGGAGTTCAAATGTTCTCGTACCTTCATTTCCGGTCTGCCGCACTCTCTGATTATTTCTGATTTTCCGTAATTTCGGTTTTCGTCGCGTCAGAACAAACCGTGATTTGTATGGCCGCGAACCTGCTCAGGCCGAAACACCCGCTGCAGCGCCCAACCTGCCAGCCACTGCGCCCGAATTCCCCCCGAGGGGCTTGGGCAGGCGCCGGCCAGTGTTGCTGGAACGACTGCTCGGCAACAGTTTTGCCGACCTGCACCCACAGATTGCTGCACGTTTTGCCCATACGGCGCGCGAGGAATCCCTGCATTTCAAGGGCACCATGGACGTGGTGCGGCGCTCGGCCGCCGGTTGGCTGTTGGCGCAACTGACCCGCTTCTCCGGCCTGCTGCCGACCGGACACGGCCACAAGGTGCCGTTCGAGTTCAACATCCGCCCCAGTGGCCTGAGCTGGATGAAACATCGCTGTTACCACTTTGCCGATGGCAATTTCGACTTTCGGTCGACCATGCAGCCGGATAACCAGGGCCGACTCGTCGAGCGCTTCCGGCGGAGGCCTCGGCATGTTCCTGGTCCTGCGTGCCGAGGGCGATATCCGCACTTCGCCGACCGGGGCTATTTTGTGCACTGGCGGCGATACAGGGTGCCCCTGCCCGCCTGGTTTCACCCTGGCCGCTTCGAACTGGTTCACCGCAACCTGGATGCACGGCGCTTCAGCGTCCGATTGACCCTTCGGCATGCCTTGTTCGGCACGATGATCGAACAGAGCGGTGTCTTTGAGTCGGGCGCGCTCAGTAAACACAGTGTAAGCCACTGATTTTGATTGGGTGACTGGCCAAAGCCCTCCACGATGCGGTGGCTGTCAAGCTACTTGTCGCTTTTTTCGGTTACTCCCCCTGCGCTCGTCATCCCCACGCAAGTGTGGAAGAAAGCATAGTTGTGGTTTTTTCGGGGGTACTTTGCTTTACGGGCAAGCATAGTTGTGTCGTTATGGCTCGGTCTTTGTATTCCTGACGCTTAAGGTTTCATCGCATCGGTAGCCAGAGGCGTAGTGTCAATCCGAAATGACTACGCTATGTCTTGCGTTAAAGAATAGATTGTTGTTTCTGCAGCGGGACGTCAGTCAAGAGCTTTGCGCCGATTGCTTCCCAACACGATCGAACACCAACGCCCGCTTTCGGCCAAGAAGAGTCATTCGACCTCTGCACGTTGTCAGCGCCGCAAGGCGGGCATTGGCAAGCGGGACTGCTGGAGTCTGGCACCAAGTGGTGGCCGCACCTCGGTGGCGGCACAACTCAAAGTGAGCTGCCTCCACGAAGGCCGAGATGGTTCAGGGCAGTCTCCCCGAAAGCCGAGACAGTTCACGTTGCGCGCGCGCCAGGCCATCCCCCATATGATCGCGATATCATCATCGCTCTTGTTGGGCGACAGCGACGTTCGCTCAGTGGAGTCCATAAGGGAGCATCTCAATGATTCGCCATGGCCTGATCACTCTTGTCCTTGCACTCGTTGCACATGCTCCCGTGCATGCCGCCGACGACATTGACACAATCAATCCGGCGCCTGCGATGGCAAAGGCCGCTACCGCATTTCTCGCGACCCTGTCGCCCGCCAAGCGCGAGATGGCGCACCTGCCCTTTCATTCCGAGGAGCGGCTCAACTGGCACTTCGTGCCGCGCATGCGACAAGGCTTGCCGCTCAAACACATGTCTCCCGAGGAACGGCAAGCCGCGCTGGCTCTGTTGAAGGCGTCGCTCTCGGTCACAGGCCTGACGAAAGTGGACACCATCCGCAGTTTGGAAGACGTGTTGCGCGCAATCGAGAACCAACCGCGACGCGATGCCGAACTGTATTACTTCACTGTGTTCGGCGAGGCTTCGGAGAAAGGAGCCTGGGGCTGGCGATATGAAGGCCATCACATCTCGCTCAACTGGACCCTCCTCGAGGGCCGAGTCGTCGGAAGCTCCCCGCAATTCATGGGTGCCAACCCGGCCGATGTCAACGTGGAGCCGCGCAAGGGCACGCGTGCGCTCGCTGCCGAGGAAGACCTGGCCCGCGAGCTGGTGACGTCACTTAGCGCCGATCAAACCCGACTGGCAGTGGTTAGCGAAAGTGCGCCGTTCGGACCAGATGCACCCTTGGGCATCGTCACCGGCAAAGCGCGCGAGGCGGTGATGCAGGAAAGCAATGGCATTGGTTACGCCGAGCTCGACGACATGCAGAAAGGACTACTGCTTTCGTTGATCCAGGAGTACGCCTCGACCCAGCCGCCCGCAGTGGCGCAGGCGCGCTTGGGACGAGTGAAGGCGGAACTCACGAACATCAAGTTCGCCTGGATGGGCGGTCGAGAGAAAGGCCAGGGTCACTACTACCGCATCCAGGGGAACTCGTTTCTGATCGAGTATGACAACACGCAGGGCAGTGCCAATCACATCCACAGCGTATGGCGCGAGTTCAAGGGCGACTGGGGCAAGGATGTGTTGGCGGAGCATTACCGGACGGCCCCGCACCATGCCGATCATCGCGGGACACACAAATAGGCAGCTGGAAACGTGGATGTCCTCGTTTATGCTGCGGACGCTCCGGACGGGGTACGCGGACTCTGAGCGAGCACGAACGGGGTCAGGTTCAAGTACCAGGGGCGTTTGGCCGGTCCCAATCCCCAATGGGCAATGCCCGGCGCTGCCCCCGATGGGGCTTCCCAAGTGTCGGCTCTCATCTCGGATGAAGGGGTCTCGAACGGCCGCAACGGGTCGAAGGCGGACATCGGCCAGCACCAGCGCATCGTGCAGGCTGGAGATCCGACCAGACTATGCTTTGCTCAAGCGGCGAAACTATCCAGTTCGCCACACAAGCGGGGATCCACTCGATGCGACCCGGTTTGGGTCTTGGGGCAACCAAATGGTTTCCCGCTTTCGCGGGAATGACGGACTTGGGGTGTGGCACGAGCGTTTAGACGCCCGTTTTCGCTGGCGCCGCCGCGCAGCCACGAAGTTCCGGACTGGCCATAGCCCTCCCCCGATGTTCGGGGAGGGTTGGGAGGGGTTTAGGCAACACTTCGCCCGTTGCAAAGATTTTGGGAAACCGGGCACGCCATTTGGCACGCTCACCCCATGGACCTGACGACGATCGACTGGAGCCGGCTGGAACAACTGCGGGCACTACAAAAACCGGGCAGACCGGATGTGGTGCGGCAACTGACTGCGACCTATCTGGCGAACTCACGCGGGTTGATCGCCAGCCTCGACCAGGCACTGGCCGACGGCAATACGGATGTCATGGTTCGTGCCGCCCACAGCCTGAAGTCCACGACAGCCACGATCGGCGCCGACGCGTTGGCTCAGCTTGCCGCACAAATGGAAACAGAGCTCCGGCGCGGCGATACGGGCACCGTGGTCGAACGTTTGCTGCCTCAGTTCCGGCTTGCTCACGAAACGGTGGCGAACGCATTGACCGAGCGGTACCTGCCGGGCGAGAGCCCAGGCTAACCCGCAACTCGGGTCAACCCGGCATCAGGCGATCGTGCACAATCGCTTGAGCACCGTGCGGTAGCGGTTTGCGATCCTCGCTTCGTCGGCATGATGCCCTGCGGTAATGATTGGCCGGCCGGCCACCTGAACGTCCTGCACCAGATTGCGGTTTCCGGCGAACACGCAGGCATCGAGCCATTGACCGGCGCTGGCACCGATCAATTCGACGGCGTCGGCGTCGACCCGAACGGCATCCCCGTCCAGTGCCCCGCCCGCAGCCATCTGTCCACCCGCGGCAGCGGCCTGGTAAAGCCGCGCGCCGACATGGGGTGACCCGGCATCGGCGGCGATGTTCCGGCGCCGGCGGCCGGAGCCGCTGCCCGTATTCCAGCCAACGCAACTCTTCGACGACGGACGTCGAAACATGACTGTCGGTGCCGATCGAGAAGGCGCCGTTCTGGGCGAGATACTCAGGCAACGGGAACAGGCCGTCGCCGAGATTCGCGTCGGTCGACGGACAAATGGCGACATTCGCACCCGACCTCGCCAGCCGTCCGATTTCGTCACCACTCAGGTGCGTGGCATGGACCAGCGTCCAGCGTGTGTCGACCGGCGCGTTGTCGAGTAACCAGGCGACCGGCCGCGCGCCCCGGCGCTGCAGGCATTCATCCACTTCTGCCGTCTGCTCGGCAATGTGAATGTGGATCGGCCCAAGACCCGTCAGGTCCGCCGCCCACAAAGCCTGCATCGCTTCCGGCGGTACCGCCCGGAGGGAATGCAAAGCCATGCCGACCCGCACGCCGCTGGTCTGGCGCAACCGGGCGACCAAATCCAGATAATCGTCGAGCCCATGCCCGAAACGGCGCTGACGATCCCCCAGAGGCCCGCCATCGAAGCCGCGGGTCATGTACAGGGTGGGCAGCAGCACCAGTCGGATCCCGGCCTCGGCCGCAGCCCGCACCAAAGCCTGCGACATTTCGGCCGGATCGTCATAAGGCCTCCCGTCCGGCTGGTGGTGCAGGTAGTGAAACTCGCAAACGGTCGTGTAGCCGGATTTCAGCAACTCGACGTACAACTGCGCGGCAATCGCCTGCAGGTCATCCGGACCGATCTGCCCGGCAAAGCGATACATCAGTTCGCGCCAGGTCCAGAAACTGTCTTCCGGATCCTCCTGCTTTTCGGCAAGACCGGCCATGGCCCGCTGGAATGCGTGCGAATGGGCATTCACCATCGGCGGCACATCGGGCGCCACCAGCGTCGTTGCGGACTTCGTCATGGCCGGCAAGCTCAAAAACGGAAAGGATCAGTCACCATGCAAAAGCGGCGGCGAAATTGCAAGCTCGGCCGATGGTCTCCATGAGTTCCGTCGACTTTCACGCAGGCGCACACCGCTTCCCTTCTACAATGTCGCATCACCGAGTTTGAGCTTTGCATGAAGACCACGTCTGACCGTTGGGACACGCTGATCCACAACGCCCGGGTTGCCACCATGGACCCAGCGTTCGGCACGCCTTACGGCGAAGTGCCGGGCGTGATGGTCGGCCTGAGCGGTCGCCAGATCGTGTTCGTGGGTGGTGTCGACGACTTGCCTGCGTCGATCGAGGATTGCGCCACCCACCAGGTCGACCTGCGCGGACACTGGCTGTTCCCCGGCTTGATCGACTGCCACACACATCTGGTGTTCGGTGGTCAGCGTGCGCAGGAGTTCGAGCAACGATTGAACGGCGCGAGTTACGAAGACATCGCCCGCGCCGGTGGGGGCATTGTCTCGACGGTTCGCCAGACGCGCGAGCAGTCCGAGACCGAACTGCTGGCGAGTGCCCTGCCCCGCGCCAAAGCCCTGGCAGCCGAAGGTGTCTGCACGCTGGAGATCAAATCGGGTTATGGGCTTGATTTCGACACCGAGCGCAAGATGCTTCGTGTGGCGCGACAGCTCGGAACCGAGCTTGGCATCGACGTCCGTACGACCTATCTGGGCTTGCACGCCCTGCCACCCGAATACCGGCAGGATCGGGCCACTTACGTCGACCTCGCCATCGACCAATGGCTCCCCGCACTGCACGCCGAGGGACTGGTTGATGCCGTGGATGCCTTCATGGAAGGAATCGCCTTCACCGCCGCCGAGACCGACCGACTGTTTGCCCGCGCCCAGGCATTGGGCTTGCCGGTCAAACTGCACGCCGACCAACTCAGCAATGGCGGTGGCGCGGCACTCTGTGCCCGTTATCGGGGTCTGTCTGCCGACCATGTCGAATACACCGATGCCTTCGCGGTGGGCGCGATGGCCGCTGCCGGCACCGTTGCCGTGTTGCTGCCCGGCTCGTTCTACTGCCTGCGGGAAACCCGCTTGCCGCCGATCGACTCGTTTCGACGTCACGGCGTGCCGATGGCTGTCTCGACCGACCTGAATCCGGGCACGTCGCCCTTGCGCTCGCTGCTGCTCGCCGCGAACCAGGCCTGCACTTTGTTCCGGCTCACGCCCGAAGAAGCCATTGCAGGGATCACCCGCCATGCGGCGCAGGCCCTTGGGCTCGCCGACCGCAAAGGCCGGATCGCCGTGGGTCTGGACGCCGATCTGGTCGCCTACCCCATCTCGCAACCCGCCGAACTCTGTTATTGGCTGGGTGGCCATCAACCCAGCGCGACCTGGCGGGCAGGCATTCGGACATGAGTGCGGGTGACGTCACCGAGTTGATTCAACGCTGGACCGCCGGGGAGTCCCGTGCGCTCGATGAATTGTTGCCGCTCGTCTATGCCGACCTGCGCCGGATGGCCGACCAGCAACTGCGCGGCAATCTCGGCCACGACACGCTCCAGCCCACAGCCCTGATCAACGACGTGTTCATCCGCTTTCTCGGTGCAGGCCAATTGCACTTCGAGAACCGAAAGCATTTTTTCACCACGGCCGCGCGCACGATGCGTCAGGTGCTGATCGATCGTGTGCGTGCGCACAGTCGCGACAAACGCGGCGGCGACTGGCAACGGGTAGATTTCATCGAGGCGATCGCGCTGCCGATCGAGGCCGACATCGACCTGTTTGCACTCGATCAGGCGCTCACCGACCTCGCGGCCCTGGATGCCCGCGTAGCGGAAGTGGTCGAGCTTCGATTTTTCGCCGGGCTCGAAGTGTCCGAAGTCGCTGCACTGCTGGAACGGGACGAGCGCACCGTCTATCGCGATTTCGCGATGGCGCGCGCCTGGCTCCGCCAGCGGTTGCAATAGTTGACGTCAGACCAACCCGCCGACCCGCGTATGAGCCAGACATGAGCGCCGATCAAACTGGCTTCCAGCAACTCCGAACCCATTTCCATGACCTCGTCGAATGCGCCGAGGACGAACGCCGTCGCCGGCTGGATCTGCTTGGCACCACCGATCCGGCGCTCGCCGAATCCCTTGCCGGCTTGCTGGCACATGCCGACCCAGGTGATCTGGCACCGCCGGTGTCCTGGCTGCCGGAACAACTCGGCCCATTCCGTATCGGGGAACTGCTCGGCCGCGGCGGCATGGGCGAAGTGCGGGTCGGTGAGCGCGTCACTGGCGGATTCGACCAACGGGTCGCGCTCAAATTGCTGAAACCACTGGTGCATGCGCCCAGCCTGCACCAGCGATTCCTGCGCGAACGGCAAGTTCTGGCCCGGCTCGAACATCCGCACATTGCGCGATTGATCGACGGCGGTGTCCATGCGCAGACGCTGCCATGGTTGGCCATGGAACTGGTCGAAGGGATGGATCTGGGGGTCTGGCAACGACAACAGAATCCATCCCTGCAACGAAGGATCCGACTGCTGATCAAGGTCTGTGATGCCGTCGCCTTTGCACACCGGCAACTGGTCGTGCACCGCGATCTGAAGCCAGCGAATATCCGCGTCGGTGCCGGCGACGAACCGAAGCTGCTGGACTTTGGCCTGGCGAAACTGCTCGACGATCCGGGCAGTGATGCCTGGAGTCGTTACGGCCTGGCGATGACACCGCGTTATGCCGCTCCGGAACAGATGCTCGGCGAACGGGCCAGCACAGCCTCCGATATTCATGCCCTGGGGGTATTGGGGTTTGAACTGGTGACTGGCCGACTGCCTTTTGTCGTTATGGGCGAAGCCGAGCCTGTGTGGTCGACACTGATCCTTTCGCCCGAGCGGATCGATCTGAGCACAGCGCTATCAGCCGACAGTGGGCTGGACGCTGCCGGTCAGGCGGCTGCGCGCCGATTCCTGCCGGGCATTCTTGCGCGTGCCATGGCCCGGGATGCAGAAACCCGACACGCCAGCGCGTCGGCACTCGCCGATGACTTGCGTGACTGGCTTGCCGGCCTGCCGCCACGAAGCGGAATCGGCTCGACACGTGAGCGCGTGCTGGCGTTTGTCCATCGGCACCGTCTGGCGATGTCCGTGGCCGCCATGGCGCTGCTGGGCATTCTGGCCAGTTCAGGCGTGGCATTGCAGCAAGCACAGGTTGCCCGCCAACAAGCTCAGCGCGCTGACCAACAAACCCGGGCCTTGCTGGAAGTTCTGGCAGCGGCCAGCCCGGAACATTTTTCCGGGCGTGACCCCACGGCCAGCGAATTCCTCGCCGACGCCGCACGGCGCATCCATGCCGACGAATCCCAGGACCACACGGCCGCGGCGCGCGCGCTGACCCAGATTGGCGTCGGTCTGATCAATCTGGACAAGCCCGGTTCGGCGGCAGGAGTGCTTGAGCAAGCTTGGGCAAGGATGGACCGATCCCCGGATACGCGGGTCGAAGCGCGGCTCGATCTGATCAAGCTGCAGGCTCTGGTCGTCGATCACGACGCGGGACAGGCTCGTGCCGACCTGGATCGGCTCGCCCAGCGACTGCGTTTCTGGATGGCGTTTGACAGCGATCCGGAAACTTCGATCAGCGCCCAGGCAGCCCTGGGCGCCGGCTATGCCATGGCAGGCCTCACCGCCGAAGCAGACCTGTGGTTTGCGTGTTGCGGGCTCGATCTGGTCGATCGTGTCCCAGCGCTTGCCAATACGACGATCGAAAGTGCGCTCCGACAAAAGGGTCGCGGCCTCCTTTTCCTGGGCAATCCGGAGGCCGCGGCAGAAAGTCTCAAGGCCTCGCTCGAAGCCATCTAACGCGAACCACGGTCGTTCTCGGCGATGCGTCGTGCCGAAGCGCACTGGTGGCTTGCCGAAGTGAGCATGGACCTCGACCGCTTCGACGAAGCGGCGAAACATCTCGTCCTGGCGGCGCCGACGATCCTCAAGGAATATGGCGCCGGTCATTCAGAGTACCGACGATTTCGTGTCCATCAAGCCCTGCTCGCAGGCTGGCTCGGCGACGTCCGGGCAGCACAATCGATCCGCCCGATTTTCCAGTCAGACAACACCACCCAGAAAGGTCTCATATTCGACGTCCACCGACTGGACCTGGTGATCGCGGTGCAAGGCGCCGAATGCACGAAGGCGAGCAACATCCGCCAGAACCTTGTGGCGGACAATCCGCGCCAACGCCTGCTTCTGGTGCAGCTGGATCGATTGATGAACCGTGGGTGTCCCTGAACCGAGCGCCGGCACCGGTCAATCCGCTTCTGCTGCCTGGATTGCAGCCGGCATCGTCAGGTTCCGGGTCACGGGTTCGAAGCCGTTCGAAAACAGCCTTTCGGTGCGCACGATATCCACATCCGTATCCGTATCGTTGCCAGGCTGAAGCGACACGACGCCACCCGACATCACGGCTACATCCGCCGAGTTGCTGATCGTTGCGCCATCGAGAGCCGTCACCGTGGCCATCACATCGATCCGCACATGCTGGCCGGCGGCAAGCGCAAGCGTACAATCCAGCAGACCGGTCCCGGTGCATGCCACCGGGCAGGCAACACTCGATTGCGTCGCGTTGCAGGCATAAACCAGATCGCCGAGTCCGATCGGATCGAGGTCTCGCACCCGGACTTCCGAGACGGAGTCGGGACCGGCGTTGGCCGCAACGAGTGCATACAAGACTTGTTCCTGTTCGAGCACACCGTCCTGCTGATTGCTTTTCGACACTTGCAGATCGGCCGAGAATGGAACGAACACGGTGAACGATGCCGGTGCCGACTGGTTCTGTCCGCCCGCTGCCGTGCCGCCATTGTCCTGGACACGGAACTCGACTGCGACAGTGCCGCCCTGCCCGGTCAAGTTGTAGCTCAACTGGCCATTCGTGCCGATCGTGAGACTACCCGGCACGATGGCACCGTCAGGATCCATGAGACTCATGAAGGTCACTGACTGAATCAGCTGCGCCGATTCGTTCGCCGGCCCCGTACTCAACACGACATAACCGGGATGATTGATCACCCCGGTCGTGGCTGCGGGGTGGATGATTCCGGGGTCGTCGATCTGGATGCCCGGCGCATCGTTGACTGCCGAAATCGAGATCGACACCGTGGCGGGCGACGACGTGACCACACCGTCGGAGACTGTGAACGTGAATGCATCGGCACCGTTCGCGTTGGCAAACGGGACATATCGGTAGGCGCCGGTTGCCGCATCAAATTGGCTGAGGGTGCCTTGTGCAGGCGGCGTCTGGATGCTGAACGTCAGGGTGTCATCGTCGGTTCCGGACAGATTGCCGGCAGTCTCGGCCGAATCTTCAATCAGGTTGAGTGCACCGCTGTTGGCGAGCGGATTACGATTGAACGATACGGTGATGGCACACGCGGCGGTGATGGCGCCGGTCGTGAACTGATTGCCAGCCAGACTGCCGCCGCAGCCCGTCGCCGAGGCGATCCGGTACCCGCCATTGGGGCTCAATGTGAAGACGGTCGAGCTGCCGTGATTGACGATCTGGACACCGGATGGACTGACTGTGCCATGCGCGGGCACATTCGGCGTCACGGCATATTGCAGCAAAGCGAACTGCGCGGTGACTGACAGATTGGCCTGCACATTGCTTTCCGAGCGAGAAGCCTGGGCAAAACCATCACTCCATTGCACGAATCGATAACCGGCCTGCGGCATGGCCACCACGGTCGACCCGTTGTTGCCCTGGTTTACCTGCTGCGCAGCCGCGCCCGAAATCGATCCGCCGGATCCGGCAGCATAAGTCAACGTATACCGTGGAATGACCTGCTGGATCAGTGCTGACGAGACACTGCCGCCGAAACCGGCATCACCCGGAAACTCGGCAGTGATCGAGTAATTGCCCACCGCCGGAAAACTGCCGGACCAGGTCGCCACACCGCCCACAAGTGTGCCGGTTCCCAGGGCATTCAAACCTTCGCGGAACACGACCGTTCCAGTCGGCGTGGTTCCGGCACCACTCACGGTTGCCGTGAGCGTCACCGATTGCCCGGTTCCCGACGGGTTCTGGTTACTGACCACTCCGGTGCTGCTGACTGCGCGGCCGTTCAAGGCCGTCACGACGAGATCATTGCCGGTGCCACCGGCGTAATTGACCTGGAACTGATAACCGGCCACCAGAACGGTCGAACCGTTGGCAACACCCGTGAACGTCCCGGTGATGGCATCGGTGCCGTCGTTGTCGATCAGCACATATTGCTGCCCGACTGCAGGCACATGGGTCGATGCCAGGTAGAGCGTCAACGCGGTACCGCCAATCGACACGGTCCCGGTGCTGCGAATCTGGTCATGACTTGCGCCTGCGACCACGCCCTCGAGACCAAGATGGACCGTGCCGCCGGTGAATTGCACGTTGCCCGCATGCAAACGTGCAGCACCATTGACGCCAAAGGAACTCGTGCCGATCGCACCGACACCCAGAGCGCCGTCCGAGACCAGATGACCGATGCGACCGCGTCCGTTGCTCCTGCCACTGTTGTCGACGCGCATGGCTGATGCATCGATGTTGTCAAAGAACGCGATGCCATACCGGTTGCCGACCGGCCCCAGATCCAGCACCCCACTATATGCCTGGGTGTTCCGGTAAGTGAATTGCTGGCCATGCTGCACGATCGAACCCGAACCCGAAACATTGCCGCTGATCACGACGCTTCCGGTTTCGGCGACGAACACGAGGTTGCGATTACCAAGATCCATGGGCAAAGCAATTTCGGCCGAACTGAACATGTGCAGTCGAGATTGCAAGGCAATGGTCTGGCCGGTCAGTGTCGTGTTCTGGCCAATCCAGATATTGCGGATGCTGCGGTCGGCCGGCAGGTCGTTGTTGCTCAGCGGATTCGACGAGGCGCGCGTCGGGAATGCCACGGAATCGCCGTTTTGCGGGATACCGCCGAGCCAGTTGCCGGAATTGGACCACAAGGTATTCACGACACCGGTCCATATCTTTCGTGAATGTGTGCAAGTCAAGGTCACGTCGTTGCCGGTACCCCCCACATAGCTGATCGTGAACTCGGCGCCATGGATGAAGACAGCACTGCCTTGCGGCAATCCCTGAAACGTACCGCTCACGGCATCGGATCCATCGTTGTCGATGATCCGGATCACTTCACCGATGGCGGGCCGATACTGGTCGCCCAGACGCGTGCTGAGTGAAACATTGCCGCCCAGCGATACCGTGCCGACTGTGGCGATCTGACCATGCTGAGTGCCGGGCGTGGCCCCGTTGATGTCGAAGTGAGCGGCACCCGCCGCAATATTGAGATTGCGGGTCTGGAGGATACCGACGGAGATGGGTGCATTCGAGGAGACACGGGCCACATTGCCCGGGTAAATCGAGCCATTCGCGACCACGACGTCCCCCACCTGACCGCGTCCGGAAATGCTGGTGGAGCTGACGAAATTCGTGGACGGCATCGAGGCATTTTCCAGGAACACGCTGGCACAGTTGCCTGTGCAAGTCGGGAAAAAGCTGCCGGAAAACGTGTGGTTCCCGGAGACCCGAACCAGGCCGCCGCCACTTGCACGGATCGTGCCGTTGCCACTGATGCTGCCCGCTACCAGCAATTCTCCGCTGAAACTCGCGCTGCCGGAAAGCACCAGAATGTTCGGAGCCGGAACGGAGATCGGCAGCGCGAGCTCCGAGGAGCCACTCACCGGCGTGTGGATGATCGTGCCGGTCGGTACGATCATGTTGCCAAGGAGCTGGTAACCGTTGTCCTGGATCGTGATGTTGCGGAAGATCGACCCTGCAGCCAGGTTGTTGGTATTGATCTTGTTTGCAGCACCGATCGGGAACACCAGAGAATCACCACTGACCGGGGCACCGCCGATCCAGTTGCCGGGCGTGGCCCACAGGGCATTCACGGCCCCGGTCCAGATCTTGGGTGACTCGATGCAGGTGATGGTGATGTCGTTGCCGGTGCCGCCGATGTAGCTGATTCGCCAGGTCGCACCATTCAAAAGAAAGGTCGAGGCTTCGGCCCTGCCCGAGAACGTACCGGTGATGCCATCGGCGCCATCGTTTTCGAACAGCACGATCTGTTGGCCGACCACGGGCTGGTATGAGGCATTTCCTCCGACTGTCAGAGTTGATGTGCCCAGGGAGATCGTGCCGGTCACGCGGATGATGTCGTGACTCGTTCCCGCCACGGCACCATCCACTTCCATGCTGAATCCATATTGGTTCTGCGCCAGGCCTGCGGTTCGGACTTCACCCGTACCGGTGCCCTGAAAGTTCTGGAACTCGAACGCGGAAGCGGGCGCCATGAAGGCATTCGAGCTTGCCCCAATCTGACCCCAGCCATGGAGCGATACGTTGGTCAGTTGGAGCGAGGGCAGATTGGCTCCCTGCAGCAACAATCGTCCGTTGAGCGTCGAAACCATCGTCCCGGAGAACGCTGAAGTCGCGGTGATCCATACGAAATTGCCGGTGCCCAGATCAAGAGTGCCGGAACCTGCGATCGCCGCATTGAACCGCATCGGCAGCACAAGCGCCGTCGAGTGCCGGGTCGATTGTCCTTCCCGCGTCCACGGTCAGCGGCAAGTTGATGACAATCGCCGCCCCTGGACCTGAAAACTGGGTTCGCACGGTCAGGGCATTGCCGTTCAGCGTGTAGCCGCTGCCGTTGAAGACGATCCGATCGAACACGCCCGGGAGTCAAATCGTTCGAAACCGTCTTGTTTGCGGGACCATCCGGAAACACGATGGAATCACCTTGCGCCGGCACGCCAACCGGCGCCCAGTTCTGCGCAATCGACCACACGTTGCTGGCCTGCCCTGTCCAGGTATAGGTGACCTGTGCCGAGGCGCTTTGCACCATCAGCAGCGACGTCAAGAACAGTAGCCCGGCAAGAGCCTGGCAGAATACTCGAAGCATGGGGATACCCCTGAATATGGGCCGGCAACAACCAACCGGCAGGTGCGCAACCGGAAAACGGGCGCGCTTGATCAACTACTCGAAATTCGCATCCGCCGGTGGCGCCGCAATCGCGTCAACAAATGTTACCTGGATGTGCCGGAGCACGCAAAACCGATGCCCCATGCCGTTCGGATTGACCGCCCAAAAACGACCAATACCATTGATGATCAATGACTTACAGGAATCAATCAAGGAAGGCCGCCGGCAATCACCGGAGGAGCCGGCTGCTCACGCCCACGCCCCGCAAATCACTTCTGAACGCAGCTTCTACAGAGGAAGCCGGGCCAGGTGACGGGAGACCTCTCCAGCCAGCAACGCATAACCGATCTCGGAAGGATGGAAACCATCCTCCGCAAACAAATCCGGTTCGAGTTCAAACGGCAAGGGCACATGGATCGCCCGTGATCGGGATGACACCAGGTTTGCCGCAATGGCATCGAATCGGCGCGCGCGTACGCCCGACAAGCCTCGGAGTGGCTGCGGCAACAATGGAAACGACTGCATAGGCGGGAGCCCTGACAACACAACGTAGGCGTCCGGCCAGATGCTGGCGAGTTCATCCATCAAGCGGGTCAAGGATGCCCGCCACTGGTGGGTCAGGCGCAGGCTGGTCAGATCGTTGACGCCAACCGACACCAGAACCACGTCAGCCGGAACCGTGCGAACGGCCTCCAGGCCAGCCAGGAGATCGTGGGTATCGGCGCCGATTTTGCCGAACGCGTGCCAATGTACCCGTCGACCGGAAGTCTCGGCGAGCAACCGTGCGGTGTGGCCGACCAGGCCCAGATCGTGTTCGCGTACCCCGACACCGGCGATGATCGAATCGCCTATACCCAGCACATGCAAGGGCGCGCCGTCACCAAACTGCCATTCGGCGGCCCCGCCGCACCGGCAAACCTGGGGGCACGAATACGCACCCACAGGGCTTGCGGCAAGAGCCAGGGCATCGCCCACCAGAACAGTTGGCCACGCATGGCTGCGGGCTCAGCCCGCCTTGATCCGTTCGATGATGGCGTCGGCAAAACGATCGGTACTGCCGTCGCCGCCCAGGTCGGGCGTCACGCGATCACGTGCGGCCATCGTCGCGCGAATGGCATCCCGCAAGCGGGTTGCCTTGTCGGCCATGCCAATGTGTTCCAGCATCTGACCGGCCCCGAGCAACAGCGCGCAAGGGTTGGCGATACCCTTGCCGGCGATGTCCGGGGCCGACCCATGAACTGCCTCGAAGATCGCGGCATCGGTGCCGATGTTGGCGCCTGGTGCCAGGCCCAGGCCACCCACCAATCCGGCGCACAGATCGGAAATGATGTCGCCGAAGAGGTTCGTGGTGACGATCACGTCGAACTGCTCCGGACGCATGACCAACTGCATGCAGCAGTTGTCGACAATCATCTCGTTGCTTTGCAGCTCCGGATAATCCTTCGCGATCTCGCGCGCCACACTCAGGAACAGGCCCGAGGTGGTCTTCATGATGTTGGCCTTGTGGACGATCGTGACTTTCTTGCGACCGAGCCGGCGCGCCATGTCGTAGGCGTATCGAACGATGCGTTCGGAGCCCCGTCGCGACACGCGGATCAGCGACTGGGCCTGCTGGCCATCGGGTGACAAGCTCTGACCCTCGGAACCATAGGCACCTTCGGTGTTCTCGCGAACGGTGATCAGGTCGATGTTGTCGTATCGGGCCTTCGTGTTCGGAAACGTGATCGCCGGGCGCAGGTTGGCATACAGGTCGAAGCGCTTGCGCAGCTCGACATTGATCGACGTGAAGCCATCACCGACCGGCGTCGTCAGCGGGCCTTTCAGCGCCACACGATGTTTGCCGATGGCGGCCATGGTTGCGGCAGGCAGCAACTCACCGTGTTTTTCCAGTGCAGACATGCCGGCGTCGACGAAGTCATAGACCAGTCCGGCGTCGAGGGCATCGAGCACGCGCAACGATGCGTCAGTGATCTCGGGGCCAATACCATCACCGCGGATCACGGCAATCGTGTGCGTCATTGTTCAGCTCCATGTTGTGCGCAGGCGCCAGCGCCCTCGCTTTGTTGTTCCATCTGGTCGAGAAAATCCACGGCGCGGCGAAGGTGCGGAATGACGATGGAACCGCCGACCACCAGGCCCACGCTGAACACTTCGAAAAATTCCTCGCGCGACACGCCCGCCTCATGGCATTGCGCCACGTGGTAGCTGATGCAGTCGTCGCATCGCAGCACCATCGACGCCACCAGACCGAGCATTTCCTTGGTCTTCAGGTCGAGTGCACCCGGCTTGTAGGTCTGCGTGTCGAGCGCGAAGAAGCGCCGCACCACTTGATTGTCTTCGGCCAGGATGCGCTCGTTCATGCGCTTCCGGAAATCGGTGAATTGTTTGATGCGGTCGTCCATGGATCAATCCTTGTTGAGCAATGCGTTCAGACCACCGGCGCGATCGAGCGCGACCATGTCGTCGTAACCACCGACATGATGGTCATTGATGAAAATCTGCGGCACCGAGCGCCGGTTGGTCAGCCTGATCATCTGGTCGCGTTGTGCTGCGTCCAGATCGATGCGGACTTCCTCGTAGGCGAGGCCGCGACCGACCAGAAAATTCTTGGCCGCCACACAATAGGGGCAGATCGCGGAGGTGTAGATCAGGACACGGTTCACTCGAATAGCCTCGAAATCGGAAGTTCAGATGCAGGAAACAGGTTTCGGCAGACCGGCATAACGACACGCCTGTTTGGCCGGTCCTTGTGGAAACAAACGGTACAAGTATCGACTGGAAGCGGCTTCCGGGCCAAGTATCCGGCCGATTTCGCGGACCAGAAGACGCATCGGCGGCGCCACTTCGAAGCGCCCATAGTATTCACGCAGCAGATGAATGACGCGCCAATGCGCGTCTTCGAGCGTTATTTGGTCGACAGTGGCCATGGTCGTGGCGACCGCTTCCGACCACGATTGCCAGTCCGCCAGGTAACCACGGGCGTCGAGCGTCAGGGTTCGCCCATCCGCCAGAACCAGCGTCGAGGGCGCGTCAGAACCGGAAGACATGGCGGTATCCGGTGGTTGTCGCCGAACCATCGATCGTCAGGACTTGCCCCAGACCATGGTGTCGCAGTGCATCCAGTTGCTTGCGCCAGCGGAGCGTTTCGGAGGTCTCGGCAGTCAGCGCAGCAGCGGCCTCGGCACTGAGCAGCAGATCAAACGAGTGTTCGAATGCCAGCCCGGCCAGCGCAAAATCAAGCATCCATGACCAACTTGCGCTATCCAGACTGTCCAGCTGCACCGCAAACCCGGTCATGCGCCGATACTCCGGACAGAATCGAGTTCGTGCAGCAGGTCGAACCACTGGCCCAGACTGCCGGTCTGAAACGCCGACCCCGGGTCGGCGGCCAGGCCGAGTCGCTCCAGCGCCGTCTGACAGACCAGCAGGCTGGCACCGCTATCCCTGCAACGGGCCGCAAACCCTCGTGCAGCCATGGCGAGTGACTCTGGCAAGGCATCCGGAGTCGCCAGCGCAGCCGCTTCGGCATACAGAAACACCACGCGCAGCGCGCCACCGCCCGCACACTCGGCCGACAGCAGGGTGTCGGCCCGGGCGAGCAGGTCGGTCGAAGGGGTCGCGGAGATGAACAGTCCAGTGGCCACAAATGTTTCGCTAACGTCGGTTCCGTTACGCTCGGGCCATGGAATCTTTCAGATCCTTGAAGGTCCAACCCTCCATTACCTTTGCGCACCAAGCCATGAAGTTTAGCAAGCCTGCCCTGATTTTCCTGCTGCTGACTGCCGGTCTCACGCAGGCGGCCGAAATCAATCTGCCCGAGATGGGCTCGTCCGCGGCCGAAATCCTCACGCCCGAAGAGGAAGACCGCTACGGCCGCCAGATGTTCTACGAATACCGACGTCTCGGTTATGTCATCGACGATCCGATGCTCGCCGACTACATCGAAGCGCTGGGTTATCGGTTGGTCGCACACAGCGAACGGCCAGAGCAGGACTTCACGTTCTTTATCGTGCGATCGAACGACATCAACGCCTTTGCCGCACCCGGCGGTTTTGTCGGTGTCAACGCCGGCCTGATGTATCTGGCGCGTCGCGAAGATGAACTGGCCGCCGTCATGGGTCACGAAGTGGCGCATGTGACGCAGCGCCACCTGGTTCGCGCCTACGAAAAAATGCAGAAGTCGACGCTGCCCATCGCCCTGGCGATGCTTGGTGCCTTGGTGGCCACACGCAACACCAGCGGTGATGCCACTCAGGCGATTCTGGCCTCCGGCATGGGCGCCATCCAGCAGCAGCAGATCAACTTCACCCGTCACAACGAATACGAAGCGGACCGGATCGGCATCGGCATTCTGTATCGCACTGGTTTTGCACCGGTTGCCGCAGCCGACTTCTTCAAGCGCCTGGCCAACGAATCACGTGCGAACGGTGAGGGCCCTCCGCCTTACCTGCGCACACATCCAGTCACCATCACGCGCGTTTCGGAAGCACATGAACGGGCGGACCGTCTGATGGAAGAGACGCCTGTTACCGAGTCGATTTATCGGCCGGACGACGCCAACTTCGCGCTGATGAAACACCGTGCGCGCGTATTGTCGGCTGACGCACCCGGTGCGCTGATCGCCGATTACCGTCGCGAGTTGAAGAACACCGACGAAGCAAGCCGACAATCGCTGCAATACGGCCTGGGCATTGCGTTGTCCCTGGGCGCCGAACACGAAGAAGCCCTGCGGATTCTCGGCGCTTTGGCCGACGCCTCCCCCGGTCAACTGCCTTTCGAAATCGCCCTGGCCGAAGCGCGCCTGGCGAACCGGCAACATGCGGAGGCCGCCAGACGATTGGCACCTCTGGTCGAGCAGTTCCCCGACTCGGCACCACTGAAGATCGCGTTCGCTGGCGCATTGACTGCCAGCGCAGAAAAAGCGAAGGGCCGTCAGGCGGCGGAAGTATTGCGGCCGTTGATCAACAAGCGCGGCTACGACCCTACCCTGCAACTGGCGTTTGCCCGTGCGAACGAGTTGTCCGGCGATGAGGATCGAGCACTCGAGGCTCACGCCGAAGTGGCGCTTTACACCGGCCGGCCCTTCGACGCCATGGAACAACTGAAACGCCTGCTCGAACGACCCAGCATCAGTTATTACCAGCGGGCAAGAGTCGAAGCCCGGGTCGCCGAAATCACGCCGTTCATCCTCGAACTCGAACGTCGCCGGATGCATCCGGAAACCGACCAGCGGCTCGGATTGTCAGTGAACAACGGGATGTAGAAGCTTCGGCAGCCTTTGCTTTTGGCTGATCGGCACGCGTCTTCGCGCCTTTGACCTCAGAACTGCAGAAGTTTGAGCCGCGATGCGGCAAAGCTTCGGACTGGCCACCGGCCTCCCCGATGTCGATGGCTGTCAAGCGACTTGTCGCCTTTTCGGTTACTCCGCCTCCGTTCGTCATCCTCGGCAAGCGGGAATCCACTCGTTGCGACCTGGTTTGGGTCATGTGGCACCCGAGTGGATTCCCGCTTGCGCGGGAATGACGGACTTTTGGTGTGTGCCACGAGTTTTCAGAAGCCCGTTTTCGCCGGCCCCTCCGCTCGTCGTCCCCGCGCCGGCCCCACCGCTCGTCATCCCCGCGCCGGCCCCACCGCTCGTCATCCCCGCGCAAGCGGGGATCCACTCGTTGCGACCGGGTTTGGGTCGTGGGGCACCCGAGTGGTTTCCCGCTTTCGCGGGAATGACGGACTGGGTGTGTGGTACGAGTTTTCAGAAGCCCGTTTTCGCCGGCCCCTCCGCTCGTCGTCCCCGCGCCGGCCCCACCGCTCGTCATCCCCGCGCACGGTCCCTCCAACCGTCATCCCCGCGCAAGCGGATCCACTCGTTGCGACCGGGTTTGGATCGTGGGGCACCCGAGTGGTTTCCCGCTTTCGCGGGAATGACGGACTTTTGGTGTGTGGCGCGAGTTTTCAGAAGCGCGTTTTCGCCGGCCCCTCCGCTCGTCGTCCCCGCGCCGGCCCCACCGCTCG
>JADJRU010000024.1 GCA_016712105.1 Ahniella sp.
AAGCCGTGTTCCAGACCACGAACGCCGGCCTCGGCCAGTCCACGTGTATCGGTATTGGCGGCGACCCGATCAACGGCCTGAACTTCATCGACTGCCTGGGGATGTTCCAGGACGATCCGCAGACCGAAGGCATCATCATGGTCGGCGAAATCGGTGGCAGCGCCGAAGAAGAAGCGGCCGAGTTCATCACCGAGTACGTCCGCAAGCCTGTGGTGGTGGCGTTCATCGCCGGCGCGTCGGCTCCGGTGGGCAAGCGCATGGGTCATGCCGGCGCGATCATCTCCGGTGGCAAGGGCACGGCGGCAGCGAAGTTCGAAGCACTCGAGAAAGCCGGTGTCACCACCGTGCGTTCGCCGGCCGACCTCGGCCGCACGATCCTCGAGCGTCTGACAAAGCGCTGATTCACGGCGTTTGCGCAGTTGAAAAGGCCTCGCCCGGCGGGGCCTTTGCATTTTGGGAGTGACTTGACAACGCGGCTGGCTTTCATCAATCTATTCAGTAATTAACCCCATGATGAACCTCACGAAGAAATTGCCGACATTCCCGACGGTGACCTTGCCGGCGCCGGACGGCGGCTTGCCAGTTGAAGTCTCGCTGATTGCGCAGCTCGATCCGGGGGCGGGTGATGCCTTGATCACACGCACCGACATGCGCCAGCGCGGGCACCAGAACTTTGTCGATGCACTCGACGAACCGTCGGCGCGCATCGGCGACACCGATTTCGAAAAAGGAGATGCGTCGTCGCTGTACACGTTTTCGGTCGGTCAACACGGGCACCCGTTCCATCGGCATCAGGGCCATCGAGTGTTCACCGCCATCACCGGCAGCGGTGGTACCCAGTTGCGGTTCGCGATGCTGCCGGATTCGGCCATGCACGCCGACGCACGCGCGTTCTTGCGGGCGATGCGGTTCGTGGATCTGCCGCCGGACTGCCTGTTCACCGTCCGATTCGGTGGCGGCACCTGGCACCAGTTCGTGCCGCGCCCGGGCACCACCGGTCATCCGGCCCTGTTCGCGTTGTCCTGCCATACCAATGAGTTGGGAGGTCAGTTGACCGATGAGCTCCGTGGCCAAGTCCTCGCGAACGGCGCCGACATCCCGAGCCTGACCGAAACCCCGCCTGCCACAGTACAAGCGCTGCTGATGGACCCGACGTTTGATACAGCACGAGTTCCGACCACGGCACTCGCGCTCGACAAGTCGGCCCAGCAGACTTGTGGTGTCGTGGGTCGTATCGTCCGTGCCCGTCTCGGTTCGTGGCGGAGCGCCCTCACGCGCTTCCGCGCCACGGCTGGATTGGTGTCGAGTAACGGCGCAGGACGAGAAGTCCAATCACATCGGCACATGCCGCTCGACTCGCTCGCAGCCAGGCAGTTCGCCGGGCATCGTGTCCACGAGGATGCTTTCGAGCTGCGCCTCGCTGCCGATGAAATCGGGACACGGAGTGCCCGGGCGCTCCTGGGGTCCGTACTCGAAGGGTTCCTGGAACACCGGCCGATCGGCGTCGCGCAGTTGATGCGCCTGCGCAACTTCCTGGTGCGGCCGTTCCGTCTGCGCACCTCCACGATCGGGTGCCCGGTTTCGTCATTGCTCGTCGACGTTGGCGGCAGCCGCTTCAACGGCTTGCCCGTGCATGACAGCCGGGTGGCGCCCGGAGACGATCTCGCCGAAGTGGTGTTGGGCGCAGATGACCGGCATCTGGCGTTCCGTTCCGTCGTCCGTGTCGAAATCCATGCAGACGGCGGCGCATCGGTGTGGCTCGGTACCCGTGTTGCCACCCGAAACGTGTTCGGGGTGGTCTATATGGCGCTGATCGACTTCGTGCACCGCCGATACGTGAGCCCGGCAATGCTGCGGCTGGCGGTCGAATACGCGACACGGGATGTTCCCGCGAGGCAGTTCAGCCCGGGGGCATCGAACAGCCCCGGTTTCGCCACATGAAATTAAGCCACGCCCATGCCAGTCCGGGCATGGGCGGGTAACATTGAACGCTTTCCACTCTGCCCGGGATGCTGCCCATGTATCGCAACTACTCTGAGCTCGCCGTGTTCGATCCGGAATTGGCCGACGCCATCAACAAGGAAGCCGTCCGCCAGGAAGATCACGTCGAACTGATCGCCTCCGAAAACTATGCCTCACCGCGTGTGATGGCGGCCCAGGGTTCGGTGCTGACGAACAAGTATGCCGAAGGGTATGCCGGCAAGCGCTACTACGGCGGTTGTGAATACGTGGATATCGCCGAACGTCTGGCGATCGAGCGCGTCAAGAAACTCTTCGGCGCCGATTATGCAAACGTGCAGCCTCATTCCGGCTCGCAGGCCAATGCCGCGGTCTATCTGGCATTGCTGAAGCCGGGTGACACGATTCTCGGCATGAGCCTGGCGCATGGCGGCCACCTCACGCACGGTGCCAAGGTCAACTTCTCCGGCAAGATCTTCAACGCAGTGCAGTACGGCATCAACCCGGATACCGGCCTGATCGACTACGACGAAGTCGCGCGTCTGGCGGTTGAACACAAGCCGAAGATGATCGTCGCCGGGTTCTCGGCGTACTCGCAGGTCATCGATTGGTCGAAGTTCGCCGAAATCGCCAAGTCCGTCGGCGCCTTGTTCTTCGTCGACATGGCGCACGTCGCAGGGCTCGTGGCCGCCGGTGCCTATCCGAATCCGGTGCCGCACGCCGATGTGGTCACCTCGACAACACACAAGACGCTGCGCGGCCCGCGCGGCGGCATCATCCTCGCGAAGGCCAATGCCGACATCGAAAAGAAACTGCAGTCGATGGTGTTCCCGGGTACACAAGGTGGTCCGCTGATGCACGTCATCGCGGCCAAGGCCGTGGCCTTCCTCGAAGCTCTGCAGCCGGACTTCAAGGCTTACCAGGAGCAGGTCGTCAAGAACGCCCAGGCCATGGCGACCACCTTGCAGAAGCGCGGTTACAAGATCGTCTCCGGCGGCACGAAGAACCATCTGTTCCTGCTCGACCTGATCGGTCGTGACGTCACCGGCAAAGACGCCGAAGAAGCCCTCGGCGCCGCGCACATCACCGTCAACAAGAACGCCGTGCCGAACGACCCGCGCTCGCCGTTCATCACCTCCGGCTTGCGCCTCGGCACACCAGCCGTCACCACCCGCGGCTACAAGGAACCCGAGTGTGTGGCGCTCGCCGAGTGGATCGCCGACGTGCTCGACAACCCGACGAACGAACAGGTTATTGCCGGCGTCCGTGCAAACGTCACGAAGCAGTGCCGGCAGTTCCCGGCCTATGCCTGATGGGCCTGGCTCCCGGATTATCATTTATTACAGATAAATTGAATTAATCTGCAATCACAAATAAATTCCACAAATCTGTGATCCATGATAAACATGTCTTATTGTCGAAAGAAGATAAGCACGGTGACTCATGGCCGCGATCCGAATTTACGAGCCACCTCAATTAACCATCTATCTGCGTGAACTCAGGCGGGTGCGCGGGTGGACTCAGGCGGAATTTGGTCATCGCCTCGGTGTTAGCCAATCGCGCATTGCCGAAATCGAGCGACACCCCGAGCGAATAAGCGTCAAGCAGCTTCTAGAAGTGCTTGCGATCCTGGGGGGAGGCTTCATTGGGCAAATGCCGCAGGTAGTCGCTCCTCAGGGGATCGGGCCGGATGCAGCGAACCTGTCAAGGCCAGTGCCTCTCGTGCAGGAAAAGCCCACTTCGGACTCCAAAGGGTCGGATCCCGCAGAGCACGAAACCCCGGGGGGCGAGTGGTGACACGGCATTTGGTCGGATGGATGAATGGTCAGCGAGTTGGACAGTGGCGTGTCACGGATGCCGGAGTCCACTATTTTGATTACGACGCAGAGTGGATGCGTTCTGAAGAAGGCCGACCGCTGTCCTTGTCAATGCCCTTCACCCGCTCAGGCCAGATCAAGGGAGCGATGGTTGAGGCCTACTTCGACAATCTATTGCCCGATAGCGACATCATCCGGCAGCGGATCCAGACGCGATTCAAGATACGCACACGCCGAACCCTTGATCTGCTGGCAGAAATCGGCCGGGACTGCGTAGGCGCGTTGCAACTCCTGCGTGAGGGCGACAACCCGGATGGACATGACAGGATCCAAGGTGCGCGGCTGACCGAAACGGATGTCGAACGACACCTTGGACGAGTATCGAGCACGGGAATCGGGGCGCAGAACGGATCCGAAGAATTCCGAATTTCAGTCGCTGGAGCGCAGGAGAAAACAGCGCTCTTGTGGCATGAGGGACAATGGCAAACTCCGTTGGGTTCGACACCCAGTACGCACCTGTTGAAGTTGCCACTCGGCATCATCGGTGGAATGCGGAACATCAATATGTCGGACTCCGTCGAGAATGAGTGGCTTTGCAGCCGTATCCTGGCGGCATTCGGCCTTCCGATCGCGCAAACGAGCATTGGCCAATTTGGGATACCAAGGCACCGATCGTGACCCGATTCGATCGCAAACTGACGACCCAACTCGGACAATGCCGGATCCTGCGCTTGCCGCAGGAAGATTTCTGCCAGGCAACGGCAACCCCGTCAGCACAAAAGTACGAAGCAGACGGGGGGCCTGGATTGAGGCGAATCCTCGACCTGCTTCAAGGATCATCCGATCCTGTCCGCGACAGAACCAATGTTCTGCGCGCACAGTTCGTATTCTGGATGCTCGCGGCAATCGACGGGCATGCGAAGAATTTTTCCTTGTTCCTCCGCCGCGGTGGCGCGATCGAACTCACGCCGTTTTACGATGTCTTGTCGGCTTGGCCGTTCATAGGTAGTGGCCCCAACCAAATCGAATACGAAAAGGCAAAACTCGCCATGGCGCTTCGATCGAAGAACACCCACTATCAAATAGGCAAGATTCTCCCAAGACACTGGAAAGCCGAAACCGAGCGCGCAGGACTTGATGACGGTTGGCGCGTGCTGCAGGAAACTGCCGCGGACGTTCCCCGAGTGCTCGCGAAAGTCGAGTGCGAACTCCCGAACGGATTTCCGGAGTACCTATGGTTGTCCGTACGGAATGGCGTGATGCGGCACGTCGAACGTTTCCAGGCGCTATCAGCAGAACTCAAGTAACACGTGCTCAGTGGCGTCCACGCCGTCGTCCTCGGGTTCGGTGCCCACAACGGCTGCCCCGGAACGAACGGCCAGCCGACTGTCTGGCTCGAGCCTCTCGGTGCCGGTTCGATCATCCCCGGCACCTGCGCGCGGACGCAGACGACGAAAGCCGAGCCCGGCCCGTTCATCGTGCGGAATGGCCGCACCTGCACCGTGACGTTCGAGGTCGACCGACACCTTCACCAATACGCAGAGTCCCGGCGACAGCGCAGTGTTCGCGTGGTTTCCGATCAGTGACGCGTTTGGGGCGCTTGGAATTCCGTCGGGCAACTCCGGGTACTACGGCGGTTGGTGGTGCATCCGCGACGTTCGGGCGGGGCACGTATGACGAAACCGGAAAGGAGTGAGTAAACTTTCCTGCAGAGCACTGATGGCGACTCATTTGGCAGTTTCGAACTGCTCCGCAAATGAGCCGCCGCATGAACCTGGAGGGAACCCGATTCTGGTTCGCTGGCGACTCCGGTGAAACCGCGTTCACTCCCGAGCCGGGGACGGCGCTGATTTCTTGCGCGATCGCATCCACGAAGGCGAGACCGTGACAGAGGGCATCAAGTACGTGCTCAGAACTGACATCATGTACCGGAAGGCCTGGCTGTGGTTTAGAACCCGATAATCGTGTGTTATTGAACTCGTGAGTCACTTGAAGTCCGAGCACAAGCTGGGTCACGGGCACGCAAATGCCTTGGTAGCCTGGCACCTGGCACAGAAGTAGTTGTTGCCTGCCGCGTACCTTGCTGCGAACAAAAGCGCGAGCCCAGACACGTCGCTCAGCTCAACCGTTAAAGCGCACGAATCCTCAGGACGAGAAACATGGAAACCAACGACCTCGCGATTCCCATACTGCCGAGCCGATCGATCTCCGCGACAGCCGAGTTTTACGCTCGCCTGGGGTTTGAGGGTGGCGCACATGACTTCGACAACGGCTACGGCATCTTTCGGCGTGGGTCAGTCGAGCTTCACTTCTTCACGCACAAGGAACTCGTGCCATCGGAGTCACATGCCGGCTGCTACATCCGGGTCACCGACGTTGAGCGCTTCTATCAGGCGTGCCTGCGAAGCAAACTTCCAGACACGGGCATCCCGCGGATGGACCGATTGGAAGACAAACCCTGGGGCCTTCGTGAGTTCGCGATCGTCGACCCCGATGGAAACCTTCTTCGCATTGGCCAGGTGCTTCCCGAAGAGTAACTCGCCACGGGTCTCAGCAGCGCCGTCCGATCGTTCGTGCAACCGGCGCCGACTCCGCCGGTCGCAGGCTGGCGCTGAGCGAAGCGAAGCCCAGCTTGACTGAAGGCATCAGGAAACTCGGTGTGGGCTTGTATGGCTGACCAATGAATTCCGCTTGTTAGCGTGCTCATGCTTCTCGCAAGTAGCCAGGTTTCGCTGTGGTCAGAACGATCCCGTGTTCGCAAAAAGAACCAAGAACGTATGGATTTCCAGATAGCGTAGCCAATAACCGCCGGCTGATTTTGACAAGCTTGCGACGAACTCAAACAATCACTCTTGTGCTCCCTAATGCAAGGAAGCAAGATTGAAGTCGCAATCTTCTTTACCCCACTAGGTGTCAAGACCAATGCTTCAGCTAGTGCTAACCGCTCTTGATGCGCCACTGGCCGAGGCTTGGAAACGGCACTGCGGCGATTTTGATTTCGTCTCCATAGAGAAACGGTCAATTCTCGAAGTCGAGGCGGACGCGCTGGTGAGCCCCGCCAACAGTTTCGGGTTCATGGATGGCGGCATTGATCTCGCGTACAGCAATTTTTTTGGCTGGCAGCTTCAGGCAGCTGTGCAGGCTCGGATTCAATCGAGGTTCGACGGCGAGCTGCCGGTTGGAGCCGCAGACTTGGTTGAAACAGGTCATCTCAGTTTTCCCTGGTTGGTCGTAGCACCGACCATGCGGGTTCCCATGGCGCTGGTGAACTCTCCGAACCCATACTTGGCTGCCCGCGCAGCTCCAGTCCTTCTCGTCAACGGAAAATTCGAAACTGGCCCGCATGCAGGTGACCCGATATCAACACGGATAGAGCGGGTAGCGTTCCCCGGCTTGGGGACTGGCGTCGGAGAGCTGAGCGCAGATGTGTGTGCCCGGCAAATGCGACATGCAATTTGTAGTGTGTTGCTCGGATCAGTGGAGTTTCCGCGCTCCTGGATTCAGGCTCAGGAGATCCACTATGAGATGACGAGGCCATCATGGCGACCACCTTAGCGCTGCCCAGTGAGTCTGGATATCGCCTTCAGAACTTCCAGATCGGCGTGTCATCACCGCATCGCTGGTCCTGTTGGTCGCAGGCTCGCGCTGAGCGAAGCGAAGCCCAGCTTGACTCAAGCCAACAGAAAACGCGGTGCGGGCCAATACGGCGACTACCGAAGGAAGCCAACCAAGCTATCGACCTCATGCTTCCCGCAATTAGCTCGGCCTTGCTGTCACCTGCGCCGCTATTTGTCACGGTTGCCGAACAGTGATCGTCCGTGGACACCGGCCACGCTGACGGTTCACGTCGTCCCGGTCCGTTGTGTTTCCATGGGCAATATCCGAGGTCACATGTGTCCATCTATCAAGAAATAATCGATCAACTCGTCACTGAAACACGCAGAAACAGCGTCTACGCCAGCCGGGCAGGACAATGCGCCGTTTCCTATCGAAAGCGAGCAGTCCGCGTTCAATGACTTGCTGTTGACACTGACGGACGAGCAGCGACTACTTCTGTCCACGATTCTGCTGCAAGGCGCGATAGCGCAATCCATGATGTACTGGCCGCATGGTCCTGGTGGATGGAGTGTCGTGGCGTTGGTCTCAGCATGCGTGATCAGCCCATGCAGACAGGCCTGAGCGGTATGGGCATGCATGGTGACTACATCGGTAGGGTTAATGACTGGATGTGGCCGGATACTGAGGTCTGACCACGCTTTCAAGCCGACCACCATTACGAAGAACCCGGCGCAATTTTCGTATGTCCGTCCAATCGATCGCGAACTGATGAACTCCAGCAAGTTCGCCAGGAGCCGCTCTCACAAGCAGCGCAGAAGCGTACTCACCGCCGCTTAGCCGGCTTAGCCCTAGGCTGAAACCGAGCCAAATCCATCCAGTCATGTTTCGGCAGTCCAAGCACTTCATCGAGCATCCGCGGCATGAGGCCAGCGGGGACTGCGCTTTCGTTGCACCAGAGGATGGCGATGCCGACGTCCTGGTCGGGCAACAGGCCGACCATCGCTCGGTAGCCTTGTACGGCACCGGCATGGAATACCAGTGGGTGGCCTGAGTAGTCGAAGACTCGCCAGCCCAGTGCGTACTGCGCGTCACCTACGCGTTCGCGGCGCCAGGGTGAGTTGGTGGTTTCCTGCGGGGTTTGCACGCGGGGCCGGTGGGCTTCGGCGAGCACGGATTCGGGCACGACGTCGGGTCTGTGGCCGAGTTGCGCGAGCAGCCACTTGGACATGTCGTTGATGCTGGCGTTGACGCCGGCTGCCGGCGGCACGCGGTAGTAGGTGGGCTTGGCGGACAGCGGCACCGATCCGTTCTTGCTGCGGACATGCGGCACGGCGTAGTCGGGGCTGGCCTCGAGGGCTTCCTTGCCGAACGTCGCGGTGGTCATGTCCAGCGGGTGGAACAGGCGCTTTTCGATCTGGTGTGTGTAGAAGTCGCCGGTAACCGAATACACCACTTCGCCAATCAGGCTGAACGCGACGTTCTGGTAGCTGTAACAGTCGCCGGCCTGGCAGATCGGCGTGACCTCGCCGAGTTTCGGCACGAGGTCGAAGTAACTGGCGTTCTGTTCGAGCAGCGGGTCGAACGTGTGTTTCGGCAGGCCGAGCCGGTGGCTCAGCAGGTCTTCCACGCGCAGCGCGCCGGTGGCGTTGGCGTCCTTCAATACGAGTGCCGGGACACGATCCTGGACCTTGTCGTCCAGCTGCAGCACTCCGTCATTGACCAACAGGGCGGCCAGCGTGCCGGCGAACCCCTTCGACACGGAAGCGAGGCGGAACACGGTGTCCGGCCCGACCGGCTGGCGAGTCCAGGCGTGGCGCACGCCATGGCCAGTCGCCCGCAGCACGCGCCCGTTGGAAACGAAGGCCACGGCGAAACCCGGCACCTGGCCGGTCTTGGCGATGCCGGCGGTCATCAGGTCGAGTTCACGCACCCAGACGGCTTCTTCCGGGCTGAGTTGCGGCAGTTCAGCGCTCGCTGGGGCCGTGGCCGCAGCAGGCGGCGCAGCCACGGGCGCCGACCACGCTGGAAGCGTGATCAGGCAGGCCAGCAAGGCTTGCGTCAGTCGAAGTGGGAAACACCCTTTAGGCATGGCTCGGTTGTCAGTTTGGTTTGCTATGCTCGAAGCAATCACGGCAATGCTAGCAGGCCGCTGGGCGTGTGGTTCCAGCCCGTTCATCCTTGCGTCCGCTTTGTTTGCAGATACCGTGCGGCAACCACCACCATCGAGAAGGTAAAGACCATGATTGTCGGTTTGATTTTCCTGGGCCTTGTCGCAGTCGTCCTCTTCTGGGGCGTGTCCATCTACAACGGTCTGGTGCGCGCGCGGGGCTTCGAGAACGCGTTTGCGCAGATTGATGTTCAGCTGACCCGCCGATATGACCTCATTCCCAATCGGGTCGAGATCGCCAAGGGTTACATGGCGCACGAGAAAGACACCCTGGAAGCCGTGATCAAGGCGCGTAATGCCGCCGTGTCCGGCTTGAAGGCGGCGCACGGCTCACCGGGTGATGCCGCGGCCATGCAATCGCTGGCAACCTCCGAAGGCGCTCTGTCCGGCGCGCTGGGCCGGCTGTTCGCGTTGTCCGAGGCCTACCCGGACCTCAAGGCCAACCAGAACATGATGCAGTTGTCGGAAGAACTGACCTCGACCGAAAACAAGGTCGCGTTCTCGCGTCAGGCCTTCAACGACAGCGTCACCGGCTACAACGTGCACCGCGAGTCTTTCCCGAACAACATCATCGCGGGGTTCTTCAACTTCAAGGAAGCCGCCGTACTGAAGATTGAAGACGAAGCCAAACGCGTGGCGCCGCAGGTCAAGTTCTGACGACCTGACGTCGCACTGACGCCGATCGACGATGAACTTCTTCGAACAGCAGCACCTGGCCCGCCAACAAACCCGGCGATTGGTCTGGCTGTTTGCGCTGGCCGTGATCGGTGTGGTCGTGGCAGTCGATATTGTGCTCGTGCTGATTTTTGCGGCCTCCGAATTGAAGGCGACCGACGGCCAGGTGTTTTCGTTCTGGGGTGCACTGCGTGATCACCCGACCGCCATCATGGCACCTCGGTGCTCGTTCCTGGTCATCACCATTGCGTCGATCGGCAAGACCGCAAGCCTTCGGTCGGGCGGCAAGGCAGTTGCATCCAGCATGGGTGCGACCCAGGTCGGCAGCGGCGTCGAACCCGCATCATCGTCGGCTTCGTAACGTGGTCGAGGAAATGGCGATTGCTTCCGGCGTGCCGGTGCCCGAGATCTACGTGCTCGAACAGGAAGCCGGCATCAATGCCTTTGCGGCCGGCTTTACACCGAGCGACGCTGCCGTGGTGGTCACGCGCGGCGCGCTGGAAAAACTCACGCGTGATGAGCTGCAAGGTGTTGTGGCACACGAGTTCAGCCATATCCTCAACGGCGACATGCGCTTGAACATCCGCCTGATGGGTGTGTTGTTCGGCATCCTGGTGGTCGGCCTGATTGGTCGAAAAATCCTCGAAGGCATGCGTCACGCGCGCGACAGCAAAGGGCTCGGCCCGATCTTTCTTGCCGCCCTGGCGATCATGGTGCTGGGTTATGTGGGCTTGTTGATCGGGCGCGTGATCAAGGCCAGCATTTCGCGATCCCGCGAATTCCTGGCCGATGCTTCGGCCGTCCAGTTCACGCGTCAGACCGTCGGGCTGGCTGGTGCCCTGAAAAAAGTCGGTGGCCTGGCCCAGGGTTCCAAACTCGAGGCAGGTGAAAGCGAAGACGTGAGCCACATGCTGTTTTCGGATGGGGTGGGGTTCAGTGGTCTGTTCGCAACCCATCCGCCGTTGCTGGAGCGGATCCAGAAACTCGACAAACAGTTCGACCCGCGCCAGTTTGTGGACATCCACAAACAATGGGGCGGCAACGTGGATGTGCTCGCCTTCGACGATGAAATGGCGCTGGCCGGTCGCAGTGGCCTCGCAGGTGCGTCACCCAAACGTGCTGCCCCGCCGGCGCTGCCCGGTGCCGATTCCCAGGTGCGTGTCGAGGCTCGGGCCGTGTCGCGACAAGTGGGCAATCCGGCGAACGACGACTACCGGGTCGCCGATCAGTTGCACCACCAGATTCCGGACGAGTTGAAAGGTGCAGCACGCGATCCTGCGAAAGCTGAATCGCTGATGCTGGCCTTGATGATCGATCCCGGAACCCACGCCGTCCAACTGCGGCTGATCGCGACGGCACTGGGCGACCAGACCGCGCAGCTTGCCAATCACCTCGGCGCGAGTCTTGCCAGCGTGCATCCGATGATGCGACTGCCGCTCGCCAACATGGCGTTCCCGTCCCTGCGTCGATTGCCACGGCCGCGACTGGATCAGTTCACCGCCGTGCTGGAGCGACTGATGCATGTGGACGGCCAGGTGCTGCCCTATGAGTTTTGTCTGGCCACGCTGGTTCGGGTGCAGGTCGCCGATTTTCTCGATCCACCGAACGCGAAGGCCGTCGGGCGCAGCAAACTGACCGACTGTCGCGAGCAGGCCATTGGGCTGCTGGCACTGGTTGCCGAACAGGGCCACGACAACCGTGCCGACGCTGAACGCGCTTTCCAGGCTGCCGCCGCAGTGTTGTTCCAGGGGCAAGCCTTGCCTTACCAGCCCCCAAGCGATTGGCGGGGGTTCCTGGATCAGGCACTGCCTACGCTCGATCGCCTGAATGCCACCGGCAAACAACTGCTGATCGAGGCATTGGTGCGCGGGATCAGTCAGGACGGCCTGTTGTCGGTGCCCGAGGCGGAGTTGCTGCGGCTGGTCTGCGCCGCTTTGCATTGCCCCTTGCCGCCGGTCCTGAGTCTCTGAGTACCGATCATGGCGGAAGTCACTGAACTGTTGGAGCGCGCGCGCCAGGGAGATCCGCTGGCCTGGAACCAGGTCGTCGAGCTGATCTATGACGACCTGAAACGAGTGGCGCGTGGCGTGCTGGCCGGGCGCGGTTCGGCCACGTTCAATCCGACCGTCCTGGTGCACGACTGCTACCTGCGCCTCGCCCGCGCCGGGGCACATGGTGTTCAGGACCGGGCTCACTTCATGGCCCTGGCGGCACGGGCCATGCGGCAGTTGCTGTTGAACCACGCGCGCGATCGCATGGCGCAGAAGCGGGGTGCCGGCGCCGTTGTGGAAACCCTCTCTGAGGAGGAACGGTCGGCCGATCTGGAAGCAGAACACCTGCTGGGCATTTCAACAGCCCTGGAACAGCTCGAAGCGATCGAACCCAAATGGGTTCAGGTCGTCGAATGCCGCGTGTTTGCCGGGCTCAGCGAACAGGAAACGGCCGACGCGCTCGGCACGTCCCTGCGCACCGTGCAGCGCTGGTATGCCGAGGCGCGTGTGGCACTGGCGCGGATCATGGCGCCGGACCGGGACAGTTGAGATGGCCGACACCCCGGATCCTCATGCAGATCCGCTCGGTTGGCTGGAGTCGCGTGCGCTCTGGCAAGGTTCGCTGTTCCGCTCGCTGATGCAGGAAGCGCGGGCGGGCGATCGATTGCCGCCCGGAACCCGCCTTGGCAGTTTTCGGATCGTCGAAGAGCTGGGCGCCGGCGGCATGGCCGTGGTCTATCGTGCGCAGCGTGACGACGGCCAGTTCGATCAGGCCGTGGCGATCAAATGTGTGCCCGCGAATCCGAGCACCCGCGACATCGAACTGTTCCATCGCGAACGGCAGATCCAGGCGACCCTGAACCACCCGAACATCGCTCGCCTGCTTGACGGCGGCACCCTCGACGGCGGTCGCGCCTGGCTGGCGATGGAACTGGTTGAAGGCCAGCATATCGACGCACATGCCGAGACGAACGGACTCGATCTGCAGGCCCGTGTCGGCCTGGTCCAACAGGTGATCGCCGCGGTGGCACATGCCCACCAAAGATTGTTGCTGCATCGGGACATCAAACCGAGCAACGTGCTGGTGGACACCGAAGGCCGGGTCAAGTTGCTCGACTTCGGAATCGCTGGCTGGATCGATGAAAGTGCGCAGGTGCGCCTATTCCCGGTTGGGCAAGCCCCGAGCAGACGCGCAACGAAACCGTCGGTCCGGCTTCCGATCAGTATCAGATCGGGCTGCTGCTCGGTCGCCTTGTTGAACCGCTGTTGGCCCCAAGTGGACAACGGACTCGCGAACTGCGCGCGATTCTGGCGAAGGCTCGCCACGACGACCCCGGGCAGCGATATCACTCGGTCGGCGAACTCGGCGCCGACCTCGAACGTTGGCTGGAGCGTCTGCCCGTGCTGGCGATACGCGGCGGATGGGGTTATTCGCTGAACTGTGCTGTCCGCAGAAGGCCGTGGCTGAGTCTGGGTTCGGCAACCGCCGCCTTGTTGCTGTTGGGATTGTTGATCGGCTTCAACTGGCGGTTGCAGGTCGAGAACGCACGCACCGAACGGGCGGCGGCCATCGCCGAGAACGTCAACCGGTTTCTGACCGAAGACCTGTTGAGTCAGGCGGATCCCTACAACACGCCGAAACCGGATCTCAGTGTGCGCGAGTTGCTGGACCGCGCTCGCGCAGGGTTGGGAGAGCGGTTCGATGGACAACCGGGCATCGAGGCCGGAATCCGGGCGACGCTGGCGCGGAGTTATTCGGGCGTGGGCGAATACGACGTGGCGACGCAGGAATATGAGCGAGCCATCCAGTTGGCCGAAGCCAGTGGCGAACACGAAGCCGAGGACCTGAGTGCCTTGCGGGCCGAGCGGGCCGACATGCGTTCCCGTCTCGGAGACGTTTCGGCGGCATTGGCCGAATTGAAGTCACTCGAGGAACAGGAGCGCGTGCGAGCGGGTGGCGACAACCGGGCACAAATCCGGTTCGCCTTGCAGGCCATCGAAATCCAGGTTGCCGCCTCGCAGACGGAGCCGGCGTTGGCGGCCATCGCGCTGCTGCAGCCGCGAATGGCGATTCTGGCTGCGGACGACACCTTGCGCATCGAGTTGCTCGCAGCGGAAGGTGAAGCGGCACTCCGTCTGGCGAAGTTCAGTCAGGCCGATCGGGCTCTAAAGGAAGCGGAGGTTCTGGCTGCCCGGATGCTCGGGCCTGATTCGCCGCGTCTGCAGGGGATCATTCAGAACCGGGCGATCCTGTATCGACAGATGGGGCAATTGGCACCCGCTCTGGAATTGGAGCGACGGGTCCTGGCCTGGCAGGAGCAACGATTCGGCCGGCTGCATCCGGAGACTCAGCGCACGCTCAACGAACTCGCCAGCATGCTGCAGGATGATCGCCAGTTCGAAGCGGCCGAGAAACTGTTCCGGGAAGTGCTGGCGGAACGCGAAGACAAACTCGGCGTGGGCAGTGTGTTGACGCGCAACAGCCTGAACAACCTCGGCCTGGTGCTGTCGCTGCAGAACAAGCTGGATGAAGCCGAAGTGCACTATCGGCGCGCACTCGACGTGGAACGTGAGCTGCTCGGTGCCGACGCTTTCGACGTCCTGATCCTGGCGCACAATCTCGCCGGCCTGCTGCGCAAACGGGGTGAACTGGACGCGGCGCTGGATTTGTCCCGAGACACGGTCGAGCGGGCGGAACGGACGATGAGTGCCGAACGCCACGAACCCGCGCTGTTTCGGGTCGGAATGGCGCAGACCTTGCAGAAACTAGGCCGATTCGCCGAAGCCCGGACGGAGTTCCTGGTCGCCCGGGAGCGGCTCGCCAGACTGCTTGGCGCCGACCATGCGCGGATCACAAGACTGGACGAGATGCTGGCTGCACTGGAAACCGAACGCTTGGCACATTGAAGCCGGAAGAGGTTGGGTACAATTCCACCTTTGTTTACACGGATGTGCCCATGATCACCGACTTGCTCAAACGCTGGCGCAGTGGCGACCGCTCGGTCGAACAGGCCTTGATGGACCTTGCCTATCCAACTTTGCTGGAGCTCGCGCGTGCCCAAGCCCGACGCAACGCCGGCGTGTTGACGCTGCAGGCAACCGAACTGGCGCATGAGGCCTACGAGCGACTGACCGAACAACAATCGGTGAGCTGGCAGAACCGCGAGCATTTTTATGCCATTGCGGCCACCGTGATCCGGCGGGTCGTGGTCGACTATCTGCGGATGCGCAACCGGGACAAACGCGGCGGTGGCTTGCCGTTTGTGCCGCTCGATGAGCTCACCGAACGGGATGCTCCAGCGATCGACGAGTCGGTCGACTGGATCGGCGTGGATCAGGCATTGGATGCCTTTGCCGAGGTCGATCCCGTGTGCGCCCGGGTCGTCGAGCTGAAATTCTTCTCCGGGCTCAACACCGAACAGATTGCCGAAGTGATGGGCAGTTCGGTGGCCACCGTCGGGCGGCAATGGCGCTTCGCGCGTGCCTGGCTCGGCCAGCGCCTCGGCGTGGAAGCCGACAACTGATGCCCGGTTTGCAGGAGCTGTTCGACACACTCGTCGAATTGCCTTTGGACCAACGTGACGCCTGGCTGGACCGCGAATGTGCGGATCAGCCGGCCTTGCGTGCCCAATTGATCAGCTTGCTTGCGGTCGACCGCAAGCTCGCGAACACGACCCTCAAGCCGGCTACGGCCGGGCTCGTCGACTGGGCATCGGCGATTACCGGAAGCAGTCTGCGGCCGGGTCAGACGCTCGGCGCCTTCCGGATCCTGGAGCCGCTCGGCCAAGGGGGCATGGGCGTTGTGTTCCGTGCCGAACGGTTCGAGGGCAGTGTCGACCAGCAGGTGGCGATCAAGGTGGTCCGGCGCGAGTATCTGGATGCCGCCGCACGGGCGCGTTTCGAACTCGAACGACAAGCGCTGGCCACACTCGACCATCCCTACATCGCGCGGCTCATTGATGCCGCCGAGTTGCCGGACGGCACGCCGTATTTTGTCATGGAGTTTGTCGACGGCTTGCCGATCAACGAATTCTGCGCACGTCGACAACTCGACCTGCGTGCGCGTGTCGTGCTGATGAGGCAGGTCTGTCAGGCGGTCGCGCATGCACATCGCCATCTGATCGTTCATCGGGACCTCAAGCCCGGCAACATTCTGGTCGGCAACGAGGGCCTGCCGAAACTGCTCGATTTCGGCATCGCCAAAAGTATCGGTACCGGCATCGACGAGAACTGGTCGATCCAGACCGGTACCGCACAGCGTTTCTTCTCACCCCGATATGCAGCGCCCGAACAATTGCGAGGTGGGCCGGTCAACGTCGGGTGTGATGTCTACGCACTGGGTGTGCTGCTTTATGAGTTGTTCAGTGGCGAACCGCCATTCGACTTCGAAGGGTTGAGCTTTGGCCAGATCGAGCGACTGGTGCTCGACGTGCCGGCACCGGCACCGAGCGCCCGGATCCTGCAGCAGGATGCCGCCAGCCGTGCGCGCGCCCGTGCTCTGCGCGGTGACCTCGACGGCATCGTCCTGAAATGCCTGCGCAAGGAACCGGGTGACCGATACGATTCGGTCGCGCAACTGGACGAGGATCTGGAGCGCTGGTTGCAGGGAATGCCCGTACGTGCCCGGCATGGCCACGGTTGGTACCGGCTGAGCAAGTTCATTGCACGGCATCGGATCGCCGCAGGGATCGCTGCACTATCCGTGCTGACCTTGACCGGTGCCGCTGCGGCCCTGTGGCAACAGAACCTGGCATTACGGGCCGAACGCGACGTGTCGTTTCAGGCCTTGTCCATGATGCAGGATGCATTCATTGCGGCAGACCCGATCCGCGCAGCCGGGGCAGACATCAGTGCGCGCCAGATTCTGGAATCGGCGCGACGCCGACTGGAACTGATTGCCCCCGAACAGCCTGCCCTGTACGCCACACTGGCGCAGACCATCGCACAAGTGGACCTGTCCCTTGGGCAAGCCAACGAAGCGGCGGTGTTGCTGGAGCGTGCCAGTGACGCTGCCTTGCGCGCCGGCTTCAACTCTGAAGATCGCACCTGGCTGCGGGTGATGCAGGCTCGCGCCCAGATCAATGCCGATCAACTCGTCGAGGCGCAGAAGACGCTTGATGCCGCGAACGCCGGAGGTGGTGATCCGGGGCCGAAGTGGCGCGCCATGCAAGGCAGGTTGTGGAGCATCGTCGGTCGATCCGAAGAAGGGCTCCGCATGGTGCAGGGTGCACTGGCTGAGATGTCGGACCTCGGCCCTGAAGACGAATACGCGACGAGCACCCGCTATGCATTCGCCGAGGCACAGGGCATGGGCGGCAATTCGGCGGGTGAACCCGCGACACTCGATGAAACCTTGGCCTGGCAACAAACGAAGTTCTCTGCCGATCATCCCCAGGTGCTGCGCACACGCCTGCGTCGACTGATTGCGCTGCGTCTTGCCAATCGTGCGCAAGAAGCCGTGGACGAAGCCCAGTCCGTGCTCGCGGAAGTGGTGCGGATTTTTGGGCCAGACACTGCCGAGGCCTCTTATGCGCACAATGCGCTGGCGCGTTCGTTCGAAAGCTGGGCCGAAAGGACGATGCCCTCGCTGCATACCGAAATGCCTTGGCCGCCACGATTCGAGCCCAGGGTATGGACCACGCCAACACCACCAGGGTGCAATTTAACCTTGCCTATACGCTGGATGCAGCGGGCGGGCATGACGCCGAAGCCGAGTCGCTTTACCGCGACGCGCTGGCCCAGAGCCTTCGACGCGCCGGCGGAGAATCCGAAATGACGGCGTACTACCGGATGAACCTCGGACGATTCCTGGCCTCTCGCGAGCGTCATGGTGATGCCGTCGACGCTCTGGCACCCGAGCAAGGTCTGGCCGGCATCAAAGCATCGGCCGATGACAACCGGGCCGAATATCTTGATCTGCTTCGTGACCTGACCGCCCGACCTGCCTGTTCGGGTGCTCAGGCACCTGCGGCCTGCGAACGCGCCCGGGAATGGCTGCGTTTGATGCCGTGATCGACTTTTTGCGCGTTTGGCGAGTGATCGATACCGCCCGCTCAACCCCAACACCCCCAAGGAGAAACCCTGATGACCAAGTATCTGTTTGCCGCCCTTCTGCTCGGAATGATTGTCCTGTCGGCCCAGGCCCAGGCGGCAACGACGACGGAGACTACTTCGGAAGCGGAGCCGCCTGTGGAGCCGACTCCGGGGACGACACCGACGCCGGAGCCGCCCACTTGTGATCTCCGAGCCAGTAACGGACAGCCTTACTGTGAACCGGCCAAAGTGGTGACGTACACCAAGTCTTGCCCGCGATCGTCGGGGTCGCCCCAGCATGCCTGTCCGGACGTGGCTCTGCCGCCACCTGCCGAGATCTCCTGTACCAGCAGCAATTATGTGGTGGTTTGTGACGCCTGGCCGGCGTCCAGCAATCTGACCTATCGATATGTGTGGTCGATTCTGAATGGTGTCGATGCCGATTATTCCGCCGACCAGTTCACCAGCACCCTGGTCGGCAACTGTACGGGGCGCGCAGGTCGCGTTTCGGTGACGGTCATTGCGCCGAATGGTCTATCGACCACGGCACAGGCATTCTTTGCCTGTGAGGGTAATCAGTAAGTTTCTGCAGAATGTGTGATCGGATTTTTCCTCAGCTGTCGAGTAGTGGCATCAAGCCCAAGTTGACGGACGGGTTGCCCCAGGGATGGGGCAACCGTCATGACCGGTAGCAAAAGGCTTCGCGGGATCCCCGCGCCCTGTCTCCTCTTTGAAGGAATTTCCATGAGCATTCGCAAGAAAGTTATGTTCGCCTTGTTCGCCATCAGCGCCGGTATCGGTTCTGCCGTGTCGGCCACCAGCTCCGCGTGTATTGAATGCGACAGCGCCTTCTGGCGTTGTGGTGGCTACCAGAACGACAACTGCACCATGCGTTACGAAATCTGCCTGCGCAGGAACGGCTGTCCGGGTCTGTACGAGTAAGCCCTGTTGCCGGACCTCCGGATCGTCCGGAGGTTCGGCTTTTCACCCGGAGTACTCCTCATGACCATCACTTTGCGCAGCGTGCTGCGCGACGGGCTCCTGTTGCTTGCCTTGACCGCGATCGCCGTGGTGCTGGGTACGGCAGCGGGCCGGTACTACCAGAAATCCTCAACGCGGCCGGCAGTGGAGTCATTTGATCCGGCAGGGCTCACGTTCGATCCCGGTGCGACCCCCGTGATGATCGCCACCAGCACCTGCCCCGCATGTGCCTCGGCGCGTCAGTGGTTGATCGATCGGGATGTCACGGTCCGCGAACTGACGGTTGATCAGTCCGACGAAGCCAGGCGGATCGCCGGCAGCCTCGATGTCACGATCGTGCCGACCTTTCTGATTGGGGACACGCGTATCAATGGGTTCGTCGAGGCCGAACTTGAAGCACGACTGACGGTTTCCAGGCTGTCATCCAAGGCAGCCGATCACTGATAATTGGCGGACTCTGAAAGGAATCCGCAATGCTCTGGCTGATCAATGAAGGGCTGTTCGTCGTGCTCGCGCTGTGTGTGGCTTTGCTGGTGATCGAGTTTGGTTTTCGGCTCGGCCGGCGACAACACGCCAGTGCCAGCGAAGGACTCCGTTCGCATTTGGGGACCTTGCAGGGGGCAATACTGGGCCTGTTGGCGCTGCTGCTCGGATTCACGCTCTCGATGGCCGTGACCCGTTTCGAGGCTCGCAAGGCGCTCGTGGTCGAGGAAGCGAATGCCATCGGCACCGCAGCCCTGCGGTCTGAATTCCTGCCGCCCGGCAACCACACGTCGGCCCGACAGTTGCTGGCTGATTACGCCCAGGCACGCCTGGACTATTTTGCTGCAGGGGTCGATCCCGTTCGGGTTTCGGCTGCGCTGAGCACTACCCAGTCATTGCAGGATCAACTGTGGGCTATTGCGGTCGCGAATGCCGTGGCGGATCCACATTCGGTGCCCGCCACACAATTCAGTGCTTCCTTGAACGATCTGTTCGATCTCGACGAGCGGCGCCGTGCGGCACTCGAAAACCATGTGCCCGAGTTGGTGATCTGGCTGCTGATCGGCGTTACGTTTGTTGCCCTGGCAATGATTGCCTATGGATTGGCGATTGTTGATCGCCGCCGTCATGGTTCGACCTACCTGTTCGCCTTGATGATCGTCCTGGTGCTGGCGACGATTCTCGATCTCGACCGACCGAGGCGAGGTTTGGTCCAGGTCGGGCAAGGCAGCATGGAGCGGGTTCTGCAGAGCTTGAACTGAGGTCCGGCGCAAGCTCTGCGGGGGTCATTCGAAACTATCCCGGAATACGGCCGCCAGATCGGGCAAGGTGAGTTGCCAGAGTTCAATGCCGCTCTGGCTGTCGGTGGCGCGGAAATACACGTTTTCACCTTGGGCCACCAGTTCACTGGGCGCGCTGCCTAGTGTTCCAGGGCCCAGATCGGTGCCGGGTACGTTGATCACCTGGCCATTGAACAACACGCGAAGTTCTTCACCGTCCGAGGGTCCGGTGCGGACTGCCGTGAAGACCACCGCGCCCGATGCCGTCACCACGGCATCCATGATCGGACCCAGAAAAGTGGTTGCCGGATCATAGGCGCAGCTTGCCAAGTTGCCTTCGGCGCGGAACAGGCGGCAGCCCGGCTCTGTGCTGCTGGTGCCGGTGAAGTAGAGGGTATTCCCGGAAGCCACCAACAACGAGGTGCCGGTTAATCCGCTGCCGGACCCGACAAACAGATCGGCAACCGGCCCGGTGCCTGCGACGCTGCCGTCGCTGACATAAAGTTCGGTGCCTAAGCTCGGCGAAGTCCCGACAAAATACAGACGGTTGCCAGCGCGGGTCATCAGCGTGATGGCCGCGCCGCCGGCGCCGGGATTGATGTCACTCAACCGGACCGTGCCTTGTGCCGTGCCGGTGCTGCGCCAGAGTTCCTGACCGAAGATGCCGTCGTTCGCAACGAACATGACCCGGTCATCAAGACTCACCATGTCGCGGATATCGGCGCCCGTGGCGCCTGCGCGCAAGTCGGTGACCAGGCTCAGCTGATTGTTGTTGTCGAGTCGCAACAATTCGACGCCGGCGTTGGTGGTGGTGGGGAGAATGCCGGTCACGAAGATCGAGTCGCCAAAACCGCCGATCAAACGGAAGGTCGTGAAACATGAGTCACTCAGGCCAACGCCAGTCTGCACGGGCAGGGTGGTGACCGGAACCGTGCCGGCGTCTGTCCCGTCGCTTCGCCAAATCTGGCTGTTCCCGCCACCGACGGTCGCGATACCCAGAAAGTGCGGCACCCCGGCCCTCGTCACGACACATTCCGGGGCAAACGCCTCGGGGCGGACGCTGCTGAGCGAGCTCGTCCCTGCGGCTGTGCCATTTGTCTGCAGAATGCCGTCGAAGGATCGGAGCCAGAGTTTCCCGAAGTGTTGCCCGGCTTGTACGCCACTGGAGCTGCCGAGTGATGCGAGGGTGCCGGTCCCCGTGATCGGGAGGCTGTAGGTATTGGAGGTCTGGCCGGGCACGCTCGCCACGAACACCAGATGATTGCCAATCTCGGCCAAGGGCGTCGGAAACGAATCACCGATGTCGGAGATCAGGTTACCCAATGCCAGCGTGCCGGCGGCTGTGCCATTGCTGAAGAAGGGTTCGCCCTGCGAGCCGATTCCGGACGGGTCGAAACCGAGCATGACGTTCTGTCCGCTGGTCGCAATCAGCGCGGTGATCTTCCCGCCCGTGCCGGCGATCGCGGAACCGGACACTTCCTGGGTATTGGCAGCCACGCCATCGGTGATCCAGAGTTGATCACCGGTCGTAAAGTACGCGCGCAGATTGTTCGCGCTGGTGCGCCCGAAGATGTTGTTCGACATCCCGTCGACCCCTGGCACCAGTTCCTTGAACAAGGCGGTGCCGGCAATCGTGCCGTCGCTGCTGAACAATTCTCGCCCGTTGTTGGCGGTCAGGCCGGCAAAAAACAGCCGGTTTCCGAGCGAGGTCATGGCCCGCGGCTCGATGTTCGTGGTGCCGAGGCTGATCGTGCCTGCGAGGGTGCCATCAGTGACACCCAGTGTTTCCAGGCCGCCGGCGCGTGACGTAAAAAAGACCCGGTTCAGAGCGATATTGATCGTCAGGTTGTTCAGCGTCGATGTCGTGCGGAGTTTGATGGTTCCCGCGGTTGTGCCATTCGTCGCGTACAGATCATCGCTGAATGTGCTGGAATCATCGACGATCGCATAAGCCAACGACCCCAGTACCACCATGTCGGGCCGGACCGATCGGCTGGACGAAGCGTTGAAGCCGCCCACCGCAATGGCCGACACCGCCGCCGGATCGGCGCTGGTGTTGTAGCCCAGTTGATAGACCTCGCGGCCGAGGCCGGTGTCACCGCTGTAAAGCCGATCTGCAATGTGGCCATGAGCACGAACGAGCGCGGATCGCTCGACGCGGTTCCCGGCGCCACATCGCGCTCGAGCGTCGGCACATTCGCACTGAGTCGCCACACTTCGCGACCTTCGCTGGCGCGCGTGGCGGCAAAAAACGTGCGCGTGACGCTGCCGCCACCGATCGAAAACGAGCGACGGACAAAACTGGCCGGGCTGGATCCGTCTGCGCCGGGGTTGATATCCGCCACCAAGGTCGGTGTCAGGCTGCCGGATTGAAGTCGCCACAACTCGAAGCCGTGCCGGCCGTCGTTGGCAGAGAAGTACAGGTTGCTGCCTTCCACGTACAGATTGTTCGGCGAACTGGAACACTGGCCCGGACAGATGTCGGACAAGCGCACGGTGTTCAGTGCGCTGCCATCGCTGATCCAGAGTTCGGTGCCATGCAGCCGGTCGGTGGCGACAAACGTGAGCCGGCCATCAAAGACGACCGCCTCGTTGCCCATCCCGCCGGTCAGGAACCCATTGGGCCCGGTGTTGAGATCGGCCATTTGCCGGACGACCTGCGCCGGCACTGCGGTGGTTGCCAGAAGCAGCAAGAGCAACAGGAAGCGGATTCGAACCAAACGACACATCGGGATTCTCCAGTCGATGTATCGGGTAACCCGGCTTGGCGGCGAAACCCGCCGAATCAACTCCCGGCGGTGCAGGTCAGGCTGATGTCGTCCACCACGAAGTTGGATTTGCCGCTGCCCCCGGGATTCGTGTACTCGAATCGGATCGTGTGCGCGGCGCCGTTCGTGAATGCCGACAAGTCGATGGTCTGCAAGCCGTAGGCGGCTTCCGGACTGGATGGTTCATCGAGAGTTTGTAAGGTGGTTCCGTCCACCCGCACCACAAGTGTGGCCGTGAAGGGCGTGGAGACAAATCCCCGGCGCAGGAAGAAGTTCAGGAACCTCGGGCTGCCGGCCGGAATCACCACGGATTGCTGCAACGACGAGGTTTCGGCATTCGCGGTGCCACCGAACCATGCCCATGCGGTGCCGTTTCGGGGCAGCGCCGTGCCGGCGTCATCCGGGCAGGTGCCGTTCGTGCAGATGGCCGTACCAAAGCCTGTCGACGTCGACGCCCAGAAGGCGTTCGCACCGGTGCCTGGATCGGACGCTTCCAGACCACTGTCACTGATCAACTGGACGGGTGAGCACGTTGGTGCCGGATCGCCCTCGAAACTGTCCCGGAACAACGGATCCACAACCGGTGTGCTGCCGTCTTGTGAACAGTCGGGCCAATGGCACGGCTTCGCCGAACTGTGGCCGGTCAGGGCCTGGAATTTCGGTGAGGTGGCCGGGTCCTGGAACGTGAATTCCAATGTGCCCCAATAACCGAAAACGCTCCAACGGCCGCCATTGGAGAAATGCGTGAACTCATCACCATTGGCCTTCCAGTCGAGCAGATAGTCGCGGTACAGGCCGTTGATGCGGGGATGGCGGTTCGCGGCTTCGAAAATCGTCTCGCAGGTCGCATTGAACTGGAAGCCGCCCACGCCAACAAAATGCTGGCCGCCTTCATAGGCGATGTGCCGGATGCCTTCGGTCGGGAAATTGGTCGTCAGCATCGCCTTGCTTCCAGTCATGAACCCGCGGGCGCGAGCCATGGCGTTGGCTTCGACATGATCCAGGAACGTATCGACATTTGCGTAGACCGCAGGACTCGTGTCGGGGTTCACACCGCTGTCGGGCGTGCAGTATTCGGTGCCGAAATACGGCGCACTGGCATAGGCATCGGTGCGACTGGCCACTGTGAACGCCTGACCTGTGACATTACGCGTCAGGATCTGGCGGCCCAGATCGGGATTGGCTGCCTGGGCGGCGATGACCCGCACCGTGCGGTCGCGCGCAGCGGTGCCCATCGCCGTGTCGAAACGGTCGAAGATCTGCACGGAACGGTCGCCCCAGCCTCGCACCAAAGACTGAAAGCAAGGTCCTGAGGCAGGACCTTGGGAAAACGTGTTCGGGTCGCGTTCGCACGGAATGGCGTTGGCCGGGATCCCGTCGTTGAGACAACCGGCGGCGAGGTCGGGAAAGCCGGGACAGAATGCCTGCCCGATTTCCGTGCCTTGCGAGAAGATGCCATTCCAGTTTTCGTTGCTGTATTCGATGAAGATCTTGCGATCGGCGCGAAAGGAATCGCGCAAGGTCGTGGCCATGTGGTCGACCAAGGCATCGTTGGCCCGATGCGGCACGTTGATCCAGATGTCACTGCCGAGTCGGTTGCCGAGGTCGGCCAACACCACCAGCGGAACCCGATGCCAGAACGCGTCGGACACGGTCGGATAGTCGGCAATCGTGGTCACTTGCGAACTGTTCGTTTCCATCCAGTCCATGTAACGAAGGAGTCGATACGGCTCCATGTTCTTCAGGAACGTCGGATGGAACACTTGGGTTTCGGCAGTGTTGCCGGTCGTGAACAGGGTGCAGGTACCGCCTGCGCCACAAGGGTTTCCGGCATCACAGACACGCCGCTGATCATTGCTGCAGACGCCACCCGGCGGCAACACGCGCATGTTGCGAGGATGGTTGCCCGGTGTGATCGATGTCAGTCGAAAGCCGATGTTGTTGCCGGTGCTGCTGGCGACATTGAAGACGATTTCGTTGGCGGTCTGGTTGACCACACTGGCGCCGAGCATCTGGATCGTTCCGGCGCCATCGAAGCGCAGGGTGTAATTGCCGGCAGGGAGCCGCCCGGGTGTTCCGCCGGCATGCACGATCGTGGTCAGGATCTGGTTGGTCGCCAGACTGGTGGCATAACCGTCGGCATCGCGGCTGATCGTGACCGGGCAGGCATTCGGCGCGTTGCAGGCCGGATTACTTCCGGCCTCGCGGCAATCGAAACAACCGTTGGCATTCCCCGGAATCCAGTCGCGCGACGCCTTCATCAGGTTGACGAACGGAAAGTCGTCGCTGAAATCGTTGACGCCCGTGATGTTCGTGCCCAGCGGCGCGTTGGGATCGGTGCCGGCGTGTGCCAGGGACGCCAGGGAGCAGAGCAGGATAATCAGGAATCGGGTGGGTTTCATCGAACGTTCCTTGGGTGATCGATGACCAGAACACGGTTTGGTGGCGAACCCCGCCAAACGGGATCGGGTGTCAGTCGCTGCCCTCCCGTGCAGAAAGCCAGTCGCCGAAGGGCGACTTGCCATCCAGTGCCCGCCACGCGCCCTAACTCAGGATCGACGCCAGCAGAAGGATCGGCAGCAGCGTTCGATCTGCGTACCAGGTGCCGAGGTTCAGCGTCAGCGGCGTGGCATCCGTCAGCAGGAACATGCCCGCAAAGACGGCGCCGGCCCAGGACCAGGCTTGCGACAGGCCGGTCAGCGAAGCCGAAGTACAGGCACACGAACAACACCACGACAGCCGGCGCTGCGTGCCTCAAGACCGAGCGGTTGATCAGGTAACCGAGCAGGGCGCCAAAGCCGATGACCACGGCCGCATTCGTGCTCCACAGTGCAAAATGGCCCAGGTGTCGGATCGAACTGAGACTGCTGATCACTGATGCGTGCGGCATTTCTCCAGTGGTGCCCAACCAGTGCGGTGCCAGCACACTGAGGTGGACCACCATGACCAAGGCGAGGCCGCAAAAAACGCCGAGAACCAGGTCGCGGCCCACCAGCGGATCACCGATCCGACCGAGCAACAGCCGGTTCCAGCCAACCAGCAACTGGGGCCACCGACGTCGTGCAATCGGTTCGAGTGCGATGTAGACCAGCCAATTAACCAAGGCGTAGACGGAAACCTGTGCGACCAGATTGACGATCAGCGCGAAGGATCTGCGCGAGCAGGGCGCAGGCCGCCAGGAACAGAGTCAACCGCATCGCGCCCTGACGATCAGCGCGGCCGAGGAGCGCCACCCGGCGATAACGCCCACCCAGCAACAGCCCCGGCATCAAGTGCGCACGGGAAACCTCGACATGACGCGGCACCGCAACAGCCGCCTGGTTGATGGCGGTATCGGCCGACGGAGCAGGGCTCGCCACCGGCGCTTCGGCCACGGCAGTGGCAATACCGCAGGCCGGGCAGAACCGGGCAGACTCCAGAATCGGCTCGGAACAGCTTGCGCAGAGGATCATTCGGCACTCCAATCAGCGTGGCCAAACATACCAGCCCGCCCTTTTCTTGCGCGATGCGGGTCGGTGTCGAAGCAAAGACCCCGTCGCTGAAAAGTGATCTGGAGCATTTGCACCAAACGAAGGGATCATTGTCCAAAGATGTCCAAATCGTCGTCCAGGAAGACGCCATCAAAGGCGTTCGCCGATCCTCATCACCACACGTTGCGGGAGGAGTTTGCGAACGCCTTGACGCATGGTTTGGGTGTGGTTGCCGCCTTGTGTGGCAGCTCCGTGCTGATCACGCTTGCGGCCATGCAAGGTAATGCCTGGAAACTCGGCAGCGCGATCGTCTACGGGGTCACGTTGGTCTTGCTCTATGTTGCCTCGACGCTCTACCACGCCGTGCCCCATCCGGCGGCCAAGGCAAAGCTGAAAGTGTTTGATCACTGTGCGATCTATCTGTTGATCGCCGGTACTTACACGCCCATCACGCTCGTCGGCTTGCGCGACAATGTCGGCTGGTGGCTGTTCTCGGCAATCTGGGTGCTGGCCATGGCGGGCGTGCTGTTCAAGCTGTACTTCACCGGGCGCTTCAAGACCTTGTCGACCCTGATTTATGTCGCGATGGGGTGGCTGGTGGTTCTGGCCATCAAGCCGGTTTTCGAAAATCTGGGGACCACGACCCTCATCTGGCTGTTTGTCGGCGGCGGGTTCTACACATTCGGGACGATTTTCTACCACCGCCCGAAGCTGAAGTTTGCGCACGCGATCTGGCACGTGTTCGTGTTGCTTGGCAGTGTCTCGCACTTTCTGGCGGTGATCCCCCTGCTGACGAACTGAGTGTGGATCGGGGTGGTTCGAACACACCGATCCATTGCTGGTTCAGAGGGTTCCAAGCGTCGGATCGACGCGGTGAAGCAAGGCACGGATGTCGTCGATGCGGAAAGGTTTGGCCAGGAAATCATCGAAGCCTGCGTCCAGGAATCGGCGCCGATCCTGCGGTGTGGCATGGGCTGTGACGGCGACCACGATCGACCGCTGGCGACCGGATTGTTGTTCGACCTGACGAACGCCAACGAGCACACCAAATCCATCCACACGCGGCATCTCGATATCGGTGAGCACCAGCGGGAACGGGGTGCCCGCGAACTGCTCGAGGCCAGCAAGGCCGTCCTCGGCGCACGTCACCTCAAACCCGAAGGTCTCCAGCATTTCCTGCAGGACCAGGGTGTTGACCGGATTGTCTTCGCAAACGAGCAGTGCCATGTCCATACCCTGCATTGTCCATGCCATTGGGTTCTCAGGATGCACAAGTTCAACGAAATCAGCGTGCTGACACACTTCTCCACGACGGTTTCAGAAGGTTGTGGCTCGCTGCGAATCAAATCCTTGAATGATTGGCGGGCGAGTCAGTGGGCCCGCCAATCAAGGTGCGGTCTGCTCGCGTTGCGGTTCGACACGATTCCGCCCTTGGCGCTTGGCCTCATATAAAAAGTGATCGGCGTCAGCGAGCAGTCGCTCGTGGTGTTTCGCCTTGCGGTCGGCCGAGAGGCCAATGCTGACGGACACCGACAATCGCGGCGAAATGGCGCTGAGATCAAGCTCCGCGATCGCCACGCGCATTCGATCCAGACGGGCTCGTGCTTCCTCGAAACCGAGATCGGGGAACGACATGGCGAACTCCTCGCCGCCATATCGCGCGACCCGTTCGTCACTCGGCTGGAATTGCCGGAGCACGCCGGCAATGGCCCGCAACACCTCGTCACCGACCTGATGGCCGAAGCGGTCGTTGATCGACTTGAAGTGGTCGACATCGACCAGGGCGATGGCCAGCGGCTTGTCGTCGAGCCGTGCGCGAACATGGTCGCGCGTCAGTTGGTGGTCGAAATAACGCCGGTTCGCCAAACCCGTCAGTTCATCGTGTTTCGCCTGATGCTCGAATGCCTCCGATTTGAGGCGCAGTTCTTCGAGCAGTCGCGCCTTCTCCTGATCGGCGGCTTGCAGCGCTTGGCTGCGATGTTCGAGCGCCAGGGTCCGTTCGTCGACCAATGCGGCCAGTTGCCGTTCGCGACGTCGCAGTTGCACGGTGCGCGCGCGAACGCCGATCCAGATCGCGGCGATCAAGCCGAGCAGCACCAGCAAGATGAACCCTGGGGTCTGCCGGAACGTCGGGGCAATCAGGATCTCCAATCGCGCCACTTCGGCATTGAAGTCTCCGTGCAATTGCGCGGCACTGACCTCGAACTCGAATCGCCCCGGTGGCAGGTTTGTGAACACGGCCGGGCGGCCGCGCGGCGCTTCGAGCCAGGCGTCGTCGTAGCCCACGAGGCGATAACGGTAGCGCACGTCATTGGGTGAGTAGAACGACAGCCCGGCGAAAAAGATCTCGATCTTGTGCCGGCCGGAACTGAGTTGCACACCATCGGCCACTTGTTTCTGTTCGCGGCCATCCACCCGCACGTCCTCGATGACGATCGGCGGCGCCGCCATGGTCTTTTCGTTGGCTTGTTTCGGATCGATGATCGCCACGCCCTTGGCCGTGGCAAACCACAACTTGCCGTCCTGGGCCTTCATCGCCGAAGCCTGTGAGCCGCCGTTGCATTGGTTGTTCGCCAGGCCGTCGGTGCGGTCGAACTGTGTGGCAGCGAACTGCGACAGGCGGCCGTCCAGCACCCCGTCCAGTTCGTCGCGATTGACCCGGTAGATGCCGCGATTCGAGCCCATCCACAGTGCGCCAGCCTCGTCTTCCAGAATATTGAAGAGGGCGCCCGGCAACTGGCCCTGCTCGCCACTGGCGATTCGTGCCTGTTCCCCGCGAACGCGCAGAATGCCGTCGCTGGTGGCGGCATAAATGTTGCCGTCGGCCGTTTCGAGGAAGTCGAATACATCACGCATCGACTGGCCTGCAGGCAATTCGAGTGCTTCGAATCGGTTGTTTTCGAACCGCGCAGCGCCGGCCGTGGTGCCCACCCAGATCCGGCCATTACGATCTTCATGTAATGCAAAAACGTACTCGCGTGGCAGCCCGTGTTCGCGGCCAAAACGCTCCATTTTGCCGTCCCTGATGCGGTTCAGGCCGTTCGTCGTGCCGACCCACAGTGCCCCGTCGCGGGCGGGCAGAATGCTGCGAACCTGTGATCCGGCCAGGCCCTCGTCTTGCCCGATGTGCTGGAATGTCTGGCCGTCATGACGCACCAGGCCGGAATCGTAAGTGCCCAGCCACAGGACGCCGGCCGCATCTTCCGCGAGCGCCAGCACGTGATTGCCGACCGGGCCGCCGCCGGGGAACAGCGTCTCGAACCGGTCATCCTGCAAACGGTTCAGACCATTGCTGGTGCCCACCCACATGCGCCCCTGACGATCCTGCAGCAAGGAGCGCACATACGCGTCACTGAGTCCGCGTTGTAACCCGAGCATCGATGCTGCAGCGTCCTTCAGTTGCACGAGCCCGGAGCCTGTGCCGATCCACATCGAACCCTCGCGATCCTCGATCATCGCGATCACCCGGTTGTGCGGCAGTCCGTGCGCGACGCTCAGATGTTCCAGTCGCCCCTCGTGCAGACGCATCAAACCGCCGGACACGGCACCGATCCACAACGCACCGTGGCTGTCCTGATAGGTCACGGCCACTGCCTGAGTGCCCAGTTTTGATCCCGGCAACACTGGTTCGAGGCGGTCGCCGGCGAGCTTCAGCAATCCGAAATCACCGCCGACCAGCAGCGTGCCCTTCTGGTCGACGTACAGGTCCAGGATCTGACGCGATGGCGTGAGTTCACCCAGATTCGGGGTGGTGATGCGGCCGTCGAACCAACGGCTGAGGCCGCTCGAGGTGCCCAGCCAGATCGCTCCGTCGGGGGTCTCGGCAATCGACAGGACGGTGTTGTGCAGCAAGCCGTCGGCAGAGGTGTAGTTGCGGATGTGGTCGTCGGTGATCATCGCCACACCGCCCTCTTCCAGACCCACCCAGATGCGCCCCAGGCTATCCTCACGCAGCGCCAGCACTTCGTCGGAAATCATGCCGTCGCGTTGGTCGAAATGGTCCCAGTTTTCCCCATCCAGGCGGGACAAGCCGCCGCGCGAGGTGCCGGCCCAGAGCCGCTGCTGGCGATCGACGAGCAGCGCACGGACGCCGTTGTCGGCGAGTTCGGCGACGTTATTGCGGTCGAACAGTCGGAACTCGCGTGCGTTGAACCGCACCAGACCCTCCCACGTGCCGAACCACAGGTACCCGTCCGGGGTTTGTGCGATGGTGTGTACTTGGTTGTGCGGCAGGCCGGTGTCGGTATCCCACACCTCGAGCGCGTACTCGTCGAGGCTGCGTGACGGATCGAGTGCCCAAGCCGGACAAGCGCAGACCAGGAGCAGGCAGGCTACAAACCAGTTCAGCGATCCGTATCGCAAGTTCCCTGTGCGCATCATGCCTCCTGCACATTCATGGGGTGTGCGGTGGCGATGATTGTGCCTTGGCCTCCGGGGGGAAACCAGCATGAACGATGTGACGATTCAGATCAGGCTTCTTGCCAATCACCGTCCGGTCCGAGCCGCTGCTGTGGCTGATAGCCCGCCTTGTACGCCATCTTGGGGTGCCCATCGAGCCAGAAGCCCAGGTACAGATACGGCAGACCCAACTGTCGGCAGTATTCGATCTGCTTGAGGATGGCGAACACGCCCAGACTGCGCTGAGGCAGCGTGGGTTCGAAGAACGTGTAGACGGCGCTCAGACCCGCTTCCGTGGCATCGGTCACGGCACAGGCCAGCAACTGATCGCCCAGGCGGGCTTCAAGGAACATCGTCCGCGCGAACGGCGTCAGCAGGAACTGTCGGAACTCATCGCCATCGGCCGCATCCATACCGCCGCCGGGATGTCGGGTAGCGAGGTAGTTCTGGTACAGAGCCAAATGTTCGGGTCCTGCTTTCGCCGGCAACAGGCGGACTTTCAAGTCGTGATTGCGGCGCAGCACTCTGGACTGAGTGCGATTCGGGCGGAAGTCGGCGACGGCGACGCGGGTTGCGATGCAGTCGGCGCAAGTCGGACAGGCCGGTCGGTACAGGTGCCCACCGCTGCGTCGGTAACCCTGTGCCAGCGCCCCGCCGTAAACCTGACCGAGATTGGGTGCAGCCGGATCGATCACAAGGTTTTCGGCAATCCGATCGGCGTAGTAGCCGCAGGCATGCGGCATGGTCTTGAACAGGCGGACGGTCTCCGCGCGCTTCATGGGCGCCGATCGGTATCCAGGTCCTCGACCACGATCACGCCCGGGTTCTCGTCTGCAACCGGAGCCACGGGAGCCACGGGAGCAGGCGCCACTGTTGGCGTGGCAACCGGAGCCGGTGCGCGCGGGCGGGCGTCACGTTCGCGTTCCGGGCTGGTGATGGCGAACCACATTCCCATCAACACAGCGGTTACCACGACCAGCACCAGCAGACCACGCCGAACCCGGCTGGCCATCGTCTCTGCGGTATGCACGTGCGGCGGTGGCAGCCTGGTCGCAGCGAACTCGGGTCGTGTCGAACCCATCAGGCCGGCATCCCGCATGATTTCGCGGGCCCTCGACAAGTCGTCGGCCTTGACGACCCACACTGCCGGCCATTCACCCTGCTGGCCCCGCTCGGTGTAACTGAACCGGCGACGTCGATCGCGACGCAGTTTGTCCCGGCCGGACACATACGTCTCGACGCCGGCCTCCTGCATCATGGCTTCAACCTTGTCGACGTTCTCAAGGCGTTGGGAACTGTAGATCTGGCGCATCAGGCTTCTCCTTCCGGCAGCAGGCGGATCAGACCTTCCTGCACGGTTGAGGCAATCAAACGGCCGTCGAGGCTGTAGAAGCTGCCGCGGGCGAGGCCACGGGAGCCTTGAGCACTCGGGCTGTCGCAGGAATAGAGGATCCACTCGTCGACACGGAACGGCCGATGGAACCACATGGCGTGGTCGAGGCTCGCCATCTGCACGTTCGGCTGCAGATAGGAAATGCCGTGGGGCAGGGTTGCCGTGCCGATCAGGTGGAAGTCGGAACAATACGCAAGCATGGCGCGGTGCAAGTCCGGGTTGTCGTCGATCCGTTCGGTCAGGCGCAGCCAGACGTGCTGGAACGGCGGGCGTTTCGGACGCCGGATTTCATCGCGCGGATACACATGACGGAATTCGAACGGGCCCTGAGCCGTCAACCAGCGCTGCAGCTTGGGTGAAATCTGCGCCAGTGCTTCGTCGGTGATCGGATCGGGTGGATCCAGATCATCCGGCTTCGGAACTTCCGGCATCGACAATTGGTGCTCGGCGCCGGGCTCCGGTTTGTGGAACGAAGCGGCCATGCCGAAGATCAGCTGTCCGTGCTGGATGGCCGACACGCGGCGCGTCGAAAAACTCTTGCCGTCGCGTGAGCGCTCGACGTTGTAGATGATCGGGGCGTCCACATCGCCGGCGCGCAGGAAATACGCGTGCAAGGAATGGGCGATGCGGTCGGTGCTGACGGTCTGCTGCGCCGCCGACAAAGCCTGGCCAAGCACTTGCCCGCCAAATACGAAGCGGGTGCCGATATCGCGGCTCTGGCCACGGAACAGGTCCAGTTCCAGCCGCTCCAGTTTCAGCAGCGACACCAGTTCTTCGACGACACTTTCGCTCATTTCGGGTTCCATGGGCCGGCTCCGAACCGATTCGGGCTGCTGCGGCAAGCGGCCATTATCCGTGATTGGGAGGGCGTGTGCCGCAGACTGTCAATCAAAGCGCCAGAACGCGTTTTCAAGGGCGCGGCTGGCCCCAGCTTGGATTATCCTTCGATACGGCAGCAATGGATGGTGCGGATATGGTTTCGATCCAGGTGGAGCATTGGTTTCCGTCGGGGCGTTCACTCGTTTTCAACTACGTCAGCGACCACGAACGTTTTCTGGCAGCACCCGGTCTTGTCTGCAAAGTCGCCGAGCCCGGCAGCACCGACCGAAACGGCAATGACGCGATTCGAGTGGTGCGCAGCGGTCTGATGTCGTTTCGTGAGCGGGTGATCGATTTCGATCCGGAGCAGCGCTTCGGCTACCGGATCGAGGACATCCGCTTTGCCGGATTGCGGATGCCCTTTCAGCACGAAGGGGGCTTGCTCGAATTTGCCGACCTCGCGAACGGCACCAGGGTACGCTGGACATCAAGGCTGGCCATCACGATGCCCTTGTTGGGTGGGTTCCTCGAACGCGATTTCCAGGCTCGTGCCACCCATCTGTTCGCCGGCCTGCTGCGCACGGCGGCACAAAAATTGTCGACCTGAACCGTAAGGCCGGTGTGGTCCTGACGGTCTGAACCATGACTTCCGGAGCCTTGTATGCAAGACAAGATTGAACGAACCGACGCCGAATGGCGCCAGCAACTCGACGACGTGCAATATGCCGTGTGCCGGTGCTCGGCTACCGAACGCGCTTTCAGTGGCAAGTACTGGGATCACCATGAAGACGGTGTCTACACATGTGTTGCCTGTGGCGTCGACTTGTTCGACTCGAACAGCAAATACGACTCGGGCAGCGGTTGGCCCAGCTATTTCGCCGAGATCACCGAAGGTGCCGTCAGCGAACATCCCGACGAGAGCCACGGCATGCGGCGCGTCGAAGTCCGCTGCGCGCGCTGTGAATCCCATCTGGGTCACCTGTTTCCCGATGGCCCGCAACCCACGGGGCTTCGTTACTGCATCAACTCGGCGAGCCTTGGGTTCACTCCAAGACAGGCCTGACAAGCCACCAAATGAAACGGGCGCCGCAGGGCCCGTTTCTGTTGATCAAGCGGCGATCAGGTCGCAGGCTTGAGCATCTCTTCCAAAGTCTTGTTCATCGACGAGAACTTGTACGCCGGCAACTGGTAGTCCCAGCCCAGGCAACGAGTGTTGATCAGATCGACTTCCTGCTTGAGCTTTGCCAATTGTTCGGCCTTGTCCTTGGCGGCATCGGCCACCGCAGCGGGCACTTCCGGTTCCATCGGCGCATCAGCATCGCTCAGCGTCTTGTCTTCGGCTTTCTTCTTTGCGAACTCGGCTGATCGGGTGTCGTACTCCGATTTCGCCAAGGTGTAAGCAGCCTTCGCCAGGTCCTGCGCGTTCGTGATGTGGGCGTCTGCCTTGGTTTCGTCCAGACGGGCCGCGAAGCGTGCATAACCCTTGTCACCTTCCATCCATCCGGTCACGTCGACGACGACGCCATCGAACGTCGTGTACCGCGCTGCCACCGTGGTGATCGGATCCGGCGTGTTGCCGGCGGACTTCCGCACGTCTTCAAGCGTCAGACTGGCGAGCACGGCTGCAAGGGTATTGCCCTCGTACTCGCTGGTGAGTTCACGGCCTTTCGGGACGTTCTCGATCGTGTACTTGTCGTCCTGGGTCCGAAGTTTGAACCCGGAAAGCGTCTTGCCACCTTTCGTCAGATCAAACCGCTCGATCCGGCTGGACTGGACATCGAGGATGTCCTTGGCAAGCCAGTTGCCGATCAGTCGTTCGGGGATCAGCGTCCCTTTGGCCAACCAGGACTGCGCTTCGTCGTTCCGGCGCACGAACGTGCCGGACTGGCCGAGGCTGTTGGCATTGCCGATGACCACCTTGACTGGCGCCTTCAGTCCTTCGAGTTCAACGCGGGTGCCCTTGGCGGTGGCTTCGGCGAGATCCTCGACGCCCAGCTTGGCATGGCTTTCCTTCTTGCTGGTCTTGGCTTCCAGCAAGTCGGCGTCGGCCAGCTTCAGCAGGTATTCGCGGACTTTGGTGACATCGGCCGGAAAGTGGTCCCGTTCGGCAACGGTCCAGTTCGACTCACCCTTCACCAGCGTCACGATTGCCTTGTCGCCAGCCTCGACGAGGCGCAACGAGGTCACGGCATTGATGTCCTTCTGCAGGCCATCGATGAGCGGCTTGCCGGCGAGTTCCTCGTTACTTTCCGGGGAGCGGGTGCTGGTCGCCCAGAAAGCGGCTACCAGCACAACGGCAGTGACGATCAGCAGTTTGTTCAGTTGATGCTTGCTCATGGGTGTGTCCTCAGGCGCGGCGGCGGCTGAACCAGCGGAAGCCCAGGGCAACCAAGGTCAGCAGCAACGGCATCAGTACGATGTTGATGAGCTTCAGCTTCGTGCCAAGCGCTTCGATGTCCTTGTCCAGGTCGTGGCGGACGGCGCGCAATTCCTTGCGGATGCGCAACTTGTCCTGCTGGAAGACCTCGAGTTCCTTCTGCTGCTCGGGGGACAGGATCATCGCGTTTTCGTCGCTCTTGTTCGCCTGCAGTTCGGTCAGCTTCTGTTCGGTATCGGCCAGTTCCTGCTGAAGTTCTTGCTCTTTCAGGCGGTAGTCCTGGTCGGCCTTGCGACGAATCGCTTCGACTGTGGCAAACGGACGGGCCGACACACCGCGACTGCGGATGCCGATCAGTGCGCTGTTGCCCGCCAGGTTGTCGACCACGTTGATGATGAAGTCGCCGTTGTTCTCGAACGCGTTCGCCAGACGTTGGCCGAAGAAGTTCTGAACCTGTACCCACAGACGGTCGGTCAGCACATCGGTATCGGCGACGATCACGATATTGGCGTCATCCTTGCTCTCGGCCAGATGGCCTTCGCCGCTACGTTCCGGGAATGCGGTCTTGACCTTGCCTTGCAGGCGACCGGCCAGCACGTAGCGTTCATTCGTGGCCTTGAAGCCTTCATACAGCTCGCTCGGATCCTGCAGGAACTTGATGCGCTCCACTTCCGTGACCATCGCGTCACCCGAGCTCTGCACGAGGCTGGTGAGTTTCAGCGTGCTGGTTTCGCTCAGGCCAAACACACCCGTGGTCGAGAAGTTGATCGTTTCCAGTTGTGCGGTGGCGATCTCGTCGGCATTCAGGTTGTCCTTGCGGTAGCCCATGATCGCCAAGTGCTGCACGGGAGGTGCCGCCGGATTGATCTGGATCGGCAGGGCATTGCCGGCGTCGAGCAGGATCTGGTTCGGGTCGTAGTTCACGCCCCAGGCCTGGAACAGTTTCGGCAGGTCGGACGCCTTGCTGGCGAACATGGCCGCTTGTGGATTGTTCGGGTCGTTGCCGCTCTGGTCCATTTCGCCATTCGGGTCGACAAACACCAGCAGACGACCTCCGCGCAACACGCACTGGTCGATGGCATCCAACGTGTCGTCGGACAGTTCCTTCGGATGCACCAGGATCAGCGTACTGATCTCGTCATCGATCTTGGTGGTCTGTTCCGGATTCAGAAGACGCATGTCGAAAATGTCGGCGAGTTCACTGTAGACCGCCCAGCCTTCGCGCATGCTGCGGTTCGTCGGGTCGAAGCCCGGGCCGATGTTCAGGCTGGAGATCACGCCCACGGCGGCTTTCTTGCCTTCGACGAGACTGTTGATCAACTTCGCGACGTCGTATTCGAGGAACGGTTCCTTGTCGGGCTGGAAGAACGGAATCACCGACTTGCCGTCCAGAGCGTTGGTGCCGGCCAGACCGAAGAAGATCGAGTTGCCACCTTGGCCGACCGGTACCGCCTGCAGGCCAAAACCCGAAGCACGGTCTTCATCTTCCGAGAACGGCTGCGGGTCGATCACGGTCAGTCGGATCTTGCCTTTGCCTTTGGCAGCGATTTCCTCAAGCAGTTCGCGAACACGCGTGGCGTAGTTGCGCAGATACGGAATGTCGGCGCTGGCCTTGTCGGAGAAGTAGAAGTAGAGGTTGATCGGCTCGTCGATCGACTTGACGATCTCGCCGGTGCCTTCCGACAGCGTGTACAGGTTGTTTTCCGTCAGGTCGATGCGGGCGCCGCGGAACAAGGTGTTCACGAGCGTCAGCACGCCGACGAGCAGGACGGCGAGCACGATCAGCGTGCTGCCCGAGAGGGTCTTTCGATTCAATGCAAACATCGTCATTACCTCAATCGGCTTTCTTCATGTCGATGACGATCGCCGTGGCATACAGCCAGGCGCCGATCATCAGGACGAAATACAGGATGTCGCGCAAGTCCAGAACACCCTTGCTGATGGCATTCGCATGGGTCAGGAACGACATGCCGGCAATGGCGTCGATCGCACCCTGCGGCAGGCCCAGGCCATGGAAGAAATCCAGCACCATCGGGAATCCGGACAGCATCAACAGGAAACACGCGACCACGGTCAGGATGAAGGCGATGACCTGATTACGGGTGGCGGCCGACAGGCACGAACCCACCGCCAGGAAAGCACCGGCCATCAGGAAACTGCCGAAATATCCAGCCAGGATGGCGCCGTTGTCGGGATCGCCGAGATAGTTGACGGTGAACCAGATCGGCACGGTCAGCGCCAAGGCGATGCCCACAAACGCCCACGCGGCGAGGAACTTGCCGAACACCGCCTGCCACAAGGTGACCGGCAGGGTCAGCAACAATTCGATCGAGCCCGATTTGCGTTCTTCGGCCCACAGTCGCATGGCGACGGCTGGCACGAGAAACAGGAACAGCCACGGATGGAAGTTGAAGAACGGCTGCAGATCAGCCTGGCCGCGATCGTAGAAGCCACCCAGGTAGAACGTGAACGCCATCGCCAGGATCAGGAAGATGACGATGAACACATAGGCCACCGGTGTCGCGAAATAGCTGGCCAGTTCGCGCTTGAATACGATTCCGGTCGGATTCATGCGGCCTCCTTCTTGGTCTGTTCGGCTTGCGTGATGGTGCGGAACACCTCGTCGAGCCGGCCCTGTTCAAGCGCCAGTTCGCGGAAGGCGATGTTCTTGTCCTTCAGTGCGGCAGTGACTGCGTTGAAGATCTGCCGGCCCTTCTTCGGGAACGCGGTGACACGCTGATCCTGAGCATGGATCTCGACTGATGCGATGTCGGGCAGGGCGCCGAGCAGGTCGCGAACGGCCGCGGGGTTTTCGGCAGACAGGGACACCGCCTGGTGATAACGGGAACGTGCCTCAAGCGCAGCCGGCGTGTCGTCGGCCAGGACTTTGCCCTTGGCGATGATGATGGCGCGGTGGCATACGGCATGCACTTCTTCGAGGATATGCGTCGAGACGATGATCGTCTTGTCTTTCGACATGGCCTGAATCAGATTGCGCACTTCATGCTTCTGGTTCGGATCGAGACCGTCGGTGGGTTCGTCGAGGACCAGCACTTTCGGATCGTGCACGATGGCCTGCGCGAGGCCAACACGGCGCCGGAAGCCTTTCGACAAAGTGTCGATGGTCTGCTTCAGGACACCGCTGAGGCTCAGTCGGCCGATCGCGTCGTCCAGTTGGCGCTTGCGTGCCTGGCCGGTGAGGCCGCGCACGTCGGCGATGAATCCGAGGAAATCGGCGACCGTCATTTCGCCGTAACTGGGCGCGCCTTCCGGCAGGTAGCCCATGGCCTGTTTGGCTTCGATGGGGTGGGTCTCGACATCAAAACCGCAGACCAATGCCTGGCCCGAAGTGGGCGTGAGGAAACCGGCGACCATCTTCATGGTCGTGGACTTGCCGGCACCGTTCGGGCCGAGGAAACCGAGCACTTGCCCGGGTTCGACGGTGAAGCTGATGCTGTCCACGGCAGTCAGGGGGCCGTAGCGTTTACAAAGCTCGCGTGTCTCAATCATGTTGGAGTTCTTTGGGTTGAGGGCGGATCGTGCCTGGGTCGGAATCCTGCACGGAGGCAGGCCGACGCGTCGGCGAGGTAGAGGCGACAAGGATAGATTTCAAGTCCGCCAGAAAGTTCCCCGGATCATGCTGTCGGGGAACCAGAGCGCAGGAGTTTGTCGTGGGTTGCCTGCCCCAGAAACAACTTGCCCCGCCGGAGCGGGGCAAGATGATCAAGGTTTCGGCGAGATCGGCAGGTAGACGTCGGTGATCGGATAACCGGTCACTTCATCGTCGCCCAACCAATAGTCGAACTGGCCGGTGCCGTCCCACGCATATTCAAAGCCGTGTGTGGCCGCATAGGCCTTCAATGCTTCACGCGGACCACGCGGCACGTTGATCGCCACTCGGTTGCCGATGTACTGCGTCTTCAGGACCATGCCTTCATAGCTGCGGCCCATGCGGACATTGCCGCTGACCGGCACGGAAACCGACGGAACCGGATACGCCATGCTGAAGTCGTTCGACTCTTCACCGATGACATTGATGATGCGCAGGCGGGCACCGGTTGGCTCGATCTTGTTCTGCTGCATGAACGTCTCGACCTGTTTCCAGGACTGGTCCATCAGGCCTTCGGCTTCATCCCACTTGCGCGGGGCCGACGGAATGCCGCCACCCACGTAGAGGATGTCGTAACCCGGGATCTCCGTCTCTTCGACGGTGATCTGGCTGTAGTCGACATACGGAATGGTCGCCATCACTGCCGAGAAGCGGGCCAGTGCGGTTTCCATCTGTTCGCCGATGCGGCCGTCCAGGTACAAGCCGGCGTAACGACCCGGAATGTCCATGCCGTAGTTGACGCGAGTGGTCCAGATGAGGTTCACGGCGCGTGTTTTCGCGTCCGGGATCATCAGGAACTCCATCGACTTGTCGGTGCCGCGCCAGTCGTTGTCGACTTGGAACGTGATCTTGGGTTCGTCTTCGAACTCGCTGCCGGTCAGCGTGAGCTTGCCGGAACCATACGATTCGGAGACGTATTCGAGCGTCGCGCCTTCCCCATACCGTTCGCCCGATTTGGCCAGCCGGATTCCGCCATCGGCGGACCACGGATTCCAGTCGTTGAAACGGTGGAAGCCGTTCAGCATGTCATACACCTGGGTGGTCGGGTTGCCCAACTCAACAGTGCGCTGAATACGCGCCTTGCTTGGCAGGAACAGGCCCAGGACCAGAAAAAACAACACGGCGATGATGGCCGCAATGACGAGTTCAACGATTCTCAACATAGCGAAGGCTCAGGAAAGGGCCAGGAAAAGGTTGTGCATGGTACTGAATACCGGGTCACTAACGCTATCGCGGTGATTCCGGGGTTTCGGAACGGGTGTTTCAAACGATTCCCATCTCGAACGCCTTCAATACAGCACGTGTGCGGTCCCGTACACCCAGTTTCGACAGGATGTTGGAGACATGATTCTTCACCGTGCCCTCCGCGACCCCCAGCGAGTTGGCGATTTCCTTGTTGCTGTAGCCGCCGGCCATCAGTCTCAGGATCTCGGTTTCCCGCTCGGTCAGCGGGTCTGGCTGCTCCAGGCTGGCGAACTGGTTCTGCATATGCTCCAGGCCTGCGAGCAGGCGCTGGGTCACGGCAGGCTTGACCAGACTGCCGCCCGAAGCGACGGTTTTGACGGCATCGACCAGTTGGTCGAGCGAAACGTCTTTGAGCAAATACCCCTTGGCGCCGGCTTTCAGGCCCGCCAGCACGAGCTGGTCGTCGTCAAAAGTCGTCAGGATGATGGTCGGCGGCAGTTCGCCGCGGGCCGTCAGGGTCTTCAGCACATCCAGGCCGGACTGATTGGGCATGCGCATGTCGAGCAGGACCACGTCGGGCTTGACCTTCGGGATGATGTCGATGGCTTGGGTGCCATCATTGGCTTCCGCGACCACACGAATGGAATCGGACAGCTCAAGCAGGCTGCGGATGCCCTGGCGAACCAGGGTTTGGTCATCGACCAGCAGAACGGAAATCATGGTTTGGCCTCCAGCGGAATCCAGGCGTCAATCGAAAAACCCTTGCCGGGAGCGGATTGCCAGGTGAGGCCGCCTCCGACTTCTTGAAAACGTTCGAGCATGCCCGACAGACCATTGCCGGCGCGGATCGCTTCCACGCCACGGCCGTCATCGCGGGCCGACAGTTCGATGCGGCTGCCAGTCTGACTCAGTGCCAGCCAAAAATTGCGCGCATCGGCGTGACGCATACAATTGGTCAGCAATTCCTGCGCCGTCCGCAGCAACACATGCGCAAATCGAGCATCTTCGATGCGCAGCGTGTCGGCCAGATTCAGGTGCACTTTGGGCTCGGGCACCCCTTCGGTCAGGGCTTTCAGCGCGGCGCCGAGGTCGATTTCAGCTTCCTCGCGCATCTGTCCCACCACTTCGCGCACATCGGAGAGCAGCAACTTGGCCACACTCTGGGCCTGCCGGACCTTGTCCTGGGCTTGCCCACTGACCAGATGGCTCGCCACTTCAAGGTTCAACGTGAGCACGGTCAGATGGTGGCCGACCAGATCATGCAGCTCCCGCGCAATCCGTACGCGCTCGGCGATCCGGCTGGATTCGGCCAGCAGCGCGCGTGTGGCACGTAACTCGGAGTTGAGGCGGCGTTGTTCTTCCCGGGCCTCGGCCTGATCCTTCGCAACCACCGAGGTGGCGAACGTGAAGCTGGAGAAGCCGAGATACAGGAAACTCTGCAAGACGGCGTCAAACCAGCCGTAGATCGGCTCCCCGAACTCATCCTTCAGACCGAGGAACACCGGCAACAGGCTGGCGTTCTGCAGGATCGCCCAGATTGTTGCCGCCCGGCTCGACAGCATCCAGGGCAGCACACCGGCAATCACCAGCAACAGGATGCCCGACAGGCCGCTCTGGCTGAACCAGGAAATGGCCACCGCGGCCAGATTCATGACGGCCAACAGCGGAACTCGCACAAATCGTGCGCGGCTGGCGCCCAGATCCCGCGTGGCGAACCAGAACCCCACGCCGAACGCCAGATAGGCCACCCACCAGCCAATCAGTGCGCTGATGTCGGCTTCGGAGATCTCGCCAGGCAGTGGCCGGTTCAGCAGCCAGGCGAGGACGGCACGCAGGCGACTGGCGTCCAGGCTTTCCCTCAATAACGGAATGCCAACGCAGGCGTAGGTAAACAACCCGGCGTATCGGAGCCAATTGACGTGCGAGAGTCCAAGGAAGCGCATGCCATGATCATAGGAACAAGACAAGTGCCGCGACAGCAAACGAATGGCCTATTCGCCGATTATTCCGATGTCTGATCCCCATCCGCACTGCGCTGCGCCATGTCGACGGGCGGCGACCATGGCATACTGTGAAGGATTTGAACCAGGGATGCTGCCCGAATGTCTGTTTTGATTCGTGACATACAAAGCCACGATTTGGATCATGTGCTGGCTCTGAACAACAATGCCGGCGACAGCATCCTGCCCCTGGACGCCGCTCGCTTGCGCATGTTTTTTGATCATGCCGCCTATTTCCGGGTGGCCATCATCGATGAACACATTGCCGGTTTCCTGATCGCTCTTTGTCCGGGGCTCGATTACGCCAGCCCGAACTATCGCTTCTTCCAGGCGACGTTCGACAACTTCGTCTACATCGATCGAATCGTCGTGGCGCAGGCGTACCGCCGCCATGGCCTCGGCCGTATCTTCTATGCCGACGTGCAGGGTTTCGCCGAAGTCCGCGCGCCCAAGTTGTGCTGCGAGATCTTCCTCGAGCCGCGTGACGACGCATCCGTGCTGTTCCATGGCAGCTACGGCTTCCGCGAAGTCGGCCAGCAAGTGGTCGGCAACGATCGCCGGGTCGGCCTGCTGGCGAAAGAGCTTTGCAGTTGGCCGTTCGTGCGCGACACCTACGAGCGTCTGCCTGACTTGCCATGGCTCAGCGAACGAGCCACGCGCGCACCACTCGCCCGCGCGGCCAATGACTGAAGCAAACACGCCGTCGACCGTGCTCACCATCGGTGAGTTCGGTCTGGCTGCAGTGCAATCCCTGGTCGACCAATTGGGCCTGCGTCTGCATCACGTGGCGGACGGCGAGCCGATTCCCGGTTCCTACTGGGGTGATTCCGAAGCCGGCATCATCGGCACCAATCTGTATGGGCGAGCCGACACGCCGATGCACTCGCTGCTGCACGAGGCCTGCCATGTGCTGGTGGCCGATCCGGCGCGTCGTGAATCCATCCACACCGACGCCTCCGACAGCATCGCCGAAGAAGACGCGACCTGTTATCTGCAGTTGCTGATTGCCAGTCGTGTGGCGGGCTTCGGGTTCGATCGAGCCTGTGCCGACATGGATGCCTGGGGCTACACGTTTCGGCTGGGGTCGGCCAAGGCCTGGTTCGAACAGGATGCCGAGGAGGCGCGTGCGTTCATCGCCGCAAGGCCCGATCTGAGTGTCTGGCTGTGAAAACCCAAGAATTTTTTCTGTGGGAGCGGCGATTTCAACCGGTCAGTGCAACGGTTTGCCCCAGCTTTTGTGCTGGGCATATGAATCCTAACGTCTGCCTCGGTCGATCGTTAAGCTCTTTTGCAACCTTGTTCAGCTGCGCCTGAGTGAACTGCGATAGATCAGTTCCCTTCGGAAAGTACTGACGCAAGAGCCCGTTGGTGTTCTCGTTGCTGCCACGTTGCCAAGGGCTTTGAGGATCACAGAAGTAGACCTGAACGTCGGTCGCGATAGTGAAATCCTTGTGCTTCGCCATCTCGGTGCCACGGTCCCATGTGACCGATTTCCGAAGTTCGACTGGCAGGCTGCGGATGCGTTTGGTTAGCGCAGGGACAACATCATTGGTGCTCTTGCCAGGAACCTTGACCAGCATCACGAACCGACTATGACGCTCCACCAACGTCGCGATATGGCTATTGCCGGAACCGCTAAGTAGGTCGCCTTCCCAGTGACCCGGGACCGCGCGATCGGCCACTTCGGCGGGACGCTCGCTGATCGACACAGCATCCACAATCTGGCCTCGACCAAAGCCGCTACGAGTGGCCGTTTTCGCTCGTCGCGTCGGCCGCCGGCTGCGCAGCAACGCCGTCAACTCCTTATTCAGCGCGCCTCGCGCCTGAATGAACAGGGTCTTGTAAGTCGTCTCGTGCGACATGCGCATGTCCTCGTTCTCGGGGTAGGTCTGCTTGAGCCATCCATCGATCTGCTGGGGAGACCAACGCTTCGCAAGCTTTGCCGCGACCGTATACCTCAATTTGCGATTCAATGAGAGACGACACGGCTTCGGGCGACATGCCTTCTTCCAGGCGCGTTCATCTGCGTCCACAGCCCGATAGGCCGACCTCCCGCCGTTACGATTTACCTCACGACTAACCGTCGACGGAGCTCGCTCCAGATCCTTGGCTATGCGTCGGAACGAATGCCCGGCGACCAGACCTCGTGACACCTGTTCTCGATCGCCAACCGAAAGCGCCGATGCGGCCCGTGTTCGGTCCGCAGGGGCCACACCACCGTACCTGTGAACCACGCGTCGGAGACTATCCTTCGAGCACTCAAGCACCTTTGCAATCGATACCGTCGTCTCGCCTAGCTTCCAGCGGCGCCACAGTTCTTGTTGCTCCGGCCTTGAAAGCCCCCTCTTGCCAATGCTGCTCATCCCATTCTCCCGGTCGATGCGCTCTGTTGCATCGACCGGTTGAGACCACCGCGGCTTCAGCCGCGATGCGACGTTGTCCAATCCGTGCAAGCCCTCCCCGATGTCCGGGGAGGGTTGGGAGGGGTTTAGGCAAACACTTCGCCCTTGTGCTTCGCAAAGCGAAGCGCAAGGAGCGGTGGTCTCAACCGATCGATGCGTTGTGTTGCATCGACCGGTTGAGACCGCCGCGGCTTCAGCCGCGATGCGACGTTGCCTGAGCCTTGCAAGCCCTCCCCGATGTTCGGGGAGGGTTGGGGAGGGGTTAGGCAAACACTTCGCCTTTTGTGCTTCGCGAAGCGAAGCGCAAGGAGCCGTGCTCGCCCGAATCCCTGCCTAGTGCGCCCGCTTCAGGCGAATCAGCGAAGAGATTTCATCGTCGCCATGGCCTTGTGCCATCAGGCTGCCGTAGTCATGCAGGCACTTGTCGACAATCGAGTGATCGGTGCCGGCCGCTTCGGCGAGGGCCTTCACGATCAGCAGGTCCTTGTGCAGCAGGGCGAGCTTGAAGCCGCTGCTGAACTGGTTTGCCAGCATGGTTGGGCCAGGGCGTTCCATGAACCAGTTCTGCGCACCCATGCCAAAGAGGGTTTGCACCGATCGAAAACGCCATGAGGTTGAACGGATCCCTGTATGTGATAAACTGTAAACAGCTTAACCTGTGGGACCTGAAATCAGGGATCTACCCCGCAGCGTTCCTGTCAATCTGCTCATCTTGGGGTCACAACATGCCTTTTTCCTTGCCTTTGCGGGTGGCCGCGCCACAAACAGGCGCCGGCAAGTCAACACCGAACTCAAAACCACGATTCGAAGCGCCCCGGAAGCTATTCGGGTTGGCCGCGACGTTTAGCGCCGTTCTGATGCTGGTGTCGACTGCAACGGTTGCGCAGACCTGCGGAAACCTGCTCACTGGTAACGCCACCTGCTTCAAGCCGGGTCAGAGTGAATTGAGCTGGTCCACGGGGCGATGCGCTACGGGGGGGCTCCAAGCGACGAACAAAGCCTTCTGTGAAACGGGTGGCGGGGTCTGGCGCACGGACATTGCTAACCCAATCTGCGAGGGATTGGGTGATCCACCGTTCAAGAATGGAGGGCTCTACAGCTATCGAAGCGATATCATCGACAGCATGTTGCAGGGGTGGATGACTCGAGAGGGCACATGCCCGGGTACAGGTAGTATTTCCCCCATGGTACTCCCGGGCTGTCAGGACACCAGACAGACCTGGGACGGCAATTTTCTGGTGCGGAGTGAAGGTGTCAAGAAGGCGCGGTATCAGTTCGGTTCGGACTGCAACAATGCACCCGTGGCTGAGGATGCGTTCGCTTGGATTTATACCGCGCCGCTAGATTGTCCAGAAGGCAGCACGATGGAACGTCCACTGGTGGGCGCGACGTATTGCCGTAAAGTCATTGGCGATGCATGCCCGGTGGGCAATCCAGTGGATCCGGCGAGCGGCGAAAGCTGCACGCGGAAACCACGCTGCAAGGCAATGATTCGTCCGACCTCCTTCGGGTTTACTACCGCTCGTTCGGGGATACCACGAACAGCGAGAACGCAGGCCTGATCAGTGGATTCTGGCGCTTCGGGTTCGATCGACGCCTGGAGGTTTTCGACGCCAACTCGGTCGTTCTGTATGCCGCCGGCCGCGAGCCGCACATGTTCCGGAAAGATGCTCTTGGCGTCTATGCGCCGGTCAGCATTACGCGCCATTTCGGAATGCGCATTACGGCGAATGCGGGTGGGTTCGAGTTGGTCGACACTGACTTCAGTCGCTGGCAGTTCGATGGCTCAGGCCGTGTCACGTTGATTTCCTGGCCGGATGGCCGGAGTCGGACCATTGCTTGGGCGAAAAGCGTGGTCACGATCACGGACGAAAAAGGCCGCAGCATCGGCATTTCGATCACCGATGACGTCACAGCTGCCAACCAGGCTATGGTTCCGCCCGCACAACCGGTCAACTTCGTTTCTGGCAAGACCATCGAGATTCTTTCCGGCGCTAACGAATTGGTCACGATCAAGTCGAACTTCTATGGCCAGGTAACCGGCATTACCACGGCGTCCGGCACGCGGACATTCCAGTACGAGAACACATCGTTTCGATCGGGCCTGACCGGCATCACGGACGAAAACGGTGTGCGCCATCGGCGATATGTCTACCTCAACAAGAAGGTGGCTGAAGAATACATCCGTGTCGCAGGTGTCGATGTTCGACAGTTCTCTTATGTCTATATTGGTAATCAGGTCCAGATCACCAATCAGATGAACCAGACGAGCACGGCAAACATCGTCGTATCGGCAGGCGTGCGTCGATTGGGCTCCCAGACCAATAATTGTGCAAGTTGTGGCACCAACACGCAGCACAATACTTATGACACCCGCGGGAATCTCGACACATCGATCGACTTGCGGGGTGTCCTGACCGACTTCACGTTCGATCAGGCTCGTGGTCTGGAAACCGAACGGATTGAGGCGAAGTCTGCGCCGGGTGTTCCGAATCCGACCGTCAAGCGCACCATTCAAACCGATTGGCATCCAACGTTGAGAGTCCCGGTGGCCAAGCGTTACCGCGACAGCGCGAACGTGCTGGAACAAACCAGAAGCTGGTCGTACAACGGCCGCGGCCAGGTCACGCAAGCTGCAAACACGCACCGGAAATCGCGGGCGCAACCAGTTATGTCTGCGGCAGCCAGGTCAATGCCCCGATCGGCGTCCGTCAAACGCGATACACCTATTGCGAACTCCCTGACCTGCAGCAACCTGCTACGGGATGTGCTTTGGTCGGGCAGACCCGCTCCACGGATGGCCCGCGTACCGATGTTGCTGATATCACGACGTACGCTTACTACCAGACGGATGACGTCGGGTGCAGCAACGGCGGCATTTGTAATTTCCGACGTGGCGACCTGAAGGAAGGCGGCAATGCACTGGGCCATATCACGGCCTATCTTCGTTATGACGGTGCCGGGCGCCTGACGCGGATGCGCGATGCCAATGGGGTGCTGACTGATCTGGCCTATGACACCGACGGACGGCTGTCGCGAAAGACTGTCCGCGCCAATTCGGACGGATCCGCGTCCGCAAACGATGCCGAAACGAACATCCTTTACGATGATGCGGGCAACGTTGAGCGTGTCACCGAACCGGATGGCAGTTTCGTCGAGTACCAGAGGGACGATGCGCACCGATTGACCGGCGTGGTCGACAACTATGGCAACCGAATCATTTATACGCTGGATGCAGCTGGGAATCGTGTTCGGGAAGAGACTCGTGACCCGAACAGCGTATTGCGGCGTTTGCAGGCCGCACAGTTCGATGGCTTTTCCCGACTGAAGGCGCAAATCAACGCGCCCTATGCCGATGCCCCGGATCTCGACGCGCCTGCAGTCAAGAAAACAAGCTCGATCTATGACATGAACGGCAATCTCGACCTGCAGACCGATCCGCTCGGTCGGGTTGTCGACTTCGCCTTTGACGAACTGGATCGCCTGAAGGAGACAGTTCAGGACCAGGGGGCAGGCGGCATCAATGCCATCATCCGTTATGAATACGACACACGCGACAACGTCAGAAGGATCACTGATCCGAAGGCCTTGCCGACGATCTATACCTACAACGGTCTGGACGATCTGAAATCCCTGCAGAGCCCAGATACGGGATTCACGACATACGAATTGGATCGAGCAGGTAACCGGGTCACGCAAACCGATGCCCGCGGGATCATGTCGACGATGACCTATGACGCGGCAAATCGATTGACTGGAATCGTCTACCCCGACACCAGTGAGAACATCGTTTTCGAGTACGACACCGCCCCTGGCGCTTGTTTGGTCGGTGAACGTTTTTCCATCGGGCGATTGTCCCGATTCACGGATGAGTCTGGTGCCACGGAATTCTGTTACGACCTGCGCGGAAACCTGCTGCGCAAACGCCAAACGACCCGCGGCACGGTTCTCGAACTGCGCTACACCTACAACATTGCCGACCGGCTGACCGGAATCAAACTACCCAGCGGGCGTTGGATTCATTACGGGCGTGACGCTGCCGGTCGAATCGTCAACCTGTCCCTGCAGGTCGATTCGCAACTGCCCCAAAGCATTGTCAGCAATGTCATCTATCGGCCATTCGGACCTGTTTCTCAAATCAGCTGGGCCGACGGTGGCAGCATGCTCCGGGAATACGATCAGAATTACTGGCCAGATTCCTTGCAGTCCAGTCGCTCGACGGGACTAACCGCCACATTCGACACCAATGATCTGGGCATCATTACGGGAATCCAGTCGGGCGTGCCTTTGGTGACCAGTGTGTTTGGTTACGACCGGATGAATCGTCTGGAAACAGAAACCCGTCAGGGCCAGCTATTGAACTCCTATGGTTACGATGCCACGGGGAATCGAACGGTTCATAACGGAGTTGCCTATGGCTACAACGCGAACTCTCACCGACTTGGATTCATCGGGAATGTGGGACGCAGCTACGACGCCAACGGCAATCTGATCAACCCATCGCTGATGCAGCGCAGCGGTCCCTCGTACAGCTATTCCGACCGGAATCGAATGCATGAGCGACGTGTCAACGGCAGCCTTGACACCACCTATCTGTACAGTGCCCGCGGCGAACGCGTATACAAGAGCGGAAGCGCCGGAACGACCCTGTTCATTTATGACGAAGCTGGACAGTTGCTTGGTGAATACAATGCAACTGGCGCGACAATCCGCGAGTTTGCCTGGTTGAATGATTTGCCGATCGCGTTGTTGTTGCCAAAGTCGTGGATGCCCATCGAACCAGACCATCTGGGTTCACCGCGACGAGTGATCGATCCCCAGCGACAGGTCGCGGCTTGGTCATGGGATCTTCAAGGTGATGCATTCGGTCGCAACGCCCCGGCGGAAGATCCGGATGGGGATCAGAAGCCGCTGCAGATGAATCTGCGGTTCCCTGGGCAGTACTTTGATGTAGAGAGCGGGCTGCATTACAACTATTTTCGGGATTATGAGCCGGGTACGGGCAGGTATGTGGAAAGTGATCCCATCGGGTTGCAGGGTGGAATCAGTACATACGCATATGCGGTGTCGCGCCCTATCAATGCAATAGATCCCTTCGGGCTCTTCAAAATTGACAAGAGTTGCGATGGCTGCGAATTTGGCACTTCAAGATACGGTCCCAAGCCCAGCAAGCTTGTGATACGGTTCAAGCTACAATATCCGATCCACGTCTTCGGCGCTGTGTTCAGAAACGTTGCAAGAAAGCGAGGATTAAGTGCCAAGAATGCGAGTCCGATGAATTAGGTTATGAGATCGACTATGGTGTTTATCGAAGCCGAACTGCCAATCTGTGCATCAAGAATTTTGAAGCCGGGAGTCCGGCTGTTGGACCCGTAGTGATTCATGAATGGGCGCACTCATGCGGTTGGGATCATGGCAATGGCTACGGTGTCCCCGGGGACGACGGCACGATTGACCCATCTACTGGAAGATAGAGGCGCTATGGTTGTCAGGAAACTAGTCTTGTCATTAGTTGTAGCGAGCCTTATTGGCTGCGTAACACATCGAGACTTTCTAACGACGTTTCGCGTAAAGGGGGCGTTGTTTGATGACGAAGGAAAATCATCAGGCTTGGCGTCAGTCACTTTGATTGACTCAGGTCTGGACGACCAACGTCCTGCTGACATGCGGAATATCGTTACTCAAGATGTAGCGCTTGGTGCAAGTTTTGACTTCGTTCAAGGCTATCATTGGGGTGCGTCACGCCGAAACCCGTCGGAAACTGCAGCGTTGACAGTAGTGATTGATTCCAAGGGATGCCAGAAATACACGCGTGAAGTTCGACTTGCATCACTGCAAAGATCAGGGCGGGAGACGGTTCTTGACTTGGGTTCCTTGAGTTTATCCTGCATGGCCGACATTAAGCTTGGAGAGGATTGAGAATTGAACTCGAGATTGGAGGGGTTGGGGCTACCCAAATTATTTGGTACCCCAGTCTTACGCTTCCGCCCGGCCGCACGCCGGACATTGCCGTTTGAGCCCGCGTAGAGCGGATTGTTTGGGACTTACTGTCTCAGTCAATACGGGGTAGCGCCCCACCTTCCCAACTGCCGCGGCGGTAAACCGCATGTTCGATGGAGTAGGAGCTCCGACCGGCGCATTCCGGTCAAGTTAACCCGATCTGGGTAATGCTGAGCGTTCCTAAGGCTTTCGCTTCAACCGAATCAGCGAAGAGATCTCATCGTCGCCATGGCCCTGCGCCATGAGCGTGCCGTAATCAGCGAGGCACTTGTCGACAATCGAGTGATCGGTGCCGGCGGATTCGGCGAGGGCCTTCACGATCAGCAGGTCCTTGTGAAGCAGGGCGAGCTTGAAGCCGCTGCTGAACTGGTTTGCCAGCATGGTCGGGCCACGGCGTTCCATGAACCAGTTCTGTGCCGCGCCGGCACCCAGCGTTGGCAGCAGGCGTGTCGGGTCGAGACCGAGTGCTTCGGCGAGCGCCATGCCTTCACACACGGCTTGGGCTATGCCGGCGACCAGCACCTGATTGACGGCTTTCGTGTTCTGGCCGGCACCGACGTCACCCATGTGCGTAATGCGTGCGGCGTAGCCCTGCAGGATCGGTTGGACTTGTCCGAGTGTGTCGGGGTGACCGCCGGCCATGATCGACAGTTTGCCGTTGCGTGCGCCTTCGACGCCGCCGGACACTGGCGCATCCAGAAAGTCGCCGCCGGCCGCCCGCATGATCTCGGCCGCTTGCACCGCGCTGGCTGAGGCAATCGTGGAATGGTCGATCAGCACGAGGCCTGGACGCGCCAGGGCCGCCAGCGACTGCGCCAGTTCCAGCACGTCGGCATCGGCGGTCACGCAGGAGATCACGACGTCGACGGATTCCGGCAACTGTGCAAGCGATTCAACGGCCACAACACCTTCGTGTGCTGCGGCAAAGGCCTCGGCTTTCGCGAACGTGCGGTTGCCGACTGCCTTGAGTAATCCGGCCGCGGAAACATGCCCGGCCATCGGGCCACCCATTGCACCCAGTCCAATAAACGCAACACTCATCGACACATTTCCTGCAAGGCGAAGCAGCAGAGTTTAGCAGGCTCGGGAAACCGTTCCGGCTCGCGCTGCCTGCGGCACAATAAACCATGGACCTGCCAGATACCGAACGTCAGCTGATTGACCGATTCCTGGACTTCGCGTTTGCCGAGTTGGGCCTGGCGCGGAATACGCAACTTGCGTACCGCAACGACCTCAGCCAATGCGCGCGATTTCTGGTGGCCCGCCAATCGGGGCTGCTTCGCGCCCAGCGCGCCGATCTGCTGGCCTTTCTCGCCGAACGGCAAAAGGCCGGGCAGACCGCCCGGAGTAATGCGCGCCTGCTGTCGGCGATGCGTCAGGTCTATCGGTTTTTCCTGCGCGAGCGTTTGATTACCGATGATCCGAGTGCGTTGATCCAGTCGCCGAAACTGCCCAAAGGCTTGCCGAAGGCTTTGTCGGAAGGTGAGGTCGAAGCCTTGTTGCAGGCGCCCGACGTGACGGATCCCAAAGGACTGCGCGATCGCGCGATGCTGGAACTGATGTACGCAGCGGGACTGCGGGTTTCGGAGCTGTGTGATCTGAAGATCGGCGAGGTGAATCTGCGGCAGGGCGCTTTGCGGGTACGCGGCAAGGGCAGCAAGGAGCGTCTGCTGCCGATGGGCGAAATCGCGATCGACTGGCTCAACCGCTATTTCACCGAGTCGCGCCCGATGTTGTTGCGCGGCAAGGCCAGTGATCGTGTGTTCGTGTCGAATCGTGGCGGGCCGGTGCTGCGCCAGCGCTTCTGGTTGATGATCAAGGCTTGTGCCGCGCAAGTCGGCGTGATCCGTCCGGTGACGCCGCATGGCCTTCGGCATTCCTTCGCGACGCACCTGCTGAACCACGGCGCAGACTTGCGCGCCTTGCAGATGTTGCTCGGGCATTCGAGCCTGTCGACGACGCAGATCTACACGATGGTCGCGAAAGAAGGCCTGAAACGGCTGCACCAGGAGCATCATCCGAGGGGTTAACGCTCGCGCCAGAACCTCGCGCCGAGGAATACCACGCGAAATTGGTGCACGAAGTTGTCCACCAGTTCCTGTTCCTGTTTCGGTCGGCCCTTCGGCAGGTCGAGAATGTCGGACGCGGCATTCAACATGGTCGTGACCACCAGTCCGCAGATCATGTGCAGCGCCGGGCTCGACAAGTCGGGCAGGGTGCCCAGGGCCCGCAGATCCTGCGCCATTTCCGAAGCGAAATGACTTTCTTCCGTACGGATGGCCTGACGGATCACGGGTGATCCGCCGCCTCGTTCACCGGCCAGAAAACGGAAGACCAGACTGCGTTCTTCCACATAACGCTTATAGATCAGCACGGAAGTGCGCAACATGTCGGTTGGCGATAAACCATCACGACGCGCTTCGCGCAGCAGATGCCGCAGCGTCACGCCACCCATTTCGACCAGCGCGAGGCCCAATTCGTCGAGATCCCGGAAGTGCCGGTAGAACGCCGCCGGCACGACGCCTGCCTCCCGCGTGATTTCCCGCAGGCTGAGCGAGGAGTAACCGCGCCCCTGGCCGATTAAGGTCAGCGCGGGCTCGATCAGGCGCAGCCGGGTTCGCTCCTTGAGTTCGACTCTGCTGCTGGGTGATGCCGCATCGGCCTTGGCTGGCTTGGGCTTGCTGGTGGCCATATGGCGTGGTTCTTCCCGTGTATCCAGCGAAATGACCGGAATCCCGAGTATAGAGGCGGGCTTGCGCACAAATGGAGCGGAAGCTCTATACTAGTCCAGTAAACATGTGTTCACTCGGATACTGGACCCACAATGAAAGCCGCCAAAACTCGCTCGGAACAACGCTCTACTTGGTTACGGCGACTTCGCAGCAGTTCCATTTGGGCCCCCCTGAACCAGCCGAAACACTGGAACATGTTGGCTCAGGTGATCAATCCGGTATGGTCGTTCACTGAAATCCAGGCTCGTGTGGTTCGGGTGATCGATGAAGCGCCAGGCGTCAAGAGCCTCTGGCTCAAGCCCAACCGACGTTTCGGCGCGTTTGTCGCCGGCCAGCATCTGTTGCTGGAGCTCTCGGTCAACGGTGCCCGACTGGGTCGCTGCTTCAGTCTGTCGCATGCACCACGCGCCGACCGGCAACTGCGTTTGACCATCAAGCTGAAGGACGACGGCCCGGTCTCCCACGCGGCCCATGCGTTGACGGTCGGATCGATCGTCCGGCTGAGCAAGGCGCAAGGGGACTTCGCGCCAAAGAGCGCCAGCACGCCCTTGTTGTTGCTCGCTGCGGGCAGCGGCATCACGCCGATAATGTCGCACCTGCATACCCTCGCGGCCAGTCAGTCCACTCGCGACGTGGTGCTCGTCAACAGCATCCGGACCGAACGCGACCTCATCTTCGGCGAGGAGCTGCGCGAACTCGCGTTGCTTTGGCCGCAGTTGCGGATCCATCTTCATGTGTCGCAAGAATCCGGCCGTCTGGATCCCGATGCCCTCGCCGCATTGGTGCCGGACTGGGCAGAGCGCGAAACGCTCCTGTGTGGTCCGGTTGGATTCATGCAATCGGTGGCTGCGATGTATGCCGCTGCCGGACACAGTGAACGCCTGCACAGCGAAAGTTTCGGCCGGGCCGCCAGTGTGGTCGATCCCGATGCCGCGCAACACGAGGTGTCGTTTGCCGTCAGCGGCAACACGTTCACTGCCCAAGCCGGCCAGAACCTGCTCGAAGCCGCCGAAGCCTCGGGACTGAAGCCGCGATTCGGTTGCCGCCGCGGTATCTGCCGAACCTGTCAATGCCGCAAGCAGAGCGGCACCGTGCTGAACCAGCTCACCGGCCAGATCTCAGGTCCGGGTGAAGAACTGATCCAGCTCTGTATCTCTACCCCCCAAAGCGCGATCGACATCGCGCTCTGAATCGAAGGACCCCTCATGATCACGAAGACCCGGCTGGATCCCGATTCCCTGGCGCGTTTCCAGGGCGAACTTGATGCCTTGCGCGTGGAAGTGCTCGGCAAGATCGGCGAGCAGGACGCACGACACATCCACCGCATGCGCCGGATTGCGCAGGGTTCGGCAATCGCCGGCCGCAGTTTGCTCATGTTCGGATTTGGCCCGATCAGCTGGATCACCGGCGTGATCAGCCTCGCGCTGGCCAAGATCGTCGAAAACATGGAAATTGGCCACAACGTGATGCACGGCCAATACGACTGGATGAACGACGAGTCGCTGAATTCGCAGACGTACGAGTGGGACATCGTGTGTGATGGTGATCACTGGCGGCATTCACACAACGTCGAACATCACGACCACACCAACATCATCGGCAAGGACCATGACTACGGCTACGGCATGTTGCGCCTGAGCGACCAGCAGAAGTGGACACCATCAACCCTGCTGCAGCCGTTCTGGTACGCATTGCTGGCGCTGAATTTTCAGTGGGGCGTGGCGGTCCATGACATCAAGATCGGTCGCTTCGTGCTGGGCCGGATGAAGTTGCCGGAGTTCCGCGAGCGGATGCGGCCGTTCCTGCGCAAGGCCGGGCGTCAGTTGTTCAAGGACTACGTGTTGTTCCCGGCGCTCGCATTCTGGCAATGGCCTCGTGTGTTGCTCGGCAACCTGGTTGCCAACGGCATCCGCAACCTCTGGACAAACGCGATCATCTTCTGCGGACACTTCACGGAAAACGTTCAGACCTATACCCGCAAGGAAGTCGAGAACGAGACACGGGGCGCGTGGTATCTGCGCCAGATCCACGGGTCCAGCAATCTGGAAGGCAGCCGTCTGTTCCATGTGTTGACCGGGCATCTGAGCCACCAGATCGAACATCACCTGTTCCCGGATCTGCCGGCGCCCCGTTATGCCGAGATCGCCCCGAAGGTGCAGGAAATCTGCGCGAGATATGGTGTGCACTACAACACTGGCGGGTTCTGGAAACAGTACAGCGGCGTGATCGCAAGAATCTTCCGGTACGCGCTGCCGAGCCGTCGACGCGCTTTGGTGCCGGTGGCATAGAGATCAAGGTGTGCAGGGGTCCTGATCGCACCGTTAGGTGGTACTTGTCCGCGCGTCAGGCTGGATGGCACACACACCCAAGAATCGACCCTTCTCCCGTGAAACGGGAGAAGGTGGCCGAAGGCCGGATGAGGGAAAGTCTGGCGCGAAGGTGCTGCCGGAGACCTTCGCCGATAGCCGGATGACCGATTGGCGACGGATTTGGCCTGTCGCCAGATTGCCCTCATCTGCCTGTCGGCATCTTCTCCCGCAAGCGGGAGAAGAATCGTTTCGATATCTTCAACTGCAAACCGCACACCAACGCCGTCCTTGAGATCAGAAACTCAAGTCATGTTTGGTGAGAGCGGCTTCAGACGCGTTTTTTTGGGGGGCCTCGCGCGAGATGACGTTCTCGACGATTCAGTAGACATCCCGCGCATACCGGCCCTCAGTCAACCACGCGTTCACCTGTGCAGCTGCCACTTCGGCGTCCAGACGCCCTTCTGCAGACACCACATCAATCAGGGCCTGATGCACGTCCGGTGCCATTCGGGTGGCATCACCGCACACATAGAGCTGGGCGCCGTGGCTGAGCCAATCATGGACGTCACGTGCCTCGGAACGCAGGCGGTGCTGCACGTAGACCTTTTCCGACTGGTCGCGTGAGAACGCCACGTCGAGTTTGAGCTGGCCTGCCTTGCGGGCATCCAGCCATTCGGATTGGTAGAGGAAGTCCTCGCGCAGCCTCGGGGCACCGAAGAACAACCAATTGCGTCCCTTGCCACCTTGCGCCAGGCGATGCTGCAGAAAGCCGCGGAACGGGGCGACACCGGTGCCGGGGCCGATCATGATGATGTCGCGATCGGGGTCTGCGGGCAGGCGGAATCGCGGATTCGGTTCAATGAACACTTGCACGGAGTCGCCCGGCGAACGGTCGCCGAGGAAACTGGAGGCAACACCTTCCGAATCCACAGCCACGGTCAGGTGCACTTCGTCACCGACCGCTTCCCGGCTCGATGCAATCGAGTACAGCCGCGGCGTCAGCGGGCGCAGCAAATCGACCAACTGCTGTGCGTCGGGTTTGCCTGGAAATTGCCGAAGCAGCGCCAAGGGTGATGTGTGACGCAGGATCTCGGTCAGCCGTGTCGGCTCGGCGAGCAGCGCTTTCAGATCCGTGAACCCACCTTGTTCTGCCAGCCACGCCAGCAGCGGGCGTGCCAGCCGGGTGAGTTCGCGCTGCGTGCGCAGCGCTTCGGTCAAAGTCAGCGAACGATCGCCAATCTGAACGGCAGTACTGCCATCCAGTTCGAATTGTTCGAGCCAGGCCCCGACTCGCGATTCGCTGTTTGACGAGATCACTCCCAGCGCATCACCTGGCTGATACGACAAACCACTGTCAGCCAGCGAGAGTTCCAGGTGACGCACATCGCGCCAGCCGTCGGACGTGGTCAACCGCTGATTCGTCAGCAGCTCGGCAGCAAAAGGGCGCTCGCGGTCGAAAACCGGGGTCGGCGGCGTGTTGACCACCACCCGCAGCGACGGCGTTCCAGCGCCCAGCACACGCCGTGCCTCGTCGAGCCCGCGGCTGCGCCACTGCGCGGCACCACTTTCGAAATCCAGATCCAGTTCGGTCAGTGCCTGGGCACGCTCGGCACCCAGTTCGGCGAGGCGGCGATCCAGCACCCGGCCGCTTTCACAGAACTTGGGGTAACTCGAATCACCCAGCGCCAGTACGGCAAAACGAAGGCCGGGCAGTTTGGGCGCCTTGTGGCCCAGAAGAAAATCGAACAGCCCGCGTGCGGCGTCCGGCGGTTCACCGTCACCATGGGTGCTGGCGACCAGATACAACAGTCGCTCGGTTGCCAGTTCGCGCTGCGGATACGACTCGGCGGCAAACAGACGAACCGCCAGGCCCTGCGACTCGGCATCCTGCTTGAGCTTTTCGGCAATCCTTCTGGCGTTGCCGGTCTGGCTGGCAAACACGATCGTCAACCGCGAACGGATTTCCGCAACGGGTGGCTGGGCAACGGGAAGACCGGGCTGCAGTGCGGCTGCCCGGCCGGCGAAATAGCCGGACAGCCAGGTGAGGCCGGGGCCGTCCAGGCCCTGGCTCAGGCGATCCAGTGCGACCAGGATGTCCTGGCTCAAAGGATGCGGCGAAAGGGGCGGGGGCAGGGGCTGTGCGCTCATCGTAACCTCGGACTAGGACACCAAAACTAGGTGACCTCGTCGGGCAACGGAAAGGAACAGCGCGCATGGCGATATAACGCCCGGCTATGGCGATCAGCGTTGGGGCAGTTGAGAACCAAGCAATGTCTGGGCAAAACGAAGTGCCGAACCTTCCGCGTACTCGAAGAACAGCGAGGGTTCGGTCAACTCGAGCTCGAGCAGGCAAGGAAGGCCCTGTTCATCACGGAGCAGGTCGATGCGGGCGTAGGGCAGCGGCAACATGCCGGAAAGTTCGGGGACTTGCGCCATGGCCGTCAGCACCTGGCTCGCCAAAGCGCGTTCGGTGTCGTCCGGCGTTCGGGCACTGATGTCCTCGGTCGCAAACAACAATTCGGTCGGCGCACTCTGCGGACGCAGCAAGGGGCCCTTGCGGATGGCATGGCTGTAGTCGCCGTTGAAATACAGCAGCGCGGTTTCGCCCTGGTCGTCCACCCGGTCGAGATAAGGCTGGAGCAACACACTTCGACCCGCATCCAGCAAACGTGCGATATGCGCGACCGCAGTGGCCTGCTGAGCATCGGCATACCGTGCGGCATCCCGGGAACCGGCGCCAACACAAGGTTTCACGACATATTCGGCCGATGGATACCGGGCGCGAAACGCCGCGAGTCGTTCAGTTGCCGATTCACCCGGTTCGACATAAAACGAGGGCACGATC
>JADJRU010000025.1 GCA_016712105.1 Ahniella sp.
CCATCGGGTCGCGAACGAACAGATGGCTGGAAAAATCTTGTGGCGTCAATTACGACGACTGGTGGCCGCGGCGGACAAGTGGCGAATACCCGCCAACATGGCCCACTCTCGTAACCTGCCGCGCCAAATCCGGAAATGACGCCCAGCGCCAGATCCGAAAACAACGAGTGATGCCGGAACATCTCGCGGGCCTTCGGATTGGACAAATGCACTTCGATGAAGGGCACCGCCGCAGCGGCGATGGCATCCCGCAGCGCGACACTCTGGTGCGTGAACGCGGCAGGATTCAGGACGATCAACGCCGTTCCGTCATCCCGTGCGGCTTGCACTCGCTCGATCAGTGCCAGTTCGTCGTTGCTCTGCAAGTGCTCGAACCCATGACCGGACTCTTCGGCGATCTGCGCGCAACTCGCCACGATCTCCGCCAAACCAGTCTTGCCGTACACCCCCGGCTCGCGCGTGCCGAGCAGGTTCAGGTTCGGTCCGTTGATCAGCAGGATGCTGGCCACGTTGGCTCCATCTAAGGGCCATGTAGTGTGCGTGTGAAATCGTAACTTGTCCAGAAGTTCGCCGAACTTGCCGGCAATTTGCGAACAAGCGTTTGAAGCGGGCCGTACGGGCGTATGGTGCCCGAGGCCGAAGCAGGACCGGCCTCACCATGCCGGGGCGCATGCAAAAAACCTGGAGCCTCAAGGCGACTCGAGTGCGATCTGGTCCGCACCAGCCTTCCCGCAGAACCCGGCCTACATCGCTGGGCCCCGACCTTGAAGAGGGTATACGGCCCATCATGGCAGCATGATTCTTGTGTCTCCTGTACCTTCGGCGAAGCTGACTTCACCCAAATCCGCTACATCGCCTTGCAGTTGAACGGTACCTGACCAGGATGACCCATGCGACACCCGCTCCGCACCTTCACCCTGTTGTTGCTGACTGGTTCCACAGCCGTCTTTGCCGGAATGAAGTTTCCAGCCGTTCCGCCCGAACAGGCGGGGGAGTCGCTGGCACAACTCATCGTCGATCGGGACAGCGAAGGCCTGGCCAATCGCATCGACATGAAGACGCTGCTGAACAGCGTGATGCAGGGAACCGACCTGAGCGACAAGGACCGAGCGGACATCGATGCCGGATTCCAATCATCCAGAACCAGGCTGGCAAACGGCCTCATCAAGAGCATCGCCGCCCAGCACGCCCAGGTGAAACTCGTCCGTTCACGCACCACGCCCAAAGGCTCCGTACAGATCATCCGGCTGAATTATTATGACGACGCGGGCCAGCCTTCAGGGTACGAATACCTTGAGTTCGAATTGGGGCGAGATGGTCGGATCGTCGATTGGTACGGCCATGCCCAAGGCAGCAGCGTCACCGACAACATGCGGATGTTGATATCCGGAATACTGGACACCTCGTCGCTGCAGGCCACGGTTTTCGGGCGGGCGGAAGTGAATGAAGACGCGATGGCCGCCCTCAAGGCGTACACAGCGGCGATCAACAAGGCCGATTTCGCCGGTGCCTATGCCGCACTCGCGCGGATGCCATCGGAATTCCGCGGGACTCGACAATGGGCCACCTTGCAGGCCTCGGCAGCAGCATCCTTGGGCGACACCCAATACCGTGCTGCGCTGGACCACCTGGCCCAAGCCCATGGCAACGATCCCGACGCCCAGTTCATGCTGATCGACCACTACTATTTCCGGAAAGAACACACCCGGATGATCGAGTCCATCCAGAACTTTGAAAATCGCGTGGTCTCGGACGGCGTCACGAACATGCTCGAGTGCACCGGCCTGCTGCTGGACGAACAGATTGCAGCAGCAGAACGCGTCTGTCTGGAAGCCACGGAAATCGAGCCTGAGTTCGTCAATGCCTGGTGGACTCTGGTCGACGTCCGCGCGAAATCACGGGATGCCGTGATCGTGCTCGGCACACTCGACGAAATCGAGAGACGATTCGAACTGAAGATGAATCCGGATCTGCTGCTGCAGCAACCGGGTTACGAGTGGCTCGCCGAGGCCGAAGGTTTTGACGACTGGGCTGAAGCCCGGCGTTGAACACGATGGGGCGCGGATGTCGCGGCCTACGGGCGATTGATGGATCGCGCGACATCACGATCACGACTCGAAAGAGTTGGCGGCGTTCTCCTCGGCAGATGCTGCCGTAGCCTTGTCTGGGTCGGTTATCGAGCGCCACCGGCACTGGATTGCCGGGTCATGCGATCATGTGGCCATGAAACCATTCTCCGAACTCCCCTTGAGCCCCGCCCTGATCGAAGGGCTGGCGTCGATCGACCACTTGACCATGACTCCGGTTCAGGAAGCCGCCCTGCCGGCCGTATTGGCTGGCCGCGACGTGATTGCGCAAGCCCAGACCGGCAGCGGCAAGACCGCCGTGTTTGCGCTGGGCCTGCTGCATAAACTGGACGTGCTTCAGGTCCGGCTGCAAGGTTTGGTGCTGTGCCCCACGCGCGAACTCGCCGATCAGGTCAGCAAGGAAATCCGTCGGATCGCCCGCCCGCTGCCGAATGTAAAAGTCCTGACCTTGTGTGGTGGTGTGCCGCTGCGCCCGCATCTGGCATCCCTGGCGCACGAACCCCACCTTGTCGTCGGCACACCCGGCCGGATCCTGGAACTGATCCAGAAAGACGCCTTGCCGATGGCAGCGCTCAAGGTACTGGTCCTCGACGAAGCCGACCGGATGCTCGACATGGGCTTCTTCGACGATATCGAAAAGGTCGTGCAGCAGGCACCGAAGTCGCGACAGACCTTGTTGTTCTCGGCCACCTATCCCGAGGACGTACGGACACTTGCACAACGATTCCTGCGTAATCCGGAAACTGTCACCGTCGAGCAGGCCGCCGAAGGCTCCGACATCAGCCAGCTGTTTTTCGAAGTGGCCAGCCCCGAACGCAAACCGGCCGCGCTGGTGGAAGTGCTTTTGGCACGACGCCCGGAATCGGTGGCGATCTTCTGCAACACGCGCGCCGACACCAAGGCCGTCGCCGAACATCTGGATCATGCCGGCTTCTCGGTATTGGCGCTGCATGGTGATCTGGAGCAGCGCGAGCGCGACGAAATGCTTCTGCGCTTTGCGAACCGGTCCTGTTCGATCCTGGTCGCCACTGATGTTGCCGCGCGCGGCCTCGACATCAAAGGTTTGCCGATGGTCATCAATTTCGACCTGGCCAGTGATGCGGACACCCATCTCCATCGGATTGGCCGCACCGGCCGGGCTGGTGAAAAAGGGTGTTGCGCTGAGCCTGTTTCAGCACGCGACATGGGTCGCGTCATCGCCATCGAGGAACAGTTGGGTCAGACCATCAAGCGCGCCGAAGTGCCGCGCGCCGAGGCAAGGTCCAAACCCTGGGCCAGCCCTTTTGTCACGCTGGCGATTGATGCCGGCCGGACCGACAAGCTTCGCCCGGGTGACCTGCTCGGCGCCTTGACCGGAGATGCCGGCCTGCCCGCCGATGCGGTCGGCAAGATCGACGTCTTCCCGACCCGCAGTTACGTGGCCATCGCGCGTACCCATGCCGAGCAGGCCTTCACGCGACTGGGCAAAGGCAAGATCAAAGGGCGCACATTCCGGGTAAGGAAGATTGGTCACTGACCGCCACGCTGATCCCGGATTCAAGCCGGATCGATGTGCACGATCCGGCCAGTGGCGTCAGCAAGGCCTCAGGCAAGCCCGTTCAGCATAGGCCACCCAACGAGGCTGCCATGACTTCACGAATGCGTTTATCGAAAGCCATTTTCCGCTTCAGTCCTGTCTTGATCGGGGCTTGTTGCCTGCTGAGTGCTTGTGCCACCACGGGTGTCGACGAGCGCGTCGCACTCGCGTCTCTCGGCCAGGAGACGCAAGCATCACAATTGATCATGCTGATGGTCGAACCTGCCGTGATCGTCTTGCCGAAAGTCGATGACGAGGAGTCGAATACGGATGACGAGGATTCCGAAGGTCCGGGCCTGATCGCCGGCCTGCTGTTCGACTCATTGGGAGAAAGATCGCGCGAGCGATCACTGGAACCGATCACCCCTTACATCGATGCGCAGGCATGGGCACGGGAACTGACGGATCGACTGAGTGATCAGGGTCTTGAAGAGGTTCTGGCACCCGATGCGAGCGTTCGCGTGGAATCGAATCCGATCGCCGCCATTCGATCGATGGGCGAGGGTCGGGGTACCTTGTTGGTCACGCTCAGAATGGGGTTCGACCATCGCCTGGAAGGATTCTTCGTCGAGTCTGAAGTCGCGTTGCAACATGGCGAGCAGCCGGCGATCCGCGCTCGATACGTTTCCGAATTCATCAATACCGAGCGATACGGGCGCTGGAAACCCATCGATCGCAGGGCACCCAACATCGAGTACTGGACCCGAAACCAAGGCAAGGCGATCCATGACGCGCTGGCGCAAGCGCAATCGAACTGGCCGGCAATCTGTCTGCAGATTTCCGTGAGCCTGCCGAACTCGGCGCCCGCACCTTGTGGCTGCAGCCGGTCTCTGCCGAATCGGCAAGCCGGGTCAGCGCCCGAGAACTGGAGCGTCGCGGCAACCGTGTATTCGTGGCAACAACCGAAGGGCGATACTGGCTCGACACACTGCAAGTCGATGCCCCCAAGTAACCCCTTGGCGCCCTCCATGGCGCCGATGCAGACTGATGTTCAACAGCCTGCGATAGCTGTCACTGCTCTGGATCCGAACCGAACAAGGCGTCCCACAACGCCGCGATCGGCGTTTCCCAGTCATCGTTGCCGGAAATGTTCACTGGCGTACCGACCTGGTTGAGGTCCTCAGGCCCGGTCGGCAATGGCGGTTCGGTGGTGCTGGTGCCCTGATCACCTGCATGGGCAATCGATGTGGCGGCCAACAAGGCCACGGCCAGAATCCAGGACTTTTTCTTGGTCATGTTCGTATGCTCCGGTATGCCATCTGTTGATGGTCGTGTGGGCGAAGGTCGAGAGGGCATGACCATCCATGTCGCCCCCTCAAACATCCACACGGAACCGGGCCTACGAATCGATCAGGAATTTTCGCGGGGCCACATCATTCACTGCGCCTGAGGCAATTCGATCGGCGCCAGGGGCGCATCCAGATCAAATTTCAGACTCAGCGTCGAGGCGCGCAGACGACTCAGCCGATCGATCCGCATCAGTTCCAGCGGCGCACCGTGGGCGCCGACCAGCAGGGACAAGGTGTATCCACGTTCCATAACATCGGCGTGGTATCGGCGACGCTTGATCGGCGTTTCGGGATCAACCGGCGCCAGAGCGCTGAGTTTCATCCGCGTGCAGGTCGAATCACCGCACGCTTCGTCAATCAACTCGATGCGCGTGACCCCTCGCCAGTCAACCCGTGTCAGGCCGAGCTCGAGTTTGCCGGGCTGTTCGCACAACCAGGTCTGTTCACCCGTGCGCAGGTAACACCAGCGCTCGGCATTGCCGACGCCGACATAGTTGGGCCGGATCTCGCGCACGCGCGGTTCGATCGAAAAATCGTATTCGTTGCGCCCGAGCGCCATGACCAGACCGTCGGGCAACCATTGTACGTCTGCCGCAGCGCCATCCTTGGCCTGTTCGGCGAATCGGGCATTCGCGGTCTCGAACAGCACACGCGCCTTCGCAATCAGATCCGATTCAATCGGGTGACGTTTGCGCAAGTCCTTGTGATCCAGTGTCGCCGGACCGGTGTCGAACCCTGCAGCACGCCCTTCACCCATCGCCAGCACAGCGAGCGCGGCACCCATCAACAGACCAAACGGTTTCATCAGAGCAACTCCGGATGCCGGATATGGCCATCGCCACTGACCAGCCATTTTTGGGTCGTCAGTGCGGCCAGACCCATCGCACCATAAGCATGGATCTTGGTCGTGGAAATGCCGATTTCGGCACCCAAGCCCAACTCGCCACCATCGTTGAAACGCGACGACGCATTCCACATGACCGCCGAGGCATCCACTTCACGCTGGAACCGCTGCGCACGCGCCGCATCGCGCGTGATGATGACCTCGGTGTGCAAGCTGCCATGGCGCGAGATGTGTGCCATCGCTTCGTCCAGGCCATCGACCACACGTACCGAGATCATCAGATCAAGGTATTCGCGATCCCAATCCGCGTCGGTCGCGTCCCGGGCGGTCGCCAGGAATGCTCGTGCCCGGGGGCAAGCCACCATGCCCACTCCTCGTTTACCCAATGCCTCGGCGACCCGCGGCAGGAACTGCGCCGCGATCGGCGCATCCACAAGCAAGGTTTCCAGCGCGTTGCAGACGGCCGGTCGCGACACCTTCCCGTCCAGCAGTACGCGTAATGCCAGATCCAGGTCGGCATCCTGATCGACGAACAGATGGCATACGCCTTTGTAGTGACGGATCACCGGGATCCGACTGTGCTCGGCGACAAAACGGATCAACCCTTCACCGCCGCGCGGAATGACGAGATCGATCGATTCATCACACCGCAGCAATTCGAGCAGGTCGGAGCGTTCCGTGGTCGGCATCAATTGCACCGCATCCGTCGGCAAACCCGCGGCATCAAGGGACGCACGCACCATCGAGGCCAACACACGATTGCTGCAGATCGCCTCGGAGCCACCCCGAAGGATGGCCGCATTGCCACTCTTGAGGCACAACGCAGCCGCATCGATGGTGACGTTCGGCCGGGCCTCGAAGATCATCGCGATGACCCCGAGCGGCACGCGCATCCGCGCGAGTTCCAGCCCATCCGCTCGGGTTCGTTGTTCGACGATCTCGCCGACAGGATCCGCTTGGGCGGCGATGTTGCGCACCGCCGTGGCGAGTTGATCGAGCCTTGCCGGTGTGAGCGTCAGGCGGTCGATCAAGGCATCTCCCTGCCCCTTTGCGCGCGCGGCAGCAACATCCTGCTCATTCGCCGCAAGGACCTCGGTTCGGGCCGACTGGAGCTGATCCGCGAGCAGCTGAAGCACTTGTTGCCGCTTCGCTGCAGGACTGGCAGCAAGCAAACGGGACGCCTCACGACTGGCCCGGGCAAACTCCGCGATCGTGCTCATGCCAACACCAGATCGTCTCGATGAACCACTTCCGCGGGCGTTGATTCACCCAGCGTCCGTTCGATCTGTACCGAGTTCAGACCGGCAATCCGACGCAGATCGCCCGCGTCATATTGCACAAGCCCGCGCGCCAGCAATCGTTCACCGGCATCACTGCGCACCAGAATATCGACACAATCTCCGGCACGGAACTGGCCGTCCACGGCTGCGACTCCGACCGCCAGCAAGGAAGCACCCTGAGCCGACAACGCGCGTTCCGCGCCGGCGTCGATGAATACTCGCCCCTGGCTCGGGAGCCCGTGGCGCAACCAGTGCGCGCGTGCCGAAATCCGTGACGTTGCAGGATGGAACCAGGTACCCGGATTGGCGCCTTCAACCAAAGCGCTGAGTGCCTGCTCATCGGCGCCATGACACAGGATCGTGGCGATGCCCCGTGCGGCCGCTTTGCTGGCCGCTTCCAGTTTCGTGCGCATGCCCCCGGTTCCGACGGACGAACCACTGCCACCGGCCAACGCCATGATCTCCGGCGTGATCGCCGTGACTTCGGCAATTCGCCGGGCACCGGGTACCACCCGCGGGTCGGCATCGTAAAGCGCATCGATGTCGGTGAGGATGACCAGCAGATCGGCTTCGGCCAACACGGCAACATGGGCCGCGAGATTGTCGTTGTCGCCTAGTTTGAGTTCTTCGACGGCGACCGAGTCGTTCTCATTGATGATCGGCAATGAGCCGAGGTCAAGCAGCGCGCGGAGCGTGTTCTGTGCATTGACGAAACGGCGTCGGTTGCTGAGGTCGTCGTGGGTCAGCAGCACCTGCGCACAGGGCATGTCGAAGAACGGCGCCCAGGCCGCCATCAATTGAGCCTGCCCGATCGCCGCCAGCGCCTGTTTGCCGGCCATGCTCGACTGGACATTCGGTTCCTGCCGAAGCCGCGCACGACCGGCGGCAACCGCGCCTGACGACACCAGAATGATCTCGCGGCCCTGCGCGCGCAGGCGCGTGATCAACGACGCGATCCGCAGCAGGTTTTCCTTCTTCAAGGCTCGGCCATCGGGCGCCAGCAGATTGCTGCCGACCTTGATGACCACACGTTTCCAGGGACTCATCGACACACGCTTGGATGGAGGGATTCGCCGAGGCTACCGCCAAGTGATCGAGTCCGGAATCGACCCGCGGGCATAAGCCCGCCGACGAGTTCGATCAACCCGGTCAAGTGACGCCAAACAAGGTCTTCACCGAAGGACGAACCAGCACGATGATGGTGAACACACCGAGCACGGTGCCCAGCGGCATGAACAGGCAGGAGATTGCCGCAATCACGAGGCAATAGGTGTAGGACTTCTGCTGCTTGAGACAACGACCGGCGCGGAACATCAGGAAAGCCACAAGTTCTCCGAACAGCACGAACCCGCCACCCATCAGGATGAAGACCCAGCCGATCATGGCCTCGTCGCCACTGTTCGCGGCGCCATTCGATGGCATGACGCCACTGAGCATCGCGATACCCATGCCGACATGGAGCAGCGGGAACAGCGAAAAGAACGCGATGAATCCAGCGATCACGTAGTGGAAAATCGCCAGCAACCGCAGGTGTTCAAGGTCTTTTGGGGCTGCGCCGGGGGTCACGGTCTGGGTGCTCATCGTCAGGTCTCCGCGTATCGGCGCAACAGGCCGGATTGGGCACGATCCAGAACGTCGAGCGCCGGGCCAGGCCCGAGTCGCTCCCGAACCAGACGTCGCGCTGTAGCCACATCGTAAAGCAATTCGCGCAGCAAGGGGTCGCGCACCAGGCTTTGTAACCAGCCAACAACCGCCAGGCGCTCGCCCCGCGTCACCATGTTGACGCGATGGAGTTGCCCGGTCGGATAACAGATGACACTTCGCGCCGGCAACTTGAACGCCTGTTCGCCACTACCCTGCTCGAACACCAACTCGCCGCCGTCGTACGCGGACGGATCGGCAAGGAACAAGGTAAAACTCAGATCCGAACGCACCTGGGCGGGAAACCCGATGATCGGCGCATCGACATGGGCACCATAGAACATGCCGGGTCCGTAACGATTGATCATCACCGCCGCCATCGTGCGCGGCCTGGCAGCAGACTGCAGCACTTCGTGACGCGCCAGTGCCTGATGCACGAGTCGTTTGATCCGTTCCATCGATGGATTCAGCGCAGTGATCTCGCGGTTGTTCTTGATCGAGGCCAATGCGGTCCCCACCGTCCGCGCGCCATCATCGAACTCGACCTCGGCAATCAATTCCAATATCTGTCGACGCTCGTCCTCGGTGATCAGGTCCGGCAGGCACAGGATCACGAATCAAGTCTCGGCGTATCGACGCAACAGGTTTTGCGTATGATTTGTTGAGAACTCGAATGCCCGACTGTTGCCTTCGGCAGCATGCACGAGCGAACGCGCCTGGCCAAGGTCGTGCAGCAAACCACGAACCTGCGCATCCCGCACCAGGCTCTGCAGCCATCCGACGACGACGAGCCGCTCACCTTGCAGCACCGGGCGCAGACGTTGCGTTGTGCCACCCGGGCAACACAGCAGCGACCGTGCGGGCAGTTTCCAGAGTGTCTCGCTGCCGTTCGCCATCCAACTGGAGTTCGCCGCCCTCGTAACCATCGGGTTCGTTGAGGAACAGCATAAACGCCACATCATTCCGCATCAACGAACTGTCGCCCATCAAGGGTTCGTCGACCAGTACGCCGGCCGGCATACCCGGACGCAAACGCGACAGACGCAATCCGGCAAGCGCGCGAGGATGCACAGCGTCGACAAAATCGGTTTGCCGCACGAGCGCAGTGGTCACCACGCGCCCGGTTTCGGCCAGAACACCCGACTGCCCGGCCACGGCTCGCGCCATCAGATCAAGCAGGACACGCTGCTCGTCGGGAGTGATCAGATTCGCGAAGTTCAGCACCATGGCGGCGACCGACTCAGCGCCGGAACATCGCGATCATGGTGAGGTCGTCGTATTGCGTGACGTCCCCGAGGACCTGCCCGACCGCGGTCAGCATGGCTTCGATCGACTGTCCCGCGGACCGCGACTGGGCAAAGACGTATTGGACACGTTCCAGACCGAATGGCTCGCCACTTGGCCCTTGAGCCTCATCGAGACCATCGGTGTAGAACAATACGCCATCACCCCGACCCAGTTCCAACAGTTGATCGGTGTAAGGGGTCATGTGCATGGTGCCCAACGCCGGTGCGATCGCAAGATTCGGGATCTCGATGGTCCCGTCCATACGGCGGATCAGCGGTGGCGGGTGTCCTGCGGTCGCAATCTTGAGAAGGCCCTTCGCCGGGTCAAGCGACGCGACCGAAATCGTCACGAACATGCCCGACTCCATCTCATCGCGGAGCTGGTTCTGCATCTGTGTCAACGGCAAGTCGGCGGGAGACTTGCTGCGCGGCGCAAACGCCCGCGCCAGAGCGCCGACTCGCGCCATGTACAACGCCGCAGGCATCCCTTGCCGGAGACATCACCGATGATCAGCGAGATTCGTCCGTCGCCGAGCGTGATGTAATCGAACAGGTCACCGCCGACGATGCGCGCCGCGGTGTAGCTGTCGGCCAGTTCATAGCCGTCGATGCGGGGAGTGGCCGGCGGCAGGAAACGCTGCTGGATCCGCCGTGACAATTCGATGTCCTGCGGGTGGATCAATCGCTCGGATTCGGCGTGGCGATTGCCGGTGAGAATCGCGCCGATCATGCCGGCGATACCATTCATGAAGGCGCGATCCGACGCGCGAACCGCCAGCGGATCACCATGTGACGCCAGGAACAAGGCGCCGAGGACCGCACCCATGCTGCGCACGGGAATGGTGGCGACCGATGCCGGCAGCCGATCCAGAAACGCCGCAGGGACCATGGTCGGGCCGGTTGAAGCCTGCGACACGATCAGCGGCTGGGCATGCGCCACGGCAGCACTGGCCAGCGCACTCGCCAACTCTTCATCCAGGTAGAAATCGCCGCGCAGCCGTTTGCACAACACGCGCCAAGGCCGGTGTGAGGCTTCACGTGCCAGCAAAGCAAATCCCTCGACTCGAGGAAATGCTTCGGACAGGGTCGCCAACGCGCCGTTCAACTGATCCTCAAGGCCGGTCTGGTCGGCGATCTGTTCACCCAACTGGGTCATCGCAGCCAGACGCGAAATGGTGTTCTGGTACAGCTCGTTCGCAGCCGACGTCCGCGGGGACGCGGGCGTATTCATTTGCACATCCGGCACGGCCGACGGCGGTCGGCTGGGCGGGAAGGGTGTGGTCTCCATGATCGTCGGCTCGGGCGTGGCCGGCTGCTGCGTGCGGTCACGACTCTTTACGCGCAAACGTGTTTGCCCGAGCTCAATGGTGTCGCCATCGAGCAACGGGACAGGCGCCAACAGGACTTTGCCGTTGTGGCGGGTCCCGTTCGCGCTCTCGAGATCCTTCAGGCGCCAGCTGTTGCCGACCGGTTCGATTTCGGCATGGCGTCGTGACACCGCAAGGTCGCTGATCACCAGATCGGCGAACTGGCCACGACCGAGCACGGTCTGGCCGGAAATCACGAACTTCTGCCCGGCCTGCGGGCCTGCCTCGGCGATCAGTTCCATCATGGGCGATTGGGGAAGTTCTGCGTCATGGGTGGAGTTTGGCATAAACTCGACCGACCCAAAATCCGGAGTTCAGTGATGACAACAGCGTTCTGGTGTGTTCTGGCAGCCGGATTGATGCCCTATTTGTGGGTGGGCGTGGCGAAATTTGCCGGCCGTGGTTACGACAATGCGGCGGTCCGTGATTTCGAGGACCGCCTTCAAGGCCTGCCCAAACGCGCCCATTGGGCCCATTTGAACAGTTTCGAGGCGTTTCCGCTGTTCGCGGCGGCCGTGGCCCTGGCCACGATCGGCGGGGCCCCAGCCGAACGCACCGATCTGCTGGCCCTGGTTTTCATCGGCCTGCGCCTGCTCTACGGCGCGGCGTACCTGGCAAATCAGGCAACCTTGCGCAGCCTGCTCTGGCTCGGCGCCATCGGTTGTGTGGTGGCGATTTTCCTGGGCATCCCGCGCTGAACCAGCCTTGACCGAAAGGCAGCAGTGATCGTCCAGCCGTTTTGGCGGGCCTGATAGACTGGCGTGATGTCTGTATTGATCTGCTCCGTGCGCGCTCATGCTGCGCATCATTGACCGTTATCTCGCACGCGAACTGGCGGGCGCCTTTGCGTCCGTGAGCCTGGTGCTCGGATTCGTGTTGTTCGGTGGCCTGATGGCCGACGTATTGAACCGCGTTGCCCGGGGCCGGATCCCGGCCGGCTTGTTGCTGTCACAGGTGGGACTGCGCTCTCTCGACGCCCTCTCCATGTTGTTGCCACTGGGGTTTTTCCTGGCGGTCTACCTTGCGTACAGCCGCCTGTATCGAGATGGCGAGGCGGGCGTCATGGCGGCCTCGGGTGTCAACAACGGCGGATTCCTGAAGCCAGTCCTGTGGTTGGCCTTGCCGTTGATGTCGCTGCTGGCGATCAACACCCTGTACTGGTCACCGCAAGCGCTCGCGAAAGCCGACCAGATGGTGCGTGAAGCGAATCGCTCCTTGCTGGTCGCCGGCATGGAACCGGGCCGATTCGTCGACCTGCCGGGCCGTTACGGCGTGATCTACGTTGGCGAAATGAGTGACGACGGCACCACATTCAAGCGCCTGTTCGTGCAGCATGAAAAAGAAGATCGGGTCGACATCGTCACGGCGGCATCCGGCAAGTTGTATGCCGATCGCCAGGGCCGCGAACGATTCCTCAGACTGGAAGAAGGGTTCCGGGTCGAAGGTAGCCTCAGCGCACCCGACTTTCGTTCGATGCGGTTTGCCACCAACGACGTCCGCCTGCCGGACAGCGAGGAAGGCAGCGGCAAACGCGCCGAAAGCCTGCGGACCGGCGATGTGCTGCTGGCGAGCGGCAACGCGTCGGACCGCGCCGAATTGCATTGGCGACTCGGTATTCCCATTTCGGTGCTGGTACTGGCACTGCTCGCCATCCCGTTGGCGCACACGCGCCCGCGTGAACCCCGATTCGGGGCCGGACTGATCGCCGTAGTGGGCTACATCGTCTACAGCAACATGCTCGCGGCGGGCCGCGGTTGGCTGGCCGAGGGCAAGATCCCGATGTCGCTTGGGCTTTGGTGGATCCACGCGATCGTGCTGATCATTGCTCTGCTCATGTACTGGTCGCGCACGCGCTTGCCCCGACCCAAGGCGGTCACATGAGGCTGCTCAAGCGTGCCGATGCGTTGATCCTTCGCTCGGTGCTGAAATCGCTGATGCTGGGCTGGATGGTGCTGGTCGGGATCGATGCCGCTTCGGCATTCGCGAATGAGATCGACGAGATTGGCCAGGGCAACTACGACCTGATGACGGCGCTGACCTACACCGCCTGGACGGTGCCGCGGCGGATCTACGAACTGTTCCCGATGGCCGCCGTGCTCGGCGCCGTACTCGGCCTCGGCGCACTCTCGCCGAGTTCGGAACTGACCGCTCTGCGTGCCTCCGGCATGTCGAAACTGCGGATTGCCGCCCCGGTTGTCGGTGTGCTGCTGGTGGTCGCCATCATGGTGACCAGCATCGGCGAAACCCTGGCCGCGTTCGGCGAGCAACAAGCCCAGGCCGTGCAGGCGGGCGCCAAGTCCAAGGATCTGGTGGTGACCAGTCGCACCGGCATTTGGGCGCGTGACGGCGCTCACCTGCTGAATGCGCGCAGCGGCAAGGTGGAGGGCGGCGAGGTCGTCCTCATGGACGCTCGTCTGTATGAATTCGACGAGGCTGGTCGCCTGCTCGGCATCGTGCGCGCCGAGAAGGCGCGCAATCGCGACGGCATCTGGCGTTTCGAACAGCTTCGGCGCTATGGCTTTACCAAGGCCAAAGTGACGAGCACCGAAGAACAAAGCTGGGTCTGGCCTTCCAAGCTGGATCCGCGACTGATGACCCTGGGTCTGGTCAAACCGCGTTATCAGGCGGTCTCCGATCTCCGTCGGCACATCGATTACCTCAACCGCAACCGACTGGACGCGAGTGAGTTCATGGATGCACTGTGGACTCGGATGGCCTATCCGCTCGGCGCGATCGCCCCCGCGTTCCTGGCGCTGCCGTTCGCATTCGGCTTTCTGCGCTCTGGCGGCTTCGGCAAACGACTGATGATCGGTGCCGTGGTCGCATTGAGTTATTACTTCTTCGCGCGCATGGTCAGTGACCTGGCCGGTGTCTACAAACTCGATCTCGCCGTTGCGAACATCGTGCCGCCCTTGATCCTGATGGCCGGCGGCACGTGGTATCTGGTGCGCAGCAGATAACCGGCAAGGTCATGCCATCCGCGTCATCTGGCAGACCAGTTCCATGAACGTGTTGATGTTGCGCGTCATGCGCTGGTTCAGCGCAGCGGCATCGATGCCCTGCACGAAGGGGTCCTTCGGGTCGGCGACGCCGCGGAATGCACAATCGAAGTTGCACTGCATGGGCACGTGCGGAGCATTCTGGTCGCGCCACGCCCGGTTCGTGAAGAAGTAGGTCTGTCCGCAGACCGGCGGCCACTGGTGTGTCGGATCACCATAAGCACTTTCGTGGGACCAGTGCGGGGTGATGATCAGTGCCTTGCCTTCAGGCGCGAGCACTCGCCACAACTCATCAAAGAACAGACAGCGCTCGGCGCCGGTCAGATGCTCCAGCACATGCGAGCAGTGCACCTCGCCGACACTGCCGTCGGCAAACGGCCACGGCACCTGGCGCAGATCATGGACGACATCAACCCCATCAAACGCCATCGAGTCCATGCCGGTGAATCCCGGCTTCTTGTTCGTGCCGCACCCGAGATCCAGCTTGATCAGACTCACAGTCTTGCCTCCGTCGCATCAAGTTTTGCCGCCTGTTCCAGCAGCGGCGCCGCCTGCAGGGCGAGCGTCGGAATCCGGCCGGCAGGCAGACCGATCAAACACTCGGTCGACAGCGCATAAAGCATCGGCTTGACCGCAGCCAGCACTTCGGGATCGGCAAACAGGCAAGCCGGACGGTCGCCGCCCATCTGCATGTTGCGCGCCCATTTGAGGGCATCAAGCAGATGTTCTGCGCGCTCTCTGACGGAGCCTGCGGGCGCGTCGAGCTCGACCACATCAAAGCCTTGGTCGGCCAACGCAGCGACAAAGGGGACATAACCCCAGACGGGCGGATCGGAAGCCAGCACCACGGCCAGATGTTTGCGCGGCAGCAGTCCGCCGGTCACGAACACGTCGCGCAATCGCTCATCGCGCAGCGCCAACTGGCGAGGCTCGCGCTTCAGCCCTTCCGGCGCAAACGATTCCGCAATGACGCGGCCAAGCACCGACGGAATCTGCTGATCACGATGCCAGAGTTCGAATCGCGGGGACTGGTTGGCCGAAGTCAGCGCCACCAGGGTCAGTCGCTGATCGAATGAGCGTCCTCGCACGTCGATGATGGTGCCCGGGTGCTGGATGGTCCATTGCAGGTAACGCGATGCATCCGGATGGCCCGGGTCGAAGATTTCGGCATTCGGGTCACCGGTCAGCCACAAGGCACCGATGATCGATCGTCCGTCGAAACTGCGCATCCAGACCGTCGGCTGCCGCGATTGGCTGGCGCTGAGTTCCTGGCGTTCGCCGTTCTTGAGCCGCCATACACGACTCCCGCCGGCGGCAGGCAACTCCAGAAGCAGAAGCGAGCCGTCGGCAAACGTCCCCACCAGCCTTTGAGTGGCGTCGAGGCCCTCGAGGCTCATCGGTATCCACTTGCCACCGTCATCCCTTCGCTGCAGATGAACATGGCCGGCACCTTCGCGGGTGTCCATGCAGTCGGCAAACCGCAGGGCACCGGCAGCGTCGTTGATCAACTCGCAGGTACCCGACAATCGCGACACCAGTTCGCCTTTGCCCTGCTCGAACTCGACCCGACGCAGTTCGGTCTTCGGGCGCCGACCAAGACTGTCGACGAGCAACTCGAAACCGTACATGTCCGCTGGCACCAGATGGGGAAACCGGATGCGATCGGCACTGAATACGGTCCGCTGCTTGCGTGTGGACAGATGCACCAACGACAGCGTGTCGCGCGCCTTGGCGCCGTCGCCGACGCGCACGACCCAAGCCAGGCGTCGTTGCGGCAACAAGCGGAAATCAACGATTCGGCCCGATTCCGGCTGGGTGCTGAAATGCATGACATTCCCCTCGACCCGCCGCGCTTCCAGCACCTGACGACCGTCCTTCAGACGTGTCATGGCGTGGAATTCGCCGCTCTCGGCCAAGGTCATGGTTTCGATGTCGGCGCGACCGAAAATCTGATCGATGACGGACGGTTGGGCATGGCCGCGATCGGCAAGGAGCAACAGGGATAAACCAAGCAGAATTCTCATCACACCCTTCCGTAACGGTCTTCGAGACGAACGATATCGTCCTCGCCAAAATAGTCGCCGCATTGCACCTCGATCAGCGCCAGATCACGATCCGTGCGGTTTTCCAGCCGATGCAGCGTGTCGATCGGGATGTAACAACTCTGGTTCTGTTCCAGATCGAACTCGCGATCGCCGACGCGCACGAATGCCGTGCCGCTGACGACTGTCCAGTGTTCACTGCGCCGATGATGCTTCTGCAGACTCAACACATGTCCGGGCTTCACCACGAGTCGTTTGACCTTGCAGTCGTCGGCATCTTCCAGCACCGTGTAACTGCCCCAGGGCCGATACACGGTGGTGTGCAACTCGGTGCTGTGGTGGCGATCGCGCTTCAGCGCATCCACAACCTGCTTGACCGACTGCGACTGTTCGCGATGGGCGACCAGCAAGGCATCGTCGGTGTCGATGATCATCAGGTCCGAGACGCCCACCGCCGCGATCACGCGTTTGCTGCTCTGCACGTAGTTGCGCGCGGCCCCCACAAAAATGGCATTGCCGATGCGGCGGTTACCGACTTCATCGGCATCGACCAGATCGGCGAGTGCATTCCATGAGCCGATGTCGCTCCAGTCGAATGCGGCCGGAACGACGGCGCGTTTGCTCGCACGTTCCATGACGGCGTAGTCGATCGAAATCTCCGGCACCAGTCGCAGCGCTTCGGCATCGAGCACCTGTGAGGGTGACGAGTCATCGGGCCTTGAGCGTGGCGCGAGTCGGCTCCAGCACTTCGGGACACACGCGTGCCGCCTCGTCGATCAGGCTGCCGACACGAAAACAGAACATGCCCGAGTTCCAGTAGTAACCACCCCCGGAAACGTATTTCTGCGCGGTCGCCAAGTCCGGCTTTTCGACGAAGCGCGCGACTTCGAAACCTGATTCCTTCAGTGCCGGCCCGCGTTCGATGTAGCCGTATCCGGTCTCCGGGCGGGTCGGCACGACCCCGAACGTTCCGAGGAATCCTTCGTTCGCCAGTCGGCTGGCACGCTGCACGGCTTCGCGGAATGCATCGATGTCGCGGATCAGGTGGTCGGCCGGCAGGACCAGCAGTTGGGCGTCGTCACCAAACCGCTGCTGCACCCAGAGGGCTGCCGCAAGGATCGCCGGCGCCGTGTTGCGGGCCAGCGGTTCCAGCAGATACATCTGCCGTTCGACCGGGAAACCTTCGATGCGGGCATACGCATCCCGAGTGATGAACGCATAGTCGCGTGCCGTCACGGTGATGATGGGCGCGTCGGGCGCCGCCACGGCCAAAGCCCGGCGTGCCGTCTTTTCGAGCAGACTCTCACCGTCCGGCAGTGCCATGAACGGCTTCGGATAAGAACGCCGCGACACCGGCCACAAACGGGTGCCGGCACCGCCGGAAAGAATCACGGGAATCAGAGGTCCGGTCATGGGTTCTGCCTGTCCTTCAGTTCTGCCAGCACCTGCGCCATGGGCAGGCGCCAGTCGGGCATGTGGAGTCCGAACGTACGCTCGAGCTTGTGGGTGTCGAGCACGGAGCATTGCGGCCGACGCGCACGCGTCGGGTAGTCGTCGGTACTGATGGCCTGAACCTCCGGCCGTCGCGCCAACAGGCCGAGTTCATGGGCCGAAGCAATCAACGCGTCGGCAAATCCGTGCCAGGTGGTCTGCCCGGCAGCGGTCAGGTGATACGTGCCGAACCGGGTGTCGTCCACTGCAGCCGACCGCAAGGAAAACACCATCAACGCGGAGGATTCGGCAATCAGGCGCGCCGAGGTGGGTGTGCCGTGCTGGTCGGCGACGACCCGCAGCACCTCACGTTCGGCGCCGAGTCGCAGCATCGTTTTCAGGAAATTCCGGCCACGCGCGGCATAGACCCAGGCGGTCCGCAGGATCAGGTGGGCGGCGCCACTGTCGGCCAACGCACGCTCGCCATCGAGTTTGGTCTGACCATAGACACCGATCGGTGCGCAGGGCGCCGATTCGTCCCGCGCAGTGGCCTCGGCGCCATCGAACACATAGTCGGTCGAGTAGTGCAGCACACGCGCACCGATCGACCGGGCCGTACGCCCGATCACGTCCAGCGCGTCGGCATTGATGGCCCGGGCGCGCTCTGCCTGATCTTCGGCCAGATCCACCGCCGTGTAGGCAGCGGCATTGACGATCCAGTCCGGCTTCATCCGGTTGATACATTCGACGATGGATCCGGCATCGGCCAGATCCACGTCGGCATGCGTACACGCCGTCACGTTGCCGAGCGGGGTCAGGCTTCGACGGAGTTCGAAACCGACCTGACCGTCTGCACCAAACAACAGCAGGTTCATGCCGGATACACCGGCAGGCGGTCTTCGGCGATCTCGTCCAGAAACGGCGCCCGTTCGTCCTTGTCGCTTAATGACGGTGCGCCGATTGGCCAGTCGATGGCGAGCCGTGCATCATTCCATCGCAGGTTGGCATCGGCAGTCTTGTCGTAGGGCGCCGTACAACCGTAATGGAACAAGGCATTGTCGCTGGTCACCACGAAGCCATGCGCAAAACCCTCGGGCACCCACAACTGGCGTTTGTTTTCGGCCGACAGCACGGCTGCGACCCATTGGCCGAACGTTGGTGAGCCGCGACGGATGTCGACCGCTACGTCAAAGACCTCACCTTCAAGCACGCTGACGAGCTTGCCCTGCGGATTCGGCCACTGATAGTGCAAACCGCGCAACACGCCGCGCGTCGAACGCGACAGGTTCACCTGCACGAGGTCGATGTCCATTCCGGCATCGGCATACCGCTGGCGATTGAATCCCTCGAAGAAGAACCCGCGCGCATCACCGAACACCTGCGGCTCGATCAGCTTCACGTCGGCAATCGCCAAAGGCGTGACCTTCATCGCATGCCCTCGCCCCGGGCGATTCGCACCAGGTATTCGCCGTAGCCACTTTTCTTCAGCGGTTCGGCCAAACGAAGCAGCTGTTCGGCATCGATCCAGCCATTCTGGAACGCGATCTCTTCCGGGCAGCACACACGCAGGCCCTGACGCGCCTCGATGGTTTCAATGTAGTTGCCGGCCTGGATCAGTGACTCGTGTGTACCGGTATCCAGCCAAGCGTAGCCGCGACCCAGTTTTTCCAGGCGCAGACTCCCCTCGTCGAGATAACAGCGGTTGAGGTCGGTGATTTCCAGTTCGCCCCGTGGAGACGGCTTCAGTGCCGCCGCAAAATCACTGGCGCGGCCGTCGTAGAAATAGAGACCGGTGACCGCATAGTTGGATCGTGGGGTCTTCGGCTTTTCCTCAAGACCGATGACCTTGCCGGCCGCATCGAACTCGGCCACGCCATACCGTTCCGGATCTCGAACCCAATAACCGAACACGGTGGCACCCGTGTCGGCATTCGCGGCACGGCGCAGCACTTCAGTGAGTCCGTGGCCATAGAAGATGTTGTCGCCGAGGATCAGACACGACGGCTGTCCGGCCACGAACTCGCGGCCAATCAGATAAGCCTGCGCCAGTCCGTCCGGACTCGGCTGCACGGCATAACGGATCGACATGCCCCAGGCCGAACCATCCCCCAGCAGTCGCTGGAACAGTTCCTGCTCGTGCGGCGTGTTGATGACCAGCACCTCGCGGATGCCGGCAAGCATGAGCACCGACAGCGGATAATAGATCATCGGCTTGTCGTACACCGGCATCAGCTGCTTGCTGATCGACAGCGTCAGCGGGTACAGGCGCGTGCCGGAACCGCCGGCAAGAATGATGCCCTTGGTCGTCATGTCTGGCTCCCCGAGCCTTGCCCCAATCGCTCACCGCGATAACTGCCGTCGCGGATTCGTGCACACCAGTCCTGGTTACTCAGGTACCAGTCGATGGTGCGCGCCAGACCCGTCTCGAAACTTTCGACCGGGACCCAGCCGAGCTCGGAACGGATCTTGCCGGCATCAATCGCATAACGGCGATCGTGTCCGGGCCGATCTTTTACATAGGTGATCAGGTCCGTGCGCCGACTGCCGTCGGCTCGCGGCCGGCGGGCGTCAACGAGGTCGATGATGGAGGTGACGACCGCGATGTTCTCGCGCTCGGCCTCCCCCCCGACGTTGTAGACCTCACCCGGACGACCACGCTCCAGGACCGCATGAATCGCCGCACAGTGGTCGCCGACATAGAGCCAATCGCGCACGTTGCGACCGTCGCCGTAGACCGGCAACGGCTGATCAGCCAATGCCTTCTGGATCATCAGCGGGATGAGCTTCTCGGGAAACTGGAACGGGCCGTAATTGTTCGAACAATTGGTGGTCAGCGTCGGCATTCCGTAGGTGTGATGGAACGCCCGGACCAGATGGTCTCTCGCCGCCTTGCTGGCGGAATACGGCGAGTTCGGCGCATACGGCGTGGTCTCGCTGAACTTGCCTTCGGCGCCCAAGGAACCGTAGACCTCGTCGGTCGACACGTGCAGGAACCGGAACGCACTCCGCGCGGTGTCGTCCTGCGCCCGCCAGTACGCCAGCGTGGCTTCGAGCAGCGTCAGCGTGCCGACCACATTGGTCTGCACAAAAGCGGCCGGGCCATCAATCGAACGATCGACATGGCTCTCTGCCGCAAAGTTGACGACCGCATCGGGCCGGTACTCGGCAAACAGCCGGTCGAGCAGCTGACGATCGTTGATCGAACCATGAACGAAGACATGTTGAGGGTCGCCATTCAGACTCGCCAGCGTGTCGCGATTGCCGGCATAGGTCAGCGCATCCAGATTGATGATCCGGACATCCGGGCCAACATGGGCAAGCACAAAATTGCCGCCGATAAAACCGGCACCGCCGGTCACCAACCAGGTTTTCATCAGGAGCTGCTTCCTTGTGTTCGGCGCGTGTCTTCGAGCCCGTCATTGTAGCCGGGGCGGTGAATGTCGGGCATGGGCGCAAGTCGGAACCGGTCCAAGCCGCAACTCGAATGGGGGCGGGAAGGCTTCCCGGACGCCAGTTTTTCGCGCAAGTACTTGATTCATGGTGGACTGACGACCCAGAGGGCTGAGTTCGACGCACGGGGGTTGTGGGTCAGCTTGGACGTTCAGCGGCGAGTTTGGTTCCGCAGGTTATGCAGAGTTACCCTCCGCCGGAATTCCGCGATGCACCTGAACCTTCGCTCCATGTTCTTTCTGCCGACCGGATCGGGCTGGTTCTGGCGCTGTGCTGCCAGTCCGCAGCGGCGAGTCATGCAGAGTTGTGCCGTCATTTGGCCGATCTGGCTGAGGACGCGGACCTCGAAACTCAGCAAGCCTTGGTCAGGACACCCTGCCCGGAGGTATCGCTGAAGGCATTGATGCGGTCGGAAGAGCTGGCCCTGGCCGATCCCGAATCAGCGGAGGATTGGCTCGACGACGAAGATTCAAGGCAGGAACTGGAGTGGTTCCGGCTATCACATCAACTGAAGCTGGCGCTGCATGCGGGGAACGTCGCCCGCGCACGACCCCTTGCTGGATCAAGCTGAAGTCAGCCTCGTGCGCGATCTGGATCTTCCCGAAGCGGAAGCAGACCTGGTGATGGATGTCGCAGCCATCTGGCGCGTCCTGGACGGTCACGAACCGACATCCACGCCATTCAAGATCCAGGCACCGGGACAACCCTGGGTCCCGGTGCGTCATGAACGCACTTGCGGGACCGGCCAGTTCATGGCGCTGATGCTTTCATGGACCACTCCGGAACCCGCCGACGCTTGGCTGGCCCGGAATCGCCCCGACCTGGCCCTGTCGGCCCATTTGGCCCAGCACTGGGTCGAGAACATTGCCGAGCTGAACTTGCCGCCCAGGCTTCGCGAATTCGCCGAACGGGCGTTCGGACCGGAACGCGCAAACGCGGAATTCGAGGCGGCGCTGGCGTCGGTCCGGATTGAGTCTCGGCCGCTGGGCGCCACGGCCGTTTTGTCGCTGTTCGGCCATTCCTTGCCGCTGCCAACAGGCGAGATCGTCTACGCGAGGTTTCGTGCCGAGGGTGATCCACCGCCCGAACCGACGTTCTACAGCGAGATGCAGATTGCCGAGCAACTGCGCACGGCTTGGCAAGCGTCCGGGGTGGAAGGATTCCTCGAATTGAGTGACCTCGATGCAGCCATCGAGGAAACTACTGTAGATCATTAACTTCGGCAAGACCGAACCTATGCCTTCACTCAGGCCGTCAGGCGATACCGCTGGTCGACAATGCCGGTCCGCAATGATTGCAGCAGCGCGGACGCCGGCATGGGCTGGCCAAGCCAGAAGCCTTGCCCGGCGTGACAGCCGATGGAGCGCAGGCACTGGATCTGCGCTGCCGATTCGACGCCTTCGGCCACCACATCGATCTGGAGCGAATGCGCCATCGCGATGATCGCGTGGGTCAACGCCAGATCATGCCGATCGGACAACAGGTCTTGCGTGAAACTGCGATCGATCTTCACACCATTCACGCGCACCTGGCGGAGGTGCGACAACCCCGGAGAAGCCGGTCCCGAAATCGTCCAGCCAGACTTCGACACCGAGTTCGGCAAGTCCGGCCAGCACGGCGCGTGCCGCAGCACCACCATCCATCACGGCGCTCTCGGTCAGTTCCAGATGGAGTTGCTCGATCCCCAGACCACTTCGTTTCAGCGCCCTGCGCACTTTTTCCGGCAATCCCGGATCACGCAACTGACGCGGCGAGATGTTGACCGCGAGATAGGGTAGCCGGCCCTTCTGGGTTGGCCACTGCGTCGCCTGGATACAGGCGCGCTCCAACACATAGACACCCAGCGCGTCGATCAAGCCAACATCTTCGGCGATACCCACGAACGTACTCGGCGAAATCCAGCCACGCTCGGCATGGTGCCAACGCAACAGGGCTTCGGCGCCGATCACACAACCGTTGTCGAGGTCCACGATCGGCTGATAATGGATGTCCAACGCTTCTTGATCGATGGCCAGTCTCAGATCGTTTTCCAGCACCAGGCGATCAGCGGCGACCTCGGTCAGGCAATTCGTGAAATAGCGGTAGCAGTTGCGCCCGGAGACCTTGGCCAGATACATGGCGATATCGCCGTTCTGCAGCAAACGACTGGGATCGGAACCATCTCGGGACAGGACGTGACGCCGATGCTGCCACTGATGTGCAGGACATGCTGTCCGTGTTGCACCGGTCGCGATAGCGCTTTCTGAGCCTGTTCCGCGAGATGACCGGCACGCCGGCGGGCATCATGGCCTTCGATCAGCATGACAAATTCGTCGCCGCCAAACCGCGACAAACTGCCTTCACATTCGAATTGTTCGAGGCACGCAGCCAGCCGCTGGCCGACTTCGGCCAGCACGTCGTCACCGACATCGTGCCCGAGCGTGTCATTGATACGCTTGAAATCATCGAGATCGATGAACAACAAGGCCAGCGAGCGCTCTGCCGGATCACTGCGATGTTGCCATTCGATCAGCCGATCACGCAGCGCAATGCGGTTTGGCAGTCCGGTCAGTGCATCACATCGGGCCTGGGCCCGGAGTGCCACAGCGCGACATTCATCGGCCCGCTGCGCCGTCGAAACGAGACCCGGCAGTTCATCGACGTCACCGGCCCGGGCAAACCCCAGGGCTTGGGCGATCGGCGCCAGAACCCGGCGCTCCTGGATGGCACCAATGCAGGATGGCCAGCAACGCGAACACGACACCCAGCCAGGACGGCAGAACACCGGCCCATGCGAGCCAACCGCCGAAGCCGCCAGCCATCGCGACCAGCGCAAGCACTTCCAGTCGCAGACTAAGCCTAGGCATCAGCTGCCTCGGTCAAGGCAACCACGGTGATGGATTGGTCGAGGCTTCGTACCGACATCCGGGACCCGCGAGGTGAGTTGCCTTGGAGCCTACAATATCCATTCACGAATCGAACACCCCGGCAAGTTGGGTAAACCTTCGTCATGTGTCACCAAGCGTTTCCCACGTAAACGACTGCTACACACTCCCCGGAGGATTCCGGGTTGCAGCAGCAATACGCGCTGCCCGCTCGGCCTCGGCGAGCATGCCGCGCAGCAGTTGCACTTCCTGCCGATCGAGTGCGGCACGCTGATACAGCCGTCGAAAGCGCTGCAGCAAACGGGTGTACTCCCGGCCCTTGTAGAAGTCGATCAGACCAAGCGTCCGTTCGAGATGCCCCATGAACCCCTCAAAATCGCCGGCGCTGGCCAGATCACGCGGTTCGGAAGGCAAGTCAGGCTCGACCAACTCCAGGCTGGCCAGTCGCAGCTCATAGGTCAGCACCTGCACGGCCTGAGCCAGATTCAATGAAGAAAACTCCGGATTGGCCGGTATCCGCACTGCGTGTCGACAGCGATCCAACTCGGCGTTCGTGAGCCCGGTGCGTTCGGTACCGAACACCAGCGCAACGTTCAGGCCAAGGTATGCTTCCCGCAACACCATCGCCGCGGCGTCCCGAGGGGTCAGGCTGGGGGCCTCGTTGTGGCGGGGCCGGGCGGTGGTTCCGAACACCAGGTGGCAAGGCGCGATCGCGTCGTCCAGCGTGTCAAAGACCCGCGCCTCAGCCAGCACATCGTCGGCACCAGCCGCCAGAGCGGTGGCTTCCTCGTGCGGAAACTCGCGTGGGGCAACCAGCGCCAATCGCTTGAGCCCCATGTTCTTCATCGCCCGCGCGGTCGACCCGATATTGCCGGGATGCGAGGTTTCGACGAGGACGATCAGCAAATGGCTCAACAGGTGGGTAGATGAATCTGTCATGGTCGGGCATGAACGGCAGCAACCCCCATTCTGGCTGGACCGGGGGCGCACTGCTATAGTCGATCCCCTTTATTTTTCGGCTTCGGCCGGTTCTTTCAGAGTCGATCATGCAAAACGGAGCGATCAACATCGCGATCAAGGCCGCGCGCGCCGCGGGCCAGGTGATCACACGCAGTCTGCCGAAACGCGACAGCCTGCAAGTCATCGAAAAAGCGCAGAACGACTTCGCCACAGATGTGGACCGACTTGCCGAAGTCACGATCCTGCGTGAACTGAAGCGGGCTTTTCCAACCCATGCCTTCCTTGCAGAGGAAAGCGGACAAACCGGCAAGTCCCGGTATGTCTGGGTCATCGACCCGTTGGACGGCACCAGCAACTTCATCCGTGGGTTTCCGCACTTCTCGGTCTCGATCGCGCTCTGTTACGACGGCGAGCCGGTGCTCGGCGTGGTGTTCGACCCGATGCGGGACGAACTGTTCTCGGCCGAACGCGGGCGCGGTGCCGTGCTGAACGATCGCAAACTGCGTGTCGGCAAACGCAACAGCCTCGATGGCTGCCTGCTCACGACCGGGTTTCCGTTTCGTGAAAAGCGCCACATGGACGCCCACATGGGCATGACCAAGTCGCTGATGGCCCAGGCCGAAGACATCCGCCGGACCGGCTCCGCAGCGCTGGACCTGGCGTACGTGGCGTGTGGCCGCTTCGACGGTTACTACGAGCTTGGCCTGAAGCCCTGGGACATGGCCGCCGGTGTGCTGCTGGTGCGCGAAGCGGGCGGCCGATGCTGGGATTACCGCGGTGGCGACCGGTTCATGGACCAAGGTCACATCATTGCCGGCAACCTCAAGGTCGGCGAGGAAATGTTGAAGGCCATCGAGCCGCATATCACGATCAACATGTAACGATGCCCACACGGGATCACGACCAACCCAGTGACGTCCGGCTCGACCTGTGGCTCTGGGCTGCGCGGTTCTTCAAGACGCGCAGCCTGGCCAAGGCCGCAATCGTTGGCGGCAAGGTCCAGATCGGCGGACAAGACGTCAAACCCTCACGCATCGTTCAACTCGGCGACCGCATCGATGTGATCCGCGAGAGCGAACGGTACGTTGTGACGGTGCTCGCCCTCAGCGCAGTGCGCGGGCCGGCAACGGTCGCGGCCGGGCTGTACTCGGAAAGCCCGGAGAGTCAGGCCTTGCGCCTCGCGACACGGGAACGAAAACGCTTCGAAGCGCTGGGCATGCAACCCCCGGACGGCAAACCCGACAAACGAGCCCGCCGATTGTTGCTCGCATTGGGTGATATCGAAGCGACTTGAATCGCTGGGAACGAATGAACTTGCCTCAGGATTTTTCGCTGGCCTGAGATGGCCACAGGCCGCCTCGCGTTCTTCGCAATGATGGAAGAGCCTGGCTTTCGGCTACTCGCCTACTTCATTCCGGCCCGTACCGGTGATCCCTCGATCGCGGCCCGGAAACCAGCCTCGATACGATCGAACGCCTGATCGCTGCCGGCGAGCAGCACCAGCGTACCGGGACCGATCTCGCGATGTCGGCCCACAACCTGCTGATCGACAAAATCCGCGTCGCCCTGATGTTCGCCCGGGACGTACATCGCGGTCACAGCCTGACCCTCGGCGCGCACCACCAGATGCAGGCTGCGTTTGCCATTCAACGGGCAATGCACAAGGTAAGTCACTTGAGTGAGCGGCGCTTTCAGCGCCACACCACTGTCTGCAAAAGCCCGAGCAACTTCAGCTGCCGGAATCGGTTCGGTGCGATCGAGCGCAAAGGGTTCGTGACTGAGATGCGCCACCGAAGCACTGGCGAGTGAATCCGGCGACCGCAGCCCAAGATATCCAACGCCCGCGACACCGATTGCCATCACCAGACCCGCAGCAATCCGGGTCCAGCCTTGCCGCGCGACGCGCGTGCCCTGACGGGTCACCGTGGTTTGACGCAACAGGATCCGATCAGCCAAACCTTCGGGCACCGGCACCGCCATCACATGGTGCAGCCGCTGCTCGAATCCGATCGCACGCTGCCAGGCTTCCGCACACGCGCGGCACTCGGCACGGTGCCGGGTCGCCTCAACACCGAGATGCTGCGGCTGAGCCGCCAATTCGCGTCGAAATTCAAGGCAATCCATGGGACCTGCCCTCCACACTTTGGCCAGCAAGGGCCACTTTCAGTTTCTGTCGCGCCCGGAAACACTGGGTCATCACGGCTTGTGCCGTGATCTTGAGTTCCGTGGCGATTTCGTCACAACTGAGCCCGCCAAGAACCTGCATCAACAGCGGCTCGCGATACTTGGGTTCGAGCGCGGCGATCGCACGCCGGATCAGCGCATCCTCGCCCAGCCGGTCGGGGCCTGGCGTGTCATCGTCGACCAGATCAAGGTCGTCCACAGCCTCGAAGCTGGTCGGCGCCTTGCGCTCATAAAGACGCGCATGCTCGCGGCGCAGGATGGTCATCAGCCAGGCCTTGGCCGCCTGGGTGTCGCGCAAGTCATCCAGCGAACGCCAGGCGCGGAGGTAGGTTTCCTGCACCAGGTCTTCGGCCAATGCGTCCTGGCCACAGAGCCAGAACGCAAAGCGATACAGATCGCCGCTGGTGGCGCGAACCAGAGCATCAAATTGAGCTTGTTTGGCGGGCATATGGACACAGACCCGACAGACCGGCTTTTCCTTTCACGCGCCACGGATTCCTGAAAATCACACAAGCGCCTTGAACGCACCCATCAGACCCAGGACCAGCAACCCGGCATTGGCCAGGACGCCGACCAGAAAACCCAGCCCGCGTCGATTGGCAGCCTGCACGTAACCAATCAGGAACATGACCCGCCCAACGAGCCAGACATAACCCAGCCAGGCTGCCCAATCGGTGTAGCCGTAAAAATGCGCCACCCACAAGAGCGGCAGGAACATGATCACCTGCTCATTGGTATTGGCCTGTGCACGGAAAGCGCGCTCGAACGTGGGATGGCCGCTGGTTGCCGGCGCGGAGATCTTGAACAGGGCGCGACAACGCCCAACGGTGATCATGGCTGCGATCAGCAGTACGACGGTCAACAGGGTGATCAAGGGAATGTGGGCTTGCATGGTGGCCTCGGTGTTGTGTTCGCCGATCATCGCAGCCTGCTTTGCCGTACCGCAAACGAAGGCACTTGACCGCTCGTCTGCGCGACAATAGATCACCCTGACGCCGCACCCGGACCACTCAATGACCCTCATCCGCTATCGGGACCTGACCGCCCAACCCTGGAAGAACGGCCTCGGCCTGACCCGAGAAATCGCGATGGACCCGGACGAGCGATTCGCCGTCGGATTCGGCTGGCGCCTGTCGCGTGCCGAGGTCCGGGAAACGTCGGCATTCTCGCGGTTCGAAGGCGTTCGCCGCTGGCTTGGCCTGGCGTCCGGGGGCGCGTTCGAATTGCGGATCGAAGGTCGCCCACCCCACACCCTGGAGCGCGCCGGTGATGTACTCGCGTTTCCGGGTGATGTGGCCTGCGAGGGTGTGCCGTTACTCGGCCCCATCGAAGACCTCAACCTGATGGTGGCTGATCCGCAGCTCGACGCCGAAATGCTGCTGCGCCCGATGGTCGGGACACTTGTGCTGAGCCGCGGCCAGGACCACGTCAGCGGTTTGCACATCCTCGATGGCAGCATCACGCTGCAGGGCGGCAGCACACCTGCGCTCGGCGCCGGCGACACCTTGATCATTGACGAGCAATCACCAGGGCTCGTGCGCGGCGTAGGCGCCGGCCACGCATTGTTTTTCCGCGTCTTTGCACGTTAGTCCCTACCGAATCGCTTGTTCCAGAGCCGTCATTGCGAAGGCCGCGCAGCGGCCTGTGGCAATCTCGTTCTTGCGACCACGTTTGAGGCAAGTACAAGATTGCCGCGATGCGAGCGACGAAGTTTCGGACTGGCCACGACCCTCCCCGATGTTCGGGGAGGGTTGGGAGGGGTTTAGGCAAACACTTTCGCTCTTGTGCTTCGCCCTGCGAAGCACAAGGAGCCGCGAATCGAACGCCGACCCGACGACCTGTGACCGCAAGACCTCAATGTACACTTGCTCACCCCTTTTGATCCTGCGAACGCCATGACCGACACCACTCGCCAAGCCGCACTTGAAAATTTTGTCCGCGGACTGCCGAAAGCGGAACTGCACATTCACATCGAAGGGTCGCTCGAACCGGAACTCATCTTCGAACTGGCGCAGCGCAACGGCATCACGCTGAGTTATCCAAGTGTCGACGCCCTGCGCGCCGCGTATGCATTCACCGACCTGCAGAGCTTTCTGGATATCTATTACGCGGGCGCGAGCGTCCTGCTCGCCGAGCAGGATTTCTTCGACATGGCGATGGCGTATTTCCGCCGGGCACATGCCGACAACGTGGTGCACGCCGAGTTGTTTTTTGATCCGCAGACCCACACCGAACGCGGGGTAGCAATGGGCACCGTGATCAACGGACTGGCCCGGGCACAAGAACAGGCGCGGACTGAACTCGGTGTCGAGTCGGGCCTGATCCTGTGTTTCCTTCGCCATCTGAGCGAGCAGGACGCTCTCGACACGCTGGAGCAGGCCCGTCCCTACCTCGACCGGATCGTCGGCGTCGGGCTCGATTCGTCGGAAGTCGGGCATCCACCTGAAAAATTCGCGCGGGTGTTCGCCAAGGCTCGCGAACTCGGCTTGCGCCTGGTGGCGCACGCGGGTGAAGAAGGGCCGCCGGAATACGTGTGGAGCGCGCTCGACGTGCTCAAGGTCGAACGGATCGATCACGGTGTTCAATCCATCCGCGATCCACGCCTGCTCGATCGGCTGGTCACCACCCGCATGCCGCTGACCGTCTGTCCTTTGTCGAACATCAAGCTCTGTGTGTTCAAGCACCTGTCCGAACACAATCTGGCCGACATGTTGCGCATGGGTGTGTGTGTCACCATCAACTCCGATGACCCGGCGTATTTTGGCGGCTACATGAACCAGAACTTCGTGGCCACCGTGAACGCGCTCGATCTGTCCGCCGCAGAAGCCAAACAACTCGCCGCCAACAGTTTCGAGGCCAGCTTCATCACGCCCGAACAGCGTGCGGGCTACATGGCGCGGCTCAATCAATACAGCCAGAACCTCGGAGCCTGAACGATGGGGCGACTGACCACCCATATCCTCGATACCGCACACGGCGGTCCGGCCGCCAATGTGACGATCCGCCTGTTCCGCGTGCACGATGAAGGTCGCGAATTGCTGACCGAACGGCTCAGCAACGCCGACGGCCGTTGTGACACGCCCTTGCTCGAAGGCGCAGCGCTGATCCCAGGCACCTACGAACTCGAGTTCGCGATCGGCGATTATTTCGCTGAAAAAGGGGTGGTCGTACCGGAGCCGCGGTTCCTGGATCGTGTCCCCATTCGTTTCGGCATCGCCGACCCGGGCCAGCATTACCACGTGCCCTTGCTGGCGTCGCCGTTTGCCTTCAGTACGTACCGGGGCAGCTGATGGCGTATTGGCTTGAAGCCCTGGCATTCCTGCTGCGATGGCTGCATGTCGTGGCCGCGATCGCCTGGATTGGCGAGTCGTTCTATTTTGTGGCACTTGATCGTGGCCTCGGCAAACCCAAACAACCGCAACAAGGTCTGGCCGGTGAGTCCTGGTCGGTCCATGGCGGTGGCTTCTATCTGAAGCAGAAATTCCTGCCGGCTCCGGCCGAACTGCCGGCCGAACTGCATTGGTCGAAATGGAAGTCGTATACCACCTGGATCAGCGGCTTCGTTCTGTTGTGCCTGGTGCACCTTGCCTCGCCGCAGTTGTATCTCGTCGACCCACAGGTTCTGGCACTCAGCAATACCGAGGCCGTGCTTGCGGCTCTGGGCCTGCTCTTTGGCACCTGGTTCATCTACGATCTGGCGTGCAAGGTGTTTGCCTCGAATGAACACGGGCTCAGTGCTGTGGTGGCACTGATCGTGCTGGGTGTGTGCCTGCTTGCCACCAGCCTGTTCTCGGGTCGGGCTGCTTTCCTGCTGGCGGGTGCGGCACTGGCCACCTGCATGTCGGCCAATGTGTTCTTCGTGATCATTCCGGGTCAGAAGCGATTGGTCGCCGCGTTGTCGAACGGCACCGCGATTGATCCGCTGGACGGCCAGCGTGGCAAACAGCGTTCGGTGCACAACACGTATTTCACGCTGCCCGTGGTGTTCGCCATGTTGTCGAGCCACTGGGGCCCGGCAACCATGCATGAACATCGCGGCTGGGTGCTGTTTCTGATTTTTGTGGCCGCAGCGTTGATCCGCGAGTTTTTCGTGCGCTGGCACAGTGGCCAGCGCGCCTGGGCGCTGTTGATCGGCGGCGCGCTCCTGCTGTTTGGCACGATTGCGTGGTTACGCCCGACACCACCGCCGGTGGCACCGCCAGCTTCAGGCCCCGCAGTCACTACTGCAGCGCCGGCGTTGCCTCCGCCCAGCATGGATGAAATCGCTGCAGTGATGCAAAAACACTGCCGCAATTGCCATAGCCAATCGCCCACGATCATGCCGGTCGCTCCCAAGGGCATGGCCCTTGATACACCCGAACAATGGAACCAGCAGCGTGTCCTGATTCGACAGCAAGTGGTCGGATCGCGACTCATGCCGCTTGGCAACCTGACGCAGATGAGTGAAGCCGAGCGCGAGTTGATCCAGCGCTGGGCCGACGCACCCTGATCCGCACATGGACCTGGTCCGCGTTGCGCTGGATATCCCGCTGCCCGAGCTGTTTGATTACCTGCCGCCGCGTGGACGCAGTGCCGCCGCCTTGCGGCCCGGTCAACGCGTACGCGTGCCGTTTCGCGGCAGCGAACGACTCGGCATTGTTGTCGAGATCGCTTCCGTACAGAGCCGCCAAAGTCGCCGGGAATTGCGTGCGATCCTGGACGTACTCGACACCGAATCCGCGTTTGGTGATGCCTTGTTTGCGAGCCTCCTGCAGGCCGCGAATTATTACCAGCATCCGATCGGTGAAGTCTTGTTTGCAGCCTTGCCTCCGAGTGCCAGTGAACGCCCCGCAGCACGCGCCGATCACGATCCGGTGTTGTGCCGCATCGACGCACCGGAGCGGGCCGCGGCCCTGAAACCGGACACCGCACCCTGGCGGCTTTATCAGGCACTCGCGAGCGGGCCACAACATTGGCGCGCTTTGATTGCCGCGACCAAAGTCGACTTGCGAGCCCGCAAGCGCCTGCTTGACCTGGGTTTGATTGAACAAATCGATGAAAGCGCGCAGGCACGCCAGGTGCAGGTCGCAGCGCCGCCGCCGAATGCCGCGCAGCAGGCGGCACTCGACGCCGTGTTGGCACATCGCCACGCGTATGCCTGTTTTGTGCTGGAGGGTGTGACCGGCAGCGGCAAGACCGAGGTGTATCTGCGCGCCATCGAGTCCGTGCTTCAGGCCGGGCGGCAAGCGTTGCTGCTGGTGCCCGAGATCGGCCTGACCCCGCAACTCGTGCAGCGATTTCGCGAACGCCTGGCGTTTCCGGTGCTGGTTGCCCATTCCGGCCGATCGGATCGTGAGCGCGCCGACGCGTTTGCGCGATGTCGCGTCCGCGAACCGCTGGTATTGGTGGGTACACGCTGCGCCGGCTTTGCGCCGTTTGCCGACCTGGGCCTCATTGTCGTCGACGAGGAACACGATGCCTCGTTCAAGCAGCAGGAGGGATTTCGATACCACGCGCGGGATTTTGTGCTGATGCGTGCGCATCGACTGGGGATACCCGTCGTACTGGGTTCGGCGACGCCGTCCTTCGAAACCCTGCACAACCTGGAGCTGGGTCGATACCAGCGTTTGCTGTTGCCCCAACGCGCCATGGCGGCGCGTGCGCCGTCCGTGCAGTTGCTCGACCTCAATGGACAGAAGCCCATCCATGGACTGGCGCGTACTGCGATCGATGCCATCGGTGCCGCACTGGCCCGCGGCGAACAGGCCATGGTGTTCCGCAATCGTCGCGGTTTTTCGCCGAGCCTGCATTGTGAGTTGTGTGGGCACAGCCCGACCTGCGAACGCTGTGATCGGCCCCTGACCTTCCACAAGGGCGAGGCACGACTGAAATGCCACTACTGCGCGCGGATCCAGCAAGCGCCACCTGCCTGTCCGATCGACCATAGTCCATTGAAGCCGGTCGGCTTCGGAACCGAACGATTGGAACAAGGTCTGATCGAGTTGTTTCCCGGTGTGCCCGTGCTTCGCTTCGACCGCGACAGTGTGGGTGCCGGACACGAGTTCGAATCCGCGATGGCGCAAGCGCGAGCAGGTCAACCGGTGATCCTGGTCGGAACGCAGATGTTGGCCAAAGGCCACGACCTGCCTTTGCTCACGGTGGTGGTGCTGGCCGATGCCGATCACGGTCTGTTGTCCACGGACACCCGCGCAGGTGAACGTGCCGCGCAATTGCTGGTGCAGGTCTCCGGTCGTGCCGGCCGCGCACAACGACCTGGATTCGTGTTCGTACAAACGCGATACCCTGGCCATCCGTTTTTCCAGAGCCTGCTTGCCGGCGGCTACCGCAACTTCGCCGATGCCGAGATGGCCTTGCGCGCCGGGCTGGATCTGCCGCCATATTGCGCGCAAGCCTTGTTGCGTGCCGACAGTTTGATCGAAGAAGACGTGATGGCGTTTCTCGACAGCGCTCGGCTGGCACTACCCGAAGACGCAGACGTCCGCGGTCCGATCCCGGCGCCACATGCCAAACGTGCGAACCGCTTCCGTGCGCAATTGTGGTTGCACTGTTCCGATCGGCGCATGCGTGCCGAAATCGTCAAACCCTGGTTACCCAAACTGTCGCAGCTGCCGAATGTGTCGCGTGTGCGCTGGTCGCTGGATATCGATCCGATCAGTGATGACTGAGCTTGCGCGTAGCAATGCGAAGCACAAGGAACCGCGGTCATAAGTGGTCGATGCGTTATGTTGCATCGACCGGTTGAGATCGCCGCGGCTTGAGCCGCGATGCAACAGGCTTCGAGGCATCGCGGCTGAAGCCGCTCCCACAGTTGAATGTCGCGGCACAGCCCACCAACCCTTGCATCAGTCTCATAGCCGCGATGCGACGAAGTTTTGGACTGGCCCCGCCCACAGATTGAGTTTGCTCGCACTAATCTTTGCGCTGACCAATCGTCACTCGGTCCCGATGTTCCAGGTCCACCAGTGTGGTCACTGCGGCAAAGTCGGATGACTCGAGCAACGCCCGCACGGCCGGACCCTGGTCCCAGCCGTGTTCAAACATCAGCCAGCCATGCGGCTTCAGGAAGTTGGCTGCACGCGCAACGATGGATCGGTACGCATCGAGGCCATCTCCCCCCGGACTCAAGGCCATCGCCGGCTCGAAGCGCAAGTCGCCCTGCTGACGATGCGGATCCCCTCCGGCCACCTAGGGCGGATTACTGGCGATCAAATCGAAAGCTGCGTTTTCCGGCACGGCATCGAACCAGGAGCCTGGTGCGAAGCGCATGTTGTTCAACCCCAATCGACGGGCATTCGACTGGGCGACAGCCAACGCATCAGAAGATGCGTCGGTCGCCAGCACATCCGCTTGCGGTCGATGGCTGGCGATCGCCAATGCAATCGCACCACTGCCTGTACCAAGATCCAGTGCGGCGCAAGGTTGGTCGTGCGGCAGCCGTTCGAGTGCAGTCTCGACCAGTAACTCCGTTTCCGGCCGTGGAATCAACACGGCGGGCGAGACCTCGAGTACCAGTCCAAAAAAGTCGCGTTGCCCGAGCAAGTAAGCGATCGGCTCACCCAAGCGACGCCGATCGACCAATGTCTGGATGGCGACCCGCTCCGTTTCATCGAGCAGCCGATCACTGTGTGCAATCAGGCCGGCCCGACTGAGCCCGGTGACATGGGACACCAGCAGTTCGGCTTCGCGCCTGACCTCTTGTCCACTCAAGCTGACAATGGCGGCGCGCAAGGCGCCGCCGACACTTTGTCCACTCACTGCTTCGGTTCTTCCGGAGGTAATGGCAACTCGGCCTGGTTCGGCAATTCAGGCGCTTCAGTCACGGTCTCGACCGAAGTTGCGGCAGCGTCCACCGCAGGTGCTTCTGCCGGCGCGGGCATGGGCGCTGCGACCGGCGCACGCGGCGCGAACACCGGTTGCCACACGCCGCCCTGCATGAATGCCGACAGCGCATTGCGGCTCCAGCGCACCAGCGACCACGCCATCCAGAATGCCCACGCCAGCATCAGCGCGCGATACAACCAGATCGGCAGGGTCACGGCATGGCCCTGCGGCAGCACGCTGTCACTGAGATCATCGAACCATTTGAGGTCACCGGCGCCCCAACCGCGACTGATCACGTGCAGGTCGGGCTGACCGACGAGGCCGGTCTGAAGGGCTGCGAACAAGGAGATCAGTGCCGCCAGCGTCAACATCACGAAGGCCATCTGCAAGAGATCGAAGCGCCAGTACCAACCCTCATGATGCAGGCGTTTGCGCCAGTCGATCAGGAACAACCACGCGGCAAACACGAAGAGTGCAAACCAGGACACGGTCGAGAACCCGATACCGAGCAGCAACCAGTCATGCAGCTTCAGCGAAGTGCGGGCACTGCGACTGAGTGCCAAGGCAATCAGGATCATCGCCAACAGCTCACCCCAATACAGCACGGCCGGTCCCAGACGCGGGCCACTCGCCGAAATGGTCCATCGATCTTCGGGGACATTCAGGCCCAGACTGATGTTGGACGCAGGCGCCTTCAGGTCCACTTCCGGGGTAGCCATACGCAACGCGGAACCTTCTCCGACATGGCGCCAGACCACCTGATCGAACCGGTTCCCGGCGTGATCGGCAGACGCAACACACGCTTTTCCGGACGAAGATTCAGCAGCTGACCATTCACGGTCACCGACAACACCTCTGCTTGCTCCGGCAACACGATGCCGTGTTGGCCACCCTGGGTGGCGCGCCATTGCAGACTCAGATCGTGTTCGACCGAACGTTTCGCAAAACGCGATTGCAGCGTGACCTGGTCAAACGCGATCGTGCCCCCCGGCACCGCTTCCGGCCGGGTGACCTGCACGTTCAGGCGCTCCTTCGGCAAAGGATGGAATTCGAACAACTGGCTGGAATCGGTCGGATGAACACCCGGCAGGCCGCCCACGAGCACATTCCAGGTCGGGCTCGCGCTGACTTGCCACACCTCGGCACGCTGCGTCAGTTCCGGTGCATCCAGTTCCAGACTCGGCACCGTATCAAGTCGCGATTCAAACCAGACAGCACTCGCACCCTCGGAGAACGGCAAGGTGATCCGCCCGTCGGTAACCTGGAAATCGGCACTCAACACGCGCTCGCCGGCAATCAAGGGCAACTCGATCGAGAACGCTCCGGTTTCCGGGGCGAGCCGTTGTACGGTGGTCTGCACGGACCAGTCCAGATCAAAGCGAAGATGGCGCGTGACGCGGACAAACGGCGCAAAGCGCTGCGCCACGCCGGCATCGGCCAGTCCTTGATCGCCATCGATCACACGCGTCAGGTTCAGCGTGCCCGTCGGCAGTCGACCTTCATTGATGCCACTGACATCCCAACCGTTCGCGCTGGCATCGATCCAACCCGGATTCAGCGGGAACACCAGATCGACACTCGCGACGTTTGCCATCCGCGCAGTCATCTGCAAACGATGCACCCCGCGGCCGACCAGGATCCAGGCCAGACCATCAGGACGGGAGACCGCTTGCTCGACGGCCACACCGTCCAGGCTCAACGATTCCAGCGAGAGCAGCGCGTAGTTGCCGGGCAAGGGCACAGCCGTTGCCACCGCGGCATGGATGTTCTGGGCAACCGTGACGCGCTCACCCTCGATGCGTACTTCGGCTTCGGCCACGCGCGCGCAGTGCGGCGCACAGTCGGGTGCTTCGCGCAGGCGAACGCCGAGCTCGGCGAACACGTCGTCCGGCGGCACCGGCGGTTCGCTGGCGTTCGCGCCAAAGCCGGCGGCCAGCAGCACCACACCAAGGCCCCAGCGACGCGATGGCAAAGCCGACTTGAATAGGCGGACCATCAGCGCGACCAGACACCAGGCCAGAGAGGCGATCACAAAGAACCTCAGGATTGCCGTCAGCCACGGCGGGGTGATCAGCAGACGCATGTTCTGGCTCGCTTCGACCGGCCCCTGGATATTCAACTGATAACCGCTGAAGTTCCAGCTCGGTTCGGCATAACCGTTCTGGTAGACCACCGCGTTCGATTCGTATCGGCGCATTTTTTTCGACGGTGCCTGCGACTGCTTGGGCTCCATCATGTTCGAACGTAATGCCGAACTATCCATATCCTGCATGGCATTCTCGGCAGAAGCCGCATCGACCGGCATCGATTCAGGCGCTGGCGCAGGCATAGGCTCGGCGACTTGAGCATACTGTTCTTCCATTGGCGCACCGGCCATGGTGCCCATCGCGAATCCGCGACCCGTGTTGCCATACATGTCACCCAGCAACTGCGGATAAAGCGCAAACCGCACCTGCGCAATCATGAACGGCACGCCGACGATCAACACGATCAACGCCAGTCCGCGCCCGATCCAGCGCATGATGCGGACGAACCGTCCTTCCTGCGGAATGGCACGAACCACGGCCAACAGCGCCAGCGCACACATCAGGGAAACCCGTGGTGCATCCGGCTCATGCCAGGCCAGTGCGACATAAACCAACGGCACGATTGCCGCCAGTCGACCAAAACACACCGCGAACAGCACCACGGTCAGCACGGCAAAAAACACATCGAGCAAGTCCCAGCGATCCAGCCAGGCTTGCGGTGCGCTGTCGATACAGTGCCGCCCACAGTCGGTATCCCGGCGGCAACTGAAGACTGGTGCTGACCGAGTCGAAGGTGTGCATCCAGCCGGTGACCGGCAGATTGCGGGTCCCCGACTCTTCGCGTGCCGTGGTCGCCAGATTCAGGTCGCGCTGGCGCAGTTCCACACCCAGGGCCTTGTTGCCGACCGAACGGGTGATCAACGAAGGCTCGCCATTTTCGGTGGCGCGCCCCAAGGTCAGTGGCGCACGCACATCCAGTCGCCAGTCCTTTTTCATGCTGCCGTTGATCTGATCCTTCAAGGTCCATCCATTGCCATCGAAGTCCAGCCAGAGTTGGCGACTCAGGTTCAGGCGATTCTGGTCGGCGCTGGCCATGCCCCGCGAGGACTCGGTGATGACCATCGCGGTCTTTCCTTCGAGCATGAAGGCCGGGAACTGACGCCAGTCGGCCGGCACTTCCGCCATGTTCGGATCAATCTGCGGTGGGCCACCGGCCTCGGTCACGCGCAGGCTGCCGTCGGATGCATAGGACCAGACCTCTTGCACCGGCCAAGGCGTGGTCCGTTCGGTCTGTGCGACTTCGGTCAACGGCGTCAGTGCACGCGCCATCAAGCGCACTGTAAACGTGCCTGGACGCACCTGCACGTGCAGTTTTCCATCCGATTCCAATCTCGACGGCAGGTCACCGCTCAAGCTGATGGGTTCGAATCCGGCCGGCAGCGGCGGCGGCAACACTTCTTCGCGCCCCTTGCCGCTGACTTCAAACACCAGACGCGTTTCCATCCGCGCCGGGATCCCGTCGATCAGCAGGCGAAACACCTGCAGACTCAGTGCGTCCGCTTCCACGGAGGTGCTCTCGGCACGCCCCAGCCAAAGTCGATCACCACTTCGATTGAGCGGGAAGATGGTGCGGCCATCGACACTCAGGTCAACCCGCGCCACCTGTTCGGGGACCCGGATGGATTCCGGCCGTTCGACAAACTTCAGCTGACCACTGATCCGGTACGTGCCGGCTTCCAGCAACAGGGACGGCGCACCGTCGATCATCAGGACGGGCGCGCTGTTGCCGTCCACGAGCACTGCCAGGGCTGGACGGATTCGTCGCCCGGCAAGGGCACGACACTGCGCGCAAACAGTTGCCAGGTCTGTCTCAAATTCAGCGCCCTCGGCACTGACGCGGATCTGCAATGCCGACGGCCAGGCACAGATGAACTCCGACTCGTCGGAATAGTCGCTGCCGAAGCCCGCCGGGCATTGCCGGTATTCCTCGCCATGCAGCACCCATTGGCGCCAGTCGCGCAACACGTTCGGCAACTCGGATTCGGTGGGCGGCGCGGCCGAAGAAAGGCTCACGCACAGCATCAGGATCAGGGCAAAACAAACACGCATGACTTCCTCCCGTCATTGTCGACCGCACGGCACCAAGCTTGTTGATGCCAATCGCGCATTGAAACGAGCATTGCACGAATCGGGGTTTGGCGGCAGCAGGTTTGGCCCGCCCGGGTCGGGGTATCGATCCAATACACTCCGGGTTTTGGATCCCGGTGATTGAATGCTGGTTGCCCTCAACAAACCCTTCGGCGTGTTGTGCCAGTTCAGTGGTGGCGAAGGGCGGCCAACGCTGCGCGACTGTCTGGACGAAGCCTTGGGCAAGGCCTGGGTCGAATCGGCTTCCGGCCTCATTCCGGCATCTGCCGCCTGGCGCGACATTTATCCAGCCGGACGCCTCGACCTGGACAGTGAGGGATTGTTGTTGCTGAGTGACGACGGCGCCTTGATCCACCAGATCAGCGACCCACGGCACAAGTGGCCAAAAACGTATTGGGCGCAGGTGGAACAGGAAGCCAGTCCTGAGCAGATCTCGGCGTTGCGGACGGGGGTGACACTGAACGACGGTCCAACTCTTCCGGCGAACGCTCGCCGCTTGCCCGACGACATCGAACAATCACTGTGGCCGCGTGACCCGCCGATTCGAAGCCGTCAGAACATCCCGACCAGTTGGGTCGAACTTGAACTCCGGGAAGGTCGTAACCGGCAAGTCCGCAGGATGACGGCAGCAGTCGGTTTACCCACTCTTCGACTGGTTCGTGCAGCAATCGGACCCTATCGCCTGGACGGGCTTGCACCCGGACATCTGCGAGTACTGGACGCACGCGCGGCGCCACCTTCCCCAAAATCACGCCCAGACCATTGGCCGCGCGGGACCGGCGCCATTGAACGCCCTGCCCGACCCCGCCTTGTGGCCTGGCCTTGCTGTCTGGCGACACCTGATCGCCGATCTGCGCTGGAGTCGATTGGCGCATTACGTGGCCATGCTGTGGCTTGGCGCGGCATTACACTGGCGGATGATTTGGGCAGACTTGGGCATCGAGTCGTTTGCCCGCACTCTGCCGGCGCTGGCGGGCATGATGCTGGCGATCACGCTGGCTTCGATGTTCGCGTCGGTGCGCAATGATCTCGCCGACTTGCGGATTGACCGCATCTCCAATACCTCAAGACCCCTGGCTTCAGCACGAATTGCCGCAGGCCCGGCACTCGCTGCATCACTTCTTGCGCTGCTGGTTGCGATACTGATCGCCACGACATTGGGGCCGACTTGCGTGCTGGTCCTGATCGGCATCAGCCTGCTGTATGAACTCTATTCAAGCCCGCCGTGGCGCCTGAAACGCTTGCCGATCCTGGCCAAATTGATCATCGGTCTGAACTCGCTTCTGGTGGCGGTTGCCGGTTACGAACTGGCCGGTGGTGATCTCCGGACTTTTCCACTGGATTGGGCCTTGTACTTGTTGATTGCGATTGGACTGGCCGCAAACTTCATCGATCTCAAGGACATCGAAGGGGATCGCGCGGACGGAATCAGGACCTTGCCGGTCTGGTTGGGTTTCGCGAACGCAGTACGCCTGATCACCGTTTTCACCACGATGGCTTACGTCTGGGCAGCCGCCCTGCTCGCCAGTGTCTGGCTGGTACCGGTTACCGTGATCCTGCTTTGTTGCCATGTGCGGGCAATCCATCACCGACCCTACAGCGAAGCCCCGGTTTTCCGGTGGTACTTGTTGTCCCAAACCAGTCTTGTTGGTGCCTTATGCCTGACCGCCCTGCCGTTCTGGCGATGATCCACCGTTTGGTGCTGTGGGCCATGTTGGCAATGGCCGCGGAAAGTGTGTGCGCCGAAACAGCGAACCAGACCGCACAAGATCGCGGGCGCGAGTACCTGCGGTCGGTACAGCGCGCGGATGGCGCGATCGCCGATCCGGCCGACCCTCTTTTTGAAACCTGGGAGACCGTGCTGGCAACACGCGCACTCGCCAGAAGCCCTTCCGAAGCGGACCGCGATGCGGTGGATCGGGCCCTCACATTCCTCAAAGCTCAAGAGAATGTCGATCAATTGGTGTGCCACAACCGTCGCTGCCAAGCGGTCATCTGTGTGGAGACCAGCGCCGAATACTGGGGGCTGCGACAGGAACTGGATGGATCAGAACCGACACATCGTGCTGTCACCGCATTGTGGGCGTATCAGCAAGATGATGGCCGTTTCCTGATCGGCAATCCGGACGTACGCGAACGCAAGGATTTTGTATCCGTGACTGGGTTTGCCTTGATGCTGCCGGATCGAGGCGTCGTGTCCGCGCAGAACCGGCTCGCTGCGCTGGATTGGCTGGTCACACAACTTCAGGCAGACGGCAGCTTCGGACGCGCCTGGGAGTATTACGGCACCGAGGCGTACGCAGTTTGGGCGGTTGCCCGCGGCATCAGTCAGTTCGATCCTGCACAAACCAGGACGCTTCGGGACCGCCTGACCGAGTGGCTCCGGCATACCCAGAACCCGGATGGTTCGTGGCCTGCGCCGGACGATCCTGGCGTGGGCGTATCGGCCGAGCTCGTCACGGCGTTGAACACGCAGTCATTGGCGGCGCTGACACCCGACGACACCGCCGCAGACAAGGCGCGCGACTGGTTGCGCAGTCGCCAACACGCCGATGGTCACTGGACCGGCGGTCGATTCCCGATTCCGGTCGATCGTTATCGGAAAACCGAAGACCTCGCGGCAACGGCGTGGGCGATTCAGGCACTGGATCACCGGCCATGATCCAGCGACTGTGGACCACGTTTCAGCACACCGGCGAACGTATCGAAAACTGGAACCTGCCGTTCCATCGGTTCCTCGTGTTGTTCGCGGGTTTGCTGACGATCCGTCTCGTGCTGGAATTTTTCTCGAACCAGCGTCTGTTCCAATTCTCCGACGTCATCCACATCGGCCTGTGGTTCTGTTTTGTCGTGCTTGCATTCATGGCCTTGCTGCAAGCCTTCAGCGGCCAGACCATGCTGCGCACCGCACGCCTGGTGATCACCTGTTACGTGTTTTCGTGGTCGGCGCCCCTGATCGATCTGATGCTGTTCCAGGGTAATGGCGTCCGCATGAATTATCTGGCGATCGCTTCACCGGAACAGATGGCGTTTGCGTACCTGACGATCGGCGGACCCAGCATCATGCGCGGTGCCACGATCGGCATCCGGATCGAAATTGTCTGCCTGGTGCTGGCCTGTTTTGCGTATGTTTTTGGCCGCACACGGAGCGTGCTCCGCGCTGGTCTGGCCGCGTGGTTGATCTACACCATGTTGTTCATGACCGGCACGATCCCCTACTTGCTGACCATGCTGGTCAGCAGCCTCGGCCTTCAGTACCGACCCGACGATCAGAGCACCGTGCTGCTGCTTTTGTCGCTGGATCTCTGGTTGCTCGCCTGGTGCTGGTTTCGATTCCGCCGTGGCGAAGCAACCAGGATGGACCTTGGCCCCATGCTCCCGGTTGCCGGCCTGTTGTTGGCAGCGACAGTCGGCGCCGTGATGGCGGCGAGGGCTTATCCGGACAATCGAACCCTTGATCCGTCGACGCTGTTCTGGCCTTTCCTGATCACCTGGATCATCGCTGCCGGGTGGTATGGGTGGCGATTGCTGGAGGCACGTATCCACGGATCGGTTGGCACAGCCATCTGGATCCTCAGCCTCGGCACGATCGGATTGATCGAGCCAAGACTGCTGCTCGGGGTCCAGCTCCTGTTTTCGTTGGTCTGGATCTGGCGAGCACTGCTCGCGCAGGCGTTGCCCGCTTCTTCGTTTGCCGTGTTGGCCTATCCCCTTTTGGTGATCACCTCGACGCTGTTGGGTTATCAGCTCATGGGTGGCCCGATGATCGGCCTGGATCGCTGGTCCCTGTCCGGACTGTTCGGAGTGTCGGCAGTGCTGACCTTGATCCATGTCCGGCGCTCCGCACTGCCACACCGACAAGACAAGGCACGCCCATGACCTTCAAGGATCACTTCTCCGGCCACGCAGCGCAGTACCGACTCGCACGACCGGTCTATCCGGATGGTTTCATCGACGCCTTGTGTGCACAGTCTCCCGCACGCGACTGCTGCTGGGACGTGGGCTGCGGGAATGGTCAGGCCACGGTGCTGCTGGCCGACCGGTTTGAGCGCGTGATCGCAACGGATCCATCTGCCACGCAGATCGCCGAAGCGGTGCCTCGGCCCAATATCGACTATCGCGTCGAGCCTGCGGAAACCAGCAGCCTCGCGGCCCATAGCGTGTCGTTTGTCAGCGTCGCGCAGGCGTACCACTGGTTCGACCACCAACGTTTCGTCACGGAAGTCCGCCGCGTCGCAAAACCGGGTGCCGTGATTGCCGCCTATGGTTACCGACACACGTCGGTGAGTCCGTCGATCGACACGTTGGTCGAGACTTTGTATGCCGGCACATTGGGGCTGGACTGGCCGCCGGAACGTTGCCACGTCGATGCCGGCCTGCTCGATCTGCCGTTTCCGTTCGAACCCTTGCTCATTCCGCCGCATGAACTGCGCGTGGATTGGTCGCTGGCGCAGTTTCTCGATTACCTGCGCAGTTGGTCGGCGTCGCAGCGCTACGTCAAGC
>JADJRU010000026.1 GCA_016712105.1 Ahniella sp.
ATCGATGTCGTGACTGCGCGTCAGGGCGTTCATCTGTGCGGCCAGTCCGGCGAGTGTTTCGTCGACCAGGAAATCTTCGCTTTCGTGTTGCATCTGCCGGACCAGCCGATGATTGCCCAGCAGTGTTTCCTTGAGGAAACGAAGAAACTGCCGATCGCGAATGCGCTGGTTGTGTTCGGCGCCCGAGATCGCGAACTCCTTCGCGGCAATGCGCCAGTTCAGCAAGTGCCACGTCCAGGGCTTTTCCTGTTCCGCGACGCGTTGGCACAGCCAATTCGTGTCGAAACCGGTCACCAGAGGTTCCGGGCCAATCCGTCGCCCGCTGTGATCCAGCCACAACGCCGACTTGCAGGGAATCGTGGACAGGCCATGCCCGTCAAAATGCGGAAACGGATGCGGAAACCCCGCCGCGTAATTCCACATCTCGCCGGCATTGACGATGGGTGCGCCCAGCGTTTCGGCCACGTGATGATGCAACTTGCCATCGGCAAACGGATGCGCACCATTGAGCATGGTCGCCGGCATCTTGCGGTCACGCGGCCAGTTCGCCTTGCATTCGGCGTGACTGCCATTGATCCCGCCCATCGCCAGCACCACAGTCGATGCCTGCAGGCGCCGTTCTGCTCCGGTCGCTTCGTTGATGACCACGGCGCCAGTAACCCGCTGGTTCGTGGTCTCAAGGGAGACACAACGGTGCCTCGACAGGATTCGCAAGCGGTTATTGGGGTTGGCCTCGGTCAAGGCAGCAAGGATCGTCGTGACGAGTCCGCGCGAGGTGCCCCACACCACGTGATACCGCGGCACGCTGTTGCCCTCGCCGAACCGGCCACGTTCGACCCAGTTGACCGCCGGCAGAAACTTCACGCCCTCGCCAATCAGCCAGTCGTACACCTCCGGGCGGGAGCGTTCGACATAGTGCCGTGCCCAGGACAAAGACCACTGATCGTTCGGGTCGAGCTCGCCGAATGACAACCAATCGCGCAGTGCCACCTCCGGGGTATCCGGAATCTTCATGCGCGCCTGCAGGGGCGTACCGACCAGCGCCATGCCGCCAAATGCCCATAACGCGAGCCCACCCAACCTCGCCTCGGTGTCGCGGTCGACCAAAGTCACCGAAAGGCCCGCCCGCAAGGCTTCCAGTGCCGTGACAATGCCGGCCAACCCTCCGCCAATGACCAGTACATCGGACGTGTGGGATGTGGTCATGGCAGGCAGTTCCTCGGATTCATCGGTGGGCGCGGCTCCAGTTCCGGATTGAACCACAGAGTGGCCTCTGTGCGTCCTGGGATCGATCACCTTGAACCCTGAAGCCGATCACTCATGCCGCAAGGCATCGATCGGATTCATCGACGCAGCACGCCGGGCCGGAAAGTAACCGAACACGACGCCGATGGCCGCCGAGAATCCGAACGCAATCAGGTTGATGCTGCCGTCGAACTCAAAGCTCATGCGCATCAGTGGCGCCAGGCCCATCGTGGCCGCAAACGCCACGAGCAAGCCGATCAATCCGCCGAGGCATGAGAGGGTGATGGCCTCGACCAGAAACTGCAGCAACACCTCGCGACGCAACGCACCGATCGCGAGGCGAATGCCGATTTCTCGGGTTCGCTCGGTGACCGACACGAGCATGATGTTCATGATGCCGATGCCGCCCACCAGCAGGCTCACCGCCGCCACCGCTCCCAGCAAGGTGGTCATCGTTCGTGTTGTGCCCGCGAGTGTGTCCGACAACTGCTTGGCATCGAAAATATTGAAGTTGTCGTCGGTTCCCGGCGCGACATTCCGACGTTCACGCAGCAACGCGGTGATCGCGGCACTGACGTTTTTGGTTTCGAAGCGTTTGTCGACAGCGACCTGGAACGAACCCACGTCCTGACGTCCGGTCAGACGCCGCATGACCGCCTTGATCGGCATCACCACCTGGTCATCCTGATCCGGGCCAAAGCCCGCCTGGCCACGCTTTTTGAGAACTCCGACCACCACACAACTGATGTCGCGCAAACGGAGGCTGCGACCAAGCGGATCAAGCTGCTTGAACAGGTTCGTGGTGATCGTCGCGCCAATCACGCACACCGATTTTCCAGCCGACTCCTCTTCCTCCGTGAACAGTCGGCCCGATTCAAGCTCGAGCGAAGACGAGGCGAAGTAGTCGTTCGTGGTGCCCGCCACCGTCGTGGACCAGTTCTGTGCCTCATGGACGGCGATGACGGCGGCACTGGTCTGGGGCGCTACATGCAACACACCGCCGATCTGCTGACGCACGGTGGCGACGTCGTCCAGGCCGAACGGTGGCGCAAACGAACCACCCCCGCGACCGAAACCCTGTCCGGGTCGAACCGTCAACAGGTTCGCACCGAGATTGGAAATACTCTGCTCGACCGATCGTGTTGCGGCGTTGCCGAGCGTGACCATGGTCACCACTGCGGCCACCCCGATGATGATGCCGAGTGTGGTCAGGAACGAGCGCAACACGTGCCGGCGGATTTCACGCAACGCGAGCAGGAAGGTGGTGCCGAGCATCCGCAGATCCATCAACGTGCCTCCCTACTGGCGATCTGGCCATCGCGGAACTTCACGATGGTCGACGCAAACGCCGCCATGTCGGGTTCGTGCGTGACCATCAATACGGTCATCCCCCGATCCCGGTTGAGGCCCGACAACAATTCCATGATCTCGACCGAACGTTCGCTATCGAGATTTCCGGTCGGTTCGTCGGCGAGCAGCACCTGCGGTTCGGTGACGATCGCCCGCGCAATCGCGACCCGCTGCTGCTGTCCACCCGACAACTCGCCGGGAGTATGGTCATGCCAAGGCGCCAGCCCGACCTGATCCAGGGCCGCCATGGCGCGTTCGCGTCGTTTTACGGCGGTGTCACCACGATAGACGAGCGGCAATTCCACGTTCTCAAGCGCGGTCGTGCGCGCCAGAAGATTGAAGCCCTGAAACACGAAACCCAGATACCGCCGCCGAAGTAATGCCCGTTCATCCTGATCGAGCCGTTCCACATTGAAGCCGCGAAACCGGTACGACCCGGAAGTCGGTGTATCCAGGCAACCCAGAATGTTCATCATCGTCGATTTGCCGGAGCCGGAAGCCCCCATCACGGCGACGAATTCGCGCTCATGGATGTCCAGATCGACACCACGCAGCGCCTGAAATGCAGCCGCACCCGTGCCGAACACTTTGGTGATGCCGCGCAGTTCGATCAGGGGCGTCGACGCAGACTCGGTCATGGTGCGGCCATCTCGCCCGTCACCACGTCCATGCCCGCCTTGAGTTCGCCGCCGACAATGATCGTTCGCGTCCCATCGGATGCGCCCACAGTCACTTCGACAGGTTTTGCCAAGCCGTCCTTGCCGACGATGTACAGCGTACGTTTGGCGCCGCGGCCAATCGCCACTTCGCGTTGTGATTCCGGTCGTTGCATCCGCGGAATGGCCATGAAACTGCCACCCCGGCTGCCGGCTGCGCCGGCGACAATCGATGGCGAATAACGCAGCGCCGCATTCGGCACGAGCAACACATCGCGCTCGATGCTGGTGACCAGGGTGGCCGTTGCGGTCATCCCCGGTCTCAACAATCCGTCCGGATTGTCGACATCCAGCACGGCCGTGTACGACACCACGGTCGAGGTCGCGGCGGCACCGGCCTGGGTGGTGGCATTCGCGCCAAAATCAACGCGTCGCACCGCTGCCGGAAACACTTTTCCTGGCCAGGCATCGACGGTGAACGACGCCGGCATGCCTTCGCGAACCTGCCCGACATCGGCTTCATCGACCTTCACCTTGGCCTGCATCGATGACAGGTCTTCGGCAATGACAAACAGTTCCGGCGCACTGAACGATGCCGCGACGGTCTGGCCGGTTTCAACATTCCTTGCCAGAACAACCCCTTCGACCGGCGAACGCAGCGTCGCGCGCGTCAGATTCGTCCGGTCGGACGACACTTGCGCCTCGGCGGACATGACGTTGGCCTTTGCGCTGGCCAAACCCGCCAAAGCCCGAGCCGACACCGCACGGGCAACGTCCAGGTCGGACTGCGACGGCACCCCGCCGCCCGACTTGGCGAAAATGCGCTCCAGCCGCGTTAATGCCGCCTTGGACTCAGCAACCGTTGCCGATGCCTGAGCCACGCCTGCGCGCGCCACGCCCAAAGCCGCCTCACTGCGCCGGATCGCATCTTCCAGCCGGGTCGGATCCAGCGTTGCCAGTACCTGGCCTTCGGTGACCCGGTCATTCACATCCACCAGCACCTGTTTCACCAGCCCGGACAACTCCGAACCGACGGTCACCTCGTTCGTTGGCTCCAGATTGCCGGTCGCCGTCACGGTGACGCGCATCTCGCCCTGTTCGAGTTTGACGGTGGCCAGTTTCGTTGCAGTTTTCTTGCCACCGAAAATCAGGCTCGCACCGACCGCCAGAACGATCAACACCGCACCCATGACCAGCCATCGACGCCATCGTTGCCAGCGGCTTCGCGGCGCTACGCCGAGGAACGCGTCGAAGCAATCAATGTTGACACCGACGACGTTAATGCGGGGTTCGGTAGCCCACACATGACTTTCGCTACATGGAACCCGATTCGAGCGCTGCCTCGGTGCGCTCGGGCGCATAATCGGCCGATCACTTTCAAGGACGTTACCGATGAAACGATGGACACACTGGTGCGGCACCGCCGCCCTGTTCGGCTTGATGGGTTTGACAGGATGTTCGAAACCCGCGGCTGAGGCGCCAAAACCCGCGACGATGGCGGTCACGGCCATCACGATCGCCCAGGCGTCGATGGCCAGGACCGTGCAGCTGTCCGGTTCGGTTGCGCCCTGGGAAGAGATCCGGCTCGGCGTCGAGTTGTCCGGCCATCGTGTTCAATCGGTGTTGGTGGAACCGGGCGCGATCGTGCAAAAGGGGGATGTGTTGCTGCGACTCGACGGTCGCATGCTCGCTGTGGAACTTCGACAAGCCACAGCACAACTGGAGCAAGCGCGCACGAATCTGGAATTGGCACGGACGAATGCCCAGCGTGGTCGCGACATGCTTCGTCAGAAAGTGATCTCCGCGCAGCAGGCGGAAGAATGGATGGCCGGCGAAAAGACCAGCGCCGCCGCAGTGACCGTTGCGGAAGCGACCGTGGCCGCAGCTCGATTACGAAGCGAGTTCGCGCAACTCCAGGCACCTTATGCCGGAGTGATTGCGACCCGAACGGTCGAACCCGGCCAGATCGTGAACCCGGGTGATGTCCTGATGACCCTGGTCCGCGACGCTCGCCTCGAATGGCGTGCCGAAGTGACGGAAGCAAACCTGCTGGCAATCGAACCGGGCCAGATCGTCCGTTTGCGCTCACTCGACGGCCAAACCATCGAAGGGACGGTACGCACTAGGTCGCCGGGTCTGGATGCGCGCACACGCACCGGCCTGGTCTATGTCGACTTGCCGGATCCCAAGTCATTGCGTTCCGGCATGTTCGTGGAAGGCACGATCGGACTGGGTGACACCGAAGCCTTGCGCGTACCCAGCGACGCCCTGCTGCTTCGCGACGGTTTTGCCTATGTCTTCGTGCTGGACGAACAATCGAAAGCCCGTGAGCGTCGGGTCGAAGTGGGTCCGCGCCAGAATGGCTGGGTCGAGGTTCGAAGCGGGTTGTCGGCCGGCGAACGGATCGTTGGCAAAGGTGCCGCGTTTCTCGGTGATGGGGATCCGGTGCGTGTCGTGGACGGAACCGGGACATGAATTTCTCTGCCTGGTCGATCAACCGGCCTCTGCCGGCGATTCTGCTGTTCATCATGTTGTGTATTGCCGGCTTGATCGGATTCGACCGGCTCGCCATTTCGCGTTTTCCGGACATCTCCTTCCCGATGGTCGCGGTGACGATCAACCTGCCGGGTGCGACACCTGGCCAGCTTGAAACCGAAGTCACGCGCAAGGTCGAGGACTCGGTTGCCAGCTTGCGTGACGTGAAACGGATTGTCTCCAACGTCAACGAGGGTGTCAGCACGACGATGGTCGAATTCCGACTGGATCGTGAACTGAACGAGGCGCTCGACGATGTCCGCGATTCCGTCACGCGAATCCGCAGTGACCTGCCGGTCGACATCGAAGAACCGATCGTGCAGAAGATCGAGATTGTCGGTGGCTCGATGCTGACATTCACGGTGGCCTCCGACTCGCTGGCCGTCGAAGAACTGTCGTGGTTCGTCGACAACGATGTCAGTCGCGCGCTTTATGGCGTCCGTGGCGTCGGCATGGTCAAACGGCTCGGCGGCATCGAACGCGAAGTACGTGTTGACCTGAAGCCGGAAGCCTTGCTCGCCTATGGCATCACGGCCGGCGAAGTGTCCGGGCAACTCGCACGGATCCAGGTCGAACGACCGGGTGGCCGCTCGACTTGGGCAGGCACCGAACAAGCCATCCGCACGGTCGGCACCGTCCGCGATGCCGAAGCGCTCAAGGCCTATTCGATCACTCTGGCCGACGGTCGCCAGGTCCGCCTTGGCGAACTGGCCGAAATCCGCGACGGCGCCGCGGAACTCAGCCAGATCAGCCTGTTCAACGGCAAGACGGCGGTGGGCTTTGAGATCTCGCGCACCCGAGGTGCCAGCGAAGTGGATGTCGCCAAGGCCATCCGCGCGCGCCTCGATGAACTCCGTGCCACCCAGCCACGGATCCGCATCGATCAAGTCGCGTCAACGGTCGAGGAAGCCGAAAACTCGTACACCTCGTCGATGACCATGCTGATCGAAGGCTCCTTGCTGGCCGTGCTGGTGGTGTTGTGGTTCCTGCGCGACTGGCGTGCCACATGGATTTCGGCCGTGGCGCTACCCCTGTCGATCATTCCGACCTTCCTCGTGATGTGGCTGTTCGGGTTCAGCCTCAACCTGATCACCCTGCTGGCTTTGGCCGTGGTGGTCGGCATCCTGGTCGACGACGCCATCGTCGAAGTCGAGAACATCGATCGTCACCTGGCGATGGGCAAGCCCCCCAAACAAGCCGCGATCGATGCCGCCGATGAGATCGGACTGGCGGTCATCGCGACGTCGATGACCCTGGCGGCCGTGTTTGTCCCGGTGGCGTTCATGCCTGGCATTCCCGGCAAATTCTTCAGCGAGTTCGGCTGGACGGCAGCCACCGCCGTGCTGTTCTCGCTCGCGGTTGCGCGTCTGCTGACGCCGATGATGGCCGCTCACCAACTGCGTGCGAAGCCGCAACATGAAGTGCCGGAATCGCCGTTGATGCGTCGTTACCTGGGCTGGGTCGAATGGGCGCTGAAACACCGGGCGCTGACCTTGTGGGCGGCGCTGGCCATGTTCATCGCTTCACTCGCGATCGTGCCGATGATCCCGTCGACGTTCATTCCGCCCGGGGATCTCGGCCGCAGCAACCTCAGCCTCGAACTGCCACCCGGAACGCCGATCGAAGAGACGGCCGCGCTGGCCGAACAGGCCCGGTTGTCGATTGCCGACATGCCGGAACTGGCGAGTGTGTTCACGATCGTCGGCGGCGTGATCGACCTTGGCGATCCCGGCAAGACCGGCATTGGCGAAGTGCGCAAGGCCACGCTGATCCTGAACTGGCAGGATGCCGGTGAGCGGGATCGAAGCCAGAAGGAACTCGAGACCGACGTGCGCCAACGCCTCGCGAATCTGCCCGGTGTGCGCGTGAGTTTCATCAGTTCAGAGCCGGGTGAAATGATGCAACTGGTGCTGGCCAGTGATGACCCGGAACTGCTGCTGGCCACGGCACGGGGCCTGGAACGGGACTTGCGCACGATTCCGGGCCTCGGTTCGATCTCGTCGAGTGCGTCGCTGTTGCGACCGGAGATCGTGATTACCCCCGATCCGGCGCGCGCCGCCGATCTGGGCGTCGCCACCGCCGATATCGCCGAAGCTGCGCGGATTGCCACCTCTGGTGATTTTCGCCAGCGACTGGCCAAACTCAACTTGCCGGAGCGGCAGATCCCCATTCGGGTGCGACTCGCCGAATCGTCCCTCAGCAACGAGTCCCTGATCGGCATGCTGCGGGTGCCGTCGAAGAATGGTCCCGTGCCGCTCGCCGCTGTGGCCACGATTGAACTGTCGAGTGGCCCCTCGCAGATCGATCGCTTTGCGCGCAGTCGCAACATCGGGCTGACCGCCGAACTGAATGGCCGTCCGCTGGGCGAAGTCATGGATCAAGTCGAGCAACTGCCGTCCGTGAAAAACCGGCCGAAAGGGGTCGAGTTCATCAATGCCGGGGATGCCGAAGTGTTCGTCGAGTTGTTCTACGGCTTCATCCTGGCGATGGCGACCGGCTTGTTCTGTGTCTATGCCGTGCTGCTGCTGCTGTTCAACCACCCGCTGCACCCCATCACCATTCTGCTCGCCGTCCCCTTGTGTGCCGGTGGCGCTTTTGGCGCCTTGCTGCTGACCGGCACCTGGCTGTCGCTGCCGGCGCTGATCGGCCTGCTGATGCTGATCGGCATTGCCACGAAGAACTCCATCCTGTTGGTCGACTACGCGGTGATCGCCGAACACGATCAGGGCATGAGCCAGCATGATGCGCTGGTGGATGCGTGCCGCAAGCGGGCGCGACCGGTGCTGATGACCTCGATTGCGATGACCGCAGGCATGTTGCCGATTGCGTTCGGCATGGGTGCCGACGCGAGTTTCCGGCAACCGATGGCAATTGCCGTCATCGGCGGGCTGGCGACGTCAACGCTGCTGAGCCTGACCGTCATCCCGGCGGCTTATGGCGTGATCGACAACCTCGGCAAACGCTTCGGTCTGCAACCGCATCGCAGCGGGACCCCGGCATGAGATCATCGACCACTGCCATGAGGACCCAATGAGCCACCCTGCGCGCCTGCTGTTTCTGCTGTGTCTCGCCCTGCCGTCGCTGGTGGCCTGTGAACCTTTGCAGTTCGGGCAACGAATTCCCGATTCCGAGATCATCGCCGTCGACAAATTGAGCAAGACCGATCCGGGCGCTGCCGCAATCAGGCTCGAGAATCTGCTTGCGGAAAAGCCCCGTGACTCGTTGGGCTGGACCATCCTGGGTCACATCCGCGCCGATATGGACGAACACGAGGCCGCGGAGCTGGCGTACCGAAAGGCACTGCAGATCAACCCGAAGCAGATCGAAGCAATGACCGGCCAGGGCATCCTCGCTCGCAAACAAGGCAACTATCAACGCGCGATGGATCACTATCGAAAGGCAGTCGAAGTGGATCCCGACTACGCACAGGCGTATTCGAGCATGACCACGATTGCACTCAAGCTCGAACAGGATGACGACGCCGTTCGATATGCGCGCAAGGGTTACGAACTCGATCCGTCCGATCCGGTGATCGTGGCAAACTTCGCCATTGCGCTTCATTATGTCGGCGATCACAAAGAACGGGATCGGATGGCTGCACAAGCGAAAAAAATGGGCTACGGGAGAATGGATGCCCTCGAGGCGCTCTTTGCTGGCGAGTGGACAATCCGTGACTGATCCCGATCGACAGGATCCATTGGAGCAGGCGATCGAGCGCATCGGCGAAGCGCGAGACGAAGCGCAGGCGCTGGCGCCGCTCGTCGAACAAGCCGAACGGGTGTCGCACTGGCGCACCGTGCAGCGGTTCTGGCCGCTGCTGCTGATCGCTGTCATCGCTACCTTGCTGGTTTCGAGTGGTGTGGTGCAGGAACTGAGCCTCGAAAACCTGCAGAACCGTCATGGTGAGTTATCTGCGTTGGCGACGCACTACCCCCTGCTGATCCGCCTCGCAGTATTTTTCACGATCGTCACGCTGATCGTCACCAGCCTGCCCGGCTCGCCCCTGTTGGCGATTGTCGGTGGGTTGTTGTTCGGCATTGGCGAAGGTGCGTTCTGGTCCGTGCTCGGTGACAGTACCGGGGCGCTGATCCTGTTCTGGCTGACACGCCGCTCGCTTGGTCAAGGCACACCCGGAACGCCCGGCGCACTCATCGGCAAACTGAAGGCAGGCTTCCTTGCGCACCCAACCAGCTTTTGTTTGTTCTTGAGATTGGTGCCGGTGTTCCCTTTCTCGCCGGTCAGCATTGCCCTTGCGTGGCTCGGTTGCCGCTGGCGCACGTTCGCCTGGACTACGGTGTTGGGCGTCGCGCCGAGTGCCGTCGTTTATGCCGCCATCGGGGATGGCTTTGAAGCCGCCTTGAAGGAACACCGTGCGCTCAGCATGGACATGCTCTCCGAGCCCCGCTTCCTGCTGCCGATGATCGGCATGGGCGTGCTGGCCCTGTTGCCGGTGTTGATGGGTCTGAAGCGAAAGTAGGCTGGTGCTCAGCACCAACACGTCCGAAAGTTCGTGAAAGATTCCGGCCCACTCGCCGGTCGGATTGCAACGGGAGAACCATTTACATGCGCCAAAGACTGCTCGTTGCCTCCATCCTGTTGACGCTTCTGCCCGCTGCCCAAGCGGAGGGTGAGTGGCAGGTCTTCGGCCATGCCGCCGTATCGGGCTCCAGCAGCCCCGACACCCGAAGCTGGCGCAACGGCGGTGCTGGCCGTTATCTCGACGACCATCCGCGCTTCAGCAGCCATCTCGGTGTTCTGTGGCAACCCACGCTGGAATGGGAACTGATGCTGCACACGCGCCTGGATAGCGACGACCGCGGCGGTGCCGATACCTTGGGCATCGTGGAGGCCTACGCGTCTCGCCGGTTCTTCCTGGACAGCGGCAGCAGTTGGCGCGTCAAGGCCGGTCAGTTTTTCCTGCCGACCTCACGCGAAGCGATCGACCCGCTATGGCAGTCGCGGTATCACCTTGGCCTGTCGAGCCTGAACAGTTGGATCGCCGAAGAGTTCCGGCCGATCGGCGTCGAAGCGTCATGGCGCAACAACGATGAAGCCGATTACGAAGTGGAACTCGGTGCCACGGTCTTCGGCGGCAACGACAGCTCCGGTGCCCTACTCGCCTGGCGCGGTTTTGCCAGCCACGATCGCCTGAGTGTGTTGGGCGAGGTGTTGTCCCTGCCCGACCTGCCGACACTGCAGAACGAATTCGCCGGCCAACGTGATGACGGCAGCAAACCATTCGGGCCCGATCTCGATGGCCGCCCAGGTTACGCGCTGCGCGCCCGATTCAGTGATCGGGCTTCCTGGCGATTGATCGCGGCGTTCACGGACAACCGGGGTGATCGCGCCTTGTACCGCGGCGAATACGCGTGGGGACACACAATTCTGGCAAGTGGGTGCCGACTGGACAGTGTCGGAACAATGGACGCTTGCTGCCGAACATCTGCAGGGTCGCTCCGGCATGGGCTTGCCGGGTGCGGCGCGCGTCGACATCGATTTCGATACCACCTATCTCCTGGCGAGTTGGTTATGGCGACCGGAATGGCGTGCGTCGTTGCGTGCCGAACAATTTCGCATAGTCGACCGTGACGGGTTGCTGGAGAACAACTCGGATCGCGGCGACGGCGTCACCGCCAGCCTGTTCTGGCTACCCAACGAACACTGGCGCCTCGGCATCGAGTGGCAGGATCTGGACAGTCGCCATGGTGCGAGTCCGCTGCTTGGCATCAACTCGGATACGGGTGGCGACGTGGTGCGGGCTGAGGTTCGGTACCTGTTCCCGTAAGCCACTCTCACCAAACTGACCTACGTTATGGATTCTGGAAAATCCGTCGGGTGTAGACCATTCGACTGAACGAAATCGAAGCAATTCTTCTCCCGCTAGCGGGAGAAGATGCCGACAGGCAGATGAGGGAAATCTGGCGACGCGCGAACCCTCATCCGGCCTTCGGCCACCTCTCCCGTGAACGGGAGAAGGGATTATCTTTTGACGTGCCACTCAGTTTGATGCGCGAATAGGCACCAGGGAGCGGTGCATTCAAGGCGTCCCCAGACTGCGTTCCCCCGGATCACGACTCAGGGCCCTACAGCCAATCGCGCGGACTCAGATAAGCCGCCAACCTGGCTTCTTCGCTGTCGGCCTCGGGCACAAAACCATACTCCCAGCGCACCAGCGGTGGCATCGACATCAGGATCGATTCGGTTCGACCACCCGATTGCAGGCCGAACAGCGTGCCGCGATCGAATACGAGATTGAACTCGACGTACCGGCCGCGTCGGTACAACTGGAACTCCCGCTGGCGCTCACCATATGGGGTGTCGCGGCGACGCGTGACGATCGGCAGGTAGGCATCGAGGAAGCCGTCGCCCACGGCACGCTGGTAGGCAAAACAGCGATCGAATTCCCAGCGGTTCAGATCATCGAAGAACAGGCCGCCGACACCGCGGGTCTCGGCGCGATGCTTCAGGAAAAAATAGCGGTCGCACCAGGCTTTGTATTCGGGGTACACCTCGGGACCAAACGGAACGGACAAGTCGTGTGCGACCTGATGCCAATGCCGCACGTCCTCGTCGACCGGGTAAAACGGTGTGAGGTCGAAACCGCCGCCGAACCACCACAGCGGCTCATCATCCGTCGTGCTGAACAGGCGCACATTGAGGTGGGTGGTCGGGATATACGGGTTTCGCGGATGGAACACCAGGGACACGCCCATCGCTTGCCATGGCCGACCCGCCAGCTCCGGTCGATGCGCTGTCGCCGACGCCGGCAACGAGGCGCCAGACACCCGCGAGAAGCCGATACCGGCTTGCTCGAATACGGCACCATCACGAAGAATCCGTGTGCGGCCACCGCCGCCTTCTGCGCGGGTCCAGGCGTCCTCATGGAAACGCGCGCCGCCGTCAGCGGTTTCGATCGCGGTGCAGATGCGATCCTGCAAACCCATCAGATATTGCTCGACGGCTCTTACGTCCATGTTTTGGACCCCACCAGAATCAGCACCACGACACCCAGCGCCACGCGGTAGATGACAAACGGCGTCATACCGGCACGGCGCAGGAACCCGAGCAGGAAGTGAATACAGGCAAGGCCCGCAAACAAGGCGACACCGGCGCCCAGCATGAACGCCCCCGCGTCGAAAGCCTCGTCACCACGCCACAGGTTCAGTGCACCATGCGCACACGCAGCAATCGTGATCGGCACCGACAGCAGGAACGAGAAACGTGCTGCATCGACGCGTTGCATCCCCAAGGCCAAAGCCACGGTCATCGTGATGCCGGAACGAGAGACACCGGGAATCAGTGCAGTTGCCTGCCCCAGGCCAATCAAGAGTCCATCGCGCCAACCCAGACTGGCCCAGGCACGTTGTTTGCCGCCCAGGCGATCGGCCGCCAACAGCATCAGACCGAACACGATCAGGTTGATCGCAATCAACAAGGGCGCCCGCAGGGTGTTGGCGAACGCTTCACCCATGGCCAGACCAACGATGACCGCAGGGATGGTGCCGATCACGAGAATGGCCGCAAGCCGGCGGTTCTGCGTGTGCTCTTCACCCGCGAGTCGTGGATCGGCGCAGGAGCGCGTCATTTGCCACAGATCATTGCGGTAATACAGCAGCACGGCACCCAGTGTGCCGGCGTGTAACGCCAGATCAAAGGTTACGCCCTGATACGGCCAACCCAGGAAGAACCCGACCAGACCCAGATGCCCGGAGCTCGAAACCGGCAAAAACTCGGTTGCGGCCTGCACGAGTGCGAGTACGACAACATGCCACCATTCCATCAGTCAAACATTCCCAGAGACAATCGCCGGAGCATAAACAAACCCGTCGGCTGGGTCATGGCAAAAATCCGGCAACGCTGGACAGTCCAACTCCGGGGCGGGCGATGGCCGGCCCCGAGGTGGCGGTTGATCATTCTTTCGCGGCAGCAGCCGGCTTGCGGAAACGTGCAGGGTCATGCGGTCGGATTCACCGATCGCGACGTACTTCTCGCGATCCTTGTCACCGTGGCGCAAGGACGGCGGCAGAGCCCAAACGCCACCTTCGTAATCCTTTGTGTCTTTCGAATTGGCGTTGATCTCGCTTTCGGCTTCGAGCACAAAACCGGCAGCGGTGGCGAGCGAGACCACGTATTCCTGGGCAATGTAGCCAGACTTGGCGCTGTCCTCGGCACTGGTGCCGGGTGCTGCACGATGTTCCACCACGCCGAGCACGCCACCTGGCTTCAGCACGCTGAAGAAGCCCTTGAACATGTCACCGTCGGCCTTGGCACCCGTCCAGTTGTGGACATTGCGGAACGTCAGCACCGCGTCGGCACTGTCGGCCGCGCCGAAGCTGGCCTTGCCCATGCTGAACGCGACCGTCTTCACTTCGCCATAGTTCGTCGCATCAGCCGCAAGCTTGTCGGCAAAGGCCTGATTGCTCTTGGCGTAGTAACCGCGTGCGCCTTCACTCGATGCACTGGCCGGATCGACGACTGCCGCCGTGAGCGTGCCGCGACCTTTCAGCCAAGGGGCCAGCACTTCCGTATACCAGCCGCCGCCGGGCGTGATCTCGATGACGTTCATGGTCGGCTCGACGCCGAAGAACGCCAGAGTTTCTTTAGGGTTGCGATAGGGATCACGTGCCTTGTTCGCTTCGGCGCGATGGCTGCCGGCGAGGACGCTGTCGAGGGTCACGTCGGATGCCACGACCGAACCGGCCATGGCCATCGACAACACGGAGACGGAAGCGAAGGAAATCAGGGCTTTGTGCAACATCGGCAATACCTCGGACTTGGGTGGAAAGTCCGAGGCTAACATGCCCAATGTGACGAGCTCATGGGAAAGTCGGCACGGTCAGCCCCCAGAGCCTGTTTCCCGACAACATGCTAAACAGGTCTTCGTAACCACTGGACGATACTGGCGGCGGCGTCCCGGCCATCCTGCACGGCGGTCACGACAAGATCCGCGCCGCGCACCGCGTCACCACCGGCAAACACGTTCGACCGGCTGGTCTGATACGGCAGGCGGTCCGGTATGCGGGCGGAACGCGGCGAATCACTTCGGCAGACCTCAAGCCTTGCATCGGCCGACCAATCACCTGATGGCAAATGCGCAGTCAACCAGTCGGACTGCTCGGCACGAAATCCGAACGCCAGGATCACCACATCGGCAGCAATCTCGGTTTCGCTGCCGGCCTTGGTCGTCAGGCCTGCACCTCGCGCCGGCAGCTCCGTCTCGACTACACGAACGGCCCGCACGGCACTGCCGGCTCCATCCGCGTGACCGAGGATCTCCAGAGGTTGACGCTGGAACAGGAACTGCACGCCTTCATCCCGCGCGTTCTTGACTTCGCGACGGCTGCCTGGCATCGACGCCTCATCACGGCGATAGACACACGTGACATGGGCCGCCCCCAAACGCACGGCAGTCCGCACACAATCCATGCCGGTATCACCACCGCCCAGCACAACTACCCGTTTGCCGCGCACGTCGAGCGTGGGCGCTGGATTGACCCAACCAGCGATGGGCCAGTTCTGAGCCTCAGGGGTCCCCAGTACGGCGCGCCCGTTCGCAATCAGGAACGGCAACGCGGGCAATGCCCCCGGACGATCCTGACCGGGCAAGCCACCGTCAACGTATCGGTAGGCGCCGTTGCCGACAAACACGGCATCAAAATCCGCCTCCAGCGATTCAAGGCTCACATCACGACCAATCTCGACACCCAGATGGAACAACACACCCATGCCTTCCAGAAGCTGTCGCCGGGTGGCGATGACTTCTTTCTCCAACTTGAACGGAGGGATTCCGAACGTCAGCAGTCCGCCGATTTGTTCGTAACGATCGAACACATGCGCTTCGATGCCGGCGCGCGCCAGACGATCGGCGCAAGCCAGACCCGCAGGGCCGGCGCCGATGATCGCGACACGCCGACCCGTTGCCTTCACCTTGCTGAGATCGGGCCGCCAACCGGCTTTGACGGCCGTATCGACGATGTACTTTTCGACCGATCCGATCGTGACCGCTTCGAAGCCCACATTGATCGTGCAGGCGCCTTCGCACAGTCGATCCTGCGGGCAAACCCGACCGCAGATTTCCGGCAGAGGATTGGTCTCATGTGCCAGGTCACAGGCTTCGAACAGTCGACCCTCGCGCACCAGCGACAACCAGTTCGGAATGTCATTGTGAACGGGGCATTTCGCCGAACAGTAGGGATTGCCGCAATCCAGGCAACGGGCACTTTGTTCCGCAGCGCCCGCGGGATCGTAACCGCCGTAGATTTCCGACCAGCCGAGCACTCGCACGGCCACCGGCAATTCGCGCGGCTGTTTGCGCGGCACGTCGATGAACTGGAATGGCGTCGGCTTCATGCGGCTCTCTTCAAGGTATCGATGAGGGATTCCAGACTGGCGGCCTTCGGCTTGACGAGCCAGAACTTGCCGACGTAATCACGGTACTCGGTGAGCAGCGTTCGGCCCCAGGCACTGTCGGTCTCGAACACATGGCGCGTGACCAGTCGCTTGAGATGTTGCAGGTGATGCTCCATGCCTTCCGGTGACAAACGCAGAATGTCGATCAGCTCATGGTTGTAGCGGTCGACAAAATGGCGGTCGAGATCGAGCACATAAGCCAGGCCACCGGTGAATCCGGCGCCGAAGTTCATACCGGTCGAACCCAGCACGACCACCACACCACCCGTCATGTATTCGCAGCAATGATCCCCGGCTCCTTCGACCACAGCCGTGGCTCCGGAGTTGCGCACCGCGAAGCGCTCACCGGCACGACCAGCGGCATACAACTCACCACCCGTGGCGCCATACAGGCAAGTATTGCCCATGATCGGCGTATCACGTGGCAGGTATCGGGCCGACGATGGCGGACGCAACACAATCTTGCCGTCGCTCATGCCTTTGCCGACGTAATCGTTCGCGTCACCTTCCAGATACAGGTTCAGGCCACCCGCGTTGAACGCCCCGAAACTCTGCCCGGCGTTACCCGACAACCGCACGTAGACCGGCTTGTCGCGCATGCCGTGGTTGCCATGATGACGTGCGATCACACCGGACAGGCCGGCACCGATCGAACGATCCCGGTTGCTGATCTCGAAACTGAATTCTCCGCCTGTCTTCTGCTCGATTGCCGGCGTCATCGCCGCCAGCATGCGACCGGCCAACAGCGCTGGATCCCGCGGTGGATTGCGTGTCCCGGCGTCACAATGCTGGACATCGGTGACCAGCGCGTCATTCGACAGCAAAGGCTTCAGGTCGAGCCCACGCTGTTTGGCCGTCTCACCTTCGAGCACCCGCAACAAGTCGGTTCGCCCGATGATTTCTTCCAGCGACCGCGCACCGAGCACCGCCAACCACTCTCGGGTCTCTTCGGCCACAAAGCGGAAGTAGTTCATCACGCGTTCGGGCAAGCCGGTGAAATACTGCTCGCGCAAACGCTCATCCTGAGTCGCCACACCGGTCGCACAGTTGTTGAGGTGACAGATGCGCAGATACTTGCAGCCCAGCGCAATCATCGGCACCGTGCCGAAACCGAAACTATCCGCGCCAAGCAAGGCTGCCTTGACGACATCCAGACCGGTCTTCAATCCACCATCGATCTGCAACCTCACCTTGCCGCGCAAGCCGTTTCGCCGAAGTGTCTGGCGGGCCTCGGCCAGACCCATCTCCCAGGGTGTGCCCGCATATTTGATGGACGAGAGTGGGCTGGCACCGGTGCCGCCGTCGTAACCGGAAATGGTGACCATGTCGGCATAGGCCTTGGCGACCCCGGCGACGACGGTACCGATGCCCGCATGCGCAACCAGTTTCACCGACACCAGCGCTTCCGGGTTGATCTGCTTCAGATCGAAGATCAATTGGGCAAGATCTTCGATGGAATAGATGTCGTGGTGCGGCGGCGGCGAGATCAGGCCGATGCCCGGCCGGGCATAACGCAATCGGGCAATCAACTCGTTGACCTTGTGGCCGGGCAATTGCCCGCCCTCGCCCGGCTTGGCGCCCTGCGCCACCTTGATCTGTAGCACTTCGGCATGGATCAGGTATTCCGGCGTGACGCCGAAACGACCCGACGCCACTTGTTTGATCTTCGATGATTTTTCGGTGCCCTGGCGCGCTGGGTCTTCGCCACCCTCGCCGGAGTTCGAGCGCCCGCCAAGCCGATTCATCGCAATCGCCAAGGCTTCGTGTGCTTCCGGCGACAAGGCGCCAAGTGACATCCCGGCCGAGTCGAATCGTTTCAGCAGGGTATCCACCGACTCCACCTCACTCAGCGGCAAAGCCTGCGGAGCGGGTTTCAGTGCCAGCAAGTCACGCAGCGTCGACGGCGGGCGGTCATTCACGGCGTGCGCAAACTGGCGGTAGTCGTCGTAGTTGCCGCTCATCACGGCCCGCTGCAGCGTCTGCACCACTTCGGGATTGAACATGTGGTACTCGCCACCATGGCGGTACTTCAGCAAACTCCCGGCATCCAGACCCTGGCTGTCGTCGAGTGCACTGTCCATCAGGATGCCCGCTTCCAGCTCCAGATCGCGGAAACCGGCGCCACCGACTCGACTGGGCGTGTGCGCAAAACACAGGTCGACCACTTCGCGTTGCAGGCCGATGATTTCGAACAAGCGTGCGCCGCGATAACTGCCGATCGTCGAAATGCCCATTTTCGAGATGATCTTGAGCAAACCCTTCTTGATGCCGCGGCGATAACTGCGACCCAGTTCAGTGACTTCGCCCGAACGTTTCGGCTTGAGCACCTTCTCGCGCCCGAGGCTGAGCAAGGTCTGGTAGGCCAGATACGGATACACCGCCGTGGCGCCATAACCGAGCAGGCATGCGACGTGGTGCGGATCTCGCGCGGTACCAGTCTCGATGATCAGGTTGCACTCGCAGCGTAACCCGGCCTGGACGAGATGCTGGTGCACGGCGCCCGTTGCCAACAACGCGTGAATCGGCAGATCGCCCTCTTGCGGATCGAGGTCGGACAGGACGACGATCACTGTACCGGCTCGCACCGACTGTTCGACCCGTTCCGCAAGCGCTTCGAGTGCCGCCTTCAGTCCCGTGCCTTGCGGAAAATACAGACGGAACCGCTCGTGCGCGTTGGCGAATTCATCCATCGCCAGAATCTGCCGCAGTTTTCGCTGTGACAACAGCGGCGAATTGAGCATGACCTGACGCGCGTTCTCGGGCGCCATCTCGAACACGTTGCCTTCGCGCCCGATCTGGGTCACGAGGCTCATCACACATTGCTCGCGCAAAGGGTCGATCGGCGGATTCGTGACCTGTGCAAACGCCTGCCGGAAATAGTCGTACAGCGAACGCGGTTGAGCCGACAGCACTGCCAGCGGGGTGTCATCACCCATCGAACCGACTGCTTCCTGCTCGGTCTCCGCAAGCACCCGCAACACGTCTTCGCGCTCCTCGCGCGTAAACTGGAAGAGCTTCTGATGCCGCAACAGGCGATCGGGCGAAGGGTTCGGCTGCGAGCGCCGGATCGATCAGATCGGACGTCAGATAACGAGTGCCCTGCTTCAACCAGCGTTTGAATGGCGCACGCGCCCGATTGACGGCATCGATCGCAGCGCTATCGAGCAATTCGCCGCTGTACAGGTCGGCAGCGATCATCTCGCCCGGGCCGAGTTTGCCCTTGCGGACAATCTGGTCCGCCGGTACGTCGAATACACCGGTTTCGGACGCCACCATCAAATGCCGATCGGCCGTCAGCAACCAACGTGCCGGGCGAAGTCCGTTGCGGTCGGCCGTACACGCAGCATGGCGGCCATCACAGAGCACGATCGCGGCCGGACCGTCCCAGGGGTCGATCGACAGCGCGTGATAGTCGTAGAACGCCGCCAGATCGGGATCCTGGGCTTCGAGCGCACTGGTTGCCGGTGGAATCAGCACGCGCATCGCGTGCAACAGATCCATGCCGCCGATCAGCAGCACTTCGAGCATGTTGTCGAGGCTCATCGAATCGGAGCCATCGAGCGACACCAGCGGCTTCAGCTCACGCAGATCAATGGCAGGCGTGCGCCACTTGGCACTGCGCGCTTCCGCCCAATGCCGGTTGCCTTCGATGGTGTTGATCTCGCCGTTATGCGCGAGATACCGGAATGGCTGCGCCAGCGGCCAGCGCGGCGCCGTGTTCGTCGAAAAGCGCTGGTGGAACGTGATGAAACTGGCCGCCAGCAAGGGGTGACGCAAGTCCGGGTAGAACACCGGCAAGTTGATCGGCAACACCATGGCCTTGTAGCCAAGGCTTTGGGCCGACAGCGACACCACATAGAAGTCGCGATCCGACGCCAGCGCCATTTCGCAACGACGACGAGCCAGGAACAGCGCCCGCTGGAAGCTGGTCTGGTCCATCGCCACGCTGGGCTGAACGAACACCTGCTGGATATCGGGAAGCGAAGCGCGCGCCGCATCACCCAGCGGACTCAGGTCCACCGGCATGTCGCGCCAGCCGACCACACGAACTTCGACACGTTCGCACTCGAGCCGCAATCGCTCACGGGCTGCCGCGGCCAGATCCGGGTCGCGGTTCAGGAAGATGTTGCCAGCGGCAAAAATCGGACCAAGTCGATAACCGGCCTCAGCGGCCATCTGGCGCAGGAATTTCTCCGGCTTCGACAACAACACGCCGCAACCGTCACCGCTCTTTCCGTCGGCACCCACCGCCCCGCGATGCGCCATACGCGCCAATGCGGTGAGGCCTGAATCGATCAACTCGCGTTTCGGCTCGGCATCCAGCGATGCGATCAGGCCAAATCCGCAGGCATCATGTTCGAACCGCTGGTCATAGAGTCCCGTCGATTGCGGACCTTGCTCACCACCTTCGTTGTCGTCGTGCCTGTCCATCCTGCCCTCACAAATTTTTAGCCCTACAATTTCTGTAGGGGCGAGGCCTAGAGTCTTGGCTCTAGCTGCGAGGATTTCCAGAGGATGTAATCGTATGTGGCGGGCCGTTTCAACGAGCAAAGGTGCGCCGAAACGCATAGATGCGGTGGTGGTGGAGCCAAAAGCCAGCCAGGCAAGACCAACCAGAAGTCAGTCGTGCCCGCCAGGCATCTGCGAATCCGGCGCAGGCGTACAGCCAAACTCCTTCACCAGTCGGCCATCGATGCGGTCGGCTCGGCGAATGAATTCGCCCACTTCTTCGATCAGATGTTCGCGGTCGCGTTTGCTGAACACGTCGGTGGTGTGGATCACGTAGTTCATGCGGACGATCGAACCGTCGAGATCGAACGAGAACGGCGCATGCTCTTCGTCCAGCAGATACGCAAACAGCGCGTTGACCTGACGTGTCGGGGTTTCCACCATCGGCGACGAGAAATTGAGGTGTTCGGAGCAACAACACCAGGCCTTGATCGGCGCACTGCCGGCATGGCAAGACCAGTTCTGATGGCCGTGGCGGGCAATGACCGGATCGATACCCGCGCGCGACAAGGCGGTTTCCACGAACGTTGCCAAGGGATCGGTTTCGTTGCTGGAAAAGTAGTCGGCAAAATCGTGCTGGCTTTCCAGATTGCTGCCGCACTCGTCGCAATAACGCTGCGCCTTGGTGATCAGCACATCGCAGACCGGGCATTGGGCGCCGAAGGGTACGGTCTGGTTTCGGAATTCCTCGATGAACTTGCGGACGTCATTCACCGGAATGCCGAAACCGACCGAATCGGCATCCAGCTTGCAGGTGGTCACGGCGATGATCCGACGCTCGTCGTCGAGGATCGGGCCACCCGAATTGCCGGGGTTGATCGCGGCATCCGTCTGCACGTAATACTGGTTGTCGAAACGCTGGTGCGGATGCGAAATCACGCCCTCGGTCACCGACAGCGGCAAGCCGATCGGAAACCCCAGAATGTGCACGGACTGCTTTGGCTTGAGCAAGCTGTCATCGCCGAGCGGCAACACGGCCCCATCAAGCGGCTCACTCAATTCGACGATCGCGAGGTCACGGTGCGGATGCAAACGACGAACCGTGGCGCGGATACGCGTCCGGTTGCGCAGCTCGATCGCCACGTCACGGAACGGCTGCACGACATGGCAATTCGTCAGCAAATGCCGGTCGTCGATCAACCAGCCACTGCCGGTACCGGTACCGGTGAACACCTGATACACACCCAAGGATTCGATCTTGCTGGGTAGTCGCTTGCTCATGGCATGGTCTCCGCCGGTGTATCCGCTTCGGCCGATGCCGAAACGCCGTGTTTGCCGTATTCCTCTGCGATGGATTCGGCCGACACCAGCAGCGAATCCAGTACCTCACGGATCGGCTTCTCGTGGGCACTGGCCAACAAGGCGGCAATGGCCTGCTCGACCGGTTCGGCCCAGGAACACGTTGCCAGCAAGTAGGTGCCGTAGGACAACAACTCAAGCCCCGCTTCCAGCAAACGGCCATTGGCGCGGTGATCATGCACAGCCTGCATCCGCTCGCCCGGCCCGTAAAGCGAGTGGATCATCGACGGCGAGCCCTCGCGCAGCGGGTTGATGGCGTATTCACCATGACCGAGGCTGGCCAGCAGCCGCGTGTCGTCGACACCTTGCATGGCCCGTACCAGTCGGGCCATTGCCGCATCACGCTTGGAAACCGATTCCTCGCGGTCGGCAATTTCATCGGCGAATTCATCAAGCTCGATCCGCACGGATCCATTCAGCGGCAACACCAGGCGCGTCAGATTGCTGGCCAGTGACCCGGCAAAATCGAGCATCCGTACCGAACGACGGCGGCGCACTTCGTTGTGCAGGATCTCCATGTCCGACCAGTGCCGGTGCCAGAACGCGACGGCCGCCTGCGCTTCCGCTTCAGTCAACGGCGTCAGCGCCGCGGACGCGGGCCGGGCCACCTGAAACTCCTCCGCGAGCCACTGGTCCTGGCCACTGGCTTCGGCCGGCAGCTTCATCAGAACTTCGAGCAGCTTCAACGGATGAAGGTGCCGCAACTGTTCCCGGAATTCGATACGAACCACCTGATCCTTGAGTCGCGGCTGATAGATCTGGCCGGTACCGGCCATCCGCGACAGCGCAAACCGCAGCAAGGCGGTGGCATTGGCGCCAGGGTTGAGTTCCGCCAGCACCGTGGTCAGAACCAACTCATCCCCATCGAGCCTGACATCGAAGCGCGAACTGCCCTGCGCAAAACTCATCGGCAATACAAACGGCGTCCGCGCCACCACTTCCGGCATGGCATGCGCAAACGTTTCGGTGATCGCTTGAACGTACTCACCGCGGTCAAACAGTTCGATCGCCAAGTCACGGCGCGCATAGTCACGCGCGATCAGCGGTCGCCGATATCGGATGGGGGGAGGACAGTGAAACGCGCTCAGGCTCATTCGGGGACCAATAGGTTCGGATACACCGTTGAATAACGAAACGGTGTTTGGGTTTCAAGGGTGTGGTCTGGCTTCATTCGCCGACGATCTCGTCGACACCGACCAAACTGTTCAGTGCGTCCACGACCCCGGCCAAAGCCGGAACGGTCGCCGCAGCAAACAGGCGATCTCGATCGACATATTCGACCCAGCCAAAAATGCAGTGTCGCAGGTGTTCTTCGGTCCGCACGTGTTTCAGAGAGTCCACGAGGATTTTCTCGAATTCGCTGACCGTGGGCGTGCTGCCCAACTGGGTAAACAACGAACCAAGCGCTGCGAACAACTCTCGCGCCTCAAGGCCCATGCCGAAATCTTCCGGCCGGTACGCAAATGCACCGGAGCCCGCATCCGCCCAGATGCGATAACTGACGCGTGCGAGCGAGTGATACAGCGGCTCGTTCGAGATCAGCACCAGCAACAAGTTGCGGGCATGCGCCCGTGAACTGCCACCGGGCGTATGCCAATAGTGTTTCCGGATGAATTCGAACAAGCGCACCTGGTCGCGGAAATCCGCAGCCTGCAGTTGATCGATGATCAGGATGCTGCGCTCCGCTTCGCTGAACGCGCAGGCTTCGATGACCGCTCGGTCCAGTCCGGTGAGGTTGGGCTCCAGTGTTTCCCCGGTGTCGTCCTCATCGATGCGCGTGACGATGACGGTCGGTGCTGGCGGCTCGGGCACCGAAAAGTCGTGATAGACGACCCGCGGATAACCGAGGGCCTGCGCCAGCGCGTTCGCAAAGGCAGTCTTTCGCCGCCCCGAATCCCCTGCCACGTGCAGACTGCGCAAATGCGCCAGGTCCACCGCGAACAGGCTGTTGACCTGGAATTCGTAGTCGTCGTTCGATTCAAAGCCGGCTTCGGCCAGTTTTCTTCGCAAGTTCATCCGGTAACGCTATCGGCGCGGGCAGGTCGATGGCAAGTCGGGATTTCGGCCCATCTCCGATCCATGCCGGGCAGTTACGAACTTGACTGGATGGTGCAAGGACTTGCCACCCTGATGCGGACTGCCGAAAACGGCGCCGATCGCGCCATTCGCGCGTGTCATAGCCCATAAGGTTCGGGCTCCCGCCCGCGGAACCCGACCATGACCCGATTCCCCAGCTTGCTGATTGTGTTGAGCCTTTCGGGACCGTGGTCCATTGGGCCAGCGATCGCCAGCGGGGTGTTGCCCGAGGTCGCCGGGCCCTTCCAACCGGCAGCCCGACAGGTTGATCTTCGGTCCCTGCCCAAGGTCTGGACTGGCCCACCGGCAGGGCGACTTCGTGATGCCGAGCCAGAACAGGAGAAAGAACTCAAGGAGCGACGCGGCAACATCTGGTCCCGCGGGGTCGTACTGGAAGCACTCAAGGGAATCGAAACACAGCGACCTGCCCCCACCTTGCCGGCAGGAGGTTTCGGCGCTGCCACACCGAACGTTCCGGGAATCAACTTTGCCAACGTGGTGCCCGCCGACCCCAATGGCGACGCTGGTCCGAACCATTATGTGCAGGCGGTGAATGGCGCCACCGGCAGCCTGATGTCGGTGTTCGACAAGACCACCGGCGCCATCGTGGCCGGACCGATCAACCTGAGCCAGCTCAGCAGCGGCGACTGCGCCGGCAGTGATACCGACCCGCAGGTGATCCATGACGGCCTGGCTGGCCGATGGCTCCTGGCGCGTTTGGCGAGCGGCAAACTGTGTGTGCTGATGAGCAGCGGCAACGATCCGGTCAACACGGTCTGGACCGAGATCAATCCAGTCTTCGACCGCCTGGCGCTATACACCGTGCAGCCGGATTTCGCGAATCCGGCGCAAAGTGTGTTCTCGGGGCCACAAACCATCGTGATCGGCGACGTCCAGCTCGCAGCGAACCGATTTCCCGCTCAACCCGGTGGGGTCGCCCTGCCCGCGTTCACCGGCACGCTGATGCATCGCACGACCTATCGGAATCTGGGCGACCGCGAAGTCATCATGCTGTCCTCGAACGCGGCCACCGGCACGTTCAGCGGCTACGGCGATCCGGAGCTCGGTGCCCGGACGGGCGTCCTCTGGTTCGAACTCGAGCGGATCGGCGGCGTCGGCCAGCCGTGGACGGTGTCGCAGCAGGAACTGTTCGGGCCCAATGACGGCGTGTCCCGCTTCATGTCCGCCCTGAATGTCGACAACGCCGGCAACCTTGCATTGGGCTATGCGGTGACCGGTGAAGCCTCGGGGACGTTCCCCGGCCTGCGGTACACCGGCCGGCGCCGGACCGATCCGACACCCGGCATGACGCTGATTGAAAGCACGCTGGCTTCCGGTGTGGCCGCACAGACGTTCACCGGCGCTTCGCAACGATGGGGCGACTACTTCGACATGAGCCTCGACCCGGACGGCTGCCGTTTCTGGTTCACCGGCCAATACATGGACGATACGAACTGGGGCACACGCGTGGCTTCGTTCCGGCACGACGACTGCGGTCCGCCCGATTTTGCCTGGTCCGGCGATTCGGCCGTAGCCAAGGTGTGTGGCCTGTCCAACACGATCCTGCCGCCACGCGCGCTGCAACTGCAATCGCGTTACGGTTACTGGCGCGATCTCACCTTGAGCTTCGATGCCCTGCCCCAGGGCGTATCGGCCTCGGTGACGCCACAACAACTGCGCCCGAGTGGGAGCGCCACTGCACAATTGTCCGTGGCCGCCGGGACACCCGCCGGGCTGGTGGTGCCCCGGCTCGTGGCCAGCGACGGCACGCTGACGCATACGTTCGATCTGCCTATCGACGTGGACCAGCCATCGGCCGTCCCGGCACTGTCGGAGCCCGCCAATGCAGCCGTCCAGCAACCCAGTATTGTCCGCCTGAGCTGGGCACCCACCGCAGGTGCCGACGACTATGTGGTCGACGTGGCCACCGATGCGGCGTTCACGCCCCCCCTTGATCATGAGCCGGGTCGTGCAGGGAACCTCTGTCGATACGATCCTGCTCGCAGGAAACACCACCTACCACTGGCGTGGCCGTGGCCGGAACACCTGCGGTGAGGGCGTCAGCAGCACTACGAGAGCATTCACGACCGTCGCGAACTTCTGTCGCACCGTCAACCAGCCGCTGGCCGCCAACAGCGTCCGCGAGGACACCATCACCGTGCCCGCCAATGCCGCCGGTGTTCTGCAGAATCTGGACATCCGTTTCGTCCAGAACAACATCCCGGCCAGTTCCATCCGTGTCGACCTCACGCGCCTCGCCGACAACCGCGGCGTCCGCCTGCTGGAGGCCGGCTGCAACGCGGGAACGTCGATCAACACCACATTCGACGATGCGGCGGCCAGTCCACCCTGCAACCGCAACCCTCTGGCCAGCCGGATCACGCCCACTCAGGCGCTTTTATCCTTCGACGGCGGTTCGCTGGCCGGTGATTGGCGGATCCGGGTTGAAAACACCGGCACCACGGCTGGGCAGTTCATCCTCTGGTGTCTGCAACCCCAATCTCTCGTGCCAAGCGGCCTGTTCGGGAACGGGTTCGAAACGCCATGATCCGAGATTTGCCATGGGCCTTGTTGGCCGCCTCATAGTAGGCTCGCGCCTGCGAAAGCCTGATGGTCCGCGCACCATCCGGGCATCGATCAGCAGCCCAGGTGACCCCACAATCCGGAGATTGGCATGAGTACCCGCCGCACGTTCCTGGCCATGGGCCCGGGCTTTCTGGCTTATGCGTTGGTGACCGAGCTCAGTATGGCCTCAGCAACCACCTCCAATCGTTCGGCACGCGGATGGATTGCCGCCCAACGCGAACTGGCGTCTGCATTGAAGTCGGGAACCTTGAGTCAGACCGCTTGGCACGACGGCGTCAATTCGCTGGCGCGGGAACTGGATCTGGAATCGTTGGCCGCGGAACTCCGTCTGGCCCGGATCAAGGACGCCGGCGTCCCGTTTGGCAACGACCCGCAGAAACGGTTCGTGTCGACGCTGGACGAAGCGGGTCAGCCCATCAAGCTGGGTTATGGCCTCGCGCTGTTCGATTTTCGTGAGAACAGTGTCATCACACCCCACGCCCATCGGCATATGGTCAGCGCCCATCTGGTGATCGACGGGAAAGTTCGGGTCCGAACCTTCGACCGCGTTCGCGACGAGGAAGGTGCCCTGATCATCCGTCCGACCGAAGACATGATTGCCGGACCCGGTCATTCGGCCGCCATGACCACACCCCGGAACAACATTCACTGGTTCGTGCCAAAAACGGCCCAGGCAATGACACTGGACATCATCATCGACGGACTGATCCCGGAACCGATCGTTATCTGATCGAGCCGGTTGATCCATTGGGCGGTGAACAGCTTCCGGATGGCACCACGCGTGCACCACTGATTTCGTTTGAAGAGTCCATGGCCCGGTACACCGCCAAACGCTGACGGGAGTGATTGCTTCAATTTCCGGTTCCGGAATCGATGGCTGAACCGAAGTTCGAGGCAGTATCGCCAAGACCCTTCGTTTCCCTGTTCACGCAATCGAAAAACCGCGTCGGCGGATTCAGGCTCGCGTCGGTTCAGGAATCGAGCGATGGCGTCTGGTCACGTAGAGGATCAGCAGGCACACCAGCGAACCCAGAAGCGCGAGCGACATGTCCTTCTGCGCATCCCAGATATCGCCCTGTTGACCGTTGTAGGCATCGGCGTCTGGACCGGCCAGCACCAGCGACAGGCCCCATTCGAAGATTTCATAGAGCATGCTGAAGGCCAGCACGAATTCAAAGGCGATGTAATAGGAAAATCGCCGGGGGACATCGAAGTACCGGATGCAGATCTCCCACACCGGCCTGGTGAACAGAAGCCCGAAACAGAAATGAACCAATCGATCGAAATGATTGCGTCGAAACCCGAACGATTCGGTGATCGAGAACCCGAACAGAGTCTGGGTCCAGTCGTCATACGGCACGTAGGAATAGATATGCCGTGCCGCCCCGATATGCAGCAGCACGAATGCCGCCAAACACAGGAAAGCCGTATTCGAGATCGGAAATCGATTGGCGAGTAACGGACAAGACAGCAAGATCAGAACCGTCGGGATGTGCTGCAAGGCCATCTGGTTCGGGTACGGCGCGTTGACCATGCTGACCAGCAAACTCACGCACAAGACCAACCAGGCGATTTTCTGCAGTCGGTTCATCGATCGATCACTCCCTGAATGGGATGGTCTGCCGCATCGGTCATCTGTTGGTCACCAGCGCGCAAACGATGCGGGCTAACGCCGATTCCGCGCGAATGGATTCAGTTCATGCGCGAGCGTGCGTGAAAGCGCATCACGCAACTCGGCGCTGAGTGGCCGGCCATCCAGCGTCGACAGCAGGAAGATATCCTCAACGCGCTCGCCGAACGTGGCGATCCGCGCATCGTGGACCGCAAGTCCGATCGCGCGGAACACCTGCGCAATCTGCGCGAGCAATCCAGGGCGATCAGAGCACACCAGGCCCAGTTCGGTGCGGCCTGCAGCCTCATCGTCACGGAAATCGAGCTTCAGCGCCAGTTGGAAGTGTTTCTGCTGGCGGGTCCAGGCACGACGGGCCGGGGTGAGACTGAGTTCGGGCCGCGACAGTTCGTCGTTCAGCCTTGCGGCCAGTTCGTCGATCCGTTCTGCGTCAACCAGAGGCCGGTGATCGGCGTCGAGGACCTGGAATGTATCCAGCACATGCCCTTGTTTCGACGTGACAATCCGGGCTTCGAGCACTGACAGTTGCAGACGATCCAGCACCGCGGTGATCGGCGCGAAAATGCCTTCGCGATCGGCCGAATAGACGAATACTTCCGTCGTGCCATGTTCGGTCGGCGATCGCACCGCCGCGAGCGGCTGCGAGACTGCACCATGCTTCAACACCGCTTCGGTCTGCCAGGCAATCTGTGCCGCCGAAAACCGCAGCAGCGATTCCGCCGGATATTCAGCCCACACGGCCCGAGCCGCATCGGCATCCACCCCGGCACGCGCCAACCACACCAGCGCTTCGCGCTGCAGTTCTTCGATCCGCTCGGACTCGTGCACCGGATGCTCCAGGCCACGACGCAACGCGTATCGTGTGGCCTGGTAGAGATCGGCAAGCAGGCGGTCCTTCCAGCCGTTCCAGAGTTTCGGACTGGTCCCGGAAATATCGGCCACGGTCAGCAGATACAGGCAATCCAGTCGTTCCCAGTCTTTCACGACACTGGCAAACCGATGCACCACCTGCGGATCGCCGATGTCCTGTTTCTGGGCGGTGACCGACATGGTCAGGTGTTCACGCACCAGCCAGGCGACCAGATCGATATCAGTGCCACTCAATCCCGCGGCGTGACCAAAATTTCGCGCTTCGACTTCGCCGAGTTCGGAGTGATCACCACCGCGCCCCTTGGCGATGTCGTGGAATAGGCCAGCCAGCAACAGCAACTCCGGCTTGCGAACGCGCTTGCGCACTTCGAACGCCAAGGGATGCGTCTGCTGCGTGGCCTCGCGCACGAAACGCGCCAGGTTGTGCATGACGAACAAGGTGTGCTGATCGACCGTATAGGCATGGAACATGTCGTACTGCATGCGCCCGCTGACCTGCTCGAACGCCGGCAGCAAACGACCCAGCAGACCGATGTCGGCCATGGCCTCGACGGCATTCATCACCTCGCCTTTCTCGCGCAACAGGTTCGGCAGCGAGGTGCGCAGGCTGGCGAGAGTGCAGCATCCATCTGACTGGAGAGTTGGCTCATCGCACCAGCGAGTGCCGCCGACGGCCGCATCGGTTCGGGCGATTGCGCCAACAGCCGCAAGGCTTGCACCAGCCGGTCCAGGCTTGTTTCGAGCGCGCGCGCATCGTCGTGATGTAATCGACCTTCACGTACGACAAAACCATTCTCGAGCGGAGTGCTCGTGGTATCGGATGGATCAATCCGCGCTTCGAGACGCTCCCAGATTCGTCGACTGAGCCGACGCACGGTTGCCGAAGCACGATAGAACCCTTGCATGAAGCGCTCGACGGCCAACTTGGGATTCGCATCCTGGAACCCGAATTGCGCAGCCAGCTCCCGCTGATGGTCGAACAGCAGCCTCTCCTCCCGCCGTTTCAGCAGACGATGCAAACCGAACCGGACCTGCCACAGAACGTCGCGCGCGCGCAGCAACTCGGTCTGTTCCTCCTGGCTGGCGAGACCGAGGGTGGCAAAAGCCTGCAGTCGTTCTTCGCCGAAGGAGCGTTTGGCGACCCATTGCAATGCGTGCAGGTCACGCAGGCCACCCGGGCCTTCCTTGATGTTCGGCTCGAGATTGAATGCGGTGTCGTTATAGCGTGCGTGACGCTCGCGCTGTTCCTCACGTTTGGCACGCAGAAACGCCACCGGCGGCCAGATGTTCGGCGCATCGAGTCCCGCCATCATCCGGTCGAACGCGCCACGGTCGCCGGTCAGGAACCTGGCTTCGAACAGCGCCGTCGCCGACGTGAGATCCCGTTCGGCCTCTTCGAGGCAGGCGCGCTGGTTCCGGACGATGTGACTGGCCTGTAACCCGAGATTCCAGAACTGCGACAACAGCGCTTCAAGCGCCCGTGTCACTTCCGGCCGGATCGGATCCGGCACGATCAGCAGCACGTCGATGTCGGACTGCGGCAGCAACTCACACCGGCCGAACCCGCCCGTGGCGACCAGCGCCACGTCGGGGATTCCGGCGAACGTGTGCTCAAACGAAGCAATGACCACCCGATCGACGGTATTCGTGCGTTCGGCGATCAGATCGGCAACCGGGCCACCCAGTGCAAAATGGGTCTCGGTTTCGAACACATTGCGCATCAACTGCTCGCGCAAATGGGACGGTGAAAAAGGAGCCTGCGTCTCGTTCATCGGGCTCCCTGGGGTTTATCCGCTGGCGCGCTCGGTGGCGCTGAGGGTAAGGACTTCAAAGCCATCATCGGTGACCGCGATGGTGTGTTCCCACTGTGCCGACAACGACTTGTCGCGTGTCACCACGGTCCAGCCATCCGGCAGCAAACGTGTGTCCTTCTTGCCGGCGTTGATCATCGGCTCGATCGTGAACGTCATGCCGGTCTTGAGCACGGTGCCCTCACCCGCATTGCCGTAATGCAAAACCTGCGGATCTTCGTGATAGACCTGACCGATGCCGTGGCCACAATACTCGCGAACGACCGAGAACCGCTGCGCCTCGGCGAACTTCTGGATGGCACTGCCGATGTCGCCGAGCGTGGCGCCCGGACGCACCATGCGAATACCGCGCCACATCGCGTCATAGGTCGTGTCGACCAGACGACGTGCGAGCACGTTCGGTTCGCCGACGAGATACATGCGACTGGTATCACCATGCCAGCCATCCTTGATGACTGTGACATCGATATTGATGATGTCGCCGTCCTTCAGGACTTTTCCGGCATTCGGGATGCCATGGCAGATGACGTGATTAACCGACGTGCAGATGGTCTTCGGAAAGCCCCTGTAACCCAGGTTCGCCGGAATCGTCTTCTGCTCCTTGACGATGTAGTCATGGCAGATCGAATCCAGATCTTCGGTGCTCACACCGGCTTTGACGTGCGGACCGATCATGTCCAGCACTTCCGAGGCGAGACGGCCCGCTTCGCGCATCTGCGCGATCTGGGCGGGAGTCTTGATGACAATATTCATGGGGCGGCGGCGATCAAACATGGGTTCATTGTAGGCGATTTGGCCTGAGTGGCCATTGAATAAACACATTCCGGGCGAACAAGCAATTCGCCAATGGAATCATTGGGTTGCAAACCCCATATAGCGAACCGGAATGTATCCGGACGGTTTCAGACCGAGCGCAATCGCTCGGCAGCAGCCACCAGCGTCTGGTCGTTCTTCGCAAAACAGAAGCGGATCAGGCGTGATTCGGGCGGCGTCTTGTAGAACGCCGACACCGGAATCGCGGCAACGCCCCGCTCGGCACAGAGCCATTCGCAGAACGCCAGATCACCGAGATCACTGATGCGCGAGTAGTCGACAATCTGGAAGTACGCACCCGCCACCGGCAAGAGGTCGAACCGGCTGCCAGCGAGCAGTTCGCGAAAGCGATCGCGCTTTTCCTGATAGAACGCCGGCAGCTCCAGGTAATGCTGCGGCATCTGTTCCAGTACATCCGCCAGCGCCCATTGCGCCGGGTTGAACGTGCAGAACGTCAGGTACTGGTGGACCTTGCGGAACTCGTTGCTCAGCGCCGGCGGCGCAATGCAGTAGCCGACTTTCCAGCCCGTGCAGTGATAGGTCTTGCCGAAACTCGAGATCACGAAACTGCGTTCGGCCAGTTCGGCGTGACGCAACACGCTTTGGTGATCGACGCCATCAAACACGATGTGTTCGTAGACTTCGTCGGAAATGACGATCAGGTCGTGGCGCCGCGCAATTTCGGCGAGTGCATCCAGATCGGCCGATGAAAACACCGCGCCGCTGGGATTATGCGGGCTGTTGACGAGGATCGCCCGCGTGCGCGTGTTGCAGGCGTCATTGACCCGTTGCCAGTCGACGGAAAAATCCGGCAGCGTCAGTTCGATGTGCACGGCCTTGCCGCCGTTCAACTCGATCGCCGGCTCGTAACTGTCGTAACAGGGATCCAGCACGATCACTTCGTCGCCGTTGCGGACAATCGCCGCAATGGCTGCAAACAAGGCTTCGGTGGCGCCGCTGGTCACCGTCACTTCGGTGTCCATGTCGACTGCACGGCCATACAGCGCCGTGGTCTTCTTCGCGATCTGCTCGCGCAGCCGCGGCACACCGGTCATCGGCGCATACTGATTCTTGCCTTCGTGCATGTGGCGATTCAGCGCCACACGCAAAGCCTCCGGACCCTCGAAATCAGGAAACCCCTGGCCCAGATTGACGGCCTGGTGTTTCATCGCCAACTGGCTCATCACCGTGAAAATGGTGGTCCCGACATTCGGCAACTTGCTGTCGATCTTCATGGCTCAGCCCAGTTTGGATTGTGCGAATGCAGCGACACTGGCCAGCGCCGGCGCCACGGCCGGACCGTCTTCGCCACCGCCCTGTGCCATGTCCGGACGACCACCACCCTTGCCGTTGATCTGTGCCGCCACATGGCTGATCAGTTCACCGGCCTTGAGTTTGCCGAGTGCTGCACCACCGACGCCGGCAATCAACGAGACCTTGCCTTCGGCTCCGGTCGCCAGCACCACGGCACAGTCGCCGAGTTTGTTCTTCAACTGATCGACGGCGTCACGCAAGGACTTCGCATCCAGCCCATCGAGGCGCGCCGAAATCAGTTTGATCGGCCCGATCATCGTGGGATTTTCGGCGAGTTCACCAATCGCGGCGCCGGCAGCCTTGGCTTTCAGCGACTCCAGCTCACGCTCGAGCTCCTTCTGACGCTCGAACACTTTCTTGAGTTTGACCGCAGCTTCGTCCGTCGAGCTGGTCAACATGTGCGCCAACTCGGCCAGACGATCTTCTTCCTGTTCGACCAGCGCTTCGGCGCCCGCACCCGTGAACGCCTCGATACGGCGCACGCCGGAAGCCACACCACCTTCAGTGACGATCTTGAACAGGCCGATATCGCCGGTGCGCGCGACATGTGTGCCGCCGCACAGTTCAGTCGAGAAATCACCCATCTTCAGCACACGCACATGTTCGCCGTACTTTTCGCCGAACAGCGCCATGGCACCAAAATCGAGGGCTTCCTGCATGCCCATCTGGTGCACTTCGGCTTCGGCGTTCCGACGGATCTCGGCATTCACGAGCCGTTCGATCTGACGCACTTCGTCGTCGGAGACCGGCTGGAAATGCGAGAAATCGAAGCGCAGACGATCGGGGGCCACCAGCGAGCCTTTCTGCTGGACGTGTTCACCCAACACCTTGCGTAATGCGGCGTGCATCAGGTGCGTGGCCGAGTGATTGAGGATCACGGCCTGACGACGCGCGGCGTCGATGCTGGCGTTCAAGGTATCGCCGACTTTCAGCGTGCGGCCGCTCCAGACGCCCACGTGGGCATGGAAAGTTCCGGCGAGTTTGGCCGTGTCGTCGACACGGAAAGTACCGAGTGCGCCTTCCAGCGCGCCGGTATCACCGACCTGGCCGCCAGACTCCGCGTAAAACGGCGTGCGATCGAGCACGACGAGCGCACTCTCACCGTCATTCAGCACGTCGATCATCTTGCCCGATCGGATCAGGCCAACCACCTTGCAGCCCTGCGCGTCAAGCGCGTCGTAACCGAGGAATTCGGTGGCCGGCAGGCCCTTCACGGTTTCGGCCGTGACCACGTGTGCAGCCTCGAACTGCGACGCAGCCCTGCCACGTTCGCGCTGGGCATTCATGGCTTGCTCGAAGCCTTCCATGTCGAGGCCCAGACCACGCTCGCGAGCGATGTCTGCGGTCAGGTCGACCGGGAAACCATACGTGTCGTACAAGCGGAATGCGTCCACACCGGCGATCTGCTGGCCGCCTTGGGCCGCAACCGTCTCGAACACTTTCATGCCCTTGTCGAGCGTTTCCGAGAAGCGCTCTTCTTCCTGCTTCAGCGCCTGTTCGACCAGACCGCGCTTCTGGCGCAGTTCCGGATAGGCATCCGCCATGACCTCGGCGAGCGTGCGCACGAGTTTGTGGAAGAACAAACCCTTGCAACCGAGTTTGTGGCCGTGGCGCAAGGCACGACGGATGATTCGACGAAGCACGTAACCACGACCTTCATTCGACGGCAGCACGCCGTCGACGACGAGGAACGAGCACGCACGGATGTGATCGGCGATGACGTTCAGCGACGGATTCGCGAGGTCTTCGCAACCGGTCGCCGCCGAGGCGGCCTTCACCAGTGCCAGCATGGAATCGATCTGGTAGTTCGAATGCACGTGCTGCAGCACGGCGGTGAGTCGCTCGAGGCCCATGCCGGTATCCACACAGGGCTTCGGCAACGGCGTCAGTGTGCCGTCGGCTGATCGGTCGAACTGCATGAAGACGAGGTTCCAGATTTCGATGTAGCGGTCACCATCCTGGTCGGGTGAGCCCGGCGGGCCGCCAAACACGTCGGCACCATGGTCATAAAAGATTTCCGAACACGGGCCACATGGGCCGGTGTCGGCCATCTGCCAGAAGTTGTCGGACGCAAACGGTGCGCCCTTGTTGTCGCCGATCCGCACGATGCGATCTTCCGGCACACCCACTTCCTTGGCCCAGATGTCGAAGGCTTCGTCATCGGTGTGATAGACCGTGACCCACAACTTGTCCTTCGGCAAACCATAGACGCCGGTCAGCAGCTCCCACGCGTATTGGATCGCGTCATGCTTGAAGTAGTCGCCGAAGCTGAAGTTGCCGAGCATTTCGAAGAAGGTGTGATGACGCGCGGTGTAGCCGACGTTTTCCAGATCGTTGTGTTTGCCGCCGGCGCGGACGCTGCACTGCGCCGTGGCGGCGCGCGTATAGGAGCGGCGCTCGGCGCCCAGGAACATGTCCTTGAACTGCACCATCCCTGAGTTCGTGAACATCAGCGTCGGGTCGTTGCCGGGCACCAGCGGGCTGGATGGGGCTACTTCGTGGCCCTTGCTGGCAAAGAACTTGAGGAAGGCGCTGCGGATCTCGGCGCTGGTTTTCATCGTGGGGTACCCGATCTGGCTTGAAGTTGACCCTTGATGATAGCGAATTCGCCGCGTGAATCAGGCAAGATTCACGGATGAATCTTTATCCACAACGAATTGTCTGCCTGACCGAAGAGCCCACCGAAGTGCTGTACGCCCTGGGTGAACAGGACCGGATCGTCGGCATTTCAGGCTTCACCGTGCGTCCAGCCCGGGCGCGCAAGGAAAAACCGAAGGTGTCGGCATTCCTGAGTGCGCGCATCGAGCGCATCCTGGAACTCAAGCCGGACCTGGCCATCGGCTTTTCCGACATCCAGGCGGACATTGCCCAAGCCTTGATCAAAGCCGGCGTCGAGGTCTGGATCAGCAATCATCGATCGATCGACGGCATTCGCGGCTACATCCTCCGACTGGGCGCCATGGTTGGCGCCTTGCCGCGGGCAGAGCGTTACCTGGGCGAACTGGACCGGCAATTGGACCAAATCCGCGAGGCCGCCAGCCGCTTGCCCTGCCGGCCCCGGGTCTATTTCGAAGAATGGGACGAACCGCGCTTCAGTGCCATCCAGTGGGTGTCCGAACTGATCTCGGTCGCCGGCGGCGACGACATCTTCCCGGAACGCGCCCGGGCGTCGCTGGGCAAGGACCGCATCCTGCCGGACGACGTCGACACCCTCGCCCGCGACCCGCAACTGATCCTCGGGTCCTGGTGCGGCAAACGCTTCCGGCCAGACCTGGTCGCAGCCCGGCCGGGCTGGCAAGACGTCACGGCCGTGCGCCTCGGCCAGATCTTCGAGGTCAAGTCGCCGATCATCCTTCAGCCGGGTCCGGCTGCACTGAGTGACGGACTGGCTGCCATGCACGCGTTGATCAGCGAGTGCAGCAGGCGACTAATAGGTCAATAATTCAATGACTTGCGATTCTTTTCTGAATCCGAGCGTCGCGTGAACGAATCCTTCTCCCGGGCACCGGGAGAAGGTGGTCCGCAGGACCGATGAGGCAAGATTGGCGACGAAACCGGTTCGTCGCCGGGTTCCCCTCATCTGCCTTCGGCATCTTCTCCCGCAAGCGGGAGAAGAACATATTGCCAATAGACAGTTTTCTCGGCCTTCGGGCATCTTCTCCCGCAAGCGGGAGAAGAGAACAATGTTAAATCCCCGTTAATCATTTCGTTCAGTTTTTCCCTTTCAGAACAAGGGTTTGACGGAACAATCTCACCAAGGTTATTGTCGGCGCCCCAAAGCTGTCATGACGAGATTTTGAACCCATGCGGAAATTGACTGTGCCCTCGCCTGGAAGTACCCCACTGCTGGTGTCCAGCAGCGCCGGTTTGTTCTCGTCCAGGTCCTGCTGAGGCCGCTCCGCATGTTCTTCATCAGCGACGACGAACAACGCCGACACCGCCAGCGCCGCCAGTCCTTGCGCCGACACGCGCAGCGACGACACCGCCACTTCTACAACGCGTGGCCGGATTGGAGCTTCATCCAGAATTTCCGCAGTGCGCCGCTGCAGTGGCGCCATGAGCGCGGCATCATTTCCATTGTCACCGGCCTGCTGGCCCTTCTGGCGCTGGTAGTGTTGCCCAGTTGGGCCAACGTGTTCGGCAAGGCGGAATTGCCGCTTGGCCCCAGCATCACGCTGCCGCTGCCGGCCAAAGTGGTCGACGACCGTCCAACGTGGCAAGACGACCGCCTGGCCTTGATCAATGGCAACTACACCCGACTGGACGAATCGAACCTGTGGACGACCGTGACGGTCGAGCAGGGCCAGACACTGGGCACCATCTTTGCCGACATTGGCATCAACGCGAAGGAACTGGCGTCCCTGCTGGAGCAAATGCAGGACGCGCGCGCACTGACCACACTGAAGCCCGGTGAAAGACTGGGTGTAAAACGCATGACCGATGGTCGCCTCGCCGCGATCCAGTACGACGCCGACAGCAGCACCCGCAAAGTCGTTGAATGGCACGGCGAGCGGATCAAGGAATCAACGATCGAACGCCCGATCGAACGCCGCACCCATATCGCTTCGGGCGAGATCAACAGTTCCCTGTTCGCCGCAGCCGAAGACGCCGGCCTCAGTGATGACATGGTGGTCGAACTGGCGAAAGTGTTCGGCTACGACATCGACATGGCGCAAGATCTGCGCAAGGGCGACAAGTTCTTCGTCGTCTATGAGGCGAGTTATCGCGACGGCGAACCCACTGCCGGCGGTCGCATCCTCGCCGCGACGTTCTTCAACCGCGCCAAACGTTTCGAAGCCGTGGGTTATCAGCGCCCCGGCGGTGAGTTTGAATACTACGACCAGAGTGGCCGACCGCTGCGCAAGGCGTTCATCCGCACGCCGGTCGAGTTCTCCCGCATCAGTTCGCGTTTCACCTCGGCGCGCAAACATCCGGTACTCGGCACCGTTCGCGCCCATCGGGGTGTCGACTATGCAGCGCCCACCGGTACGCCGATCATGGCCGCCTCGAATGGCCGCGTGATCTCGTCCGGCTGGCAAGGCGGCTACGGCCGCACCGTGGTCATCGATCACGGACAGGGATACACCACCCTGTACGGCCACATGTCCCGAATCGCCGCGACCAAAGGCGCGCGTGTGCGCCAGGGCGAAATCATCGGCTATGTCGGCATGACCGGCCTCGCTTCCGGCCCCCATCTTCATTACGAGTTCCGTGTGAACGGAGCGCATCGTGATCCGCTCAAGGTCACGATGCCGCCACCGGAGCGCCTGCCGCTGTCGATCATGGCCCAGTTCAGCAAGGCGGTTAAGCCACCGTTGCAGCTGCTGGCAAGACTGGAAGGGGATTTCCCGACCACGGTCACGGCCAAACGCTGATGCTGGCACTGGGGCTGATATCGGGAACCAGTGCCGACGCCATCGATGTCGCCCTGATCGAAACCGACGGCCGACCGCGGCTGTTGGCCACACATGCCGAGCCCTACACCGCGGAACTGCGTGACAGCATTCTGGCACTCGGCCAAAGCGGCACGGTATCGCTGCAAGCGCTGGGTGAACTCGACGTGGCCATTGCGCGAGCATTTGCGCATGCCGCACTGAACCTGCTCGACATCAACCAGCGATCCGCCGACACCATTGCTGTGCTGGGCTCACATGGACAAACCGTGTGGCATTCGCCGGATTCCGAGTTGCCGTTCACGCTGCAACTGGGTGACCCGAATGTCATCGCCGAGTTGACCGGCATCACGACCGTCGCCGACTTCCGCCGCCGCGACATCGCTGCCGGCGGTCAAGGCGCCCCATTGGTGCCGGCCTTCCACCAGGCACTGTTTCAGTCCGCCTATGAGGATCGTGCGATTCTCAATCTTGGCGGCATTGCGAACCTGACGCTCCTGTCAGCCGAAGGCAGCATCCGCGGCTTTGATACGGGCCCCGCAAACGCCCTGCTGGATGCCTGGTGTTCACGGAATTGGGGTTTGCCCTGCGACACGAATGGCGCCTTCGCTGCATCCGGACGTGTGGTGCAAGGTTTGCTCGACGAATTGATGGCAGACCCCTACTTCGCCCGTCCCGCGCCGAAAAGTACCGGTCGCGAATACTTTCATCTGGGCTGGCTCGAAGCCCGACTCGGCAGTCGCCCCAGCCTCTCGGCCACCGATCTGCAGGCGACCCTGCTGCAATTGACAGCCCGCTCGATTGCCGAAGCATTAAAACGCGAAGCACCGAACACACTGCGCGTATTCGCCTGCGGTGGCGGCGTTCAAAACCCCGTCCTGATGAAAGCCATCGCCGAGGCGATTGCGCCCATGGAACTTGCCACAGTCGAAGCACTCGGCGTCAACGCCGACTTCCTCGAAGCGATGGCCTTCGCATGGATGGCCTCCGAAACCCTGCAAGGCCGGGCCAGCAACCTGCCCGAAGTCACCGGTGCGCGAGGCCGGCGTGTGCTCGGCGTGATTGCGCGCGGGCTCGTTTAGGCTGGGCTGAGCGCAGCTACTTGCCCCAAGCCCCAAAGCAAGCTGGGCTTCCTTCGTCGGCCCAGCCTTCTACAATACTCGCCTTGCCTCTCAAGGACCGACCCATGGCCTTTCCAAACACCCGCCTGCGGCGCATGCGCCGCGACGATTTTTCCCGCCGGCTGATGCGTGAGAACGTACTCACCGCCAATGACCTGATCTGGCCGACGTTTGTCTGCGAGGGTCGTGGGGTGCGCGAGCCGGTGGGCTCGATGCCGGGTGTGAATCGTCTGTCGCTGGATGAATTGCTGAAGGATGCCGAACGCGCCGCGCGCTTCAAGGTGCCGGCCATCGCACTGTTCCCGGTGACACCGCTCGAAGCAAAGTCACTCGACGCGGCCGAAGCGTGGAATCCGGCCGGTCTGGCGCAACGGGCGGTCCGCGAGCTCAAGAAACACTTCCCGGAAGTCGGCGTGATCACCGATGTGGCACTGGATCCGTTCACCACCCACGGTCAGGACGGTCTGATCAATGACCAAGGGTATGTCGTGAATGACGAAACCACCTCTGCACTGGTGAAGCAGGCTCTGTCGCATGCCGAAGCGGGTGCCGACGTGGTGGCCCCCAGCGACATGATGGACGGGCGCATCGGCGCCATTCGTGAGGCGCTCGAAGCACACCACTTCGTGAACACGCGCATCCTTTCGTATGCCGCAAAGTATGCGTCGAGTTTTTATGGGCCGTTTCGTGATGCGGTCGGCTCGGCCGGCAATCTCGGCAAAGGCAACAAATACACGTACCAGATGGATCCGGCGAACAGCAACGAAGCGCTGCACGAGATCGCGCTGGATCTCGAAGAAGGCGCCGACATGGTCATGATCAAGCCGGGTATGCCGTATCTCGACATCGTTCGTCGGGTGAAGGACGAATTCCAGGTCCCCACGTTCGTGTATCAGGTGAGTGGCGAATACGCGATGCTCAAGGCAGCATCACAGAACGGCTGGCTCGATGAGCGCGCCGTGGTGCTGGAATCGCTGCTGGCGATGAAGCGCGCCGGTGCCGACGGCATCCTCAGTTATTACGCACTCGACGCGGCGGAGTGGCTGCAATCGGCTTGACCCCTTCCACCGGAATCCGATTCCCGATCGAGCCGCTGCTGCCGGAGTTGCTGGAGCGGCTGACGGATTCGAATCGACTGGTGCTGGAAGCACCGCCAGGCGCCGGCAAAACCACTCAGGTCCCGCCGGCCCTGCTCGGCGCTTCCTGGTGCACCGGCAAGATCCTGCTGCTGGAACCGCGCCGAATCGCTGCCCGCGCGGCGGCTGGCTTCATGGCCGAACAACGCGGCGAAGACGTGGGTGGCACGGTCGGTTATCGCATTCGATTCGAGAACCGGGTGTCTGCCAAGACTCGGATCGAAGTGGTCACCGAAGGCATCCTCACGCGGATGCTGCAGGACGATCCAACCCTCGACGGCATCAGCGCGGTGTTGTTCGATGAATTCCACGAGCGCCATTTGCACAGCGACCTGGCCTTGGCGCTTTGTCTGGACGTCCAGGAAAGCCTGCGCCCGGATCTGCGTATCCTGGTCATGTCCGCAACGCTCGACGGCGAACGTCTGGCCCGGTTTCTCGATGCGCCCCGGTTGACTGCCGAAGGTCGGGCGTTTCCGGTCACGGTTGCGCATGTACTCGCGCGGGCGAACGAATCACTCGAACTGCACATGAAGCGCGTGATCAAACTCGCGCTCGACCAGCACGAAGGTGACCTGCTGTGTTTCCTGCCCGGCAAGGCCGAAATTGAACGCACGCGTGCCCATGTGCAACAGGAATCCTGGCCGGTGGATGTGCTGGCCTTGCATGGCGAACTCAGCGTCGATGATCAGGCGCGGGTATTGCGGCCGGGCGCGAGACGGCGTGTCGTGCTGGCCACGAACGTCGCCGAATCGAGCCTGACGATCCCGAGCGTTCGGGTGGTCATCGACTCCGGGTTGGCTCGTGAGCCCGCGTTTGATCCGGGCAGCGGGATGTCACGCCTGGAAACCGTATCGATCGCACAATCATCGGCCACCCAGCGCGCAGGCCGCGCCGGGCGTGTGGCCGAGGGCCACTGTTACCGGCTCTGGCCGGAGTCACAGAGACTGGAACCCGGCACACGCCCTGAATTGGCGCGTGTGGAACTGAGCGGTCTCGCGCTGGAAATCGCAGCCTGGGGCAGTACCGCACTGCGTTTTCTCGATGCACCACCGGCCGGCAATCTCGCGCAGGCGCGCGAACTGCTGGTGACACTGGGCGCTTTGGACATTGAGGGTCGCATCACCGATATCGGCCGAAAAGTGCTCGCACTCGGCACGCATCCACGTTTGGCACTGGCTTGCCTGAAGGCACCCAAACCGCTCAAGTCTTTAACCTGCGACCTGATCGCCGTTCTGGAAGCACGCGACCCGATGCGCGGTGAAGCGCGATTCGGGGATGACCTCGCCGATCGATGGTTTGCCTTGTGTGATTTCCGGCAGCAGCGGATGGATTGGAATCGTGCCGACCGCAACGTGCTGGCGCAGATCGACCAGAACAGCCGCCAGTGGCATCGCCGGCTGCATTGTGATCCCGGGCGCACGGGACCTCGATCGATACGCTCTGGGTGAAGTGCTGGCGTTTGCGTATCCGGATCGGATTGCGCGTCAGGACCCGGGTAATCCCGAGCGTTACCAGCTCGCGAATGGCCGTGGCGCGAAACTGCGCCAGGGTTCGCAACTGTATGGTGAACCCTGGCTGGTCATCGCCGACATCAAGTTCGACGAACGCGACAGTGTCATCCAACGTGGGGCACGCCTGGACGAAACCATTCTGCGCCAGCACTTTCCCGAACGTTTCAGCAAACGCACCACTCTCAGGTTCCTGCGTGAATCCAAAGCCGTGGATGGTGTCGAGGAACAGCGTTTCAGCAGCATCCTGCTGAGTTCGCGGCATGTACCGACACCGAAGAACGCCGAGACCACGGCGCTGCTACTGCAAGGACTTCGCGAACTGGGGCTGGACGTACTGCCGTGGTCGGAGTCGTTGCGGGAGTTCTGCGCGCGCGCGGAGTTCCTGCGCAAGACAGCTCCCGAGCAGGACTTTCCTGCCTGCGACGAAACACACCTGCTCGAATCGCTGGACACCTGGCTGGCGCCGTTCATCGAGGGTGCCACGCGCATCAGTCACATCGACTCCGAACACCTCGGCAACGCGCTTCGTGCCCGGCTGGACTATTCGCAGAAACAAACGCTGGACCGCGAGGCACCACGCGAACTGGAAGTCCCCAGCGGCATGACACGCCGCATCAGTTACCTCGAAGGTGATATTCCAGTGCTGGCGGTCAAGCTGCAGGAACTGTTCGGCCTGGCCGACACTCCGCGGATCGGATTCGGTCGTGTGCCGCTGCTGCTGCACCTGCTGTCGCCGGGCCAGAAACCCATTCAGGTCACGCGTGATCTCAAGGGATTCTGGGACCGGACTTACGCGGAAGTGAAGAAGGAATTGAAGGGCCGCTATCCGAAACATCCCTGGCCGGATGACCCCTGGACCGCCAAGGCGACACATCGGGCAAAGCCGCGCGGAACTTAGGGAGAGTCTGAATCACTCGCCCTGGACTGATCCAGACACGGCAAATCCGGTTCGGAGGCCCTCCCAGCCCTATCCAAAGTCAGTGGTCTTCCTGTTGCACCCGACCTAGTTGTTGTCGGGCACGGGAGTTCATCATGCAACCGTTCGATCTCGCGACCAGCCGGCGACCACTCGCCTGGGTCTCTACAAACCGTCCTTGCACTCTCGACCAGCAGCGCGTGTGCGGCGGTATTCACGGTCGACAGCACGGCGGATACCTTCGACGCCGGCAACACCAACTGCGTGAGCCCCTGCACACTCCGGCAGGCGATCACGACAGCGAACAACACGGCCGGCAACGACTCGATTGCCTTCAACATCCCGGGAACGGGTGAACGCGTCATCACGATCCTGACGGCCTTGCCGACGGTGGTGGACACCACAGTGATCGACGGCTACACCCAGCCTGGAACTGCGGTGAAGACGTCGCCGAGCACCAGCAATGCGGTTCTTATTGGTGCGTGTCCAGGGCGGAGCCGGCTTGCCCGGTACCACACGCGGACTGGCGCTCTGCGGGACAAACAGCACGATCCGCGGGCTTTCGATCGGTGGTTTTCAAGCCGGTTCGCTTGCCGGCGGCACGAGGGTCGACGGCACCGATTGTCCCAGCCCCGCATCCGGCCACACGTTCGCCGGCAACTTCATAGGTCTGGCTGTCGACGGCAACACCGACATCGGCAGCGGCATCGGCGTCAACCTGCTGAGCCTGGCGAACAGCGTCGTGGGTGGCAACACGTTGGCAGATCGGAACGTGATCTCGGGATGGTCGAGCGGCATCAACATCTCCAACTCCTCGACCGGCATCCAGGTCCTGAACAACATGTTCGGAACGAATGCCGCCGATACGCTGTCGGTGCCCAATATTGGCGGCGTGTCCCTGGGCGCGGCCGTGACCAACAACACCATCGGCACCGCGACGGCGCCGAATCTGTTCGCGAGCAATGGCCGCGGGATCTCTACCGGAACAACGGGCAACAACAATCACTGGACGGGCAACCTGTTTCGCGTCAACACGCCAGGCATGGCGGTTGACCTTCATGGCAACAGTGGCGTCAACCTTAACGACACCAATGACAACGACTCCGGCTTCAATGGGTTGCAGAATTTCCCGGTCATCACGAATGCCACGGCGACCGGAACCGACCTCATCGTTACGGGCACTCTGGACGTCGGCAACGCCAGTGACCTGGCCTATGAATTGTCAATCCATGCCACTGATCGGTGCGACGAAACCGGACATGGCGAAGGCGAAATTTTCCTTGGCGTGGAGACCCGCAATCTGCGGACCACATCGGAGGCGTTCACGCTGACGGTGCCGTACACGGGCCCGAACGGCGGCAGGCGCGCGATCACCATGCTCGCGCGACATCCGACGAACGGCTCGTCCGAATTCTCGCAGTGTTTCCTGTTCGAGTCGGGCTCACCACTGGTCGTCAATTCGACCAACGACATTGCTGATGGCATCTGCAACGCAGCCCATTGCAGTCTGCGCGACGCCCTGCTGCAAGCGAACGGACAACCGGAGCGCGATGAGATCACGTTTGCCATTCCCGGCGACGGTCCGCACCGGATCACGCCTTTGTCGGCCTATCCGGCGATTATCGAAACCGTGACGGTCGATGCTTACTCCCAGTCCGGCGCAGCGGTCAATACGCACCCAACCGAGAGTAACGCCACCCTTCGAATCATTCTCGACTTGTCCCTGTCGAGCCAGGCTGGCTTCACGGTTGCCGGCGCCGGATCAAGGTTTCGTGGCCTGTCCGTGGTCAATGCCGACGCGGTCGGATCTTCCGTCTTCACGGCCAATACAGGCATCGATCTGCACGGCAACTGGTTTGGCGTCGAACCCGACGGCACCACCGCCACACCGATGCTGCGATCGGCATTGACGATCGCCGGTTCGCCGACATCTGTCGGCAGCAACGATATAGCCGATCGAAACGTGTTTGCCGGGTTCACATCTTCCACCGTCATTTCGGTCGGAGATCTGAACACGACCAACCTGCTGATCGAGGGAAACCTGTTCGGGTTGCTCCCGGATGGCGTGACTGCCGCACGCAACAACACTTCGGCTTCGACTCTGGCCGGCAACAACAATCCGATGATCGTCCGGAACAACACCTTCGGGTGTTCGGGCCTGCATCTGAACGCCTTCGGCACTCTGGTCGAATCGAACCGTTTCGGACTTGCGTCAGACGGACAAACCATTCCGACCGGAGTCTGTAATGCCGGCCGTATCCAGCCGCGAAGTAATGCGCGCTTCGTGACGAACCGGATCGCTGCGCCTGGTAATGGCGGAAAGGGCATCGAGCTGGGCACGAATACCGTGGGCGTGGTCCTTGATCGCAACACCATCTTCGACGCTCACGATCGAAATCGACCTCGGCAATGACGGCCAGACCGCCAATGACGCATTGGACACCGACACCGGTTCCAACAACCGGCAGAACTTTCCGGTTCTGACCCGAGCAGAACGGATTGGCGGGCTTCAGCTCGAAGTGGATGGCGGATTACATTCCCTGCCGAACACAGCGTTCCAGTTGCAATTCTTCGCCGATGACTCCATCCGTCGCATCACATCGAATACTCCTTTTGCCGGTGCACGCTGGGCCAGTGACGATGTACTGACGGTCACGACCGACGCCTCCGGCAATGCCAACTTCACCGATCTCGTGCTGGACTTTCCCGGCGCGGGATCCCTGGGCGTTCTCAGCGCCACGGCGACAAGACTGGATGGCACCAATCAATTGGTGGAGACCAGCGAACTGGGGCCAGCGGTCACCACCTTTGCTGCCGCGGTCGATTCATTCGTGGTGACCAATACGGCGGCGATCGGACCCGGTTCCTTCCTTGCTGCCGTCCAGGCCGCCGAAGCGCACCCGGACAATGGGACGACTCGCGACCGGATCACTTTTGCGATTACGGGCACCGCGCCGCATGTCATCACGCCTGCGCTGTCGACCATGACCATCACCGGTCGTGTCGCCATCGACGGCTATTCGCAGTCGGGTGCGCAGGCCAACACGGACGATACCGGCACCAATGCCGCGCTCCCGATTGAACTCCGGAATGTATCGCTGCAAATGGAAACCAGCGCCGATGCCATGGTGCAGGGATTGTCGATCTCGACCACCAGCACCGTCAGCCAGCCTCTTCTGCGGCTTGGACCGGGCTCACGCGTCCTCGGCAATTTCATCGGCGTCCGCAGTGACGGCACCACCGTTGCTGCTTCGTCGACGGCGGCAGCGCTGATCGACTGCGTCGTCGGTTGCGGCGAGATCGGCGATGGCACGAACGCGGGCCGCAACCTGATCGCGAATCCGACCAGCAGTGATGTCAGCGCGATCCGCGGCGGCACGGGCACGGCGAGCATCATCAACGGCAACTTGATCGGCATACGTCGCAACGGCACACAGGGGCTGTCCAACGTGGCGAGCACTGTGTCCACTCCGTCGGCAACCACCACTCGCGCTATCCTCTCGCGCGTTGCCACGGCGCCCGGTGATCTTGTGACCGGCAACGTCATCGGCAGTGGCATCGTCGGCATTCGTGTCGAAGGTCAAGGCGCACGGATTCAGGACAACCTGATTGGTGGCCGCGTCGTTGCCGGGACCATTTTTTCGTTCCGCAGCGCTTCGGCAGGCGTCTGGATCAATGGCGGTGACGCATCGGGTCAGCAACAACCCGATCCGACAACGGTGGCGACGCCATCGACGTCGCGCCAGCCACAACTGAAGCCGAATTGTTCAACAACACCTTTGATCGGCAATGGCGGGCTTGCCATTGATCTGGGCAGCGACGGTGCCACGCTCAACGATGCCCTGGACGCGGACACCGGTGCAAACGGCCTGCAGAACCATCCCGTGATCACCGCCGCAACACACGATCCTTCGGGCATCGTCGTCACCGGCACGTTGACGAGCACACCCGCGACCACGTTCCGGCTGCGATTCTGCTTTGTGCAGACTGCCGATCCGACCAACCGGGGTGAATGTGACCAGCCCATTCCCGAAGCAACCATGGACGTGAGCACCGCTGCGAACGGAACCGTTGCCTTCACCACCACTTCTTTCGCACCCGTGGCGGGAATGACCGCCATCACTGCAAGCGCTGCCGAACTGCGCGCCGGACGCGAAGTCACCAGCGAATTCGCAGTGAATGCCGCGATCCGTCGATCCGCCACGGTGAATGTGTCGACAGCCCCACAACCTTCGCTCGTCGGCCAGCCGTTTACGGCTACGGTGACCGTGAGCAGTGCCGTCGGGGGTTCCGCACCGACCGGCAGTGTCTCGATCACCACAACGCCCGATGTGGGTTCATGCACGGTCGCTTCGCTGTCGTCGGGCCTCGGTAGTTGCGCGATTACGCCCACTCAGTCCGGCAACGTTTCGGTGACGGCGAGTTATTCCGGCAGCACAACCACCCTGCCCGCCAATCAGGCCACGGCGCATCAGATCGACCGGGTCAACAGCACGGTCGCCATCACGAATGATTCCCCGGATCCATCCACACCCGGCGCATCGTTCACCGTCACCTTCACTGCAACGGCACCATCGGGTGTTCCCACCGGGCTTGTGACCGTACAAGCCAGTGGCGGTGGCTCGTGCTCGGCAACACTGACCAGCGGACAAGGTTTCTGCCTGCAGACCCCACAGGCCACCGGCAACCTGACGCTGACCGCCGATTATCCCGGCAGTGCGGAACACTCGGCGAGCCAGGACACCGAGTCCCACGACGTTGGCGCCGCCGCGTCGACGATGGCGATTCAATCCGTCAGCCCCTCACCCAGTGTGTTCGGGCAACCGGTCACGGTCACTGCACAGGCCAGTGCCTCGATCGGCACACCCAGTGGCCCGATCACTGTCACGGATGGAGCCGGGGCGAGCTGCGAGATCTCGGGCGGAAGCGGCAGCTGTGTATTGGTGCCGGTCAACGTCGGCAATGACATCACCTTGCGCGCCGAGTTTGCCGGCAATACCGGCCACACGGGCAGTTTTGCAACCATCACGCATGTCGTGAATCGTGCCGAGGTGGTCCTGACCGTCGGCGTGCCGTTCCGCGCCGACACAGGTATCGGCCAACCCGCGCAGGGCGCACCGATGCGTGTGCCAGTGACCCTCGCAGCCGCAGCCCCTGGTGCGGGTTCACCGGGTGGGACGATCGTGGTCGAATCGGTTCTAGGCGACGAGATCTGCGTGATCGTTATGCCGGAGTTGTTCTGTGACCTGACACCACTTGGGACAGGGCAAACAAACTTCACGGCGAGTTACATCGGCGACACCCGATTCAACGAGCGATTGGAACCATTCAGTGCCGACATCCTGCCCAGCCCATTGTTCGGCAACAGCTTCGAGTGCGATGACATTTGTCCTTGATCGCGGCGTGTGTCAGCACGCCGGTGGTTCTTCTACCGCTTGCGGGAGAAGATGCCGAAGCCCAGCAAAATCTGCCGTTAGGCAATATGTTCTTCTCCCGCTTGCGGGAGAAGATGCCGAAGCCCAGCAGAATCTGCCGTTGGGCAATCTGTTCTTCTCCCGCTTGCGGGAGAAGATGCCGAAGCCCAGCAAAATCTGCCGTTAGGCAATATGTTCTTCTCCCGCTTGCGGGAGAAGATGCCGAAGGCAGATGAGGAACGCTGGCGACCAGCCAGCGTCGGCGCCAATCTGCCTTCATCCGGTCTCGACCACCTTCTCCCGTGAACGTGAGAAGGATTCTTTTGGCGCCTTGCTGCCACTCAAAGGTGCTGGATCCATTGCCTGAGGATCAGCACGAACGCCTCACGATGTGCCTCGAATTCGGCAAGATCCTTGAACACGACGGACGCCCGATCCACCGCCAGCCATCGCAGCAGGCGATCGGAATCGTCGATGACCAGCGAGCCTGCGGGCATGGCCCGGACCTTGGCGCCCAGATGCAGAATCATGCCGACGCCGCTTTTCTCGCGAAGGTTCGTGGTGGCGAAGTATTCATGCGTCCGGTAACTCGGGGCATTCCACTTGATGCCCTCGCGGACATCCGGATCACAAGCCAGAACCGTCGAGCGGATCGCCTGAATCAGCGTCTTGTCCGGATGTGTCAACGCGGCCATGAACACGTTGACTGCCTCGCTGGTGTCGGCTTTTTTGAGCGCCATGTCGCGTCTCAGCGAATGAAACCACTTTCCAGATGATCGATCGCCCGTGCACCCAGCTCCGCAAGATCGGGACGTCCGTTGTGGTCGAACCAGTAGCGCATGGTTGCGCGGATGACACCGATCGCCCCGCCGGCCAGCACTCGCGCACGGAGGTCGATGCGAGCGCCATCCGCCTTGACACGCCGGGATGCGGACTTCATGCCATCCCCGGCACTGGCGAAGTAGCGATGAAACGCCTTCGCCATGGCCTGCTCCCAATCCTCGTCGATTTCGCGTTCGCGTGCCCGCAAGGCCGGAACCGCGTCGATCAGCCGTTGACGCGCAATCAATTGCCGACGGTGCTGGCTGTATTCCTTCGCGAAGATCTGCGCGATCACGTGCAGGCACAAAAGCGGCGACTCGTCGGCCGGCGTGCCGTCAAGCAACTCGGTAAACCGCGACAGACGGTCGGCGCGGTGCGGAAACACCAGTTCTTCCTTGCTGCCGAAATAACGAAAGAACGTACGTCGCGCCACGCCGGCATCGGCGCAGATGTCGTCGAGGGTCGTGGCATCAAACCCCTGCGCATGGAAACGCGCGAGTGCTGCGTCAACGAGGGCACGGCGGGTGGCGGCTTTTTTGTGGTCGCGAACGGACATCCTGATTCCTGACACGGCGGTTCTGGGTCAAGATGATCGCCGATCGTCCTCGCGACCGCCATCGACCGTGCCAATCGGCGACAATCGGGGATGGATACCCAAAAACAGGATGCCGTCGAACGTTGGTTCGGCGCTGGCTTCGACACCCTTCACCCGCTCCTCCGCGCCTTGCATCGGCGCGGTGGTGAACTGCACGGCACCGTCCATGTTCGTTATGGCCGCGGACTGGCCGGCTGGCTGGGACATCGGATTGCCCGCAAACTCGGTTTGCCCGACGACACGGGCAGCACCAGCCTGCGTGTCCGGATCCATTCCGATCGACACGTACTGCACTGGCAACGGATGTTCGGCGGTCGTCAACGCATGGATTCGCGTTTCATTCCGGTCGGGCATTGGCCCGACGGCCATTGGCTCGAACAAACCGGCTCGCTGCAACTCCGGCTCGCGGTCGATACCCAGGACGGCGGCTGGTCCTGGCGACCGCTGGGTTACCGACTGTCGGGGATTCCCATCCCGGCCTTCCTGATGCCCCGGGTCGTTGCCGGGAAAGCCATCGAAAACAACCTCTACCGATTCGAGGTGGTGGTCACCTGCCGCTGCTCGGGGCTTTGGTGTCCTACGGTGGTCTCCTCTCGCACCAGATCTCCGAACCGGAGCCCGGTGGTGACTGACCCCCCAGGATCGCCCGCAAGCCGCGCCCGACGCGGCCTGCAGCGAGACGCCAGGACACAACGCCCAAGCCAAAAACCAGACAGCGACCCCCTGTTTGCGGTATAAAGCGCGCCCGCACGATGTGACACTCAGTGCCACTTTCTGGAATTCCGGACATGACCCTGCCTGCCGACGGTGCTCTGGCACCCGCCCCGCTGCCCGATGCCTTGCCGGCATGGGGTGATGACGCCCTGCTGGAAGCCTTGGGCGCACCGCGCCAGCCCATCTGCGTCGTACGCGACGCCGCCAGTGGCGCCGTGGGTGCCAGCCTGGCGCCGATCCCGGCAGTCCTGGCGCAACGGAATCTGGAACTCATCGGTGCCCTGCCGCCTTTGTATCCGGAATGGCTGGGTGACCGTAGTTTCCAGGAGACCCACGGCACGCGGTTCGCCTATGCGGGCGGTGCGATGGCCAACGGATTGCGTCGATTCAATACGTCGTGGAACTGGCGAAAGCCGGCCCGATCGGATTTTTCGGTGCCGCCGGCCTTTCGGCAGCCCGCGTCGAAGCGGCGATCCTCGAACTCAAGAGCACGCTGGATCCGCTGAATCTGCCCTGGGGCGTCAATCTGATCCACAGCCCGGCCGAACCTGCACTCGAAGACGGCCTGGTCGATCTCTTCCTTCGTCATGGTGTTCGCCGGGTCGAAGCAAGTGCATTCATGGCGATGTCGCCGGCGATCGTGCGTTATGCAGCCTCTGGCCTGTCTCGTGATGCAGCCGGCCGCATCCGTCGGCGCAACTTCGTGATCGGCAAGATCTCGCGCGAAGAAGTGGCGCGACGGTTCCTTGAACCGCCCGCAGCCAGCATCCTGGATGCCCTCGTCGCCGCCGGAAAACTCACGCGCGACGAAGCCACACTCGCCGCGCAGTTGCCGATCGCCGATGACCTGACCTGTGAAGCCGATTCCGGCGGCCATACCGACAACCGTGCACTCACGGCTCTGGTGCCTTGTGTGTTGAAACTGCGCGACGAGATCCTCGCCAAACGTGGCGACGGTCATGTCGTGCGCATCGGCGCTGCGGGTGGCATCGGTACACCCGGTGCGGCTGCGGCAGCGTTTGCGTTGGGCGTTGCCTATGTCCAGACCGGATCGGTGAACCAGGCTTGTGTCGAATCCGGGCTGCATCCCCGTGGTCGCGCCATGCTCGCGAAGGTCGGCATGGCGGACGTGATCATGGCGCCGGCCGCCGACATGTTCGAAATGGGCGTGGATGTGCAGGTGCTGAAGCGCGGCAGTCTGTTCGCCGTACGTGCTCGGAAGTTGTACGAGCTCTATCGCAGTTACCCGGATTTCGAATCCGTGCCGGCCGACGACCGCGAGAAAGTCGAGCGCCAGATGCTGCGCAATGATTTCAACAGCGCCTGGGCCTCGACGCGCGAGTTCTGGCTCAAACGCGAACCGAAACAGGTCGAGCGCGCCGACCGCGATCCCAAACATCGGATGGCGCTGGTCTTCCGCTCCTATCTGGGATTGGCCAGTCGCTGGGCCATTGAGGGCGTCGAAGACCGCGAATCGGATTATCAGATCTGGTGCGGTCCAGCGATGGGCGCCTTCAACCGTTGGGCCGAAGGCAGTTTCCTGGAAGCCCCGGAAGCGCGCACCGTGGCGCAAGTGGCGCGTAACCTGCTGGAAGGTGCCGCCGTGCTGACGCGCGCCCAGCAGCTGCGCAGTTTTGGCGTACCGGTTCCGGCCGCCGCATTCGATTTCCGCCCGCGGCCGCTCGCTTGAGCCCGCCGTTCGACCAAGGATCCCACTGATGTCTCGTGAACCCATTGCCATTGTCGGCGTTTCGGCGCTGTTCCCCGGATCGAAGGACGCCACCGGTTTCTGGCGCGACATCCTCGCCGGTCGTGATCTGCTCACCGACGTTCCGGCCAGTCATTGGTTGATCGACGACTATTTTGATGCCGATCCGCAGGCCCCGGACAAGACCTATGCACGCCGCGGCGGTTTCTTGCCGCCAGTGGACTTCGATGCACTCGGCTTCGGCATTCCGCCATCGACGATGCCGGCGACCGACACTTCACAACTGCTGGCGCTGATCGTTGCGCAACAGGTCCTGGAGGACGTGGCGCGCACGCGTATCGAACAGATCGACCGCTCGCGCATCTCCGTGATTCTCGGTGTGACCAGTGCGCAGGAACTGCTGTTCTCGATGGTGTCGCGGCTGCAGAAACCCGTCTGGGTGAAAGCGCTGCGCGAAACTGGCCTGGGCGAAGATGAAGTGCAGGCTGCGTGTGCGCGCATCGCCGCGAACTACACCCCTTGGCAGGAGGCCAGTTTCCCCGGTCTGCTCGGTAATGTCGTGGCCGGTCGGATCGCGAATCGCCTGAATCTCGGCGGCACGAACTGTGTGACCGATGCGGCCTGCGCATCGAGCTTCAGTGCCTTGGCGATGGCCGTCAACGAATTGCATCTCGGTGATTCCGATCTGGTCATCACCGGCGGTGTCGACACGCTCAACGACATCTTCATGTACATGTGTTTCTCGAAGACCCCGGCGCTGTCGCCTTCCGGCGACTGTCGCCCGTTCAGTGACCGCGCCGACGGCACCATGCTCGGCGAGGGTCTGGGCATGGTCGCGCTGAAGCGATTGTCGGATGCCGAACGCGACGGCGACCGCATCTACGCCGTGTTGCGGGGTGTCGGCACCTCGTCCGACGGTCGCGCCAAATCGGTCTACGCACCGGTCTCGGAAGGTCAGGCCAAAGCCCTCGCACGCGCCTATCAACAGGCCGGTTACGGCGCCGAAACAGTCGAACTGGTCGAAGCCCACGGCACCGGCACCAAAGCCGGCGACGCTGCGGAATTCGAGGGTCTGCGTCAAGTCTTTGACGCCAGCGGGCGCGCGGATCGCCAATGGTGTGCACTCGGCTCCGTCAAAAGCCAGATCGGTCACACCAAGGCTGCTGCCGGTGCCGCCGGTCTGTTCAAGGTCGTGATGGCGCTGCACCACAAAGTGCTGCCGCCGACGATCAAGGTCGACGCCCCGAATCCGAAACTCGCTCTGGAACGCAGCCCGTTCCATCTGAATACTCGGGCACGTCCGTGGATCCGCGACGCGCGCCACCCGCGACGTGCATCGGTCAGTGCATTCGGTTTCGGCGGTTCCAATTTCCACCTGACGCTCGAGGAATACACCGGCGCCCACGCCGCCGAGCGTCTGCCGATGCAATCGCATGAATTGATCGCGGTGTCGGCGAATGGCGCAGAGGCTCTGTGTCAGCAACTCGAAACGCTCGCCTCCGGCGGCAAACTGGCTGATGTCGCCGCAGCGTCGCGCGATACATTCAGCAGCGCCGACAGTTTTCGTGCGGCACTGATCGTGGCCATCGATTCGGACTGGTCGGAACGCTGCCGAACCTTGGCCACGCAGATTCGCCAGAACCCGAACACGCCTCGTTCGTCGAACGATGGTTCGCACTACGGCTTCGGACCAGCAGCCGGCCAAACCGCCTTCCTGTTCCCGGGTCAGGGCAGTCAGTACCTGGGTATGGGCGGCGAGTTGGCGATGCAGTTCGACACCGCACGTCGTGTACTCGATGATCTGTCGAACCTTGTACTGGCGAACGACCTGACCCTCTCGGAAGTGATGTATCCGCGACCGGTGTTTTCGGCTGACGATGAAGCCACCCTGGCCGCGCGACTGACGTCCACCGAATGGGCACAACCGGCACTCGCTGCCAGCTCGCTGGCCACACTTGCGGTCCTTCGCGATCTCGGGATCGAAGCCGATGCGTGTGCTGGGCATAGTTTCGGTGAGCTGGTCGCCTTGTTTGCCGCCGGCGTCTACAACGAATCCACGCTCCTGCGCTTGTCACGCGCTCGCGGAGAGGCCATGGCCACCGCAGCCGCGAATACGACCGGCGCGATGCTGGCGGTATCGGCATCACGTGATGATCTGCAGCGTCGTCTGACCGAAGCCGGCATCGATGTGGCCGTCGCGAATCACAATGCACCGAACCAGGTGGTGTTGTCCGGGGCGCTCGAATCGATCGAACGTGCCGAGCGTCTGCTGACGGACGCGAAGATCACCGCACGCCGTTTGCCTGTCGCCACCGCGTTCCATTCACCCCTGGTGGCCAGCGCATGCCAAACCTTCGCGACCACTCTGGCGAATCAGCCATTCGAATCGCCGAAGCGCGCGCTGTATGCGAACCTCGATGCACGCCGCAGTACGGGCAACGCCCAAACCCTGCGCGAACAGCTGGCTGCACAGATCGCGGCCCCCGTGCGATTTGTCGAGATGATCGAAACGATGTATGCCGATGGCGTGCGGACGTTCGTGGAAGTCGGCGCCGGCAGTGTCCTGAGTGGCCTGGTGCCGGCCATCCTCGGTGACCGTCCGCACCAGATGATCCACACCGATCGGCGCAACCGTTCCGGACTGGAAACCCTGCTGCAGGCGATCGCACGCCTTGCGACCTTGGGCGTGCCGGTCACGTTGGGGCGCCTGTTCGCTGATGTCCGCCGCGACGCACCGGGCATTCGCGCCGGCAAGATGCCGCTCACGATCTCCGGCGCCAATCATGGCAAGCCCTACCCGCCAGCCGATCCAGCCAGCTTGCCGGCACCGAATCCGGCACGTGTGCCGCACGTGGCCCCGATGTCCGAATCCGCACCCATTCCTGCTGCAGCCATCCCTGCAGTCGCCACCTCTGCCATTGAGCCTGCTCCCATGAGTCCTCCAGTTTCCCCCGCCAATGCTGTCTCACCCGAATGGCTGCGGGTCTTCATGGAAACCCAGCAGCAAACCGCCCAAGCGCACACCGCGTTTCAGCAGGCAATGGCCGAGAGTCACCATGCATTCTTGCGAGTGGCCGAAACCACCCTTGCCGGCATGAACGCGATGATCGGCACACCCGTGATGCCGGGGGTTCTGCCCGCCGCACCTGCCATGCCGACGCCTCAGGCTTTTGTGTTGCCGCAGGCACCCATTGCTGCGCCGGTTCTGGCACCCGTGTTGACGCCCATCGCGACAGCGGCGGCGGCACCCAAGCCTGCGGCGCCATGGCCGCTCCTGCGCCGTTGTCCGCTCCTGCCGCGCCGAAGCCTGCCCAGGATCTGCAGCAGGTGCTGATGCAAGTCGTAGCCGAGAAGACCGGTTATCCGACCGACATGCTGAAACTCGACATGGATCTCGAGGGTGATCTGGGAATCGACTCCATCAAGCGCGTCGAAATCCTTGCCGCACTCGAAGACCGCGCTGAAATGTCAGCACGCCCGGATCGTCATCGCCTGTCGACCATGCACACCCTCGGCGAGATTCTCGGCGAGTTCCATTCGCTCGGCGGCAACCCGAAACCATCGGATGTCGTCGCAGCGCCAATGCCGGTTGTTGCACCGACCACCAAACCTGCTGGCAACACCGGGCTCTCGGCCCAAACCACTGTCCTGCAGGTGGTTGCCGACAAGACCGGGTATCCACCCGACATGCTGCAACCCGGCATGGACCTCGAAGGGGATCTGGGCATCGACTCGATCAAACGGGTAGAAATCCTTGCCGCGATCGAAGAGCGTGCACCCGCTTTGGCAGGTGCTGATCGCTCGCGCCTGTCGACGATGCACACTCTGGCCGAGATCATTGCCTATCTGGAAGAACTGGCGCCACCGGCAGCCGTTGCCGCTGCAACGAAGCCGGCAATCGTCGCCGCGGCCACGCAAACGCCATCCGCATCACCGGCTGCAGTGTTGCTGGCCGTGGTGGCCGACAAGACGGGTTATCCGCCAGACATGCTGAATCTCGACATGGATCTTGAAGGTGACCTCGGGGTCGATTCGATCAAGCGTGTTGAGATCCTTGCTGCGTTCGAAGCCGAGCTGCCGGCACTCGCGAAGGCAGACCGCCAGCAGCTGTCGAGTCTGCGCACCCTGCGCGAGATTGTCGGCGCGTTGCCGGGCGCCGAAACCGCGCCCATCGCGGCACCGGTGCGTACCGAAATCGCCGCCACGCCGGTCAGCATCGTGCCCATCGGTCACGCCGGCATGCCGATGCCGAATAGTCTGGGTCGGTATGCGCTGACCAAGGTGCCGGCCACTGCCACCGGTATGGCGATGCCGGGATTGTTGGGTGCACGCGTGCAAGTTGTCGGTGACACACCGGTCTGTGCCGCACTGGTGACCGCCCTGAAATTGCGCGGAATCGACGCCGAAGCCCGCGAGCCAGGTCCCGACTGCACGGCATTGATCGAACTCGGTGGTCTTCAGGCTGTGGACTCTGCCGATCAAGCCATGGCGATCCAGGCCCGTGCGTTTGCGCGGGCACGCACGATTGCCCGTGGGGTCGGTGAGGCGGGTGGTCTGTACGTCACAGTTCAAGACACCGGTGGCTCGTTCGGCTTGCAACCCGGCACGGCCGCCCATCCGGCACGCTCCTGGTTGTCCGGGTTCCCGGCGCTGGTCAAGACAGCCGCCCTCGAATGGCCGAAGGCGAATTTGCGCGCGATCGATATCGATGGTGCCGGACGCAGCGCCGAGGCCATCGCCGAAGCACTTGCCAATGAGTTGCTGGCCGGCGGCGGCGAAATCGAAGTGGGTTTGTCGGCCAAGGGCGAACGCTGCACCCTGCAATCGGTCCTGAAGCCGGTTCGCCCCAGCATGAGCGTGCTCGATACCGGTGATGTCGTGCTGGTGTCCGGCGGCGCGCGCGGTGTCACCGCGACGTGCCTGATCGAATGGGCCAAACAACAGAAACTCAGGTTCGTGTTGCTGGGCCGAACCTCCTTGCAACCGGAACCACCCAGCTGTGCGCAGGCGGTCGACGAAGCCGGTGTCAAACGGGTGCTGCTGGGCGAAGCCATGGCTGCGCGCGAATCGATCACGCCGAGTGAACTGAACGCCCGCGTGCGCCAGATCGTCGCCAGTCGCGAAGTCCGCGCGACGCTCGCCGCGATTGCGGCACACGGCGCCGAGGCCCACTATCTGCCAGTGGACGTCGGCAATGCCGCGCTGTTGCAGCAAGCGCTGCAGCGTGTCCGCACGACCTTGGGGCCGATCAGTGGTCTCGTCCATGCCGCCGGGGTTCTGGCCGACAAGAAAATCGCCGACAAGACCGACGCCCAGTTCGATGCCGTGTTCGGCACCAAGGTGCTGGGCCTCGACGCGCTGCTGCGTGCCACGGCCACCGATCCGCTGAAACTGCTCGCCGTGTTCTCGTCGGTCTCGGCACGCTGCGGCAATACCGGCCAGGCCGACTACGCAATGGCCAACGAAGTGATTGCCAAGGTGGCCCGAGCCGAAGCGCGCCGCCGACCCGGCCTGCGCGTGAAGTCCTTGGGCTGGGGCCCATGGGAAGGGGGCATGGTCACGCCCCATCTCAAGGCACGATTCGCCGAACTCGGTGTCCCCATGATTCCGCTCGACATCGGTGCGCGCATGTTCGTCGACGAATTGCGTGATGCCCGCGCTGACGACGTCGAACTGGTTCTGGGCGGCGAACCGCGACCCGAAGCCCTGTTGTCCGACGGCGCCGACTCACGTGTGCAGTCGGTCGAAGTGTTCGTCAACCGCGACAGCCATGCCTATCTGGGTGGCCACGCCGTCGACGGTGAACCGGTGTTGCCGGCCATGCTCGCCGCAGAATGGTTTGCGCGTGCGTCAGCCAGTCTGCGTCCGGGCATGAAGCTCAAGTCCTTGCATGACCTGCGGGTCCTCAAGGGCGTGCGCCTTGATCGTTTCAGCAACGGCGGTCAGCGGTTCCGCGTGGAAGCCCGTGCCCTGCCCGGCCACCAGGGATTGTCCTGGCAATTGCAGCTCCTCGATCAGCAAGGTCAGTTGCGCTACAGCGCACGTGCCGAACTCGGCGAAGAATCCGCACGCGGGGCCAAGGGTTTGCCGGACCTGCAGACCGAAGCCTGGAGTGGCGCGCCGCTTTACGACCAACTGCTGTTCCATCGCGGCGCGTTCGAATTGATCGACACCATGGACGGCGTGTCGGACGACGGCGCACTGGCCACCTTGCGTGGTGTGGATGCCGCCGGCTGGCAAACCGAACCTTGGCAATTTGATGTGGCCGCCCTGGATGCCGGCCTGCAGATGGCCGTGTTGCTGGGTCAGCGCATGCTCGGTGGCCCGAGTCTACCGGCCTCGATCGGCGAGTTGCGTCGTTACAACGACACGCCCTCGGTCGGTCCGCTGCGTGCGGCGGCATTCCGACGCAAACAAGGCAGCAACGACGTCACCACCGATATCGTGCTGATTGACGGCCAGGGACGTCGGTTCGCCGAACTCATCGGCGTCCACAACATTGCGCTGCCGCGGGCGCAGTGGTCGGCGCAAGTTGCTTGAGGACCCAGCGTGTCGACTGAACGTTCCGCTGGTTTTGCGCCGATCGCGATCGTCGCGCGGGCTTGTGTGTTGCCCGGAGCGATGTCGCCGGAGCAATTGTGGGACGCCGTGCTCGACCGGCGCGATCTGTTGTCGAATGCCGACAAGCAGCGCTGGCGTTTGCCGGCAGATCTCGCGCTGACGGCGCCGGGACGGGCCGATCCGGATCGTGCGGTGCATGATCGAGTTGGCGCCGTCGACGGTTTCGACGCCTGCTGGAACCCGGAAGGTTTCAAGGTTCCGGCAACAAGCCTCGGCACACTCGACCCGCTCGTTCATTGGCTGCTGCATGTTGGTCGCGATTGCCTCGCGGCGACGCAGGGTGACTTGCGGCGCACCGGTGCGGTGATCGGCAACCTCGGTTTCCCCAGTGAGTCGATGGCTCGTTGCGCTGAACAAGTGTGGCGCGGTGAAGCGGTCACCGATTCGCGCAATCGATTCATGAGCGGCGGAACCGCCCAGGTTTTCAGCGAGGCGCTGGGCTTGGGTCTGGGCGCCAGTTGTCTGGATGCCGCCTGCGCGAGCTCCCTGTATGCGTTGAGCGTGTCGTGTGCGGCGCTGCATGACGGCCGCGCAGACCTGATGCTGGCCGGTGCCGTCCAGCGCGCCGATGATCTGTTTCTGCATGTGGGGTTCAGTGCGCTGACGGCGCTCAGCCGCAGTGGCCAATCGCGGCCGTTCCATCGCGATGCCGATGGGCTGGTGCCTGCCGAAGGTGCAGTGCTGTTTGCATTGAAGCGGCTCGCCGACGCACGCCGTGACGGCGACACGATCCACGGTGTGATTCGCGGCATTGGTTTGAGTAACGATGGTCGTGGGCGCGGCTTGCTCGTCCCCGACCAGAGTGGCCAGGAGCGCAGCTTGCGGCTGGCCTGGTCTCAATCCGGCATGGATCCGACCCAACTGGGTTTGCTCGAATGTCACGCCACCGGCACCACGGTCGGTGATGCCACGGAAATTGCCAGCTCGGCGACAGTCTTTGCGCACCATCCCGGCCTGCCGATCGGCTCGCTCAAATCGAATCTCGGTCACTTGATCACGGCGGCCGGCGGAGCTGGATTGCTGAAAGTGCTGGCTGCGATGAAACATGGGATCCGACCGCCTACCCGATTGGCTGGCGACGAGAATCCGGCCCTGTCGGGCACACCGTTTCGGATCCTCACTGCAGCTGAACCCTGGCCGACTCAGGGCCCACGAATCGCGGCGGTGTCGGCCTTCGGCTTCGGCGGCAACAACGCTCACCTGATCGTCAGCGAAGACGACCCCAGTCTCGACTTGGGTACCGGGACAATCCCGGCGCCACAACCGATTGCGGTGGTCGGGCTCGGTCTGCGTCATGGTGCATTGGCCGGTCGAATCGACGCGGAGTCACAACTGCTCAGCGGCAAGGCGCCCGAGTCCGGGCGCATGGAGCACATCACGATCGATCTGGAAGGATTGCGGACGCCGCCGCGTGATCTCGCGCGTTGCCTGCCGCAACAGGTGGTCCTGTTCGAGACAACCGCCGAAGCCTTGCGCCACGTCACCATCGGTGATGCGCAACGATGCAGCGTGCTAGTCGGTATGGAACCTGATCCGGACGTCGCCCGATACGGTCTGCGCTGGCGCCTGGCCAACGAACTCAGTGGCGAGGCGCTGAATGTTGCGCGTGATGGCGTCGTACCAGCACTGGATGCTTCAGCCGTGCTCGGCGCGATGCCCAACATTCCAGCCAATCGTCTGAGTTCGCAGTACGACTTCGGTGGGCCGTCGTTCACCGTTCAGGCCCTTCGTGATTCCGGACTGGTTGCGCTGGATCTGGCCATCGGCCAATTGCAGCGCGGCGAGATGGACACGTGTGTGGTGTCGGCGGTGGACTTTGCCTCGAATCCTGCCGCCCTCTGGAATGATCCGACCCAGAAAGCCGATGCCGCGATCACCCTGGTACTCAAACCCTGGGCGAATGCAGTGAAGGCCGGCGAGCCGATCCTGGCAAGGCTCGAGACCCTGTCATCCGAAACACCCCGTGCGCCGGAGTTTTCCGCTTGCGCGTGGGATAAGCCGGGCGCCGCGTCCGGATTACTCGACCTTGTGCTGGCCATGCTGCGCCAGAACCGGGACCTGGATGCCGATGGCGCACCTGAGCTGGCGTCGCCTCCGGCATTCGACGTCACGCTCCCCTCGGCCGCTCCATTCGTTGTGCGGCCGCACCCTGGACGCATCGGCAACTCGCCACCAGGCTGCCGCAACTGTTTGTCTACGCGGGCGCGAACCGCGCCGAAGTGCTGGAAGCCCTCGCCGCGCGCCGCACCGGGCGTTCCGGCATAGCGCGACTCACCTTGCTGGCGCACGCCGACGAAGTCGATGCCCAACATGAACGTGCGCGGGTGCTGCTGGAACAAGGCCAGTGGCATGCGCCCAACGTGTTCTATCGCGACCAGCCCGTCCGCGGCGACACGGCATTCGTGTTTGCGGGCGCCGGTGCGTCCTATGCCGACATGGGCCAGAAACTGTTGGCCGATCTGCCGCAACTGAAACAAAGGCTGGCATCCACGGCACCGAACCTGCTGGCCGGACTGGGTGCCGCCTGGCAGCCGGGCTTTGGCGAGAGCGACCCGAGCGAACAACTGCTCGCGGCCTCGGCGCTGGCACAAATGCATGTCGGGCTCAGCGAAGATTTGCTCGGCCTGCGTGCCGATGCCTGGCTCGGTTATTCCTCCGGCGAGACCAATGCCCTGTTTGCCAGCGGCGTGTGGCGCGACCCGGATGCGCTGATGGCCGACATGGACACCAGCGGCTTGATGCGCAGCCATCTGGCCGGCGAGTTCCGGACACTGAAGACCCTCTGGCCTGAGCACGAATCGTTCGTGACCTGGACGGTCCTGGCGCCGATCGACGACGTCCGCAAGACGGTGGCGGAGTATCCGCACGTTCGTTTGCTGATCATCGACAGTGCCGAACAATGTTTGATCGCGGGCGATCGTGCACAATGTGATGCGGTCGTGCAGCGCATGGGTCGTGCGCGATGTTTGCCCTTGTCGTATTCGCTGGCCGTCACATGCCCGAAGTCCGGGCGGTCGCCGAAGCCTGGTACCAGCTTCATCACCGAACCACCTATCCGCTGCGCAGCGGTCGCCTCTACTCCAGTGCGTCGGCGCAGGCCTATGCGCCATCACCGGAACGGTGCGCACGCGCCATCCTTGATCAAGCGACCGACACCCTCGACATGCGACGGGTCATCGAACAGGCCTGGCAGGACGGCGTACGGGTCTTCATCGAGCACGGCCCCGGCAGCAGCTTTGCGCGCGCCATCCGCAGTCAGCTCGGCGATCGCGAGGCATTGATTCTCAGTCTCGACCGCAAGGGTCTCGGCATTGACGGCTTACTTCAGACCGCTGCAGCGCTGATCGCCGCCGGGATGGATATCGATGTCGACCAGATGCTGCGGAAAGCGCACATGGCGCCTGCTTCAGCGCCACACAAACGCCCACTCACCTTGCCCGGACATTGGCCGGCCGTGTGTGTGCCGGCGCGGCTGGACCCAGCGCTTCACCAGATGATGCCGGCGCCCCGATTGCCACCTGTGTCGTTCCGTCCGAAACGCCCGCCTGTCCCGCAGCCATCGCTGCCGCATTCGAGGCCTGCGTCCCTTGCCCGGCCCGGGCATGGTGCCCCGTCCCTGGCGCGTTCGCCCGCGATCACGATGTCCGCAGTGGAACCGGCTGTCATGCGCCATGAAACGGCGCAGTCGGCCATCGCTGCCATGGCTGGACAGATCCAGGCGCTCGGCCACATGCACCAGACATACCTGCGCCAACAAACCGAGGCGCACCAGCGCTTTCTGGCATTACGGCAACGTGCGGTGCACGGACTGCTGCATACCGGGACATCCGATCACCCGGTGCGCGTCCTGGCAACGGCTGCTGCCATTCCGGAAAGTTTTCCGGCACCCGCCGAACAACCGCCCGCCGCGGCCATCCCGCTTTTCCCCCGGGTACATCCGAAGAGCGCGCCGACACCACAGGCCATCAGCGCACAACGCGAGCCACTGGGTCCCACGTTCAGCCGCGAGCAATTGCTCGTCCACGCCGATGGAGCCATTTCAAGCATCTTCGGGCCGGCATTCGCCGCACAGGACTCATTCCATCGCCAGGTCCGGATGCCGAAGCCCCCGCTGCTGCTGGCGGACCGAGTAGTCGGACTCGACGCCGAACCGATGAGTATGGGCAAGGGCACGATCTGGACCGAAACCGACGTCGGCGCCGAACCCTGGTACCTGCACCATGACCACATGCCTGCGGGTGTGATGATCGAAGCCGGCCAAGCGGATCTGATGCTGATCTCCTGGCTCGGCATCGATCCGTTCAATCGCAGCGAACGCGTCTACCGGCTGCTCGGGTGTGAATTGACGTACCACGGCAACTTGCCCAAACAGGGTGAGACCTTGCGGTTCCAGATCGAACTGGACGGTCACGCCGCACAGGGTGATGTCCGGCTCATGTTCTTCCACTACGACTGCGACAACGGTGATCGCAAGCAGTTGTCGGTGCGCAAGGGCCAGGCCGGATTCTTCACCGATCAGGAACTCGCCGACTCGGCAGGTTGCCTGTGGACGCCGGAAACGCAGGACATTCGGGTCGACGCACGTGTTGATGCGCCCTTGGTTTCGACGCTGAAACCAAGACTCGACCGACACGAACTCCAGGCCTTCGCCGATGGCGACCTCGTGACGGCGTTCGGCACCGAGCACGGCTTCGCAAGAACCCACGCTCGCACGCCCACGATTGCCGGCGGCAACATGCTGCTGTTCGATCGCGTCACCGACTTGTCGGCAAACGGTGGACCCTGGGGACGTGGGTACCTGCGTGCGGAACTCGATATCGATCCGACACAGTGGTTCTTCGACGGCCACTTCAAGAACGACCCTTGTATGCCCGGCACGTTGATGTTCGAGGCTTGCCTCGCCGCCATGGCGATCCACCTCGCCGCGATGGGCTACACACTCAAGCGTGACGGCTGGCGATTCCAGCCGGTCCCGGAAGTGCCTTATCAGCTGCAATGCCGCGGGCAAGTCACACCGACGTCGAAGTTGCTCGTCACCGAAGTATTCGTCGAAGAGCGGCAAGACGGACCGATCCCGACCTTGTTCGCCGACTTGTTGTGTACGGTGGATGGTTTGAAGGCATTCCATGCCCGCCGTGTCGGTTTACAACTGGTTCCGGACTGGCCGATGTCGGGCGAAGCCACGATTCCCGCAATCGAGCTCACGCGCCCCGTTGCCACGGTCGATGGATTCCGTTTCGATCGTCGTGCGCTGCTCGCCTGTGCCGACGGTCGACCCAGCGAAGCGTTTGGCCCGATGTACCGCCGATTCGATGGCGTGCAGCGCGTGGCCCGTCTGCCGAGCCCGCCGTATCATTTCATCAGCCGCATCGCCGAAATCGACGGCCCGATCGGCGTGATGAAAGCCGGTGCGCGGGTCGTCGCCGAATACGATATCCCGGCGACGGATTGGTATTTCGACACCAACGGCAACAACACCATGCCCTTCGCGGTGCTGCTCGAAGCCGCCCTGCAACCCTGCGGCTGGTTGTCGAGTTACGTCGGTTCGGCATTAACCCAGGAAATCGAACTCGGTTTCCGCAATCTTGATGGCGAAGGCACGATCTTCGGCGAAATCAGACCGGGTGATGGCACCTTGCTGACCGAAGTGCGGCTGACCGATGTGTCGGCCAGCGGCGGCATGATCATCGAGAATTTCGAGGTGAATTGCCGGATCGGCGATCGACCGATCTATCGACTCAAGACAGTATTCGGCTTCTTCCCCGAAGCGGCACTGGCTGCCCAAGCCGGCTTGCCCATCAAGGCCGAACATCGGGAAGCCCTGACGCGTCCGGGTGAGCGGGCGCGTCTCCTCGACGACCGGTCGATCGGTGCGCTGGCACCCCGACAGGCCACCGGCATGCTGCGTATGATCGACGCCATTGAAGGTTTCTGGCCCGACGGTGGCAAAGCCGGATTGGGCGCCGCACGGGCCAACAAGCAGATCGACCAGGATGAGTGGTTCTTCAAGGCCCACTTCTTCCAGGATCCGGTGCAGCCGGGCTCGCTCGGTCTGGAAGCCATGGTGCACACACTGGCGTATACGATGATCGAGTTGGGCATGGCAGAAGGTTTCAAGACACCGCGACTCCAGACCATCGCCACCGGATTCCCGCATCGCTGGAAATACCGGGGCCAGGTCTTGCCCAAACACAAACTCGTGCAGACCACACTCGAAATCACCGAACGTGGCCGCGACGAGCAAGGTGTGTATGCCCTCGCCGAAGCCAGCCTGTGGCTCGACGGCCAACGGATCTATGAGGCGATTGGCCTGGGCTTGCGCATCGTCGAAGAAGCCTCGTGATCCTCGAAATCCTCCGCGACGACTTTGCCCTCGCTCTGGCGCGAACGGGTGATGTCGTCGGGGACATGCCCACTGGCATGAACTGGCTCAGTGGTTCGGAACAGGAACGTCTGCGTGGCCTGCGCCATCCCGGACGTCGGGAAGAATTCCTGATCGGCCGATGGCTGGTCAGACGGTGTACGCCAAGAGTTTCGGTGGTTTGCCGGCGGAGTGGCCGTTACGTGAACAGCCCAGCCTTCCACCGACGCCCGAACGCAACAGTCCCTTCCCGTTTCTCAGTATCAGCCACGGTGGCGGATTCGTATCGGCAGGCATTGCAAAACAAGCCATTGGCGTGGATGTCGAATCAGCAACACGCCATCTGCCGGAAGAAATCTTCATTCCGCTGTTCGGCCACACCGCCACCGCCCCGGCAGACCGGCTCGACCACTGGGTCGCTACCGAGGCCTACCTCAAGCAGAAGTCTCTGCCCGCCCATACCGATACGCTGAAACGCCATGCATTGAAGCCTGTCCCCACTGCTGGTCGCGTGAGGCTCTGGCGAACGAATGAATACGTGTTCGGCCTGGCAGCGGTGCACGGCGTTCTGGAGGACGCGGTGTTTGCGCATTGGGGCTGGTGGGGCTGAAGTCCCTCTGCTCAAACCGGAGCATGGCTGTGGGCGAAGTGTTTGCCTAAGCCCCTCCCAACCCTCCCCGAACATCGGGGAGGGCTGATCCGGGGCAGTCCGAAACTTAGTCCGAAACTTCGTGGCATCGCTGTCCAAACCGTGCAAGCCCTCCCCGATACGGTGGCTGTCAAGCTACTTGTCGCTTTTTCGACTACTCCCCCTCCGCTCGTCATCCCCGCGCACGCGGGGATCCACTCGTTGCGACCAGGTTTGGGTCGTGAGGCACCCGAGTGGTTTCCCGCTTCCGCGGGAATGACGGACTTTTGATGTGTGGCACGATCGTTCAGAAGCCCGTTTTCGCCGTTCCCCTCCGCTCGTCATCCCCGCGCACGCGGGGATCCACTCGTTGCGACCAGGTTTGGGTCGTGAGGCACCCGAGTGGTTTCCCGCTTTCGCGGGAATGACGGACTTTTGATGTGTGGCACGATCGTTCAGAAGCCCGTTTTCGCCCTTCCCCTCCGCTCGTCATCCCCGCGCACGCGGGGATCCACTCGTTGCGACCAGGTTTGGGTCGTGAGGCACCCGAGTGGTTTCCCGCTTTCGCGGGAATGACAGACTTGGTGTTTGGCACGAGCGTTCAGAAGCCCGTGTTCGTCGGGCCCCTCCGCGCTTCAACCCCACGCAGGCGATATTTGGGAACGGGATTCTGATCGACGTGATCATGTGTTGTGAACCACACGACCGAAACTATCGGAATCAATACAAGATGAACCGACCGAGTCACCGCAGAAACCTCTGCAGAGGCTCCTGAAGTGACTTTTCAGATTTGATCAGGATTCAGCGCTTGGTGCTCGTTTCTTGAGCCGGCTTGTTGCCGGCATTCTTCTCGGCGTCCGGGCTTGCCCGACGCGTATCGGGGCTTGTGTCCTCGTCGCCGTCACTGCCGACCTTGTCCGGATTACTGCCGGGCGCTTGTTTGCGATCGCCACTGTTCTGATGGCTGTCGGTTTGTGCACGGTCCTTGCCGATTTCCTTCGTGTGCTCGGCACCCGATGGTTGCGGCTTCTTGCCAGCCGCGTCTTCTGTCTTGGCATGAGCACCACTATTCAGATCGGCACCCTTTGTTGCGTCGGCAGCGGGCTTCGTGTCCGTGTGATGCGAGGCCTTGCTGGCATCCTGACGGTCACCGCTGTTCTGCGGCTTGCTCTGGTTGGGAGCAGGATTCAGGTTCTGGTTATGGACTGGCTTCTGCTTGTTTTCTGTGTTCTGGCCACGATTCTGATAGGTCACGTTATTTCTCCTGAGGGCGGAACCGGCGATTGCCGATCCAGCGATCTCTGCAACAGATGTGTTGCAGCCGATGCACCATCATTGGTGATCCGGGGCAATCTGTATGTACGCAGCGACACGCACCGGTTTCAAACCCGAACGCCATCAGGTTCATCATGGCATTCACACGAACGACACATCATCGTCGCATCACGCTTGCAGCGGATGTGTCGATCGATCTCGAGCTACGGATCTGCTGCCGACCCCATCAGAACTCGAATTCAATACCGAGCCGAAGACTTCGATCCGGCGTCGCCCGATCCAGACCGAACAGCATCCCGGCTTCCCAATGGATCTTTCGGCCCTCCGCGATGCGAGCGGTTCCAAGCACCACCGGGCCAATGGCCTTGTCGATGTCATCCGAGTACAACTCGATCGCCGGTTCGAACAAAGGGTGTTTGAGGTAACGCAACTGCCCGCGAAATTCGGTTTCGATTTCGTTCTCGATCGCAGAGCCGAATTCCACTTCCACGAGTGCATTGGCGGCCGCGACAAAACGATGTCCGAGTTCCTTTTCCCAGAGCACGCCGGCTGCCAGCGCGTGACGGTCGGTGTCGGTACCAATTTCCGCTTCGAACAGGAGACCCCAGTCGGAGGCATATTCACCCTGCTCCGTCAGTTGCCAGCGCACTTCGACTTCGACGGCCCGGGCGCGCGCCTGGTCATGCGTCGGAAATTCGGACAGCACATAAAATTCGGTGGCGAGATTGTCGGTCCACGAATAGCCGAAACTGGCGCGTTGCAGGTTGACGGCATCACCACCCAGATCACGCCGGACCAGTCCGTATTCGATTTCGCGTTCGGCCTGATTCACGTAGGGGTGGTACACACCGGGCGTCCCGGCATTCGCGAGTGGCAGGAACATCTGGCCCGCAGCGATGGCCATTCCAGAGATCAGGAACTTACGCACGACGCACTCCTTGCGGCAACAACCGGATGCCGATCCCGGCCAGCAAGACCAGCAATGTTCCAAAATAGAATCCGACCTGAATCCGATCCGGATTCGCGTCATATCCAAACAGCGCATGCAGGAACTGGCCCGTCCAGCTGCGCTCGTTGACCAAACCGTTGGTATCCCAGACCGGCGGACCGGAATCGAGCAAGCCCGTTTGCAGCCCGAGCTTGGCCAATTGCATCGAGAGTCCACCGACCACTAGCGCGGCGATCACGAAGAAGACACCAATGAACGCCCGGCGCGACATGAACGCAAACGCGTAATAGACCAACGCACACAGACTGAGGCCAATCCCCGTGCCGATCAGCCCACCCATCAAGGCCGAAGACATGGCCGACGGCGAGTCGCTGTAGCTTGAGTAGTAAATCCAGACTTCCGACCCCTCACGAGCCATGGACGCTGCAACGATGACGATGCAGCAGGCAAAGAAGATCGTGCCATGGAGCGATTCCTTGTTGTCGGACTGCCGCAATGTGGGCGCCAGCAAGGTCGCCAGAGCGATGAAGCTCACGATGGCCACGATCAGCAGACCGGCATTGGCCAGTTCCTGGCCGATGCCGTCGAATGCCATCGCAACATCCAACGCAAAATGGCTGAGCAACCAGGACGCAACGAGGCCGAGCGGAATCGCCAGCCGCTCCCAGTGCCAGCGCAGATTGAATTGGGCGCCGAGCGCCAGCAGCAGGCTGATGAACAATGCCGCTTCGAGCACTTCGCGCAAAACCAGAATGGTGGCGTCAAGCATGTCAGGGCACCACGCGCACGAGACCCTGCGCAGTCTTGGGATTGAACTCGCCAAAGAACGGGTAGTCGCCCGCAGCCAGCGGGCCGATGAAGATCACCGCCTGGGCCCCACCCATGATCACCTTCTCCCGATTGAGCTCGTAACTCTCGAACTCTTCGGGTGTCGGATCGCGGTTGATGACGATCAGACGCACCTTGGTGTTGGCAGGAATTTCCAGCTCCGCCGGATAGAACAGATGACCCTTGATTTCGATCGTGAAGCTCGGCGCCTCCGCATGAGCGGCGAGCGGAAGGACCAGCCAGGGTAATGCCCAAAGTTTGTTCATGCCCTACCGCCCTGTTGTACTGATTTCGGAAACACGATGCGAACACACAAGCCCTTGCCCAATTCCGAGTCACGCAATTCGATGCGTGCACCATGTAAATCGACCACCTGTTTCACGATCGAAAGACCCAAGCCACATCCCGTTGCGCCGGTGTCGTTACGATCGCCGCCAACGCGGTAGAACCGGTCAAACACACGATCGCGCAATTCGGGCGCGATCCCGACACCGTTGTCGATGACCTCAAGCAGGACGCCGTCGGGTGAGTCGACGGTGCGAACGCGGATGTTGCCACCCATGGGGGTGTACTTGATGGCATTACCCAGCAGATTGCGCAACATCGACTCGATCGAGAACACATCACCCTGCACGTGGGTTTCGTCTCCGACCAGTTCGATGTCCAGCGACCTGGACTCCAGATCATCACTTTGTTCCGCGATGACTCGACGAACCGACGCGGTCAACGCGATCGGCTCGAAGCGCCCCATGTATTGATCGGGCGCCACTCGGTTGAGGATGAGGATCTGGTCGACCAGGTGCCCCAATCGTTCCAGCCCCGCCTGCAACTTGACGATGCCAGCCTGTGTTTCGGGGGACGCATCGGACTCGTTGAACGCCAGGTTGTCGCACTGGATACGCAGCGCAGCCAGGGGTGTCCGAAGTTCGTGGGCGGCATCCGCCGAGAATCGTCGTTCCCGTGCAAACGAGGCTTCCAGGCGGCGCAACAGGGAATTGGCGGAGCCCGCGAGTTGGCGAAGCTCACCCGGCAGATTGTCGGCAACCAATGGCCGGAGGTCACTGGCTTGCCGTTGTTCCAAGTCCTTGGCCAGCGCGGCGACCGGCCGGAGCCCGACCCCGAGCAACCACCAGATGATCAACCCGAGCACCGGCACGGCAAGCAACATGGGATAGACGGACGGCAGAATGACCGACTCGGCCAGACGCCATCGCTGGTCATCCCGTTCAGCCAGGACGAACCAGCTTTTTCCATCCTGGCTTCGTTCGATCAGTGCGTGCCATCGATACCCGGCGAAGTTGATGGATCGATAGCCGCTTTCCAGCGCGGTCACCGGCTTGTCGGGCATCCGATCGGATCGGGCGATCAGTTCACCGGTTGGACGTAACCACTGAAACTCGAGGTGATTGCCGGACGCAAGAACTTTGGTCGGGAGCGCAGATGGGTCCGCCACGTGGCGTTCGCCATCCAGCAGTCCGGGCAAGCTGTAGTTCAGCAGATCGAGGTGTTGCTGCATGCGCTGGTTGAACAGCACTTCGGCCTCGACCATGCCCTGCTGGTACCCGCGCAGGGCAGCGGCAAAATTGAGCAGTGCAGTCACCGACAGCAAGGTGAGGGTCAGGAATACCCGGATCGACTTCACGGCCTGGGCACCATGTACCCGATGCCACGCAGCGTCTTGATGAATCCGTTCGGGAGTTTCTTGCGCAAGTGGTGGATGTGCACTTCGATCGAATTGCTGGCGATTTCCTCGCCCCATCCATAAAGCCGGGTTTCCAGTGCCTCGCGGGTCTGGATCACGCCTGCGTTCTCCACCAGCGCTTTCAGCAGCATGTATTCGCGTCGCGCCAGCGCAAGCGGCTCGCCGGACAACAGGGCTTCGTGATGACGCGTATTGAGACTGAGCGGGCCTACGTCGATCGTCGCTGAGGCCGCGTTGCCCAGACGGCGCTCGAGCACCCGCACACGCGCCAACAGTTCGGCGCGCGCGAAGGGTTTGGTCAGGTAATCGTCGGCACCGCCGTCGAGCCCGCGGACCTTGGACTCGGTACTGTCCCGGGCCGTCAGCACCAGCACCTGGGTCGCAGGTGCATGCGTTTTCGAGTATTTCAGGACCTCGAAACCGTCCATGTCGGGCAGGCCGAGGTCGAGAATCAGGATATCCGGAGGATCTGCCAACAGGGATGCACAAGCTGCGCGTCCGCCTGCCACGTGATTGACCACCAGCCCGGACTGGCGCAGCGCTTCGGCTACGCCATCGGCAATCAGGGGGTCGTCTTCAGCAAGCAGGATACGCATCAGGGGCCATTGGTCATCACTACATCTTACTGCGGGTCTCGGCGATCTTCGCATCGATCTCGGCGCGACGACCGGCATCGGCGGTTTCACGTCCGGGTCTGGGTGACGCAGCGCGCGCTTTTTCAAACGCGGCAATGGCCTGTTCGTATTCTTCCTGTTCCAGGAGGTAATCACCCCAGAAGAAATTCGAGTCGATACCATTCGGGTCCAGTTCCAGGCCCTTGCGCAACATCTCGTCGGCCTTGTCGTCGTCGCCGAACCCGATCGGCCAGCCCGGTACCTGGTAGTACAGGGAACCAAGACTGGTGAATGCCGATCCAGACAGTGCGCCGCCGGATCCAGCGTTATCGAGCGCTCGAACAGTTCGCGTGCCTTCTTCACTTCGCCGAGTGCACCCAAGCCACCCTTGGCACCGGCCAAGGTCGCGCGGATGATGCCTTCCCAGACCAGATACGGCGCTTCCTTGGCGTGCGCCTCGCTGAGGGTTGCGGCTTCTGCTGCGAGCTCGCCGAATGCTTTCTCCCGATCGGCTTCGGGCAAGCTGTACTTCACTTCGGCCCAACGGGCTTGCAGGCCGGCGATATCGGCAGATTGGTCGGCGAGCACGTTGCCGCTGCCAATCAGCAGCGCAATGGACAAGGCAAGTACGGAACGGATGCTCATGGATTGTTGCTCCTTTACGGATGAGGCCGAACAGCGGCGAACCGCTTGATGGCCGGGAGTTGTTTGCGGAGGGCACCATCAACCAGTGCCGGTACAAGGGCGTTGATTCGGAGGAACAGGCGTTCCGGCCAGCCGATCGCGCGATTGTTCATGCGGCGGGCACGGAGCATGCGCTCGACCTGGGCCGCCACCACTTCCGGCGGGTCCATGGTGTTGCCGAGTTCCTGGTTCATGGCACACACGGCTGCACTGTTGATCGATGTCTGGGTGGCGCGGGGTGCCAGATGCGCGACCTGGATCTGGCTGTCGCCGAGCTCGCGCCGGAGCGCTTCGGTGAATCCACGTAATGCGAACTTGCTCGCGCAATAGGCCGAGAAACCCGGGTAGCCGATGGTGCCGAAGCTGGAGCCGATGGTCAGGATCCGGGCACCCTTCGGGTCGAGCAAAGGCAACAGGCGTTGTGTCAGCAGGATGGGCGCTACCGCATTCACCGTCATCTGCGCTTCGACATCGCCAGATGGGGTATCGGACAAGAGCGAAAATCGGCTGATTCCAGCGGCATGAATCAGCGCGAACAGTGGCTCACCCAGCTTGGCGACCGCATCCCTGATGAGGGCGCGTCCTTCGACACTGGCGATATCGGCTGCGACGGCGAGGTGAGGTTCTCGCCCGCCGGCAATCGGTCGCGGACTCAAGTGTGATTGGCCTGGCGCGCCACCAGCACCAATCGAGCACCCTGCGCCGACAATCGTTCGGCGATGGCTGCACCAATGCCGCCACTGGCGCCGGTGATCAGGATCGTACGGCCGCGCATCATGCGGCCAGCGCCGGTTGCTGGGCGATATCAATCGATCGGAAGATGTCGCCATACAGACGGAAGAACCGACGGGCCGCATGGACGATGTCATCACGATCCTGGGGGTCTTCGACGGTGTTCATCAGTTTTTCGAAGAACGCCATGTGCTCGATGTCGAGGCTGCCGTGTGACCGAAGGTATGAAAAAGCCTTCGTCGGCAATTGCAGGCGACGCTGGATGATCTCGGCAGCCTGGGTGGCCAGGTTGATGCTGGTGCCTTCCAGCACGAACACCATGCCGAAGAACCCCATCGGGTTGCGTCGCATGACGGTGTCGTAGGCATAGGCCACCATCAGTTCGGTCGCGATGTTCGGTTTGCCATGACGGATGGTCTCCGGGTCGACACCGCATGCCGCGAGGTCGTTCAGGATCCACTCCTGGTGCCCGATCTCTTCTTCGATGTATTCGGCAACGGCCACGCGGAAGGATTCCTTGCTGGCCGGCAAACGACTGCCCACGGCCATCAACAACGGCACGGTGTGACTGACGTGATGGAAGGCTTCGGTGAGGAACGCAATGTAGTCGGCGAGCGTGAAATGACCGTTGCCGAGACAGCGTTGGATCAACGGTGCGGACAACAGCGACTGGCGTTCGACGGCGGTTTCCTGGCC